>DVEG01000005.1 GCA_015295835.1 Oscillatoriaceae cyanobacterium M7585_C2015_266
GCGCTGGAAGGATAAACCGGTAGCACTGAGCATCGTCCAAGCTCGCTTGGTGGGATTGGCTCACTTTACAGTGGGATATGTACTCACTTATGCGGCGTTCTTGATAGCTTCTACAGCAGGTAAGTTCGGTTGATTGTTTTGTGTGATTTAGGTTTTTAAAAAAATCCCCTGCCCTGGCAGGGGTTTTTTTATCAAAACACCGCTATTTTCTGCCTTCCTGTGCGGGGAATTGCATTTGGGGTATGTTACAATAACCTAACTAAAGTAGTAGAAAGTTCCAATAGCAATACTGGAAACTACCAATATACCGCCTGCTTAGTGTTAGAGGATGTTACTGTGGCAAAATGTGAACAGTAGCTTTTTCATCCGTTCACCTTTGCCAATCGCATGACTGCTACCACGATCCCAACCCTCCCCCCCCAGTACAATGCCCAAGCCACCGAAGCAAAGTGGCAAAAGTTTTGGGAAGAACGCCAAATCTTCAAAGCTAACCCCAACGCAGGCGGCAAACCCTACTGCATTATGATTCCGCCACCCAATGTCACAGGCAGCCTGCACATGGGGCACGCTTTCAATAATTCTTTGATAGACGTGCTGGTGCGCTACCACCGCATGAAAGGCTACAACACCCTCTATCTGCCAGGAACGGATCACGCAAGCATCGCGGTGCAAACCCTTCTGGAAAAACAACTTAAGGAAGAAGGAACCGATCGCTACGCAATAGGGCGCGAGAAATTCTTAGAGCGGGCTTGGCAGTGGAAGGCAGAATCAGGAGGCATGATTGTCAATCAGTTACGGCGATTGGGTGTCTCTGTAGATTGGTCTAGGGAACGCTTCACAATGGATGAAGGCTTGTCGCGAGCAGTCCAAGAAGCTTTCATCCGTCTCTACGAAGAAGGGCTGATATATCGCGGCGAGTACCTAGTAAACTGGTGCCCTAGCTCTCAGTCTGCTGTATCGGATTTGGAAGTTGAAAATCAAGAGATAAAAGGTAACCTGTGGCATTTCCGCTATCCTTTGGCAGATGGTTCCGGTTTTGTAGAAGTGGCAACTACTCGCCCAGAAACTATGCTAGGCGATACGGCAGTGGCAGTAAATCCCAATGACGCTCGCTATAAGGATTTAATCGGGAAAATGGTGAAACTGCCAATAATGGGGCGGGAAATTCCTATTATTGCCGATGAATTGGTCGATCCAGAATTCGGTACGGGCTGTGTGAAGGTGACGCCAGCGCACGATCCTAATGATTTTCAAATGGGCAAACGCCACAATTTGCCTTTTATTAATATTATGAATAAGGACGGTACTCTGAATGAAAATGCAGGACCGTTCCAAGGTCAGGATCGCTTTGTCGCTCGCAAGGGTGTTGTGGAGCGGCTTGAGGCTGAGGGCTTTTTAGTAAAGGTGGAACCCTACAATCATACGGTGCCTTACAGTGAACGTGCTAAGGTTCCTATAGAACCTCTACTTTCAACTCAGTGGTTTGTCAAAATTCGTCCCCTCGCTGAACGCGCTCTTCAAGCCCTGGATACTGAAAATTTACCTAATTTTGTGCCAGAGCGCTGGAGGAAAGTTTACCACGACTGGCTAGTGAAATTAGAAGATTGGTGTATCTCACGACAACTTTGGTGGGGACACCAGATTCCAGCTTGGTACGTTGTTTCTTACACCGCAGGCGAAATTACTGACTCAACTCCTTTTGTTGTTGCTAAAACTGAGGCGGAAGCACGAGAAAAAGCGATCGCTAAATTTGGTAAGGATATCAAACTCAAACGCGATCCCGATGTTCTCGATACCTGGTTTTCATCGGGTTTGTGGCCTTTTTCTACTTTGGGATGGCCAGAAGAAACAGTGGATCTGGCTTTTTACTACCCCACTAGCGTTTTAGTCACCGGCTTCGACATCATCTTTTTCTGGGTGGCAAGAATGACGATGATGGCGGCGCACTTCACCGGCAAAATCCCTTTCCAAGATGTGTATATTCACGGTTTGGTGCTGGATGAAAAAGGCAAGAAAATGTCTAAGTCGGCAGGCAATGGTATTGATCCACTGCTGCTGATTGATAAGTACGGCACTGACGCTCTCCGCTATACCCTGATTAAAGAAGTGGCAGGAGCGGGTCAAAATATTCGTCTGGAATATGATCGCAAAAAAGATGAATCGCCATCAGTAGAAGCATCGCGCAATTTTACTAATAAGTTGTGGAATGCAGCGCGATTCGTAATCATGAATCTAGACGGAAAAACTCCAGCACAGTTGGGGCAACCTGTAGAAAACCTGGAAATTAGCGATCGCTGGATTCTCTCCCGCTACTCTCAAATAGTGCAGCAAACTAATAAATATATAGATAACTACGGGTTGGGCGAAGCAGCAAAAGGACTTTACGACTTTATCTGGGGTGAATTCTGCGACTGGTATATCGAACTGGTAAAATCCCGACTTTCCGGAAATAATCCCACTTCCCGATTGGTAGCGCAACAAACGCTTGCTTTCGTATTAGAAGGGATTCTTAAACTATTGCATCCCTTCATGCCGCACATCACCGAAGAAATATGGCACACTCTCAACCAAGCGGGAGAAGGAGAAAGTCTAGCACTACAAGCATATCCAGAAATAATTACGCTTCCAAAAAGCAGCGAAAAATATCCAGAAACTCCAAAAAAAACTGCCACACACTCTTGGCAACTAAAGTCTTTATTAACATCTCTACCAGTACCGCCTCTGCTGGAAAAGGTGCTGGATTTCTTTAAAAGTTGGCCAAATTATTTTGATGAATTATTTGCAGCGTATAAAAGTGCGATCGCTATCTTTATTTTATTAGTAGTCGCTTCTTTCCTGCTGAGAATCGGGTTAGCGCCAGTAGTAGCAGTAAACGAAATTCCTTTGCTGCCACAAACTTTTGAATTGATAGGTTTGGGATACTCGATTTGGTTTATCTTTCGCTATTTGATTTTGGCAGAATCTCGCAAAGAACTGTTAGAAACTATTCAAGAATTCGTCAACGAGACACTGCTAGGTAAGGAAAAATCCGAAAATCAGAAGATTCGCCAAGAAACAGTGAAAATTTCTGCCCTCCGCACTAGCGCCGCTGCAGAAGCAGTTCATTTACCCGCCTCAGCAGAGGCGAGCTACATCGATGAGACACTAGAATCTGATTTTGAGCTGCTTATCGGTACGATTCGCACAATTCGCAATTTGAGAGTAGAAGCAGATGTAAAACCAGCTGCAAAAATTAAAGTGATTTTGCAAAGCGAAAGCGAGCGCGAACGTCAAATCCTCACAAATTGCCAATCCTATATCAAAGATTTAGCAAAAGTTGAGGAATTAATCATCACACCTACCCTAGAGTCAGAACCCACGGGAACAATTGTCGGCGTAGTAGGAACTATACAAGTATTAGTTCCCCTCGCTGGCGTGGTGGATATCGAGACACTGCGTGGCAAAATCGAGAAAAACTTAGCTAAAGTAGAAGCTGAAGTAAAATCTCTTACCGAGCGTCTGGGTAATGCCAGCTTTATCAACAAAGCTCCAGCTAATGTAGTAGAGGAAGTACGCTCCTCCCTAGCTGAAGCTGAGAAACAAGCAGAAATTCTCAAGGCTCGGTTGAGCAAACTCTAAAAAAGAAATTACAGGGGGCGTGCGCTCGCGCTCCCTACTGGTTACTTTTAACAGATATTAGAAAATGCTTTACTTAGCCCTAGTGCAAAAAAAAGGATTCTTAGGCAAAACTGACTTAAAATTGCTGGCTTGCCAGAAATCCGAAGGCACCTGGGCTTTTCTTTCTGGCGAAGAAATTATTATTTCTACAGAATTACAAACACCAGGCGAAGGCGTATTTGTTTTAGTCGAAATTTCCACCAACCACCAAATTAACAGCATACAAAACGCCACAAACTGGGTTTTAGAACTAATACAACAATATCTCGTGGAAGGGCTAACACCCGCATTTTTGCAACAAGAAACAAAACGAGTCGAGCAGTGGCGGCAGTCTCTCACTCTACAGAGTCAAGAACTTTCCCGCCGCGCTATAGAAATTGAAGCCCGTCGAGAACAGCTTCAAAATTTAGAAGAAGAACTCAAACGCGAGAAGAAAAAGCTCGAATCTATTGCTGCTAAATTAAAATCTATAAACAAACCCTCGCCGTAGCTAAGCTAAAGTAAGGTAGCGCTCCTATCTAAAATCCGCCCGAAAACAAAAAAAGTTAAAATATCATTCCAAATACCTTTCTCAGTCTCCAAGGCTTCAAGTTCGTCAAAATACTCAGCCTTGACTTGCATTAATTTTTCCGGCTCTAATTTCCTCAAAGAAAGACAAAGTGGAAAATTTAATATGCTTTCCCACATCCCTTGCGCCTCAGCCAAAGTGACATAATTGCCAAATTGCTCGGCTCTTATCTCAATTTCTTCAAAACCCGCTGCCTTTAACAAAACGTAACATTTTTCTTCCGTGCCCGTTAACTCGTTTAAAATTAACTCTACACCATACCTTTTAGCAACTTTCTGTAACACAACACTTGTGACAAAAGCAGTTTCCGCAACAACCTGAATTCCTATACGCCCACCCGGCACAAGAAACTTATGCCAAAGACGCAAAGCCGCAGGAATATCTTTCATAAAAATCAACGCCGAAGCGCAGAAAATTACATCAAAACTATTATCTGGAAAATCCAAAGTTTCTGCATCGGCTTGGATAAGTTGAATATTATTCAAACCCCTTGCCTCGATTTTATGCCTCGCTACTTGCAGCATACCAGTAGAAATATCTACTCCCACAACCCGCCCTGATTCGCCAACGCGCTCAGCTGCTGCAATAGCTACTAATCCCGTGCCCGTCGCAATATCTAAAATTCTTTCTCCTTTGCGAAGATGAGCGTATTCCACCAGACGGTAAGCCCATTGCTGGTGCAAATTCCCTTCGCTATCATACTTGTGGCTTCTCTGATTGTAAATAGTAGCGATTTGTTGTTTAAATTCTTCTAGTTCGAGGGATTTGCTCATTCTCCCAACCCTACTCACAATCCAGAGATTAAAATAAAAAAATTAAAATTCCCCAAATTGTAACATATAATATTTTATTACAATTTTTTCTATTTTTGCAATTTAACACCTCGAATCGAAAAATCGAGTAATTCCATTGGGTGCATTATGGGTAATATTTTCCCTTTCATTTGCAGGTGTTTTTTGATTTGCAGCGAGCAACCTGGATTGGGCGATGCAATTAATTCTGCCCCTGTGTTTAGCAAATTTTCTACTTTTTGCTTTCCCAATTCATCCGCTACTTCTGGCTGCAACATATTATAAACACCGGCACTGCCGCAGCACAAGGCGGCGTCTATGGGTTCGCGCAATTTTACTCCTGGAATTTGCCGCAGCAACTGACGCGGTTGCAGGCTTATTTTTTGTCCGTGTAACAAGTGACAGGCGTCTTGATAAACTATTGTCAGTTCTCTATCTGTCAGAGGATAAAGTTTTGCCGTCAAGCCGATTTGTGCTAAAAATTCTTGAGCGTCTTTGACTAGACTAGCAAATTTTTTCGCTTTTTCCCGATAATTAGAATCATCTTGCAAAATGTGACTGTATTCTTTTAAAGTGTGACCGCAACCAGCTGCATTTATAATAATAGCATCGACGTTGGTGCCTTCAAAACTGTCGATCATTTGACGAGCGATCGCTTGTGCTTGTTTTTCTTGCCCTTGGTGTGCTGGCAGAGCCGCACAACATCCCTGAGATTTAGGTATCACCACCTCACATCCATTTGCCGTCAGCACCCGCACCGTTGCCTCATTTACTGGTGAGAAAAATAACCGCTGCACACAGCCTAAAATAACCCCTACACGGTAGCGTTTTTCTCCTTGCGCTGGGATAACTTCCGGCATATTATCCCATAAACAATTGAGGTTTACTTGCGGTAAAATTGACTCCATCGCCGCCAAGCGCGGGAATAATTTTTGCAGCAATCCCGTCGCCCGCACTGTTTTCTGTATATTTAATTTCTGATAAAGATACAAGAAGGGAAGCAGGATGCGCAAGCGATTAGGATAGGGAAAAAGATTGAAAATCATAAAGCGCAACATGCGCTCGCCTATTGAGCGCTTATAATTCCGCTCTATTTGTGGGCGAGTTGCAGATATTAATTTATCATACTGCACACCCGAAGGGCAAGTACTTACACAAGCCAGACAGCCCAAACAAGAATCAAAATGCTGCACCGTCGCTGAATTCAGTGCCGCTTCACCTTTATTAATTGCATCCATGAGATAGATGCGCCCTCTGGGAGAATCCATCTCTTTGCCAATCACACGATAGCTAGGGCAAGTTGACAAGCAAAACCCACAGTGAACACAGGTGTCAATTATTTTCGGATCGGGTGGATGTTTAGCATCGAAGTTGCTCAATGCCGCTGTAGATTTATCTTGGTTTATGGCTAATGATTCTAAATTTTGCATAATGATTTTTATTTGCTAATTTTATTATATTTCGCCTACAAAACGATGGTAACTGAATATATTTTCTGGATCGAACTTTTGTTTTATTTTTTTCATTAAATCCAGTGCATTGCCATTATATCCCCAGACATCAATTTGCTGTTTTACAGGAATCGGGGCTTCTAAAACTGTGAGAAATCCGCTGTTGACTAATAATAGCGATCGCAGTTTAGATATACGCTCGACTGCTCCTTCGCTGTCAAATCGCAGGTATCCCAAACCGCTGAGGGCGTGAATCTTGCCCAAACCAGAATCGCTTACTAAATCGTCAAATTGCTTCAGAGTAGCCACCGCTGCAGAAGGTTTGACTCCTATTTTGGCAAATATAGTATTTTTTTCAGCGGCAGGCAACATTAATTCTCTTAATCTTTGCCATAGAGCAGAATCTTCAGTATCGGTATAGATACTGCTTTGCAATTCTAATTTTTTACCAATTTCTATAAGGCGCTCGCTCTGTTGTGAAACACTTTCTGGAATACTTTGAAAGCGGATAAGCAATCCCATTCCCGATGTAGCTGCTAGCGCCCGTGTCAGGTGTGTTGACAGCAAATCCATAGCAGTGGGCGTCAGGGCAGAAGCAAGTAAAATTTTTGCCGCAGAGGCTATTGCTTCTGTTTCTCCAGTCAGCAGCACCGTTTTTGATGCTTCTGGCAGTGGATAAACCCGAAATGTGACTTGACAAATCACCCCCAATGTGCCGTAAGAACCGGTAAACAATTTCATCAAGTCATAACCAGCTACATTTTTTACCACTCGCCCACCGGCTTTTGCTATCAAACCGTCGGAGCGGATAAAAGAAAACCCAATTAGTTGATCACGCACGCCTCCATAACGCTGCCGCAGGGAACCGCTATCAGCCGTAGCGACGATACCGCCTAGAGTAGCGCTATCTGGATAGGCAGGAGCGAGGGCGAGGAATTGATTTGCAGGGGCGAGAATTTGCTGTAGCTGGCTAAATTTCATTCCCGCTTCTGCCGTTACCGTCATATCGCCAGCGGCATGAGCGATTAGACGGTTGAGGCGCTCGGTGCTGATAGCGATATTGACATTTTTTACTAAACCGCCCCAACTGAGTTTACTGCCGCTGCCATAGGGCAAGACGCCCCAACGCTGACGGCGAGCCATTGCAATAATTTCAGCAAGTTCAGCTTGGGTGTTGGGATACACCACACAATCAATCTGGGTGTTTGGAGCGAGCGCGTTTGCTATCTTTTGTTTTAGGGGTGGGGGCAGATTTTCTGGGCTGGAGATAACGTTATTAGCACCGACTATTTTTTCCAGTTGAGGGGCGAGCGCAGAAACCACCACTTTATTATCCTTTTCCCGAGATACGGCTTTCTTAAGATACAATACTTGAAAACCCGTTCATCCGCCAGGCTAGAGAAGCCCGCGAGGACGTCACAATTCAGTTACTTGCTATGCCCTCGGAAGTAGTAGAAATTCTCTCAGGTGACGAAGTGCGCCGGACTGTCAATCGCATGGCGTCCGAGGTGATTGAAAAAGCTAGAGACTTTTCTAAACTGGTACTCTTAGGCATTTATACCAGAGGCTATCCCCTGGCGCAAATGTTGGCACGTCAAATCGAAGCCCTAGAAAACGTACAAGTGCCCGTAGGAGGCATCGATATTACTTTTTATCGAGATGACTTAGACAAAATCGGCGTACGCACCCCTACAAAAACAAATATTCCATTTGACCTCACCGACAAAACTGTAGTATTAGTCGATGATGTTATCTACAAAGGGCGCACTATTCGCGCTGCCCTCAATGCTATCAACGAATACGGAAGACCTGAGAAGATTTGGCTGGCAGTATTAGTAGATAGGGGGCACCGCGAACTCCCGATACACCCAGATATCACTGGTAAAAAACTACCGACTGCTAAAGAAGAAAAAGTGAAAGTATATTTATATGATGAAGATGGGCGAGATGCTGTGGAGCTAATTAAATCAAGCAGTTAAACTGGATGCGTTTTCGATGTAATCTGGAGGAGAGCCTTTCAGTCACTTGCGGTATTTTAATTAACTGTGAACTTGTATTTTAGCTCTGCAAAAGAAACCCAAAACCGAAAAGCAGAACACTTGCGCGTCTGTTTGGAAGAAGATGTGCAATTTCGTCAAACAACAACGGGTTTAGAACGCTATCGTTTTATACACTGCTGTTTGCCAGAACTCGATTTTGCTGAAATCGATATCACAACGACATTTCTGGGTAAACCCATGGGTGCGCCGCTACTGATTTCCTCAATGACAGGGGGAACTGAAGAAGCCAAAAAGATTAACTATCGGCTGGCTGAAGTGGCGCAGCAATACAAACTGGCAATGGGGGTGGGTTCCCAGCGGGTGGCAGTAGAGAATCCAGAGGTGGCGGATACGTTTGCAGTGCGCAAACTTGCTCCTGATATTTTATTATTTGCTAACTTAGGCGCAGTACAGCTAAACTATGCTTATGGTATCGAACAGTGTCAGCGCGCTATCGATACTCTACAAGCCGATGCCCTGATTTTACACCTCAATCCCCTACAAGAATGCGTGCAAACAAACGGCAACAAAAATTTTCGCGGACTGCTTGACAAAATTGCTAAATTATGCAGAGTGTTGCCGGTGCCAGTGATTGTAAAAGAAGTGGGCAACGGCATATCTGCAGCAATGGCAAAAAAACTGATTGAGGCGGGAGTATCAGCGATCGATGTAGCAGGAGCGGGGGGTACATCATGGGCAAAAGTAGAAGGAGAGCGGGCAAAAGATGCACGGCAACGTCGGTTGGGAAAAACATTTGCTGACTGGGGTTTGCCGACAGCCGAGTGCATTACTCTTGTTCGTGCTGTAGCCCCGAATATACCTTTGATAGCTTCTGGAGGATTGCGAGATGGCATAGACGTAGCAAAAGCGATCGCCTTAGGAGCAGATATCGCCGGGTTAGCATGGCCATTCTTGCAAGCAGCAGCAGAATCAGAAGCAGCAGTAAGCGAACTAGCAGAAATGTTAATGACAGAAATTGCTACAGTGCTGTTTTGTACCGGAAATTCCAGCCTCTCAGAACTAAAACGCTCAGGAGCTTTGCAGCGATTAGGATAGTTAAAGTAGAGGTTAGATAGGTTAGTATCCGGATTTTGAATTCTATTTTAAGAATGAAATCACCAGTCTAAAATCCCCTCTGCACCGATAATCTTGCCAAGGATGGCTACAATGCGTGACTTTTTAAAATATACCTTTGCCAGTCTGGTAGGAAGCTTGCTCGGGCTCGTACTGTTATCGACACTGGGAATAGTGGGGCTAATGTCGATAATAATCGCCGCCACATTCAGCGACAGTAGCCCCAAAGTCGAAGACAAATCGGTGCTGGTTTACGATTTGTCACTGAAAATTACCGACAGCAAGCCAATATCAACAACAGGAGAAGTAATCCAACAAGCCCTCTTTGACGAGGCTGGCGAATCTATAACCTTGCGGGAGGTTCTCAATGCGCTCGACAAAGCTACAAAAGACTCGCGAATCGCAGCGATTTTCCTGCAAGGCAGCACGAGTGACACAAAAAATGGCTTCGCCACTCTCAAGGAAGTGCGCTCAGCCCTAGAAAGGTTCCGCAAAGCAGGCAAAACTATTATAGCTTATGATCAGGATTGGACGGAGGAAGAATATTTTCTCGGTTCGGTAGCAAATACTGTAGTGGTGAATCCCCTCGGTCAAGTGGAAATAAACGGGTTCAGTTCCCAGACAATGTTTCTGACAGGGGCACTACAAAAGTACGGCATCGGTGTGCAGGTGGTGCGGGTTGGAAAATATAAGTCGGCAGTGGAACCGTTCGAGCGCACTAAGTTAAGCCCTGAGAATAAACAACAGATTGAAAAAATGCTTGGGGATTTGTGGGGAGAATTCCGTACAAGTGTGGGTAAATATAGACAGTTGAGCCCACAACAGGTGCAGGCGATCGCAGACAGTCAAGGTATACTAATGGCTCAACAAGCGCGCGCTCGCCGATTAGTCGACAAAGTTGCTTATTTTGACGAATTGATTGCCGAACTCAAAAAACTCTCTGGCAAAGATGACAAAGAAAACTTCTTCCGTCAAATCAGCTTACCTGCCTACATCAAAGTCAGCGAAGCCAATATCAAAAGCAGCCGCAACAGTAAAAACCGCATAGCTGTACTTTATGCCGAGGGCAATATTGTAGATGGCGAAGGAGGTTCGACAGATGTCGGTGGCGAGCGCCTCGCTAAAGAACTGCGGAAACTCCGCCTCGACAAAAATATCAAAGCCGTTGTTTTGCGAGTAAACAGCCCCGGCGGCAGTGCTACCGCCTCTGAGGTGATTCAGCGGGAAGTGAAACTTACTCGCGAAGCCAAGCCGGTAGTTGTCTCAATGGGCAACTATGCTGCATCTGGAGGTTACTGGATTTCTACCTATGGTAACCGCATCTTTGCCGAATCGACGACAATTACGGGTTCGATTGGGGTATTCGGGTTGCTGCCAAATGTGCAACAATTGGCTAATAATAATGGTATCACTTGGGATGTAGTCAAAACCGGCCGCTATGCCGACGCTGAAACCGTTTTTCGTCCCAAAACTGAGCAAGAAATCGCTATTTATCGTCAGTTTGTAGAGAAAATTTATGAGCAATTTTTAAATAAAGTTGCTGAATCCCGTAATCTCCCTAAAGAAAATGTCGCAGCGATCGCTCAGGGGCGAATTTGGTCCGGCATAGAAGCAAAAAAAATTGGCTTAGTTGACGAAATCGGCGGTTTGCAAGACGCTATCCAAGCAGCAGCAAAGTTGGCCAATTTGCAAGACAACTGGGAAATTGACGAGTATCCCAAATCCCGCAGTATAGAAGAGCGGATTTTGCAAAAACTTCTTGGCGCTAAAGCTTCCCGCAATCACAGGCGCCTCGATCCTTTGACGGCACAGTGGCAGCTACTCCAGCAAGAGCTGGCGGCTCTACAAACTTTTAATGATCCGAAAGGGGTTTACGCTCGCTTGCCTTTTAATTTTCGCATCGATTGACCAAAAAACTTAAAAGTGAACAATAAGGGAGAACAAAATTCTCCCCTTTTTTTGTTAACAAAACTTTATAATTCAAATTGCATTTTAAAGATAAAACCACAAACTATAAATCATCAATAAAATGAATTAAGTATTATTTTATTGATGAATTTATGCAAGCAAATGACGCCCATGGATGTCAGCAGCCAATGAAACAGATAAAATAATATTAGATTTTAAGCTTGATATATTTCCAGAGTCTTACCGGCACCGACGAGAAACGGTGGCAATGCGATTAAAATGGGAAACCAACTAAAAGTCGATATTACTTGGGAAAAGAGCAGTAGTTTCTGGCTTGATTTGACAGAAATTGTCGGCATAAAGTTAACCGAAACCTCTCTTTTCTATTATCCGTAGATTCGGCAAGCAAAAAGCTTCTGAATCATCGAAAATCAGGGTTTATCGAATATTTAGGGGGAGCCATGACGTCAATTAACATCGAAAAAGCCAAAATATTGATAGTCGATGATAGTTCAATTAATTTGAAATTTCTATCAAATACAATAGCTTCGGAAGGATGGGAAATCATAGTTGCAACAGATGGCGATACAGCAATCAAGCAAGCAGAATACGCTCAACCAGATTTAATTTTATTGGATGTAATGATGCCGGGAATAGACGGGTTTGAAACTTGCGATCGCCTGAAAGCCAATGCTGCTACTTCCCACATTCCCGTTATTTTTATGACAGCTCTATCTAACCCCATTGATAAAGTAAAAGGCTTGTCAATAGGGGCAGTTGATTATATTACCAAGCCATTTCAAAAAGAAGAATTAATTGCTCGGCTTAAATTACACTTAAAACTAAATTATTTAACCAAGGAATATGCTACTCAAAATCAATTATTGAAACAGGAAATTGCCGAAAGAATTGCAGCAGAAACAGCACTACAACAGTTAGCAGAAGAGTTAGAGAAAAAAGTCGAACAGCGTACGGCTGAACTGAAAAAAGCCCTGCAAGAGTTGCAGCAGACTCAAATACAATTAGTCCAAAATGAAAAAATGTCTACCCTTGGTCAATTGGTAGCAGGAGTTGCCCACGAGATAAACAATCCAGTCAATTCGATTTCTGGGAATCTCAAATATCTTGAGAACTATTTATATCAGATTTTAAAAATTTTAAAGCTATACATTGATAAATACCCAGAGCTAGACAAAGAAATTCAATCTGAAATTCAAAGCTTTGATTTAGAATTTTTAATGGAAGATCTGCCCTACCTGCTCAAATCTCTGAAAGCAGGAACGGAAAGCATACTGAATATTAGCAAGTCTCTCAGGTTATTTTCGCGAGCAGATAACACTACTAAAATTGCTTTTAATATTCACGAAGGAATTGAAAGTACATTATTAATTTTAAAGCACCGACTCAAAGCTAATAAAAACCGCCCAGAAATAAAAGTAATTGCCAAATATGGAAACCTACCGCTGATTGATTGCTATCCGGGACAACTCAATCAAGTATTTATGAATATCCTAGCCAACGCGATTGACGCACTAGAAGATCAGGGAAAATGGTGCTTGGCAGATGAAAAGGAAAATCAATACCCAATCCAGAATACCAAATGTCCGACTATTTGGATTCGCACCGAAATCAGCGCCGATAATAAAAATGTAATTATCTCCATTAAAGATAATGGTCCTGGAATGTCTCCCGAAGTTATGAAACGGGCATTTGAGCAACTATTTACCACTAAAAAAGTGGGAGCTGGTACAGGATTGGGGCTGTCGATTTCTCGCCAAATTGTGGAGGAAAAACATCAGGGCAAGTTGAGCTGTATTTCGGCACCAGGAGAAGGTGCAGAATTTATTATTGAGCTGCCGATATCCTCCACTCCCAAGAATGAAGATAAACTGAAAAAGCCCGACGAAAGCGGGCTGAATAACATGTCACTTCAGTTACAGATGAGAGGTTAGAAACGATAATTGCGATTATACACCCAAAAGCTAACTGGCACAGCATAACCTCGCTCATCTACTTTTATTTCTACAACAAAAGGTTGCGGCTGCGCAGGTGCTTCAGTTTGGCGTTGCTGAGCTTTGCTGATTTCATTATTAATGCGATCGCGTTCTTTTTCTGGTATGTAATAAGTTTCCAAACCGTATTCTATTCGCCAGCCGTTGTATTTACCCTTGAGAGCTACCTGATTTTCTGGCAATAAAGAAGGGCGTTTAATACTCACTCTTACCGGCTTCCAAGGTTGCGGGCGCCCAGAATAATTAGAGGATTTCGGTTTTTCCAAAATCACATAAAAACTAATTCCCGCATCGATTTTTTTCTCCTCTTTGCAATTTTCTATTTCTACTTGTTCTGGCTGACAGGGAATAATTGTTCCCGGCAATTCTTTCCAACCAGGTAGTTTTTTCAGATTATTGGGGAGAGAAATATCATAACTGAGAGTCTGATAATAGCCTGTAAGAAAATTATAAGGGTCTACTGGTGCTGTCTGTAAAATAACAGTTTTTCCTGTCATGTAGGTATAAACAGATTGTGCGGGTACGGCAGCAATTAGCGCAGTTTGGAAAAGCAAGGGTACCCACAGTCGCCAAGCTTGCATTGGCTTTTTGGGGGTTTGCCAATTAACCGTAGACTCGTTATCTTTTTCACTTTCAGGGGCTAATTTTTGTTCTAACACTTCTGATTGGGAATCTTCGCGATTAGAAGTCATAGAGAATTCTCCTTTGAAGGTTTTAACCTTGATGAATAGCGCTCAAACCATAATCCGGCTGCTATAACAGCTATGCCACACGCAAAAAAAGCAAGCGCTTTTAAGATTAAGTCGGTATTGTATTCGATTGTGCGGCTGATAATTTGCAGCGTCAATAGCAGCATTCCGCCCCAAAAAAAGCGGCGATTTGTTATTGTCAGCCCTTCCCGAATTAATGCTGTAGCTAAAAAGAATAGCAACAGGTTAAAAATGAAAACAGTCAGTTCTGGAATTGGGTAAATACTCAGGTTAAAGATAGAAGTTAAAGTGGCGATCGCCATCAAAAAGGCGACAAATTTTGAAGTCAGAATCGTGCTCTTACTGAGCTTATTTTTTTTCTCGCGACGTGCTAGAGAAAACCATTCCCAGATAGCAATAGCGCCGAGAATGATGATATCAATTATCAATGGCCTGCTCAGCAACTTTGAAATTTCCACTGTCTGGCTGGGGAAATTAGACCACAAATTAAAAGAAGAAAAATAAAATAAAATACTAAGAAAAACCAGAGCTAAACGGCGAGCGAGGGGTTGAAAAATCCGGCTGCATAAAAAAGTTGGAAAATTTCTGTCATCGTAGCCCCATAATAGAGCTGGCGGCAATGTGTAAGCGAGCGCAAAGAAAAAACCAGGAGCTATATTCAACCCTTGACTGATAGAGGTAAGCAGGGGAAAAATCACGGCATTTGCTCCCAGGGCAAAAATTATTCGCGAGCGGCACCAATAGGCAAGGGGAATAAATAACAAAGTCGCCGCTAACGGTGCATGTTGAATGAGTATCTGTACCCAAGAAATATCCTGTTTTGAATTCCAATCAAATACACTAAGCAAATAACCGCAACCCGAAAGGAGGATTGCCATAACCCCAAGAGAAGTCAAACGTAGGCTGTAAGCCATTGCCAACACTCCCAGCCCCCAAACCAAGTAGAGCTCGAATAGGGAACCACCGATGTGGAACATCTGCGCCATCAGCGCCATATTCGCTCCCAAGAGGATTGCTCCCAACAGCAACAACCCCTCCCCCAGCCGCTGCTGCCAGCCGGTTTGAGAGGGTTCTGTGTTGATTTTGGCGTTGGATACAGGAGCAATTCGCCACAGATAGAATCCCGCTGCATTCACGCCAACAAACACGCTAAGCAATAGCATGACGCGAAATTCCCGGGACCACACTTGCCAATTTGCTGCCACGAAAGCGATCGCACCCAAACCTAGCAGGATTCCCCCCAACCCCATGAAAATACCGATAAAGCGATTGCGCGCTGCTATTTCCAGACTGTCAAATTGATAGCGTTCTTCTAATTGTCGATACAGCTGTGCATCAATCAGCCCCTCAGCCCGCCATTGTTCGACTTCTTGGCGTAACTGGTAGCGAAATTTTTCTGAAACCATATTTTATGGGCTCTATTGTTTGAAAGAATTAGCTTGATTGTTCTAATCTGTCACTGTTTTGATAGTTTAAAAACAGGACTATGACACAACTAAAGTTGTCATATTCCTTGGCTTGACGGTAGATTGCCTCAATGTGTTGCCCCCGCCTCGGGTGCGAGCAAGCAACCGACAATTTTTACGACTGTTGAGTTATAGCGACGGGAATTAAACTATAAAAATTCTTAACTGGTAGATGCGGCTTTGGCAGCAGCGAGCGCCCTTTTGCTTAGGTTATAAAAACATCCAGAGTCAGCGAGGGAGTATGTCACGAGCAGCCCTACCGGGAAAAAAGCGCGCAGCAGCCATCCCCCAATCTCCCAATCCCCGCAATCCTGGCTGTTTTAAACCAGAGCAGATTCGTAAACAAAAACCGATAGCGAAAAAGGCAGCACCGCTTGCAAGCAAGCCCACAGAGATCGCTTCTAGAGTGCTAGCGTATTCGAGTAAGCGGCTGAGCAGTTGTAGAATAAGCAACCCCAAACCGAACCACAAAGCTTGTGTTTTTCCTGCCGTGCCAGCACGAATCAAACCAGCAGCGAGGAGAAACAACAGCGCGTTGAAAATTAGGGTAGCGAGCGCACCAATCGGGCTGATACCGAGATGCCAGAATTGTGCCAGGGCAGCAATAGCAATCAAGCAAGCGAGAATGTTACTGGTGCGGCTAGCATTACTGCCTTCAGGGCGTCGTCGCCAAAAAAGTGCTACCCAACCGCCTGCAATTAATAGCACGTCGAAGAGATAGAGTAATCCTTCCTGTAGCTCTGCCGGATCGATAGCCTCTTTGAGAGAAAGGGTTTGGGTGTTATCTGCCCAGAAGCTATGGAAAGAGAGAATGTAAAAAGCGATCGCAAGAAATACCAGTGCTAGGGAGCGAGCGTCGCGGCGAAAAGACGGAAAAATTTTGGGTGAAAGATGAGGGAATTTGCTTGTGCGCCGGAGATAGAGGGAGTCGTCATAGCTCCACAGCAAGGCGGGTGGGAGGGCGATTGCGATCGCTGCCGTCCAATGTAGTGGCACACCCACCGCTGCAAATGCCGCCCACAAATTTACTTCTAGCGAGCCGCAAAGAGTCAGCGCCGCCAGGATAAACACCGGGCGCGACTGACACCAGTAGGCGAGGGGTACGAATAGCAAAGCCGCGAATATAGGAGCGTGTTGTACTATAGCTTGTAGCCAGGAAAATTGCCCTGCTCCTAGCTCGAACCAAGCTAGCCAGTAGCCCAGCCCTATTAGTATGATTGCTAATCCGCCAGTTCTTGCTAAGCGCAGGCTGTAGGATATTGCCAGCACCCCTACCCCCCAGCTTGCTAACAGCTCGGCAATTGAACCATTGACGTGAAATAGCAATCGTATCAGAATCAGGTTGGCTCCTAAAACTAGGGTACTCAGGAATAACAATCTTTTGCCTAGTTCTTTTTGCCAGTTGCTTGCCGATGCCGTTGAAGTTTGTCGCCACAGGCAGAAGCCGGCTACATTCAGAGCGATAAATAGGCTTAATAGCAGCAAGATTTTTAGTTCCCGCGTACAATTTGGCCACAATGCTGCTAAAATTGCGCTCGCTGCCAGCGTCAGGAAAATCACTCCTGCGCCGATGATAATTGCGATCGCTTCTGGTATATCTTGGTGCTTCGTCACTGCTGCTTTACTTTTTCCCGAGCAGTTTCCGGATATATTGACGGAGCCGTCGAGTTCGTTTTCCTCTGAGACTTGGTGGAATTTATCTGAAACCATCTCGAATAGGCTCATCTCTTTGAGAATATTTTCTCTTTTTCGGGCGCTACTTGCAAAGCTCCCCCACCGCTTCTTTCTTGGGAAAGAAACCCCATCTTACAAACAAACCCTGTTTCTTTTAGAAACCCGTTTTACTCGTTTTCTTAAAAATATCGTCTCTCTGGTTCTGTTTTGTAAAAACCAGAAATAAGCTATATAAGATATTTTTTATCCTCTGCCTATTGCTTCCCCTTGCCAGCCTTTTGCCGCAGCGCCTCAATAATTTTGACATTGGCAGCAGGAAACGTAAATTTATCGATTTCATCTAATGTCACCCAGCGAATTTCATCGCATTCAATTGCTTGGGGTTCTCCTGAAATCAGGCGGCAGTTATAGACATTGAGGGTGACGCGAAAATCAGTATAGGTGTAATCGATGGTAATTAAGTGTTCGCCGACTTCAATAACGATACCTAATTCTTCCAGAATCTCCCGCTGAATGCACGCTTCCAGAGTTTCACCCTCTTCCTTTTTGCCGCCGGGAAACTCCCACAAGCCGCCCAGCAGCCCGCTTTGCTTACGTTTGTCGATTAAAATTTCTCCGCAGTCATTCCAGATAACAGCAACGCCGATATTTTTGTGGGGGATGGGGGCTAGCTCTTGGCGCATGGGCAGCTTTAATTGTATCCTTAAAGATTCTAAGCCTAGCAGTGTATCTGCCACGGACAAATTAAGCAAGCCAAAAATCTTGCCTCCTAGCTTTTTGATCCTAATCCTAGGGTTTGGAAATCCAAGGGGCGCTGCCTTATTTCACTGAGCGCGAGCGCACTTGTTGCCAATTGCCGACGCCACCTTACGCGGCAAATCCCCTCTATTATACTAAGCCACACCTGGAAAAAGATAAACTTCGGCAGACTCCCTGCACAGCCTGCCGAGCCGTTTCAACGTTAAACCCTTAACACTGTCTGCACGCTTTCGTTGTTTATTCTTCATTCTGGCAGCTCTCAGCCGCTTGCAAGGATTTTTCAAACTGCATCCTCTGTTCGGCATTACGCAAGAAATAACCGCTAATCATTGCCGAGGCGAGGAGCCTGCCTAGATGTTCGCGACTGGTGGTTACTGTGATCCCGAAGTGTTCGGAAGGGAGATTGCCCAGCAATCCTACTATGTTGCGTTCCATCACCTGAAACACTTCAGCCGAGGCTGGTTTTGATAACTGTGCGATCGTTTCCGGGCTTAGGGATTGGACATAGTGCCACAGCAAATTACCCACTTCTGGTTCGCTGCCATAGGAATCAGGAGTGCGATTGGATGGGTTGATCATATTGTACCTCCTAGCAGCTTCTGCTGCCCCCCTAAAGATCTCAATTTGTTAGTATTGGAATGGGGAAAGAGTTTTAGTTATGCTTCTACATATTAATGTAGCAATCCTATAGCCTGCCGAATAGTAGGCGGAACCGAACCAAAATGGGCCGCTCTCCCAATTTAAGATTTTAGATTTTAGAGGAGAAAATCTCAAGTCTAAAATCTAAAATCTAATTTAAATTTAGCTTGCAACATATTCACTAATGTCAGCTTTGCGCTTGCGCAGCTTGCTTAGGGCTTCTCGTTCGATTTGCCGCACCCGTTCGCGGCTAATGTTGAGGCGATCGCCTATCTTCGATAGAGTGAGAGCTTGTCCGTCTTCCAGACCGAAACGCATGGACAGGACTTGTCGCTGTTGTGGCGTCAGCTCTGCCATAATATTTTCCAGATCTGCTCGCAGAGAGGAGTTGATAGCAAAATCTTCCGGAGAAGGGCCAGTGTCTTCTAACAACTCTCCTAGTTCTGTATCTTGATTATCGCCGACGCGCAAATCTAGTGACAAGGGCTGGCGGGAGCGTTCTAAATATTCCCGAATTTGCTTGGGGGTTAATTCTAATGCTTCAGCTAGTTCGGCTACGGTTGCTGCTCGTCCCAAGTTTTGCGCTAATTGGCGCTGTGCTTTTTTAATTTTATTTAGTTTTTCGGTAATGTGTATAGGCAGACGAATCGTACGCCCTTTTTCGGCGATCGCCCGCGTGATTGCTTGGCGAATCCACCAATAGGCATAAGTAGAAAACCGATATCCCTTCGTCGGGTCGAATTTTTCTACTCCTCGCTGCATTCCTATAGTGCCTTCTTGAATTAAATCTAATAAATCTACATTGCGTTTAATATATTTTTTAGCTACCGATACTACCAGGCGCAGGTTCGCCTCTACCATGCGACGTTTGGCTAGTTCCCCTTCAGCAATAGCGCGCTGCAATTCGTCAGTAGACATTCCCGCTTCCTTTGCCCACTCCGCCAAAGAGGGCTCGTAACCGAGTTTTTCAGCTAGTTTTTCTTTTAGTTCCTGCAAGGCAGTCAGCCGCTGCACTTGTTTGCCATAGATAATTTCTTGCTCGTGCGTCAGCAGGGGAACCCTACCAATTTCTCGCAGGTATGCCCGCACTATATCTGTAGAAGTCTGAGCAGTCTTCATAACCTTTTTGTCCCAGATTAATAACGACGGATTGAAAAGGTGTGCGTGCTGAGAAATCCCTCAGCCGCCTGGGAAATGTCAAAGGCTGCCTGTCTAGCAAATAGCAGCCTTCTCAAACTAAGTAACCGCTCAACTGAGTCGGTTTTGTATCGACTCAGCTGACATTACGAGCGCTCTTCAACTCTTACGGGAATTGGAACGACGGCTCTTTCGGCTTTTTGCCGCTCTTGCGCTGCTAACTGCGCGTTTAAAGCGATCGCCACCGCTATTACCGCCAGTAAAATAATTGCCGTTACCATTGCGATTTTCTTAAGTTTTCTGTTGATATGTAAACTATTGTAACAGCTTTATAAGAATTGTCTAGTCCTCGGTAAAGAATTTTTGCGCGGGCCGATGTTACTTGCGATATAAACGACAATAAATGGTACTATGAAATCTTTTTTAAAAAAGCATCACAGGCAAAAAAAGAGCGGCAACTTGAAAAAGTTGCCGCCAGATTTAGAAACGGGCTATGTTTTCCTTTCTTAACATTTGCCCTTGCAGAAAGGGGAGTCTGGAAGAGAAAATTTCAGCCGATATAATCCTGTAAAGCTTTCACTTCCAGGGGACCCTCCTTAAGGGAGCGGAGAGCGGCAGCAGTAGCCTTAGCACCAGCAATCGTTGTAATAATCGGCAGTTTATAATCCAAAGCGGTACGCCGAATTGTGCGGGCATCAGTTTGCGACTCTTCCCCCGTAGGGGTATTGACAATATATTGAATGCGCATATTTTTAATCCAGTCGACAACGTGCGGACGACCCTCGTGCATTTTAAAGACGAGTTCCACATCTTTGATGCCGTTTTCCTGCAAGACACGACGAGTGCCTTGAGTGGCCACAATCTTGAAACCCAAATCAATCAATTCTCGGACAACGGGGACGACATCAGCTTTGTCGCGATCCGAGAGTGAAACAAAAACAGTCCCCTGCTGCGACAAGCGCACACCCGCTGCTAATTCAGCTTTGGCAAATGCTCGTCCGAAATCACGATCAATACCCATCACCTCTCCGGTAGAGCGCATTTCTGGTCCAAGCAGAGTATCAGCTCCAGGAAACTTATCAAAGGGCAACACAGCTTCCTTCACCGAAATGTGCTTAGGTATTTTTTCCTCAGTAAAACCGAGAGACTCTAAAGTTTCACCAGACATAATCCGAGATGCCAATTTGGCCAAGGGCACGCCGATCGCTTTAGAGACAAATGGCACTGTCCGAGAAGCACGGGGGTTGGCTTCCAGAATGTATACCTGTTCATTTTGCACGGCATACTGGATATTGATCAGCCCCACGACATTCAGGGCTTTGGCAAGCTTTACCGTCCACTCGCGAATTGTCTTCAAGACAGATTCGGAAAGAGTGATGTAGGGGAGCGAACACGCCGAGTCGCCAGAGTGAACCCCGGCTTCTTCGATGTGTTCCATAATGCCGCCGATAACAACACGACCAGTTTGATCTGCGAGCGCGTCTACATCCACTTCGATCGCATGTTCTAAAAACTTATCAATCAAAATCGGATGCTCCGGCTCCACCTGCACCGCAAACATCATGTACCGTTCCAGCTCAGCGTCGGAATAGACGATTTCCATCGCCCGTCCCCCTAAAACATAGCTGGGACGCACTACCACCGGATAGCCAATCCGCCGTGCCACTAATAGTGCGTCTTCGTAATTGCGGGCAATACCGTTATCAGGCTGTTTAATTTCTAACTGTCGCAATATTTTTTCAAACCGCTCCCGGTCTTCTGCAATATCAATTGAGTCTGGAGACGTTCCCCATATTTTAGTTTGCACACCCAAGAGCAAATCAGGATTTTCCAGGGCTTTTTGTAGAGGCACTGCCAATTTTAACGGCGTCTGACCTCCGAATTGAATAATTATACCTTCTGGGTTTTCCGCTTCGATGATATTGAGAACGTCTTCTTTGGTTAAAGGCTCAAAGTAAAGGCGATCGCTCGTATCATAGTCCGTAGAAACCGTTTCTGGATTGGAGTTTACCATGATCGTCTCAAATCCTGCCGCCCTGAGAGCAAAAGAAGCGTGACAACAGCAGTAATCAAATTCGATCCCCTGACCTATGCGGTTTGGCCCTCCACCCAGAATCATCACTTTGCGCTTATTAGAGGTGCGCACTTCCGATTCTTCTTCATAAGTCGAATAATAATAAGGTGTAAAAGCTTCAAACTCAGCAGCGCAGGTATCGACTAACTTGTAAACCGGCGTCACACCTAAACTCTTGCGGTAAGCACGGACTTCATCTTCTGTCGTTTTAGTAGCAAAGGCAATTTGGCGATCGCTGAATCCCTGACGTTTTATCTCATAAAGCTGCTCTTTTGTCAAACTCTTAAGCGGCGTTCGCTTCAGAAACTTCTCAGTTTCCAGCAATTCCTGCATTTTATCCAGAAACCAAGGATCGATGCCGGTGATTTCATAAATTTCCTCAATCGTCATTCCCATCTGCATGGCGTGGCGGATAGTGAAAATCCGTTCTGGATTGGGAGTGCGCAAACCAGCGCGAATTTGTTCAAGACTAGGAAGAATTTCTTGGCGATCGCATCCCCAGCCAGCGCGCCCAGTTTCCAAACCACGCAGTGCCTTTTGCAGTGACTCCTGAAAAGTTCGCCCAATCGCCATCACTTCCCCGACAGATTTCATCTGCGTTGTCAGCACCGGCTTAGTGCCCGCAAACTTCTCAAACGCAAACCGAGGCACCTTCGTCACTACATAGTCGATAGTAGGTTCAAAAGAAGCAGGAGTCTTCTTAGTAATATCATTGGGAATTTCATCCAGAGTGTAACCCACCGATAATTTAGCGGCAAACTTGGCAATTGGAAAACCCGTCGCTTTCGACGCCAACGCCGATGAACGGGAAACCCGGGGGTTCATTTCAATTACTATCACGTCGCCGTTGACTGGATTGACGGCAAATTGTATATTTGAACCCCCAGTTTCTACTCCTATCTCTCGGATAATTTTTATCGCAGCATCCCGCAATCGCTGGTATTCTTTATCAGTCAGAGTTTGGGCAGGCGCGACAGTTATCGAATCACCTGTGTGAACCCCCATCGGATCGACGTTCTCAATCGAACAGATAATCACGACATTATCTGCTATATCTCGCATCACTTCTAGCTCGAATTCTTTCCAGCCAATTAGAGACTGCTCGATTAGGATTTGCGAGACAGGAGAAGCGTCAAGCCCGGCTTTCGCCATGTCTTCAAATTCTTCTTGGTTGTAGGCAATACCGCCACCAGTGCCTCCTAGGGTAAAGGCAGGGCGAATAATCAAGGGGTAGGTGCCGATTTGCTGGGCTACTGTTTTGGCTTCCTCAAGAGTATGGGCAATTCCCGATGGACAGCACTTGAGGCCAATCTTTTGCATCGCTTGCTTGAATAAAAGGCGATCTTCGGCTTTTTGGATCGCCTCTAATTTCGCACCAATCAGCTCTACACCGTATTTGTCTAGTACGCCGTTTTTGGATAAGGCTACTGCCAGATTTAAGCCGGTTTGCCCACCCATTGTCGGCAACAAAGCATCTGGGCGCTCTTTTGCAATGATTTTTTCTACTATTTCTGGTATCAGTGGCTCGATGTACGTGCGAGCGGCAGTTTCTGGATCAGTCATTATTGTTGCTGGGTTAGAGTTTACCAGCACGACTTCGTAACCTTCTTCCCGTAGGGCTTTACACGCTTGTGTTCCTGAATAATCAAACTCACACGCCTGACCTATAACAATTGGTCCTGAGCCAATCAGCAGAATTTTATGGATATCGTTGCGACGTGGCATAGCGATTTCGAATTTTTGACTTTTTCTTTTGCTTCGGGTTAATCCCTGAATCCAAACTATTTTAGAGGTTTACTCCGGATTTTTGTTAATTGCTTTAGCTTAGTTTCACAAAATTTGATGACATTATGCTTTATTGCGATCGCTGCCTGCTTCTTTCCTACTTTCTGTTAATTCTTAAACAAATTTATCTTTTATTTATATTTATATATAAAAAAAACGTTAATTATTTTTACTCAAAATAGTGTATTTGTCAAGAGGTTAAATGTCGGCACCGCTCACAGGCTATATTTCTTTACATTTTTTCAAAAAAAATGAATTGTCAACGTGGTAAAATAAGTTAAAATATTATTTTTTCAAATGCTAAAAAAGCAAAAATTAGATATGAATTATGCGAGCGCGCCTCCAGAATTACCCACTTCACTGCCAAATCATACTACCCAGCCAATATTACAGAAAATCAATCCTGACGGGCAATAGCATAGATCAAGATTCTGGCATTGGCGCATAACTGAGCCACCAGAAAAAGGCGCAGAAGCACCCGATTGATTTTATCCGGCGTTCTTATGTATTATGGCAAAAACATATTGCCCCGTTGATTGTCTTAGAATTTGTTTCGGGAAATGAAACAAAACAACGCGCAAGCACACCCCTATCTGCCATGCAGACATAGCTCAGAAGTGCGGCAAATTCTGGATTAACGAACAAGTGATGCCCATTCCTTTCTACGGCATTTATGAACTAAAAAAAGCCAGTTTATTACCATGCCTTGGCTCCAGTTGTGGGATGCACAAGGCAATCTCTTATTAACAGGTTACGAACGAGCAGAAAAAAACGCGCCAGAGCAGAACCTTTGGCAAAGCAATTGCGAGCTTTCTGGGAATTGAGCCAGAAACCTGATAAAAGACGGCAATACCTCTATTAAAAGGTGCGATCGCCGAACCTAAGTGATCGTCCTTACTGTCTAAACTTTAATTAGAAAAATTTTATACCTTGTCTATCAGCTATGCAACCTACCAACCCAAACCAATTTACAGAAAAAGCCTGGGAAGCAATAGTTCGTACCCCAGATATTGCTAAACAAGCTCAACAGCAACAACTGGAGAGCGAACACCTACTCAAATCCCTATTAGAACAAGACGGACTTGCTACGAGTATTTTTAACAAACTCGGCATTGACGTACAACGCCTGCGCGATCGCACCGAAGCTTTCATTAGCCGTCAACCCAAAGTTATCGGCAGTGGCTCTGTCTACCTTGGGCGCAGTCTCGATGCACTACTTGATCGCGCCGAAGAATATCGTAAACAATATGGAGATGAATTTATCTCAATAGAACATCTAATACTAGCATATACCAAAGATGATCGCTTTGGTAAAGCTTTATTTCAAGAATTCAGAATAGATGAAAGGAACCTGAAAGCCGCCATTGATCAAATCCGGGGGAGTCAAAAAGTGACCGATCAAAATCCTGAAGGCAAATATCAAGCCCTAGAAAAATATGGCCGCGATCTGACTGAATGCGCCCGTCAAGGTAAACTAGATCCGGTGATTGGGCGGGATGACGAAATTCGCCGCACTATTCAGATTCTTTCTCGCCGCACAAAAAATAACCCAGTATTAATTGGAGAACCAGGAGTTGGCAAAACCGCGATCGCAGAAGGATTAGCCCAGCGCATAGTAAGCGGCGATGTACCTCAATCTCTCAAAGATCGTAAATTAATTGCCCTAGATATGGGGGCTCTCATTGCCGGTGCCAAATATCGCGGCGAATTTGAAGAACGCCTAAAAGCCGTGCTCAAAGAAGTAACGGAATCCCGCGGTCAAATTATACTATTTATTGACGAAATTCACACCGTTGTTGGTGCAGGCGCTACTCAAGGGGCAATGGATGCAGGTAATCTGCTCAAACCCATGCTTGCCAGGGGAGAATTGCGCTGCATTGGCGCCACGACTTTAGACGAATATCGTAAATATATCGAAAAAGATGCGGCATTGGAACGCCGTTTCCAACAAGTTTATGTCGATCAGCCCAGCGTGGAAGATACTATATCTATTTTGCGGGGTTTAAAAGAGCGCTACGAAGTACACCACGGGGTAAAAATTTCCGACAGTGCTTTAGTGGCGGCGGCAACCTTATCAGCACGCTATATCAGCGATCGCTTTCTTCCTGACAAAGCGATCGACCTTGTAGATGAAGCTGCCGCTCGTCTTAAAATGGAGATTACCTCCAAACCCGAAGAACTGGATGAAATTGATCGTAAAATTCTCCAGTTAGAAATGGAGAAATTATCCCTGCAGAAAGAAAGTGATCCAGCCTCACTAGAAAGATTAGAACGCTTAGAAAAAGACCTGGCAAATCTTAAAGAAGAGCAGCGAGCCCTCAATGCTCAGTGGCAGGCAGAAAAAGATATAATTACCAAAATTCAGACAATTAAAGAAGAAATTGATCGCGTAAACTTAGAGATTCAACAAGCAGAACGCGATTACGATCTTAACCGGGCAGCGGAACTGAAATACGGCAAATTAACTGATTTACACCGAAAATTAGAAGCAGCAGAAGCTCAACTAGCACAAACTCAAAAGAGTGGCAAATCCCTGCTGCGGGAAGAAGTTACTGAAGCAGATATTGCTGAAATTATCTCCAAGTGGACGGGAATTCCAATCAGCAAACTCGTCGAATCGGAGATGCAAAAACTGCTAAAATTAGAAGAAGAACTGCACCGCCGCGTCATCGGACAAAATGAAGCAGTAACGGCAGTAGCAAATGCCATTCAGCGATCACGTGCTGGCTTAGCCGATCCCAATCGACCAATTGCCAGTTTTATTTTCCTAGGTCCTACAGGCGTTGGTAAAACCGAACTCGCCAAAACTCTCGCCGCCTATTTATTCGACACCGAGGAAGCATTGGTGCGTATCGATATGTCAGAATATATGGAGAAACACGCCGTTTCTCGTCTAATTGGAGCACCTCCGGGATATGTCGGATATGAAGAAGGCGGGCAATTAACTGAATCCATCCGTCGTCGCCCCTACGCAGTAGTGCTATTTGATGAAATTGAAAAAGCTCACCCAGATGTTTTCAATATATTCCTGCAAATTCTTGATGACGGGCGCGTAACCGATGCTCAAGGTCATACAGTAGATTTCAAGAATACTATCATTATTATGACCAGCAATATCGGTTCGCAGTACATTTTTGAACTCGGCGGCAATGAAGAACTATATGAAGAAATGCGCTCTCGTGTCATGGAAGCAATGCGGGCTAGCTTCCGTCCAGAATTTCTCAACCGGGTTGATGAGATAATTATTTTCCACAGCCTCAAGCGCGAAGAACTACGGCAGATTGTTAACTTACAGATTAGTCGCCTAGAAAAACGACTGAACGAGCGCAAGATTTCGCTAAAACTTTCTGATGCAGCCCTTGACTTTTTAGCAGAAGTCGGCTATGATCCAGTATACGGTGCCCGTCCGCTAAAACGCGCCATTCAGCGGGAATTAGAAACCCAAATTGCTAAAGCTATTTTGCGTGGAGAATTCACCGAAGGCGACACCATATTTGTCGATGTAGAGAATGAGCGTCTTGTTTTTAAGCGCTTATCAGCGGAATTAATAACAGCTCGTTAATCAAGAAAAGAAAAACCCGGTTTTTGCCGGGTTTTTTGTTTACATAAAAAATTTATCCCCAACAAATAACTTGCCGCATTTGCCGCATATTTGCAGGCAATTCTAGATTGATTGCTTGTTCAATAAAAATAGGCGGCACTGGAATAGTAGGAGTAGCTTTAACTGAATAAGTAAGCAAAGTACCAGAATTGCAATCGTGCAGTTTCAAATCAGCTGCAAAATCAAGAAAACTCCCCTTTTCCAAGCGAAACAGAATTTGATGATGAACAAATTCAAAAACTCTCAGATAAACCTCAACCTGTATTGTCAAAAATAAAAAAGCTTTTTTAGCAGCTTGGTAAAGACGTTTACTACCATGAGTAAAACCTAAAATCTGAGAATGAGTGAGAGCGGGGAAGTAATTTACCCAGCGGGGATAATCAGTCAATAGTTCAAAAACACGCGCTCGCTGCAATGGCAAATACATTGTAGCAGTTACCGCGCCACCCCAGGCTGTATGAGATTGAGTCTTGAGCAAAATTTCCCCCTGCAGAAGTGCAGTTTTTTCAGCCTGATTCCAGTTTAAATCCGCATCTGCATCGCTTTCGTCTGATCTAATCGGTACAGTCATATTTGTGTCCGATGAGTTAATACTTAGTAGAGTATAAAATAATTGAATTTTAGAAACAAAAAAAACCAGGGTAACCAACTAAAATAGATTTGTCAGGAATTCCCTAAATATTTCCGGACAGTTACAATCGGTAAATAATAAGCGCTCGCACAAGGAGTCAAATCCATGAGCCGCTCTTCCAACTCAGAAACCCTAATCCTTTCATACCTATTTGGTATCACCTTGGGGTTGACAATCGTTGTTTGGATGCTTAGAGGTTTCGGCGTTCTCACCTTCCTTCCCGGAGGGGTAATATGGGTATTGATTTTTCTTTCCATCGTCACCGGCATCCTCAGTCGTGCCTTCAACTCTAGGAGACGATACTGAGCCTGCTTATGTTCATCAGTTACCGAAGCAAAGCGCGATTCCGCCTTTCAGTAGTGGCCTCCATCAAAGGTGCAATAACCCAGCCTTATAAGTACAATTATAGATTATGGTTGTTAAAGTAGGCAACATACAACTGGAATTTAAAATCTAGTGTAAGGAGCAAAACACTATAACCTAAAATTGATATGACTTACGAAATAACGCAATGGTTAGAAGAAATCAAATCACTACAACAACAATTAGCGCAAGCGCAAAGCGAGCGAGAAGCTGCGCAAGCATCTGCTGAACACTGGAGAGAACTTTATAATACAGAAGCACAGCAGCGTCGCACCGAAGCAAAGCAAGCAGAGCAAATTATTGCCAACCTCAAACAAGAAATTCAACAGCTCAAAGAAAAACACACCTTCTTAAAAACAGACAATAACAGCGAAAGTATTTCCATAGAAAAAGAATTAGAAAAAATACCAGTTAACGAACTGAAAATCAAACTAGCCGAAGTCATGCAGCAACGCGATCGCCTTTTGAGCGAAAACGAACGCCTTGCAGAAGCCCTCAAAGCCGAACAAGCTGCCCATATAAAAACACGACAGAATTTAACAACAGCTCTAGGAGACACGATCGAGCTGTTAAAGGCAACCCGTGCTGCCATCCTCAAATCGGAAAGCAGCCCCGGTAGTAGCCCAACCCAGAGTACCGCCGCGCCCCTTAAAAACCCATCACTGCAGCTACCGCCGATAAATCCGGATCAATCCCCCGCTTAAATTGGTTGTTGCAGAGATTAATAGCAACATCGGGATCTTTAAGCCCATTGCCAGTGAGAACACAAACTACCCTTGCCCCGGTAGGTACTTTATCTTTAACTTTGAGTAAGCCGGCGACAGAAGCTGCAGAAGCAGGTTCGCAGAAGATACCTTCTTGACTTGCCAGCAAACGATATGCCTCTAGAATTTCGGCATCGGTAACAGCATTAAATTCACCTTGGCTAGCCTCAGCTGCTGCAACCGCTTTCTGCCAACTAGCGGGATTACCGATGCGAATTGCGGTAGCAATGGTTTCTGGATGCGCCACAGGTTGGCCCGTAACCAACGGCGCTGCCCCTGCTGCTTGGAAACCCATCATTCGCGGTAAGCGAGCGCAAATTCCCTGCTGATGGTATTGACAAAATCCCATCCAATAAGCAGTGATATTGCCGGCATTTCCTACCGGAATACATAGCCAATCGGGAGCGTCGCCCAGGGCGTCTACTATTTCAAAAGCTGCAGTTTTCTGCCCTTCTAAGCGATAGGGATTCAGGGAGTTCACTAAAGTTACTGGATAGTGAGCTGCCATCTCTTGGACAATTGCCAAGGCTCGGTCGAAATTGCCTTTTACCGAGAGAACTTCTGCTCCGTATACTAAAGCTTGGGCTAACTTTCCCAAAGCAACATAACCGTCAGGAATGAGTACGAAGGCGCGCAACCCAGCTCTGCGGGCGTAAGCAGCGGCTGAAGCAGAGGTATTGCCTGTGCTGGCACAAATCACGGCTTGGGAGCCTGCCTCTACCGCTTTAGAAATGGCCATAGTCATTCCCCGATCTTTGAAGCTGCCGGTGGGGTTGAGTCCGTCATATTTAACGAAAACTTCTACTTGTCGCCCTATGAGGCTTGCGATCGCAGGCACAGGAATTAGAGGGGTATTGCCTTCTTGCAGAGTTACCACTGGTGTAGTATCTGTGACAGGCAAAAAGCGGCGATAAGCTTCAATCAAACCGGGCCAATTTTTCAGGGCAATGCGGCGAGCGCCCGCAATAGCTGCGGCACCTGAAGCATAAGAATCAGCGGCAGACAGACTCAGAGTCACGGTTTTTTTAGGTTTTGGATGCAAACAATAGTAGTTTTCTTTACCTCTAGTTTACCTTGAGACTCCCAACTTGCTGACGAGTACCTAGTCAACAAACTGACACCCGCAACTACGCGTTCCGGTTTTTTCAATAAATCGGGATTTTTAACTTACATTTACCTGTAAAATTTTCTGATGATGTCAGTAGGCAAGAATAACTAGAGAATTACCAATGTCAACTTCCAGTAACTCCAGCACGGTTACTAACTCTGCCATGGTTGCCAATATCCAATCGCTGAAATGCCTCTACCAAGCCCCTCAACAAGTCAAGCTCCTGCACCTACACGCTGAAATAGAATCTTTGCTTTTGCACTTGCAAGCCCTAAAACGCCAGCGGCTAGAAAATAGGCCCACAGCCGAAAGCGGTACCCTCAAACGCCAAAAACCGTAATTTTAATCCAGAGAAACTAAAACGATTGTGCGAATTTCATGCGACAGGAAAAATAGGGAGAAAAACAAAGAAATCAAGACTGTGGTATATATTTTGAGGCTTTATAAATTGCAGTGCCAAATTTCCCGCCCTACCAACTTGAGACGGGAGTGTTCGCCAAAAAACTCAATTGCGTGATTTACGCTTCTATTTTACTAAAGCTTCACGCGCAAACGAGTTTTTTCAGTAAAACCACTGATTCACTTGTCGAAGTAACAGAAAATCACTCTATAAATGACAGCATCAACCATACAGCCTCAAAAATTGATCCCTATTTCTCCCAGCGCCACGCTACAACTAAAACACATCATCAAGACACTGCCGCGCGAATGCTTTCAAAAAGATCGGCGCAAAGCTTGGACATCAGTGGTAATCAACGTTTTAATGGTTGGTTTAGGATATTGGTCGATTTCAATAGCGCCGTGGTATCTACTACCAAGCGCATGGGTTTTTACCGGTACAGCCCTAACTGGTTTATTTGTAATCGGGCACGACTGTGGGCATCGCTCATTCGCCAACCGGAAATGGGTTAACAATTTAGTGGGCCATATTACCATGTTGCCCTTGATTTACCCCTTCCATAGTTGGCGTATCCTCCACAATCACCACCATCGCCACACCAACAAACTAGAAGAAGATAATGCCTGGCAGCCTTGGAAACAAGAATTTTATGCCGATTTAGCAAGCCCCATACAATGGTTATATCGCCGTCTCAGGGGTCGTTTTTGGTGGTTAGGCTCGATTGCCCACTGGGCACTTTTGCACTTTGACTGGAGTAAATTTAAAGGCAAACAACAAGAGCAAGTGCGATTTTCTGTTCTATTTGTTATAGTTGCAGCCGCGATCGCATTCCCGCTACTTATCGCCACCATCGGCATTTGGGGATTTGTCAAATTCTGGCTGTTACCCTGGCTGGTGTATCACTTTTGGATGAGCACCTTCACCCTCATACACCACACCGCCCCTGGCATTCCCTTCAAATCCCCCGAACATTGGAACGAAGCAGAATCCCAACTCTTCGGTACTGTTCACTGTGATTATCCCCGTTGGGTAGAATTCCTCTGCCACGACATCAATGTTCACATTCCCCATCACATTTCTACGGCAATTCCTTCCTATAACTTGCGCATGGCTCACCGCCGTTTGAAAGAAATTTGGGGCGACAAACTGATTGAGTGCAAGTTTTCTTGGTCCTTAATAAAAAAGATTACTAACGAATGTCACTTGTACGATGCAAACAACTGCTACCGTTCATTTAAAGATTTTCACGCAGCCAATAAACTCTAAGCTGCGGCACTGTTAAACCACAAGCAATCGATATAGGGGTAAGGCTTTCACCAGCCCCTATATTTTTATCCATAATTAAATTATACCACAAATCCAAAGAGTTTTTAGCAACAGAGCCGAGGGCAAAGCTAAAAAATTACAAACAGAGCCACTTTATCTCAATTACCAGGGCACCTAATCTCATGGATGCCTTTAACTGAAAATAGCTGACAGCTTTTTACCGCATCCCCCTATTCAAAAATTTGCCGCTTTGCATTCCAGCGCTTTAACATGTAACCATTCGGGCTATCCACCACCAAAGCAACCGCACCCCCATCTTCCAAATCGGCAAAACCAGTAAGCGACTGAGTTGCATGTGTTGTAAATTCGCTATAAATTAAATCCCCAACGTCATCAAAAATCAATGTTCTAGTAGCAGCATTTCCTTGCAGTGCCGCACCAGGTTGTTGCAAGTTTGCGAAAACATCTGCTCGCAAAGTTAACACTGCATCGGGCAAATTATTATTATTCACATCAATTAATTGTACTACCCAATCGCTACTCTGTTTAAGTAATTCTTCGAGATTAGGCATCGCCCTTTCTGTAACACGACGGGCTTTCTGTAAATCGCCCCAGAGATTTGTCAAAATTGCCATCACCCACGCAGGCTGTTGCTGATTTAAATCCCCCAGAATAATAGAATCTGGCTGTAACCAACGGAATCTATCAACAGAAAAAGCAATAGGGCGCGGTTTTAATGCACCAGCACTATACCCAGCAGGTGTTATTTCTCCCGATGCTAAAAGTTGCACTATACCTTTATCAAACCAAAGCGCCTTTACAGTAGCCGAAACAAGTTTTTGTTGCCCATCTGGCATCCAAACACTAATTTGAATTTTCGGATCGAGATTTAATCCTAATATTCGCCATAAGCGCCTCTGGGGGTAAATTCGTGGTAGGTTCAATTGATTGAATGGCGCTCGCCGCCAATTTTGCCCATCGTGAAAAGCCGCCACCTGTACTTTATACCAAATTTGCCCCTTTTCTAGCTGCAAAATTTCATCTTTCTTCGGTAGCAACCAATCGTCATTATTCACCTGCTCTACTGGCAGTGCCAAACCTACCAATTTGCCTGGGTGGTTGATGAGAGTTGCTTCTGACAAAGCTACATCCATTCTTTCTAGTAATTCACGCACTCGCTCTACGGTGCCGCTAGTATTGTTTTGCTGCTCTTCTAACCACTGGCGAGCGCGGGGGCTACCTTGTTTAGCCGCTCGAATTAGTGCCCCCCAAGCTTTGAGCTCTATCTGTTTTGGAAATATTTTTAAGGCTTTGTCTAATCGCTTTTCGAGTGAGCCTTTATCTGCTTTTAGGGCGAGAGCAATTTTGTAACTATTTTCTAAATCTTCTTCGAAAATTTTCAGCGCTTCATGCCAACGCCCTTCAATCAGAAGTGCGATCGCTCTTTCCTCTGGCTCTGTTGAAGAAATGTTAAATTGTTTCTGTATTTCCAGGGCGTGCAATTTAATAACATCTAATTGCGCTTGCACAGCCTGTGGCCAACTTTCACCCTTCTTCTGGCGCTCCTGTTTAAGCGCTTCCATTAGCTTCACCGCCGGTATCCACAAACCGCTACGAGCTAGCTGCAAAGCTTGCCGATAAACCGGATTTTCTAAAACCGGCTGCTTGAGAGAAATTTCTTCTAAAGCAATTGGATTGAGTAGGAAATTTCGCGATTCAATCTGATACACTTGGAAAGAAGGTTCATTACCTGTAGCGCGAGTGATTACTAATTCTGGCTTGCCTGCGCCTGTTACTTCCTGCCAAGTCGGAAGTTTGCCAGCAGGTGAAGTCCACTGCAACATCAAACTGAGATTGGCTTTTTCAGGATAGAAATGAAAAATTTGTCCATAAGAAATCGCTTTTTCACTTTCCAGACGATGCCCGGTGAAATTCAGCCAAATCCCTGTAGCCGGCGCTTCTCCCTGTAGGGGTTCTAAAGCTGTTAGAGGTAGGGATTTACTAGAACCTTGTTTTTTTGAGTCTGAGTCAGTAAGCGAGTCTAGTACAAATGATTCTGCTGGACCTTGTACGGGCATCTGGCTTAAAAGGCGAAAGTAGGGTTCTTTGCTTGCTTTGTTGTTGGGTGGCGCTACTGTTTCGTAAATTCTCAGTTCGTACAACTGCTGACAGGGAGACTGACAGAGTAAGGATTTTGGTTGTAGTGCTTCTACCATTACTTGCATCAGTTGAAAGGATGCTAATTCTGACTCTGGCAGCTCTGCTGTCTTACTGTTGAGGGGCAAGAGGGCAGGTGTAAATAATCCTTCTTCTTGTAGTTGTTTTTGAATTTCGGCAAAAGTCTGTGGCGGATTTTTGCTGTTGCTTAGCGGTATGCTATCTGTTTCTGGTAAATATTCGTCAACCCAGTTGATTTGCTCTGGTGTTAGAATTAGCTTTAGGCTGAACCATGCGCCAGCGGCGATCGCGCTGATGCCGCTGAAAAAGGCAATGCTGACTATTAAAGCTGTTGACAATTTTCCCTGTCTGTCGGGTGGAATTTGGCGACGGCTTTCTGGTTGTCTTTGGAAAGTTGCTGTCTGGCGCTGGGGTGGGAGTGTGATTTTTGGGTTGTTTTTGTATTTAGATAGGGGTTTGTTGGCACCGGCAAGGTTGTTATTCATCTACTCAGGGCTTGTGATTAAAAAGTTAGGTTTCTCATTTGGCATGTAATAATAATTTTTCATAACGTTGACCGATTTGCTCCCAAGTATACTCCTTTTCTACTAGCGAGCGCCCATTTTTGGACAGTTGCTGTCGTAATTCTGGGTTTTCAAATAGGCGGGTAAGTGCTTCTATGTATTCTGGTATCTGATTCGCTCGCAAGGCTGCTAAGCCTTCTGATGTTTCTATTTTTATTCCTTCTAAGCCGCGATCGCTTGCTACCACTGGCACTCCTGCTGCCATTGCTTCTAAGGTTTTGTTTTTTATGCCGTAGCCTACGCGCAAGGGAACTACGCAAACTGTGGCTCGATGTAATTCTGGTGCGATCGCTGGCACTTCCCCTGTGACGGTTATTCCTGGGCGTTTTGCTAATTCTAGCACTGCTTTTGTCGGGCGGGCACCAATAATCCGAAATGTTGCTGAAGTATAGCGTTTTTGGAGTACTGGTAGTATTTCTAATGCAAAAAATCGTACTGCGTCGATATTGTGGGATGCATCCATCGCTCCGACAAATACTATCTGTTCACCCCCTGGATCTTCACGTCGATAAGGAAATAAATCTAAATCTACTCCGTTGGGAATCACTTCTATGTTAGCCCTTGGATTTAATTTGAGAAATTGATTTTTATCATCTTCTGTTGTTACTACAAGATAGTTAAATTTTTCGCTGTAGCGTTTTTCGTATTTTTCTAATAACAGAGCTAGATAGAGGCGATCGCGCCAAGGATTGGGAGAAGCTCCCACCTCTAATTGATTGCGAATCCATCCAGAAACTGAACTATGAATATTGATTATTGTTCTTACTTGCTGACGAAATTGCGGACGTATGTATATTTCACTGACACTGTGTTCGCAAGCGATCGCCTCACATTTCCCCTCCCTTACAAATTCGTCTATCCACCCTTGCATCGCTTCTGAGTAGCGATATAATACATTTGGAGGTGTCATTTTTATTAGCGACTCTAAAAACCGCCCCACCTTACCTTTTACGTCGATACTTTTTTTCGTTTCTATTTTATCTGCCTGCGTAAAAACAACCAAATTGCTCGCCCACTTTCTCAGCTCTTCTACATCTGAATCGCTTACTCCTTTTTGTCTCTGCGTCACTAGCGTTACATCATGGCGCAAATTTAGGTACTTGAGCAAGTTAAACGTTCTGATTTCTGTCCCCCCCCTGCTTGGCGGATAGGGAAACGTCGAAGAAATCATTAATATTCTCATATTTTTTCATATTTTTGCTTATTTGATTATATATTCAACTTTACCTAATAAATTATGCCCCTCTCCCTTATTCAATAAATTTAAGTAAATTTTTATTTTTTCTAAACTTTATTTTTTTGAAATTTAAAACATGAAAAATTATTCTGCTCTGCAGTACTCTTGCTTTTCAGCAATTTAAAGGTAACTGGCAATTGGCAATTAGAAATGGAGTTCCTTATAAGTTACAAAATTCAGCCAAGAAGGAGTAATTGCCAATCACCAATTACCGGTTTATTGTTATATAGGCACACCTTTTTACTCTTCTGGTTCAATTGTGCTAGTCAATCCGTGATTTTTCAGAGTTTCGCAATAGAACTCTGCGTGTTCTTGAGCGCAGGTTATCACCAGAGCCAGCCCGTTGGTGTGCGCTTCCATCATTATGCTGACAGCCTGGGGTTGAGTCAGACTGGGTACCGTCTTCAACAAAGTCTGCACAACATACTCCATAGTGTTGAAGTCATCGTTGTGCAATAAAACACGATAGCGAGGCGCGAGTTTACGAACCGTCGAACGTTGTTCAAGGGTTTCAACTGACACGGCTATTATCCTCTATTCGTAGTGATTGACAATTGCTTTCAGTATATTAATAAGATTGTGCTATAAAACTCAATTCGTCAACACCCCTTATTTGTCGGATAACCGTACCTTTCTTTAAGCGCCACTCGTTACCACATTAGATCTAAAAAGTCAATAAGTAATAACCGAACTATGAAAATTAGTAAAAATTAGTAAATTCGTAAAATATTTTACATTTTCATTCTATGAAGCCAAGAATGAGCGATTCAGCCCCATACTTTCAAAATAGCCAGATAATTTGCCTAGAATATCAAAATAGCTACCTATATGCAGAGGTCATAGATATAGTGCAAGCGCGTCAGATATGCTGGGGGCGACCGCTGATGTTGGTAGTCTATACTGAGCATTTGTTATCAGAACCGCCATTGTTATATGATTTGCGTGCAGGTGCTGACTTACTTTTGCCCATTACCTTATTCAGAGCAGCTTTAGATACTGAGTTAATTCCTTTATTAGCACAGCTAGAAGCGATCGCCAAACACCAACCCCCAGATGCCCCCATAATTGCCCACCGAAAATTGAAAAATTTCATTCAGCAAGTTTGGCAAGCACATCCAGATAATTTTAAACTTTAGAGAAATAAAAACTAGAATTAATCAAAACTAATAAATATCGGCGTTTTTTATGCGTCGAATGGACTGAGAAATTGAGATGCAAGCAGAGCAAGCTCAGCGAGCGCCTGAAATCCCTCTTGAGAATTGCAATTGCGAACAAAAGCAAACCCGTGCATTAGCATATTATAGCGCCACCCTAAGAAAGCGCTACTTTTTGCTAGCAGCACTCACAAATTACCTACAGTAGGAATTCTACGGTAGGAATTGCATGTGGTACATTTGTTAAATTTTTATAAATGGCCACTTTTCACCCTAGCAGCCTTGGCAGTATTAGGGGTTGGGCACTAATTCAATCCGCCCTGCATCCATTTCCGTCATCAGCAATTCCAGAGCTTCGTAATCGACATCAGAAATGTACCCCAGTCGGGTAAGCTCATAATTAATCTCGTTTTCGATATCCGGCGTTAGACGTTTGATATATAAAGCTTTTTCGACAAGTTGACGGATCATAGCGACACCTTTGCTTATCAATAAACTAAACTGTATATAGTCTTCATTGTTGACTGAATATCAGGTAAAGAAAGTGATATGCGCTCAACAGTAGTAATGATCTAAATCACCCAGCCGCCGTGCGCCCCAGTATTATCGTCAATTCTTACCAGCAGTAAGCTCTTATGGGCCAGATTGTGGAGTTTTAAAATAAGCCAGGCTGTCGCACCTGACTGACAAATTCCAGTATATTAAAAGCATGAGAGAAAAAGTATTAGTAGTAGCTGGAAGTAAGAGATAGGGTTGTGCAGTGGCAGTTGCAGTAGAAGAATTATTAACGCCAGATATCCAGCAGCCAGCTCGTTACCTGGGTAATGAGTTAGGCTCCATCCACAAGCCGTGGGCGGAAAACACTGTTCGCTGGGTGCTCACCTACCCAGAAGTGTATGAAGTAGGGGCGTCAAATTTGGGCCATATAATTTTGTACAATATTTTAAATGCCCAACCCCGGCAATTATGCGATCGCGCCTACTTGCCCGCCCCGGATCTAGCTAAAAAACTTCGGGCCACTCAGACACCCCTGTTTGCAGTAGAATCGCGCCGCCCCCTAAAAGAATTCGATATCTTAGGCTTCAGCCTCAGTTACGAACTAGGAGCCACCAACATATTAGAAATGTTGGATTTAGCAGGCATTCCCTTAACTTGGCAACAGAGAAAAGAAAAAGCCGGTAAACTGGGAGAAAATAATCATCATATACCCCTGGTTTTTGCAGGGGGCCAAACAGCCACCTCGAATCCGGAACCTTACGCCGACTTTTTCGATTTCTTCGCCATAGGAGATGGGGAAGAACTACTGCCAGAAATTGGGCTAGTCATAGAAGAAGGGAAAGCAGCGGGGCTGAGCCGAGAAGAATTGCTTCTCGATTTGGCGCAAGTACCGGGAGTCTACGTTCCTCAGTTTTATGATATGGCAGAGGACGGCTCCATTCATCCCAATCGTCCAGACGTGCCGCAAAAGATATTGCGCCGAGTGGCAACACCCATACCAGCTTACTCGATAGGATTAGTTCCCTACGTATCAACGGTACACGATCGCCTAACAGTAGAAATCCGGCGCGGTTGCACAAGGGGCTGTCGTTTTTGCCAACCAGGAATGCTGACGAGACCCGCAAGAGATGTAGAGCCAGAGAAAGTAGTAGAAGCGATCGAAAAGGGAATGCGTGCCACCGGGTACAACGAATTTTCTCTGCTTTCTCTAAGTTGTTCCGACTACTTAGCACTACCTGCGGTTGGGATAGAAATTAAAAATCGTCTCAAAGAAGAAAATATTTCTCTCTCCCTTCCCAGCCAGCGGGTAGATAGGTTTGACGAAAATATTGCTCACATAGTAGGCGGCACCCGACAGGGGACACTGACATTTGCCCCGGAAGCAGGCACGCAAAGAATGCGGGATATTATCAATAAAGGTTTGACAAATGAAGAATTGCTAAGGGGGGTGAAAACAGCTTTCCTTGCAGGGTGGGATAAAATAAAACTGTATTTTATGATCGGCTTGCCAGGGGAAACCGACGCAGATGTATTAGGAATAGCTGAAACCGTGCGTTGGCTACAACAAGAATGTCGGGCAAAAGGGCGCAAGCGCATGGAGTTTAACCTGACGATTTCTAATTTCACGCCAAAACCGCACACACCTTTTCAATGGCATTCGGTGTCAACGGCTGAATTTGAACGCAAGCAGGAAATGCTGCGGGAAGAATTTCGCCGCATAAAAGGGGTAAAGGTAAACTTTACTGATGTGCGAATTTCAGCTATAGAAGATTTCCTAGGAAGGGGCGATCGCCGGTTGGCAGCAGTAGTGCATCGCGCCTGGGAACTAGGAGCAGGGATGGACTCCTGGTTTGAAAATATAGAAAAAGCTCACGCAGCCTGGGAACAAGCGATCGCAGAAGCAGGGCTGACATGGAAATATCGCCAAATAGAAAAAGGCGAATGGAACGTAATGGAAGGCAGCGAAAGCTGGGAGGCACGATTAGATAACCCTCTGCCTTGGGATATAATCAATACAGGCATTAACAAAGAATGGCTAAAAGCTGACTTAAAACGGGCGCTGCAAGCAGCAACAGTGCCAGATTGCTCATTTGAAGGATGCTCTCATTGCGGTGTATGTTCTCCCGATTTCGGTCATAATATTGTTATCGAACCGCCACCAATTCCCAAATTTGTTGGCCACTTAAAACCCAAAGCAAACCGAGTAACACGGCTGCGGGTGTGGTTTGGCAAACTGGGAGAAATGGCTTTAATAGGCCATTTGGATTTGGTAAGGCTGTTTGAGCGGGCTTTAAGACGGGCTTCATTACCTATTTCCTTTACAAACGGATTCCACCCCAGCCCGCGAGTAGCGCTCGCCCACGCTCTGCCCCTCGGTGCAACCAGCAGCGGCGAAATAGCTGACTTCGAGCTAACGGAACCGATGGATAAAGAGGATTTCCGAAAAAAATTGGCAGCTCAACTGCCAGCTAACCTTCCCCTTTATCGCGTCGAGGAAATAGACTTAAAAGCTCCCTCAGCCAGCGAATGGATCGAAAAAGCAGAATATTACATAGTAGTAGCTGCCCCTATCAATGTCAGCGAAGCAACTTGGGTTTCCTGGGTGGAAAAAGTTAAAGCTAGCGAAACAATCTGGTGGGAGCAAACCACAAAATCTGGAGAGAGGAAAAGGTTCAACTTGCGCGAGCGCTTATTCGCCCTCCAAGTAGTACCCTCCCCTCCAAAACAGCTCAATCTAAAGTTCGCCGAAGCTGACAACGCTGTGGTATTACGATACCTCGGAAGCTGTCGCAGTGACGGCACCTTTCTCAAAGCCGAGCATGTACTCTACATGCTCGAAAAAATAGCTAGACTAGACCTACAATTGCTGCACACCCACCGATATCAGTTACTCGGTTCACTTGCATCTTAGCAGCAATTTATCAAAAATAGAAGCAAGATTGTCCAAACAGGCAGCTGGCTTTCTTCTAGCCCGATAACTCAGAAACTTCTGTGGCAAGCAAAGGGTTTCCTGACGGAACCAAACAGCTCAAGAATAGCTCTGTATTCCTAGTGGAAACCCTTCTTGTCGGCTCTATCAAGAGCCAAACTCAAAACAGTCCGCAGCCAAGAAGCGTCAAGCACCATTTTTTCAGGAATGGCAAAAACCCTCTTTCCAAATTCACAGAAAAAAAGTACAATAAAAATAACGTGGCTTCAGACACATCACTCTTGTGGAAAACAGTTGCAACTCCTTGCTAAAATCCAAACAAGCTCGCCTGGGCAAGTAGCCCTAGTGGACGACAAAATAAAATTGCGAAAAGGCAACGAGTACATTCCAATTAACTCAAGCCTTTGCGAACACCTCATTCCCAGGGAAAACAAAGAAAAAAATATTACCCGTAGGGAAAGGGGACTAACCTAAACCTTACAAAGGAATGACTGAAAGCTCCGCCTTTTTGCAACTGCTGTATAATCTAACTTAAAAGCAAGGATATTCAACCTCTCTAAAAACCCAGCATAAGAGCGAAGCAATAAAAACAACAGAACTTTCCTGTATGTTTCCAGTACCGTCGGGCACACAGTAATTAACGCTACCCAGCGGGAAGCAGCTTCGCTTTTATGGGTACAGAATAACCTCTGCTTGTCTATCTTAGAGGGTAGCAAGTAAGTAGACTGGTTGAATCAAGAATCCCCTGATAAAATCAGGCGGAATATCAAAAAAAATAACTCTCGGATTGCTGAGAGCGAAAATTAAAGCAGTTGCATATTCACTCAAGCATCCGGTGTAGCTTTTGAGTAGAATACCACTCAAGCTATAACCTGAAGCGCAAATTTTACTAGATGCCACGCCTTCCTAAAAAACTTGACAAATTTTTGTAAATTGCGGACAACCTACCCAATTAAAAAAGAATTATCAGTAGGGGTTGTAAGAAAATCGGTTAATTGTCAGTATCAATTGATTACGAATTCACCAAAGTCCCTGAAAAATGTAATAAGCCTAGTCTATAGGTGTAGCGTGCTTCGTAGAATTATCACTCGCCACAATGTATGGGAGTGGCACGAGAAAAGCAACCAATCTATTTCAGCTAGTGAAAACCAGGGATTGATTTATAAACAGGCAAAGCGACGAAAAATTGCCGCTAGCACTGCGTTCATGTTGAGGAAATTAAATGCCAAAGCAAATCATTATCGCAGAGCAGCATAGAATCGCTGCAGTATTTTCGGAAGACCAAATTCAAGAACTTGTCGTTGCAACAGGTCAACACCAGGTAGGAGATATTTATCTGGGAATTGTTGAAAATGTATTACCAGGGATAGATGCAGCCTTTGTCAATATCGGGGATTCAGAGCGCAATGGATTTATTCACGTAACAGATCTCGGCCCATTGCGCCTGAAACGCACTGCTGGAGCAATAACAGAATTATTAGTGCCCCAGCAAAAAGTACTGGTGCAGGTAATGAAAGAACCAACAGGCAGTAAAGGTCCCCGACTGACTGGCAATATCACATTACCAGGCCGCTATTTAGTATTAATGCCCTTCGGACGCGGTGTAAATCTGTCCCGCCGCATCCGCAATGAAAACGAACGTAACCGCTTGCGAGCATTGGCCATCCTGATCAAGCCGCCAGGGATGGGCCTGTTGGTGCGCACAGAAGCAGAAGGGATGGCGGAAGAAGCGATACTGGAAGATTTAGAATTCTTGCAGCGCCAGTGGGAAAGTATTCAACAAGAAGCGGCATCGACGCGCGCCCCGGCACTGCTGAATCGAGATGACGATTTCATTCAGCGGGTGCTGCGGGATATGTACAGCACTGATGTGAACCGGATTGTAGTAGACTCGCAAGCAGCTATTAAGCGGGTGAAGCAACACTTAATGAATTGGAATGGGGGCAAGGCACCTCAAGGAGTGCTAATAGATCACCACCGCGAGCGCATCCCAATACTAGAATATTTCCGCGTCAATGCCGCTATTCGCGAAGCCCTCAAACCACGAGTAGATTTGCCCTCTGGCGGTTATATCATCATCGAACCGACAGAAGCCCTCACAGTAATCGACGTCAACTCAGGCTCATTCACGCGCTCGGCAACGGCACGAGAAACGGTACTGTGGACAAACTGCGAAGCAGCGACGGAAATTGCACGTCAATTGCGACTGCGCAATATCGCAGGCGTAATCGTAGTTGACTTTATCGATATGGATTCCCGCCGCGATCAACTGCAAGTCTTAGAACACTTCAACAAAGCTCTGAAAGCAGACAAAGCACGGCCTCAAATTGCCCAACTTTCCGAACTGGGCTTAGTAGAGCTGACTCGCAAGCGCCAAGGTCAAAATATTTACGAATTGTTCAGTCGTCCTTGCCCAACATGCGGCGGATTGGGACACTTGGTTCAATTGCCGGGAGAAGAACCCACAGCTGAAGAAGAAATCGAGCGCCCAATACCCTTGCGCATTGGAGACTACCGCTCCACTGAAACAAAACCGGCTGCCGTTGTCGAAGTACCAGAAGTGGAACCTTTAGCAGAGCCGCAAGAATTAGAGCTTTTGAATCATCCCAACTATCAGGAGCGCGGAGGGCTGGATGAAACCCGCCGCCGTCGCCGCCGCCGGATCGGATTGAGCGAAAGCAGTGTAACAGAAGAAGAAATGCCACTGATTCGCTCTTCTGGGCTGATAACGCTTAAAAGTTCTAAATCAGAGATAGTTACAGAACCTGAACCAGAAGAACGGGAAGAGTTCATGCCGATATTGAACCGTTCGCCTGAAAGGAGTTCTCGCTATGCTAGTCGAGAAATAACCCCGATTCCTGCAGAACCTCCAGAGGTGATTTCGGTGGAAATGACTCCTGAGGAACAGGAAGTTTATGCGATGATGGGGATTTCTCCATTGGTTCTGGTGAATCAGGAAGTGAAAAATCCAAAAACTGCTATTATTTCGGTGGTCACCCCTGGTCAACAGCCTCGACAAACTACAGAAGTGCCGGTGGCAGAACCGGCAATCGCTGAAAAAGCTGCTGTTGCTGCTACTGTTGAGTCTGAATCGGAATCGGCATCGGAAAAAATCGAGCCACAGGCGCTCGCCTCTTCTAGCGACAATACCAGTGAAACTATAGTCAGCGTAACTCGCCGTCGCCGTCGCCGCTCATCTGCTATAGAGTCTTAGTGGCTTGCTAAATTTTTAGGGCACGTCTTTCTCTCTCTCGCGTGCCCTTCCTGCTGTCACTATCTTATGAATGAGGACGCTAAGTTTCCTAAACAGCTTAGTTTATGGGAACCTCCCCCTACTTTCTACCAGTATTGCTTAATTGCTGGGGTGGATGAGGTGGGGCGTGGCTGTTTATTTGGACCAGTGGTGGCAGCAGCGGTGATTTTGCCTCCCTCGTTGGAGGCAGATTTATTGGCGGCTGGTGTTAAGGATAGTAAGCTGCTAACGAGCGCTCGCCGCTTGCAATTAGCTCGGCTGATTCAAAAGGTGGCGAGCGCTTATTCTATTGGTGTTGCTTCTGTTCGCGAAATTGACCGTCTTAATATTTTGCAGGCTTCTTTGTTGGCAATGAAGCGGGCAATTTTCAAGCTTGGCGTCGCACCAGAACTTTGTTTAATTGATGGTAATCAGCCTATTCCTGATTTGCCTTTTCCACAACAAACTGTTGTCAAGGGCGATCGCACTTCCCTTGTTATTTCTGCTGCTAGTATTATTGCCAAAGTATGGCGCGATGAATTAATTACTCGTTTAGCGGCAAAATATCCTTTTTATGACTTAACAAATAATAAGGGATATGCAACCAAAAAACATCTTTTGGCATTGCAAAAATACGGGCGATCGCCCCACCACCGTCTTTCTTTTACTCCCTGTCAGATTAGCTATGAATCTAAAAATTTTTAGTACTGGCTTAATTCTAATTGTGCAGCTTGCAATCACTTAATACTGTTTAATAAATCAAGCACTCAGTTATCCTAATATAATTCCTACAAGATAATTCGTACAATATTTGCAGGAGTTAGGAATTATCTTAATTTAGCCTAACTCCCTCACCGACTTTATCCGTTTGGTGATAGAATCGGCTCTGAGACACTTCCCTGGGTTACACTTTCGGAACAAGCCCACTTGCGATAATCTAACAATAGTTGGTGCATCAAGCGGTGTTTAATCGTCACAAGCACGCTATTAAGTAAAGCGTTACCGGAAGTTTCCAGAATCGGTTTTGGTGTCAACCACAGCGGAGGGGGCAGCTCAACCCTTACTTCTAAATCAGCTCTACCCTTGAGATAGGTAACTCCGTTAATATTTAACGGATAAAGCTTCCCTATCAGGTTGAGAGAAAATCGTTGATTGATGTATTCTACACCCCGAATTTCACACCTGACTGATTTTAGATAAATTGTCCCGTCTGCTGTAGCCGACACATTCATATCTACCGTGGGTTGTATGCTCAGCATCATAAAACTCAGCGGACGCATTTTCAAGCGAAACAACTCCGGGCTTAACTGCTCCAGCCGACTGCGATCAACCAGCGCGTACACCAGACGTTGGGGCTGGCGCAGATAGTGCTGAATTGGCACGGGTTGCTCTGGAACGGCAATCTCAACGGATTGTGAAGCAACAAACCGGGTATCCATCAGAGGGGTGTACAAAATAATGAATGTATACTTATGTTAATTTATTTTACGATTTTTTGCATTTCTGCGGAAGTGCCAAGGATGATAACCGTACTTCTGCAAAAAATAGGTCTAGAGAAGTAATTTCAGGAAATTTTATACTCATAGGGCTGAGTTTATATCTGATAAAAGTAATAAAAATAATTAAGACGGTGAATTGAAAAATTTATAGGGAACTGAAATGACTTTATTGATAGCACATTTAGGCCCTCCCGGCACTTATACGGAGGCAGCAGCCCTGGCTTATGTTGAAAAAATGGCCAGAGAAACAGGTCAAGACTGCTTGTTACATCCGTATCCGACGATCGCTAAAACGCTGCAGGCAGTGGCGCAAGGGCAGGTACAGCGAGCTGTGGTGCCGGTGGAAAATTCCATCGAAGGAAACGTGCCGATGACACTGGATACCCTGTGGCAGTTAGACGAGCTACAAATTCAATTAGCGTTGGTTTTGCCGATTTCTCATGCTTTGCTTTCAACGGCAGAAAAGTTAGAAGAAATTCAAAAAGTTTATTCGCACCCGCAAGCGCTTGCTCAGTGTCAAGACTGGTTGGCAAAGTTTCTCCCCAATGCCCAGTTAATTTCCACTAATTCGACGACAGAAGTGCTCAAAAATTTAGAGCGGGAGAAGACTGCAGGGGCGATTTCCTCTCAACGAGCCGCTCAACTCTACCAACTGCCGATACTAGCGTATCCAATTAATGATTACCCACACAATTATACTCGCTTTTGGGTGTTGAGTTTAGATGCTTCTCCTGGCGGTACGCATACCTCTTTAGGTTTTAGTGTTCCCGCCAATGTTCCCGGTGCTTTAGTTAAACCCTTGCAAGTGTTTGCAAACCGCCAGATTAATCTGAGTCGGATTGAATCGCGCCCAACTAAGCGCTCGCTCGGCGAGTATCTTTTTTTCATAGATTTGGAAGCTGACGCTACCCAACCTTTCGTACAAGCAGCGCTAGAAGAATTAAAAATTCATACTGAGACTTTGAAAATTTTCGGCAGCTACAGTGTTCTCACAGCCCCTCTTGACTTTACAAACCAATAAACAGTAGTAATTTGTATACTTCACTGCTCTAACCGATTTAATTGGTGAATTTTATCTAAAATAACAACTCCTGGTAAGGTATTTTCTCAGTAAGATATCTGATAATTCTGGTTATTATTTTTTTGACGCGCCTATTTAAATCAGGTTTTTAATACTAACGTTTTGTTTTTTATATAAAAAGGGAATTCTTCGAAATATGGACTAATTGAATAAAAAAACCTGCTCAGCAGATAAACCGAGCAGGTGTTTGGTGTGAGGAGTGAACATGAAATGCTCTATAAGAAAAGGATACTGAAGGAATGTGTCAATGTTGTGACAGTCTTATGTCAAGTCTGTGTTATTTTGCTGACTTGTGAATTGAGATGCCTGAAAAGGTGCAATAAAAGCTTTTTCTAGTACTTAGTGCATATAATAAGATTTGATATTACAAACTAGCGCAATCGCTTACTAGAATTAGAGGTTATTTAAAATATGGTAATTTATTGATGGCATCTTTCCCACTATAATAGGTTATACAAGAATTTAACTTTTGTCAAGCAGCTTTGGAAACAGAAAGTAAGCTTTCTTTCACTAGCGAGCTTTTTGGTACTTTTCTAGGTTTGCCGAAAATCAAGCACAATAGAGAGCTAGGGCGTAAGGGGAGAAGATATAACCATTGAGAGACAATAAAGTAAATTTTAACTTTTTTTTATGGGAATGAACTAGCTTACGATGTTGGTTTTGGTGCAATATATCACCTTGGGAGTTTGTACCCAAGGAGTTGCTCGGTCTATAACCGAAGAAATAAAACGCGCACATAGCGCTTTCATAAGACGTAATGCGAATTGCGTCGCAAAAACTTGTGAGGAGGAAACCGATTATGTGGATAATTGCTCAAGGTATTCCCAACCTACCGGATTTGACGCATCCCAATGAATTAATAGAATTTGGCACCCAGATGCTGAGGAATGCCCAAGGGTTGGCCATACTGGTAGGGGTTGTAGGAATCGCGCTCGCCCTAATCGGTTTTTCTCTGCATCGAATGGAGGTAGAGCGAGCGGGCTGGCTCGAAAAATGGCTAGAGCGTTACGATTTATTGCTGGGCAAATTACTGCACGCCATATTAGTGATAGCGCTTTTGGTGGGGGGATTTTATCTAAGTTCTACATTAGCGAATCGCTACCACAATTGGGAACAGGCACGATTGGCGAAAGCAGCCTTCAGCGTAGCGGGTGAGCGCATGGAACAACCAGCGCCGCAAGTGCGCTACGTCATCCAAGAACCCTATACCTACGACACAGTGGTAGAAAATCGAGTCGTCCGAGTGCAAAAGACGCGAGCGGTGAACCGTTTTTTAACGCTTAGCAGTTCTCAGATTGAGGTAAAGATAGACCTAGTTGGCGAGCCCCAAAAACAGGGGCGATACCTCTACAGTGTTAATTACAGTGGTGATTATAAAGTTACCAACCCATTTGCTCAGACTCAGTCTTTTTTCTTTGAAGTGCAGCCGCCTAAGGGTTATTTGTTGTTGCAAAACTTCAAAGTTGAGCAAAACGGAACGCGGCTGGTGCCGGTAAATCCGGGAGACTATGGTTTTCCATTTAACCTAGAGCCGGGGCAAGAAGCTAAATTTCGAGTTACTTACAAGGCGCAAGGTGGACCTCGCTGGGTTTACAATGCCAACGGGCAACTGCTTTCTAAATTTCGCTTAAATGTTTTAGCGAATTTTCCCAATGCTGATTTTGCTAGCGGCATTATTCCCACACTGATTAGCCAGGAAGGGGAAGGCACCCAATTTACTTGGGTGTTTGATGATAATGTTTCTGTCCGCCATCCTTTTGGGGTTTTTACTTCTAGTGGGCCAATTCGCAATACAGGTATTCTTCCGCGTTTACTGATACTGGCACCGGCACTTTTCCTGTGGTGGATTTTGATGCTGTACTTGTCGCTACCGATGAGTTTGCGAGATGTAGCGCTTGCAGGAGGGGTCTTTTTTGCCTGTCTGTTGGCTTTAACTTATCTCAGCCGTATTGTAGATGTCAAGGACGCTTGGGGCGGCATTTCTCTATTTATGCTCATACTGGTTTGGGGGCTTGGTTCAAATTGGCGAGCTTCTCTTGCCGCTGTTATTGCTACTATTGCTGGTTGCTTGCTGCCGGTGTTTGGATTGCTGATTCCTTATAGTGGACTTACGCTCAGCCTTGCCGGTATTCTTTCCGTGCTGTGGCTTGCGGTGCGTCACTGGTATGGCTGGTATCAGATTGATAGAAAGCCTAATGGTAAAAAAGATCAGCAAAAATTAAATAATGGCAAGAAGATGAAAGTTGAAGATATAGTAACGACTGAGCCAGTTGTCACCACCGATGAAGTTACAAAAGAAGCTCCAAAAATTGATTCAGGAGTTATTGAGGAGCGGCTGCCTGAAAAGCCATGAGTTGTTATTATAGTGTTTGCTTTTCCGTGGCTGGTACTGGTATAATAATTTGATAAGATAGCAGCGGATAAAAAACCGCTGCTGCTGTTAGTAGGGTTGTTTTTTTTGGCAAGCGATCGCAACAAAACAAAGTATGCCATTTTTTTAAAGCGATGCGGTTGCTGCCCTTTTTCTTTTCCCTATTTCTTATTTGAGAGTATCTTTGAGAACGGTACGAGCTGCCAGATGATTGCGAGTTGAGGTCAAAATTTCTGCTTCTCGCTGCAATCGGGCGGCGGTATCCTGCATTTCTAAAAGTGCTTGCTGCTCGGAAGCGACGCCATATAGGTTGCTAGCAACCCAGTATGACAATTCCCTAGGCAGGCTGGGAATATCTTCGGGCAGTTCAATATTCTGGTCCATCAACTTAGCTGACAGACGCACTACATCGCGAAGTAGTTGTTCAACATCTTTTGCTAGTGGTCTTAGATCTTTATCTGGTGGCTGATCTTCGATCCACTCTACCAAGCCGACGCGATAGGGTTTTTCTCGAACATACTCTAGCACGCGAAAGCGTTGCTGCCCTATGGTCCAAATTTTCATGCGGTCGTCAGGCAAGCGCTGGAACTGAACAATTTCTGCACAGCATCCAACGGTAGCGATTTTACCTTGAACCGGATCGACCATGAGAACCCCAAATCGGCGATCGCTTTCCAGAATTGTATTCATCATAATCCGGTAGCGATATTCAAAGATGTGCAGGGGAAGCGGTCTGCCCGGAAATAGAACCACCTCCGGCAAGGGAAATAAGGGGAGTTCTCGAACAGCGATCGAGGATGCGGATGCCATTGTCCCTCTGTTAAAACGGTAATAGCAGTTCTTTCCCTACTTTAGCGAATTTCTGAGATAGAATGGCGCCCTTGAGCTAATTGCTCGGCCAACCCCGCACCCTATTTTTAGTTGGGTGTGGGGATAAGAGCCTCAGAAAGGTTTATAATGCCTACTTACACTGGTTTGAGATGTTGCCTCACTATAAAAAGCAAAGGCTGCGAGGCAGTAAAAGCCCAAACCTTGTGTTGACATTGGTGCTGAGATTGAGTTAACTCTAAATGGTTTTGTTGCGCCTGGTGCAGCCCAAATGGCAACTCTAATCTTGGCTACAAATTTCTCAAGACATTTACAGCTTGACCTCAATATCGACACCTGCGGGCAAGTCGAGTTTCATCAAGGCGTCGATTGTCTTCGAGGAAGGTTGATAAATGTCGATAATGCGGCGGTGGGTACGAGTTTCAAAATGTTCGCGGGAATCCTTATCGACGTGAGGGGAGCGAAGTAGACAGTAGACTCGCCGTTTTGTGGGCAGTGGGATCGGGCCTATGGCCATAGCGTTAGTCCGGTTAGCCGTATCCACTATTTTTTCGCAAGAGGTATCGAGCAAGCGGCGATCATATGCTTTCAGACGAATGCGAATTTTTTGCTGCTGTAGTGTGGCCATTTGTTTTTTTAGTTGTCTAGGTTCGGTTTGTGAAATACTCTCTTGCCTTTAGGCAAAAGTTTTTCTTAGCGTTGCGACTCAGATTTTTCTGCTGAGTTCGCAATTGCCTTCACCCCAAAGTTAAACAGGCTTAAATTCCTGTATTCTCGGAGGTAATATACAACATTTTACCGCCAGTCGTCTTAAAACACAAGGTTTCAAAATAATCATCAAGAACTCTGCTTTTTCGTGATTAGGAAGCTACCCATATAGAGTCATGGGTATTCACCTTAAGAACAAGAATAGGGTTGCCGAGAGTTTGACTAAAGGAAACAGAAAGAGCAGAAAAGCTGCTTGACATTGAATTGCTTTTCTGCTCTTTTGAGCTATAAATGCATCCTACTTGATGATTTTAGAGACGACACCAGCACCCACAGTGCGACCCCCTTCGCGGATAGCGAAGCGCATCCCTTGTTCGATCGCGATTGGGCTAATCAGCTCAACCGTCATTTTGATCCGATCTCCAGGCATTACCATTTCAGCTTTTTTGCCGTCGTCAGAAGTAAAGGAGGTAATGGTGCCAGTCACATCCGTAGTGCGCACGTAGAACTGAGGACGGTAGCCGGCGAAGAAAGGAGTGTGACGCCCCCCTTCTTCTTTCTTGAGAATGTAAACTTCAGATTCAAAATGGGTGTGCGGCTTAATCGTTCCCGGTTTAGCCAACACCATTCCCCGCTCGACATCTTTCTTTTGAATCCCCCGCAGGAGAAGTCCGACGTTATCCCCAGCAATTCCTTCCTCTAGGGTCTTTTGGAACATTTCCACGCCGGTGACTGTAGTGCTGCGAGTTTCTTTGATGCCCACCAGTTCGACGGTATCGCCAACCTTAATCTTGCCGCGCTCGATTCGTCCCGTGGCTACGGTTCCGCGACCGGTAATCGAGAATACGTCTTCAACTGCCATCAGGAAAGGCTTATCAACATCGCGCTCTGGGGTGGGGATGTAAGAGTCTACAGCATCCATCAATTCGTAGATTTTATCTACCCACTCATCTTCACCCCGCTTGGTATTTGGGTGAGAGGTCATTCTTTCTAGCGCCTTGAGAGCCGAACCTGCCACGATGGGAATTTCATCACCGGGGAAGTCATAGGAGCTTAGCAGTTCCCGTACTTCTAATTCCACCAGTTCCAGCAATTCATCGTCGTCCACCATATCTTTCTTATTCAAGAAGACGACGATGTTGGGGACGCCGACTTGTCTGGCGAGCAGGATGTGTTCGCGGGTTTGGGGCATGGGGCCATCAGCCGCCGATACCACCAAAATTGCGCCGTCCATCTGAGCCGCCCCTGTGATCATGTTTTTAACGTAGTCAGCGTGCCCAGGGCAGTCAACGTGAGCATAGTGCCGCTTTTCGGTTTGGTATTCGACGTGAGCGGTGTTGATGGTAATTCCCCGCGCTTTCTCTTCAGGGGCAGCATCAATTTCATCATATTTTTTGGGTTTGGCCTGCCCCAGAGCTGCCAGTGTCATTGTAATAGCGGCAGTTAGAGTTGTTTTGCCGTGGTCAACGTGACCGATCGTACCGATGTTTACGTGGGGTTTAGTCCGTTCAAACTTTGCGCGTGCCATGAATGATGTGTTCCTTGTTTCTCTTAGCTTTTAGCTATTAGCTATTAACTATTAGCTAACAGCTAACAGCTAATAGCTTACTGCTGGTTATGCGTTCCCTTTGTTTTTAGCGATTATGGGTTCTGCCACGTTGCGAGGCACCTCTTCATAGTGGCTGAACTCCATAGTAAAAATCCCTCGGCCTTGAGTTTTAGAGCGGATGACAGTGGCGTAGCCGAACATTTCTGCCAAAGGAACTTTAGCAGTGACTTTAGCTATTCCCTGTTCTGTTTCTTGCCCTTCAATTTGGCCGCGTCGGGAGTTGAGGTCACCGATGACGTTCCCGATAAAGTCTTCGGGGACTTCGACCTCTACCTTCATCATAGGCTCTAGGAGCACTGGTGAAGCTTTCATTACTGCTTCTCTCATTGCCATTGAGCCGGCGATTTTGAAAGCCATTTCCGAGGAGTCTACTTCGTGGAAAGAACCGTCTACCAGAGTTGCCTTCAAATCGATCACCGGATATCCAGCGAGTACGCCGGATTCGCAGGCTTCTCTCATGCCTTGCTCAGCGGGACCGATATACTCTTTGGGCACTATGCCGCCAACAATTTTAGAGACGAATTCAAAGCCGCTACCTGGTTCTCCCGGTTCGACTTCGATGACCACGTGGCCGTATTGACCTTTACCGCCGCTTTGGCGAATAAATTTCCCTTCTGCCCGGGCTGGTTTGCGAATCGTTTCGCGGTAGGCGACTTGGGGAGCGCCGACGTTTGCTTCTACTTTGTATTCCCGCAGCATCCGATCAACGATAATTTCCAGGTGCAGTTCACCCATACCTGCAATCACAGTTTGGTTTGTTTCGGGATCGATGCTGACGCGGAAGGTCGGGTCTTCTTCTGATAGTGCCTTCAGGGCTTTGGAGAGTTTCTCCATGTCCTGTTTGGTCTTTGGTTCTACGGCTACGGAAATGACGGGTTCGGGAATGAAGAGAGACTCCAAAATTACTTTGGCATTTTCGTCGCAAAGTGTATCGCCAGTCAAGGTATCGGATAAACCGGGAATTGCTCCGAGATCGCCGGCTCTGAGTTCATCTACGTCTATGCGTTCGTCTGCTTTGAGTACGATCAGGCGAGAGACTCGCTCTTTTTTGTTTTTAGAGGAGTTATATACGTAGCTGCCTTTTTTGAGTACGCCGGAGTAGACGCGAATGAATGTCAGTCTACCGACAAATTTGTCGGCCATGACTTTGAAGGCCAAAGCTGCTAAGGGTTCGTTGTCGTCGGCTTTGCGCTCGGTTGGGGTGCCGTCTGGTAGGGTCCCCTGTATAGCGGGAATGTCTATGGGTGATGGCAGGTAATCGACTACTGCATCCAGGATTAGTTGTATGCCTTTGTTTTTAAAGGCTGAACCGCACAGCATTGGTACGATGGTGCCGGCGATGGTGCCTTTGCGTAAAGCTGTCTTGATTTCTTCTTCGGTTAATTCTTCGCCTTCGAGGTATTTTTCCATCAGGGTGTCGTCGGTTTCTACTACCGATTCCACCATTTTGATGCGGTACTCTTCAGCCAGATCTTTTATGTCTGCTGGGATTTCTGTTTCTTGAATTTCGGTTCCCAAGTCGTTGGTGTAGATGACGGCTTTCATGCGTACCAAGTCTACGATTCCTCGGAAGGCTTCTTCGCTGCCAATGGGTACTTGGATGGGGACGGCGTTGGCCCGCAGGCGCTCGCGGATTTGATTGTACACCTTGAAGAAATTCGCCCCCGTTCTATCCATCTTATTGACAAAGATGATCCGAGGTACTTTATATCTGTCTGCTTGCCGCCAGACTGTTTCTGATTGGGGCTGCACTCCTCCTACCGAGCAGAATACTGCTATCACGCCGTCTAGTACTCGCATGGAGCGTTCGACTTCAATGGTGAAATCGACGTGCCCTGGCGTATCAATAATATTTATCTGGTGGTCTTTCCAACTCGTGCTGATTGCAGCGGCAGTGATTGTAATTCCCCGCTCCCGCTCCTGTTCCATCCAGTCTGTGACTGTGGTTCCTTCGTGTACTTCACCAATTTTATGTATCAAGCCTGAATAGAACAGAATTCGCTCTGTTGTTGTCGTTTTGCCTGCATCAATATGCGCTGCAATTCCTATATTGCGTACTCTTTCGAGCGGGACCGTCCGTGCCACAGCTACCTCCTTATTCTCTGCCGCAGATATTTATAACTAAACTCTCACTTGAGATTTTCTGTAGACTCTTTCCCTCTGAAGACTTTTTGCCTTCAGAATTTTTTGTACTTGTGCTATCTGGAAGACCTCTGTCCTCACAGCCAGAGCGGCTGCGAAACTTGTTTGGGCGATTTCCGCGCCTATGCTGCAGGCCGTCTTAGATGACGGCCTCTAGAGACCGAGCTTCCCCGTTACTATATCTTAATATTTTTTGTTAAGTTTTGTTCACTGCGGAACAAAGGTTGCAGGAACTCGGGCGAAGCGCAGATATCAGTACCGATAGTGAGCAAATGCCTTATTTGCTTCTGCCATGCGGTGAGTTTCTTCTCGCTTGCGAATCGCACTGCCCGTCTCGTTGGCTGCATCCATTAGCTCGTTAGCTAGTTTGCTGGCCATAGTGCGGCCAGTTCTTGCCCTGGCATATTGGATCAGCCAACGTAGTGCCAGAGATGTTCCGCGCTCGGGACGAACTTCCATTGGTACTTGATAGGTAGCTCCGCCAACGCGGCGAGCTTTGACTTCCACGAGCGGGGTGGCATTGCGGACTGCTTTTTCAAACGTTTCCAGGGGGTCTTTGCCGGTGCGTTCCTGAATAGTTTTTAAGGCTTCGTAGACAATCCTGTGAGCGAGAGATTTTTTGCCGTTTTTCATCACCCGCCGCACCATCATACTTACTAGGCGGCTGTTATAAACTGGATCGGGAGGAACTGGACGTTTTTGAACAACAGTGCGACGAGACATACTTGGTAAAATGAGATAAAATTAGGTTCATCTTGGCATTCCCGTACCTCTACCATTGGGGTTTCGAGGTTTTATTGGTTGCCTGCTGTTGGGTAGGTATGGCCCTATAAAGGGCCTTTTTTGTTGTGCGTTAATTTTCCGCGTTGAAAGCGGTTTTGGCTTTTTTACTGTGTGGTTTTTTCAGACAGTCGGTTGAGTGCGAGCGCTCTGTTTCTGCTCTTCTGGCGCATAGCAGAGTTCTCAATCAAGTGACTCTATTTTTTAGGACGCTTTGCACCGTACTTAGAACGACCTTGACGTCGATCTTTGACTCCGGCAGCATCTAATGTCCCACGGATGATGTGGTATCTAACACCGGGCAAGTCTTTGACTCGTCCCCCTCGAATCATCACTACTGAGTGCTCTTGCAGGTTGTGGCCAATACCTGGAATATAGGCTGTGACTTCAAATCCAGATGTTAGGCGAACCCGCGCTACTTTCCGCAGAGCGGAGTTGGGTTTTTTGGGGGTAGTGGTGTATACTCTCGTGCAAACGCCGCGACGCTGAGGGCAACTTTTTAGAGCTGGTGACTTAGTTTTCTTCTTTTGTTTTTGGCGTTCTGCGCGAATGAGTTGCTGAATGGTGGGCATGAGTTAAAGCGCGTGCAGCTTTTTGTTGTTCCAACTTTTAACAAAAGAAAATTATACCGATTTTGCCGTGTCTTTGTCAATTTTTTCAGAAAAAGAGTCCATCGGCATGGAAAAAGAGTGACCGCAGCTACATTTGGTGGTGGCTTGGGGGTTGTGGAAGCGGAAGGAGCCTCCCATCAAATCTTCTGAATAATCCAGGGTGAGGTTGGCAATGTAGTTCAAACACTTGGCTGCGATCGCTACTTTTAGACCGCTACAGTTAAATACATGGTCGTCTGGTTTAAGGTTATCGTCCAATTCCAGGGTATAGTATAGCCCAGAACACCCGCCGCGCTCAACTCCCAGACGCAAAAATAGGTTCGGGTTTTGATGCTTGGACTTCATGCGCGTGACTTCGCGGACTGCAGATGGGCTTAGTTGAATCATAGAGGCGTGCTTGCTTGTAAACGAAAAGGCGCTATGTCCCTATGGTCACATGCTAGCGCGCGAGCGCAAGAAACACCCCTGGGTATTTTTACTTAAACATTATTAAAGTAAGCAAAATATAGACAATTTTGCGAAATTTACATATATAGAATAAAAAAAGTGATCATTTGTCTTCAGCCTTGACACTTGCCGAGAGCAATGGCTCTGTTTTCTGGACAATTGAAATTATAAAAAAATATATATTTTAAGTTATACTTTAAGTAAGCGCAAAAATAAGCTGATGTTGATAAAACTGCAATTAAGGCTGTAAACTGAGCTGACGCTTTGACACACTTGGGATCACACTTATATGCTTATGGATTCAGAGAAGATTTGTTAGGAAGTTGTGCAAAAATCAAAAAAATGTAAAAATATTTCTCAATCTCCTAGACATTCTGGCAAAATCTCCTAATATTTATTATAGAGGCTGATACTATGAGTAAAAATGCGAAAGCGCTCTGTCAGTTATACAGAAAAAGCTGCAAGGAGTCAGTTGAGGCATTTAAAAAAGCCTTAAAGTATACCTAGCTTGTAGAAGGCAAGCCTCAATAAAGCCGAAGTAGAAGGCAGTTGTTGAAACCAAGCTAGTTTCCAAGATAAGAGAAAGACGGTAAATCCGAGCTTTATAGCATTTAGGAAACTGTAAACTAGGTTTTAACTGCTCTCAATCACCTTAAGAGACACTCAAGGGTGGAGCGCGGCTATGTGCTAGGACAAATATAATACAGGCACTGATATTGGGGATAAGCCATAAAGAGGCAGGTGCTAGACCATTAGTAAATGCTATAGAAGCTAGAAGATTAAAGATTTATTGAAGTTAGAACTGTAACCAATTGAAAAATAAAATAAGCTTAAATAAAATAAGCTATATGTATAGTACAATACACCAGAGAGTAATCAATCTAATATCCAGGGGCACAATATGACTTCGGCAGATAAAGTTAAAATACTCAATATTTCAATAGACAATCTTACCCTATCAGAATTATTAGAAAGATTAGAAAAGGGAATTGTATTTACACCCAATGTTGATCATCTGATGAAACTACAGAAAGATCAAGAGTTTATGGAATGCTATAACTTAGCAGATTATCGGGTGTGCGATAGCAAAATTGTAGAATATGCAAGTAAATTTCTGGGAACGCCTCTGAAAGAAAAAATTTCAGGTTCAGATTTTTTCCCTGCTTTTTACAACTATCATAAGCATAATGAAAAGATTAAAATATTTCTGTTAGGAGCAGCAGAAGGAGTGGCACAAAAAGCTCAACATATCATCAATGAAAAAGTAGGGCGGGAGATAATTGTAGGGGCGCACTCTCCGTCTTTTGGGTTTGAAAATAACGAGCAAGAATGCCTGGAAATTATAGATAAAATTAATCAATCTGGAGCTACCGTATTAGCAGTGGGTGTTGGTGCTCCTAAGCAAGAAAAGTGGATTATTCGCTACAAAGACAAAATGCCGAATATATTGATATTCCTGGCTATAGGAGCGACGATCGAGTTTGAAGCTGGCTGCAAGCCGCGTTCTCCCAAATGGATGAGTAATCTAGGAATAGAATGGTTGCATCGGTTAATTTCAGAACCACAAAGATTGTGGAAAAGATATCTTGTAGACGATCTTCCTTTTCTGTGGTTAATTCTCAAAGAAAAATTTAAAAGCAAACCGCAGCTAATACTAGGTAAACTGGGTAATATAGAAACTATGCGGGCGTCTAAGTAATAAAATAGCAGGGTATTTTCTGCGTGATAGAGTAAAAAGCTATAATAGGGAGCGCATTTAAAATATACTCTGCAGAGAGAAAAATTTTACTGCTAGCAGGAAAGGCTAAGCTAGTTCAAATCATAAGCAGCTGTTTTTTCTAACGCTTTACGATAAATATCGCCAAGAGAGCGAGAATAATTTTTTACATCAAAAGGTACGACTTGTGCTCTAGCATTTATTCCCAAAGAAAGTCTTAAATTTTCATCTTCAATTAATAACTTTAGGGCGTCAGAAAGTTCTTGAATATTACCGGGATTCACCAGCAAACCAGTTACGGATTGGGTAACCACTTCGGGAATGCCTCCTACAGGAGTTGTAATCACAGACAAGCCCCAACTCATTGCTTCTAGTAGTGCCATTGGCAAGCCTTCATTATAGGAAGGGAGAACAAAAACATCGGCTTTTGCTAAAAGTTCGTTGCGCTGCTGTGTATTAATCCAATTCAAAACTGTAATGCGCTCGCCTAAATTCAAACTCTCAATCAATTGACGGGCTGACTCCACCTCTCCATCTCCAGCCAGAATCAGGGTTGATTTAGATTGTTGCTCAGATGGCAACATAGAGAATGCCCGAATTAAATCAAAAGCGCCCTTGCGCTGACCAATGCGTCCCAAAAAAACAAAATTCACGCCCTCTTTGCCTGCTCTCTGGGGAACAGTTGCAGGCATTTCCACCGGATTTGTAAGCACGACGACTTGTTCAGGTTTTAAGCCTAAATTAGTAGTATAAAATTCTTTCCAACTTTCTGATAAAACAATTAGATAAGTACATTGTCGAAATATTCTAGCCATTAGCTGCTTCAGCGATTCAGGTAGTTGAGAGTAAAAAGTATGAAACTCGCTGCCATGTGCGTGCAAAATAACAGGTTTGCGGAATAACAGAGCCAGGGGGAGAGCGATCGCCTTACGAAAGGCGCTGCCTCGCTCTGCAAAGTGAATATGAACCAGATCAGTTTTAAAACTAGACAATTTCCAGAAAAACCGTATCAAACCCCAGACAAATACCATCACTCTGCGGGCTAAGGAGCCTTCTTCATGGGTAGAAATATGTTTTATTTCGACATTTGTAGGAGCGTATCGTAGAATCAAGTTTTCGACAGCTGCCACTCCCCCCTGTTGAAGCAAGGTAGGACCAAGCATAACTACTTTTATTTGTTTGCTTCCCTGACTGAATTGAGTGTTCACAGAGTTTATCTCCCTGTCAAGAATTTTATATTTATGTAAAGTCTGAAAACTTCTATCTTACTCTATATTAATATATAAGAGGTAGGCTGATAGCCACAAGTTTAATATTTTTTTCACTTAAAAGTAATTTCAGAAGGAGTTTACATGCTAGAAGAAGATCCGCAATTACAGTCAGTAGTTGACAAACTGCTTGCTGGCAAGCAAAGTTTAAAAATTCTTGAAATTGGCTGTGGTTCTTGCAGTCACGTTGATTTTGGGCCTAGGGCTTATATTGTTGGGATTGACGTATCAGAAAAACAACTCGAAAGAAATACAATTCTCAACGAAAAAATTTGTGGAGATGTAGAAACTTACGAATTTCCGCCTGAAGAGTATGATGTAATTATTTGCTGGTGGATTTTAGAACACTTATCGCAGCCATATAAAGCGTTAGAAAATTGTCAAAAAGCGTTGAAACCCGATGGAATAATGATTTTAGCCACTCCCAATGTAATGTCAATAAAAGCACTAGTGACTAAATTTACACCTCATTGGTTTCACGTTTGGTTTTATCGATATATTTTCGGAGAAAAACTCGCCGGTGTTGACGATCGCGTACCATTTAAAACATTTTTAAGAATGTCAATAGCTCCCGAATCTATCAAGCGATTTGCGAAAGAATACGGGCTGTCGATTGAACGTTTCCACCTCTATGAAAATCCGCGCCAGAAAAATCTGAGAGCGCGGCATTGGCTAATCGATGCTGCCTGGAAGGTGTTAGCTGTTGTAACTAAAGTATTATCATTTGGAAAACTGGATGCAGAGATGACTGACTTAATTGTCGTCTTGAAAAAACCTGCAGTTACTCCTGCTTTAGTGTAACTGTAATTTTCCGGAGTAGGGCTGGCAGTAATTTTTTACCAGCTCTATTCTTCTTTTTTAAGTTCCCACAACACTCCTTCTTCTCTTGGAGTTGCATGGATGGGATAGATTTTATAGTGGTGATTTGTTTCTAAAATGTTTTGCAGAGCTTGAGAAGGAGAAAATACAAATATATTGCTAAAGTTTTCTGGGATTTTAAAAATTTTTTTTGGAGAATTTACAAAGAAAAATTTTACATGAGGATCTACCTCATAACTGAGAGATAGAAGTGAACCGACAGCAAAATCATCTCCAATATCGGCTATAATCAGGGGGCGGGGGGATATGTTCACAAATTTATTTATTGTCTGAGGTATGTAAGCTCTTTGTATGATTTGACTTTGATGAAACCAGATTCTAGATTGAGAAATTATAACACAAGAGAAAACTCCTGCTGACAATACGAATAGTAATGTAATTTGCCAAAAAGTTTGCTGCCATTTTTTTAAACTATCAGCAGTAAGTTGAGAAGATAAAAGATAGGCAACTGCTAGTTGCAAGCCAAGGAAAACCGGAGTGTAATACCTTGATATTACAGATATACGTCCTTGTAAAATTAAGTCATGCCCGATTAATGCTAGGGTAGGCACAGCTATTAAAGTGATAACAAATAGCCAAACTTTAAGAGGCGCTCGCTGGCAGATAAAATAAATAGAATATCCCACTAATAACAGAATTGGTAAAACAAGAATGAGTGCGGGAGTAGGGGGATCTTCGGAGCGAAATCCCCAATCTAGAAATAACCGAGTAATGCCGCCAATCCATCTGACAACTAATGATGGTAAAGATAAAGGCTCAAACATCCAGGATGTATTTGGATCGTGAGTGCGCTCTGGCAATCTTTTAATCAAGGCAATTATCCAGGGAGTGAAAGCTAAAATACCGAAGAGTGAAGATAGGAGATAAGCCTTAAAGGTTTGGCTGAATTGGCAGCGTTCCCTCCCTAAAACATAAACTCCATATCCAATGACAGAGAGCATAAAAAAAGGGAAAGTATAAAGCCCCAATATAACAGTCAGAGTATAAAATACCCAGCTAGTTTTACTTTTCAGCCGAATACTTCGCAACAATGCTAGACTAGAAACGACGGAGAGGAGCATCCACAAACTATATTGGCGAGCTTCTCCAGCATAAAGGAGGTGGAAAGGTGAAACTGCGAGCGCAGCTACAGCAATCCATCCTGTGAAGGGCGACGAAAATAACTCACAACAGAGCCAATAAACAGAGGGAAAAACTAGTAAACTAATAAAAGCAGACAGACTGCGTATTGTCGGCACTGAAAAGCCGAAATATTGTAACCAAAGTCGGGCTATTAGAAAATAAAAAGGCGGATGCTGGGGTTCTTCTCGTGCCAAACTTGTGATTGTATCTAAAGCAGTTTTTTCGGGATTGGGGCGTTGAAATTTTTGCAGCTCTTCCAGACTGATTACTCGTGAATTACTAACGTACTCCACAAACTCAACTGTTGTATAACCAGAAATTCGCAGGGAAGTAAAGACTTCATCATACCAATAAAATCGCCTTCCTAGGTTAGATACTCTCCAAAAAATCCCCATTATTATGATTAAAATGATTAAAACTCGCAGCCAGTTAACTTGTAGCCAGTTGAAAGAAATGAAAGAAAATTTTTTAGGGAGCATATTTGACTTAGCGGAGCGTGAGTCTGACAGAAGAGCTGTATTTCTAGCTGAGGCGCTGGGTTTTTCCCCAATAGCCCATACCACCTCCGCTTTTGAGTTCTTGGTTAGCAAAAAAGCAGACTATTAAGTCGGCAAGAAAAGCAGCGATCGCTACAGGGCTAATGAGAATTGCTTTCAATAAAGGTTTGTGTCGCAGACTACGCAAGCGACGAAACACTGCCCAGTGGGGAATAACCCACCAACCAGCCTGTGCCACTCCAGATCGAATAATATCGTGAAGCCAAAGAGGGTTTTCTTGGTTACGGCATTCAATTAGGGTTCCAGCGTCTAGTTGAGGAGAACAGTTTTCTGCCAAGTATCGACAAAGAAACCAATCGATAGTATTACACAATACAATCCAGCGCTCATGACGCACCATACGGCTTAAGTCTGTATAAGCCTCGAAAACGTGGCGAGCTCCAGGGGCACGGATAATGCGCTCGCTCATATCCGGTGTTGTAAAACAAGCCGTGCGAATCATCGTTGCCAAAAAGCCATCTTCGCCTTGCATAGCCACTGGCAGACGGATGCGACGCAATTTCTCGGCTCTGGCACAGTAAAGCTGTCCACAGAGACCCGGGGGTCCAGAATCTTGTGACGACTTGGATAGCCAACTCGAAAGCCATTCAATTAGGTTTTTCTTAGTTTTGAGTGCCACATCTTTGATAGGTGTATCTACGGCTACCCACGCCTCCGGGGCTGCAGCTAAAGTTGTAAGCATTTGCTCAAGGGTATCGGAGTCAAGGAAATGGATATCAGCATCCATCAGAAAAAGATAGTCAGCGTTGGCATCGGAAAATTTGCCTACATAATGGTTCCAAGCATTACATTTTCCGGGCTTTTCGATTTCGCAGACGCGCCAGCGGATACTGGGATGGGGGCAACATGTGGTCAACTTTTCTAAGGTAGAGCGGGCGATCGCTGCGGTATCGTCGGTGCAGCCATTGGGCACAACCACTACTTCGATTGACTTTACTTTTTTAGCGTCTTTAAACAAACTCTGCTCGAAAAGTGTCTCTAGAGCTTTCCCGATTTTGCCCGCCTCATTGTATGCTAGGATACCGATGCTGACATTCCATTCTCTATTTTCTTCCTGGGAAGCAGTTTCTTTTGCAGACATCTGTAAAGGCGTAGAGTTTTAATTGTTTACAATATTTTACCAACTTTCTACAAAATTATTCCATCCCAAAACTGTTATCCATTTAACTATTGTTTGCCACTTAGGAAACTCTACCTACCGCCCTAAAACCTCAACTATCTTTTCAGCAATACTATTCCAGTTAAATTTAGTTTTTATCTTCTGGCGTGCTGCCTCAGACATACAGGCAAGGCGCTCCGGATTATTCAGTAGGGTGACTATATTTTTTGCCAAAGCTTCTGGCGTTAACTGCTCAATTATCATTCCGTTGATTTCTTGATCAACTATTTCTGGCATTCCATCTCTATCAGAAACAATACAGGGCACGCCGTAATTCATTGCCTCCAATAAAAATTCTTGAAACGGTTCGCAATAGGAAGGCGCTACAACTAAATCGCTTTTCAAAAATAAATCGTGTAGCTCTGAAAGAGAACGAATTTTTCCAGGATTATTTATTCCTTCTCCTCGTTTATTTACTTTTTTCCCTATTATTACTAATTTAGCTTCTGGAATTACTTTTTTTACCTGTTTAAATGCCTCGACTACTAAATCTCCTCCCTTTCTTTCCCAATCAGAGCCGTTAAATAATATTTGCTTGCTCCCAAAAAGCTTTTCCCCTGTATAAGGCTCTGGAAAATTCCCCGAAGAACCTACAACAGTAATTTTTTGATGCTCTACGCCGTAATCTTCTATTAAAGAAGACTTAACGACATTGCTCATCGGAAAAATATGAAAGGCTTTTTGATATGTTTGGCGCTCACATTCTAGCCACGCCTCTCTTTCTTGAGAATTTTTAAAAGGAGCCCAAGGGGACCAATTTTTTATAGCTAGTGCCATTGTATAATCTAAGTACATGGCATAAGGAATATCTGAGCGCTCCCAGAAAGGGCTAAACATCCCAAAAATTTGAAATACTAAATCAGGAGTAAATTTTAGTTTTCCAATCTTTTGCTCTGCTTGGCGCGATTTGGCAATATAAGCGCGCTGATTTTTCTGAAATAGCCTATCTGCTGTACTCAGTGAAAATTTGTAAATAATCTTGTACACTAACTCGGCAATGGTGTTGGCAAATGGCGAAGAGTAGAAGCGCTCGCCACAAGGCAAGTATTCTAAATGTTCGTAATGAGAAGCAATCGCCTTCAGTAAAAATTGATACCTATATATAAAATTAGGAGCCCCTGTTACTACAACCTTTCTGATTTTCATCTTTCTATTTTCTCTATTTTATGAAAATAATAAGAAATTAATAATTACATTCGCTTTCCCTGTAGACGAGCATTTTATTTTTTATCTCCGCACTTTTGCGATCATATTGGTGTAAAATATTAATCACGCTACCATCTTCATTTAAAAGATATCCCCTTTCGTCAAAACGAAGTTTTTCATCTTTTGAAAAGTGCATTGTTAAAACCGGTCCGTGATAATTTTCGTAAAATTTCACATTCTTAATCTTTCCAGAATGTAAAATATAATTGTGAACCCCTTGATCGATACCCCAAGTATGACATTTTAGCTCTATTAGATTATCAATCATGCCTTCCAGATATTCCATCATGGCAAAACGGCTGCCTATAGTTATACCGGCACAAGATATTTTTTTATCTCCAATAGCATCGAGTACGTGGGGACCAAATCCCTCGCGCAGCCAGACAGCGTTTGCATCTCCCGTGCGCAAAGTTTTTCCTTCTTCCTCAAAGAAACAGCATAAATGATCACCGATTTCAAAATCAAAGGGATCACGTTGAAACAAAACATCTCGAACATCTGTAATCATTACGTTCGAGTAATTTTCCCCGTGCTCTAACAAATATAAGTAATAGAGGGGATATCTCAGCCCCATAATATCAACAAATTTAGAAACTAAATTGCATTTAGCTGCATAGGGATTAGGCTGACGTGATGTCAGAGTTTTGACTAACCATGAATTCAGCCTATTAAATGGGTAAAAATTGACCAGTTTGTTATAAAAATTAATTTTCTTCCAAATTAATTTGCCTTGTTTGATGAGGGGAAGTTTCAAATACCATTCTTTAAAAGATTGTAATTTTACCCCATATTCTTGAATAGCAGAAATAGTTTCTGGGGTCAAGTCGGCGACAAAAAAACAAACATCCCCTTGAAAACCAGTTTTCTTTAAAGAGATTAAAAATGGCTTGACTTTATCGAAAGTATATCCTTTTACCAAACCGAGTATCAAATTCTTAGGATGAGTGGTTGGAGTCTTCATGGCTAATTCTCTTTATCAAATCTTTGGAATTCAAGAGAATAGTATACTGTAGAATTTAAGTTATGACAAAGAAGGGTTTATTTAAAATTGATGCTGCGTTACTTAACAGCTAAAATTCAACAAATAAGTCCGGGATTGAGAAAAATTATCAGCAACTTTGGTTGGTTGTTTGCTGATCGCGTCTTACGCATGGGAGTGGGCCTAATTGTCACGGCTTGGTTGGCCCGCTATTTGCAACCGGAGCAATTCGGTATTTTAAACTATGCGATCGCCTTTACCGGATTATTCGGCACCATTGCCGCCCTAGGATTAGATCAAATTGTAGTCCGCAACATAGTCAGCGAACCCGCTACCAAAGACGAAACCCTTGGCACCGCTTTCGCACTAAAACTTTGTAGCGGTTTAGCAACCTTTTTCCTTGCCACTGTCACAATTTTTTTCCTCAAACCAGACGACTTGCAAGCGCGTGCCCTTACAGCTATTATCGCAGCTTGTTTAGTTTTTGACTCTTTGAATGTCATCGATTTTTACTTCCAAGCAAAAGTTCAATCCAAATATACAGTTTGGGCAAGAAACACAGCCTTTATCATAATTACTCTAGTGCGGATTGCCCTTATTCAATCCCAAGCTCCCCTGATAGCCTTTGCTTGGGCAGTTTTAGCTGAAGTGGGATTAGGAGCGTTAACTTTAGCGATCGCCTATAAAATCAGCGGCGAAAACATGCTGCAGTGGCGTATCAACTTCACACAAGCAAAAGCCTTACTCAAAGAAAGTTGGCCCCTCATCCTTTCTAACTTAGCAATTATGGTTTACCTACGTATCGACATGGTGATGCTGGGGCAACTTGCAGACGAGCCATCCGTAGGTATTTACTCCAGTGCCATTCGCTTATCAGAAGTTTGGAATTTTATCGGCATCGCTATTGTCAGTTCTGTAACTCCCTCAATTGTAGAAGCCAAAAAAACAAGCGAAGAATTATACTATCAAAGATTTCAGAAACTTTTCAACCTCATGGCACTACTCTCCTACTCCATTGCCATTCCCATAACATTTTTATCTTCTTTCTTAGTAGTGCTAGTATTTGGTTCCGATTATGCCTCAGCTGGAGAAGTCTTGAGAATCCATATTTGGGCAGGCTTATTTACCTTCTTTGGCTGGTCAAAAGGAGTATGGATAGTAACAGAAGGTTACACATTATTTTCTTTATTCGCAACTTCTAGCGGGGCAGTAATGAATATACTTTTAAACTGGTGGCTAATTCCAGAGTTTTACCGCCACAACGGAGCCACCGGAGCGGCTATGGCAGCTGCGATCGCCACTGTCATATCCTACGCATTCACAGACTATATCCTTTGCTTCATCTATCCCCCTGCCCGCAAACTAGCAGGAGTAATGACGCGGGCAATCACCCTTAGCTACCTTCTAAACAAAATTCAGACACGCAAAACCTTTCGGTAACCAGCTACAGCTCTTGCCAAAGAAAATTCAGCCGCCTTTTCCTGCAGAGCCGCCTTATCAACAGGAGAAACCAACGCACGAGCAATCGCCTCTGCCAGAGCCTGACTATCCCCCACCGGCACCAACTCACCATAACGTCCATTCTCCAATATTTCCGATGGCCCACTTTCACAATTTGTAGAAACCACCGGCACCCCTGCAGCCATAGCCTCAATCAGCACCGTAGGCAAACCTTCAAACAGCGAAGAAAGTACGAAAACTGCTGAGCGTGCCATATAAGCATAAGGATTAGCCACAAAACCAGGCAGAGCAACATCAGCTTCTAAACCCAATTCCCGTACCAACCCCTCAAGAGCAGAGCGCGCCGAGCCTTCACCTAAAATCATTAGCCTTACAGGGCGCTGCTGCCTCACCAAAGCAAACCCTCGAATCAGTGTCGGAAAATCCTTCTGCACCTCCAAACGCCCTACCCCCAAAATAACTGGCGGTTCCCCAGGCAAAAACCAAGGATGCTCCACAGGTTGAGCAACTTTTGCAAAAAATTCCGGCGTAATCACGGGGTTGTAAACCGTCTCAACCTTTTCTAGAGAAAAACCCAAACGCGCTAAATCTTCCGCCGCCCCTTTGGAAACGGTGACGATCGCATCTGCCCAAGGATAGAAAAGGCGTGCCATATAAGGTTCGATTCTACGTTTAAACTGAGTAGCGTTTTTAGCCTCCCGCGAAAGCGTATTGTGTACACTTACCACCGCGCGAGTCGGCACCCCTGCCAACCGCTTCGCCCATACCGCCAAAAAGTTCGCATCTCCAACTGCAGAAAGCAACGCTGCCGGTTGCTTTTGCTTTAAATATTGAACAAACTTTGGCAGACACAGCAGTAGCCGCTTGCTTTTCAGATCCACCAACTCCACCCCTGCAGGAATCTCAGATAAATATGGCCCTACTGCCTTGGCCAAAACTAAATCGACTGCTATCCCCTGTTCTACTAAGCCACGGGCAAGATAAAGCATAATTTTTTCGGCTCCGCCGCCTACAAGAGCGGTGAGGAAAAACGCCACTCTAGACATTTTTTATTCTCCTTAGAAAGTGGTTCTGGAGTCTTTTAAATAAGCATAAATCGCCCTAGCCAGCAGTTCGATTTTTTCAGGAATTGTCAAAGAAGCTCGGTATGTGTTGACAAGTTTCTGAAATTCAGTATCTAATCCTCCATGCCGCCAAGCCAAACCAATGCCAGAAGCCATAAAATAATTACATAATTTGGCAAATTCTGGAAATTGCTTCTTTATCCAATAACCTTTTAGAATCAAAATTTTGCCTTTCCGGTGTTGTTTATCGCTTCTTATAACAAAGGTATCTGTACCCGGAATTCTTTCGATTCCGTGGGCGTTATTGCCGTGGAGGCGATAAAGTCCTAGTTTTTTGTTTAATACAAAGCCTTTACTTAATCCTAAAGCTGTAAAAATTAAATAGCCGTCATTGAGCAATTGTTTTTCAGCTACCGGCATTGGTAAAATTTTTTCGAGAAGCCGGCGACTAAGGCAAAGACCAGATGTAGAAGGGTAGAGTAGGGTTTTGTCTGTGATTCGACCTCGTTTTACTTGCTCCCTCAAATCATATTCTCTTTTTTCTGCTTTTTCGTTTGAAATTTTATAATCGGCATATTCTTTTCGGATGTCTGTTTCTCTTACATCTACAAATTTTAGAGGATGGAAGCACCAGTCTAAATCTTCTCGCTCGCCGAAACCTTCTACTACTTCTTGCAATTTTTCCGGAAGAAACATATCATCTGCATCTAAAAAGCAGATAATATCTCCCCGACTGGCTGCAAATCCTGCATTGAATGCTGATGCCTGACCCCCATTTTCTTTTAGTATCGGTACGATGTGAGCGCCGTAACTGGCTATAATCTCCCTTGAATTATCTGTAGAGCCGTCATCGACTACTATTACTTCAAAGCGCTCGTAAGTTTGATTTAGGGCACTATCGATCGCATCTTTAAGAAAATGCCCGTAGTTGTAATTATTTATAATAATACTTACAAAAGCTTTATTTTTCATAGCTCATTCCTGATGATTTAATAGCTTTGGGAATTTGCAAATCTAACTTCCCTTGACGCCTCGATTCCCGCATGGCTCTTTCTTCCGGCGTCAGCTTCCTGTAATAGCCGATAGAAAGAGTAGCAGCAACGTGCAGAACCCAGAAAATACTGTTATGTTCTATAATTGTACTTTCTGTCTGATTGTACAAGAGTAAAAACGACGCATATAAAATTGGCCACATCTCAGCATAGGAATCCCCCATACGTAGCCAAGCAATACCCCGTATATATAGCGTCAAAATACTGACCACAAAAAAGAACAACCCCACTAATCCCAGATCGAGGGCAATATTTACAAAGCCATTGTGAGCGTGGGATGCCTGGTATCTAACAGCAGTCCAAATATATTCAGCCCCTCCAGTTCGCTCCCAAAACGCCTGATACCCGTAGCCAAACCAAGGGCGCTGCTTAATTTTGTAAATCGCCGCATCCCAAACATCTGTGCGACCGCTAAGAGTTGGATCTTTCCCCAAACCGTATAAAAAAGAATCCCAATTATTAGCTAGCCAGGTAATTCCACTACTGCCTATCAATACTAGAGTAAGCACCAAAGGAATCACTACCCCGCTCTTAAGTCGCATAAACTTCAAGAGCGGCACAAGCATAATTAAATTTAAAGAAATAATCAAACCAGTTTTTGAAGTAGACAGTAGCACGAGTAGAAATGCAAGAATAAAATAAGTCCACGTTCGCCACCTTTCTTTCGGCTTACTGTCGAGAGCTGCTAGCAATGTTGGTATACAAGCACAAGTAGCAAGTTGTGAGAGAAGGTTTTTATGTACCAGAGGTCCTCGCCACGCCCCGGCATGAATTCCAGCCTCGCGCCCCGCACCTGGAAATATACCAGTATATACAAAACAGAATACTGAAATTACACCCATGCCATCGCCGACTACGCGCAGTTGCTCTTGCGGGCTGAAACGTGAAGCTATGTAAAGTCCTACTAAAGCAGTAAGCAAGGTAGAAATGCTGCGATTTCTTGACTGATTAGGAAAATCAGACCAAATAAACGACAGTAAAGCTGTTCCCATCAAACCCCAGACAAAAGGATCTCTGACGAAAGCGCGCAGAGTAGATTTTGGCCGACAAATCATTAATAACAGACAAATGCCTTCTGTTGCATAGGCAAGTAAAACAACAATTCTTGCAAACGGAGAACTGCCGCCACCTCCGCCCTCCCCTTCTGAGGGTACGTATCGGCTTTCCATACTTAAGACTTTGGAAAATACGAGGAGGGCAAAAATTATAAATTCCCGCTCAAATTTTAAAATGTCTGAAAGAATTGTAAAAACATTCATGTCAAATTTGATACTTTATAGAAATCGAAATAGATATCGAACTTTGATAAAATACTGAATAGTATATCGCTCTAAAACGGTTGAAAGCGATGCTAGCAAGAAGCGATCGCAACAGTATCAGGGGGTATTTATAGAAGAGGGTGATTAGCATGTTTAAGTGGAAGCGATATCTTTTTTTATTTTGTTTGATGCTCGGTTTTATTATAATTCTAAAATGGCCGGTTTTCTCTTGCGCAGTTAACGAAACCGAAATCGCCGAGATTCCTCCTCAAACCCCAAGCAACGTCTACAGGTGGCAGAATGTCGTTATTGGTGGGGGAGGTTTTGTCACAGGGCTGGTAATTCACCCAACCGAAAAAAATTTAACCTATATTCGCACTGATATTGGGGGACTCTACCGTTGGGAGGAAGACAAACAACGCTGGATTCCCTTAATGGAAATGATTCCTCTGCAAGATAACCATCTATTTGGCATTGAAAGTGTCGCTCTTGATCGCAATGATCCCAATATTGTTTATGTAGCAGCGGGAGAATATACAGATGAAAGAGCCAGAGGCAAGAAAGGTGCGATTTTAAAATCTACTAATCGCGGGCAAACCTGGAGTCGTTACGACTTGCCTATAAAAATGGGTTCTAACGAAGATTGGCGTTGGAATGGAGAAAGACTAGCAGTCGATCCCAATAAGTCAGATCTTTTGTATCTTGGCTCTCGAAAAGACGGTCTTTGGAAAAGTACAGACGGCGGTGAAACTTGGGCAGTGGTGTCTGATTTTCCAACTAAAGGCACCGACAATCGCGGTATTACCTTTGTAATTTTTGATCGCCACAGCGGCAAGATGGGAAGTCCGACACCTCTAATATATGTTGGCGTGGCTGGAGCGGGTGTTTATCGTAGTCAAGATGCGGGTAAGAGTTGGAGTTTACTGCCCTTTGAATCGGGGATAAATCCCCAACGAGGCGTAATAGCTGAGGATGGGACATTATACGTTACTTTTGACAGTCCAGGAGCGCTCGCCAAATTTAAAAATAATTCCTGGATTGACATCACCCCAGCCAAATTAAACTCCTTCAACGCCATAAGCGTCGATGCCAACAATCCAGAAATAATTATAGCAGCAGAGTGGTTTTTTAATCACGGCAATAAAATTTTTAAAACCACCGATGGCGGTAAAACTTGGCAAGAAATCAAAGCCATCAGACAGCACGAAGTCCCCTGGCATAATAACGACGATAGATTTTGGGCATCCGGCATTTCCAGTATCCTTATAGATCCCCACAATTCTAAGCGCGTTTGGTATACAGATGGTTGGGGAGTGTGGAGAACCGACGATATTAGTGTCAATCCTTCTTTATGGCGTACCTTAGCTGCAGGGCACGAAGAAATAGTTAACTTTTCCTTAAAAAGTCAACCACAAAGCGGAGTGCTTTTGCAGGGTTCTGGCGACATTGGCGGGATGCGCCATACCGACTTAAATAGTTATCCAGAAAGACTGTTTCAATCTCCTAGTTGGATGGCGAGTGATTTTGTCAGTATAGACTCTTCAGAAAGCAATCCAAACTTTGTCGTCGCAGTAGGCAGTCGGCGCTGGACAAGTGAAGGATTTCCCGATCCTGGTTATTCCATATACTCTACAGATGATGGTAAAAATTGGAGAGAATTTCCCAATTATCCTATTGGTTTTCGCAAAACTTTTCGGGGAAGGGTAGCTGTTTCGGCAACGAAAGACACCTGGCTCGTCTGGATTCCGGAAGGTGAAAAAATGGTTCCCTATTATAGCCCAGACAGAGGACAAACCTGGAAAATGTCCGAGGGAGCTCCAACAGGGCTTTTGCTTTCTGTATGGCAATTAAATCAACCATTGAGTAGTGATAAAGTTAATGGCAACAAATTTTACCTCTATAAAGAAGGCAAATTATATGTCAGTTTGGATGGCGGTGCCAATTGGTCTCCCACTCCAGCCGTGTTGCCAAAATTAGATATGGATTGGGCAACTGGTACTTGGAGTACGATTAAAGCTGCTCCGGGTATAGAGGGAGAGGTATGGGCCAGTTTTGATAAAATGGGTTTATATCGTTCCAGTGATTCAGGACAAAGTTTTAATCAGGTTGAAAATGTTCAGGAAGCTGTAAATTTTGGGTTTGGGAAAAATCCTCCTGGCCGGAAAAATCCAACTGTATTTGTTTACGGAAAGGTTAATAATACAAATGGAATTTTTCGCTCTGACGATATGGGGAAAACTTGGGTGAAGATAGACGTTCCGGGTCAGCCTATCGGCAAGGGGGCTTTGTATGTAGAAGGGGATAGGAAAGTTTTTGGCCGGGTTTATATTGGAACGGGAGGACGCGGCATTTACTATGGCGAACCCGTAAATACGAGGGTGTCTACAAGAAAAGATACAAGAAAAGATGGTTCTTTGTTGAGTTGTGGGATTATTTGGTTGAAGGCGCGGATTTTCAGATAAAAATATCCGTTTTTATTTTATCTAGAAAGATTGACAAAGAAAGTAAATAGCTGTAGCAAAAGACTCAAAGGCCCCACTGATTGATTGCTGACGTCAAGAAATGTCGATGTTCGGCTTTTTGGGACGATAATTACGTCACCTTCCTGAACCTGTAAGGTATCGGTTAAATTACTCAAGTCTAATTCTTGACGGTTGATAGTGCCGTCGTCTAACATGCGTACAAATGTTACTTCGCTGAGTTTGGCTTTATCGGTTGGGCCACCTGCGCTCGCGATCGCACTGGAAATAGAACTGGAAGGCGGTACTTCAAATTCTCCGGGTTTTTTCACCTCTCCGACAACGCGTACGCGTACGGTTTTGGAGGCAATACTAGAGCGGGCGAGCGCACGGCGATCAAGCGTTTCCCCTGCTGCTAACTTAGGCACAAAAATAGAATCTCCATCTTGCAAAACTAATTCTCGAATAATCTTCTCAGAAAACAGACTATCCCACAAATTAATATTTAGCTCAATGAAATTACCATTACGAGTCAAACGTCTCAAAACAATCCGGCGAATATCAGCATTTTTCGTCACCCCGCCAGCTTGAATCAGCGCTGAACTCAACGTTGGTAAAGAAGAAGCACCGCCAAAATCGCTAATATTATAACTGCTCAACTGAATCGGTCCTGGACGCTGCACTTCTCCCGCTACATTTATTAACAAAGGGCGGAGTTTATTAATACTCACGTTTACAATCGGATTTACGACCCAATTTTGCAAACGGGCTGTTAGTTCCACCGCCAATTCTTCAGTAGTGAGATTAGCGGCTTTGACCGTACCAATCAGCGGCAAGTTAATAGTTCCATCTGGTAAAATTACTTTAGTTCCCGTAAATTCCTCATATTCATAAACGTTAATATTAATTTGATCGCCGGGGCCTAAAACATAACTGGGATTAGCAAAATCAGCAGGCAAATTAACCGCCTCAGGAGCTGGCGCTTGATTCTGCACTTCTGGTACAACAATACTGGGCAACTGACTCAAATGCGGACTTAATCCGAGGGCTAGCAAAAGTGAAAAATTAATTCCCCAATAATTATACAGATTTAACATGCTTTTTATCCTCAGTGGCGACACCATCGTGTTTTCTTTTTACCCTTATATGCGGCGGGGGATTTGACGATAGCATAGCTGCCTTTAGAATAAGCCTTTGCGTGGTGGAAATAACTATCAGGTTCATTTTCAACTACCACGCCATTGACTATCAAGCCTAATACATTTAGACCGGATTGTTCCAAAAGTTGTTTAGCAGCTCCAGCGCTGGCTGTATCGATTACACCAGGTCGTACAACGAATAAAATCCCGTCACTCATTTTACCTAAGGTGAGGGCGTCGGCAACCAGTAACAGGGGTGGTGAGTCAATAATTATAAAATTGTAGTTTTTGCAAAACTCCTGAATTAGGGAAGCCATCCGTCGCGATTCAAGAAGCGCGAGTGCGTTTGGAGGGATAACTCCAGAAGGTAGTACGTCTAGATTGTCTGTTACAGCTGTAATAGCGCGCTCGACGTCTGCTTGATTTACAATCACTTCGCTAAGTCCAGCGGAATTTGGCAACTCCCAGATTGCTTGCTGCATTGGATGGCGCATGTCTCCATCAATCAATAAAACTCGCTTTCCTATTTCTGACATTGCGAGCGCCAAATTCGCTGCTATTGTCGAACGTCCCTCGCCGGAAACTGAACTGGCGACTACAATCACTTTTAATTCTTTATCTGGACTCAAAAATCTCAGATTTGTCTGTATTATCCGATATGATTCGCTTACCAATGAATGAGGATTATCTCTGACTGTAACATCTGGAATCCACCAATTTTCCCCTCTAAAAAACAAGAAACCTTTTTTCTTCAATTTCGGAATCATGCCCAATAATGTATACCCAAAAAATATATTGCGCACTTCTTTGGCAGTTTTGATAGTGGGGTCTATCAGTTCCAGAAGAAATGCGGTAATGACATATAGCATGATGCCGCCCGCAATTCCGCCTACCCGGAATAGTTTTTTGTTAGGTCCTACTGGATTTTCTGGCTCTATTGCCGGTGAAATGATCCGGGCGTTTCCTACATTTTGATTTTCGGCTATCTGTACTTCTTGGAAATTTTTTAAAAGAATTTCATATGTAGATTGAGCTGCTTTCAGACGCCGCTCTCTCTCCCGCAAACCTTCTTGCAACCTCGGTAGTATATTTACCCTTTGTTTGTAGTTAGTGCGGCTTTTGATTAGGGATTCTACTTGATTGGCTAAACCTTGACGTTCTACTTCGGCTTTGACGAGTTCGTTAGTGAGTTTTTGTTGCAAGTCGCCAGTTTGCAAATTTTTCGAGGGTGGAGTCTGAGAACCAATTACCTCCTTGATGCGTTCTTGCAAAAGAACTTGTAGCCCTTCTTCTCTGCGTCTCAGACTAGCTATTAATGGGTGCTGCTCTTGATAGCGAGTTCTTTGGATTGCCAATTGGTTTTGTACGTCTTGCAGATAACCAACAACTTGTTGAACGCCTAAAGATTGGCTGAGGGCATTTATAGCGATCGCTTCTTGGGTGTTCAATCCGATTTGCTCCTGTAATTCTTTTACGCGTGCTGTTGCATCTGCCAGTGCTGCCCTAGTTCTGTTGAGTTGATTTTCTATTTCTGCAAGTGTCTGTACTGCTGCGATCGCTTCTGACTCTAATGCTACTATATTATTTTTTTCTTGAAAACTGCGCAAATCTGCTTCTGCTTCTCGCACGTGTCTTTCTATTTCTGGCAGTTTTTTCTCGATAAATTTCCTTGCCGCCCTAGCCTCTCTTCTGTTTGTTTCTATATTATTTTCTATATATACCTCCATCAAAGTATTGACTACTTTTGCTACTTCTTCACGCTTCCCACTTGTAAATCCCACCTGCATTACATCAGTTCCTTTCACACCTTTTATATTCAAGCCCCCATAAATATATGACGGACTTACTAGGTTGCCTTTTTCGTCTTTTAAATTTGCTCTTTTTATAGTTTCTTCAACTATCGGCAATGAACCGATTATTTCTGCTTCTGTATCTAGCGGAGAATTAAGAATGGTAAGAGAATCCAGCTCTCCGAGTTTTGCTCCCGCCTCTGTTACGAGTGCCGAAGTTGTATTGCGCTTTTTAAACAGCAGCCTGCCCTCGGCTGAATAAATTGGTTTTCTCGTCATAGCATAAGCATTGGCCAAGGCTACAATTATTACGAATACTATCGACGAAGGCAGCCAATGCCGTTTGAGAACTAGCCAATATTTTTGAAAATCTATTCCTTCGGTGTATTCTTGTATTTCCATAAATGTTTATCTCATGCGCTTCCCTTGATGGGCGAGATTTTATCAGCTAGGTAGTAGCGACTTGGGGGTTTTGTCAACTCCTCAACTTCCTTAAATGTTATAATCTTTCGCAGGGCGGGGTTTTACCCTTATTATCCCAGAACTTGTCCCAAAGCGCTGCTAACTCAGACTTTCTTTATTTTATCATTTCAGAAATACAAGCAACCCCCTGGCGCCCTGGTAGCAGTGAAAAACCCGCTTTCTTATAGAAAACGGGTTTACTTTAACTATAAAAACTGCTTCACGAGAGTGAATTTTTAGGATTTTGCACGGGCATAGTCATCTTGGAACCTGACTATATCGTCTTCTCCTAGATATTCCCCATTTTGCACCTCAATCAAAATCAAAGGAATGACGCCGGGATTTTCCAGGCGGTGTTTAGTACAAGGCGGAACATAAGTAGATTGATTGGTATAGACGAGTTCCTCGACATCGCCGCAGGTGACTTTTGCTGTTCCAGAAACGACGATCCAGTGTTCGCTGCGGTGGTGGTGCATTTGCAGACTGAGGCGGTGCCCAGGTTTTACTTCAATGCGTTTAATTTTATATCCTGGTCCTTCTTCCAAAACCGTGAACGAACCCCAAGGGCGTAATTCTGTCGCCGCAACTGAGTTGGAAGAAGTAGATCCGGGTATAGTTGGATGAGAAATTTCTTGCGCTTGAACCATAATTTTTTCTCAGATAAAACAACTTAGATATGTAAAGTTATGTGATTTTTGGACTTTTCCGACGCAAATATTTATTTATACGATTGATAGAAGTAATAGAAGCGGCTGTCATCAATCTGAATGCGCCTGCTGGTAGGGTACTATATTAACGATAACAAGTATTCCCTTAATGCTGTAACTTGTATGCAGTCAAGTTAATAAATTTACATTAATTCTTTAAATTAGCGATCGCCTCTTTAAACAAGCTTTAATTTTTCAAACCTAAAAAACGGGCTGGAGAAAGACACCTATACCGTTATGGACACGAGGGATCATCCTGGGCGGATGTTCCAAAAGTTGCCCGCCGAGGTAAAGAGTAGTCGAACCGCCGCCATCAAGATTAAGAGCATCAGAAGCTCCCAATTGCTGCATAATCTTAGCCATTTCCGTCAATGTCGGTCCTGGACCTGCAGTACGATTATGAACAGCAGCTATTATTATTTTTGCCTCTGGAGAAATACCGATCGCACTTCTGGAAGCTTTCCCTTGCACGAAATTTTCATTAAATTTTTCATCCCGTGCATCCAGGACTATCTGGCCATTTAGCAACAAAACAGGACCTGCTCCCAATATTTGTGGGTAACTTGCGAAATCATCCGGAACCGTAGTGCTTTCGAGGCGCAATTTCGTTCCCATAGGCAAACTGGCAGCAATGTCAGGGCTATTGCGGATAACTAGCAGGTACCCGTTAGCGGGGATAGGAAAAGCAGTCTTGCCCGCCTCACCCCCCAGCCACTGTTGTGTTACTTGTGCCACAAACCCAGTTTCTTCCAGAAACCTAGTTTCTATGATTATTTCATTATTACTTAGGGGAATATAATCCGCACCCCATTCACGGGTGTAGCGGGAAATTCCCACTTGAATAAAACCACTGTTGAGAAAAAGTATAGGCCAAGAACGACCATCTGCATCGATTAGAGTTTCTTGTAGGGTGAGACGCCCAATTTTAAAGTCGCCTTTGTCATTCCAGGCGAGCGCTCCCCGATTAAGGAGCGGGCTAGACAGCCACCGCCCATCCCGGCGGAGCGCTCCCAGGGGCAACTGATTATTACGGTTGAAAAAGCCGCCATTGATAGCTGCTGCCGCCCCCTCCCGCTCTGCCATTTCCGCAAGTGGAGCAATTCCTTTCATGCCACTAGGAGAACTCCAAATCGGGCGCAGGGCGATCCCCCTCTGGCGCAAATCAATTTCCAGCCAAACAACTGGAAACTCCTCACTACCTATAGATATCATTCTCTGACGCCAACGCAATCCCGGTGCCCAGAAAATATCTCGCTCTGTCTGAGAATCTGCTCTAATATCTACAATCAGACGACTGGGATTTGGCTGTGTCCAAATTCTTGGTTTCCAAGTGGCGGGAAGTAATATCGAGAGGATAGTTTGATTGGGGTTGGTTTTAACTGTAGCCGTTAAGTTAGATTCCGGCAGCAGCAATTGATTATTTGTCTGAGAAGTCAAAAGCCAAGATAAATCGGCATCGATAGTAACAATAAGCTCTTGCAGGGGTTCTGGCGGTTTTTGGGGGCTAGTTTTTTCTCTATCAGGGTTGGGATCTTCCGGTTCAGGGGCTAGCTTTTGGGCGACTGTCTCGACTTGCCAGGATGTGGCGCGGTTCAAATCAAAGACAAGGCGTAAGCCCCATGAGTGACGCCCTTGTCGGATTGCTTCTACTCTAGCAATTGGTGCGTTGATTTGCAGAGTGTTGCCATCAACTTGCATCTGCCAGCCAAAACGCTGCGCTAATTCAGTAATATCTAAGTGGCGATACTGTTTGTTAATAATCTTAACTGGCAGCTCTAAAGGCGTTAAGGTGGGATCGGAAAACCACCGCACTGGCTGGGTACTTTCTGAACGGTTTTTTAGAAGTTCGATTCCCAGGCGCTGCATTATTGCTGCGTCACTTATGCCTGTGCGTATGCTAGCTCCTACTTGCCACTGACTCCATTTTGCCGCCCAAGTTTGCCCATTGAAAGTGATTTGGTTTCCCTGGCGGATAACTTGCGGCACAGGTATTTGAGCGAGCGCTTTATTTGGCAAGTACATTACTACCCCACCAATGCATGCTGCCATGAGATATGTCTGTAGCAAGCGCCGGCTAGCAAGTTTTTTTACAAAAAACATAAGTAATAGAGTAAGTGCCTTCACGTAGTGGCTTCGCAGAAGTATCACGGTATTTTCTTTTCCCACCTTACATTACCATGCCTTTGTAATCCAGCTTTAAATACCTCAATCGGTATTTTTTCCCAACTGATAACCGCTTTGTGAGTATCCTATAAATTCCTATACCGCTGAAATCTAAAGAAAAGTCAAAGAATAAAATATCTTTTTGGCATAGCTTGTATAATCTATGAAGCCCTAGCGTATCGCTTTTTTATCACTACAATTTTTTAATTTAATTCCATTTGTTATGGCGCGCTAATAAATAAAGAAATATTAAAAAGTATAAAAATCTACAAAACACAAATTTATAGATTTATGAAAAATGCAGTGTTTAGAGGTATTTGGCCAGTTAAATAATGATAATTTTTGTAACTGCCAATAGCATCTGTCAAGCATTTATTTATAAAATAATGAAGGTCAAGTGTGTAAGTGTTCAAAATGAACAATTTGGCAGACTAATGGGCAGAATAATGGAAGCCAAACCACCGGATAAGCTAAAAATTACCTTAAATTTTCATTAACATCTAGCAGTTTTAAGCTTCTTTGTCAGAAAATATACTTTATAATAAGGAGGAAATTAGCGCTGGCGAAAGAAGATTAGGGAATCCAATGAAATAAAAAATCAAGATTTTGATTTTTTAACGAGTTAAATCATTCTTTTCATTAAAATTGAAATAGAAAGAAAAATGCATTCATCTAAAGTAATCAAAATGAACAGCAATAAACTGCAAAAACAGGGGCTCTATGATCCGCAGTATGAACATGACGCCTGCGGGGTTGGGTTTATAGTACACATGAAGGGGAATAAATCCCACAAAATAATAGAACAGGCTCTGACAATTTTATTAAATCTATCTCACAGGGGAGCATGTGGGTGCGAACCGAATACGGGAGATGGAGCGGGCATTTTAATGCAAGTGCCGCACAAATTTCTTAAAAAAGTAACAGCAGCAGAAAATATAGAATTACCAGCCCCAGGAGAATACGGCGTCGGCAATATTTTTTCATCTCCTGATGCTGCTATTCGCGCTAAAAGCCGGGAGATTTTTGAACAAATTGTTGCTGAGGAAGGGCAGGAAGTGATCGGATGGCGCAATGTGCCAACTGATAATTCGTCTCTAGGAAATACTGCTAAATCAAGTGAGCCGTTTGTGCAGCAGGTATTCATCAAGCGGGCTGCAAAAATAGCTGACGATATGGCTTTTGAGCGAAAACTTTATGTTATCCGGAAACGCGCTCATAACGCTATACGCGCAACCGGAATCGATACCTATTGGTATCCCTGCAGCCTTTCCTGCCGCACTCTGGTTTATAAAGGCATGTTGATGCCGATACAATTGGGAGAATATTACCCCGATTTGCAAGATCCGGATATAGAAAGTGCACTGGCGCTAGTTCACTCTCGTTTTAGTACTAATACTTTTCCCAGTTGGGAGCGTGCACACCCCTACCACTATATTGCTCATAATGGCGAAATTAATACTCTGCGCGGTAATATAAACTGGATGCACGCTCGCTCTTCGCTATTTGAATCGGAATTATTCGGAGAGGATATCAAAAAAATTCATCCGGTAATTAATCTTGAAGGTAGCGATTCGCTAATTTTCGATAATGTTTTAGAATTATTGGTGTTGGCGGGGCGCTCGCTACCTCACGCCATGATGATGATGATTCCCGAACCGTGGACAAACCACGAATCGATGAGCCCCGAAAAAAAGGCATTCTACAAATACCACTCCTGCCTAATGGAGCCATGGGATGGACCTGCTTCCATTGCTTTTACTGATGGTACTACTATTGGCGCGGTTCTCGATCGCAATGGATTGCGCCCATCCCGCTATTATGTCACTAAAGATGACTTAGTAATTATGGCTTCTGAAGCTGGCGTATTGCCAGTCGAACCGGAGCGCGTAGCACTGAAAGGCAGACTGCAACCGGGGCGGATGTTTCTCGTCAATATGGAAGAAGGGCGGATTATTGCTGACGAGGAACTAAAGCACAAAATCGCTACTGAGCATCCCTACGAAGAATGGCTGAATAAACATCTTGTTTCTCTATCACAATTGCCAGAGCCGCCTAAAAATTTGCAATTGCTGGAGTATAACCCAGAGAAAAGCGCTACCCTCATCCAGCAACAGATGGCTTTTGGATACACCTTCGAGCAAATACGCATATTGCTTACACCAATGGCGCGGGATGGTGTGGAAGCCGTTGGCTCTATGGGGGCAGATACACCGCTAGCAGTTCTTTCTGAGCGACCTAAACTGCTCTATGATTATTTTCATCAACTGTTTGCTCAGGTTACTAATCCGCCGATTGACTGCATCCGCGAGGAAATTATTACTTCTGCAGAATCGACGATAGGCAGCGAGCGCAATTTGCTTAAACCAGAGCCAGAAAGCTGTCACTTGATTGAGCTGAAAACTCCGATATTAACTAATGAAGAGTTGGCGAAGCTTAAATATTTGAATGAAAATGGTTTCAAATCTTTGACAGTTCCGATCCTGTTTGATCCGAAGGCAGGGGTTCAGGGTTTGGAAAAAGTCATGGATGAAATCTGTGATAAAGTGGATTTGGCGCTCGGCGAGGGAGTAAATATAATTATTCTCAGCGATCGCGGCGTCAACAAAGACAAAGCCCCAATCCCTGCCCTACTAGCAGTTTCCGGATTACACCACCACCTGATTCGCAAAGGTACTCGCACACGAGTCGGTATTGTTTTAGAATCTGGTGAACCTCGTGAAGTTCATCATTTTGCCGTACTGATTGGTTACGGTTGCTGTGCTATCAATCCTTATCTCGCTTTTGATACAATCGGCGAGATGATTGAAGAGGGATTGTTAGTAAATATAGACCGGCAAACAGCTTGCAAAAATTATATCAAAGCTGTTACCAAAGGGGTAATAAAGGTAGCCTCGAAAATTGGAATTTCTACTCTCCAAAGTTATCGTGGGGCGCAAATATTTGAGGCGCTTGGGCTTAATCATTCAGTGATAGATAAATATTTTACTTGGACAGCTTCACGGATTGAGGGTGCGGATTTAGAAGTAATTGCTTCTGAAGCAATATTACGACACGCACATGCTTTTCCAGAACGCTCAACAAATAGTCACACTTTGGATGTCGGCGGTGAATATCAATGGCGTAAAGATGGAGAAGCACACGCATTCAGCCCAGAAGCAATTCACACTCTACAAAAAGCAGTGCGAACCGGTAACTATGAGATTTACAAGCAATATGCTAAACTCGTAAATGATCAAAGTCAGAAACTTTTTACTCTCCGGGGTTTGTTAGAATTTAAACAACGCCAACCCGTGCCGCTAGAAGAAGTAGAACCGGTAGAAGAAATAGTCAAGCGGTTTAAGACGGGGGCGATGAGTTACGGATCGATTTCTAAAGAAGCGCACGAAACTTTAGCGATCGCAATGAACAGAATTGGCGGAAAATCTAACACTGGAGAAGGAGGTGAAGATCCAGAACGTTATACTTGGACTAATGAACAAGGAGATTCAAAAAATAGTGCTATAAAACAAGTAGCTTCTGGGCGATTTGGAGTGACAAGTCTCTACCTGTCGCAGGCGAAAGAAATACAAATTAAAATGGCACAAGGTGCCAAACCAGGTGAAGGAGGGCAATTACCAGGTGGGAAAGTATATCCCTGGATTGCTAAAGTGCGTCACTCAACGCCGGGAGTAGGATTAATTTCGCCACCTCCGCATCACGATATCTATTCGATAGAAGATTTGGCAGAATTAATCCACGACTTGAAAAATGCTAATCGCAATGCTCGCATAAGTGTAAAACTGGTATCTGAAGTTGGTGTCGGTACAATAGCAGCAGGAGTAGCTAAAGCGCACGCAGATGTGGTATTAATTTCAGGTTATGATGGAGGCACAGGCGCATCACCGCAAACTTCAATTAAACACGCAGGATTGCCGTGGGAATTAGGTTTAGCGGAAACCCATCAAACTCTCGTACTAAATAATCTCCGGAGTCGCATTACAGTAGAAACAGACGGGCAGTTGAAGACAGGGCGTGATGTAGCGATTGCAGCACTTCTAGGTGCAGAAGAATTCGGATTTTCTACCGCTCCTTTAGTATCAATGGGCTGTATTCTAATGCGCGTTTGTCATTTGAATACTTGCCCAGCAGGAATTGCGACGCAAAACCCGCAACTACGCGAAAATTTCACAGGAAAACCAGAACACGTTGTTAATTTTATGCGGTTCGTTGCTACAGAGTTGCGGGAAATTATGGCACAACTGGGCTTCCGCACAGTCAATGAAATGATAGGGCGCACAGATGTGCTGGAACCAAAAAAAGCGCTCGCTCACTGGAAAGCTAAAAATATCGATTTGTCTAAAATTCTCTATCAGCCAGAAGTAGGGCCAGAAGTAGGCCGCTACTGTCAAATACCACAAGATCACGGGCTAGAAAAATCTTTGGATATGACAGTATTATTAGATTTGTGCAAAGGAGCGATCGAAAAAGGCGAAAAAGTTAAAGCCACCCTGCCAATTAAAAATACTAACCGCGTAGTCGGTACTATTCTTGGTAACGAAATTACAAAGCGTCACTGGCAAGGTTTGCCAGAAGATACTATACACCTGCATTTTCAAGGTAGTGCAGGACAAAGTTTCGGAGCATTTGTGCCCAAGGGAGTCACTTTAGAATTAGAAGGTGACGCAAACGACTATCTTGGTAAAGGATTAAGCGGTGGTAAAATTATTTTATATCCGCCGGCTGGTTCTACTTTCGTACCGGAGGAAAATATCATCACTGGTAACGTTGCATTTTACGGCGCCACCAGCGGTGAGGCATATATCCGAGGTATGGCAGGTGAGCGCTTTTGTGTACGTAATTCCGGTGTCAATGCAGTAGTTGAAGCAGTCGGAGATCATGGTTGCGAATATATGACAGGCGGCAAAGTTGTCGTACTCGGAGCTACCGGGCGCAATTTTGCAGCAGGAATGAGCGGCGGGATCGCTTACGTACTTGATGAAAAAGGAGATTTTGCCACGCGTTGTAATACACAAATGGCAGATTTGGAAAAACTAGAAGAGCCAGAAGAAATTGCCGAAGTGCGTCAGATGATTGAAAAACACGCCAAGTACACAAACAGCGAAAAAGCCGCCAAAGTTTTGGCAAATTGGGATGAAATGGTGCCCAAGTTTGTTAAAGTTATGCCGCGCGACTATAAACGAGTACTGCAAGCACTGAAAGAAGCGATCGCATCCGGATTGAGTGGCGATGAAGCACTAGCAGCAGCATTTGAACGCAATGCTCGTGATGTTGCCCGTATTGGTGGCGGTTGATTTTCAAAGTTAAGCAGCAGCAAGGGGTTTTTGCCCCTTGTTTTTTAACTGTGCATTCAACTGGTTAAAAATTCAAAATTAACTGAATAAAACTATGGGAAAACCAACTGGATTTATCGAATACGTACGCGAGTTACCTTCCGAAATCTCCCCCCTTGAACGCATTCGCAATTGGGATGAATTCCACCAGCCCATGCCAGAAGAAAAACTCCGCACACAGGCAGCTCGCTGTATGGATTGCGGCACTCCCTTTTGCCACACTGGCACCCTCATTAACGGCATGGCAAGCGGCTGCCCTATAAATAACTTAATCCCCGAATGGAATGACCTAGTTTATCGCGGATTGTGGCAAGAAGCCCTTGCTCGTCTATTAAAAACTAACAACTTCCCCGAATTCACCGGGCGCGTCTGCCCAGCACCCTGTGAAGGTTCCTGTGTTCTTGGAATTCACAACCCACCCGTCACTATCAAAAATATCGAATATTCAATCATTGACAAAGCCTGGGAAGAAGGCTGGCTCACCCCCGAACCGCCAGCTAAACGCACAGGCAAAAAAGTGGCCATTATCGGTTCGGGCCCGGCTGGTTTATCTGCTGCCGCCCAACTCAACAAAGCGGGTCACTGGGTTACAGTTTACGAACGCGCCGATCGCCCAGGGGGCTTACTGATGTACGGCATCCCCAACATGAAATTAGATAAAGAAAAAGTAGTTATTCGCCGCCTCAAACTCCTAGAAGCCGAAGGCGTCACCTTTGTTTGCAATACCGAAGTAGGCAAAGACTTGCCCGTAGAGCAACTATTCAAAGAATATGATGCCATAATTCTGTGCATCGGCGCCACCAAACCACGTGACCTAGCGATCGAAGGGCGCCAGCTCAAAGGCATTCACTTGGCGATGGACTTCCTTACTGCTAATACCAAAGCAATTCTAGACGGCAACCAAAACAGTAATTTTATCTCTGCCGAAGGTAAAGATGTAGTTATCATTGGCGGCGGCGATACCGGCACCGACTGCGTGGGCACCTGCATACGCCACGGTTGCAAAAGTGTCGTACAAATTGAAATTCTTCCCAAACCGCCCCTTACTCGCGCCCCCGACAATCCTTGGCCAGAATGGCCCAAAGTTTACAAAATGGACTACGGTCAAGAAGAAGCTGCTGCCAAATTTGGAGCCGATCCTCGCATTTATCTCACTACAGCGACGAAATTTGAAGGCGACGAAAACGGCAACGTCAAAGCCGTTCATACCGTAGAGGTGCAGTGGGAGAAAAACGACAAGGGTCAGTTTATTCCTAAACACATTCCCGGTACTGAAAAAGTTATCCCCGCACAACTCGTACTTTTAGCAATGGGCTTTCTTGGTCCTGAACAGCCCCTGCTCGATGCTCTAGGTGTGGAGCGCGACGCCCGTAGTAATGTTAAAGCCGAGTATGGTAAATATGCTACCAGTATTCCTGGAGTTTTTGCTGCTGGCGACTGCCGTCGGGGCCAAAGCCTTGTCGTTTGGGCCATTAATGAAGGACGTGGTGCAGCTCGTGAGTGCGATTTGTATTTAATGGGTAGTACTGATTTGCCTTAAGTATAGGGGGAGGGGCATTTTAATTCGGTTTTTCTTTTCCCCAATCCCCCAAATCCCCTAATCCCGGGAATTAGATTCTAGGAGAACCTTGATTAAGATTGACAATTTTATGGTAGCGGGGGCTGCGAGCCAGTAACCCAAAAGCAAGGAAAATTCCCACTATCGCCAAAATCGCAGTCGGGTAAAAGGCATAGGTGTAAGAACCTAATATATCTCGGAGGTTGCCAGTAATGGTTGTTCCTAGTAAAGCGCCTACCCCGTAAGCAGTAAAGACAATGCCGTAGTTTTTGGCATAGTTTTCTGGGGAAAATAAGATTATAGTGGCTGTGGGAGCGAGCGCAAGCCAGCCGCCCAAACATAACCAAAATAAGGAAAATGCAACCAAATAAGTGAGTAACTGCCCTTCCTGAGCGTTCAACATCAAAATTGAGGCAATCAGAATCAGAACATAAGAAACTACAGCAGCTTTGTGCGGTTGGAAGCGCTCGCTTAGCCATCCAAACAAGGGACGACCTAAGCCATTAAATACGGCAAACAAAGAAACAGTTGCAGCAGCTGTCGCCGAGTCAATTTTAATAATTTCCTGAGCAACCGGGCTAGACATGCCAATTGCTGACAACCCGACAAATGTTCCGATCATATAACAGAGCCAGAGCCCGTAAAATTGAGGCGCTCGCAGCATCGGTAATTGCCCTTGCCCTTCCTGACTGGGAATAGGAGATGTTCCCTTTCTTTGATTCGAAGATGGCTGCCAATTTGCCGGAGCCAATTGTAGCATCGTAGAAATCGCTATTACGATCACTGCCAATCCTATTCCGAGGATAATAAAACTCGAAAAAAGCCCAACTTTGTCAATCAGAAATCTAGCAAGAGGCGCAGTGATTAGTGGTGATAAACCAAAACCGATTACTGTTAAGCCAACGGCTAATCCTTTTCGCTCTGGAAACCAGCTTGCTGTAACTGCTAGGGGCACGCCATATGCAATTCCGACGCCTGCACCGCCGATTACACCATAAGTTAAAATTAGCATGCCAAGATTGGGGGCAAATGCTGAAAGAATATAACCCAAACCTGCGATCGCTCCACCAAGCGCTGTCATTTTCTTCGCTCCCCAGCGCTTGATATAAAATCCAGCTAGTGGCATCAAAGCTGAATAAAATACCAAAAGTGCCGTAAACGGTAACATACTGTCTGTGGCACTTAAATTAAGCATCTGTTCGAGGGGTTTCCTGAAAATACTCCAAGAATAAACCGTCCCCAAACACAATAATACTATCATCCCCAAAATCACAAACAACCACCTGCCTGAGCGCGCTGGCATTCCGAAAAGTTTGATTTCCTCCATAAACCCTCTTCAATGATTAAAATTTTATTTCATATATCTGTTTGAGATTACACTTTTCTCTGGCTTTATTTACATTACAATTATCTTGCTATTCTGGCTGCAAAATTTAAATAAAAATTTCAACTTAATTATTTTATAACTTTAAAATTCTTTTATTTTGTAAATTCAATAGCTACTATAAATATTTCTATATTTATTTAGCAGGCTTAATACGAAATAGAGTAAATCATTCGCTCATAAAGAAAGTTATTGCAATAAAAATTAATATCTTATTAAATTTAGATTTAAGTTATCACTTAAAGCAGGCGGAGGCAATGATTGTCAGTTGTTGTTATACGTGTTAAGATATAAAACCGCTGTTTGAAAGCAAGTCTGCTGTGGGAGATCCCAGTCAGCAGCTTGCGCTCAGGAGCGCTAAAACAGGAGGTAAGTGGGAAGCGATTGACAGAAAAAGCGATCCTCCTTTGGGAGTCGCTTCGCGAACGCAGTTAATTTCTAGCGAGCAAAAAACTCGAAAAGCTTTCCAATTCAAAAAATTTTTTATGCAATTTCCAGCTCAATAAAGGAAGTACTAAGCTTTCCTTGCTGGTGTTTGTAGTCCAAGTTACAAAAACCAGGCGCCAAGATAATCTAATTTCAGTCGAAAATTCCCCTGTCAAAAAAAAGCAAGCACGAACATCCAGAACTATACCATGAACAAGACAAATGTGAATCAAAACGAAACACAAAATCAAATCCAACAAAACCTAGAAATAGAAATATTTAAAGGTCAAAAATGGCTAGTCGAGGAGCGGGATGCTTGCGGCGTCGGCTTTATTGCCTACTCTGACGGAAAAAATAGCCACGATATTATTAACATGGCATTGTCGGCTCTAAACTGCATGGAACATCGGGGGGGCTGTAGCGCCGATCGCAGTTCTGGAGATGGGGCAGGAATAATGACAGCAATTCCTCGGGAATTAATAATTGCCTGGGCAACAGAAAAAAATATTCCCCTCGATCCGACAGCAGAATTAGCAGTCGGCATGGTATTTTTATCCCAAGATCCTGAGAAAGCCAGCATCATTCGCCAAATAATAGAAAAAGAGGCGAAATCCCACGATTTAACTTTCATATGCTGGCGCCAAGTACCCATAAATCCAGAAGTATTAGGAATTCAAGCGCGGGAAAATCAGCCGCAAATAGAACAAATTATCCTCCAATCCAAAAAGTGGCAGGGAGAAGAACTCGAACGTCAATTATACTTAACTCGCCACACTGCCGGCAAAGAACTCTCAAAAATTGAGAGCATGAAATGGGGGGAAGATTGGTACATTTGTTCTTTTTCCCACCGTACCATTGTATATAAAGGCATGGTGCGCTCCTCTGTACTAGGCGAGTTTTATTTGGATTTAAAAAATCCCGCCTATAAAAGTCCTTTCGCCGTCTATCACCGGCGCTTCAGTACTAATACAATGCCGCGCTGGGCACTGGCTCAACCCTTGCGCATGTTAGGTCACAACGGCGAAATTAATACACTATTGGGCAATATTAACTGGATGATGGCGCGGGAAAAAACCCTGACACATCCGATTTGGGAGAATTCGCCTAAGAGCGAGCGCTCTGCAACTCTACAACAAGAAGAAGAGTATCGCCCTACTTCACGCATTAAAGATTTACTACCAGTTGTCAATGTCAATAATAGCGATTCAGCTTCTCTAGATAATGTGATGGAATTGCTGGTACGCTCTGGGCGCTCTCCGGAAGAAGCACTAATGATTATGGTGCCAGAAGCATACCTGAATCAACCTGACTTGGCAAACTACCCCGAAATAGTAGATTTCTACGAATATTATAGCGGCATTCAAGAAGCATGGGATGGCCCCGCCCTGCTAGTCTTCAGTGACGGTAAGCAAGTAGGCGCGATGCTCGATCGCAACGGATTACGCCCTGCCCGCTATTGTATCACCCGCAGCGGCATGATCATTGTAGCTTCAGAAGCGGGTGTATTGGATTTGCCAGAAGAAGATATTGTGGAAAAAGGCCGCCTTGGGCCTGGTCAAATGATCGCAGTAGACTTGGATTCTAAGGAGATTTTGAAAAATTGGGAAATAAAGCGGCGAGTAGCTAAAATACACCCCTACGGGGAATGGTTAAAACAATACCGCCGAGAATTGGCAGCACAACCTTTTACAGAAACCCCACAGTTAGACGAAAACACCCTGCTGCGCCTGCAAACCGCTTTTGGTTATACGGCGGAAGACCAAGAAATGGTGATTGAAGAAATGGCCAGCACCGGGAAAGAGCCTACTTTCTGTATGGGCGATGATACTCCTCTGGCTGTACTCTCAGAACGCCCCCACTTACTTTATGATTATTTCAAACAGCGCTTTGCTCAAGTGACAAACCCGCCTATCGATCCGCTGCGGGAAGGCATGGTGATGTCGCTGTCATTGCTGCTCGGCGAACGCGGTAATCTGTTAGAAGCAAAACCAGAATTCGCCCACTTACTGAAAATTTCCTCCCCGGTTCTCAATGAAGGTGAGTTAAATGCTATCCGGGCATCAGAATTCGCATTCAGGGAACTCTCGACTTTATATAAGATAGCGTGGGGACCTGATGGACTTAAGCAAGCGGTTATTAATCTCTGTCAACAAGCTGCGGAGGCAGTTCGTTCTGGTAAGAAGATTTTGATTCTCAGCGATCGCATTCTCCCAACTCCCGATAATAATGGCAACGGCGGCATCAATGCTGACTATACCTACATTCCGCCTCTATTGGCTGTAGGAGCTGTCCACCACCACCTGATCCGCGAAGGGCTCCGCATGAAAGCGTCAATTATCGTTGATACCGCCCAGTGTTGGAGCACACACCACTTCGCCTGTTTAATCGGCTATGGCGCTTCTGCAGTCTGCCCCTATTTAGCTCTAGAATCTGTGCGTCAGTGGTGGGCAAGTGCTAAAACTCAAAATATGATGGAGCGGGGCAAAATCCCTGCTATCTCTATCACTAAGGCTCAAGCTAATTACCGCAAAGCTGTACAAGATGGTTTACTGAAAATACTCTCGAAAATGGGTATTTCGCTGCTCTCTAGTTATCAGGGGGCGCAAATCTTTGAAGCAATTGGCATAGGGGCAGATTTATTACAGTTGGGTTTTGCAGGCACAGTTTCTCAAGTAGGGGGGCTGTCTGTACGAGAATTGGCTCAAGAAGTTAACTATTTCCATAGTCGTGCTTTCCCTGAATTGACGGCTAAGAAGTTAGAAAATTTCGGTTTTGTGCAATTCCGTCCAGGTGGCGAATACCATATGAATAATCCAGAAATGTCAAAGGCGCTGCATAAGGCTGTTGCGTCGTTTGATATTTCCTCTGGAGATAATCAGGGCTTCTCTCTATACGAGGTGTATCGGAAGTTTCTGTTGGAACGCCCTGTGACGGCTTTGCGAGATTTGCTGGAGTTTAAGAGCGATCGCTCCCCAATCCCTATTGAAGAAGTTGAACCAACAGAAGCAATTATGAAACGCTTCTGTACTGGGGGAATGTCTCTAGGAGCACTATCGCGGGAAGCTCACGAAGTACTTGCGATCGCAATGAATCGCATCGGCGGTAAATCCAACTCTGGCGAAGGCGGCGAAGATCCAGTGCGTTTTAAAGTACTCGATGATGTAGATGAAAATGGATACTCCCCACAGTTTCCGCATCTTAAGGGGTTGCGCAATGGTGATACTGCATCTTCAGCTATTAAACAGGTAGCATCAGGGCGTTTTGGCGTTACTCCTGAGTATTTGATGAATGCTCAACAAATCGAAATTAAGATAGCTCAGGGGGCAAAACCTGGAGAAGGTGGACAGTTGCCTGGCACTAAAGTCAGCCCCTATATTGCTATGTTACGGCGCTCAAAACCAGGTGTGACATTAATTTCGCCACCACCGCACCACGATATTTACTCTATTGAGGATTTGGCACAGTTAATTTTTGACTTGCATCAAATTAATCCTAAAGCAGGAGTATCGGTAAAACTGGTGGCGGAAGTAGGTATCGGTACAATCGCCGCTGGCGTAGCAAAAGCTAATGCAGATGTTATCCAAATTTCAGGGCACGATGGCGGCACTGGAGCTTCTCCTTTAAGCTCTATTAAACATGCAGGTTCGCCGTGGGAATTAGGGTTAACAGAAGTACATCGGGTGTTGATGGAAAATTCTCTGCGCGAGCGCGTAATCCTACGTGTAGACGGCGGGCTGAAAACTGGCTGGGATGTGGTAATGTGCGCCTTGATGGGCGGTGAAGAATACGGCTTTGGCTCAATCGCTATGATTGCCTCTGGCTGTATCATGGCGCGCATCTGTCACACTAATAATTGCCCTGTTGGAGTAGCAACTCAGCAAGAAAAGTTGCGGGAACGGTTTACTGGTATTCCTGCTCATGTTGTCAATTTCTTCTATTTTGTGGCTCAGGAAGTGCGCAGTATTTTGGCAAATTTAGGTTATCGTTCCCTCCATGAGGTGATTGGGCGTTCCGATTTGCTGAAAGTTCGCGAAGATGTTAAATTAACAAAGACGCAATCACTGAATCTTAATTGTCTGTTGCAGCTTCCTGATACACGGGAAAATCGCGATTTTCTTGTACATGAGGAGGTACACAGCAACGGTCCTGTTTTGGATGATCAGTTGCTTGCTGATGCAGATATTCAGGCTGCGATCGCAAATCACGGTAGTGTTACGAAAACTTTAAAAATCTTTAATACAAATCGCAGTGTCGGGGCTCGCATCGCTGGAGCGATCGCTCAAAAATATGGTAATAGCGGCTTTGAAGGGCAAATCACTCTCAAATTCCAAGGTAGTGCAGGTCAAAGTTTCGGTGCTTTTAACCTTCCCGGAATGACTCTCATTTTAGAAGGCGAAGCTAACGACTATGTAGGCAAAGGTATTCATGGCGGTGAAATTATTATCAAACCTTCTCCCAAGGCTACTTTTGATCCATCCGAAAATGTAATCATCGGCAATACTTGTCTTTATGGTGCTACAGGCGGCTTCCTGTTTGCTTATGGTATCGCCGGTGAACGGTTTGCTGTACGTAATTCGATGGCAAAGGCAGTCGTTGAGGGAACCGGGGATCATGCCTGCGAGTATATGACTGGCGGCGTTGTCGTCGTACTTGGTAAGGTTGGGCGCAATGTCGGTGCTGGGATGACTGGCGGTTTAGCCTATTTCCTTGATGAAGATGGCAGTTTCCCAGCAAAGGTTAATACTGAAATTGTTAAAATGCAGCGAGTTTCTACTCCTGCTGGGGAAGCTCAACTTAAAGAGTTGATTGAAATGCACGCCTGTCGTACTGGTAGTAAAAAGGCAGAAAAAATTTTAGCAAATTGGGCAGAATATTTGCCTAAATTCTGGCAACTTGTTCCGCCTAGTGAAGCTAATTCTCCTGAAGCCAACGCTGAGGTATATGCACAGAAAGTGACTGTGAAGGCTTAGGGCAAAACAAAAAAATAATAAGGGCTGAAGATAAAACTTCAGTCCTTTATTTTTTATTGTTCTTTTTTTTCTATTTTTCCGATTAATTCTGTAGACATTTCAACTGCTAGCATGAGCAGGATTTGCTCTCTTTCTCCTCGCACACCTTCATCGCTTATATTAGGATATATATGCGGGTTACTCAGCATTCCTGCCAATAACTGTGCAGCTATCTGTTTAACTTCGGAAATATTTGACTCCATTGCGTTTTTTTCTGTCATGAGAGGAAACCCTGATTTATGAATATCTATCTATTGATTAGCCCTTGCTTGTTGTCGATGTTCGTAATAGGCGAGAATGCGAGCAACTACTTCCTGAATGCTCAAGCCATCCGTTTGAATTTCGAGAGCGTCAGGAGCTTTTTTTAAAGGTGCTACGGGGCGAGTGCTATCTTTGCGATCGCGTTCAGCAATATCTTGTTCTAATTGCTCTAAACTTACTATTTCTTGCCCTTGTGCTATTAAATCTTGCTGACGACGTCTTGCTCTTTCGCGGGCAGAAGCAGTTAAAAATATCTTAACTTCAGCATCGGGGAATACATTTGTGCCGATGTCGCGCCCTTCTGCTACTAATCCACCTTTTTTACCAAGATTCTGTTGCTGTTGAACGAGTAAGCGGCGTACGGCGGGTTGAGCAGCAACGGCTGAAACGTGAGCTGTAACTTCTAAGGTGCGAATTGCCTGCGTTACGTCTTTTCCGTTAACTTGAATGGGGATTGGTGCAAGGGGATCGCTGACTATGGGGGTTCCGATGCTAATTTCACAGCGCCCTATTGCTTCAGCGATTGCTGATTCGTCTTCTATGGCGATTCCTGAATGGAGAATCAGCCAAGTGGCTGCTCGGTACATTGCTCCTGTATCAAGATATCGAAATTCTAATGCTCTAGCGATGTGACGGGCAATGGTAGATTTGCCTACACCAGCAGGACCATCTATAGCTACTATTGGCTGGCGAGCGCGTAGTACTACATTATCGATTAATCGTGTGCTACCTACACGGGCAGCGATCGCTAACAGCCCGACTTCTTCAACTTCTTCTATAGGCATCAGAGTATTGGGATCAACTAATTCAACATATTCCAGCAAAACACTCGGCTCTGTGGCTAACTCCGCTTTTACCATTGCTATTAGCTCGGCACCCGCGCGTTTTCCTGCCACAAATGCTGATTCTGCTCTATGTAAACTACGATACAACACTGCAGCTTGTTTTTTCTCATCTTCAGTTAAATATTGATTGCGAGAACTCATAGCCAGCCCTGAAGCTTCGCGTACAGTTGGACAAGATACTATTTCCACAGGAATATTTAAATCTGCCACCATTTTTCGGATAATGGCCAATTGCTGGGCGTCTTTTTGGCCAAAATAGGCGCGCTCGGGTTGTACTAAATTAAAAAGTTTAGTGACGATTGTACAAACACCCTGAAAGTGACCTGGGCGCGCTCGCCCACACATAACCGCTGTCATAGAGGCAGGCGGTACTACGGCAGTCGAGAGATAAAAATCAGAAGCTTGAAGGAGATTTTCAGCTCCTACATTACCAAAAGAGGTTTTTATTCCTAATTCTTTGGCGCTGGGAGCAAAAATTGCATCTACACCCGCTGCTTCACATAATTGTTGATCTTTTTCTAAGGTGCGGGGGTATTTTTGAAAATCTTCGTGTGCGCCAAATTGTAGAGGATTGACAAAAATACTAACTATGACAATAGCGTTTTCTTGTCGCGCCCGTTGAATTAAACTTAGATGACCCGCGTGTAGTGCTCCCATTGTTGGCACTAAACCTATTCCCGACGGTAGGGCTGTGCTGGCGTTCCGATTTTGTTCGGCTCGCTGTAAACTTAAGTAGCAGCGCAATCCAGCAACCGTGGTAAACAGGTGCACTTTTATCTCCCAAATTAATCAAATAATCTATAAGTCAGGAGTCAGGAAAGTTTTTATTCTGACTTCTGACTTTTGTTTTAACTAAAGTATCCCGGTTTTTACTAGGGCTGGGAGCTGATTCGCACTGGAATTTCAGTTCCGAGTACGTCTATGCGCACGGGAGCTATTCCAGAGTTTATCATACCGATTGATTCAGCAGCGGCTGCGGAGAGATCAATAATTCTTCCGTGAACAAATGGTCCGCGATCGTTAATTCTGACTATTACAGACATACCGTTATCAAGGTTGGTGACGCGCACGTGAGTGCCGAAAGGTAATTCTCGATGAGCTGCAGTTAGCTCTCTCTGGTTGAAGATTTCGCCACTGGCGCTGGTATTGCCGTGAAATCCAGGACCATACCAGGAAGCCCAACCGTTGAAGCTTAATAAAACTGGCTCGGTAAGGTGGGCTAATCTGGGCATTCCGGGGATTTCTGATAGAGGTGGAGCGTTGCCAAGTAGTCGGCGTAGACGGTTGGTGGCTTGTAAGGCGTCTTCTGCTAAGTTGCCAGTGGTGTCTGGCAAGATGGTGTGGTTGTTGATGGTGACTAAATTTTCACCGTTGATTTGGATGGTGAAGCTGTAAGTGCAAGGGGAGGGTGGGCAATTTCCTTCTGGATTGGGGCTGACTGTGATGCTGTTGGCGTCTATGCCTTTTTGATTTAGTTGTTCGATATGGGTGGCGATCGCTTTTGCTTGGGCGAGAGATTTGTTTTTGCTGGAGCTGAGAAATGTTAATACCGGAATATTGTAAATGTGAAGCGTGGCAGCAGCTCGCCCTTCCATTATGTGTGGGTATATTTTGGCGAGCGCTTCTCCTCCGGTTGCAGGTGAGGGAGTAGTTTCTCTGTTTGCTAAGTTTTGTGCTTGAGAAATATTCCCCGAGGAGCCTTTGTTAACTGCCTGAGCTTGTGCAGTTTGACTGGATAATGGCCCTATGGCTGTTACCAGTAAGGCAGTTGTCAGGCTATTCCAAAGTTTTTGATTCATACGTCGTATCTATGAGGAGCAATAAGAAATCGAGTTTTCAAAAGCGGTAGCGCCCCCACTAACTCGAACTCTTTCCGCTTTCCAGAAAAATGCGGGAACTGGAACAGATTAACATGATTTTTTTGGATTGGCGAGCGCTATTTCTCAAAAAACCCCCAAATTTTACATAAACTTTACACTTTTCCTCTGGCCATAAACCCGAATCTCATTATTTTCAAGGTTTTCGGCTATTTTGAAAATTTTGTCAAGTTTAGTACAATACTTGCTGCAATATCTGGCAATTGGGGAAGTTTGGGCGATGGATTATCGAGAAGCAGGTGTAGATGTCGAAGCTGGAAGGGCGTTTGTGAATCGTATACGCAGTCTAGTGCGCAGTACTTATAGAGCAGAGGTATTGGGGGATTTGGGCGGTTTTAGCGGTTGTTTTCAACTACCGACTGGATATCGAGAACCGGTTTTAGTATCGGGTACGGATGGTGTAGGCACAAAGCTAAAACTTGCTCAGCAACTAAATCAACACGACACGGTGGGAATTGATCTCGTGGCGATGTGTGTGAATGATGTTCTTACATCAGGGGCAGAGCCACTGTTTTTCTTGGATTATGTGGCAACGGGTAAATTGAATCAGGAACAATTAGCTGAAGTGGTTGCTGGTATTGTAGAAGGCTGTAAGCAGGCAAATTGTGCGCTGCTGGGAGGCGAAACAGCAGAAATGCCTGGTTTTTATCAGCCAGGAGAATATGATTTAGCTGGTTTTTGTGTAGGAATTGTAGAACGCAGTGAATTATTGAACGGCTCTCAAGTAAAAATTGGAGATGTAGCGATCGCTCTTTCTAGTTCTGGCGTTCACAGTAATGGATTTAGTTTGATACGCAAAATTCTCAGCGAGCGCGGTTTCTCTTTGAGCGCTCGCCCGGAAGCCCTAGATAAAACTTTAGGAGAAATTCTCTTGACACCTACGCGAATTTATGTTAGTGAAGTTCTTTCCCTTCGTCGTTTTGGGATTGATATTCACGGAATGGCGCATATTACTGGTGGAGGTTTGCCAGAGAATTTGCCCCGCTGTTTAGGAAAAGGGCAATCTATTAAAATTAATTTGAATAGTTGGGAAGTGCCGCCTATTTTTCAATGGCTAGCAGAAGTAGGGGGAGTAAGTCAGCGAGAAATGTTTAATACTTTTAATATGGGGGTTGGTTTTGTGGTGCTTGTTTCTTGTGAACAAGCAGAGCAAGCTATTTCTTGGTTTAATTCGCAGGGAATTAATGCTAAAAATATAGGTGAGGTTGTTGAGGGTGTCGGCGAGGTGATAGGGTTGCCAGAATAGTTTTAGTTTTATTATTTTTTACTTATTTACTTATTTCTTGTTTTGCCAGCCGTGCCCTAGCGCGAACGGCAATTTCTGTATCTGTTGTTGCCATTTCTTCAAATTGTGTTAGAATTTCTGTAAACCATTCTGGAGGATTAGCGATTACTGCGATCGCTAGCCCTTGTAATCCTACTATTGCCGCATATCGCACTACCCATTCTGGATCTTGACAAACTAATTTTAATGTGTTAAATACTTGCTTTTGAGCAGCTGGTATTTGTTCTGTTGGCAAACCAGACCATTTTAAATTTCCCAAACCTCTGGCTGCGGCTCTGCGCACGCTTAGTGCAAAATCTGTTTTTGCTGCTGTTATTAATAAATCCAAACCCCGCACATCGCCGATGCCAGCAAATGCTCGAATTGCCCAGGCTCTAGCTCCATAATTATAACTATCGAGTCTATCTATAATTGGTTGTACTGCTGCTTCTCCTAATTCAATTAGCCCATCAACGGCTGCTACTGCTGCTCCTGGATTATTATATCGCAGTACATCTATTAAAGTTGGAATAGCGGCTGGATGGCGTGCTGCTGCAAGTGCTTTTACTGCTGTTATCATTTTATCCGCTGAAGTAGCTTCTTCAACGGCTCGGATTAAGTTTTCGATACTGTTATTATTGATGACTGTGTAAGTCATAATTTTTGCTGTTTACAATAGAGAATCTATTAGTGACATTACCCGGATGGCGTCATCGGATAAATTTGAAGTTTCTAGGGAGTTATTTTTTAATTGATGTTCTAGTATTCCTTTTAGGGCTATAATTTTTAGACTATTTTCTGCCTGTGTTTGAGCGATCGCTTCTGCTGCCGGCAAATATCCTATTGCTCCCAAATCCATTAATGCCGTGCGTCGCAATTGCAATTCTTTTCCTTGTAGCCCTTGCACCAAGTGTTCACCGTAAATTGCTTCTCCTGTCAATTGATACATTGCCCGTGCAGCAGCATATTGTACTCGTTTAACCGGATGTTCTATGAAAGGTTTTATTAGTGGTATTGCTTCTTTTGCATTTAAGCTACCAAGAGCTTCTAGTATAGCATCATAAGGTTGTGTTAAATGGGGTTTTCCTGGTACTTGTACTGCTGCTTCTACGCCTCCTTCCAGGAGTTTTATTAGTGCTGGTATGCTGGAGCGAGCGCCTAATTTTTGTAGTGACTGTGCTGCTGCCTCTCTGACATAATAATCTTCACTATTCAGACAGCGAATAAGCGGCTCTACAGCTTTTTGATTTCCTAATTTACCTAGAGCTCTAGCTGCATTTCTCTGTAGTGGATAGCCGCCGTCTTCTGTACGACAAGATTTATCTTCTAATGCTGCCAGCAGAGCGTCAATTGCTTCTTGTGTTGCAATGCGGAATTTGCCAAGCCACCAAGCTGCGTAATAGCGTAAACCTGGATCATCTCCTTGCAAATTAGCGATCGCTTTTTCTACGGTTAGCGATTCGCCCCCTGGGGGAGCCATTTCAAAATCATCTTGCATTGCTTTACTGCTTTAATATTTTTTTTCAGCCCTCACCCCCTTCGCAAAGATGGGGAGTCACTATTGAAGGTGAGATTTATTTATCTCTCCTTCTGCTTCTTCCCATTTACCTTACAAAGGGGGTGAGAGTTTCCCGACGTTGGCGCCGTAAACAATATACTCAGTTATTGAAAATCAACATTACTCGCCAGACTTTATTGGCGTAATACTGACAATTTTGCCGCCCAGACGACCAATCCGCTGCATTTCCTCATTCATCCGGTTGTATGGCACATTAATAAATATTCTGCCACTTTGACGAATGGGAAAGTTTCTTTTACTTGTTTCTGAATTTTGAGCCAGACCGACTACTTCAAAGCGGAAGAAGCGGCTTCCAGAAGGGGTATTTGCAGCACTACCCGCTGCCGTTTGACCCAACATAATTTATTTCTATCTCCTTGAGGTTAATCTGAGAATATTCTTTTACACTTTCGATTTTGAGTGTTGGAAAATTTTCTCAGGCTGTAGTTACGCTGGCTATTTTACCGCCCTGACGCAGAATTTGCTGAATTTTATTCGAAAGTTTTTCGTAAGGTACAAAGAAGCTTACTGTACTGCGTCGTACACCTGATTTATTGAGAACTGCTTCAATGCGGTATACCTTACCATCTTCGCCGAAGCCAACAAAAGCTCCACCCACACAGGTATTGGGAACGGAATCAGCGCTTGGACGGTATGACCAGCCATTAGGGCTACCAGAAGGAGCAATGATACTGGAGGCCCGATTTTGTCCTAGTTCACGAGCCAGTCGTGAATTTTTTCCTTCTAGTTGAGCGCGATCGCTGTTAGCATAGCCGCGATATAGGCGGAACATGCGATTAAACCCAACTGTTTTTTGATTGCGTTGGCTTTCAAAACCGCGATAATATGGTACAATGTTCTCTCCGAAGTTTTCTTGATACTCGATAGAATCTATGTAAGAGTCGATATCGGCATCAAACCCTTCTTTTTCGTACAAATCTAGGTGGTAAATTATTTCAGATTCATCATAAGGTGCCCGACCTAATAGGTGTTTGTAGTTTAGTTCAATTACTCGGGTCTGGAAACTGTTGTAAAGAAACTTGCTTTTATAAAGTTCTGATTTGGCGACACAGCGAACAAATTCTCTGACTGTAATGCTGCCATTTCTTAGCAGCGATTCAGCCGAAGTGAGTCGTTCCGATGCCATCACATAGTCGTTTCCCAAAACTTGACGGTAAACGGCACGAATCACATTTTCTATGTCTTCTTTTGTCCAATTTGGACGCAATTCTACTCGTGGTGCATCGAGAAAAGCGGACGTCCCCAACCGGGAAGCTGCAACTGTGATGGCCATTTTAAAATCTCCCAACAAACAACAAGCTTTTTTCAGCCAAGCCTACAACTAGGTTCAGATATAGGGTTCATATATGCAAAGATGTCCGGATAGGTATACACCGTCTAGTTTCTGGCTAGCTCCTGCATACCCGTCCGGACATCTACCGGACTGCGCTATTTAAAAAACGCTCTTTTCCGATACTAGCTGAGAGCGTTGATAGCGTAGTCGATGTAGGTGTTTGCTTCTACAGCAGCTTGTCCGGTCAATCCGTGGTTGGCCCTGATGTACTTCAGAGCTTCAATGTACCAGCTTGGAGACAGTTCAAAGGTGCTGTTGATTTCATCCAAGCCAGCAATCAGGTACTCGTCCATTGGGCCAGTGCCGCCAGCAACCAAGCAGTAGGTGATCATGCGCAGGTAGTAGCCGATGTCACGAGCGCACTTTTCCTTTCCGATTTGGGTGGAAGCGTAGTTAGGGCCTTGCAGTTGGGTGGTGTATGGGAACTTGTTGTACACCGCTTGAGCAGCGCCGTTGATCAGGTTTTGAGCGTTGTTGGTCAAAGCCCGAGCTGCTTCCATGCTGGCGACGGCACGCTTAAAGCGACCATCAACTGCTTGTAGTTCAGCATTGCTCAGGAAACGGCCTTGGGTATCGGCTGCTGCGATCGCTTCAGTAATTGGGGTTTTCATTGTTCAGATATCTCCCTTCAGTTGGCAAAGTTTTTAAACAACTATTACTTCAATTTGCTTGACATCATTCGGCCCTTGTTATTAAGCCACTGCAGCTGCTGCCCGATCAAAGTAGCTGGCTAGTTCTGAGACAATAGCGCTGCAATCTCCCGGAGTGATGCCTGTCGGATCGTTGACGATCGCGATCGCTGCTTCTTTCATTTTTTGAATTCCATTTGCTACGGAAGCGCCTGGAACTCCCAGAGCTTGGTATGTTTCGCGCAGACCGTTCAGGCAGCGATCATCTAGAACGCTGGGGTCTCCTGCGATTGTTGCGTATGTGATATAGCGCAGGATGATTTCCATGTCGCGCAAGCAAGCAGCCATGCGACGGCTGGTGTAAGCATTTCCACCAGGGGCAATTAGCTGGGGCTGTTCGGCGAACAGTGCCCGAGCTGCATTAGCTACAATTGTCGAAGCGTTGCTGGTGATTCGGTTTACCGTGTCCAGACGCTTGTTGCCTTCCTTCACCAGGTTGGCCAGAGCATCAAATTGGGCTTGGCTCAGGAATTCGCCGCGTGCATCAGCTTGGGCCACTACTTTGGAAAATGCATCTAACATGAGTTAGCTCTCCTATTATTTTGTTTGCTTGTGGATTCTTCCAAAACGGTCTGCTGTCTTAAGGCTTTTTCAAGCTTTCGCAGCAGTCTGAGAAGGTCCGAGACAGACTCCAGCCCTAAGCTGGTTTAACTCAGTCCTGAATGCTGTCAGTTAGCCCATTTGGCCAACCTGCATTTCAGAATTCTGAGAATATCTTACACGATAATGAGAAACTGAAAAATCCAGGTAAATCAGTCTTTTGGTTTACTTTTGCCTGTCTTTCGTTCCCTCCATGTATGTTTATACAACGCCTTCACTGGTTTTTATATTACGTTTTGTAAATTTTTTTTCATCCCCTCTAGAACTTTCGGTATCGGTCTACTGGCTGAAACAACCTCTACAACTGAGTTTGAAGGTGCAAATATCTATTTATTTAATCTAAATAACTTAAAATATTAAAAAATGCAATCATTAATTAAGAGTAGCCTCTTTTGCCCTTCTTTTCCTGTACTCCTGACAGGCATTCAAGCTTGAGTTCTACTTAACAATTTGTAATAGTTAACCTAGATTTTACTTTTATACCCTAAGGCATAGTCAAAAGCAGTTGGGAAAATCTTTCTTGAGATAGATGCGAGCGCGTAACTTTTTGCAAACCTTGTCAGTTTGGCGCCTCATCTCCTCAACACTTTTAACAAAATATGCAAGTGTACCAGATTTTTCTTAGATTAAAAAATGTGGAGTTTTAGAGCTGCCATTACCTTTTTCCCAGCAGTAAAATGCCCCACAAGTCAGCCCTGAGGAGCTTTTGCCCGTAAGTAAGAATTTTTACTTATGATATGAGTGAGAGGGTTGAAAGTAACAGGTAAACTGGCCAAAGTAAAAAAGTTTTATTATCCGGAGAAAAAATGATGATGAAAGCTGAAGAAATAATGACCAAAGAAGTAGTCACCATTCGCGGCTCGGCGACGGTGGCTGAAGCAGTAAAACTAATGAAAGAAAAGAACCTCAGAGTTCTTATAGTAGATCGCCGTCACGAACAAGACGCCTATGGCATCGTCACCGAGACAGACATCGTATATAAAGTAGCCGCTTTCGGAAAAGACCCCAACAAAACCAGGGTTTACGAGATTATGACCAAACCCTGCATCGTAGTCAATCCCGACCTTGGTGTAGAATATGTAGCACGGTTATTCGCCAACACAGGCATCCGCCGCGCACCAGTTATTGACGGTAAGCTAGTGGGCATCATCTCCGTTACCGACATTCTCAGAAAAAGCGATTTTGTAGAAAAACCAAAGGCTATCCTTCTAGAAGAACGCATCCAGCAAGCTATTCAAGAAGCACGTGCCATCTGTGAAGAAAAAGGCGCGAATTCCAAAGAATGTGCTGCAGCCTGGGACATTGTAGAAGAACTACAAGCAGAAGCGGCACATCAACGAGCTCAAAAAATAGAGAAAACCGCCTTCGAGATCTATTGCGAGGAACATCCAGAAGCAATTGAGGCTCGTATTTACGACAATTAGGCGTGAGCAAGCCTGAGCAACTAAAAAAAGTAAGTCGCGCGGTGGGGCCAAAAATGGAAGCCTTACTGCGCGCTCGCCTTTTTACATACAAATAAGTTTTTTGCGATCGCCGCTATTTATTCGGGAATTCTATCAAAAGAAAGCAAGAGGTACATCGTATGGACGAATACGAACTAATCAAACGCTATCTTGCAGGGCACAGAGACTTTCAGGGAGTCAACCTCAGAGAAGCCAACCTGATTGGAGTTACCTTAACAGGAGTAAACTTCACACAAGCCAATCTCAAAGACGCATCCCTTGCTCGTGCCAACGTCAGTCGCTCCTTCTTTCTAGAAGCTCAACTCAGCGGAGCCTTCCTCTACGCCACAGATTTGAGCTATGCCAAACTCAAAAATAGCAACCTCATAGAAGCAGACTTAACAAAAGCCGATCTCAGAGGCGCCCAGCTTGCCAATGCCGATCTCAAAGGAGCAAAACTCAGCGGTGCCATCCTCACCTGGGTAAGTCTTTATCGAGCAAATTTACCTGGAGTCAACCTCTGCGGAGCAAATTTAAATGGCATCAACCTCAGAGGAGCCAATCTCACCGGCGCCAACCTCAATTGGACCAATCTCAGCGGAGCGCGCTTGAGCGGTGCATCCCTTCAAGGGGCACAGATGAACGGCGTCAAACTAAATCGGGCATTCTTAAATGGGCTTAATCTCGAAGGAGTCAATTTCAGCGGCTTAGAACTCCAAGACGTAAAACTGAACGGAGCTAAATTACAGGGAGCGAATTTCACCGGCGCCGATTTGAGTCGAGCGCAAATGCGCTTAGTGCAATTAAATGAAGCTAATCTCAAAAAAGCTTCTGTGCCGCAGGCAAATTTGAGCGATGCCAACTTCAGCCGAGCCATTCTAATGAGAGCCGACTTGAGGGAAGCAGATTTGCGAAATGCCGATTTAAGTGGAGCTAACCTAAACTTAGCCAACCTAGCAGGTGCCGATTTGAGCGGCGCTAACTTGCAAGGGGCTTACCTTTGGGGAGCTAATTTAGATGGAGCTAATTTGTCAGGTGCAGATCTCCGAGGAGCCAGTTTACGCGATGCCATCCTCACCGGCTGCAACTGGCGTTCCGCAATTCTAGACGGGGCAGTCATGCCGCAAGTGCGACTTTGTGCCTAGCTACAGCATGTTTACAGTAAACGTAATAATTTACCAACCCGCTTTGTCACGAAAAAGCGGGTTTTTTTAATTATTTAAAATTGCATTATAATTTTTTATTATTAAATATTAAATCTTTTATTTTTTATGGAAATTTGAAATTTGTGTTTTTTTATTATTCATGCTAGTAAAAAGTAAATATCTTAAGTTGCAGCTTGTAAGTAGGGATTTCAAGAATAAATCTACAGGGCTTACCGTATCTTGCTTAATCTGTAAACTTTTATAAAATTACCACTGTCCCTGTTACATTTAAGAAAAATATATGAAAAACCTAAAACACCTACCTAGAACCTTTTTAGTCGCACTTTTATGTCTGAGCGGTACTGTGGCTCTGTCTGCCTGCTCCCAAAATTCCCCTGAAGCTAAGCAATCACCAAGCCCTGAAAGTACAATGGCTGCAAGTACACCAGCTACCAATACCACTGCTGAAACACCTGCAGCCGACGCTACTAAAACTGAGGCTACTAAAACTGACAGCACCAGTGCTGAAGCCACCAAAACTGACGCCACCAAAACTGAAGCTACTAAAACCGAAAGCACCACTACTGACTCCAGCAAAACTGATACCTCTGGAGCAGGCAGTGTGGTAGACGTGGCCACTACTGCGGGTAATTTCAAAAAGCTGACACAAGCACTGGAAGCGGCTGGATTAGTCGAAACCTTAAAAGGAGAGGGTCCTTTCACCGTATTTGCCCCCACTGATGAAGCTTTTGCCGCCCTGCCTCCGGGAACTCTTGAGGATTTGCTCAAGCCAGAGAATAAATCTAAATTAATAAAAGTACTCACCTACCACGTCGTGCCAAAAGAACTAACCTCTAAGTCAATTACTTCGGGAGAAGAAAAAACTGTTGAGGGTGGCTCGCTGAAACTGGAAGTCGATTCGGCAAATAACACAGTTAAAGTTAATGATGCTAAAGTCACTAAGGCAGATATCAAAGCTAGCAACGGCGTTATTCACGTTGTTGATAAGGTGATTTTACCCCCAGACTTGACAACAAGTTCCAGCAGCTCAGAACCTACTAAACCTTAAGCAGTTTCACAGGCAAGGGGGCAGTATGCCCCTTTTTTTGTTTTTGGCGAGCGCTTTCTAGCTTTCTAAATAATTAAATCTCTCGTCAAAAAAATTAATAAATTAAATACCCTCCCTGTGGGCATCCTATAGATAAACTGAACTCGCCAGTGCTCCCACCAGGGGAGGAAAAAATTATGCAAGTTGATGAACTACTGGAGCGATATGCAGCCGGAGAACGAAATTTTCGCGCTGCTACTCTCATCGGAGCAAATCTAGAAAGAGCCTATCTAGTCGGAGTCGATTTATCTGGGGCATATCTGAATTCGGCAAATCTCAGTCGCGCTAAACTTACAGGAGCTAACCTCACCGGCGCTTCCCTGCAACGAGCTGACTTGAGTTATGCTAAAATCGACGAAGCTAGACTCGAAGACGCTGACTTAACAAAGGCTAACCTCAAAGGCGCTTATATCGTCAAAACTCTACTGAAAGGAGCTAGACTGAGCGGGGCAATTTTGTCGGGAGTAAACCTGCGCTTGTCTAGCTTGCGCGGTGTTAATCTCTGTGGAGCAGATTTGCGGGGAATCAATTTACGCTCCGCTTACCTCAAAGAAGCTAATCTCAGTTGGGCAAATCTCAGTGGGGCTCGCCTGAGCGGCGCTTTAATTCGAGACGCTATCCTTAATGGAGTAAATCTAAAAAATGCTTATCTCAATGGAGTAGATTTGCACGGTTTAGATTTAGACGGCGTCAATCTCAGCGAAGCTAAACTCAGTGGAGCTAATCTAATGGCAAGCAATTTGTCAGCAGCAAATCTGAGTGCAGCGCAAATTCGCGTTACAAGTCTCTGTCGCTCTAATCTGCAAGCTGCTAATCTAAGTGGTGCAGTTCTGAGTAAGGCAGATTTGTGTGAGGCAAATTTAATTAGAGCTGATTTGTCTGGCGCTGATTTGACTGAGGCTGATTTGACTGGGGCTAAGTTAAATAGAGCTAATTTGTATGATGTTAATCTGACAAAAACTAGCTTGCGTTACGCTTGCTTGTGTTGTGCTCAGCTTAAGGCTTCGGCTATCAGTGGGGCAGATTTTAGTGGCGCAAGTCTTCGCGACGCTTATATGGAAGTGGAAAATTTGCATCAGGCAATTCTACAAGGTGCAACTATGCCGGATGGTTCTGTTCATGATTAAATTAAAAGATTTTAAAGCGCTCTTTCAATTTTTGCTTTTTACCAAGAGAAGCAATAAAGAACCCGGTTTTTTCGTCGAAAAACCGGGTTTCTATTCCTAATTCTTTAAGGCTGGGCTGTTTTCGCTAAACTGGTGTTGTTCGCTTCCTCAGCTTGTCCATTTCGCACTGCTGCAGTAGCAACCGCTGGGCTGACGCCGTCTTTCTCTTCTAGTAATGCTACCGCCTGTTTTAAGGCTTCTGTACGATTGACTACTAAGTTCTGTGGCGGTAATAAGTCTAAAACTTTTAATCGCTGTAGACGACGGTAAGTTTGACCTGTTGCTCCAACTATAAATACTTGACGCCCTTGTTCGCATGCGTCTTTTATCGCATTCTCGATCGCTAATGATGAAGTTACTCCCAACAGGGGCACGTCGCTTAAGTCTAAAATCAGTACTTCATAGTTTTTTACTACTGCCTGCTCTCTAGCGATCGCTTTCGATACCCCAAAAATCATTGGCCCGCTGAGATAGAATAATAGAATACGTCCTTTCCCACGCTCTAATAATTCTTTCTCTTCGTCGCTCAATATTATGGCGTCGTCCGCATCCGTAATCGCTTTAACATCTTTTGATTGTACTTCGCTCAGATTTTGAATCGTTAAGATATTGGCAATAAATACCCCTACTCCAACCGCTACAATCAGGTCAACAAATACGGTCAGTAAAATTACTCCGTACATTATTAAAGAGCCTTTCAGCGAAATTTGGTGAGCTCGCTTCAAAAAGCTCCAGTCTAAAATATCAATACCAACTTTTAGTGCTATCCCCGCTAGTACCGCCATCGGGATATTTTTAGTTAACCCCGCTGCCCACAAAATTACTACTAGCAAAACTAGAGCACGAGTTAATCCAGATAAAGCTGTGCGCGCTCCGGTTTGAATGTTCACCACTGTTCCCATCGTCGCTCCAGCTCCTGGTAGCCCACCGCAAATCCCAGATACTAGGTTGCCAATCCCTTGCCCTATTAATTCTTTGTCAGAGTTGTGATTAGTGCGTGTTAAACTGTCCGCAATTACTGAAGTTAAAAGTGTGTCTATACATCCGAGCATCCCCAGCATTACTCCATCTATAACCATCGTCTGGATTTGATCTGGAGTAAATACGGGCATCTGTAATTTCGGCAGCCCCATCGGAATTTCGCCAATACGACGAATATCTACATTTGGGAATAAAACTAGCGATACAATTGTGCCTACTACTAATGCTAATAGTTGGGGCGGTAGCACTCGCTTGAATTTCGCCGGCATTAAAAATAATATTGCTAGCGTTAATATCCCCAGTGTGGCTTCCGGAAGTTTAATATTGGTTATGATTGTCGGCAAATTCGTCAGTGTCCCAATTACTCCGCCTTTGGTAGGATGCCCAAGTAAAGGTCCAATCTGCAGGATGATCATAATCACCCCAATCCCCGACATGAAACCGGATATCACGCTGTAGGGCATTAGAGTGATGTATTTACCTAGCTTGAAAACTCCAAAAATTATTTGGAATATCCCGGCAAGCATGACCACGGTAAAGGCCATCGCTAAACCTTTTTCCTGACCATTTGCCGCTACCATGTTGGTGACGATTGTCGTCATTACAACCGTCATCGGACCAGTCGGCTCGGAAATTAATGTCGGAGTACCTCCAAATAAGGCTGCAAAAAATCCTACGCAAACGGCTCCGTAAAGTCCAGCAATTGGACCAGCACCAGAAGCTACACCAAATGCTAAGGCAATAGGTAAAGAAACTATGGCGGCAGTTAGTCCACCAAATATGTCCCCTTTTAAGTTCCTAAAGTGAATCTGATTTGTAATTCCCATGAATTCTGAGCTTTTCTCCTATTGTTCAGGCAAAAGTTTGCAAAAAAAAACACCATATCGCATCACTACTTCTCAGGATGCGGACACCTTAGGTTTAGCCTATGATTTTTCTAAAGTAAGCAAATGATTGCGCTAAGGTAGCAACCATTTTATAGGTAAATCGCTCTTTTGCATCCCTTGCATGTATAGAAAATTTTAATAGTTTCCCAAAGCCTCGCTAAAGATAACGCTGCTTGAGTATAAATACTGTAAGTATAAATACTGAAAGATATAGGTTGTTTGACTTCACCATGAAAAAATATAAAGATTTAGAAAAAAAGTAAAAATCAATACCACCCAATATTCTGACTGTGCTCTTTAACTTTCTTTAAAATAGCATAATGATAGAGTTACAATTTATTCTGGAATACAATCAAATTGTGCTGGCGGTTATCTATTTATTAATATTTTATTTTTTGTGATTTTTAAATAACAGTTGATGATTAGTGTAGATTTAAAAATCTTGACAAAAAATAATTTATCTGATAGGTTTCTAATTTCTGAACTCACAAATCAGCACTGATAAGCCATTGCATCGTTTAGATGGCAGAATGTAAATAATAAGCGAGTCGGGCATTAAAGGGATGACAAAATGAGCAATTTTAAAGAATGGTTAGCCAGTCAGCTAGCTGAAACAGAGCAACGTATTTTGAAACACCAGCCGAGAGCATTTGCTGAAGCTGGAGATGGAGAGCGTTTATATGCATGGTTGACAGATTTTAATTTTATCGATGCAAAAGTTTCTAGATTGGGAATAGAAGCGTTAATACAAGATTACGAACTTGTCAACTACTACGACTTAAAGCTGAATTCGCAGCAACTGGAAGTTTTAAGATTAATTCAAGAAGCTTTACAATTTTCTGCAGAGGCGGTGAGTGCTGATCCACTGCAATTAGCTGGGCAATTAATCGGGCGCTTATTTTCTTCAGAAATACCAGATATTGAGGAGATGCTTTCGCAAGCTGCACTCTCTCAGAAATCTTTATGGTTATGCCCAATGTTCCCCAGCTTACAATCTCCAGGGGGACCGTTACTATATAGTCTAGCAGATCATGAGAATTTTGTAACGGCTGTAGTACTTGCTCCAGACAGTAATTTAATTATTTCTGGTTCAACAGACGGTACTCTCAAAATCTGGGATTGGAAATCTGGGGAAGTATTGCGAACTTTACCAGCAGAGCAAGATGATTTAGAATATGAGGAAGACGTAGAAGACGTAGAAGACGAGGAAGAGGAAGAGGAAGAAAATATCGAGTTTGAGCCTATTCATTCCCTAGCTCTTGCTCCCGACGGAAAATTTGTAGTTGCTGGTACAGCTAAAGGTAAACTTAAATTTTGGGATTTACCAACAGGCACTTTAGCAATGATGATACAAGCCCATGAAGATATTGTGCGGGGAATCGTCGTTTCTCCAGATGGAAAAATAGTAATTTCAGCATCGCGAGACAAAACGATTAAAGTTTGGGAAGCTGATGAGGGGATTCTATTAAAAACATTATCAGGACATACGTCATATGTCAATGGTATTGCAATTTCTCCTGACGGAAAATTTGTGATTTCAGCATCAGAAGATAAAACATTAAAAATTTGGGATTTAGTATTGGGGAAGGCAATAAAAACTTTAGAAGGGCACACTTATCCTGTACAAAGTGTAGCAATTTCAGGAGATGGTAAATTCGCGGTTTCTGCGTCTAGAGATAAGACGCTAAAAGTATGGGAGATTGAATCAGGGAAAGAATTAAAAACGTTAGTTGGGCACACGGCAACAGTAAATACAGTAGCGATCGCTTCTAACGGTAGAATAGCAGTTTCAGGAGGTTCAGACAATATAGTCAGAGTTTGGGATTTACAAACGGGAGTAGAATTACAAGCAATGTCAGGGCATTCTCATGGTATATTAGGAATAGCTATAACTCCTGACGGGCGGCATGTAATTTCTGCATCCAGAGATACAACAATAAACGTCTGGGATTTACAGGCAAGCAGACAATTAGAAACACTGCCAAAACACAACGGCTCAGTATGGGCAGTAGCATTTTCTCCAGACGGGAAATATGTAATTTCAGCGTCAGAAGATAAAACCCTGAAAGTTTGGGATTTAGAGAATCCATTCAATGTTAAAACTCTTAAAGGGCACATAAAACCAATATATGCGATCGCACTAGCACCAGAGGGGCAAATAGCAATTTCTGGGGCTGCAGATAGTACAATGAAAATTTGGCATTGGAAAGCGGGGGAAGAATTAAGAACCCTAGCCTTAGAAGAAAACAAAGAGCAGGAAGAAGATAAGGAAGAATTTGAAAACTACGAAGAAGACGAAGAAATAGAAGAAGACGAAGAAATAGATTTACAAAGTGATAATACAATTTACGGTATTGCAATACATCCAGATGGGAAGACAGTGCTCGCGGCATATCAAGATTGGACATTAAAAGTCTGGGATTTACAAACCGGAGAGATAATAAAAATGTTTATAGGGCACGAAGATGCAGTGCTAGCAGTAGCGATTTCCCCGGATGGAAAATTAGCAGTTTCTGCATCAGTAGATAGTACATTAAGAGTATGGGATTTAGAAACAGGAGAAGAATTAAGAATTTTAGAAGGGCATGAAGATTCAATATGGGCAGTAGCGATCGCACCAGATGGGAAAATAGCAGTTTCAGGTTCTGAAGATACAACAATAAGAGTGTGGTATTTACATTCTGGGCAGAATTTAAAAACACTTCAAGGGCATAGTGATCGAGTCACTGACGTTGCTATTACTCCGGATGGAGAATTTATTGTTTCCGTATCTAGTGACTGCACCTTAAAACTTTGGCATTTAGAATCCGGGGAATTGGTAGCCAATTTTACCGCCGATTCAGAATTAAGTTGTTGTGCGATTTCCCCGGATGGTAAAACCATAGTCACAGGAGAATTATCTTCTGGGCGAGTACATTTTCTTTCATTAGCAGGTTTAGCTTAAAAGTTATCGGCTGCGTTTTCAAGAAAAGAACGTAGCCTACAAAAACTTTTATACAAATCATATTATACTCGACTCATTGGCAGACGCACCTTGTGCTTACGCAAAATCCGGGTTACTTGAGTAGCGCTAATTTCAATACCCGTCAACTGTGCCAGGTGATTTGCCAATCGCTGACTTGTCCATATTTCAAACTCATATCCCAAACTGCGCGGTTCTTTCTTTACCACCTCCAACAACGATTTAATATAGCTTTCATTTGCCTTACGGTAATTTCCCTGCTCTCGCCTATCTCGCAGACTATCGAGATTATCCGGATCGCCGTGTACGCACCAGTATGCTACCGTTCGGTAAGAACAACCAATAAAATCGGCAATCTCTTCATAAGTTTTTCCATCATTTTGCAATAATAAAATTAAAGCATGTTCTCGCAAACGAGGACAATTGCTTTCCCGGATAGCTTTTTGCAGACGTTTCTTTTGTATCGGCGTGAGAAAATTTTTAACAGGCATAATCCAAAAACGAAAAATTTATGACTTTTATTTTATGAATTTTAGGTGTTTTGACAATACTACATTTTTGTAAATCTTTTAAAAGATAACTTAAGTATTAATTATAGCTAAGTGATTTAAGTTAGTGATTAAAATCACATCAAATCATGCCAGAAATCACAAAAGCTCAGTGCGCCAAAACAGAAAAATGCTACGATAATAAATATCAATCGATATTATCTTCTAAGTCTGTAAATCACTATGGAAACCCAAACTTGTACATCTTCCATATCTATAACCGAATTGTTTAGCAAAGTCTGGCAATCAGGGTGCCTTACCCGCACAGATAGACAACAACTAAAAACAATTTTGTTAAAGCCTTTCATCCCTGAAGAAGAGCAAGTAACAATAGACAGACTGCTACACGCAGTGCGCAGAGGATGGCTAGTTGTATTAGATTAAAAGAAAATAGAATAGCCTGAGCAGAATGGGCAAGCCAACTTCTATACAAGTGTCAAATAAATTAGTGTAAGAGCAATACTTGTTCAAGAGTACAGTAAAATTCGATGGCGAATAATGCATACACTTGGATAGAAGAATCTTTGGAAACAATTCACCGTGCCAATTGGTATCGCAAGGAACAGACAATAGAGGGGCGCGCTGGAGCAACAGTAAAAGTAGAAGGGCGAGAACTTTTGAATTTTGCTAGTAATGATTATCTTGGTTTAGCAGGAGATGAGCGCCTAATTCAAGCTGCTATAAATGCAGCCAAGGAATTTGGCACAGGAGCGACAGGTTCACGCTTGATAACAGGGCACAGGGAGCTACACACTACCCTAGAAAAAGCGATCGCAACATTAAAACAAACAGAAGACGCTCTTGTATTTAGTTCAGGTTATTTAGCAAATATAGGTACAATCGCTGCCTGTGTTGGAAAGCGGGATTTAATTCTCAGCGATCGCTACAATCATTCTAGCCTAAAAAACGGTGCGATTCTAAGTGGGGCAAAAGTTATAGAATATGCCCACAACGACATAGAAGATTTAAAACAGAAATTAGAAGAAAATCGCGCTCGCTACCGTCGTTGTTTAATTATAACAGACAGTGTTTTTAGCATGGATGGTGACTTATGTCAACTACCGCAACTATTAGACTTAGCAGAAAAATTCAATGCAATGCTTTTAGTTGACGAAGCTCACGCTACAGGAGTTTTAGGAGCAACAGGAGCTGGATGCGTAGAACATTTTGGCTGCACAGGAAAAGAATTGATTCAAGTAGGCACCCTCAGTAAAGCTTTAGGAAGTTTAGGAGGATACGTAGCGGGGAAAGCAGCTTTAATAGACTTTTTGAGAAATCGTTCTCAAAGCTGGATTTACACGACAGGATTAACACCAGCAGATACAGCAGCAGCAATAGAAGCGATCGCAATAATAAAAAAAGAACCAGAGCGGCGTGCTCAACTTTGGGAAAACATTATTGGATTAAAAAACTTACTTTGGCAAGCGGGAATAATTGAGAAAAATTCACATCTTTTTCAGGCGAGTTGGGAGTCAGCGATTATTTGCCTACCATTAAAAGATGCTCAAACAGTGTTAGCAGCAGGAGAGAATTTAAAAGAAGCAGGAATATTAGCAGCAGCAGTGAGACCGCCAACAGTTCCCACAAGTCGCATTCGGATAACAGTAATGGCGACACACCAATTAAATCATATAAAAAAATTAGTAGAAGCATTAAAAGCGATCGCCTGGAAATTTCAAAGCTAAAATAATAAAAAAACAGAAAGCGATCGCCCTAGATTGTTAAGTTTACCTGTTAAATTACTTCTAAAGATTGATAGCGTTCAGACAGCCAGCGGCGGTTAGAATAAACCCGTGCTGCCTCTACAAGCGCCCGAAACAGACGTTCGTGAGCAATATCATGAACAGAGAGTTCTGGATGCCATTGAACAGCCAGTGCCCAAAAACAGTTTTGATGTTCGATCGCTTCGATAACACCATCTTCTGTAGCATGAGCTACAACGCGCCAACCAGGAGGAAGCGAGCGCGCTGCTTGGTGGTGCCAAGAAACGACATCCAGTTCAGTTTTGCCCATAATTGTCGCTAAACGACTTCCTGGTAAAATTTGTACCGAGTGGTGAATAGGGTAACGTTGTGTTGGCGACAAATCAAGACGGTGTTTCAAAGTAGTTCCGTATTCATCCGGTAAATGAGTAACGAGAGTGCCGCCGCACGCTACTACCAATACTTGCAAACCGCGACAAATGCCTAATATGGGAATATCTATTTTCAATGCTTGTTGAGCTAAAGTCAACTCAAAGCGATCGCGTTCCGTATCAACAGAGTAAATTGTTGGATGATGCGCGCCGCTATAAGCTGCTGGATCGATATCGCCTCCACCAGAGAAAATAATAGCATCTAACCGTTCTAAAATAGCCGTTGCATTAGATTCCCCTGGGGGAAGTAGAATCGGCACGCCCCCCGCCGCTCGCACCGCATCTGTGTAACTGCTGGGGAGCGTATAGGCAGATGCTTCATTTTGCCCATAAGTAGTAATTCCAATTAGGGGGGCTCTCAGTTGTTTAGTCATCTCTCTGCGTTTTTACTGATTTTATCAACAGGATGTTATTTTATCCAGTCTTTTTCCTTAAAATACCCAAAGTTTTTATACTTTTAACATTAAATTCATTTTATTGCTCCGGCAAATTGTATAAAATTTGACACATTTACTTCTGATAGATATTATTTTTTAATTAAAAAATCGTGCGGTTCAGTTCGCCGACTAGCGATTGGCATACGCCATCCAGTGCCAAAAGCGCGATCAGTGACTTTTAATCCTGGTGGTGCTTGTCGGCGTTTAAATTCAGCGCGAGTTACCATTTTTACCACTCTTTCAACCACTGCAGCATCATGCCCTGCTGCCACAATTTGAGCTGCCGATTGATGTTTATGAATTAAGCGATCTAAAATATCATCTAGAATATCATAAGGAGGAAGCGAATCTTGATCTACTTGTCCTGGTTTTAGTTCGGCACTTGGTGCTTTAATTAGAACGTTATAGGGAATGATTTCTTGAGAAGGGTCATTTTCTTTTGCCCGTTGATTCAGCCAACGGCAGATAGAGTAAACTCTAGTCTTGGGAACATCTGCGATCGCAGCCAAGCCTCCATTCATATCGCCGTAGAGGGTGCAGTACCCTACTGCCATTTCCGACTTATTACCCGTTGATATTAGCAGATGACCGAATTTATTTGCGATCGCCATAAGTAAATTTCCCCGAATTCGGGATTGAATATTTTCTTCGGTAATTCCAAACTCTGTGCCGGCAAATATATCTGAAAGAGTTTTATCATAAGTTTGCATCAAATCTGCGATCGGTAGTATCCAAGTTTGAATGCCTAGATTTTTAGCAAGAGAAAGAGCATCAGAAATAGAATGTTCAGAACTAAAAGGGGAAGGCATCAACACACCGAGAACATTTTCTGCACCGATTGCTTCAGCGGCAATTGCTGCTACTAGAGAAGAATCAATCCCACCACTCAGCCCGATTACCACTTTAGAAAAACCGCACTTGCGGATATAATCCCGCACCCCTAAAACCAGTGCCGAAAAAATTTCAGCATCTTCATTGTCAATTAGTGTAGCAATCTGCCCTGGGAGAATATCTACCCTTTGTTCGTCAAATTCCAGGATTGAAAAATCTGTTGCAAAAGCAGCCGCTCGAAAAACTACCTCAGCGTTGCGGTTAAAAGCTACACTGCAACCATCAAAAATTAGATCGTCATTACCACCTATTTGATTTACATAAATAATAGAGCGAGCGCAGCGACGAGCAGCATGTTGTAACATTGACTCTCGCAATTTTTGTTTGCCAACCGTATAAGGAGATGCCGAAAGATTGATCAGCAAATCTACCCCGAGCGCAGATAATTCTGCAATTGGATTAACAGCATATTTACGTTTTCCCCAAAATTCCTCATCATTCCACAAATCCTCGCAAATTGTAACGCCAATGCGGAGCTTATCTAAAATAAAAAAAGTACTTTCATTTCCCGGCTCGAAATATCTGTATTCGTCAAAAACATCGTAAGTAGGTAGGAGGCGTTTGTGAAAAAAATGCTGTACCTTTCCACCTTCTAACAAAGCAATACTATTAAATAAACTTTTCCCACCCTTAACATGGGAGTTAATGTTGGGCTGCACAGTTCCCACTAACACTGCTATTTGCGGTGGCAAATCCTTTGCTAATTGTAGCAATTGCAACGACATTGCCTCTACAAAACTAGGATCTAACAGCAAATCTCGTGGGGGATAGCCGCATAAAGACAACTCTGGTGTTAGTAGCAAGCGAGCACCGCCTTCTGCTGCCTTTTTTGCTGCTGCCAAAATCTGCCTAGAATTGCCAATTAAGTCTCCAATAGTTGGATTCAATTGTGCAAGCGCAATTTTCATACTATTTCCTTCTATTTTCTATTTTAATTTTATTTTAAATAAACACAAGCGGCTTATCCTTTACCCGTGCAAAAGCCTCAGCATTAAATCGATATAAACTCGCCGGTCTGCCAGCCCCCCGTGATACTTTCACTCCCGTATCGCAGAGAAAACCAAGCTTTAACAAGCGAGTGCGAAAATTAGAATAATCAGAAAAATTTTCACCCAAAACCGTGCTATATAATTGATAAAGATCACTCAAAGTAAAAACTTCTGGTAGCACTTCAAAGGCTACTGGACTATATTCTAGTTTATTGCGAAGGCGGCGATAGCCGTATTCTAAAATTTGATTATGGTCAAAAGCCAACTGCGGCACTTTTTCTAAAGGATACCAGGCAATACCGCGTAATCCAGAACCGATTAGATCTGCTTCCTCAAACCGCACCAAAGCAAAATAACTCACAGAAAGGTAGCGAACGCCGTAGCTATTTGGAGATTCTCTAGGATCGCGACCAGGGCCACCAAAAGTGTACAATTGTTCTAAGTAGAGATTTTTGACTTTAATTTTTTCTGCTAAAATTCGGTAGGCGGCATCTTCGAGAGATTCACCTCGTCGAACCAAAGTTCCCGGCAAGCTCCACTGACCGAGAAAAGGTTCATCTTGTCGCATTACTAAGAGTGCTAGCAGGCGATTTTGTGAGGTATCTACAGAAAAAATAACGTTATCAACACCGACTTTAAAATCTGCCAAAAGAGAGGAATCTTGCGCTCGCCCTTGTTTTTCCACCAATGCTGCCATTTTTTAGTTTGCCTCCCGACATGCGTACAACTGCTCTCGATGGATGTAAGCCTGAATTGGCGGCGTTAAAGCCTCTTTTTGTGCGCATTTGCGAACTTGCGTAGAAGAAACAGCCGGAGCAAAAAGGGGTGCGCTCGCCACTCGTGCCCCCAGAGAACGCAACAATTCAATATCTTCCTCTTTCACCGCATAACCAGGGCGGGGTATCACTAGCAGTTTCACTTCTTGGAGTAACTTTTGAACACAATACCAGCGAGGTAACTGAGTTACCAAATCAGAACCAATTGTCAAAGTGAATTCTGCACTTGGCCATTTTTGGCGGGCCCGCTCCACCGTTATCAAAGTTTTGGGGCTGCTCAATTCTGGATGCAGAGCGACATTGGTAGCGGGCGGCGAAATTTCCTCTATAAGTAACCTTAGCATTGTCTCACGATGTTCCAGCGGCGTTTGGTGAGACTTAAAAGGGTTATCAGAAGCCCACACAGCCACATAGTCAAAGTTTTGAGACAGCCAAATGATAATCTGTTGATGGCCCGTTGTAGGCGGGTCGGCACTGGTACCAAATAAAGCGATATTAACCATTGTTCCTTGTTAAATAATCGATGTCAACGCGCAGAGTGAGGACTGGAAAATTGATGATTGTTAATTGCTAGTTGAAAAAAGGTAATTTCTAGGATTATTATTGCTCATACCCTTTTGCCCCCGCCAGTAGCCTAATTGATTAGGAAATTTGCATTTGCTGTAACAAAGCCTGTAACTCTTTAGATAATTCCACTGGTGGTTGCTGGGGTTCGCTCAAGCGGCGAGTTTCAGAAGGTAAGCTGGCAACATTAATTGCCGTTCGCTCTCGCATCGCTTCCAGGGGTTCTGGCGGTTGCAAGCGTTTCCCATCTTTCATCACCAGTTGCAGTAGCGGTTGTTCACAGTCGTCTGTTGGTGATTCTGCAGCCAAGCCCAGGCGATCGGCTTGCATTTGATTTTGGTAGAAGCGTCGAAATATTTGCTTACGCCCTGGATAAGTCTCCTTGCCTACTGACTTTTTCATTACTGGGATGCCTTCGATTTCCACCAGTTTGTAAACTCCATTCACCGGAGAACCGGTTACTAATTTAGTTCCCAAGCCGTAACCGTCAATGCACGCCCCTTCAGCTTGTAAGCGGGCAATCTCCCACTCATCGAGATCGCCACTAGCAAAAATGGGAATTCCCGGCAAGATTGATCGTATTTCTCTAGAAAGGGCTACTAAATCTCCCGAATCTAGCCGCACTCCTCGCAACTCAATTTCTCCTGCCTGTAACTGATAAGCTAGAAGTCGGGCTGCAGCGAGCGCATCATAAGTATCGATTAGCAAAGTTGCTCCTGGAAAATAGTGATGAAACGCCGCAAATGCTTGGCCCTCGCTACCATGAATCGCCCCTAAAGCCATAACCAGGGCGTGAGCCATCGTCCCTGCCGGTTTACGACCCAATTTCAACGCCGCCAATACATTAGATGTAGCATCCAATCCTGCAGCTAGTGCTGCCCGTGCTGCCCACAACGATGCCTGTGGACTAAATGCCCGTCGCGTTCCGAATTCCAGCAGCGTTGCTTGTGGTCCTGCAACATCTCGTAAACGAGCCGCCCTTGTCGCCACCAGAGTTTGGTAATTGATTGTGTTTAGCAGATAGGTTTCTACAATTTGCGCTTGCCAAAGCGGCGCCTCTACCCGCAGCAAAGGTTCATTTGCAAAAACAGCCGTTCCCTCTTGCACCGCCCAGACGTCGCCAGTAAAACGCCCCGTAGCCAGTAGCGACCAAAATCTTTCCGGTGCTTCGCTAAAAATTCCCGTCGCCTGTAATGCAGCAATCTGTTCTGAAGAAAAGCGAAATTGTTCTAAATACTCTAATGCTTGGGCTAAACCCATCGCGATCAAGTAGCCAAAGCCTTCTGGTAATCGCCTTACAAAAAGCTCAAAGCACGCTTTCCTCTCATCCAGACTTTCCCCCGCGTAGCAAGCCGCCATCGTCAGTTGGTATAAATCTGTGAGAAGACTGTAGTCTTCAGGGTACACCGTCAATTCTGAATTGTCTTTCTTTCCCCTCTCCGGAACAGCCTCAGCCTGCGAACTATCCAAGTCAGGAGCAATGTTCATAAACTAGCGGCCTCATGAATTCAGTTTATCTCCATTATATTAAATTCTACCAAAATATAATCTATTACTTTAAAATATATTTAAAATTTTTCTCTAAATGACTTGTCTTTTCCGTATTGTAAATACAATAAATAGCAGTAATTTATGGTAAAATTTACAAAAATAAGTTTTCAGCAGAGTATCTTAAGTAGATATTAAGAAATTTTAATAAATTTCTGAGTATAAAAACTAGAAAAGTGAAGATAAATAAAAAAATATAAAGTTATTCAAAGAAAGAGGCAGGAAGTGGCCAAACAAACAGAGAAAAGTATCAAATTATTGCAATTTTTGCCAAAATATTATGGCAGAGTCTACAATAGTCGCAGAAGCTTTAAAATAAGAATAAATAGCCAACAGGAGGCTTTATGAACCTTTCTGATAGAATTTCCGAAGCAGTAAAATATGTTTTAGCTGCAAGCGCTCGCATTTTCGGCCCCAACGATGACCAGTACCCGAAAGTAGGAGTTCAGCCGTTTGAAGGAGAACCCTACAAAGGAAACCATGATATGAATTGAAAACGGTTAATAACAACGCCTTCTTTGGCACTGTGATTAAATTAAAGATTAGAATAATCGGTGGAGATAAAAACTCTCTCCACCGATTTGTATGTGACATCTTATAACGCTAACCTTACAGTAAGCCTTGTGACTTGTGCCTCTACAGGCAAACACCGTGAAACCACCGGCATAGTACCTTCAGACTGCGTATAACCAAATATCTGTTAGTACTGCAAGTATTTATATTTTTTATTATTTTTATTATTTCTTGTATTTTTCTTGTATTTTCTCGCAATTCTCCAAGCCACTAATCTTCGCTCTTAGTGGCAGTACCTGCAGCGCTCGCACCCCTGCAATCTCCTCACCTGTTTCACCGAAAACTATCCCACCAACCAGTTATTCAAAAAAAAGCCCAAAGCCGCACTACCCAGAGGAACCGTCAGGTTGTCAATACCAAACTTAGAGAAAGCTTCTAACCCAGTAGCAAATATAGCCACCGCAATTGGCACCAACCAAGTAGGCCAGATAAAACCTTGCACCATCACTAGAATCCCGTAGCAAACAGCATAGGTGACTAGGGCCATAGTAAAGGAACCTTCCCAACTCTTTTTATTTCCCCAAAGTTCGTAGCGATTTCGGCCAAAACGCAAGCCAATCAAAGCAGCAAGCCCATCTCCCCACGCCATTACCAAAATTCCCAAAGCCGCATATTCAGGTTTTTGCAGTGGCCAAAACCAAGCAATCAGCACGCCGATACTAACTGCATAAAAAAATGTGCCAAAACTTTGGCGTCCAACGCTGTTGATACCTGGTAGAAGGGGAAATCGGTAGGATAAAAGAGCGATCGCACTTGCCAAAACTCCCGCTCCAATCCCCACCCACGCCGGGATCTGTAGCCACCAAGCAAGTAAGATAACTTGACCCGTGCCAATGTGAACCAACTTGCGCGTCATCTCCGGTTCTAAAGATACAAAACGATTTAGTAACTCCGCTAACAGTAGTACCGACCCCACCCAAGTCGCCACAACAGCTATCTGGAACCACAAAGGAGGAACTGATAATAGCCAAGGTACTTCCTTCAGTAAGGACACGATTCAACCTTTGAAGATTCAATTCTTTATCTTTATTAATTTATCGTTTTTTGCTGGTATTAAAGGGATTTTTAAAATTCAAAATAACAAAAAAAATAATCTGCTAAAATTTATTAAAATAACAGAGAAATATTTGATTGCAAAGAGGTGACAGGTGAAAATTTTACTGCTCGGGTTGATTAGGGGCTACCGCTTGTTCATTTCACCCCTGTTTCCCCCAGTCTGTAGATTTACGCCAACATGTTCACAGTATGCCCTCGAAGCAATAGAAAGATTTGGCCCATGGCGTGGGGTATTAATGGCGATCGCTAGAATCATGCGCTGCCATCCCTTACATCCAGGCGGCTATGATCCAGTGCCGCCTTATGAAAAAAGTAAAAAAAATAAAGCTGCGTAAGAGGAAATTTTAAAATAACAGCATTCTTTCTGTAAAGCACAAACAAGCAACAGACAAAAGTCAGTTATAAGAGCAATATCGCCCCCAAATCAAAAAAGTGGCCATGAGCAGAAGAAAGATACATTGTCAATAAACAAATAAAGTCTCCACCTCCTGCAAGCAGAAAAAATTAATTCAGAATTTTTGGGCGGATAACAACTACTCAGGGCTGAAAGCAAATTGGAGAAACTAACAGCTAGGTTGGGGTTCTGTGGCAGCTTGTGGTTTTTAACAAAAGCGGCAGACATAGATACAACTGGCAAAGGAGATAAATCTGCGCTCGCAGAGCTTATCGATGTGCCAGATACTCTAGCAAGTGGTGATGAGAAGTGGACATAGGAAATTTCAGCGCCTCTAGTGCCAATATCAAAGTCTTACAGGTTTCTGCCTTTGAGCGGCAAAAGAGCCAAGTCAGGCTATTTTTCAAAAAGCTTCTAGGCGTAAACCCTTCGATAAGGGAACTCAGCAGAGGAGCGCACTTATATATAGTAAGCTACCCACGACAGTCATGCAGCTTTTGCCCTAACTAGCTATTTCTAAAAAACGAGACAACCAGTTGGGCGTTACAGACTCGCTAACAGACAACCCCAAAAGGGTTGTTTTATTAAAATTAGCCGTTTCTCCAAGAAGGAATGCCTTCAGATTAATACCATACTAAAGTATGAAATTTCCAGCCCAATATTCGGTGAAATTCCACTGGCTACTATCCAGTTTCTTTACTGCATTTTTGTTAACCTCAAAAGCCGAAGCAACCATCCTCAAATCTTGGCGGTTTGACGAGGCACAGAATCGGCTGTACATTACAACAGACGAAGGAGTTCAACCGACAGCACAATTAATTGCCAATCCGATTCGTTTGGTTATTGACTTGCCCGGCACAACCGTCAGACAACCTGGTGAAATTAGGCTGCGAAGAAATGGCATTGAAGCAGTGCGAGTAGGGCAATTTGATGCTCAGACAACTCGCCTCGTGATTGAATTGAGTCCGGGTTATACTGTAGACCCCGAAGGCGTGAAAGTGCGGGGGGTAACGGCGAGGCAGTGGAATGTAGAATTGCCGACTCCACAAGAGATTCCTAGGGATGTCTCGTCTGATGATTATCCGAAAGAAAAACTGGAGGCAAACACAGCAGAAACGGCAATCAAAAACGTGATTTTGACGCCGGATGGATTGTTCATTCGTACCAGCGGTGCGGCACCAGAGCTGAAAGTGCAGCGGGATCGCGAGCGCTCAATAGTAAACATAGACTTTCAGGGGGCGAAAGTATCTTCTGAGCTGAAAGGGATGAATATAGCCGTTAATCGCAACGGCATTCGCAACCTGCAAATTAGTCAAATCGAAAGTTTGCCCCCTGTGGCGAGGATAACGCTTAACGTCAGCAACTCCCCTGACGACTGGCAAGCAACAGCTACGAATACTGGCGACGTCATCGTTTTGCCGACAGGAGGTTCATCCGCCCGAAAGCAAGAAGCAGAATCGCAGCACCACAACAGCAATGCTATTACGGAAATTCAGTCTGTAGAAATGGCGAAAAATGGCACACAACTGGTGGTGAAAACAGATGGGCCATTTACTTATACAAGTGGCTGGGATTTGGGAACAGGATACTACAAAATTACAATTCCTTCAGCCAAACTAGGGAATCGAGTCAGAAGCCCCCAGACTGACGCACTGGATGTGCGTTTGCAGCAAGCCGATTCCGAAACTGTTGCTGTTTGGATAAAACCGCAATCTGGGATTGTTTTGAGTGAAATTAACCAGCCTGCCAGCAATATTTTGTATGTACAATTGCGGCGAGCAACAGAAGTTGGCGGTAGATCACCTGTTTCTAATAGTCCTACCTCTGACTTTCCCCCCACCCTGCCCAAAGGGCGAATAGTTGTAGTGATCGATCCAGGACATGGAGGGCGGGATGTTGGTGCAGTTGGCATTAACGGTATTAAAGAAGCAGAGATAGTTTTGGATATCTCGCAACAAGTGGCCAAAATTCTAGAGCAAAACGGCGTACAAGTGGTTATGACCCGCACTGACGACCGGGAAATAGAGTTGGAACCTAGGGTGCAATTAGCAGAACGGGTGAATGCGTCTTTGTTTGTTAGTATTCACGCCAATGCTATTAATATGAGCCGCCCCGATGTCAATGGCATAGAAACATATTATTACTCTAGAGGCTGGCGGCTAGCCTACACTATCCACAACAGTATTCTGCAAGCTACCGGTGCCCGCGATCGCGGAGTACGACAGGCAAGATTTTATGTCCTCAGAAAAACTTCTATGCCGGCTGTTTTGGTTGAAACGGGTTTTGTCACAGGAGCAGAAGATGCGCCCCAATTGGCAAATCCCGCTTACCGAAAGGTTATGGCAGAAGCGATCGCTCGCGGTATCTTGCAGTACATTCAACAAAATTAATACATTTGCTTTAATGGAACCACTTTTCTCTAATCCTTCAGCCCAGGGCAGCCCCCCTTGGCTGCCACTATCAGACCGCTATAGCAACAGCATACGACCTTACGCTAGTGCCCTTTCCGAGCAGGAATCCTACACAGGCACCGGCACCAGGCACCAAAGTCCAGGAACCCCCACAAGTCACCAGCCCCGTCTGCGCATAGGAATTTTCGACAGCGGCGTCGGTGGTCTCACCGTTTTGAGAGAATTGTACCGGCAGATGCCTAACGAATCCATCCTTTACTTTGGCGACACCGCGCGTCTACCCTACGGCACTCGCTCCCAAGCCGAAATCGTCCAGTTCGCGCGCGAGATTCTCACTTGGATGCAACAGCAGGGCGTGAAAATGGTTATTATGGCCTGCAATACCAGTTCTGCCCTAGCTCTAGAAACTGTCCGTTCTGAATTCCAACTGCCCATACTTGGGGTTATTCTTCCTGGTGCCCGCGCCGCCGTTCAGAAAGGGCGTCGCATCGGCGTCATAGCCACTCCCGCCACCGCTGCCAGCAATGCCTACCGAAAAGCGATTTTAGAAATTGACCCCAGCGTTCAAGTCTGGCAAGTTGGCTGCCCCGAATTTGTGCCCTTAATTGAGCAAGGGCGGCTCAATGACCCCTACACCTATGAAGTGGCGCAAGAATATCTTGCCCCACTTTTGCAGCAACAAATTGATACCCTGGTTTATGGCTGCACTCACTATCCTCACCTAGCTCCCGTGCTGCGTCGCATTCTACCACCTTCTGTACAGCTCGTCGATCCAGCTGTGTACGCCGTGGCAGCCGCAGTTAGAGAAATTGATCTGCTGGGATTGCGGGATACTCGTCCCCCACTGCCGACTCGCTTTGGCGTCAGCGGTTGTCCCCAGCAGTTTGCCCAACTTTCCGTACAGTGGCTAGGATATACCCCTTCCGTTGAAAAGGTGTCCTTGACAGAATTTGTTAATCAGCCACTGTCTTTGAAATCAGTAGAATAAGGTAGAATAACTAAGAACGAGCCAAATATTTCCAGCTCGGCAAGTCCCTAGTAATTTATTAGTTCAAGCGCAAATTAGGTGTGAGGAGTGAACAGAGGAGACTTCCTACTGTTCACTTTTTATTGTCGTTACTATCGCTTACAGTCTCCCAAAGCAGATTTTTTCTTTCCACATCGAAAAAATACTGCTACAGCCTATACAGGCTAATAAATATAGTATAGCAACTGTCTGAGCTGGTAAAAGCTAGACCAGTGCTTACTCTATACCCTAGTAGCGTTTCTTTGAGCAAAACTCAATAAGATGTAAATCGTCAGCAAATAGCCAGTCGCCAGAATAGGAATAATTAGAGGAATATCATGGTAAATCATAGTACACGGCCCGAAGTCACCAGGAGGGAGTTTTTTAGTTAAATGCTTTCGCCACGCCAACATTCGGCATCCCGAAACCAGCACTGGCTGGAAATGCCTTTTTTGCCATCAGGACTTACTTAGAAATGGCTGTCCCCGGCAAAATATTTTTACGAATTGCCCAAAATCCACGAATACACCTCGAAATGGTTGAGTTAAGGCTGTTACCCAACCCTCGAATTCGCTAATAACTTCTTGATGGTGATTTTCTTCCCAACCGCACGAACGGAGCTTTAAATGTCCAATACTGTTTGGACGGTCTCCACCCGTTAAAACCGGCTCTTTGGAATCTAGCAGGAGTTTATTACCTGCTCACCTATCAAGAACTAATTTATGGAATTTTTGAACTTCTTGTTATTTAGAATAACACGTGATGCGTAGTTTTTGACACTGATTTAGAGTTCTTCTTAATAATTCTATACAATTCGCAAAAGTTACCAGGAGGAGAGCTGTGGCCTTTTGTCCGGGGGCTGTGGTATCTACGTTTTGATTTAGTTTTGATTTAACCGAACGGACACTGCAATAATCAGAGAAGTGCCTAACAGCAAGCCCAGCAATAAGAGGGGTGTGGCTGCCGTTTTGAATTGCACAAAATACTAAGTTTTAAATTTTCACTTTAAAAGTGATATTTTAAAATACAGATTTTAAAGTGAGAAGTGAGAGAAAAAACCAACCAGAAATGATTTCAACAAAACTTTACAGTAGCAGGAGCATAGCTTAAAATAAAGAAGAAATATGTAAACTTTCGTAACTAACGCCTGAGTCGGCCTATCCATGACCTCAGCAATATCCCTCTTTTCCCCGGTTGAAGCAGATCTGCAGGTGTTAGCAGAGAACCTGAAAAAGCTGGTGAGTGCCAAGCACCCCATACTGTACGCTGCGGCAGAACACCTATTTGGTGCCGCGGGAAAACGAGTGAGGCCAGCTATAGTCCTGCTGATTTCGCGGGCAACCATGCCAGATCGCGATATAACGCCCCGTCACCGAAGGCTGGCGGAAATTACAGAGATGATCCACACGGCAAGCTTAGTACACGACGATGTAGTGGACGATGCAGAAATCCGCCGAGGAATTGCCACAGTACATAGCTGTTTTGGCAACCGAGTAGCCGTATTGGCGGGCGATTTCTTGTTTGCTCAATCTTCCTGGTATTTGGCAAATTTAGATAATCTGGAAGTAGTCAAGCTTCTGTCAGAAGTGATTATGGATCTGGCAGAAGGAGAGATTCAACAAGGACTGAATCGATTTGACAGCAGCTTGTCCTTACAAGCTTATTTACAGAAGAGCTACTATAAAACCGCCTCTTTGATTGCCAATAGTTGCAAAGCAGCAGGGATACTCAGCGAGGTATCAGCAGAATTAGCTGCAGACTTGTACGGTTATGGGCGTCATTTGGGGCTGGCGTTCCAAGTTGTGGATGATATTTTGGACTTTACGGGATCTACAGAAGAGTTGGGCAAACCGGCGGGGTCGGACCTCAAAGGCGGTAATCTTACTGCACCGGTATTATATGCTTTGGAAGAAAAGCCTTATTTAGAGGTTTTGATCGAAAGGGAGTTTTCCCAAGAGGGAGATCTCGAACAGGCACTGGCTTTAATAGAAGAAAGTAAAGGGATCGAACGAGCGCGGGAATTGGCAGCAAACCACGCCCGCCAAGCAGTGGCTCACCTGCAGTCGCTGCCCCCTTCAGAGTCTCGTCAAGCGCTGATTGATTTGGCTGACTACGTTGTCAGCCGTATGTATTAGCTGGAGGCTGTCAGCTTTGAGCAGAAAGGCTGCTTACCTCAAAATATGGGAGGCGAAAATAGCTGACAGCTAAAATGGCTTTTCGCTCAGGCAATATCTGGGGGAAAGTTCTCTTTTGGCGATACAGGTACGATATATTGTTGCAGTTGGGACTGGATAAGATTTTGAACCTGTTCGCGCCGGACCTCAGTCCCTACTTGCATATCGCCAGGGGTCTCGAAGAAAACCGTACTGTCGACGTTGTCGAGGGCTATCATTTGAAACAAAATGTGGGTGACAGGCACCGCCGAGGCAATGATTTGAGAATTTCGGGGAGCAAAGGTTCCGGCAGCGGCGTCTTTGCGCGTGGGAAAAGCATAAATAACGCGTTTTTCGACCGTGGGTTGAGCGCGATTGCTCAAGATAGTAAGTACCCAATCGCGGTCGAGGGTTTGCAGAATGTAGTATTGCTTGTGGCGTAACTGACTGGCAAGTAGTTTTAGAGCGGGTGCGATCGCAGCCACAATCTTCGGTGTGGTGCCATCTTGAGGGGCATTGTCAATTAGGGCTTGAATCTGTTGGTCTAAATCCATCTCAATTTTGAGGGACTCCTACACTTTGAGTGTAGCTGTCCCTGCACTCAGCTGCTTATAGAGTGTAGCGTGCCGTTGCGCGCGCCGCCACGAGCAGTAAGTGCAGTTTTACGTGCTCGTGCTGGGTTTTCCCCAGTAGTTAAAACTATCGAACGGGAGAGCTGCTAAGGCGTGGAAGCAATATTTCAGCTACTGTTTGTAGAACTCAAGCAGTCCACTCAGGCATCGGAGCGGAACTGCCAAGACGTTGCTAGACGAATCGCCGCAGAAGTAATCCGGATCTGCAACGAAAGTAAGCGGATTCAAGCGTCTGGAGAGGTAGAAGCTTGGGCAAAAACTTTAGCTCGACACCGCTTGCAGCAATGTCTTCATTATTACAAGCTCGGTTCGCGTCAGGGACGAATAGAATTGCACAGTACCCTCAGTGCTATTGTCTACCGTTACATTACCCCTACAGCCCAATCCAGCTATCAAGCACGACTAACTCTCATTGAAGATTTCCTGCAGGGATTTTATTTAGAAGCATTGAATGCTTTTCGTCGAGAAGCTCAATTACATCCAACGTTTAGTCCCAAGACTCTTTTAGAACTTGCAGAATATATGGCGTTTACTGAACGCTATGGAAAGCGACGCATTCCTCTGCGCGGCAACCGTAGCCAACAACTAATAGTCTTACGCGCTCAAACCTTTTCTCAACAGCAACCCCCAGAAACAACTGTAGATATGGAAGAAGCTGCTGAAGGAGGCTCTGTAGATTCGGATCAGACTTGGAACGATACGTCGGTACAAGAAGTTCGGGAACGGATGGTTCTCGCCGAACCAGAAACTGTACTAGATGATCTGCGTCAAGAGGTTATTAAAGAATTAATGGCTTATTTAGAAGCAAACCAACAAAAAGATTGTGCTGATTATTTTGCCTTGCGTTTGCAAGACTTGAATGCACAAGAAATCGAGGCGATTCTGGGGTTGACCCCCCGCAAGCGGGACTATTTGCAGCAGCGCTTCAAATACCATTTGATTCGATTTGCTCTCCGTCACCGTTGGGAACTTGTCCATCAGTGGTTGGAAGCAGATTTGGAAAACAATCTCGGTTTGACCCCCCAGCAGTGGCAAGAATTGAGAGTCAAAATAGGAGAAGGGCAGTTTGAATTGCTACGGTTGAAACAACAGGGACTGGCGGATGCAGCGATCGCCCAAGCGTTGGGCTGTACAGTCGCTCAGGTGCAAAAACGGTGGTTCAAGCTGCTCGAACAAGCCTGGGAAATTCGCAATCGTTTAGTATCCGGAGAGGGTTCATCTACCAATGAATAGCAACTCAGAAGCGCTACAAGATTTGTTCGCTTGGCTTTTACAGGCTCCCCCAACAGATGCCTCTAATCCAGATGGAGAATCCTCCAGCCCGGGAAAAACTACAGGCAATGAGGGGATAGAAGACCTGGAGTTGACTTACTCAGACCCCCTGGATTCGGAAGAGGTAAGCCGCCTATTTTCTAATTGCATTGCATCAGAAGGCATTCCCCTCGACGAACAAGGCGGTCAACAACTCAAATTGGGAGAAATACCTGCCGTGCAAGACCGTTTCTTCTCGCTGTTGAAGCGTCAACTGAAAACTGAAATCCAACGAACTCCACCACTTTTTCCCTGGGAATCGGACGTCTTGGAGTATCCCGACTACTTAATCGAAGAACAGGTTCCCGAAAGGTTGTGGACTGCGCAGTTGCACAAACTCAATCTGCCAACGCGCCTTCCAGAAAATATCCTCACCCAACTCTTTGATCGCTGTGCCGAACTCGTAGATTCTGGACTGCGTGAAGGAGCAAAATTAGTCCGCGCTGTGGAGGCTCTGTTCCCAGATGATCTCCAGGCTCTTAATTACTGGGCAGATTTGGTACTCAGACCAGCTCCTCGCTCTCCTCGACCAGAAACCGATTTTCCTGAAGCTTATGAATCAGCTACCCCTACTCAACAAATGGTACTCTCGCTGATGGCGGCACGGGAAATTATCGGCAACCTAACTCTAAATGTTTCGCCCAGTCAGCACAAGCAGGAACGACAATGGCTGACTGCTGTTGGTATGCTAACGCTGGAAGTTGAGTACCGTCTGACTGAGCATTTCCCCAGCCTGCGCGTTGCAAGCCAGCTCCCCTGCGGCGGCAGCTTGGTGTTTCGCTGTGGTCAATCTCAAGCTACGGCGCAGCGTCCTGATCCAGGATATCTAAGTGTAGAGGTTTTCGATCCGCAACCGGGTCAGGTTTACTCCCTAGAAGTTCGTTTCCATAACCTGGATCAGAAACCTTTAATATTAGCGGTTTGCCCCACGAATTAGAGGTTTTTTTAATTGTGAGTTATGAATAAAAGAAATTCAAAACTCATTTTTTCAATTTCTCTTACCTATGTCTAATTCGTCAGGGGCGCGCCGATTGCGCTCAAATCGACTGCTGGGGCAGCTATTCATGGAGGATTTGCCTCCGCCGGAGGCGGAAGATTCTATCTGGCTGCGGGTGCTTGTACAAGCTCTGGTGATCGTTGGAATTGTCGCCACTGATATTGCGGCAGTAGATACGCAGTTGAGTCTGTGGGCTGTGCCGCTCTCGCTCGCAGGTGCGATTTGGAGTTGGTATCGACGCCGAAATCGCAATATTGCTATGAAGTTCGCGCTCGCTATCGGTATGTTGGTGGCGCTTGCATTTTTTTTTCAGGAACTTTTTACGCAGCTTAATGATACACGGCTGGTTTTGGCTAAGCTGCTTATTTCTCTCCAAGTTCTCCATAGCTTCGATTTGCCTCGCCGCAAAGATTTGGGCTATTCTATGACTATTGGGCTTATTCTGTTGGGAGTGGCGGGTACTCTCTCAGAAACTCTAGCCTTTGGCCCAGTGTTACTGGTGTTTTTGGCGATCGCTCTACCTACTTTAGTTCTGGATTACCGCTCTCGCCTCAATCTCATAAAAACTGGCAACCAGAAAGCTTTTGTCAAGAAACACAAACAACTGAATTTCAAGCGCTTTAGCTTTTATTTTTTACTATTTGTCCTTACTCTTAGTTTGGGACTGGGCATTTTTGCCTTGCTGCCCCGCTTTCCTGGCTATCAGTTGCGGACTTTTCCAGTTAGTGAAGCTATTAACATACCTGCGGACTTTGATCCGCGCAGTATTAATAATCCGGGTTATGTTCGCAACTCCAATAACCGCAATGAAAGTGGCTCGGGAACTGGTGTTGGTGAACTAGACGATACTTTTTACTACGGTTTCAATACAGAAATTAACCAGAACCTGCGAGGCAAGCCCATGAAACCGAAGGTGGTAATGCGGGTGCGCTCGCAGGCTGAAGGATTTTGGCGGGTGTTAGGCTTTGATTTCTACACTGGTCAGGGTTGGCGTATTTCTCGCAACGATGAAGTTGAAACCAGGGAACGACCTTTTTGGTCCTACCAATATTTTCTTCCCTCACAACCAACTGCTAATCGCATCCGAGAGGTAATTCAGACTTATACGATTGTCTCGGAAATGCCTAACTTGATTCCTGTTCTTTTTCAACCGGTGCAACTTTTCTTTCCCACTCCAAAAATCGTTTTAGATGCAGAAGGCGGTTTGCGATCGCCGGTGAATTTGGGCGAGGGTATTACTTACACTGTAATTTCTCACGTTCCCTATCGCAACCGCTCTGTTTTGGGAAAAGCTGGTACAAAGTATCCCTCTTACATTCGGGATTATTATCTACAAATGCCCGATGCTAAAGTTTCTGAAAAAATTAGAAAACGCACTTTAGAAATTTTAGAAGAATACAATCAGCAGCGAATTTCTAAGTCTGGCGATAAAAAACTCGACAATCCCTACGAAATTACTCTCTATCTTGCTCAATACCTCAAGCAGCGATATAACATCAAGCTTGACTTGCCACCTTTGAAGGAAGGGGAAGATCTGGTGGAAGCTTTCCTGTTTAGAGATAAAGGAGGCTATCCGGATCATTTCGCTACTGTTTTAACAATTATGCTGCGCTCAATTGGTATTCCAGCACGACTGGTAGTAGGTTTTGATACGGGAGAATTCAATCCTTTTACAGGTTTCTACATTGTCAAAAATACTGACGCTCACGCAATGACGGAGGTATTTTTCCCAAAATATGGCTGGTTTACATTTAATCCTATCCCAGGATATGATTTAATTCCTCCCTCAATTGATGATTATGAGCCATTCAGTGTAGTCAAACAGTTTTGGCGCTGGGTTGCTGGTTGGCTGCCGTCACCTTTAAGAAGTGGGTTTGGTGCAATATATACTGCGATCGCTTCTTTTATCGGAGTAATTATTGGTTGGTTATGGGGTTTGTTAGCTCGTGGTTGGTTTGGTTTATTTGCTAGTTTAATCTTAGCAATTTCTTTTGGCTTTTTCGTTTGGTTGGTTTGGAATCAGTGGCGTGCTTGGCGTTACCGTCGCTGGCTGGCAAAGTTACCAGCAATGGAAAGTATTTATCAGCAAATGCTCGCCATATTAAAAACTCAGGGCTTTCCCAAACACCCTGCTTTTACACCATTGGAATATGCGCATCAGATGCGCTCTCATCACTCACCGCCTATTGCAGAAACGATTGAAGAAATTTCTAAAGCTTACGTTCGCTGGCGGTATGGCGGTGAAGAAGTCAACCTTAACTACTTGCGCAATCGTCTGCGTGAATTAAAACCGCAAAAGCGGGAAAATCTATTTTATAAGTTGCACTTGCGCAAGCCAGGCAAGTTTTAAACTAACATAACTGTTTTGCTATACAAGGATAGCCCATCCGCACGGGCTATCTTTGCATATTTTTTTACTTTCCTAATATCTCACAGCCGGGGCTATTTATTATTGACTGCCTCTGCTGTAATATAATTTTAGCCTGGGGAAAATGCGCTATTGGCGTTTTTATTTGCTCCCAGCCTTGATGCACTTTTCTACCAATGGCATTACGGCATCTATATCTTTCCATCCCAGAATTTGGGTGACCTTTTTTTCTAAATTTTTGTAAGTTTTGAAAAATTCGGCGATTTCCTCAAGTCGGTGGGATGCTATGTCTTTTAGGGATTTTACGTCTACATAGCGCGGATCTTTGTCGGGAACGCAGAGTATTTTCTCATCGCGATCGCCGTCATCGATCATTTCTAGCATACCAATAGGCCTGCATGCAATTATACATCCCGGAAAGGTGGGCTGATCCATTATAACCATGCCGTCGAGTGGATCGCCGTCATCTGCAAGGGTGTTAGGTACAAACCCGTAGTCGTAGGGGTAGTAAACCGATGAATACAGCACTCGGTCTAGAGTAAAAGCTTGTAAGGTTTTATCAAATTCGTACTTATTTTTGCTTCCGGCGGGAATTTCAATCAAAAGGTTGAGCAAGCCCGGTTTTGGTTGAGCAGGTATGCGCGATAAATCCACGAGGAGTTTCTCCAAGCTAACAATAGCGAACGGGGGTATTTCAGACATGGTTCTAGTGACCTATTGCACGAGAACCCTCGCATTCCCCGAATAGCATTTTAGGGTAAGAGAGGCAAATAAGAACTCCGTGATTGCGATCATAATGTTAAAATTTTCAGATGAAGAGGCGATCGCCTTGCGTGGCGTGCCAGCCTGCAAGGGATTTCCGTGCCAATTTTTGCTGTACAGTAATTGCCTCAATCTTAAATCAGCATGAATACCCTCATTTATGGGACACTGGCATTTTATAGGTAGAAGGTTGCGAAACTTGCGTTTCGCTGGAAGAATAATAGGCGATGACAAATACAGGTAAGGTTAGGGTCAACAAGGCAATAAAAGTGCCCACAATGTCTGCCAGCCTAGGAGGAGGCTGCTCGGAAGCATTAGTGGACGGACTACCTGGTTCCATGATTGAATGTATTTTACAAGTCAGTTATTCAACTCTAACTAGAGGAGACTTCAGCCCCCTCTATGCTCTATTCTAACGATTTACCCGCAGGAGATTGTTTACTAGCAAACAATCTCAACAAAATCTTCTTAATAAAATAAAAAATAAAAAATAAATAAATATTTTCTTCTTCTAGGGGTTCTGGAATGAGATGTTTTAATACAGAGTAAGCGGAGGACAGCCCTGCGAGCGCTTTTCCTAGCTCTTTAAACAGTTTTAAAAGGTTTAACAGCTTGTTTACACCCTCTTTGCACTTACGCGCCATGCAAGCCGTGCGAGTTGAATTGCTAATAAAAGAAATATTCAGTTGAAGGTCGGAGTAATTGCGACAAAGCAACTAACCAATTACCCCGACAACTGACTTGCCAGCTTGGAAACATTTGCGGGATTTCAGTTGGGAGTGAGCAGCCAAGAGCCGTCCCAGTCTTCGGGCGGCGGTGTTTTCAGCCAATGCTGACAGCGTTTTAATTGAATGGTAGAAGCGCGATCGTTGCTGTCAATTTCCCTGACGGTAGCAAATTCGCCAATCGCCAGAGCAAACTTACGATTCAGGTAATACTCGCGGCCTTTATAGTAATGATCTAAGACCCGCTGTTTTTGTTCAGAAATCGCATCGGAACGGAGTCCCAAAAATTCATAGATTGTTATTGGCCCATTTGTCCCCTGTATACGAATCTTATCTAGTTCTCTTACCCATATACGTTCTGCACAGCTTTTATAAGTATTTTCGCTGATGACTATGTTGCAGCCGTAGAGCTTACATACACCTTCTAGGCGATAGCTCATATTGACAGCGGCACCAATTGCCATAAAATCCATGCCTTTGTTGGCACTAATATTGCTACTAAAAACGCTGTCGGAATTAATTCCGATGCCAATTCTGATTTCTGGCTGATTAGCGTTTTCCCGGCGGGCGTTTAAAAGAGCCAAATGTTCGTACATTTGGCAAGCCGTTTGCAGTGCCATCCAGGCATGATCTTCTAGAGGTTTTGGCGAACCAAAAACCGCGACGATGCGATTGCCAATACAGGCTGATTGTATGTTTTCTTCGCGGCCTTGCTTGGACTTGAACAGGGCCTCTACCATTGACGCGAAATACTCGTTGAGCATGGAAGCGACTGAGTCGGCGTCCATTTTTTCGGTCAAGGTCATGTAACCGCCGATATCGGAAGACAATATCGATACTTCTTTGCGTTCGTCGGTTAACAGTGCCCCTGTGGACAAGTTTGCTGACTGGCTATCTAATTCCATATTCCATGCAAAATGTAAACCTACTTGCTTTTCACAGGCAGGAGTCAGAACTCAGTAGACAGTTTGGGGCAAAGCAGCTTAATCCTGAATTCTGAATTCTGAATTCTGAATTCTCACTATAGTATACTACTTTTCTGTGAGTTTCCAGACTCCATCCCAGTCATCTGGTGGTGGATTTTCCAGAAAATGGTTACACCGCTCAATATGCAGGAGAGCTGCTTTATTGTGCGGATCAATTTCCTGAACTTTACTGAATTCCGCGAGTGCCTGCCCAAATCGACGCTGTAGATAGAGTTCGCGTCCTTTTTGATAATATTCAATGATCTTCATTTTATTATCGTCAATGGGTTCAGAACGGAGTCCTACCACCTCATAAATTTTTACCGGTTCGCTTTTTCCTTTAACGGTAATATAGTCAAGTTCTCTCACCCAAATGCGATCGGCACAAGGTTGATAAGTTTTCTCACTGATAACGATATCAGTGCCGTAAATTTTGCTAGTACCTTCCAAGCGAGAACCGAGGTTAACTCCGTCTCCGATGGAAGTCAGTTCCATGCGTTTAGTGGAACCGATATTGCCGCTCACCACTTCGTCAGAGTGGATGCCGATGCCGATGCTAATTTCTCGTTTACCTGCTGCTGCCCGTTCTCGATTGAATTCAGCCAAGCGGTGCCGCATTTCCACTGCTGTTTGTACGGCGCACCACTGATGGTCTTCCAAGGGCAGGGGCGAACCGAAAACAGCCATGATTGCATCGCCAATGTATTTATCCAGGGTGCCTTTGTACTTGAATACCGCATCCACCATGCGTTCAAAGTATTCGTTGAGCATTTCTACCACTTCTTCGGCAGTCATGCCTTCGCTCAAGGTGGTATAACTGCGGATATCCGAGAAGAGTACGGAGACTTCTTTGCGCTTGCCGCCCAATGAGATTTCGCCACTAGCCAATAACTGTTCGGCCACTTCCTGGGTCATGTAGCGGTACATTGTACTCTTGAGGCGCTTTTCATTGCTGATGTCTTCCATGACTACCAATACGCCATTCACGGTATTGGGATCGAGGGCGTCTACCATCGTAGTCAGGGTCAGGTTTATGCTATGTTGTTCCTTGCCAAATGAGATTAACGTTTGTTCGGGATAGTATTGTTGCCGGGCTTTTTCGTTTTTTCCGGCGAGGGCGTCAGCAAACCACTTACTGAAATCGTTCTTTTCAAGTTTAATCAGTTCAAGAATTGGCTTGCCTTCGATGCGTTCTTCTTCGTTTAATCCCAGCAATTTTTTCGCTTTCTCATTTGCTGCCATCACATTACCGTTTTTGTCGGTAGATATGACGCCATTAGTCAAACTACGGAGAATATCGCGCTGCATCTGTTCTTGCTGTTTAACGGTTGCAAACAGGGAGGCATTTTGCAGGGCGACTCCGGCTTGAATGTTGAATGCTTGCATGAATTCTAGGTCGGCGCGGTTGAAGCTGGCCTTCCAACATTCCGGGGCCTTTGGCCAGTCTGCGGGATCGTAAGGTGGGAAATCGCCTTGTTTCTTTTTATTTATTAATTGCGTGACGCCTATTAATTCTTTATCGGCGTTGAATACGGGCATGCAGAGCATGCTACAGGTGCGATAGCCTGTTTTCTTATCAGTTTCTTTTGCTACTGTTGAGCGCGGGTCATCGTACAAGTCGAATGGAATTATCAAAGGTTCTCCGGTTTCGGCAACGATGCCGGCAAAACCTGCATTTCTCGGTATGCGGATTTCTTTTAATACTCCGCCAATGGGGATTTTTGTCCACAGTTCTCCTTTTTCTTTGTCCAGGAGCCACAATGTGCTGCGATCGGCATTCATCAGTTGTTTGGCCTCGTCCATTACTTTTTTGAGGGTGTCCTCTAAATCTAGGGAGCTTTGGCTGAGCGAACTGATCGCCGACATGAGGGCGCTAGCCGCGCGCTGTTTCTGAGTGGCCTTGTAAAATGATCGGGAAGACTCTAGGATCAGTCTAATTGATGGGGCAAAATCTGCAAAAACTGCTTCGTCTTCTTCTGTAAAGCCCCTTGTGTCTATTCGATCTGCAAGTGGAGCTTGTGGATCGTGGTGTTTTTTGAGTTTGTTGAGTAACTGTACGACGGCGACTAATTCTCCGTTTTCGTTCAATAAGGGCAAACAAAGCATTGTGTAGGTACGATACCCCGTTTTTTTGTATTGCAATTTCGACTGAGCTGAACGGGGATCGTCAAAGAAGTCGAAGGGGATATTTACTACTTTTTTAAACGTGGCTACTTCCCCGGCAATGCCCTTGTCTGCTGGAATCCTTATTTCTAAGGAGCCACCACCCTCACCTTTTGCAACTATAGACCAAAGTTCGTTTTTTTCTTCGTCTAATAAAAAAATAGTCGTGCGATCGGCATTTAATAGTTCGCCTATTTTTAGGGTGATGGAACGCAGCATCTCGTCGAGAATGGCGTCAAACCCTTGAGAGTCGAGCATACTGTCTAGCATCGACAGGGTTTGATTGACCACTCTGAGCTTTTCTTCTACATCTGTGACTACTTGTTTGAAGGTTTCTTTAGTCAGTGGAGCGAGAAAAGCTGAAAACGTTCCCTTTGTTGTAGTCAGGGCGCTGCTGGAATGAATTCCCCCTACGGCGTTGGCGGAAGCACCGATAGATGCACTGGAGGAAGATGCCGATTTGTTAGATTGAACTTTCTTGCCCTCTACTTGAGCAGTGACGTCTATCACGGGGCCAGTGTTGGGCAGAATAGTTTGATTCGGAGATGCAGCTGTCATAGCTCTTTACTATTAAAAGATGCTTTGAGTCACAGAATGACTTTTATTGTATGAGTCTCCTGCGAAGCGATCCTGACGGATTGGTTGCGAGCGAGCAAGCCGATCCAAGACTACTACTCAGTTTACTCTGGGGGAGAAGGGAGGGCATTATCTCTAGACGATGTTGTTAAGTTAATATCATATCTTATGCGATTATATGCCCTGACTGAACTGGCACTCCGTAGCTCGGAGACGGAATGCCATCCTGATTGTGACATTCTTGGCGAAAAATATGTGTGCCTATTTCTACTAATTGTTGCTCTGTCTATGAATTTTTGTAAAGCCGGCGCTCGCGGCCACACTCAGGCTTTTGCTTTTTGGCCTCGGAAGCTGTTAGGACAATGGCCTGTTTGTAGTTATGGGGCAGATATTCTATTTTAGATTACCCCTAATCAATCTAGAAATAGCAAGCTAAGGCGGTAAAAATACGAATTATTGGAATTATTGCCAAATAATCTCTGAGATTTTTTAGCATATTTTCATTTAAGGCATTTAAGGGATTTGAGAACGAAAAACATAAAGGCGAAACTGTGAAAATTAATTTAAAATTATAAAAAAATTAAAATTATAATTTATTTTTGAGCGTCTTGTTTCAACTTGGAATAGCTTGTCTGAAATGTTCAGCTTTAATACAGAAATTATTAATTTTATTTTTAATTTTATTTAAAATATATAAAAAATGAAAAAATTAAATAAATGCACAATAACTACTGCTGAGCATTGTTAGAATCGCTTAAGTGAGAATCGGATAGTTGTATGGAATTGCGCATATTGGAGGCTTGTAGGAGCAAAGAATTAGCCCAGGCGATCGCGCTTGAGGCTTTCTGACCGCCGGCAAGGGTGGCAAGTTCTTCTCGTCGCTGTCGTTCGTCGAGTTGGGTGACTCTAACAACAGTTCTTTGGGAAGAATTAGGATAAAAATCGCCTGCTCTTACTAATTCCGATTCTTCAGAGACGACTTGTTTAATAACGTGGAAGTGGCGATCTGCCATGGCAGCGATCATGGGCTGGTGGGTGACGCACAAGACTTGGTGGCGGTGAGAAAGTTGGTAAAGTTTTTGGGCGATCGCCTGCGCCACTCGTCCAGACACGCCAGCGTCTATTTCGTCAAACACAAGAGATGCAGTATCATCCACCAAAGCAAAACAAGCTTTCAGGGCTAGCAGAAAACGGTTCATTTCTCCTCCAGAAGCTGTTTCAGAAAGCGCTTGCAGGGGTTCTCCTGGATTAGGGCTAAATTGAAAAATAATCTTGTCAGCGCCGACGCTAGTGGGAGGGGCGGGAGTAATTTCGACTCGAAACTGCACCTTTTCCATTGCCAAGGGCTTAAGTTCTGCAATCAGTCGCTCTTCTAGTTGGCGGGCGGCTGCAGTTCGCAGTTTGGTGAGTTCGGCGCAAGCATTTATTAATCTTGCTTGTGCTTCTTGCTCGGCTTTTTCCAAAATTTCTAGGGACTCGCCTTCTGTAGTCAACTGTTCAAGTTCGGTTTGGATGCGCTCGTAGTAGGCGATCGCATCTGGCAAGGATGGCCCGTATTTGCGACAGATGCGTTTCAATTCTCGGATGCGCTCCTCAACTTCTTGCAAGCGTTCAGGATCAGCTTCCAAACTAGAGGCGTAGCTTGACATTTGCCGTCCTGCTTCCATTACTTCTGTTAAAGCGCTACTGACTAGGTCGAGAATCGGTTGCAACTGGCTATCATACCTTACCATATTTCTTAAGGTTGCCTCTGCTTGTCCGAGCAAGTCGGCCGCCGCTTCGCCACCAGTTTCATTTTCATAAAGTGCCTGGTAAACTTGATAGCTCTGCTGTTGCAAATCTACGATATGACTGAGACGCTGTTGTTCTGCTTCTTGCTGTGCCAGTTCGTCGGGATCGCTAAGGTTGGCGGCACTTAGTTCTTTGACTTGATATTCTAATAAATCTAGCCTCTGCAGTCGCTGCTGTTCGGATTGACGACGCATTTTTAGAGCGTGTGATGCCTTTTGGTAGGCGGCAAAGGCTGCGGCTACGGCTTGTCGCTGTGCGCTTACACTACTGCCTGCGAAGGCGTCAAGCCATTCGCGCTGGCGGGCTGGTTGGCCCAGGATTACGGTTTGGCCTTGGGCGGTAATTTCCACAAGCCGCTCACGCAATTGCTCCATGATTTGTCTGTTGACGAGGATGCCGTTGAGGCGCGAGCGACTCCGCAAACCTGTAGGGCTTGCTACCAATTCTCGGCTGGCTACCAGCAATGAGCCGTCTAGTAAGTCAATTTCCTGCGCTCGTGCCCATTCTGCTACTGCAGAGTTTACTTCGAAGGTAGCTTCCACTAGCGCTCGCTCTTTTCCTGTACGGATTACGCGACTGCTGACTTTACCGCCGAGTGCGGCATCGAGGGCATCCAGGATTATGGACTTGCCTGCTCCTGTTTCTCCTGTCAAAACGTTTAGCCCGGGGCCAAATTCTAATTCTAAGGTATCTATGAGAGCAAAATTTTCAATTCGCAGTAATAGCAACATGGGGCACAATAGAACTGCAATTTAGGCTGCATATACTTTTCATTTTAATTCGAGTCAGTAAGCGGCAGAAAAAACGTAGTAGATGTTCCTTTACCAGCTTATTAATATTATTTTTTACCCCAACCGTTGTTTGTCTTACGAATTCATTGCTTACAAAATAGCAGGTCTACATATTTTGAAATCAGCATCTGGCAAAATATATATAATATAGAACTAAAGACAATACTGACTTCAAAAATAATTTAGGCTTTTGGCTTGTAGGTAGAGGCAACGTATAGCTCTTGCATTTGTTTGACATCTACCACAGCAGGAGCACCTGTCAGCAAACACCGTGCCTGCTGTGTTTTTGGAAATGCGATCACATCTCGAATCGATTCCTCACCTGCCAGCAACATTACTAAGCGATCTAAGCCGTAAGCAATTCCACCGTGTGGGGGAGTGCCGTACTCGAAAGCTTCTAGTAAGAATCCAAATTTATTGTAGGCTTCCTCTTGAGACAAGCCGATAGTTTCAAAAACGCGCTCTTGTATTTCTCGCTGGTAAATCCGCAAACTGCCTCCTCCTACTTCGTAGCCATTAAATACTAAATCATAGGCTTGTGCCCGCGCGGTTTTTAAATCGGCGATATCGTCTGGGGGAGGAGCGGTAAAAGGGTGATGTAGGGCTTCTAAGCGTTGCTCTTCGGAATTCCACTCGAACATGGGAAATTCTGTTATCCAGAGCAGGTTAATTTTGCTTTCGTCAATTAGCCCTAATTGACGGGCGATTACTTGACGGAGGCGATCGAGGGTTTTATTAACGATATCGGTAGCTCCGGCGGCAAAGAGGAGCAAGTGGCCAGCAGTTGCGCCGGTGCGTCGGAGGAGTTCTTGTTTTTGCTGTTCTGTGAGATTGTCTTTGATTGCGCCGATGGTGTCAATTTCGCCGTTATCGCGTACGCGAATATAAGCGAGTCCTTTAGCTCCTGCATTGGTGGCTTCATTGAATAAATCGCCGCCGGGTTTGATGCGGACGTTGGAAATGCTGTCATTGCCGCCGGGGATGGGGAGGATTTTGACGATGCCGCCTGCTGCGATCGCTCCGGAAAACACCTTAAATCCAGATTCTTTCATTAAATCTGATACATCTACGAGTTCTAGCCCGTAGCGGGTATCTGGTTTATCACTGCCGTAGCGAGCCATTGCTTCTGCATAAGTCAGGCGCGGAAAAGGTCGGGGCAACTCGATTCCCTTAACAGTTTTGAAAATATGTGCTATTAGCGCTTCATTTAGTTCGAGGACTTCTTCTAAAGACATGAAGCTCATCTCCATGTCCAACTGGGTAAATTCTGGCTGTCTGTCGGCGCGCAAATCTTCGTCTCGGAAGCAGCGAGCAATTTGGTAGTAGCGGTCAAATCCCGATACCATTAATAATTGCTTGAACAACTGTGGGGATTGCGGTAGGGCAAACCACTCGCCTGGGTTGACACGACTGGGCACTAAGTAGTCGCGAGCGCCTTCTGGGGTGGAGCGCGTAAGCACGGGGGTTTCTACTTCAACGAAGCCTTGTTCGTCTTCGAGAAAGTGGCGGATAGCTTTTACGACTTGGTGGCGCAAAAGTAGGTTGCGGGTCATACGTTCGCGCCGCAGGTCCAAATAGCGATATTTTAGCCGCAAGTCTTCTCGTACTTGCTCTGTTTCTGCGACGGAAACTTGAAAAGGAAGTGGTTTGTGGACTTTGTTGAGCAGTTCGATTTGATCTGCGTAAATTTCTATTTCGCCTGTGGGGATTTTAGGATTGAGGGATTCTTCTGGGCGCTGTGTTACTCGTCCAGTTACTTTGATGACATATTCACTGCGTAAGGAGTCTGCTAGCTCGTAGGAGTTAGGGGTGCGCTGGGGATCGCTGACTACTTGGACGATGCCGGAGCGATCGCGCAAATCTAAGAAAATCACCCCCCCATGATCGCGGCGACGGTCTACCCATCCGTACAGGGTGACTGTTTCTCCATTGTGTTCTTTTCGGAGGTGGCCGCAATAGTGGGTTCGCATAGGTTTGGATTCAGAAGTCGATCTCGAAAAGTGCCAAAAAATGCCGCTTTTTTAGGATAGCAGGATTTTAGCTTTCCGATTATCTATCTTCAAAAAATAAAAAAATAAATAAGGGGCTTGGTGTACTGTGCCCCTGATTCTAAAAAACAGTATTTAATCAGGCGCTCGCCTCTTTTAAAACAAATTTGCAGGCTATAGATTTCTTCTGGATGCCCTAAAACCTGCTTCCCGACATTCTGAGAATTTCTTGCTCCAACTTCAACAGCGCCTGAATGCGAGCTTCAGTAGAAGGGTGAGTCGAAAACAAGCTGGATAAAAATTGCTCTCCTGAAAAACCATTGACAATTAACAAAGGCTCAAAAGCAGGGTTGCCTTCGATTGGCATCTGCCGCGCATTATTCTCCAAACGCTGGAGAGCGCGAGCCAGTGCACGGGGATCGCCTGTTAATTTAGCAGCACCGGCATCGGCGGCAAATTCTCTCGTTCGAGAAATAGCCAGTTGAATGATGGAAGCAGCAATAGGAGCAAGTATTATTGTTAGAAGCATGACCAGGGGATGAGGGCTATTTCGCTCGTCCCGGTTGCCGCCAAAAAACCACATGCTGTAACTAGCCATTTGAGCTATGAAAGAAATTGCTCCTGCCACGGTTGCGGCTACTGCTTGGATAAGGGTATCGCGATTGTTAATGTGGCTTAGTTCATGAGCAATAACAGCTTCTAGTTCGTCTTCTGGCAGAATGTTCAAAATACCTTCAGTGACGGCAACGGCGGCATGTTCAGGATCGCGCCCGGTGGCGAAGGCATTGGCGGCTGGAGTGGGGACAATATAAATAGCGGGCATGGGCAAATTGCCGCGCTCGCACAGCCGCCGCACTATTCTGTAGAGACTGGGGGCTTCAGCTTCGCTGACTGGTTGGGCACCATAAGCAGCTAAGGCAATGCGATCAGAAAAATACCAAGAACCCAAATTGGTTACGGCGGCGAGGGCTATTCCTACAAACGCACCTGCTGCACCGCCTATAAGTTTGTAGCTAATAATAATTAAAATAGCACTGAGCAGCCCTAATAGGGCAACAGTTTTGATTTGATTCATAATCCGTTTTCCTTGAATGATTTGGCAGCGCGAAAGTGTTTTGATAAAGTCGCGCTCGCCTATCGCCGTTTTTTTTATTTTATCCCTCGCCATTTTTGTGGCAGGGCAGAAAACGCCTCCTCATTGGTACGGTTTCTCCGACAATTGCGGTAATTTTAGGACTTTTGAGCATAAAGATTATCTCCGTGATTTCCCTGATAAATTTTTCGACAATCCCAATATTCAGGGTTTTCCGGCTTGTCAACTCCGAATTTAAACAGTTAAAGTCATTTGTGGTGGGGATATCGATTGCAAGCTCTGGTGCTGTGCCGCCGGTTAGTCGCCATCACCGATGCAAATAGGTAGGAAGCCAAAGATTTTAAGGATTTGATCGCTTTTTACAAATATCTCTCTCACCTTATACATTTCGACGCTAGTAATACTGTGCTGCTGGCACAGGGGTGGGAGTAATAGAAGTTATAAAAAAGCGCGCTGCTGAAGCTGTTTGACAACCGCTTGCATCACATCCCCTCAATGATGACAATCACAGCTTCTTATCTAAAATAATTTGAATCTTAATTTAGAGGGTTCTGTGAGTTCCTATGTCGGCTCTATTCCTCGTCCCCCAAACCGCTACCCACTCAACTCAGATTTTGCCGCTACTGAAAAGTGGTCATTTGCTGGCCATTGATCCTCAGTGCCGGGGCGGTTTGATTATTTGTAAAAACCACCATGCCGAATTAGCAGGACCTGGAGCTGCCGTCGGCGGGGCATTTGACCTCACCTGCCTGAAAGTTGTTCCGCTCGGCGATTGTCGCTTCATCTGTCCCAATTCCTATGAAGCGCGTCAGCAAGCTTATCGGTGTCGCCAAGAATGGCTCGAACGCACTCAACAGGCGATGCAGGATGCGGTGCCCCTGAGACGCGCTAAAGCAATTTTGGCCCTGATCGCGCAATATTTCGATTCCCAAACAGCTGAGTCATTACCGGATGATATCTTGGCAATGTTAGTGGGGGTTTTCCCAAAGACGGTGCGAATGGCGCGTCAATTAGTTAATAAATCAGAAGAAAGCAACGTTAAAAAGCGACGTATTAATCCTACCGTGATAGCGGGAACTTCTAACTGAGGCGTAAGCCCTACATCTTCGAGGAGTTGAAAGTAGCGGATCGCTTGGGGATTAAGGTTGGCCAGCCGTCGTCCAATCTCTGGACCGGTAAATTCTGACTGCTGTCCCCAGATGATGGCGGTTGGCACGTTCAGTTGGGAAATGTATAGGGATAAATCAAAGCACAAGTCGCCCCGCACGAAGGCAAGGGCGGCGTATTCGGCGTTGGGTTGGAGAGCAGATTCGAGGTAGGCTTCTACAATTTCTTCGCTGATGCGATTGGCGCGGGCAAATTGTCTGTTTTCGAGAAAGCTGCGAATCCCTACTCTGTTGGCTATGGCGGTAGTGTAGATGAAGCGATCAAGTAAGGGCGTTTTGGCAAGCTGGGCAAAAAAGCTGCGGCTATAGTCGTCTCCGAAGTCTGATAAACCGGCGGGGGTGGTGAGAATTAGAGATTTGAATAAGTCAGGACGAGCGCTCGCAGCACGAATAGTGAAGGCGGCAGTTAAGGAAGAGGCGATCGCTACTAGCGGTGACGAGCAGGTTTTTTCAATAAACTCAATAATAGTAGTAATATAATCTTCTATTTTATAATTCCGCTCTGGATGATCCGAGCGTCCCCAGCCAATTAAATCGGGTGCTATGACTTTGTATTCTGCAGCAAAAGCCGGGTAAACCTTAGACCATTCGTAGGCAGACGACCCCCCACCGAAACCGTGTAGAAACAGTAACACGGGCAAGTTTTTTTCTTCTGCTTCTTTCCCTGTCAGCCACGGTTCGCCCAAATTGGTATAGTAAGCCATTGTGCCCAGAGAGGTTACAGCAAATTTCTGTACGAATCCAGTTGGTATAAACATTAACTAGCCTCTTTAAACTTTAGTTAGATTTTAGGTTTTAGATTTTAGCTATTAAATTGGCCTGGCCAGTAATATTACTTTTTTGATTGCCACTCTCCTACTTTCCCGGCTTATCTTGACAGATTTACTATTGTGTGATACTTACCTTCAACTTTAGCAAAGGTCAGTAAAAATGCGGATTTTGAGGGTGTTACTTTCAAATAATTGTAAAAATTTATTCAGTTTTATAAAGATTTTATGAAAGCAGCTATTAGCGTCTCCTCTAGGGATTTTTGGGCTTGCAAGTAGTCCTGACGAAGCTTTAGGCAGCGTGAAGATAAATTTCCAAAAATTAGAGATAATATATTTTGATGGGTTTAACCCCTCACTCCTTTCTCGAGGCTGTAAGCGTCACGGGCTAGGGTAGACAGCGATTATCAGGTGCGATTGGGGAATAATCTAGGAACAATAATTTTAAATTGTAGAGTCTAGATTTGCGATTCTAATCCAAGCATCAAACTATTGATGCCTACACACTCGGAAAGGAGGTAAATCAGTGAGTTCCTAATAGAACCTTTTCTTGAGGGTTTTATGTTAGACGGATGCAGTGTTCATTATAAAGGCTTTAAAAATGTGAATTCTCATCAACCAGAAATTAATTTCAATGATTTGCCTACGATAGTGGTACCTGCACACAGGCATCAGGGGAGGATAGAGGAGCGTGGATTGATTAATGGTTCGGTTTGTATACGTCTGGATTTAGAAGATTTGAAATGTTTTGAAGTGGTGGAGCGTCAGTTTGAGAAGTGGGGGGTCATTTTCTCGAATGCGATCGCCATTCAACCATCTAATCCAGCTTTCCCCCCCCGCTCTGGCAATATCGTATTACTAGGTTCTCCCAAGAACGGTTTTTTAGAAGCGACTTTCCTGCAACCTGTTCAATATGTCAGCGGTTATGTTACCAGTTCACGCCGCGCCGTTCTCGCTGCCTATTCAATTGAAGGTCAGCCTATCGCCCATGATGAGCTTCCAGAAGCAAATCTCGCTAATTCCAATTCCTCAATCCCTCCTAATGCACAACTATGTGTGACAGCGCCGAATATTCATCGGGTGACATTTTTTACTTTTGACGGGCACATAACTTTGGATGATTTTACCTTTAGTTATTAAGCGTGCTTGCCTCGAAAAAAATAAACAAATAAAGCTAGATTCGCTTTTTTAATAAAATCTAGCTTTTTAATTTTTTTAATAAAAATTAATAAATAATTGAAAAATTTTAAAGTATAAACAATTGTTTAAAGGTAAAATACTTATTACTATGGTTATGCCGTTGCAAGAAATAACGGAAGTGCTGCCAAGGCTTGTTATTCCAAGCGATAGGTATGACATGCCCGTTTACGTTTCCAAGATTTTTACAATTTTTTTATAGTTACAAATTGTTGGCCCCTACAGGAAGCAGCGTTTTCTACGAGAAACGATAAATTTTGGAGGATATCCCTCTCTGGCAGGGGGCGGCAAATTTCAAAATTGTATTTAATTAGTACAACACAACTTTGCTTCTGCCTTCTGTCGCATCTTAAAATACTCTCAAGGAGTACTATACATTGGTAGAGGTGCTGTGGATAATTAGTTTCCTTTAGGTATTATAAGTGGGATAGGTTGGGAGTAGTCGGAAGGAAGAAAAAGGTTTTGGAAAGTCTTATTGTGCTAACTGGTTTTGACTAAAACCGCCACTCATCGGCAAGTAGTGGAGTGGTTGTTTGCTTGCAAAAACCTAGGATTTGGAGATTGGAGGAAGTGAAATGACAGAGTTTAATTGGGTTGCTGGTTTGTTGGGGGGTTTGCTAATCGGTACAAGTGCTACTGTTTTATTGGCGTTTAATGGTAGGATTGCCGGAATTAGTGGAATTCTCAATCGAGCGATCGCTTTTAATTCTAAAGATAGTTGGTGCTGGTTTTTTATTCTCGGAATGCTGATAGGCGGCGCGCTCTATGAATATATCCTCCCACTCCAACCAACGCCAACAGGAGCGAGCGCACCTTGGGCAATGCTAGGCGGCGGATTTCTCGTCGGTTTTGGTACACGTATGGGCAATGGCTGTACAAGTGGGCACGGAGTGTGCGGGCTTGGGCGGTTGTCACTGCGCTCGCTAGTAGCTGTTCTAACTTTTTTGTTCACTGCAATGCTGACTGTTTTTGTCATCCGCCATGTTTTGTTCTTGTCAATCTAAACCGCTATTGAAGGAGGCTTACTGTGAAAACACTAACTGTGAAAACAAATCTAATTGCCTTGATTTCAGGTATTTTATTCGGTTTGGGTTTAGGGATTTCCCAGATGATTGATCGTAACCGGGTTCTCGGTTTTCTCGACATAACAGGTGTTTGGGATCCAACGCTTTTGTTTGTACTTGGCGGAGCCGTTGGCGTAACGCTAATTGCTTTCCGTTTCGTATTGCGTCTTTCCCATCCATTTTTTGATAACCAGTTTTACCTGCCCACACAGAAACAAATCGACGCACCGCTAGTTGTAGGAGCGGCTATTTTCGGGATAGGTTGGGGAATATCAGGCTACTGCCCAGGTCCTAGTTTAACGGCGCTGGTGCTGGGCAGTTGGAATCCTGTTTTGTTTTTAGTGGCTGCGATCGCTGGTTCTTTGACTTACAAATGGGTTTCCAGTTTACTTCAGAAAAAATAATTGCAGCCAACAAAAAACTATTAATTATTATTGCCTCTCTCCAAAAATCAAAAATGTGCTGGTTTATAAATTAAATATGGTAATATCAGCCTATGCAGGTATAAAGGAGGGTGAGACCTGAAAAATTATTTGTTGTAAAGATAAAGCTTGAAACAGAGCGCTGATAGAGATATAAGTATGGAAATCAGAGTATTAAAAAATACCTGCTAAGTTGAAAAAACCAGTCTGGATAGCAGACTGGGATGAGAATTATGAAACAAGAATCTGTAGGGGCAGGCTCAAAAACTCGCCCCTACATAATAAAACTCCTAATAGCGTTTATAAGGCACTACATCCTCGCCAAAGAAGCGGGAATATTCAGCACCATCAACAAGAGCAGCGATCGCAGCTTCAGCACCTTTTTCCACCAGCAATTGTTGGTAGTGAGCCACTTCTGGGATTGCCGCTTCCCGCCCTAAGAGAGTGCGCAAGAGTATTTCCACAGCTTTAGCTGATGGATAAGGCTTGACAAAGCGATCGCGATAGGCATCCGACATCGCCAACTCTCGCACGAAGGTGCGAACCGAGATTTCACCTGATTGCAGCTTCACTTCCAAATCTGCACGCCGGATATTCTCAGGAACCTGCTGTTCATAAACCGCCATCACTTGCTCGTAGATAGCGCCGATTGCCAGATTCATCTCAGCTGCACCCATGCCGGGAGTTACCCGGTAAATCCGAGCCACCTTATTTTTTAAAGAGGCAGGCTGAACCAAACCGGCAGAAATCGAGCGACCCACGCCTACCAAATCCAACTTGCTGCTTGCATTCTTCTGCATCACCTTAGCCATCAAAGGCATCTGAGCCACATCAGTAGTTGATTTAACAGGCTCAAAGCTAGGCACTACCAACTGATCATTTTGCTTAGTCAACTGGTTGTAAAGCCGTTCCGTATTTGGGAAATTAGCAGCTGGCAAAGTTGGGAAGCGACGGTAGGGCACCACATCCTCATTGAACAGTTGCAGGTATTCCATACTGTTCACCATCGCTTTGATAAAGCCCCGGATACCTTGAGAAGCGAGAATCTGGTTGTACTTACGGATTTCCGCTTGATCGCGAGGCGCACGTCCCAAGAAATGCTTGGTTCCCAGCTCGATCACCTTTGTATTCGGATAAGGGGCGTAGAATTCCTTGATATACAAGTTGGAAGTTCCAAGCCCTTCGATAAACTCCTTAACCGTGATTTCGCCGTTACGCAGCTTACTTTCCAAAGCGCTGAACTCATTCTTAATAATATAAGGGTTCAAATCGCGCTCAAAGATTTGACGGTAGGCGGCTTGAATCACCGTCTGCACAGCGACTTTATCAGACAAATTGGTGAGTTTGAAAATCTTGGTTTGTTCGCGGCGCTTCTGGACACCTTGGTTGATGCGATTGATGATATCGGGTATAGCGCGTTCGGGAACGGCACCGAGTTCGATAAAGCGCGGGGTTTCTTGCTTCTGAACTTTGAGGTTTTTATCGCCGATACTGCCGACGCGCAGCGATCGCATTGCCAAACCTTGTGGAGTCAAATAGCGCTCATAAGGAATAGTATCTTCCCCGAACGCCTCTTCATATTCTTTGCTGTCAATAATCGCGTCAATCAGAGCGTAGAAACCCTTCTTTGCACAGATATCGAAGTAATAATTAATTTCCTGACGCCCATAAGTAGGACGTCCCAACAAGCGGCGGTGGATGTACTCTATAGCCTTACAGACATACAGAGAAGACCAGTACATCTTGCGGAAAACGTCCGACTTCGCCAGTGTGCGGATAAACTCCCGCACAGTAATTTCGCCATTTTCCAGCTTAATTTCCGCCACCTTCAGGCGTTGACCTTCATACAGTTCCCGTCCGAAGACTTGCAGGTAAGCGGCGCGGATTACTGCTTGAGTAGAGCTTTCCGAGAATCTGACGCTTACGCCCTGCACCAGAGTTTTGCTACCTTTTTTCCCGTACTTATAAGTCTTGCTGGGTACTTGATCGAGCTTAAACACTTTCGGTCCCAGGGAACCTGGAGCCTTGCCACGAGCCCCTGGATTACTGATTTGGTTTTCGATGCCTGCTCCGCGACGGATAAGGATGCGGCGGGTATCCTTGCCAAAAGGTGCTGGTGAGGCGTTGGGGTTGCGCGTTTCTTTGGGGAAGATAGCGCCGAACTGAATTTCCAGTGGGTCATTGCCCCTGCCGTAGGGGTGCTGATCGGGGAGTGGTTTTTCGTAGGCGGCAAACAGGGTGATGAATTGTGGCACCTTGCGGAAGGGCGCGCTGTAGTTGAACAGGTCAAACTGCGGCCCCCAGTTGCGGCATTCTTGGGCTTCTTGACCCAGACCACGCAAGTAAGGCACTGTTTCTTCGCCGAAGTAATCGGAATATTCTTGAGAATCAACTAGAGCGTCGATTAGTTTTGGCAAACCGCCTGTGGAAACGATTGAGAAATATTTTTGTACTTCTTCGCGAGAAGAGGGAGCGCGACCTAAGAAGTGGCGGAATGCTAGTTCCAGAGCGCGGCTGTTGATGAAAGGCTCGAAGAATTGTTTGCGGTAGAGGGGCGATTTGCCCAAACGGCGGACGAATTCCTTCATGGAGATTTCGCCGTTTTTCACTTTGGATTCGAGATCGGATAGCCCCAAGCCGTAGGCGCGAGTGATGTCGCGCTCGAAGATTTGACGGTAAGCTGCTTTGATGACAGCTAGTTTTTCTGAAGCCGATAAGCCGGGTTTCATGACAAATTTTTGACGGCGTTCGGCTGCATTGAAGTAGATTTGGGGAAGTTGTAGCCCTTGCTGATCGCCGCTGGTACGTAGGCGTACTTTATTGGAGGGCGTCGGGGCTTTGAATTCGGAGATAACAACGTCGAAGTATTGTTTGACGATGTTTTGGGCTTCTTCGTCTTTTTTGAAATAGGTGGTAGCTGCTAGCCGCATTTCTTGGAGGGCGACTATGGTAGCGGCAGAGGAGCAGGCGTTTTCAATGATTTCTCGCAAGCCCCGCACGTTTACGGAGAGGATGTTGGGATCGCCGGCTATGATCGCGTAGGTTACATAGCGCAAGAACCAGCTCAAGTCCCGCAGGGATTTGGTCATGTTTCCTGGGCCATAGCGGGCAATGTTAATCGGTTGGAAACCAGGAGGAATTGGCCCAGCGCTTGGGGTTGTAAAGAAGGATATGAATCCTTCAAATAATCCGCCTTTACTTTCTACATAGGTAACTGTTCCCAGTTTCATTGCTTCTTGGGTATCCATGGGCGTTCCCGCTGCGGTCATCGCGGGTTCTTCTTTGGGCTTTTCCAAGAATGCCATCGGGGAACCGCCTGTGAATATCCTGTTGGCGGCGCGGGATACTATTAGATCTGAGTTGCGGGTGAGGACTTCGGCGATCGCTAGGCGCTTCTGCCCTGATTTGAAAAAGGTTTCTAGCTCGCTCAGTTCGCTTTTTTCTAGAAAGCGATCTTGCTGTTCCGCTTGCGAAATTGCTGATACCGGTACTGTTTGATATAGCTGCGGACGTACAACTGAGCTTCCACCACTTGCCTTTATACTCATTGGATTTCAAACTCTCCCTTACACAGCACTACTGTTTAATTTTGGCCAAATGGGGCTTTACATCCTTTTCCAAGAGACTCTTGCCGCAGGCGCAGACTGCTGGAAAGAATGCTGCCAAACAACTACACGGGTTTGATTCACACAGTTTATAGATTAAAACTTTTCTGTCTCTTTGGTTTGAATTGTTAAAAAGTGTGTAGCCCCCTGTCGCTACTTCTCAGGCACAATTATACTTTCTCGCCATATTTATTATTAAAAAGATAAGTTTTGTAACAAATTAAGAGTAGGCAGAAGCAGAAGAAGAGCAGGAAGCTCAGTTGTCGTCAGAGTCAAGGTTTAACAAGGTCAATATTAATGACAGCAGGCTGGCAGTAAATCTATCTTGAGTTGAATTCATGAACAAGTGGTATTTATGGCCACTAGCAGAGGCGCGCTGTTGACTGTTTTCAAAAGTTTTCTATCAAAAAAGGCAATAATCGGCGCAAAAAGGTTGCAGTAAGACTCTGGCGCAAGAGGCTTAAAAAGCGATAAACTCTTGTAGCGACCCTATTTTGGTCACTATGTCAGATTTTTACAAGATAAGCGCTGCTGTTAGTAAACTTTACGATACTTACCCCTTCCCCCCAGAACCCCTCCTCGACGAACCACCCCCAGGCTACAACTGGCGCTGGAATTGGCAAGCAGCCTACAATTTTTGCACCGGTATGAAACCTCAAAAGCAAGATGTCCGTATTTTAGATGTCGGCTGTGGCACAGGTGTGGGCACGGAATATTTAGTTCACCTTAACCCACAAGCCTATGTTGTCGCAATTGATTTTAGTGCGGGGGCGCTTGCAGTAGCGAAAGAGCGCTGCCGTCGCTCTGGTGCTGCGCGTGTCGAGTTTCACCACCTCAGTTTGTACGATGTAGGAGAGCTGGAGGGAGAGTTTGACTATATTAATTGTGTGGGTGTGCTCCACCATTTGCCTGAGCCAAAAAAGGGAATTCAGGCGCTCGCCAGCAAATTGGCCCCAGGTGGTTTGATGCATATTTTTGTTTATGCAGAGCTGGGGCGCTGGGAAATCCGACTCATGCAAAAGGCGATCGCTCTGCTGCAAGGTGAAAAGCAGGGCGATTACCAAGACGGAGTTAAAGTAGGACGTCAGATTTTTGCTTCTTTACCAGAAAATAATCGACTTGTGAAGCGGGAAAAACAACGCTGGAGTCTGGAAAATCAGCGGGATGCGAATTTTGCAGATATGTATGTACATCCCCAAGAGATTGATTACAACGTTGAAACTCTGTTCGAGTTGATTGATGCGTCTGGGTTGGAGTTTTTGGGTTTCTCGAATCCGGGTTATTGGCAGTTGCAGCGTTTGCTCGGAAAAGCTCCAGATTTGATGCAGCGAGCTGAGCGTCTAAGAGAGCGCGCTCGCTACCGATTGATTGAACTATTAGATCCGGAAGTAACTCACTATGAATTTTTCCTGGGGCGAGGACCTATCCAGAAAGCCGACTGGTCAAATGATACCGCTTTTTTAGCAGCAATACCAGAATTAAGCCCTTGCATTCACGGTTGGCCTAGTCGTGATTTATTTAATTATGACTACCAGCCTGTAAGTTTGAGCCAGGCGGAATATGAATTTATGAGTGCTTGCGGCACAGGGAAAACGGTAGGGGAGATATTGGCACAAGTAAATTTAGGTCTCGATGGGGCGCGCTCGCTACAGCAGCAGCAATTAATCATGCTCACTCCCGCTTAATCTTTAAAGGCGGGCAAAGCTTCCACTCCCCAAATCTTTTTTTTATCTTTAAGAATTGTTATCCTACCGTGATATGATTGGCAGTGGCCTGACACACAAGCCAGGGTGAACGTGCCCAACGACTCTCTCGAATCCACTCCCTTAAAGGGAAATAACCCATCTTCTGGTTCTACAAAAACAGAACCTCACGCATCCATGCAAGAGTTTTACAAACTTCAACAGGAGTTATTTGTAGAAACTCTTGCCTTGACAGGGATTATCTTTATCTCTGTCTGGATTACTTATTCTCTCAACATTGCTCTCAATTATTTGCTCGGAGCGTGCACAGGTGTGGTTTACTTGAGAATGTTGGCAAAAGACGTTGAGCGCCTCGGCAAACAAAAGCGGCGTCTGAGCAAGACGCGCTTTGCCTTATTCATTGGGTTGATTATAGTAGCAACTCAATGGAAGGAGCTAAAGATTATCCCGATATTTCTGGGATTTCTGACATACAAAATCGCGCTCATCGTTTATATGTTGCGAACCGCACTTATGCCTGACCCTAAATAAGTAAGTCGGGCAGCCTGTGAATCCTCCAACTTCTCGAGGGAAGGCACTACCTCCTGAATCGACATGCTGGATGTTTTAAACACCATAAACTCTCTACCCCTCGCCGAATTGGAAGTTGGCAAACATTTCTACTGGCACATTGGCAACCTCAAAATTCACGGTCAGGTACTGATTACCTCCTGGTTTGTGATTGCCGTGCTAGTAATAGCATCGCTGCTGGCTTCCCGGAATGTGCAGCGAATTCCCAGCGGTATGCAAAACCTGATGGAATATGCCCTGGAATTTATCCGGGACTTGGCCAAAGGCCAAATCGGCGAGAAAGAGTACCGCCCTTGGGTACCTTTTGTTGGCACACTGTTTTTGTTCATATTTGTTTGCAACTGGTCTGGTGCTCTTGTTCCTTGGAAGTTGATTCATATTCCAGAAGGTGAACTTGCAGCCCCAACCAGCGATATCAATACCACCGTTGCACTGGCATTGCTGACTTCCTTAGCATATTTTTACGCAGGCATCAGCAAACGCGGTTTGGAATACTTTTCTAAGTACGTCCAGCCAACGCCCATACTCCTGCCTATCAATATTTTGGAAGATTTTACCAAGCCTCTCTCCCTGAGCTTCCGTCTATTTGGAAACATTTTGGCGGATGAACTCGTAGTCGGCGTATTCGTGCTGTTGGTGCCCTTATTTGTCCCTTTACCGGTGATGATATTGGGGTTATTTACCAGTGCGATTCAAGCGCTGATTTTTGCTACCTTGGCTTCTGTCTACATTGGTGAGGCAATGGAAGGGCACGGTGAAGAACATCACGAATGATGTACTCCCTGTAATGGTATCTTTCTAGAAGTGAAGATTTTCAGATACTAAAAATCTGAAGTCTTATCAAAATCAAAATTTCACTTGTCGGTTTTGTTGTAGTCAAGGTAAGGAAAAACATCATGGACCCCATTGTTTCTGCTGCTTCGGTTCTGGCTGCTTCTCTGGCTGTTGGTCTGGCTGCGATCGGTCCAGGTCTTGGTCAAGGTAATGCCGCCGGTCAAGCTGTGGAAGGAATCGCCCGCCAACCAGAAGCTGAAGGCAAAATTCGTGGCACCTTGTTGCTTAGCTTGGCATTCATGGAAGCACTGACCATTTACGGTTTGGTGGTTGCCCTGGTACTTCTTTTTGCTAACCCCTTCGCGTAATAAAACCAGTTTTGATAGAGGCGGAAGCCGATGCTTCGCGTCTCTATCTGATGCCTGAAAATGAATTTTGGATTTTGGATAAGAGATTTTAAATTATACCGTAAAAATCTAAAATCTAAAATCTAAAATCCAAAATCTAAAAATCAATGGGGCAATGAAGAAAAATTATGACATACTCGACAATTCTACTAGCCGTTGAAGCAGTGGCTGAAGCAACGGCGGAAAAAGGCGGGCTGTTTGATTTTGACGCCACTCTACCGATTATGGCGGTGCAGTTTCTCCTCCTGACAGTTATTTTAAATGCTGTCTTTTACCAGCCTCTCGGTAAGGCAATAGACGAGCGTGATGAGTACATCCGCAATAATCAAAATCAGGCAAAAGAACGATTGAGCAAGGCGCAAATGCTGGCAGCTCAATATGAGCAACAGCTAGGAGAGGCTCGCAGACAGTCGAGGGCAATTATTGCTGAGGCTGAGGCGGCTGCTGAAAAGATAGCAGCGGAACAAATAGCCCAAGCTCAAAGAGAAGCGCAGCAAGCAAGAGAACAGGCGAGTGCGGAAATTGAACGGGAAAAACAGGAAGCTTTGCAAGCTCTTGAACAACAAGTAGATACCCTATCTCGCCAGATCTTAGAAAAACTCATCGGGCTTGAACTGGCTAACCGTTAGAACCTACTTCTGACTTTTCACTTGTTCTGGCTGAAAGCTGAAAATTGATTAACAGAGTTATGGATTTTACGATGGGAAGTTTATTACTATTGGCAACAACAGCCAGTGAAGTTGAGTCGGAATTGGCAAAAGCAGGTTTTGGTCTAAACTTAGACATTTTAGAAACTAATATTGTAAACCTGCTGATTGTCATTGGTATACTGTTTTATTTCGGACGCGGTTTCTTGGGGAATATTCTCAGCGAACGACGCGCCAAAATTGAAACAGCAATTCGAGAAGCAGAAGAGCGGGTAAAACAAGCGGAAGCAGCTCTTGCTGAAGGTGAGAAAAAATTAGCTCAAGCCCAAGAAGAAGCGAAGCGGATTTTGGCAGCGGCTGAAGAAAATGCTAAAGCAGCTAGAGAAGCTATATTAGCGCGGGCTGCTAAAGATATTGAAAAAATGCGGGCAGAAGCAGCCAGAGATATGGAATCGGAAAGAGAGCGCATCAGTAAAGAAATTCGCGCCCGCGTGGCAGCAATGGCTCTAGAAAAAGTTGAGTTGCAACTGAAAGAGCGCTTGGATGATTACGCTCAAAATAAATTAATTGAGCGCAGCATTGCGATGCTAGGAGGAAGCAAGTGAAAAGCAGTGTAGTCACGTCAGAAATTTTTGAGCCTTACGCACAAGCTCTGATGTCCCTTGCGCGCTCGCAAGATTTGGCTGAACGCATCGGAGAAGACGTGCGCTCTTTGCTAGAAGCTTTGCAAAACTCTCCTGAACTCAAGCAATTTTTGGCTAATCCTTTTATCAAGAACGAGGATAAAAAAGCCGTGTTGCGGAGAATTGTAGGCGAAGAAATTCACCCATACACGCGCAACTTCTTATTGTTGTTAGTTGATCGCCGTCGCCTCCTATTTTTGGAGGGAATCCTCAAGCAGTATCTAACTCTGCTGCGAGAACTAAAACAAACGGTTTTGGCAGAAGTAACTTCTGCTAGAGAACTCAATGAAGGGCAGAAACAAGCGGTGCGCGAAAAAATCCAAGCTATTACAGGCGCTGCAAGCGTGGAACTGGAAACCAAAATCGACCCAGATATAATAGGAGGCGTAATCATAAAAATCGGCTCTCAAATCATCGACGCCAGCTTACGCGGACAGTTGCGCCGAATTGGCCTTCGACTAGGTGCAGTGTAAATTTGAGATTTGAAAGCGCTTACTATAAGTAGTGTAAGCGTCAATATTTCTAAATCCAAAATCTCAAAGAAAAATCAAAAAAGGCGCTCGCGAAAACCTGTGAACGAGCTAATTGAAGCTCTATCTTATTCATCTACTCCCTAGAGGAAACGGTAGTCGGTAATGGCAAAAACCAATTACCAATTATCAATTAAAAATTACTAAAAAATAGACAAAAACGAGGAAAGATGGTAAGCATCAGACCCGACGAAATAAGCAGCATTATTCGGCAACAAATCGAGCAGTACGACCAAGACGTCAAAGTTTCCAACGTCGGTACAGTACTGCAAGTAGGCGACGGCATCGCGCGGATTTATGGCTTAGAAAAAGTCATGGCGGGCGAACTACTAGAGTTTGCAGACGGCACCATTGGTATTGCCCTCAACCTAGAAGAAGATAACGTGGGCGCAGTGCTGATGGGAGAAGGGCGCGAAATTCAAGAAGGCTCCTCCGTAACAGCAACTGGCAAAATTGCTCAGGTGCCGGTGGGAGAAGCCCTAATCGGTCGGGTTGTGGATCCTCTCGGTCGTCCGCTTGACGGTAAAGGAGAAATCAATACTACCGAAACCCGCCTAATCGAATCACCAGCTCCGGGGATTGTCGCCCGCCGCTCAGTGTACGAACCCCTACAAACAGGAATCACTGCTATCGACGCAATGATTCCCATCGGACGTGGGCAGCGCGAGTTGATAATTGGCGACAGACAAACAGGTAAAACGGCGATCGCAATCGACACGATCATCAACCAAAAAAACGAAAACGTAATCTGCGTTTACGTGGCGATCGGTCAAAAAGCCTCCACCGTGGCCAACGTAGTCAACACCCTGCAAGAAAAAGGAGCACTCGACTATACTATCGTAGTGGCAGCCAACGCCAGCGATCCAGCAACCCTACAATACCTAGCTCCTTACAGCGGCGCTAGCATGGCTGAATACTTCATGTACAAGGGCAAGCATACCCTGGTAGTCTACGACGACCTTTCCAAGCAAGCGCAAGCCTACCGTCAGATGTCCCTGCTCCTACGCCGTCCACCAGGTCGCGAAGCTTATCCCGGTGATGTTTTTTACCTCCACTCTCGCCTGTTAGAACGGGCAGCAAAGTTGAGCAGTGAATTGGGCGAAGGCAGTATGACGGCTCTGCCGATTATCGAAACCCAAGCAGGGGACGTTTCGGCGTACATTCCGACGAACGTAATCTCAATTACTGACGGTCAGATTTTCTTGTCATCAAACCTGTTTAACTCTGGCTTCCGTCCAGCGGTGAACCCCGGTATTTCTGTGTCTCGCGTGGGTTCGGCAGCGCAAACTAAGGCAATGAAAAAAGTTGCCGGTAAGTTGAAGTTGGAACTGGCGCAGTTTGAAGAATTGGCAGCATTTGCTCAATTTGCCTCGGATTTAGACCAAGCAACTCAGAACCAGCTAGCACGAGGTCAGCGTTTGCGGGAATTGCTCAAACAGCCGCAAAATTCTCCGCTGTCTCTGTCTGAGCAGGTGGCTATTATCTATGCGGGGATTAATGGTTATCTGGATGATATCCCGGTAGAAAAAGTTGTCCCGTTTACGAAGGGCTTGCGGGAATATTTGCGAACGAGTAAGGCTCGCTATGGCGAAATCGTTCAGAACGATAAGCAACTAACTGATGAGGCTGAAAATCTGCTGAAGGAAGCGATCGCTGAATTCAAGCAGTCTTTCAAAGCAGCAGCGTAATTGATTAAAAATGGGCGGACACGGAAATCAACCCTGTGCTCCGCCAATTTGCATAAGGGATAAATAAGGGATAAAATATAAGATTATGGCAAATTTAAAAGCAATTCGCGATCGCATCCAGTCGGTCAAAAACACTAAAAAAATCACCGAAGCCATGCGCCTGGTTGCTGCTGCCAAAGTGCGCCGGGCACAAGAACAGGTAATCGCCACCCGCCCCTTTGCCGATCGGTTAGCGCAAGTACTCTACGGGCTACAAGCCCGCTTGCGGTTTGAAGATTTAGACTTGCCCCTACTCAAAAAACGGGAAGTGCGCTGTGTTGGATTACTGGTCATTTCGGGCGATCGCGGTTTGTGCGGCGGCTATAACAGTAACATCATCAAACGAGCCGAAACCCGCGCTAAAGAAATAAAAGCAGAAGGACTCGACTACAAATTCGTGCTAGTCGGTCGCAAAGCCATCCAGTATTTCCAGCGGCGGAACCAGCCCATTGACGCCACCTACAACGGCTTAGAACAAATTCCTACAGCCGCCGAAGCTTCGCAAATTGCTGACGAACTGCTGTCACTTTTCCTGTCAGAAAGTGTTGATCGCGTCGAGTTAATTTATACTAAATTTGTCTCTTTGATTAGCTCTCGCCCGGTAGTGCAAACCCTGCTGCCACTAGATCCGCAAGGGCTAGAAACAACCGATGACGAAATCTTCCGCCTCACCACTCGCGGCGGCACTTTCCAAGTCGAACGGGAAAAAATAACTACCGAGGTAAAAAGCTTACCGCGAGACATGATTTTCGAGCAAGATCCTGCGCAAATTTTAGATGCATTGTTGCCACTGTATCTGAATAACCAATTGCTACGCGCTCTGCAAGAAGCGGCAGCAAGCGAACTGGCAGCACGGATGACTGCAATGAGCAACGCCAGTGATAACGCCAAAGAATTAATCAGCACCCTGACACTAACGTACAATAAAGCGCGTCAAGCAGCAATTACGCAGGAAATTCTCGAAGTTGTGGGCGGTGCCAATGCGCTACAAGGTTAAAATTTATTTTTGACAATTTATTCATTATTTTGTGATCATTGTGATCAGCGTCTGAGTGACATCAGGCGCATTTTTTTATTGTTATTGTATTGAAGCTGAGTAGAAAAAGTGGTGTGATTCCAGAAAACCTCAGCTATCCGGCTCAATTCCCAACTGCCGCAGTCTTTCTGCCAATTGAGCCGCTCTTTGCTCTGCAGCTTCCGCCCGCTGACGCTCTTGTTCAGCACGCAGGCGCTCTTGTTCAGCACGCAGGCGCTCTTGTTCAGCACGCAGGCGCTCTTGCTCTGCCCGTTCCTCTGGCCACAACAACAACTCCCCGGCGGCATTCCACCACCGTAACCAAGCACCAGTACGTTCGTTGCGCCTTCCCTGCCAGACACCTAAAAATAAGTCTAATCCGGGTATCCAGTAACGATCATTGGCGTCTGGGGTCTGAAGTTGGTAATGCTGCGATCGCAATCCATAAACTTCAAGCAAGGCAGTCTCAGGTTGGAAAATTACATAAGTCGGTACCTTAATCACCTGTTCGTAAAAAAACCACTTACCGATACGCGGTTGAAACTGCATCGAATACTCATCATTATCGCTAGTAGAAAGAAACTCCATTACCACAAGCGGCACTGGCCCTTGCGTGTGGGGAGTATAACTACGGCGTGGTCGGTAATGGGGCCAAGCTGGCACGGGACGTACATACATCCAGTCTAGGGCTTTGCAAATGGTGCGATTATTAACGCCAGCACAGAGGGCAAAATTAGTTGTAATCAAAGCATCTTGTAATAGCTCTGGTACAGCGCTCAAAGCGTCGTGCAAGGCGGCGGCTAAAGGATGATGTTCTGTATCTTCCACGGGGTCATCTGGCAGAATAAAATCATCTGGCAATACAGGCCAAGAAATTTCTAAATTGCGGATAGTAGATAAGCGAGTCTCAGTAGTGGCAGACATTAGTCACCTCGCACGACGCTCAGGCTGGGAATATTTTGCTTTTGATCTTATTTCGTTTGCAGAGAAAGAGCGATCGCTACTACTTAGGGCGTCGCCTGCGATTTCCCCGCCTTGCCATACGACGCTCTGCCAGAGACAGCACCACAGCGCCGCTACTTTCCCGTGCCACCCGTATCAACAACGCTGCTATCAGCAAACTCGAAATCATCGAACTGCCCCCATAACTAAACAACGGCAGTGGCAAACCCGTTGTCGGCAGAGCTCCCGTCGCCACGCCAATATTTAATAGCGATTGCCCAACCATCAAAACCATAGCCCCGATTGCCACTAATTGGTGAAAAATATTTTGCGCCCTTATTGCTACGCGCAGGGCGACTGTGCCGTAAGCACCGATAAGCCCCAGCAGTAGCAAGCAGCCGATTAAGCCAAACTCCTCTGCATACACCGAAAAAATAAAGTCGCTGTACTGAATTGGCAAATAAGCTAATTTTTGCTGAGACAACCCAAAACCCGTTCCCCAAAAACCGCCGGAACCAACTGCCATCAAACTTTGGCTGAGTTGGTAACCATCTCCCATCGGATCAGCCCATGGATTTAAAAATGACATAATCCGCCGTCGCTGATATTCTCGGAAACTGACGCTTAACGTTGCCAACAGCATTCCCCCTAGTGCCGTTCCTGCTAGTTGAGAGAAAGGCAAACCAGCGGCTAGCGCTATTAACCACAGCGTTATACCGCACAGGGAAGTTGTACTCAGGTTCGGCTGCATTAAAATTCCCAGCAGCACCAGAGCGAAAATCCCCAACCAAGTCAAGCGAACTCGCCAAGTCAAGTGATTCCACTGCCCAAAGATGCGGGCACTCTGTAGCACGAGAAAGGGTTTGATAAATTCTGAGGGCTGAAAAGGTATTGGCCCTAGGGACAGCCAGCGAGTTGCTCCATAAGCTGTGGTTCCCAACCCAGGCACGAATGTGAGAAAGATTAACCCCAGCATTAGCACTGTCAACCAACTTGCCATCCCTAAAATGTAGCGCAGGGGGGAGTGAACTACGATGTTGAAGAGTACTAAGCCGACGGCAACAGCTACCAGTTGTCGTTTGAAGTAGAATAGCCCGTCGCCGTGAGCGGCAAGCCCCCTGGGATATGATGAGGAGTAAAGTGCTATCAATCCCAGAAATAGCCACAGGAAGGTTAACCAACGCAATAGTCGGGCTTCCTTTGCCCATTCTTCTACTGAGGGATCAAAAACGGGTATTAGCTGGCGGAGATTCACGGTTTCTATACTATTTTGCTGTGAATTTGCATGAGAGGGCGAATTGCTTCCCCTGCTTAATAAGGGCTTTTTTCAGGAGAAGTGCCCTGGCACCCGGTGATATTGATTTTAGATTTACATAGAGGTTTTCATTCTTTGTGAGGTATAAAAAAACCCAGTTTTTTGAAAAAAACCGGGTTTCTACATGGTAATATAATTTTTGGAAAAACCGATTTTGTGGTTGCGATCGCCTACTCAATTAAAATTTTTCCTATTTTTTTGCTTTTAAAAATACTAGAGACGCTTTCTTTTGCGTCTCTAATATCTAGGTTATTATTACTAACAAATTACAGCAAGCCCGTGTTAGTTCCTGGCTTGCCGGCGGCGAGTTCAACTTTGACAATTTTTCCACCCATTTTCATAATCCGCTGTTGTTCGCGGAACCAATTATCATAAGGCACCAATTTTGTAAAATAGGTGTTTTGCAATTCCCGCTGGGTGCGGATGCGAGTCTGGCTGGGAACGCAGGCGGTAATTTTAAACATGCGCATGGTGGTTTTTCTCCTTAATGGGTGGGGAAAATTTGGGTTTTGAATTTCAATATCTAAACTCTCCAAACACGCGACGCTTTCTTTTTATCGCTGCCGCGGATTCTGATTTCTGATCATGTAGCCTTGGCAACAGATGCCACAAAACTATTTAATTTTACAATATTGCGGCTCCCGCTTTCTTTCTTTTACTAGCGAGAAATTCTTGCCTGAATTTGAATTGAAGGTCGGGAATCAAAAGTCAATGTTAGACCGTTAAAACTCATCGACTGCCTTCAACAAGCCTTTTTCGGGCTAGCACTCACTCTTGACTTCCCAGACCTAACAAATTAGGATTTTTGATTTTAGATTTTGGATTTTTGATTTCCGGGAAATCTCAAATCGCCAATCTCAAATCTTAAATCCGTCTTAGCTCAAACCAGAGCAGATGTAGTCGAAGTAGACGCCCATTTCCTTACCCGCTTCGGGACCTACTAAACTAGCGGTGACTTCTTTCATCGCTTGGATAGCTTGCACCGTTGCGCCGATGGGTACGCCCAGGGAGTTATAAGTTTCCTTCAAGCCGTTGAGTACCCGCTCATCGAGTATAGAAGGATCGCCTGCCAGCATAGCGTAGGTAGCATAGCGGAGGTAGTAATCCAAGTCGCGGATACAAGCGGCATAGCGACGGGTGGTATACATGTTACCACCGGGACGAGTGATATCCGAGTACAGCAGAGACTTAGCAACTGCTTCCTTTACGATGGTAGCGGCATTAGCGCTGATAGTAGTAGCGGCGCGAACGCGCAGTTCGCCGGTGGCGAAATAGGCTTTCAGCTTTTCGAGAGCAGCGTTATCCAGGTATTTGCCTTGGACGTCAGAGGCGTTGATAACAGCAGTAATTGCGTCTTGCATTGTTTCTGATTCCTTTTTGTCGTCGTGCGTGCGTTTGTTCTAATCCGACAGCAGGGTTTCCCCTATGCCATCGCACCAATCACGTAGTCGAAGTAAGAAGATGCTTCAGCTGCATCTTCGCCAGACAGCAAGGAAAGAGCTGCATTCTTCATTGCGCGAATTCCTTCGGCAACGGCGTCAATGGGGGTGCCCAGAGACTTGTACATTTCGCGAACCCCGACGATACCGATTTCCTCGATGGGGGTGACGTCACCTGCAACGATTCCGTAGGTAATCAATCGCAGGTAGTAGTCCAAGTCGCGCAGGCAGGTGGCGGTCATTTCTTCGCCGTAGGCGTTGCCGCCGGGAGATACAACGTCAGGGCGCTTTTGGAACAGTTGTTCGCCAGCTTGCTTGACGATACGCTCGCGGGATTCGGTCAGGATTTGGGCTATGCGGACGCGACGTTCCCCTGTGGCGACGAAGCTTTTGATCCGATCTAGTTCGCCAGGGCTGAGGTAACGAGCTTCTGCATCTGCATTCACGATCGATTTCGTGACGATACTCATTAATGATTTCCTCCGTATTTAGAGTTTGTCTGGCTTTTGCCAGTGAGTAACCTGGTTCGGGCGATTTTGCTGTGCTTTCCGCTTGTCGGTTAAGGATAACTTTTACCAGAAAGCCTAGTCATTTTCAATCTTTTGTTTGATTGCAATTGTTTGGCTTGCTGGTTTTGGCCTCGTCCTCGCCTGAAAGCGGGCCTCAGCTTCACCTTTTATCCAGTTAGTCTTGCGAAGTCTTTCGGCTTTCTCTAGGGTGTCTTCCCTTTCGACTTCCGTTAGCTTTCGCAAATACGGATATTTTGCCGCATCATGTTTGCAATCTAGATCGTTACTTAATATTTTTTAATAATTTTCCTCATTTTTTCAGCCGTGGCCCAGCATGGCCAGGTGGCAGCAAGGCCTTTAAACTATATTTGCAATTTTTGATTAAAAATTTTTATTGAAATAAATAAAGATAGATGCAGCGCCACAACCAGCCCAGGCAAAATCAACAAGACTTGCGCCGGCTGGATGGCAGCCGCACAACCTAAAATTGTAAAACCTGGCACAAGTGCCCGTATATAATTCAGAAACTTTTGCGCTCGCAAAAGCTGCAAACGCACTCGCCCTCAACATGCCAGAATGCAAGTCAAGGAGCGGTTCAAAAATTGCAATATTAATCTAACTAACTAATTATTAAAATCAGAAATTCTATAATTTAACCATGTTTCAGTTACAATTTTATGAGCAGTTTCTTCTGAAAGCCCCATAGCTTGAGCGAGTTCATCCAGATAATTCGATTCTTTTTTTGAGACTTTGCCGTCAGCGATCGCAAATGCCACAGCAACCCCATACGCTTCTTCCAACATATCCTTGGGCAGAGCACTAATAGCCGCATTAAACAGTGCCGCCGTTCCTTGCTCATCCCAAATCTTATCTATTTTCTCAGAAATTTTCTGGAAATCTTTTTCCGAAAACCCTTTCATTGCGCCGCTTGCTATCAGACGCCGCAACAGTTCATCTTCTTTTGCAGCTCTTTTTCCATCTGCATAGACTACTATTAAAGTTATTGCAAACAAAGCTTCTAGGGGCGTTAGTTTCTCTGCATATTTTGCATAAGTCTTAAAAATGTGGTCAAACTTGCTCATAGTTTTAATCTCTAGTGGATAATGTAACTATCCTACCAGAAGACTCAACTATGTAAATTTCATTACTTTAGTCATCACTAAAATATATACTAAATCTCACATGGTAAGCTGGGTAATTTAGCAATAGTTTCTTGACAAGAATCAGGGAGAAAATGTTTATCGATGATAGTAGATATTTCGGAAGCGTCTACTCGGCTATAGCGCGCTTTTTCGGGCATGATAATAACAATCGGTCCTTCTTTACACTGTTTAAGGCAACCGGTTACTTTAATAGTAACTTGTTCTTGTAAACAGCGAGCGCGCAAATTTTTCTGCAAGGCTGCATAGACTTGCGCTCCCCCCCGCTTACAGCAATCCGAATTTTGACAGACTAATATAGTAGCCTTAATTTTAGCAATTTCTAAAGATGCTGGGGCGGGGGTTGGAAGAAAGGTACTGCTTGCCATTGCTTGCAGATTGTAAGCTTTCAGTTTGACTTGGCCGCTTTTCTTAACCTTTTTTTCACCTTCCACCCGCACCCAGGTTCCGGGCATTAAGGAGCGATCAATTGTAACCCGCAGCGGTTTGGAAATTTTGAGGCAACTTTCCCCTTCTTCAGTTGCCACCTGGACATATTTAAGTTTATAGCCATTTTCAAAAACAAAACCGAGGAATTTTCCCTCAAGGATGAATTGTGAAATTTGCTTATCAGAGTGACTCATTTTAATTACTTGCAGTTATTCACGATTATTAGCATTTGTTTGAATAGCGCTCGCCTAGCTAGGGGTTGCCGCAGCAATCCCCATAGTGCCGATTAGCTTGCCAGCCAGCAGCGCTCTAACCACTGCACTAACTCTTGCCGAGAAGCGGTTAATTGCCCGAGAACACTCTGAAGCTGCACAGCAGTGATGGCTGTATTAATCACTACTCGTAATGGCTCGTCAGTGGCACACCAACAAGGGATATCAAGTTCTTGCAGCCGTCGGTACACTTGCCAGCGATCTAACCAATTAATCTCAACAATTTCACCGAATTTTGCCGCTTGCTCTGATTGGTTCATTCCTTCCACAGGTTAATAAATAATAGATGAAATATATTTGCACTAATTTTTCCCCTTTGCCTGTCCCCTTTCCGGGATTTGTTCTGGGTTAAGCCTCTTAGGTCAGCATATAAAAAATGAAAAAAATTATCAATAGATTTAAAAAATTTTTTCCTTCCTGGTAATCAATGTCAACTAGCGCTGATTATTGACACATAAGCCGGTCAAGTATGCTTGGAATCCCAGAAAGGGTAGTGCTAGACTAAGCTCATTAGCAAAAAGCACTGCTTAATGAGAGGAGAACACGAACATGGCCGAAACACAGAGTGCATTGCGCCCCTATGGCCACATTTCTGAAAATGTGGTTTTGCTGGATAATTCCGTGACTGCGCCAATATGCGAAGGCATGAACGCTGTCTTAGCAAGTTTTCAGGCGCTTTACCTGCAATATCAAAAGCATCATTTTGTAGTCGAGGGGGCGGAATTCTATTCTTTGCACGAGTTCTTTCAAAAAAACTACGAAGAAATACAGGAACACGTCCACGACGTGGGAGAGCGCCTGAATGGTTTGGGCGGCATCCCGGTAGCTAGTTTCACCAAATTAGCACAGCTGTGCTGCTTTACACCAGAACCGGATGGCGTCTATTCCTGTCGTCAGATGTTGGAACACGATTTGCAAGCGGAGCAGGCGCTTATTCAGTTGCTGCGGCGTCAAGCTGCTCAGGCGGAAAGTTTGGGCGATCGCGCCACTCGCTTCCTATATGAAAAAATCCTGCTGAAAACTGAGGAGCGCGCTTATCATATCGCTCACTTCCTTGCCTCTGATACCCTGGTGCTCAATCGTTAACGTCGCGGCTTTTTTATATAGATAGCTCCTCCTTAGGCACGGAAAAGCTGCTATTGCTTTCTGTGCCTTTGTTTTTATTGCTGTACTCTAATAACATTATATATTTATTGCTATATTTTGTCAACTACTATTTACCGCCTTTCCAGCGATCGCCGCTCGTAAAATCTTACTATTTTAAATTTTTTTATTAAATTTTTGAAATATAAAAGCAAAATTTATATGGACATAATTGAGAAAAATTATCATTTAATATATAGTGAAAGGAAAGCAGCCTGGCAGTTGGCTAAATCCGGCTCAAGTATACCGAGGGTAAGGAGAATTCCATGCCGGGATGAAGTCATGAAGTTAATTAATTGTTATTGGAACGTTATAGAAAGGTTAACAATAATATGTCTCCACTAAAACCAGCCAAGATTAGGGAAAATGCGGCTACCGTGACGCGAGGAAGAGACTACAAGCAAAAAAACAGTATTAACCGAGTAGTACGTAATATTTCAAACCTAATAGAATAGGAGCAATCTTCATGAAAGTACTAGAAAATCGCAATTTTAAATTTCTATCTGCCTCTACTGTGGATGTAAAGAAATATACTTTCGGTAGCCGCGATTGGATTCCCGTACGTCAGGGTTTTTTGTGGAAAATCGAAAGAGGTGCTGTGCGAACTTTAACATGGAACCAACAAGGGACGCCAGTTACTTTAGGATTATGGGGAGCTGGAGATGTGGTAGGAGCGCCCCTGACTAGAGTCGAGCCTTATAAAATTGAAAGCTTGACTCCAGTGGAACTCAATCTCGTACCTTTCCAGCCCTGGGAAGAGCTGTTTTTTTCTCTGATTTCTTACGTGCAACAATCGGAAGAATTGATAAGGATTATTCGCAGCGATCGCGTTCCCATGCGCTTGCACCAGTTTTTAATTTGGCTAGCGGAGAAATTTGGCACTCCAGTAGAAATAGGGCGGCGGATTGATTTGCGGTTGACTCATCAAGATATTGCAGAATTCATTGGTACGTCGCGGGTAACGGTGACGCGGCTGATCAAATTATTCGAGCGAGAAGGTGTGATTGTTAGAGCTAGGCGACATCTGATTTTGTTAGATACAATTATGTGACAGAGCACAAAAGTGTCATTTGTAAATGTTTATATCTAAGTTCTATTTTAATCAGAGGTATGTATTATTCCTCTGATTTTTTTTGATTTTAGCTTATATTTACGCTGCCTTGTTTTTTCATGATTGCTGGCAGTCAAAAGTTGACATAGAAAAAGGCTTCAAAATATAGGGGCAGCTAATTTGTGCCTAAAGCAACAACTATTGAGCGCAATTTTTTGCTACGATTAGAGCTTATATACTGATGACTTGCCAGTATGATTTACTGCCTCAACCCAAATTGCCACAATCCGCAGAACCCAACTGGCGCAAGGTTTTGCCAGACTTGTGGTTCTAAGCTGTGGTTAAAGAACCGATACCAGGCTATTAAACCAATTGGTGCCGGGAGTTTTGGCAGAACTTTTTTAGCAGAAGATCGCGATCGCCTAGGGGCTAAGTGCCTGATTAAGCAATTTTCTCCACCCCCTAGTATTTACACAAATCCTGAAAAAATTATTAAGGCTACTGAACTGTTCGAGAGAGAAGCACAACAACTTCTGCAACTGGGAGAGCATCCACAAATTCCTACGCTCTATGCCTATTTTGAAGAAGACAAGCAGCTATATCTGGTAGAAGAATTTATAGATGGAGAAGATTTAGGGCAAGATTTGGATAAAAGAAACGGAAAAAATCGTGGGAATGGGGAGGCAGAAATTCGCCATTTGTTGCAAAGTTTATTGCCCGTATTGCAATACATTCACTCACGCGGGGTAATTCACCGTGACATCAAGCCTGCTAATATCCTACGGCGCAGAAAACTTTTGTCTTTTCCAAGCGGTGCGAGGGCATGCCGGGCTTTATCGCCGGTACAAACAGGCGCAAAGGTTAAATTCGCTAGTTTTTTACCGGCAAGCGGGCAATTCTGGAGTAAGAGCCTTGCAGCAGAAACAGAAACAGAACTCGTATTGATTGATTTCGGAGTTTGCAAGCAACTAACAGGCTCCAATATTTCCGGAAAAGGATCGAGAGTTGGTACAGAAGGCTATGCGCCTCTAGAACAATGGCGTGGTGGCAAAGCTTACCCTGCAAGCGACATATACAGTTTGGGTGTAACCTGCATTCAGCTGCTAGTGGGCACTTCCCTAGAAGAACTTTACGATCCTTTTGAGGGGCGGTGGGTGTGGCGCGCTCGCCTGCAGGCAGTTGGCAAAGATGTCAGCCCTCAACTAGGTCAAATTTTAGACAAAATGATCAAAGATAGAGTTGGCGAGCGCTACCAAAAAGCAGAAGATGTTCTTAAAGATCTCAATTCAGGAACCCTTACCTTCAGCCGTCAACAACTAGCTACCAGTTTCAAGCTTCATATCCCATCCCCTCAACTTCTTTCACTCCCAACTACTAATGGGGCTCAATGGCGCTGCGTGCAAACCCTAGTAGGTCACTTAGGTGAGGTGAATTCTCTCGCCATCAGCCCTGGTTCTCATATTCTCGCTTCTGGCAGTTGGGATAACACAATCAAAGTGTGGCAACTTGCTAACGGCAAGCTAATTCACACTCTCAAGGGGCATTTGGGTTACGTCACTTCCATAGCTATTAGCCCAGATGGATATTTTTTGGCGAGCGGGAGTTGGGATAAAACTGTCAAAGTTTGGCACCTTGGCAGTGGGCGGTTGCTTCACACCCTCAAAGGGCATTCAGGTTATGTCAATTCAGTTGCCATCAGCCCCAATGGCGAAATTTTGGTGAGCGGGAGTTGGGATAAAACTATAAAAATTTGGCATATTGAAAGCGGCGAACTCCTAGGTACTCTTGTCACCCCCGATTGCGTTCGTTCGCTGGCTATTAGCCCCGATGGCAAAACTCTGGTTTCTGGCAGCGATGATCGCACAGTTAGAGTCTGGCAGCTTGACGCGGGCGCGTTACCGGATTCTCCTTTGTACTCTCTCAGTGGACATTCCCATTGTGTGCGCTCTGTCGCTATTAGTTCTGATGGTAAACTGCTGGCTTCTGGGAGTTGGGATAGCACGATTAAACTTTGGCGTCTTGATAAGAGCGGGCGGGTGAGCGCCTCTCCTACAGATACCCTCACCGGGCATTCTTGTTACGTTTACTCTGTCGCCTTCAGCCCTGACAGAAAGCTACTTGCTTCTGGCAGTCGCGACAGCACTATCAAACTTTGGCATCTTGACGCCTGCAATTCGCAACCCATTGCGCCTATGCAAACTCTGACGGCACATAGTGGTCCTGTTTATTCTGTTGCTTTTAGCCCTGATAGTCGGATTCTTGTTTCTGGTAGCGATGACGCTACTATTAAAGTTTGGCGTTGCGATTGAGCGGGCGATCGCTATCTCTCACCTACTTAACAATTTTTATAAAAAATCTAGCAATTTTCCCCCAACCCCTAATTTTTGGTGGAACTTGCCTACCCATTTCAGAAAACTAGCCTTTCTGCTAGCGCTTTATCTTTGCCTTTGGGCCATATTTATTTTTGTTTTTTGTTTGTTTTTTTATAAAAAAAATATCATAAATTTTTATAAAAAAGATTTTTAAGGTAATATATAAGAAATAAAGCGGGGGAAAATAGGCGAAAATTTATATGCGATTAAAAACGTGATTTTAAAGTATTAGCTATATATAGAAGCCATTTATTTTGCTGAAATAATGCTGTTAAAGACAACAAAAAGCGAAGCGATCGCCACAAACTTGCCGTGGCAGCAAATGAAAACCGGTTGAAAACAATCGTTAAGGAGAGAAAAGTTTGTGAAACTAGCAGTTTACGGAAAAGGCGGAATCGGCAAATCCACAACCAGTTGCAACATTTCCGTTGCCCTCGCGCGTCGCGGCAAAAAAGTCCTGCAAATCGGCTGCGATCCAAAACACGACAGCACCTTTACCCTTACAGGCTTTCTAATTCCCACCATAATCGACACCTTGCAAGCAAAAAACTACCATTACGAAGATGTCTGGCCAGAAGATGTCATTTATAAAGGTTATGGCGGAGTTGATTGCGTCGAAGCGGGAGGCCCTCCTGCCGGTGCAGGCTGCGGGGGTTACGTAGTCGGCGAAACAGTGAAACTGCTGAAAGAACTCAACGCCTTCGACGAATACGACATAATTCTTTTTGACGTACTAGGTGACGTCGTCTGCGGCGGTTTTGCAGCCCCCCTCAACTATGCTGATTACTGCATAATCGTCACCGATAACGGATTCGACGCTTTATTTGCCGCCAACCGAATTGCTGCCTCTGTACGCGAAAAAGCCCGCACCCACCCGCTGCGTCTTGCCGGGCTAATCGGCAACCGCACCTCTAAACGAGATTTGATCGACAAATACGTCGAATTAGTGCCCATGCCGGTACTAGAAGTCTTGCCACTAATCGAAGATATTCGCGTGTCTAGGGTTAAAGGTAAAACCCTGTTTGAAATGGCGGAAACTGACCCCTCTCTCAACTATATCTGCGACTACTACCTGAATATCGCTGATCAAATCCTAGCTCGTCCCGAAGGAGTCGTGCCCAATGACGCCCGCGATCGCGAATTATTCTCCCTACTCTCCGACTTCTACCTCAATCCTACTCAAGTTAAGCTCAACAGCGAAGAAGAAGAACTTGAGCTGATGATGGTGTAGCAATAAGGCTGCTTTGTAAGTCTGGGGTAAAAACAATCTCAGGTTGCTGAATTGGTTAGTATGATTCAGGACGATACTGCGCGTCTTAAGAAGACATAAATCATGCTTTCTAGCAGCAACTCAGGGGAGAGAAACGATGGCTTTTTTTGATGAGTTTACATCCGCTATTAAACAGAAGTGGTTGAGGTATTACCAAGAAAATCACGACTGGCTAATCCTGCACTTAAAGCAGGCATCCGTAAAAACCCCAGACGGTGGCCGCCGTCCACCTTCTTACTTCATATTGGGAGTAATGAATGCGCTGGAACCAAAACTAGCGCAGTTGATGTTGCCCTTTTCCAAACTTAATCCCGATGCAGAAATACTAATTGATGTTTTGGGTTTGAATTTTGATCCAGATATCGAGCTGGGTAATACTGCAGCGGTAGCAACTGCCCCCCTTCAGGCATCACCATCGCTTACCGCACCGCCAACACCCACACCTGCTGCAGAAGATCTTGAACAAGCAAAACCTGAAGAACCTGCTGCCCAATCGTCTGCGATGCCCCTAGTTGCAGCAGGAGTAGCAGCAGCCGCTGTCGGTGCTATTGGTGTAGCAGCAGCAGCTGATATGTTGGGCGATAAATCTGAGTCAGCAGAGGAGGAGTTGGCTGGATTAGCTCTGCAAGAGCAGGGAGAAGAAGAAGAAGAAGAAGAAGAAACCTCTGAAGCCGCCGCTGATTTTGAGCTAGAAACCTCTGAAGAAGGGGATTTCGGTGATATGGCTCTCGGCGAAATGGAGGAAGAATCATCCCTTGACTTGGAGCTGGAAACCTCCGACGAAGGGGATTCCGGTGATATGGATTTCGGCGATATTGGGGAAGAGTCTTCTGAAAAGACTACTCCTGAATTGGGTGTTGAAGAATCCGACGAGCTTGATGATATGGGGCTTAGCGGTTTGGATGAGGGAGATGCCGATGATTTTGGCGATATGGGAATAAGCGGTATCGACGAGGAGGATTCCGAGGAAGAACTTAATGATGAAGATCTCGATTTGCTTTCTGACGATGCTTGGAATTCTGAAGATGACTCAGAAATTTCTGGTTTGCTAAAGGATTTGTAAAAATATCAAGTCCTGTTAATTACCCATAATAAAAAAATGGTTCGCCGCGCCACGTGCTTGCGGAGTGAGAATGAAGTGAGAAAGCGTTTGCGGCGAACTTATACGGGTTATATAACGGATTTGATAGAGATTATTGACTGTTTTTTTGGTGACAATTACTGAGGAGAAAAATTTTCTATATGAACGTTGCACAACCTCAAGCTCTTACCTTTGAGTGCGAAACTGGCAATTATCATACTTTTTGCCCTATAAGCTGTGTGGCATGGCTGTATCAGAAAATAGAAGATAGCTTCTTTTTGGTGATTGGTACGAAGACTTGCGGTTATTTTCTGCAAAATGCAATGGGGGTGATGATTTTTGCTGAGCCGCGCTATGCGATGGCAGAGTTGGAAGAGGGGGATATTTCGGCACAGTTGAATGATTACGAAGAACTTAAGCGTTTGTGCTTACAAATTAAGCGCGATCGCAACCCTAGTGTCATCATTTGGATAGGCACCTGCACCACCGAAATTATCAAAATGGATTTGGAAGGCATCGCCCCCAAACTTGAAGCTGAAATCGGAATTCCCATCGTTGTTGCCCGCGCCAACGGTTTAGATTATGCCTTTACCCAAGGAGAAGATACTGTACTCGCTTCAATGCTTACCCGCTGCCCCGATAAAGCGGTAGAAACTGAAAAGCGTAAAGAAAATGCTATCCAGCAACTCTTCAATTTTGGCAAAAAGAAAGAAGAAATTGCCGCCGAAGAAAGTGAATATGTTAAGCATCCACCTTTGATTATTTTCGGTTCACTACCCGATCCTGTCGTAACTCAACTGACGCTAGAACTTAAAAAACAAGGGATTAAAGTTTCTGGCTGGTTGCCTTCTAAACGCTATACCGAATTGCCGGTTATTGAAGAAGGATATTATGCAGTAGGTGTCAATCCTTTCCTTAGCCGCACTGCCACTGCTTTTATGCGTCGCCGCAAGTGCAAATTAATTACGGCTCCTTTTCCAATAGGTCCCGATGGCACCCGCGCTTGGATTGAGAAAATCTGCTCTGTATTCGGAATTGAACCAAAAGGTTTGAAAGAACGAGAACAGCAAGTTTGGGAAAACTTGGAAGATTATATCAAGTTAATTCGCGGCAAATCTGTGTTTTTTATGGGTGATAACTTGTTGGAAATTTCTCTGGCTCGCTTTTTGATTCGTTGCGGCATGAGTTGTCCAGAAATCGGCATTCCTTATATGGATAAACGCTATCAAGGGGCTGAGTTGGCAATGTTGGAACAAACTTGTCAAGAAATGGGAGTGCCTATGCCTCGAATTGTAGAAAAACCAGATAATTATAATCAGTTGCAGCGGATTTATGAATTACAGCCTGATTTGGTAATTACTGGTATGGCTTATGCTAATCCGCTGGAAGCTCGCGGGATTAATACGAAATGGTCTGTTGAGTTTACTTTTGCTCAAATTCATGGATTTACAAATGCTCGCGATGTTCTGGAGCTGGTTACTCGCCCTCTGCGCCGAAATAATAGTTTGAAGAATTTGGGTTGGGATAAGTTGGTGAAGGAGGAAGCAAAGGTTTAAATAGGATTTAAAGAAAGGGGCGATTGGAGAAAGTGCGATCGCTCCCATTCTATTTCAATTTAATCAACAATTTAAAAAAAATGCCGTCACCTGTGGCCTTCAGATTTGTCGTTAACTTCTCGCTTCTCCCCCTTGTCAAGGATCGCGCACAGTCAGACACTTGAGGTGAGAGTACGCCGACAGTCAGGAGGTTCCAAGTGAAACGAGTCTTAGCCATAATCCTCGGCGGTGGCGCTGGTACCCGCCTTTATCCTTTGACCAAGCTGCGGGCTAAACCTGCTGTGCCCATAGCAGGCAAGTACCGCTTGATTGACATACCCGTTAGCAACTGCATTAATTCAGAAATCTTCAAAATCTATGTCCTCACCCAATACAACTCGGCGTCTCTAAATCGCCATATCGCCCGCACTTACAGCCTTTCGGGCTTTACGGACGGATTTGTCGAGGTGCTGGCTGCCCAACAAACCCGAGAAAACCCCAACTGGTTTCAGGGTACAGCAGATGCAGTGCGCCAGTATCTCTGGCTGTTCCAAGAGTGGGACGTTGATGAATACCTGATTCTTTCAGGCGATCACCTCTATCGCATGGATTATCGCCATTTCGTTCAGCGTCACCGCGAAACCAAAGCTGATATCACTCTTTCGGTTTTACCAATCGACGAAAAACGCGCTTCCGATTTCGGCTTACTGAAAATTGATGAAAACGGGCGGGTAATAGCTTTCAGCGAAAAGCCTAAAGGAGAAGCCTTGCTCCAGATGCGGGTGGATACTACTACCTTGGGATTGACACCGGAAGCTGCCAAGAAAAACCCCTATATCGCGTCGATGGGGATTTACGTTTTCAAAAGAGATACACTGATAAAGGTGTTGAACGACTCTCCCGAACGGACGGACTTTGGTAAGGAAATTATTCCGGCTGCGGCGAAAAACTACAATGTTCAGGCTTATCTGTTTAATGGCTACTGGGAAGACATCGGAACGATTGAGTCTTTCTACGAAGCTAATCTGGCTTTAACCAAGCAACCTAAACCGCCTTTCAGTTTCTATGATGAAACGGCTCCAATTTATACTCGCCCCCGTTACTTGCCACCTACGAAGCTGTTAAATTGTCAGATTACGGAATCGATGATCGGGGAAGGCTGCATTCTCAAAGAATGCCGTATAAATCACTCGGTGTTGGGAGTGCGATCGCGGGTTGAATCCGGTTGCATTATCGAAGATTCGTTGCTCATGGGTGCTGACTTCTACGAACCTTTCGCCGAACGCCAATCCAGTTTGCAAGCAGGTAAGATTCCTCTCGGTATCGGTGCTGAAACCCGGATTTGCCGCGCCATCATAGACAAAAATGCTCGCATTGGCAGCCAAGTCCAAATTATTAATAAAGACCGCATAGAAGAAGCTGATCGCGAAGAGCAGGGTTTCTACATCCGTAGCGGTATTGTTGTGGTTCTGAAAAACGCTACCATTCCCGATGGAACGATTATTTAACAGTTAGTACTTAAGGATTAGTTGTTAGTTATTGCCTTAATTCTAAGTCTAATAACTAGCAGCTAATCAATAGGGTCTGGAACCAGGTAAATATGACCAGATTGATTTTGTTAATAGGGCTTCCAGGAAGTGGGAAATCGTTTTTAGCACGGCAGCTAGTTGCAGAATGCCCGTATCGGCAGTTAATTTCTACAGATGCTATCCGAGCTAAAATATTTGGTGATGAAAGTGTTCAGGGACCTTGGGTTTTAGTTTGGCAGGAAGTGCAGCGCCAATTTCAGCAAGCGGCAAGGATAACAAGTGAGGCAATTTACGATGCTACTAATGCGGAGCGTTCGGCGCGGCGAGAAGCAATCGCCCTGGCGCGAAAAACTGGCTTTGAGCGGCTATGCGGCGTGTGGCTGGATGTGCCAGTACACATTTGCCTAGAACGCAACCGACAGCGAGCGCGGCAGGTTCCGGATGAAGTCATCTGGCGTATGAATAAAAAACTCTCTTCATCCCCGCCTACACTTGCAGACGGGTTTGATGAGCTGTTTCGCTGTTCGCCAGTAGGATTGAGTACGGAAATTGCGATCGCTCCCTGAGAAATAACCGAACTTCGCCCCCCCTGTAACTTCGGCTACCCTGAAGATAGCAGCCTAAAAAAATGGCGGCAAATATGTCAACTGAGGGTTGCCCGCTACTAACCGACTGTAACAACCCCAGTACACTGGCCGTCAAAGCAGTACGGCAAACGCATATTTGGCCACTAAACCTCAGTCTTTGAATCGCCTGCAGTCAGCCCGTTGCGGCAGCCTCTCGACTACACGAAAAAAATTTTTTCAACTTAATCCTAAAAACAGAGGAGAATAATTAATGGTTGCGACCGATTTTAAAGATTATTACGCAATTCTGGGAGTAAGCAAAACAGCCACAGCGGAAGAAATAAAAAAAGCCTTCCGCAAATTGGCGCGCAAGTATCACCCTGACGTCAACCCCGGCAACCGAGAGGCTGAAGCTCGCTTCAAAGAAATCAACGAAGCCTACGAAGTTTTGTCCGATCCTGAAAAGCGTCGCAAGTACGATCAGTTCGGTCAATACTGGAAACACGCAGGCTCAACTCCAGGCGGTTGGACATCAAGTCCCGGCGTCGATTTTGGCGGCTTTGACTTCAGTAATTTCGCAAGCTTTGATGAGTTTATTAACGAATTACTGGGTCGCGCTTCCGGTTTCGGTACAAGTAGTAGCCGCAGTGGACGCTGGAATTACTCCTACCGCACTAGCCACTCCGGAACAAGTGGATTTGGGGGCTTCAGTAATTTTGAGGATTTTGCTAGTGGTTTCGGGGATGCAAAATCCAGCGCTTCTCTTGACAAAGAAGGAACAATTACCCTCACCTTTGCCGAAGCCTTTAAAGGCGCTCAGAAGCGCTTGAACATCGGTAGCGAAATCATAGATGTTCGCATCCCCGCTGGGGCTAAGCCTGGGAGCCGTATTCGCGTCAAGGGTAAAGGGAATATTAACCCATTCAATCAACAGCGGGGCGATTTATATTTAGTTGTGGAAATTCAGCCACACCCCTTCTTCCAATTTGAAGGGGAAAATCTTGTCTGCGAAGTCCCGATCACTCCCGACGAAGCGGTTTTAGGAGCACAAATCGAAGTGCCCACGCCCGATGGCAATGTGACGGTGAAAGTTCCTGCCGGTATCCGTTCGGGACAGTCCCTTCGGCTGGCAGGCAAGGGATGGCCGAAACCCAAGGGCGGACGCGGCGATCAGTTGGTGCGGATTGTTATTGTGGCTCCAAAAGAAATCAGCCCTATCGAGCGGGAATTGTACGAAAAAATTCGCGCCCATCGCATTTTCAATCCCCGCAGTCACTTGCATTCCGTTCGCTTGTAATGTTTTTCGTTTTTCTTGTTCCCAGTCTCAACCTGGGAACTTATTATTTTATGATTCTATGTGAATCTGCCAATGAAATAACTTGCGCTATCGCTCCTAATATTTGCTCCTATATTTATTTAGACTCCCCTCTTGACAAATTCAATTTTTATGATTGGATATAAATAATGGAAAAATGTGCATACCTATAAGGAGCAAATATAATATAATATAGTAAAATAAATTAAAATTAAATAAAATAGATATATTATTGCAGTGAATCCAATACAGCAAGCAATTTTTCCACACTGGCATTTGCCTCTAAAAATGAAAACAAATGCTTATAACGCAACTTTCCTTGTATATCGAGAACAAACTGTGCCGGTAAGGGAGCACCTAACGCTTGCCCTGTTGAGTAACGGCGAAAAACGCCGCAGTTAGGATCGCTAAGCAGAGGCATTTTTAACCCCAAATCTCTGACAACGATTTTACTTTGTCTCTCATCGGTACTGGTTATCATTAAAACTTCCGCTCCCCTTTCTACAAATTGCTCGTAGGCTTCGTTGATTGCTTTGATATGGGAAAAGCAAAGAGGGCAGTATTGCTTTTCCGTGAAAATTCGCGTAAAATTAAGAACTACGGGTTGCTTTTTACGGTAATCTGAGAGTTTAACTTTTCTGCCATTGGTAATATCTGGTAATTCAAAATCTGGCGGGCAAACTTCCGTATAAAATTTGTTAGTGGCTGGTACAGGTAAGAAGTTTTGGAAAAACCGTTGATTGATTAAACCGCTAAAATCTGTTGAAGTCAGCATACAAATACGATAAATAATCGGAAATGGAAATGGAAAAACGGGAATGGGTTAAAGGAGTGCATCCTCTTACCCATTTCCGCTATTTATTTATATTAAACAGCCGCGAAGTATTCCTTCGACTTGACAGGATCAGGAATCATGGTTTTCTCCCCAGGCTTCCAACCAGCGGGGCAAACTTCATCCGGGTGGCTCTGAACGTATTGGATGGCTTGCAGGGTGCGCAGGGTTTCATCGACGTTACGCCCAAAGGCTAAATTATTTATAGTGGCGTGCTGGATAATCCCCTCTTTGTCGATGATGAATAAACCGCGCAGGGCAATTCCGGCTTCCGGATCGAGAACGTTGTAGGCAGCACTGATTTCTTTCTTGATATCGGAAACCAGAGGATAATTGAGATCTCCCACGCCGCCCGACTTGCGATCAGTCTGAATCCACGCCAAGTGGGAAAATTCACTGTCAACGGAGACGCCGAGAATTTCGGTGTTGAGCTTGCTAAATTCTTCGTAGCGATCGCTGAAGGCGGTAATCTCCGTCGGGCAGACAAAGGTAAAGTCTAGGGGATAGAAAAACAAGACTACATACTTGCCGCGATAATCCGACAGTTTGATCGTCTTGAATTCCTGATCAATTACAGCCGTTGCAGTAAAATCGGGAGCCGGTTGGCCAACTCGTATACATTCGTGATGAGTCATACAATCGTTCGTTCTCCTGAATCTATCTTGTTTTTATTCGCGTTCTAGCCCAAGTAAGATAACTATGGCTTAACCGCACAGGCGGCTGCAATTACTATATCATACTCATAACGATTTTGAGTAAAAAATCGTCAGCGGCAGCAGGTGAGTGCTTGATGCTTAGCAAAATGCGGCGGTAATTATACCACAGTTTTATTATTTTGTCAAAAAAAATAGAAAAATAGTCAATATAGGCGAGCGGTAAGAGCTGGGAAAAAATTTTAAATTGGCAATCTTGTATATTTATCATTTAATTAAAAAAAACAGTGTCAATCTTAAAATTTACATTGGCAAAATTACCGCTCCGGAATATTAATATAAGATTTTGTGACATCAAACAAATTTTGTAAACGTCATCTGCCAAGGAAAGCGATATTGACAAAAAGAATAAACAACAAAAGGCAGCAAGAGCAGAGCTTGGAGCCGTTGCCTACAGATAAAACTCAAAAAAAATTTGCTAAATTAGCATTATTGTAATATTTATTATCCATATTAAGAGGGAAAAAAATGCTAGCTCACCAAAATAAACCCCGTTTATCAGATGCTGTCAGGGGTGGAGAATCTTCCCCCCTGGTTGTGTTGGGGGGAATAGAGGGGTTGAAAATGCGACTAAACAATGAGTCATTAAACGTAAAAATAGCGGCCCTCAAAGATGCCAGTAAGTATGGCAGAGAAGGCTTGCAGCTGCTGAGCGAGATTTTTCAAAGAGAAACAGGGATGCTCAAGTGGGTAGCCTACAGCCTGCTGAAACAAAGTGCAACTAATACAGAAAAAAAAGAGGAGCAAAAATATTTTTTTAAAAGCACTTTACCGGAATTAACTGTGCGGGGAATGGTGCGACAAATAGGGCGTGGTAAAATAAGAAATTTAAGTTTATTAAATGAAGAGTTGTTAATAGCATGTGCTAGTGGTAGCACAGTTATTTTTAATATTATAAATGGGGAAGTACTTTGGGAAATAGACTGCCCTGCGTGGAGTTTTGCTCTCAGTCTGGATAGAAATTTGCTAGCCTTGGGCAGTACAAAAGCAATTTATTTGTGGGATTTGCGAGCGGGGCAGCTCAGCAGACAATTGCTTGGACATAGTGGGGAAGTAACGAGCGTCGCCTTCAGTTTTGACGGAAGATTAATAGCATCGGGCAGCAATGATAAAACGGCTAGAATTTGGGATGCGATCGCGGGCACAGAATTGCGGGTGCTTGCTCACTGCTATGCCGTAACTTGTCTTGCATTTACTCCCAACAGCCATCTTTTAGCATCGGGAAGTATCGACGGGAAAGTGCGATTGTGGGATATCTATACCGGTACTGAAGTCAAAAATTTTTCTAACTGTCTGGCTTACCCGTTTATAGAATACCGGGAAATTCCAGCTTCTTATTCTCACCAAGAAGTGCAGCAAATGCTAGAACCAAAAAACCCCGTAACCAGCCTAGCTTTTTCTCCAGATGGGAAAATACTAGCATCGGGAAATAGCGATAAAACAATTAATTTATGGGATCTAAAAAACGGTGGTAAATTGCGACAACTTTCCCATGGGGATGCAGTCAAAAGTATTGCTTTTTCTCCCGACGGGCATTTACTAGCATCAGGAAGTGGGGATAAAAAAGTTCGCCTGTGGGATATAGAAACCGGAGAAGAAGTGCTAAAAATGAATGCACATTCAGATTCAGTAATAAGCGTTGCTTTTTCTCCCGATGGCAAACTGCTAGCATCAGCAAGCGATTATTTCACTATAATGCTGTGGGAGATACCGTCTGGAAAAGAACTGCAAAAATTAGTAAGTTACAGCTACCCGTCGCGGAGTATGGCTTTTAGTCCAAATGGTGAAACTCTGGCATTGGGAAGTTGGGATAAGCTCATACATTTGTTAGATATTAAAACAGGAAAAAAAATAAAACAGTTGCATGGGCATGCGGCTTATATAAATAGCATTGCCTTCAGCTTTGATGGCGAGTTATTGGCATCGGGAAGCGAAGATAAAACGGTGCTACTGTGGGAGGTAGCAACGGGGAAACAACTGCAAAAATTGAGCGGGCATACAGGTGAAGTTACGAGCGTTGCTTTCAGCCCAGATTGCCAGTTAATTGCATCCAGCAGTCGCGATCGCACAGCCCGGTTATGGGAAGTAGCGAGTGGTAGAGAAATAGGGCAATTACTTGGGCATAAATATGCAGTCAACAGCCTCGCCTTTTCTCCAGACGGAAAGTTAATTGTATCGGGAAGCGAAGATGGTACAATTCGGTTGTGGGAAGTAGCTACGAGAAAAGAACTGCGGCAATTGCTAGCAAATCGAACTGTTAAAAGTGTTGCCATCTCTGCAGATGGAAAATTAATCGGCTCCGGGGGGGAGAGCGTGGTGCAATTATGGGAGGTGGAAACAGGGAGACAAATGCGAGAATTAGGGAGACTTAGTTATTCGGTAAATAGCGTTGTTTTTAGTAGCGCTCGCCAATTAATCGCCGCAGCTACTCGCGACAATATATTATATCTTTGGGATGCGACATCAGACATGGAGCTCCTGCAATTGCCCGGATATGGAAGCAGGAGCTACAGCGTGGCTTTTTCACCCGACAGTAAATTTATGGCACTGGCTAGTACAGATGGCGTAATACGATTGTGGCAAATTCCTTCTAGGAAGACAGTAAATTTTGCCGGAGATGTTGCGGATGGATTTAATGGAAACAGATTTTTGCAGCGAGTTTTGAAATGGCAAAATACGGATTAAAAAATGGCATTAGTGATAGCAGGCGATCGCAGTGAGACAGGAAAAACAACCATTACCCTAGCGCTCCTTGCTTATTTAAAACAGCGGGGTTTTTCCGTACAATCTTTTAAAGTTGGCCCGGATTACATCGATCCGATGTTTCACCATTATATCACAGCTCGCCCTTGTCGGAATTTAGATCCGCTGCTGACTTCTGAAAAATACATACAGGAGTGTTTCGCCCGTCACGCGGCAGAGGCAGAATTTGCCCTGGTGGAAGGAGTAATGGGATTATTTGATGGCGTTTCCAATAAAACCTTTTATCCAGAATCAGAAGCGCGCTTGCAGTTAAAGACTGATTTTGCCAGTACCGCCCACGTTGCTAGATTACTAAATTTGCCGGTTGTCTTAGTAATAGATTGCAGTCGATTATCGGGTTCCGTAGCGGCGATCGCAAGCGGATATAGTTCGCTAGACCCCACAATTAACTTGGCGGGTGTGGTGTTAAACCGAGTGGGGAGCGCTCGCCACCGAGAACTCCTTTTAGAAGCCCTTGAACCCTTACAGTTACCTGTATTAGGGGTTCTGCGGCGTCAAGATAATATTACCATTCCCAACCGACATTTAGGATTAATTCCGACAGCAGAACTACCGAATCTGAAGGAATTACTTGACAAACTGGCTTGTATAGCGGCTGAGTGTTTTGATTGGCAGCGCTTACTACCGCTATTGCGAATAGGAACCTTGCCAAAACTGCCGCAAACAGAAGAAGAGGAATTGCAAAAAAAAGGCGACACCATCCGAATTGCGATCGCCCGTGACGCTGCCTTCAATTTTTACTATCAAGACAATCTCGACGCTCTCGAATCCCTGGGTGCAGAATTAATCTTTTGGAGTCCACTAACAGATACCCATCTTCCCGAAAACGTGCAAGGATTGTATTTCGGTGGAGGTTTCCCGGAAATTTTCGCAGCAGAGCTCAGTAACAATATAGCCGCTCGTAGTGCAGTGCACTCTGCCATTCAAGCCGGAATGCCCACCTATGCAGAATGCGGCGGATTAATGTACTTGTGCGAAAAGCTAGTAGATTTTCAGGGGCAAGTACATGCTATGACTGGTATTCTGCCCACCACTGCCGTTATGAGCGATCGCCTCATTTTAGGATATAGACAAGCAACTGCCCTGCAAAACACTCCCCTACTTCTCTCAGGAACAACAATTTGGGGACATGAATTTCACCGCTCCCATTTGACTAAATCCCCGCCAAACCCCCTCTATCAAACCTGGGGGCTAGCTAAACAAAACTCACCCATAGGCGAAGGATGGCAATTGTACCAACTGCACGCCTCTTACATTCACCTACACTGGGGAGCGCGCTTAGAAATTCCTGCCCGTTTTTTACAGCACTGTGCCGATTTTCACACTTCATCAAAAAACCATTCTATGATAAACTAGTATAGATATTCATTCAGAGGTGTGCTGTGGCTGCTGTATCCGTGCAATTTATTCAAGGATTAGACGAGGAAATAAGCTCGATTAGCCTGCGCAAGCGCCAAAATTCCTCAACCAAAATATTCGTTTTATTTTTTGAAAACCTGCAAGCTTTGCAAAAAGGACGCAGCTTTACCAATCAAATTGATAAATTGTGGCTGCGAGATGAAGAAGGAGATATCCAAGTTACTCCCAGCGGCATGAGATTTACCTTTGTCGATGACGATCAACTTTCAAAAGCTGAATGTTCTTTTGAGGTAGATTCTGAAGCTGCTTTTGAACGAGTAATGCGTTTCTTTAACCGCTATGCCGAAGCAAATGGCTTTGAATTTCAGAAGAAATAGTAGAAAGCCTAAAAAATAGAGCGATTCTCATTATCAAATATATTTAATCGCTCTACAAACGCCAGATGTTCTGAGGAATTCAAACCATCTTGCAAAACTGCCAGCACTTCAGCCAAATTTCCTGCTAATAGTGCTGGTACAGCCAACCACAGCCCCGGAAAAACCTGACTGCGCAGCCTGCCGCATCGGATTCTAGAGAAATGTATTCGCCATCAAGTAATCTATACCAATTTAATTTATTTTCGTAAACTACCCATACAATATATTCTTGCACCTGATTGCGGCGGTAAGCCCTTAATAAGTTATGCTTTTTTGACATTAGGCAGAGCTGTAAAGCGCCGCTCGAATTCATAGCGAATTAAGCGCTCGCCATTTTCTAAGGGTGGTAATTTTTTTTATTTTATCTTTTGCCAAGAAAAACAGAAAAAAAGCTTAGGATTTTGCTGCATTTATTTGGCGACGTATTTCTTCTATTTTTTCTAACAAATCAGTTTGAGCGATCGCACTTTGTTTTCCTGTATTCAGCCACTTCAACTGTACAGTTTTATTAGCCGCCTCTTCATCGCCCAAAACCAAACACGCCGCAGCTCCAGAGCGATCGCCCCGTTTGAATTGCTTACTAAAGGCGCTACCGCTCAAATCCAACTCCACACTAAAGCCAGCACGCCGTAATTGCTGCGCTAACACCAATGCTTGTGCTTCTGCCTCACTACCTTTAGAGACTACATAAAAATCGAGATTGTATTTTGGTGGAGCGTTTAACTTTTGCAGCAAAAGTATTAGCCTTTCTAACCCGATAGCCCACCCCACTGCTGGGGTTTCTGGCCCTCCCAATTCTGCCACTAATCCATCATAGCGACCCCCGCCACAAACTGTGGCTTGAGCGCCCAAGTCGTCTGATTGAATTTCAAAGGCGGTGTGGGTGTAGTAATCCAATCCCCGCACCAATCGTGGGTTAATTCTATAAGCAATTCCCAAATTCCTCAATAATTGCTGCACCCGCTGGAAGTGTTGGCGGGAATTTTCTCCTAGATAATCCAAAATACTTGGTGCATTTTTGGTTATTTCCTGAGTGCGCTTGTCTTTGCTATCCAAAATCCGCAGGGGGTTGCGCGTCAACCGCTCTTGAGAGTCGGGATCTAAATCTTGTTTGTACGGCGTCAAGTAATCTATTAAAGCTTGACGATATTTGAGCCTATCTTCGCGCTCGCCCACTGAGTTTATATCCAAGTTTAAGTTTTTCAACCCCAGGGTTTGCAGTAAATCTGTAGCGAGCGCGATTACTTCTGCATCTGCTCTTGCATCAGCGGTACCTAGCAATTCTACGCCAATTTGGTGAAATTGGCGCTGCCGCCCTGCTTGTGGGCGCTCGTAGCGAAACATTGGTCCAATATACCATAGGCGTTGTATTCCGCCTGCTGCGTACAACTTGTGTTCGATAAACGCCCGCACTGCTCCTGCTGTTCCTTCTGGGCGCAACGTCAGCGAGCGCTCTCCTTTATCCAGAAAAGTATACATTTCCTTGCCTACGACATCGGTTGCTTCCCCGATGCCCCGCTCGAACAGTGCTGTTTCTTCAAATATTGGCGTTCGAATTTCCCGGTATGCCGCTTTGGCCAAAATTTCTCTTGCTGTTGCTTCTACCCACTGCCAATAGCCTATTTCTTCTGGCAGTATATCTCGCGTTCCTCTTGTTGCTTGAATTGTGCTCATTAAATTATTAGAGAAAAAATAAACCCCTGAGACTGGTATTGAATCCTACAGCCGCGCTCGCCGCCCTGGTTAGCCAATATCCGAACCTTCTGCTGCCGAGTCGCAGATTTCCAATACCCCGTAAAGTTGATTATAGTAAGCCAAAATCATATCTACCTTCTGCCTAGCGGCTGAGTCAACCCCTTCGGCGTATTCTATCCACAGCCCGCCTACTTGACTTTGTTCATAATCAAACTGCTGTGATTTTTGGGGTATCAAGCCGCTTGCCACTCCGTCTACTTGACGCAAATGGGCTGCTATTTCTCTATACACTGCCAAGGGTAATTTCGGCCATTTAAATTCATAGCGCCGCCGGTTTTCCCCCGACGTCCGCACTGTGTTTTCAAATGTACTCACTCTGTTTTCTCTTCTTTTATCTGTTCTGGTATATTTTTGTTGGCTTCAGGAAGCATGCAGCAGTTGACGTCATTGATGCACACTTTTCCTGACTGCAATGCCCAGCGTACCAAAGCCACACGGTTATGTGTTGCTGTTTTGGTCAAGATATTGCTGATGTGATTGTCCACTGTGCGTTTGCTTATCTCTAGTCGTTCGGCAATTTCCTGGTTAGTCAAGCCTGCTGCTACCAGTTCAACGACTTGCAATTCTCTTAGGGAAAGGTTCGCTTGGGGAAGAGATTCGCCTCCAGCCATAACGCATTCCTATCTCTGTAGATTTACCTAACATTGTAATATTTACCTAAGATTGTAATATCTTTGCTTCAAGATCAGCAAAAACTTATCTTTAGGGAGTTGACAATCATTTGGTGGAGCGATCGCTACACCCAACCATGGGAGAAATCGGAGTATAAATTTTTTCAAAAAGCAGGTTTTAAACCCGGCTAGAGTACTTACAATTGTTGAGTCTGGCCAATACTGAACTCAAATAGCGCCCCTGCCGAAACAAAAAAACCCCGGAGCGACTGGTTGCCTGAGCCTATGAAAATAACGCTCTATTTGCATTTTGCTGTTGAGCATTGCTCTTTTTAAATCCAGGAGTCTACCGTGTTTTTAGAAAGCGTGGCGTTGATTTGTTGAATGACAAGATTTTTGGCATTTTGACAAAGTTTAGTGGTTTTTTAAGCAGGCAGTTTTACACTTAGCCTAAGATTCATTTTAAACTAAGTTAGCTGTACCACGCCACGCTACGGAGTGCATCAGTTATAGTGCCAGGAATAATTCTACTACCTCACACCTAAAAGACTTAGTTTATGCGTCTTTGTAATAATCCACGGGAACAGCGCTACGGGCAGTATTGCTATTCCAAGACAGGAAAGCGTAGCCAATGATTCAATGATTCTATAAAAAACATTTCAGGAGCGGAATCCCTGAAAACGCAGTTATTTGCACCGGCTACTTCTGATAGCAGCCAAAATAGGCAAACTTAGGCTAATCGAGACGTAAGCAGGAATGCTGTAGTTCCCGATTTTGCTGAGGCTCGCAAGTTTGCCGATGAGCAAGGGCACTCCCAGGGGGTTCTCGATATATTTTACTTAGCTGCTGGGTAAGATTGTTAGTCGAGTTGGTAAAAAATTTGCAGTTACAACCAATGCCTAAATATAATGCAGACTATGGCTATTTTCACAGGCTATATCTGGCTAGTTTAGTGTATTTTGACTTCGGGGTATGGCTGGCGTTGGGGAAGGATGCACAAAGGTACTGATATTGCTGACGGCGGCTATGGTTTGCTTGTGGAAATTGAACATCCTGACGGCAGTATTACCCGCTATGCCCATAATAACCGGATTTTGGTACGCGAAGGCTAACAATTCGAACAAGGTGAGCAAATTTCTGAAGGCGAGGGCTATTTTGCTACCTACCGACAGTTTGGGCTTTGGGTAAGGTGGGCGTTAGAATTAATTGGGTTTTGGCTATACAAAAAGTTATTTCGCATCCATCCAATTTTGCCCTGCCCGCACATCTACCAAAAGTGGTACGCTCAGTGGCAAGGCTGTTTCCATTACTGATTTTATTTTTAACTGCAATTCTTCCCACTCACAAGGTGGCATTTCAAACACTAATTCGTCGTGTACTTGCAGTAGCAGACGCGCTTGATAATTTTGCAGTATTTCGTGCAGTCTCACCATTGCTATTTTGATGATGTCGGCGCTGGATCCTTGTATAGGGGCGTTGGCTGCTGCTCGCAGCAGTTGCGCGTCGAATTGGGTGAGTTTAAGACTTTTGAGATTGATTTCTTCTGGCTGTTTACCTTTTAATTTTTGCAATTCTTTCCCTTCAAATTTGAAATAGCGGCGCCGCCCTATTATTGTTTCTACATACCCTAGAGCGATCGCTTCTTTTTTCTTCATCTCCAAATATTCAAATACTTTCGGATAACGCTTATAAAACCGCTCAATAAACACTTTCCCTTCTGCTGTTGTTTTGCCTAGCGCGCGTGCAAACCGTGCTGAACCCATTCCATATATTACGCCGAAATTAATAGTTTTCCCCAATCTTCTTTCTTCTGACGTCACTGTTTCTTTCTCAAACAACAGTTGTGCTGTTACACTATGCACATCTCGATTATTTTGGTATGCTTCTATCAACACTGGCTCCTGACTCAGGTGTGCCAAAATTCGCAACTCGATTTGTGAATAGTCTGCCGACACCATTAACCATCCTGTTTCCGGCAGAAATGCCTTACGAATTTGCCGTGAAAATTCTGTGCCTATGGGAATATTCTGTAAATTAGGATCGGAAGACGATAGCCGCCCTGTTTCTGTAAAAGTCTGATTAAATTCTGTATGCAAACGCTGAGTATCGGCACGCATCCGCTGTAATATTCCTTCTACATAAGTCGAGTAAAGTTTGTGCAGCATGCGGTATTCTAACAAAGCGTCAATAATCGGATGGTTGCCTTGCAGGTTTTCTAATACAGTGACGTCGGTTGAGTAAATACCTGTTTTTGTTTTGCGAGACTTTTTTTTGTTAAGTTTAAGTATTTCAAACAGTAGCTCGCTCAACTGTGCTGGGGAGTTCAAATTTACGAGCTCACTAACTGTTGCTGTGTCTATTTTTTCTTTATTCTCTGCTAAATTTTTTTTTGTATTTTTCGAGATCTTTTTCAGATAAGCTTTTAAAATTGCACTGGGTACACTGTCGAAATCTTGTTTGGCTATAGCTCCCCAATTCCCCTCTATATTTTGCCATATTTTTTCTATATAATCCTTTAAATAAACCCTAGGTATAGCGTCAATTGCTTGCTTTTCACTCGCTGCTAATTGCGGTTTTATATGTTGCTCAGATAATTCTTTCAGATAGTCAGTATCGATGCGAATACCTGTATATTCCATTTCAGCCAATACCGGCTCTAGACGCATTTCTATCTCAAACACTTGCCGTAGTTTCGGCGCTTCTTCTAATTTCTTTTGCAGTTTCGGCAGCAGCAGGAAAGTTGCATAGACATCCATTCCGCAATAATCTGCTACTGTCAGTATATCTAAATCGGCAATAGTTTTTCCCTTCGGTATATTTAAAGACTTATAGTTCTTTGAAACACCTTCTTTTTTAAGGTATTTATTGGATAAATCGCTGAGGTTGTGTTTTTCTTCTGGATTGATTACGTAGCTGGCTAGCATCGTATCGAATACGACGCCTTTCAGTTTAACCTCTTGACATAATAGCACAAGTCTGTCAAATTTTGTATTATGCAATACTTTGCAATAACAATCTCCTTCAAGAATTGGGCGCAAAGTTTCTAAAACTGTTTTTAAATCTAATTGCTTTCCTTTTGTATGTGCGATGGGAATATAGGCAACATCTTCTGCGCCTGTACCCCAACAGCAGCCAATACCTACTAATTTAGCGTCTCGTGGCTCTAAATCGGTTGTTTCTGTATCCCAAGCTACAGGGTTATCGGGATTAGTAAAGTTTTGTAAATGTTTTACTAGCTTTGTTAGTTTTTCCGGGGTGTCGATAATTTGGGGTTTTATGGGTACAGCTTCTTTTACAGTGGTTTCTGCGGTTTTTTCGGTTTGAGGTTGGTTAAATAATGACAGTTGCAAGCCTTCTGTTTCTTTTTCTTCTTTTTGCGATTTATCAATCCCGCCGCCAAACTGCTGCTGTAGTTGTTCGAGTTGTTTTAAATATTTTTGAAACTCTAATTTTCTAAAAATGGGTTCGATCACAGTATGATCGAACCCTTGTAACTTGCAGTCTGCTAAATCTATTTCTAACGGCACGTCTAGTACAATTTGTGCGAGGTGCCGTGAGTGGTAAGCTGCGTCTTTTCCCTCTGCTAGTTTTTTCTGAGTCGTACCTTTAATCTGGGGTAGTGCGGCATAAATTCCGTCGAGGGAGCCGTATTCTGTGAGTAATTTTACTGCTGTTTTTTCGCCTATCCCTTTGATGCCGGGGATGTTATCTGATGCATCGCCGCAGAGGGCTTTGTAATCGACTATTTGCGTCGGCAGGATGCCGAGTTTTTCTTTTATTTCTTCTGCCCCCATTTCTATCGGGGTGCTGCCTTTACTAGGAGTAAAGTAGAGCACACTGATGTTTTTTTCTGTATCGACGAGCTGAAATAAATCGCGATCGCCGCTGAGTATTTTTACTCTATAGCCTGCCTCAGATGCCCGTCTGGCTAATGTTCCCAGAATGTCGTCAGCTTCGTAACCGGGGCTGGTGACTACGGGCACATTTAATGCCTTTAATAATTCTTCTAGATTTTTCAGCTCTTCGATAAACTCTGTTGCCGGGGTGTCTACTCTATTGGCTTTGTAGGCATTGTCTGCTTCGTGGCGGAAAGTCGGCAAGTTTCTGTCAAATGCGCTCGCCATATATTCCGGCTTGTGCGCTTGCATAACGCTTAGCAAACTTGTCAGGAACCCATAACATACGCTAGTGGGGATACCTGTAGAAGTTCTAAGCCCTCCCTCTCGCCCTTTGGCATATGCGTAGTAGCTGCGATAGGCCAAAGAATGGCCATCAATCAGGATAAAGGTAGGAATATTGGCTGACACAAACAGACACCAGAAAGTAAGACTTTCTTATTTTATCTGGCGAAAGCAGGCAGGCATTGTACACTGAAGGCAGAGCTGATACTTCAGTTAATTAATTATATTTTGTTTTCCCTCTGACGTTGGCGGCGACTTCCCAACACTCCAACGGCTGCGAATCCCAGCAACGCTAAAGTCATACCCGGTTCGGGAACTCTTGCTTCTGGTGTGACGATTCGTGCCGATATGACGAAATCATTATAATCGGCATCTCCCCACCGAGATTCCCACAAATCCGAATCTTCCATTAAAATTAATGCTTCCCCTGCTGCGGCGGTTATAGTTTTTGTGGGAATGGTGCGGTTGGGATTATTGAGAATCCAATCTGGTCCTACTAGATTAATAGTAGCTGTTTCCCCACTGGCTATGAATTTGCTTTTACTACCTGAATAGAGGGGGTTAACGCTGTTGGGGTCGCTGTTGTAACTGCTGAGACCAAAAAAGTAGTCTACTCCCGCTTGGAAAGTAAAACTATTTTTGCTTACTGAATAAGTTTTTCCGGCAGTTCCCAACCAGTCGCCATTGGTATCACTGGCATTGGCTATTTCAGAAGTTATCCAGTTGCCATCACTGGCGTAGGGGTTGATACGGTAGGTGGTGGCATCAAACCCTCCTAAATCTTCGCTAAATAACTTCTTTACCAAGGTCCCACTTGGTCTGAAAATTACTTCTCCGGTTCTTGTGTCTGTAACTGTTCGGGTTCCTGTCAGTTGGTATACTGCAAAGTCTGACTGATTTCTGCCGCGAGTTTCTAGTAAGTTGAATTCGACGGTGGTGTCTTTTTCAAACCTAAACACTTGGCTGTGTCTAGAACCAAAGCTAAATGCGTTTGCTGGGGCTATTGAGCAAGCAATGGCCGCGGCAGCCGTTGTAGCCCCCAGAATTGCTGTATATCTTAATTTCATAGCTCCTCCCCTATAACAATATGTTTTTTTTAGCCCCGATTGTGTTTCCCTATTTATGTTATATCTTGCTGTACTATTCTTCAGCAAAAATTAATTCTTTTATTAAACTTTTTTACCTATTTTCTAATTTTATTTTAGATTTTATGAATTTTTATAAACTAAAAACTGGCTTATTTTTCACTGGAAACTCCATAGAAAAATGCCAGCTGCATTAAAAACTGAGTAAAAGTCAAGAAAATTACCATTTTTGAATTAGAAGTATATGACAGACGCACTCTAGAATTTCAGGCTTTGACAGCTGACAATAATTTCTCTGGGAGAAAATTATGTTAAGTAATAGAACGTTGGCGACGGCGTGCTGCGAGCGCACATCCTACCAATCCCAAGCCTCCCAAGGTAGCGGGTTCGGGAACAGAAGCAACTGGGCGAGCCTGCGCTGTAACACTAAAATCCTGGTAATCTAAATCTGGAATACCTAGTGCATTCCTTGCTCCGCGATCGTCAAAGGAAATTTTTACAAGCCCTGCAAATGGATCAGCTGATTGAAAATTCTGGGGATTGTCAAATCTTGTTCCATCCGCACCCAGCGAGCCAAATGAGCCAAACACCGCTTGTTGACTGCCTGCGGGGCTAAGCTCAGAAAGCCACAGCGTACCGTTTTCCGCTGTATTCAAAGCGCTTGTTGAGTATACTTTGCCGTTTTCACCGCTGTCAAGACCCAGTGTATACATCGTACCCTTTAAAAAGGTAAAAGATACGCTACAGCTTCCTTGTACGGTTTTACCTTCGCCGCAAGTTCCCAACCATCCGTTTGCACTCCAATTATCTGAGGCTCTTGTTTCCGCAAATAAATCTTTAACCCATGTAAGCGTATTGTCAGTATTGACTTGAAAAATTTTCAAGATTGACTGAAATGCGCCTCTCGACTGATAGAAGGTAAACTCGACTTCCGTATCGAAATCAAACTGGATGCCACTCGTTCCAAACTTGAAGGCTTGTGCTGGTGCTTGCCAGGTAGCCAGTGCTGCAACTGTAGCAGTCAAGTTAACCAACCACAGCTTTTTTATGCTTCCTGTAATACCCATTTTGTTTTTATGTTCTAAGTGGGAATAATATCTCTTGTTATATCTGTTATAGGCCAAGTAACCCTTCTTGGTCTATGCTTTTAGCCTTTCTTTACCAATTCTTTACACTAAGGTCTATTTTGTAAATTTTATGCTAAAAATTTTTAAATCCGATTGATTCTTTATACTTACAATTTAATTTAATATAAGAAAAAAAATAAAAAAAAATACTTTTCGCTATTTCTAAAAAAGACTGATTAGTCGTATTTTAAATTAAGCATTTCTCCCTGCAAGTCAGTATAAGGGGCGGTATTGCAAATTATTTCCCATATGTAATTGTGACATCAGCCAGTTTTTTAACTGGTACAATACTGGATAGTGCTTCCTTGACAAAAACTCTCTCTAATACTATTGACAAAAATAAAGTTTTATGGTATAATGATAAGTGTTGTTTGTTATCGTTGCTACCAGTTGCATATTTGTAGTCAGTAAAGCTAAGATTAAAAACCCCAATTATAATTCCTACCCATCAGCTCATGAATGACTGGAGCAAAAATGACTCACTACCAGCAGATATTAAAAATTCAAACCAGTGGCAAGTCTTTATTAAAAATCACTTCCAAAGTACAAGCAGTGGTAACAGAATCGGGAATACAGAAGGGTATTTGCACTGTATTCGTGCGCCATACCTCTGCCAGCTTGCTCATCCAAGAAAATGCTGATCCAGATGTACTGCGAGATTTAGAAAATTTCTTTGCCAAATTGGTGCCAGAAGATTCGCAGCGCTATTTTCATAATACTGAGGGTCCAGACGATATGCCTGCTCACATCCGCTCTGCTCTCACACAGACTTGCGAACAAATTCCTATCGCCGGAGGTCGCTTGCTGCTTGGAACTTGGCAGGGAATTTATTTATGGGAACATCGACAGCAGGGGCACCTTCGAGAAGTGGTTATTCATGTGGCAGGGGAGTGAGCTTAGAGGGGATAAGAGAAATCGCGCTCGCTGGCAGTAAAGGTAGTTCTGGCGCGACTGCTTCATTATTGCTTCATTACTGTACACATACGCATTAAAACACTTTTACTCCAAAAAACGGCTTTTTATTTTTTTAATCTTTAGATAAATTACTATCTGTAAAAAATTTTTAAAATTTTATTAAAAAATAAATTAATTTTTAAAAATGTTATATGATGAATAGTAGTTGTTTAATAGATGGTTTTTGGCAATGCACCACCTTAAGCAAGATATCAATCAAGGACCAATACAGCAGTTTTGGGTGCCTAAAAAAAGAAAGACTTCTAATAATTGCTCTCAAACTTGGTTAGACAAACTGCTCAGACGTTTGGCAATCTATCAGAAAATTGCTTTGGGATATAGTTTGGCTTTCGGTATAGTTGTATTGGGAAGTGCTGGTGGACAATTTTTAGCAGAAAATTTTATTAAAAATCCGGCTTTAGAGAAAAGCGATCGCGCTCATCAAGAAGAACGTCTCCTGAGGGCTTTAAAAATTGCCATCTTAGAAGCTCGCTTCCAGCAGCAACAGTTTATTTCTTTAATGGAAAATCCCAAACAGTGGAAAGTAGAACAAGAACAGTTTTTGAGTAATGTTTATAAACTAAAAGAAAGTTTATCAGAGGTTAATTTAAATAATTTGGATGATTCAGCGGATTTAAAAATTTTTATTTTTAATGCGAGAAGTAAAATTAATATTTATCAAAAAAATCTAGAATCAACGTTAAAGCAAATCGAGGCGATGCAGTTGCTGCCTGAGAGGGTGGAAGAGGCTCGCTCATTATTTTTAGAATTTACAAACAGCAATGTAGCGAGAAAATTAAACAAGATCTCAGATGATTTGAATGATTTGATAGAGGCGGCGCAAAGAAAAGTAGAAAAAGCCAAAGTAGATTTAAAAGAAGCGGAGAAAATAAAAGCAGGAATAACTTATGCTAGTTTATTTTTGTCAGGAGTGAGCGCAGCAGTTATAGCTTACTGGACGAGTCGAGCGATCGCATGTCCAATTAACATGACAACAAAATTTACCCAGAGAGTAACCAAAGAAGCAAATTTTGAACTGCAAGCACCGGTGTTCACAAATGATGAAATCGGAAAACTAACAACTTCTATAAATCAACTACTCCAAAGAGTAACCATCTACAACCAAGAATTAAAACAAGCACAAAATGAGCGCGATCGCCTCTTCAATCTCTCATTAGATATGCTCTGCATAGCTGATTTTAACGGCTATTTTAAGCAGCTCAACCCAGCCTGGGAAAAAACTTTAGGCTTCTCCATAGAAGAACTGAAAGCAAAACCATACATCGAATTCGTTCATCCGGAAGATCGAGCAGCAACAGTAGCTGAAACCCAAAAGCTGGCAACTGGTATAATAACAACTTCTTTTGAAAATCGTTATTTATGCAAAGACGGCTCCTATAGATGGTTAACTTGGATAGCTTTTCCCTCACTTGCAGACGGTTTAATATATGCCGTAGCTCGTGACATCACCAGCGCCAAGCAAAGCGAACAAGAAAAAATACAATTAGCCGAACGCATTCGCCTACTACTCGATTCTACCGGGGAAGGGATTTACGGCATCGATTTGGAAGGGCGCTGTGTCTTTATCAATCAAGCGGGGGCTTGTATGCTCGGATACACCCCCGATGAAATTATAGGCAAAAACATGCACGAGTTTATCCATCATAGTCACGAAGACAGCTCATATTATCAAAATACTGAATGTCCAATTTTTATCAGTTTTCAAAAAGAACAACCTGTTCGGGTAGAAGGTGAAGTTTTTTGGCGACGAGACGGAACAAGCTTTATTGCCGAATATTCATCTTATCCAATTGTTGATGCTGGAGAAATTAAAGGGGCTGTTATCGTCTTCAAAGATATTACTGAGCGCCAACAAATGGAAACTGCTCTCAGACAGGCAAATGAGATGCTAGAAATGCGCGTGCAAGAGCGCACATAAGAATTAAACCGTATTGTAGCTTCACTAAAACAGGAAATCCAAAAACGCCAGGAAATTGAGGAAAATTTATACAAAGAACAAGAGTTTTTAAATGCTCTGTTAGAGAACCTCTCAGATGGCATCGTTATTTGTGATGCCAATGGAATTGTGACTCGATTCAATCGAAAAACACGCGAGTATTTTGGATTGCCGGAATCCTCTATCCTGCCACCGGAAGAATGGTCAAATTACTATGAATTGTACTTTTCAGATGGCAAAACACCGATGCCAAAAGAAGATATTCCTTGGTATCGGGCATGGCAAGGAGAAAAAATTCAGAATATAGAAATGATAGTCGTACCAAAAAACCAGAAAATGCGAGTGCTCCTAGCTAGCGGAAAAACACTCATAGATGCTAAAGGAAATAAAGTAGGGGCTGTGGTGGTAATGCGCGATATCAGCGAGCGGATTCAAAACAAAAAAACACTACAGCAGCGGGAAGAGCTACTGCGACAAATCATCCAAAATATGCCAGTGATGATGGTGGCATTAGATCCTTTCAAAAATGTTGTTGTTTGGAACCGAGAGTGCGAACGAGTGACTGGTTATAGTGCTGCGGAAGTAATCGGTAGTAATAAAGCCTTTGAGTTGCTATATCCAGATCCAGAATATCGTGCAAAGTTGATGGCTGAATGGCAGGAGCGCGGCAACAACTATCGCAATTGGGAATGGAATGTTACTGCGAAAGATGGTAGTATTAAAGTAATAGCGTGGTCTAATATTTCCGATGAATTCCCGATTCCTGGTTGGGCTACTTGGGGGATTGGCATAGAGGTGACTGAGCGTGTTCAAGCTGAGGAAGCGCTACGTCTTTCAGAAGAGCAATTCAGGAAACTCGCCCAGCGAGAAGCACTGCTTAATAAACTTGCCAGCGAAATTCGCAATTCTCTTAATATCGATAGCATTCTAGAAACAACGGTGCAGCAAATCCGCAATATATTACAGATTGAGCGCTGTAACTTTGTTTGGTATCGAAACTCTGACTCAGGGCAATCAATCTGGCATGTTGTCAAAGAGTCGAAATTGCCTATTCTTCCCAGTTTTTTGGGAGAGTATTCAATTCCATTAACTCCCGCCCTCGAAAGATTGCTGAATCTGGAAATAATCTGTGCTGACGATTTGGCAATTTCTACAGATGCCGCTTTCCAGGAATTTTATAATATTTGGGGCTACACGGCTATTTTATCTCTGCCTATTCAGATGCCTTCTGGTGATATCGGCTTGTTAATTTGTGGTCATCATAGTAGCCCTCGAATTTGGAGTGAGGATGAAGTGGAATTGCTTACAGCTGTAAGTGATCAAGTGGCGATCGCTATTCAGCAAGCCGAACTCTACAATAAAGCCTGCTATTCCGCAAAATTAGCTGAGGAGAAAGCAATTCAACTTGAACAAACATTGCGGCAGTTGCAACAAACTCAAGCCCGACTTATTCAAAGCGAAAAAATGTCGTCTCTTGGGCAGTTGGTTGCCGGAATTGCTCACGAAATCAATAATCCTCTTAGTTTTATCCATGGCAATATCACGCACCTTGATGAATACATCCATAATCTACTCGCTTTAGTCAAACTTTACCAGCAACATTTCCCCTACTTTAGCCCCGAAATTCAAAACTTTATCGAGGAGATAGAGCTGGATTTTATTATCGAAGATATACCTAAACTTATCGCTTCAATGAAAAAAGGAGCCGAGCGGATTAGCAAGCTTGTGCTTTCCTTGCGCAATTTTTCGCGTCTAGATGAAGCGGATATGAAAAAGGTAGATCTTCACGAGGGAATAGAAAATACTTTGCTGATTTTACAAAATAGGTTTAGAACTGCTAATACAAATGGTTCTGAAATTCAGGTAGTTAAAGAATATGGTAATTTGCCGCTGGTGGAATGCTATGCAGGGCAGTTGAATCAGGTGTTTATGAATATTATTTCTAATGCGATCGACGCTTTGGAAAATAAATCAGGAGCTCGTGTAATTAAGATTCGGACTTCCCTAGAAAATGAAGAAGAAGAGATGGGTAATGGAGAATCGCTAATAAGTAATGCCTACGCTGTGATTCGTATTGCTGATAACGGTTGCGGTATTAGCGAGGAAATTCGCGATCGCATTTTCGATCCTTTCTTTACTACTAAACCAGTCGGCAAGGGTACTGGGTTAGGGCTGGCTATTAGCTATCAGATTGTAGTCGAAAAGCACAAGGGTCAATTGCGATTTGTTTCTGCGCCCCATCAGGGTACGGAATTCGAGATTTTTATTCCCATTCATTCTCGCAACAATAATGTCTGAGCTGTGATTAGCTAAATTTGGTTTCTGGTATGTAATTTATCTTTATAATATATTTATTTTTTATATTTTTTTTAAATTTTTTAATTTTAAAAAATATTAAGATATCTTGCCGAGAGAACTTGCCAGTCAGTTAAATTATAAATAATAGAAAATCTATCTTTCTCTTTCTTGAAATAGAAGAAAGCACTCTGGAAGTGGAGCGATTTACTTGCGCTCGCCTTTTAAAGCTTAAAAGGGCAGCCGCTGAAGAGTGCAGGAGATAGAGTAAGAAGTCAGGGATAGTGTAGCCCTCAATAAGAAAAATCCTGTAAGTAGAAATAGCTAGATATGTTCATCGTAGAAGCTGATCAATTTAAAAATTTCAGTGATTGCAGACTCCCGGAAACAGGAGAAGAGATTTTTTTTCAACTGTCGTCAGATTTAATGGCAGTGATTGGTTTTGACGGCTATGTCAAGCGTCTGAACCCGATGTGGGAAAAAACTTTGGGCTTTAAAAAGGAAGAGTTATTAGGAAAACCTTTAATGGAATTGATTCATCCGGAAGATTGGCCATCAACCATAGCTCAAGGGCAAAAACTTGCTAGGGAAATTAATTCAACAATCACGTTTGAGAATCGCTATCGCTGTCAAGACGGTTCGTATAAATGGCTGAAGTGGCAGGCGACGTGTGTACCGAAAGAACACTCAATATACGCGATAGCGCGCGACATTACGGCGACAAAACAAGCAGAAGAATTGCAAATTAAAGAGCAGAGATTTCAAGCAATTTTTGAGAATGCACCGATTGGGATGGTGATCGCAACATTAGAAAATCAACACATTCTCAAAACCAACAAAATGCTACAAAAGATATTGGGTTACAGCGAAGCAGAAATGTTGGGATTGAGTTTGAATGAGTTTGTACATCCAGAGGATTTAACCGAAGAGAAAGAAAATTACCAGCAACTTTTAACTGGTGAGCAAGAATATGTTAAAACAGAAAGACGCTACTTGCGTAAAGATGGGCAATTCATTTGGATACGTTTGATTATTGCCGTAGTACCCAGAGAAGGAGAACCGCAATTGGCGATTATTTTAGTTGAAGATATTACTGATAAAAGACAAATAGAGGAGCAACTACAGCGATCGCTAAAAGAGTTATCGGATATTAAAATAGCCCTAGATCGCTCTGCGATCGTTGCCATCACCGATCCGCAGGGTAAAATTACCCACATAAATGATAAGTTTTGCGAAATTTCCAAATATTCTCGACAAGAATTAATTGGCCAAGATCATAGAATCCTCAATTCAGGCTACCATTCTAAAGATTTTTTTAAAGAAATGTGGGCAACAATTGTCAGCGGAAAAATTTGGAAAGGGGAGATAAAAAATAAAGCTAAAGATGGCAGCTATTATTGGGTAGATACTACTATTGTGCCTTTTTTAAATAACAGAGGAAAACCAGAACAATTTTTAGCAATACGCTATGAGATAACCAAAAGGAAACAGGCGGAGGAGCAAATAAAAGCATCGCAAATATTTTTAAAATCTTTGTTAGAGAATTTGCCGATAAGCGTTTTTACGCTCCAGGCGAAAGAAAATAAAATAGTATTTTGGAATCGAGCGAGCCAAAATTTATTTGGCTATAACAAAAAAGAAGTGATCGGCAAAAATTACAGAGAATTATTTACAGCAATAGGAGCAGATTGGCTGAATAACAGCAGCCAGAAAGTGCAAGAAAACAGCCAAAAAGCAGAGCTAGAAGAAGAAAGTATTCACACGCCACATCAAGGTATTCGAATTGTTAGAACTCGCCTAATACCGATTTGCGATGCAGCTGGGAAGATAGAGTATATATTAGGAATTGCAGAAGATATTACAGAGCAGAAAAGAATTGAGGCAGCGTTAAAAAAATCGGAGACGCAGTGTAAAGAAAAATATCTGCAGTTGGAAAGAACGCTTTGGGAATTGCAGCACACTCAGAGCCAGCTAGTGCAAGCGGAAAAAATGTCAACATTAGGTCAATTAGTGGCGGGGGTAGCGCACGAAATTAATAACCCGATCAATTTTATTTACGGAAACTTGATACACGCAGAAGAATACGTAGGCAATTTGCTAGAGCTACTGCAACTTTATAAGCAGAAATATGCGACAGAGCAGGAAATAGCGGAGCGGGCAGAAGCCCTAGATATAGATTTTATTACGGAAGACTTGCCGAAATTACTGGCTTCGATGAAAATGGGAGTGAACCGCATCCGTGACATAGTACTTTCTTTACGAAATTTTTCCCGCCTGGATGAAGCTAAAATGAAGCCCGTCGATATCCATGAGGGGCTAGAAAGTACCCTGCTGATTTTGCAGCACCGATTCAAAGCCAATGTAGAAAGAGTGGGAATCGAGATAGTAAAAGAATATGGAGATATACCGTTAGTAGAGTGTTTTGGCGGGGAACTAAACCAGGTGTTTATGAATATTATTTCCAATGCGATCGACGCTTTGGAGAATAAACCGGCGCCGCGAATAATAAGAATTAGAACTGAAAAAGGTAATGCCCAATCCGTTGTTATTCGCATTGCCGACAACGGTATTGGCATGACAGAAGACGTAAAAAGTCACTTATTCGAGCCTTTCTTTACGACAAAACCAGTTGGGAAAGGTACCGGATTAGGATTGTCTATCAGCTATCATATCGTCGTGGAAAAACACGGCGGTGTTTTAAAATGCATATCCCAACCTGGGCAAGGCACTGAATTTATTATTGAAATTCCAATTGCTCAAAGACAAACAGCATAAAACAGTTTATTCAGGTGTCGTGAGATACTGAGGATGTTGCGCCAGCCAATTTTTGCCTTGTAGTCGCTGCCACAGGAACAAACCTCAGTCGTCTAAATTCGATACAATCGACTCATAGCGTTAACATAACAAAAAATCAATCAATGCTTAAGTTTATTTGCTCACAGAATAAAAAAGCCCAAAAAACCAAAGCCAACCTTAGTGGCAGTAGCTTTTTCTTGTTATCTTTGGGGGCATTTGGCCTTTTGGTGGCCGCTGCTCCGACTTTAGCGGTGGAACGAATAAACGTGCGCCTCGGTTCGATAGAGCAGTCGGTAATGGTTGAAGATTTGGAACGTTTCGCCGAAACGGGGGAAGTTTCTTCTAATCTTAAACTTTTCGCATTTTTACTAACTCCCGACGTGCGACGAGTTTTCGGGGAACGCCTTTCTCTTGAACCAGAAAAATTGGCTCAGCAATTGAATGATTTGTTAAGATCCTCGGAAGGCGAGCGCATTCGCAAAGCCGTAGAGCTGGCATTTCCAGGCACAAGCGTCGAGCAAATACAAGTAGCCATAATGTTAGCCGCGCGGCAAGCAGATGGTATCAGTATTACGAGAATCTTGCGCGCTATACCGGGGGAGTCGCTAGATATTAATTTAACTGGATTGATTACTGCTGTTTCTCAAATTAAGCTCCCCCGTCTGGGTGACGCCTCTAGTAACTCTTTCCCCCAGCAGCAGTTAATTGGTTTGAAGTGAGTAGCTGTATTTAAGCTCAGCAGGGAAACAACTACACTAGACTAGATATATGCTGCAAACACCAATAGCAGCCTAGTCTAGCAGGAGAGCTTGGATTATGGAAAATACTCTGGCAATGTTGATTTCTCTGACAACGGCTATTGTGTTGGCTGCGCGCTCAGTCAAAATTATCAGTGAAGGCAACCAAGCAGTGGTAGAGCGCCTGGGGAAATATCACCGCCTACTCCGCCCTGGAATTAATTTTATTAATCCCATTTTTGATGTGGTTGTTATTGAAGATAGGGAGGCAGAGCGCGTACTTGATATTCCTCCCTATCCAACTATTACAAAAGATAAGGTTTCTATCTTGGTTAATGTGGTGGTGTATTGGCGCGTTATGGATTTGGCCCTCGCATATTACAAAGTTGAAGATGTCGAAGAAGCTCTTAAAAATCTTGTGATTACAACGATGCGAGCGAAAATCGGTGATATGGAGCTACAAGAAACTTTTTCCGCTCGCAAAGAAATTAATAAGGCTCTATTAAAAGAGTTGGATGAAGATACTGTACGCTGGGGGATTAAGGTTTATCGCGTTGATGTGCAAGACATCAAACCGGGGGCTTCAGTGCAGGAAGCCTTGGAGATGGAAAGAGCGGCTCAAAGTAAGAAAAGAGCAGCGATTTTGGAGGCTGAAGGCACGGTGGAGGCAATTGAAAAGCTTTCTAAGGCACTGCAAGCTCATACTAACAGTAGAGAGATTTTGCAATATCTGGTTGCTCAACGGTATGTGGATGCCAGTCAGAGACTTAGTGAAAGCTCGAATGCTAAAATTGTCTATATGAGCGGCGATGCAGTGAGCAAATCAATTAACGAGCTGCTGAGAAATACTGGCCCAAGTTTTCAGGAGGGGAACGGTCACAACCCTAATCCCCCTAGTGGTGATGGTCAAAGTTAAGTGAAAAGATTATTAAAGTGAGATAAGCAAGAAAAAATTAAAGTTAGTTAAAAATAAGGTATTTTAGTTAGAATCGGAAAATAGCATCGGCGACGCGGCAGACTTCTTGCATCTGCTGGACATCGTGAACGCGGAGGAGATCAGCGCCAGCAGCGATCGCAGCACAACAAGCAGCCGCAGTTCCCCAGACACGGGCTTTGGGATTGGGTTGGTTGAGAATATGGCCAATAAAACTTTTACGGGAGGGGCCAACTAACAAAGGACAGTTGAGAGTGTGAAATTCTCCCAGTCTGCGAAGTATTTCTAGGTTTTGGGAAAAGGTTTTTGCAAACCCAATGCCAGGATCGACGAGCAGGTGTTTTCTGGGAATGCCTGCAGCTTGAGCAGCTTGAATGCGGCTGTCGAGAAATTGAAGAATTTCTGCGATTAAATCTTTATAATCGGTTAATTGCTGCATGGTTTGGGGGGTTCCCCTAATGTGCATTAAGATTAGAGGCACACCTAATTCAGCTACCACAGACAGCATTTGCGGATCGAAAGTCGCCGCAGAAATATCATTGACTAGAGAAGCTCCGGCTTCAACTGCTGCCCGTGCCACCTCTGCACGAGTGGTATCTACAGAAATCGGTACCGACAAGGTTTCACTGAGCGCTCGCACTACGGGAACTACACGAGCTAGTTCTTCTTCTAGGGGAACTTCAGTAGCACCAGGGCGAGTCGATTGCCCCCCGACATCGAGGATATCCGCACCCGCCTCAACCAGGAATTGCCCTTGTTTCAGAGCAGCATCTAAGGTATTGAACTCCCCCCCATCGCTGAAACTGTCTGGGGTGACATTGAGAATGCCCATTAAGTAAGTGCGCTCGCCCCACTTAAACCTTCGTCCTCTAATTGTCAATTCTCCTCTATCTTTTGTCATTTTTTGGGCATCAGTATCCTTCCCTACAAAAACCCGGTTTTTTTCAAGAAACCGGGTTTCTTTTTTATTTTTATCTATAGTTGACAATGCGGCCAAAACTCAAGGGCTCGAGACTAGCACCGCCCACTAAAACCCCATCAATTTCTGGCTGAGCCATAAGTTCGTCAATATTTTCCGGCTTGACAGAACCGCCGTACTGAATCGTCACATTTGGATTGCTCAGCTTGCTGCGAATTAAACCGATGACTCGGTTAGCTTCTTGCGATTCGCAGGTATCCCCCGTGCCGATTGCCCATATCGGCTCATAGGCAATCACTAGATTGTTTTGATCTACATCCACTAGGTCTTTTTCCAACTGCCTAAAGATGTGGGATTCTGTTTCCCCTGCATCTCGTTGTTGCTTACTTTCCCCCACACACAGGATCGGAATCAACCCGTTTTTCTGGGCTGCTTTCAGACGGAGATTGACGGTTTCGTCAGTCTCGCCAAAATATTGTCTCCGTTCGCTGTGACCTATAATCACGTAACGCACTCCCATTTCTACTAACATGGGGCCAGAAATTTCACCTGTGTAGGCTCCTGATGCCTCCCAGTGGACATTCTGTGCTCCCAAACGTATGCGCGAACCGTGTAGGTTTTGAGAAAGAATCGTCAGGGCTGTGAAGGGGGCACACAGAACAATTTCTCTCTCTTCTGGGGTTTCTTCCAGTTGGGGGATAAATTCCTTTAAAAACTCCAGGGCTTCTGCCTGGGTTTTGTACATTTTCCAATTTCCAGCGAGAACGATTTTCCGCACAGGTGACTCTGTTATGTAAAATACACGCTAAATAATGCACCCTCCAGTCTAAAGCTTTTTGGCTCTACTCTAGCTGTTTGCTCTGCAAATCTTACTTGCTGCTTTGAAAAGACTAGGATAGGGTATGATATACCTGAAAGCTATGATACTCTCGACAAGTGGGGCAATCCCATAAATAGATTTATCCCCACAAGGAGAAAAAACTAGATTCTCCTCCGCCGCTAAATATGGCACCACCGACACTTCTGCAACTTGCTCAGCAGGGCGATCCACAAGCGATCGCAGCTCTGCTGAACCGTGAGCTACAACCCCAAGGCGTGACAGCTAAAGTGGCTGTCAGAAAAGACGGCTTACACGTCTTGCTAGAATCACCAAATCAAGCACCCGATCGCAAAAAATTTGTTGATACCATCCGCAGGCAACTGTTGAAGTGGGAACCGGCAGATATCGAGCGGGTAAAAATTTACGGTAGACAAATGGGAGAGAAACAGACTGCTTGGAGTCAAGAATTTGCCTTAGAAGTAGGCGCTTATTCGATGATTTTAGCCTCTGCATCTGACAATGAAAATCTATCCCCTGCACCCGCCGCTTCAGAAAATCAGCCCCTGCAGACATCGGCAAACAAGTCACAAGCCAAGCACCACAAAATTTGGTTGTTAGTTTTCGCAGCGCTTGCTACTTGTGTGCTGGTAGGAATTGCCGCCTTTTTCGCTTCCCAATTTCTTACTAAATCTGGAAATAAGCCCGTACCCCAAGTAGAAAACCTAACGGCACCAGAGTCTGCCAATCCCTGAAAATCTACTACTATTGTTAATCCCATACAATTTGCATGTTAAGAATAAAACCAGGCAAGACATCCTCTCCTGACAATTCTTGTGGAAATTCTAATACTTCTACAGGTAGCCCTTGGCTTGCATTTCTTTTAAATTATCTGTGGCAGAGATTAATTCTAAGACAAAATCCGGGGCAAGCGGAGGGAATTTTTCTCGTTCTTCCGGAGTAAGTGCCTGCCATCTTTCTTTTTTTACCCAAGAGACATCAGGAGAGCGATAGGAACCGTTGGGAAATTTGAAGCAGGTAGAAGAATCGAAAACTTTTCCTAATTTAGTTTGACGATTCCAGATAACAAACTCTGCGTTTATTTCGGAATTGCGGTTTCCAGTTTCTCCGCCTGTGGGAGAAATGAGCACAATTTCTCCTTTGGCATTGCGTTCAAATTTTATATCGGGGTTATCACGACAGAGTTGATAAAATTTATCGTCAGTAATCGGAGCGAACGCTCCGATTACTAGTGAAAGTTGTCATAGTAATTCAGGAAAATGAATAAGAAAATCAAAAAAGCTTCTGCAAGCAATCAGAAGCTTTTTACTAGATGAGTTAAAGCTTAGTTTTCAGTAAGAGAGAGATTTTATTTAAACGCTGCTGCAGCATTTCGCGCCGCCGCTGCCTCATCGGGATGGATACCCAAACGAGTGAGATTAATGCGACCTTTTTGATCGATTTCGCGTACTTTCACAATCACCTCATCGCCCACAGACAGCTCATCTTCAACCCTGCCGACGCGATACTCTGCGATTTGGGAAATATGAATCATCCCTTCCTTACCGGGTAAGAATTCAACAAACGCGCCAATAGGAATAATCCGAGTAACGCGCCCGACATAGACATCGCCAGCGCTGAGCTTGCGCGTCATACTTTGAATAATCATGCTTGCTCGCTTGGCTTTTTCACTGTCGACGGCTGAAATAGTGACAGTACCATCATCCTCGATATCAATCTTAGCACCAGTTTCCTCAGTAATTCCCTTAATCGTCTTACCACCAGGACCAATAATCAAACCGATGAGTTCGGGATCGATCTTAATCGTCAACAGACGCGGTGCATAAGGAGAAAGTTCAGAACGAGGTTTATCAATAACGCTGAGCATTTTCTCAAGAATATGCATCCGTGCTGGCTTAGCTTGATAGATAGCCTTAGCGATTATATCAATAGACAAGCCGCTAATCTTCATGTCCATCTGCAGGGCTGTAATTCCGGTATCCGTACCGGCGACTTTAAAATCCATATCGCCAAGGAAGTCTTCGATGCCCTGAATATCAGTCAGGATACGGATTTCATCCCCTTCTTTAATCAGCCCCATTGCAGCACCGCTGACTGGTTTAGAGATAGGCACGCCGGCATCCATCAAGGCTAAAGTTGAACCGCAGACAGAACCCATTGAGGTAGAGCCGTTGGAAGAAAGTACTTCCGAAACGACACGAATTACATAGGGGAATTGTTCTTGAGGGGGTAAGACAGGGATCAGCGCCCGTTCTGCTAGAGCACCGTGTCCAATTTCCCGGCGACCCGGTGCACGCAGGGGTTTAGTTTCTCCTACAGAGAAGGGCGGGAAGTTGTAGTGGTGGAGGTAGCGCTTTTCTTCTTCTGGGTGTAAGTCGTCGGCGAGTTCTTGTGCATCACCGGGGGTTCCTAGGGTTACAGCAGATAGAACTTGGGTGAGTCCTCGGTTGAATAATCCGCTGCCGTGTACTCGTCTGGGCAGGATGCCGACTTGACACGAGACGGGGCGGACTTCGTCGAGCTTGCGCCCGTCAACTCGCACGCCTTCTTCGATGATTTGGCGGCGCATTAGTTCTTTGGTAACTTCTTTAAATAGATTACTGACGATTTGACCGTTACTGGCGGCAATGCGGATGGGGTCATCTTCTGGCAAGGAGGCGATCGCTGTTTCTATCCCAGTCTTTATTTCTTCGAGGGCGGTATCCCGTTGATTTTTTTCTAGGTCAAATTGGGACAATATTTTTTTGATTGGTTCGGTAGCGCGATCGCGAATGAAATTTACTAGCATTGGCTCAATTGGCGGCGGTTCTTCATTAACGATTTCCAGCCCCAATTCCGTCAATAGCTCTCGCTGTGCTTTTATTAAGTCACACGCTGCTTCATAACCAAAATCGATCGCTTCGATAATATCTTGTTCTGGTAACTGGTTCGCCCCAGCTTCTACCATAATCACTCCATCTGGCGAACCCGCTACTACTAGATCTAAATCTCCCTCTTCGATTTCCCGGTATGTTGGGTTAATTATAAAGTCATCTCCTAGCAACCCTACGCGCACTGCTGCCATTGGCCCGTAAAAGGGAATTTTAGCCAGCAACACCGCCACCGACGCTCCCGTGACGGCGAGGACATCTGGCGGTACTTGTTCATCCATTGACAGGGTTGTCGCCACTATTTGAATGTCATCCCGTAGCCATTGTGGAAATAATGGACGCAGGGGACGATCAATTAGACGGCTAGTAAGAATTACTTTTTCTGGGGGTCGCCCTTCCCGCCGCAAAAACCCCCCCGGAATTCGACCTGCGGCATATAATCTTTCTTCGTAGTCCACCAATAAAGGCAGAAAATCAATGCCATCTCTGCTTGCGGCACGGGTTGCCGTCACCAAAACTGACGTGTCTCCTGATTCTATCAACACTGAACCGCCAGCTTGAGGTGCAAGTAGGCCAACCTTTAGCCGAATATCCCGTCCATCAAAAGATATCGACTTGTTGATCTCTTTCATGCAATACGCTTTTCCTTCTCTTTACTCACTTTTCTTTCCTGTGGCAATCCTAGCACTGAATACAGTGCTGTTGCCGTTTCTTGACAAGCAAGCGAGCGCTTGAGATTTCTCTTTGCTTATCTTTTCCCAAGCAAGCACACTTTGCTTTAATGCCCCCGATTTCCCCTGCTGCCAGAAAAACGATAATTTTCCAACTGGTAGTAGAATAAATTTAAACTGCCAAATCTGGCCACAACGTTTAACAAGTTCGGCTTTGTACAAAAAGCACTAGGGCTTGTCGATACTTTCATGGTTTTGTCCATTCTTGTCGGGGTTTCATGAATCTACCACTCTTGTTCTCACTTATGACATCGTTCCCTCCCTGACCTCAGACAATGTAAAACTCAATATTATTATACCTAATAAACCGAAATTTCGCTTGGTTTGAGGGACTTTTTATCTAGCTGTTAATTTAGTGACAACAAAATGATTATTTGGTTAAATACTACTTTGAATTTAAAATTGAAAAGGCTGTTTTTGAAAAAATAAACAACTTGAAAAGGTAAAATGAAATTGGGGGAGAAAGAAAAAAGTATCAGACAAAGAAGTAAAAGAGTATTGTCAAAGATTGCAGAAACAGAAAAAATAGTTATTTCGGGAAGAAAAGCAAAGCGAGAGAAGATAATACATGGCGATTTTACACGGCAACTGGGTGATACAGCCACAAGCGGGCTATTTCTTCATCTGGGGAGAAACTTGGAGAAAAGTGAAACCAGCCAAATACCGAAAAGAAGAAGGGGCGTTACCCCATCCCTTAGCAATGACGCGGGAAGAATTAGCAGAATTTCTTCTATCCCTACAGCTCAAAGGCAATATTTCCCTGAAAACCCTGCCGATAGAAGCGCTTGCACAAGAAGAAAAACAAGCAAAAAAACAAAAATCAACAGCCAGCAATAAAAAAAACAAATCAAATGTAGCAACAGCAACATTAAAGTGGCAGTGGCAAGAAATATCCCTGCCCACCTACATGCCAGAAAAAGGAAACCCGTACCCAGCGCATTCTGCAGCGCCAGCAGAAGAAAATCAACCGCCCCTCACCCTCTATCCCTGGCAAGTCGAGGGAATTTGTCTTACTCCCCTAGAAGCCGTGAAATTTTTGCAGTCACTTCCCCTAAACACAGTTGAAAGTACAGACTCGTTTGTGGGGGCGGAGCTACGTTTTTGGTCACACATGGCTCGCTGGAGTTTAGACTTATTGGCTCGCGGCAAATTCTTACCCACCCTTGAGCGACAGCCAGAAGGCACTGCCTACGCTCGATGGCTACCCCTACTCGATAGCGCCACTGAGTACGCACGCCTAGAGCGCTTCGCTCGTCAAATGCCGGCAGCCTGTCGCACCTATCAAAGAGACAGCTCTACTGCTAAAGCACTAGCAGTAGACTTACCGATAGAGCCACAATACTTACTGCGGGAATTCCTTAGTAGTATCCTCGATGCCCAAGTGCGCCACTATGTAAGACAGCATCCGGGAGAAACTGCTTCCTTTACCTCGAATAAACTACCGATAAGAGAATGGCTCCACGCTCTGGGAGCGGAAAAGGCAGAGGTGAAAGCATCCCCAGAAGCAATAGAAAGATTAGAAACTATTCTCAAAAAATGGATAGCACCACTGCAAAATCAAATTAGAGAAAAACAGCTATTCCGCACTTGCTTTATTCTCCACCCACCGACAAATGATAAAAACGAGTGGAAATTAGAATACGCTTTACAAGCAGCAGATGCTCCAGAGTTTCTAGTCGATGCTAAAACTATATGGAATAACCCCGTAGAGCGATTAGTATACCGAGGGCGAGGGATCCCACAACCACAAGAAACTCTATTAAAAGGCTTAGGATTAGCATCACGGCTCAATCCTATTATCGAGCCTAGTTTGCAACAAGCACGCCCACTCTCTTGTAGCCTAACGCCGATACAAGCGTATCAATTTATTAAATCTGATGCCTGGCGGTTTCAGGATAGCGGTTTAGGAGTAGTGTTGCCGCCAAGTCTGGCAAATACAGACAGATGGGCATCTCGCTTAGGATTGAGTATTCGGGCAGAAATTCCTAAATTAAAGAAAAATGAGCGCCTAGGATTGAAAAGTTTATTAAACTTCAAGTGGGAATTGACAATTGGCGGGCAGCGGATATCTAAGGAAGAATTCGAGCGCCTAGTAGCGTTGAATTCACCGCTCGTAGAAATTAATGGCGAGTGGGTGGAATTGCGAGCGCAAGACGTGCGCTCGGCACAAGAATTTTTCTCTAACCGCAAACAGCAAATGACTCTGTCTCTTGAAGATGCCCTCCGTCTTGCCACAGGCGATACCCAAACTATAGAAAAACTGCCAATTGTCAATTTTGAGGCGGGCGAAACCCTGCAAGAACTTTTGACTAATCTTACAAGTAATCGAGCGGTAGAAATAATTGCTGCTCCCAAAACTTTGCGCGGTGAATTGCGCCCCTATCAATTGCGCGGTGTCAGTTGGTTGGCTTTTTTAGAACGATGGAGTTTGGGAGCTTGTCTTGCCGATGATATGGGATTGGGAAAAACAATCCAACTGATTGCTTTTTTGCTATACTTACAAGAGCAAGATGCCCTAGAAGCTCCTGTTTTAATTGTTTGCCCTACTTCTGTATTGGGAAATTGGGAAAAAGAAGTGAAAAAATTTGCTCCTACTTTGAAAACTTTAGTGCATCACGGCGAAAAACGGGCAAAAGGTAAAGCATTTGCTAAAGCTGTCAGCGGTAACCATTTAGTTATTACTAGCTATCCGCTGGTGTTTCGAGATCTGAAAGATTTGCAGAGTATTTCTTGGCAAGGTGTGGTGCTAGATGAAGCGCAAAATATTAAAAATCCAGAAGCGAAACAGTCGCAAGCAGTACGCCAACTGCAAGCGCAGTTTAAGATTGCACTGACGGGAACACCTTTAGAAAATCGATTGACAGAATTGTGGTCAATTATGGATTTTATTAATCCAGGATATCTGGGAACAAAGAGTTTTTTCCAACGTAGATTTGTTATACCAATTGAGAAATACGGTGATGCTTCGTCGTTGTCGGCATTGCGAGCGCTCGTACAACCGTTTATACTCCGCCGCCTCAAAACCGATAAAGATATTATCCAAGATTTACCTGAAAAACAAGAAATGACGGTATTTTGTGGGCTTTCTGCTGAACAAGCAGAGCTTTATCAAAATCTAGTTGAGCAGTCTTTGGAGAAAATTGAAGAATCCGAAGGAATTCAAAGACGAGGTATGATTTTAGCTCTGCTGGTAAAATTGAAACAAATCTGCAACCATCCAGCACATTTTTTAAAGAAAGATAGTCTAGAAGGGCACCAATCCGGAAAGTTACAACGTTTGGAGGAAATGTTAGAAGAATTGCTTGCAGAGGGCGATCGCGCTTTAATTTTCACCCAATTTGCCGAATGGGGTAAACTATTACAGCCACACTTAGAAAATAAACTAGGAAGAGAGGTATTATTTTTATCCGGCAGCACCAGCAAACAAAAACGGGAAGAAATGGTAGAACGTTTCCAAAATGACCCCCAAGGGCCAAAAATTTTGATTCTTTCCCTTAAAGCTGGCGGTACAGGTTTGAATTTGACGCGAGCAAATCATGTTTTTCACTTCGATCGCTGGTGGAATCCAGCGGTAGAAAATCAGGCTACTGATCGTGCATTTCGTATTGGGCAAATTCGTAATGTGCTGGTGCATAAATTTGTGTGTATGGGAACGTTAGAGGAAAAAATTCACGAGCTGATAGAAAGCAAAAAGGTATTGGCAGAGCAGATAATTGGAGAAGGGGAAAATTGGCTAGCAGAATTGGATACAGAACAACTGCGTAATTTAATAATGCTAGATAGAAATGCGATCCTTGATGAAATAGATTGAATTTTTAATTGACTGGTGAGAGAATGAATAATAATTCACAAAATGAACGACAGTGGTGGATAGAACAATGGCTTGATTTGATAAATTCTTATCGCTTTAAAAAGCGGTTAGAGCGGGGCTGGAAATATGCAAGAGAAGGAAAAGTTCTGAGTATTGATTTTGAAGGGCAAATGGTGAAAGCTAGAGTTCAAGGTACTGAGCCGGAACCCTATCAAGTATCATTATGGATGGATACTTTTAGCGATGAAGATTGGGAATATGTAGTTAAAAATATGGCAGAGCAGGCAATTTTTTCTGCTCAACTACTAGCAGGAGAGATGCCAAAAAATATTGAAGATGTTTTTACGGCAGCAGGATTGCGTTTATTTCCGTTCAGCTTATCAGATATAAAATCACATTGTAGTTGCCCAGATAAAGCTAATCCGTGCAAACATATAAGTGCTGTATACTATTTATTAGGCGATCGCTTTAGTGAAGATCCGTTTGTACTATTTCAATTACGCGGGCGTTCAAAAGAACAAATTATCGCAGCACTGCGGAAATTGCGGGGTTCTGAAGTAGAGGGAAATAGCAATGAAATAGAAGAGAAAGAAAGCAATTATATTCAAAAATATCCATTACAAATAGCTGATTTCTGGGAATACAAACAACAGCTAGATCCATCTCTAGTGGTAATTGCACCACCAGCAAGTAGCGAAACAGTTCTAGATATTTTGGGGCCAATTCCTGTAGAGCCTTCCACAACAGCACAAGCAGTAATGAAATATTGGAATGCAGTATATAAAAACATTAGTCAGGAGGCAGTTTTAGCAGCGCTAAATCGAGAGGAGTTTTAAGAAAAAACTATTACCCAAAAATAAAAGGGACACGAAATAAACAGTGCCCCAACAAAAAAAAAGACTAATATAATTTAGACAAAATGTATGTTACCAGAGCCGCCGTTCGGGCGGTAAAAATCAGTACTTTCAGTTTCCAAGGGTAAATAAATAGTCAATACATCTCCTTGTAGGGGGCGCTGACGGACGATTAGTTTGCCGCCCAAAGCTTGGAAAAGATTTTTCGTCACACTAAGGTTGAGACTAATGTTACCAGTTTCGGGTTGGAACATTAACAATTGACCGAGAGATTTGAGAGTGGGCCATTTATTATTGGCGTTTTGGGCATGCTCTTTATTAGCGAGTTGACATTGTAACTGCACCTTCAGTTGGTGACCCGCGAGAGTGACTTCTACTTGAACGTGGCCGCCGGGTGGTTGGCTGGCAGTGAAATTTTCGATCGCCCCGGTAAGAACTTGATCGAGCATAGTAGGATCGCTCACCACTGAAGGCATTTTTGGCGGCAGTAAGACTTCGAGGGTGAGATTGCGGCGACTAGCTTGTTTTTGCCAGCGGGGAATACAACTATTGAAGATTTGCGCGAGGGGGGTGGATGTCAGGTGAACGGGTGTGCGCCTAGTTTCTGAAGTTTCCATTTCCACGGCTCGGAAAATTAAATTAAATCGATCGATTTGTTCGGTACACTCGCGCTCGATACTTTCCAAGCGCTTAAGCATTTCTGGATCGGTAGCGCGTTTGAGTAAAAGCCGGGTGAGGGTGCGAATGGTAGTCAGGGGAGTACGGATTTCGTGAGCGAGCGCTTGTAGCAACTCCACATCCTGAAGCTGCGTCGGTTCTTTTCCTTTATCTTTGACAGCATTTTTATTTAATTTTCCATACCCGTATAATTTTTCTATCTGATTTGCCAAGTAGCGCGATGCTCCTCCTGGGGAGCCGCTACGCGAACGCCCATTGCTAGCACTTCTTTGCGATGGTAATGCTCGCAAAGGTCCTCTTAGATTTTCTTTTTCCTCCCAATCAGGCAAATTTTTCACAAGCAACTGCCCAAACAGCATTACCGTTTTGTAACTGGGCGCCACGGGTGGAAATTGCTCCACCAGCGCATCTAAATGACATGCCTGCTCGCCAATGTCTGCAAGACTAACACGCCCTCGCAGCGCTTGCCAAACCATTTTTATCGCTTCCGGCTCAAAGCTATACTCAAATGTCACCTCTCCATTAGGGTTTTCTCCCACTACCATCGCCAGACTAAAATCTGCCGTCAGCACTACACAAAATTTTTCATTTATCAAAGGATCGTTAGCAACTAATTTGATAGCCTGCGGAGTAAGAGCGGAAGGTTCAACACAGTGGGGCAGGGGTTGAGACGGAAACCAAGTAGCCGGAGGTAACAGGGGAAGGAAAGCTTTCGCGTCGGTTGCGGTAAATATCCATGTAGAATAATTAGCTAAAATAGCCGGCTCACTGAAGATAGGGGCTGGCCCACACAAAATTAGGCCCTTGAGTGTAGGGGTGGGCTGATGCGGATACAGGAGAGAAGATAAAGTAGCGAGCGCAGAGCGCCAAAACCCCTCAGCTTTCCGGCGCGATGCCATAATCCGTGAGGCGTTATTACCATCATTGAGCACCTCAATACCTTTATCTACTCCTACTTTTAACACCTCACTAAGTGTCGGCAAGAACCATTTCGGCACATTTACACACCCCCTTGACAGTTCGAGAGCCGCTCCACCCATAGCAAGCCATAAAACCATTGATAAAAGTATTTATAAATCCCAGAGTTTAAAACCTTTCTTTATTAGAGTACCCACATTTTCCAGTTTTGAGGAGTAGCACAACCGAACTAAAGATTCGCAATCTCCGCGCTTGAGAAAAGGGAAAGGAGTCTCTAAATGCTAGCGCTTACGAACCGCTTGATATTACCACTTTCCGGAATTTAGTCTGCCGATTTATTCTAATTCTCAACTTTACCGGGAGACGCTAGCTCGTCTTACTCCTGTCGCAGCCCTAGAATTAGAACTTTTAGAAAAACGCCTCTTAGCTCTCTACGAAGCGCGCTGGCATCCCGATTTTAGCTCTCTCTGCCCTCAGACTGGCAATTGCTGTTGCTACTGTTATCTTCTTAGCCCTCTTTATTAAAAATACTGACTCAAATTAGAACACTAAAGGCATCAGTGGGCCAATTTTAAACCAGTACGTATGCGCTCGCCTAGTAAGGCGACTGATAGATTTAGAATGCTTTCCATTTTCCGGCTTAAAAGCAAACAGGAGGAATGCCCCAGAAGTGGCCTTCATGTTCGGTGAACGCAATACTTTTGGCGTGGAATATCCCCTAGGCGGCAGCCGAGCTTTGATGCTATTGTGCGCGACTTAAAACGCTGGGGAGGCGAGTTGCGCCTGCGTTCCCATGTCGAGCAAATTTTGGTAGACTCTGGTAACGTTGTCGGCGTGCGGTTGCGTCGAGGCAAAATCATCAAAGCGCCGATTGTTATTGCCAACGCGACTATCTGGGATACTTACGGTAAACTCTTGCAACCAGCACTATACCGGGCAGCGGGTGATTCCAAATTTACAAACTCGTCTAGTGTTGGAAATTATTGGCACACCTCTAACCCACGCCCACTACTTGCGATGGGAACGAGGGATTTATGACTCTGCAAGCGCAGCTGGAAAAGGGATATTTCCCTTTACCCACACGTCAATCAGGGGTTTATACCGAGCTGGCGACAGCAAGATGCCGGGAATCGGCGTTCCCGCAGTAGCAGCGTCGGGTATTTTATGCGCAAATACACAATGGGAGCGCCGCAGCAAACGGAGAAACTATTGCAATCACTTTCTTTTACGCCTCAACTCAATATTGAGGGTGAGACGCGACAAAAATATTCAACCTCCGGCAGCAAAAGTGGCCATAATCGCAATAGATAGGGCTAAACCAGGTAATAGCAACACTCCCAGCATGATTAAGTCGTGTGTATTCATAATCTTATTCTCTTACGGTTTTTTATATTTTAAGTATTTTTGATCGCAGGTTCCCAATGCTAAAACAATCCTCTGGGGCGAGCGCTTCTATTTTCTCCTACTTCTATATAAACCTGTTCGTAGTCAGCGAGCGCTTTGCTCTTCTTCTTGCTCCAGCCTCATCACCCCTCTATCATAAATAAAAAAATTAAAAAGGCTCTCCATTTCTAGAGAACCTTTCTCACATCTTCTGATGCTCTTACTGATGCTACAGCACCTGCTTCCTTACTTACGATTAGAGTTTACTGCTTTTTGCCTCCATAAGCATACACCGTAAGTTCGTCAGTAGTAACTACTTTTACTACTGCGTACAACAGCTACTGTTAGCTGAAGCACGTAGTTAACCCAAAAGTGCCTTTGCCTTAGCAACCACATTATCTACCGTGTAGCCGAATTTTTCTAGGGCAACATTACCGGGAGCAGATACCCCAAAGCGTTCGATGCTAATCATCGCTCCTTCATTACCCAGGTAGCGGCACCAGCCGAAACTAGAAGCGGCTTCTACTGCCAGACGCTTGGTGACAGATTTAGGCAACACAGATTCACGATATGCCTCATCCTGTTCATCGAAAAGTTCCCAGCAAGGCATAGATACTACGCGAACCTTTTTGCCTTCAGCACGCAATCGCTCAGCTGCTTTAACGCAGAGTTCGGTTTCACTACCCGTACCGATTAAGATGATATCAGGCGTGCCACCGTCATCAGAGAGAATATAAGCCCCTTTGGCGGTTCCTTCGATAGAGGTGCCTGGCAGGTTAGCTAGATTTTGCCGAGACAGCGCCAGCAGAGTTGGACGAGGTACGGAACGACGGGTATTTTCGATCGCCACTTTATAAGCGCCAGAAGTTTCATTGCCATCTGCAGGGCGAATCACCAGAAGATTAGGAATTGCCCGCAGAGAGGGAAGAGTTTCGATTGGCTGGTGAGTAGGGCCATCTTCCCCCAAAGCGATCGAATCGTGTGTCATTACCCAAATTACGCCAGCGTGAGACAGTGCCGAGAGGCGAATTGCTGGTCGCATGTAATCGGTAAATACTAGGAAGGTAGCACCGTAGGGAATCAATCCCGAACCGTGGAGGGCAATACCATTGCAAATAGCCCCCATAGCGTGTTCGCGCACGCCGAAACGGAGGTTGCGGTTTTGGTACTGTCCTTTTTGGAAGTCGCCAAACCCTTTGAGCAAAGTATAGTTAGAGTGGGTGAGGTCAGCAGAACCGCCAATTAGTTCGGGCAGTACTTTAGCCAGTGCATTTAGGACGATTTCGGAGTGCTTGCGAGTTGCGAGACCTTTATCTTCTGGGGTGTAGGTAGGCAGGACTTTTTCCCAGCCATCAGGCAGCTTGCGGTTAATCATCCGCTCAAATTCAGCTGCTTCTTGGGGGTATTTTGTTTTGTATTCAGCCCAGGTTTTATTCCATTCTGCTTCTAGTTGGGCACCGCGATCAATTGCTTTGCGCATATGCTTGAGGGCTTCTTCGGGTACCTCAAATTCGCCGTATTCCCAGCCTAGGTTTTCGCGGGTAGCTTTGACTTCGTCTTTTCCGAGGGGGGCACCGTGAACGTCGGCGGTGTTTGCTTTGTTGGGGGAGCCGTAGCCGATGGTGGTTGTTATTTTGATGAGGGAGGGTTTGTCGGTTACGGCTTTAGCGGCTTCGATCGCTTTTGCTATTGCTTCTATATCGGTATTGCCGTCTTTTACATGCTGAACGTGCCAGCCGTATGCTTCAAAGCGCTTGCCAACGTCTTCGGTGAAGGTGATTTCGGTGTTGCCGTCGATAGATATGTGGTTGTCATCGTACAGGGCGATGAGTTTGCCGAGTCCTAGGTGGCCCGCTAGAGAGCAGGCTTCGCCAGAGACGCCTTCCATGTTGCAGCCGTCGCCGAGAATGACGTAGGTGTAGTGATCGACGAGGGTGCAGTCTGGTTTGTTGAATTTGGCGGCGAGGTGAGCTTCTGCGATCGCCAAACCTACGGCGTTAGCAATCCCTTGTCCCAAAGGACCTGTGGTTACTTCTACCCCTTCTGTCATAAAGTTTTCCGGGTGCCCGGGTGTTTTGGACTCCCATTGCCGGAAATTTTTGATGTCGTCTAGGGTTACGCTATCGTAGCCGGTTAGGTAGAGTAAGGCGTACTGCAACATGCAGCCGTGGCCCGCCGACAGCACGAAGCGATCGCGGTTGAACCATTTGGGATTTTTGGGGTTATACCGCATAAAGCGATCCCAGAGGACAAATGCCATCGGTGCCGCCCCCATCGGCAGCCCTGGGTGGCCAGAATTTGCCTTCTGTACGGCGTCAATGGCCAGAAAGCGTATGGAGTTTATACATAGTGTTTCTAGGGATTGGGTTGCAACGGCCATAATCTCTTCTACTCAACTACGGTTTTTATTGGGTTTGAGCGAGCTGGAATTTGACTTCTCGGGATCGCTTTCAAAAACTTTCTTTCTCATAATCCCATTAGGGGTATCTATAGGCAAGTCTTTCTTATCACTTATATCTTGGAGTGGCCTTCCCTCTTCTCTTTTTTTATTTACTTTTATTTACAACAGTTAAATTTCATAATCTTTTCTATTTATTTAAATTTATTTAGTGAAGACAAAATAAACAACAGAAGTGAGAGAGGGGAAAAGACAACCGCTTGATTTCCCCTTGCTCTCTGGTGGCGAGGGCGCTCGCCTGTTTGCCTTGCTTCTAGACGTATTTTTTGAACACTAAAGTGACATTGTGACCGCCAAACCCGAAAGAGTTAGACAGGGCCACTTCCACTTTTTGGGCGCGACTGTAATTAGGTACATAATCCAAATCGCAATCTGGATCAGGATTTTCCAAATTAATAGTCGGGGGGATTTGGTCATTAGCCACAGCCAGAACCGTGGCCACGGCTTCTATTCCTCCAGAACCACCCAAAAGGTGACCAGTCATTGACTTAGTAGAGCTAATCGCCACTTTGTAAGCATTTTCTCCCAGTGCAATTTTAATGGCGGCGGTTTCCGTCGAGTCGTTAGCGGGAGTACTGGTGCCATGAGCATTAATGTAATCAACTTTATCAGGGGAAATACCGGCATCTTTGAGGGCCAGTTGAATAGCCCGTGCGGCTCCGATGCCACCCGGTATGGGTGAAGTCATATGATAGGCATCGCAAGTCATGCCGTAGCCGACGATTTCGGCATAGATACGGGCGCCGCGCGCTTTGGCGCATTCCAGTTCTTCTAAAAGCAAGATGCCAGCGCCTTCACCCATAACAAAGCCATCGCGCTCGCGATCAAAAGGGCGACAGGCATGCTCTGGATCGTGATTGCGAGTTGAAAGTGCCCGTGCTGCTGCAAAACCTGCCACTCCCAGTGGTGTAACTGCTGCTTCTGTGCCGCCGCAAATCATAGCTTGGGCGTAGCCAGCTTGAATCAGTCGAAAAGCCTCGCCTATGGCATTAGAGCCTGCGGCACAAGCCGTTACTGTACAGGAGTTTGGCCCTTTGGCCCCAGTGTGAATTGCTGTCAGACCTGCTGCCATATTAGCGATCATCATTGGGATCATAAAAGGACTGCAGCGCTCAGGTCCACGAGTCAGGTAGACTTCCTGCTGCTCTTCGAGTACTTTCAAGCCTCCTATACCGGTGCCGATAATCGCCCCCACCTGTTCTGCGTTTAGTTCGTTGATAACGAATTTTGCGTCTGCGATCGCCTGCTTACTTGCTGATACTCCAAATTGAGCAAAGCGATCCATCCGCTTAGCATCCTTGCGATCCATATAATCGTGAGGATCAAAACCCTTCACCTCACCGGCAAAGCGACAAGCGTGCTTTTGGGCGTCGAACAAGGTAATTGGGCCAATTCCGTTACGTCCACTCAGCAACCCTTCCCAATACTCAGATACGGTATTGCCAATCGGAGTAATCGCGCCCAAACCGGTGACAACTACTCGTTTCTTTTCAAAATTGGTCATAATTCTGCTTCGAGGGCTTCAACAGTTTTAATAAATAGGGACAGCTATTCCCCTATCGTTTTCCCGGATATTACCCTACCGGACGAACTGCACGCCTTTTCTCTCTCTAAAATGAGAATATTTTTGGCGCTACTATGGATTGAATACTTCCAATACCCAAAACGCAGAAGACAGGTGCAGGCATTGCTAAAGAGCAAAAGCCCGATAATGCTTCTAGCTAAAAGCGCTGTTACCTATAGCTTTTAGCTAAAAGCTTTATTGCTGTCAACTTTCAGCTTATCTTAAAAGCAAGCAACTAACCAGTGATTATACTGCCTCCGCAGAAGCTGAAAGCGAGAAATTTACTCCTTAACAGCCGGGGCGGCAAGTTTGTTACTGATATAGTCTACGGCTGCTTGAACCGTGAGAATCCCTTCGGCATCCTCGTCGGGAATTTCGATATCAAACTCCTCTTCCAGAGCCATTACCAATTCAACGGTATCCAAAGAATCCGCTTCCAGGTCATTAGCAAAATTGGCTTCTGGCGTGACTTCACTTTCTGGTTTTTCTAGTTGCTCCGCCACAATTTTTCTGACTTTTGCAAAAATTTCATCTTTCGTCATACCCATGTCCTCATTCGATGCCACAGCAACTTACTAAGCTTGGCTAATTTCTAGTTTTTTGTTCTGTTTACTCAGTGACTGCACCCGTAACGTGTTTATCCTTCTACAGACAGTCCCGACAACTGGCTGACAGGAAGACACGAGTTTGGGCGTTTATTAATCTTATCGGAAAGCGGGATCATATTTGACTGCTTTTTAGGGACTTTTGATAAAAAACTAAGGTTGAGGGAAGAGAGCAGAGAGAGTTAACAGAATTTAACAAATCCTCCTAGAATCACAGGCGATCATAGAAAAAGAGCGCCTGCACAGCGCCAATCAAAGAATCAGAGGCTAAACAAAAGCCAATAAACAGCCACAGCTATGCCAACCCAGACCCTAAAATACGCTTACTTTCCCGGCTGCGTTGCCCAAGGAGCGTGCCGAGAGCTTCATCAATCCACCCTTGCCCTCAGCCAAACTTTAGGAATCGAACTGATCGAGCTAAAAAAAGCTTCCTGTTGTGGCTCCGGCACCTTCAAAGAAGATTCCCAACTTCTCGAAGATACAGTTAACGCTCGCAATATTGCTTTAGCCGAGGAACTAAATCTACCCCTGCTTACCCACTGCAGCACTTGTCAGGGCGTTATCGGTCGTGTAGACGAGCGTCTTAAGGAAATGCAGACAACTACTCCCGCTTATGTAAGCCAGATTAATAGTTTATTGCAAAAACAGGGGTGTTCGCCCTACCGGGGTACTACCGAAGTCAAACACTTACTTTGGGCTTTAGTAGCGGATTACGGTTTAGAGGAGATTAAAAAGCGCGTCAAACGGCAACTAAACGGACTCAATTGTGCAGCCTTCTATGGCTGCTATCTACTGCGAGCGCAAACCAATCTCCCTTATGACGACCCTTATCAACCTGAGTCGATGGAAAATATCTTCCGCGCCGTTGGGGCCACCCCGGTTTATTACTCAGGACGTATCCAATGCTGCGGCTGGCCAATTTCCAGTTATGCCCCAGCTCAGTCTTTTAAAATGGCTGGCGAGCGCATTCAGGAAGCCCTGAAAGCAGGAGCTGATTGCATTGTCACCCCTTGCCCTTTGTGTCACCTCAATCTTGACTCCCGTCAGCCAGAAGTCGAAAAAGCCATTAATTGCCAGTTGGGTTTGCCCATACTCCACCTACCCCAGCTAGTAGCTCTTGCTCTGGGTATTGAGCCAAAAGCCCTAGGATTAGATCGTCATATTGTTTCCACCAAGCCTGTCTTGAAAAAATTAGGACTTTGACATTCCTTCCCTGACTTTATTGGCCTATTTCATGGCCAAATGCTGCTCTTAGTAATCATAATCATTATTTTTTCTTTTGCGAGCGCCCGGATTTCAACTTTTATAACGTCGATGTCCGAAAACCCCTCACTTCTTTGGTTTGGTGCCATTCTGAACAGAGTGTTAAGCTATTTGAAGTTTTGCAGCTTTTTGTAGGATGGTGTCAAAACCCTACGATAAACTAAGCCTTGATTCTGAAATAGGCCGCCAGTTCCCAAGTGCGGCAGTGCGGTGAGGCTTGCTTCTCAATGCCAACCGCAAGTTTCTTCAAATGTTAACAACTCGTTTGGAGCCTTTATTCCATGTCTCATTCAGTAAAAATCTACGACACCTGCATTGGCTGCACTCAATGCGTCCGCGCTTGTCCGCTCGACGTTTTGGAGATGGTGCCTTGGGATGGCTGTAAAGCAGGTCAAATTGCTTCATCTCCTCGCACAGAAGACTGCGTTGGTTGCAAGCGCTGTGAAACTGCTTGCCCCACCGACTTCTTGAGCATCCGGGTTTACTTGGGTGCTGAAACCACTCGCAGTATGGGTCTGGCGTACTAAAAACAACGAAAAGTCCAGGTATCAGCTCTTTTCCGAGGGGGCATGAGCTCCCTTTTTTTTCAGGCCCTCTCACTAAAAAATACACTTAATTTACTTTTATTTTGGTCATTTAATGTAAAAATGGTAAAAAAGATAGGGTAGATAGAACCCTGAGCAAATAGATTAAAAATTCTTGACGTTTTCCCGATCCGCGCGTAGCTTGTAGCAAGTAGATTCTTATCATCAAGCACAAAGCAGGAGTTGTATACTAGATGTGCGGAATCGTTGGTTATATAGGCACCCAAGCCGCAAGTGAAATTTTACTAGCAGGGTTGGAAAAACTAGAATATCGCGGCTATGATTCTGCGGGAATGGCGACGGTTTGGGAGGGAGAAATTCATTGCGTCAGGGCAAAGGGAAAACTCAAAAACCTACGAGAAAAATTAGCTGAGAGAGTAACACCGGCACATATTGGCATCGGACATACACGGTGGGCTACTCATGGCAAACCAGAGGAATACAATGCTCACCCTCACATGGACATGGCGAAAAGGGTGGCGGTAGTGCAAAATGGTATCATTGAAAATTATCGAGAGTTGCGAGAAGCTCTAAAAGCAAGGGGTTGTGAATTTCGCTCCGATACAGATACAGAAGTAATTCCCCACCTGATTGCTGAATCTTTGTCTAAAACCGCAGTAGCGTCTTCGCCCTATCCGTTTTTAGAAGCAGTACGGGAAACAGTTAATAAACTAGAGGGAGCATTTGCGATCGCAGTATTATCAGCAGACTACCCCGACGAGCTGATAGTCGCTAGACAACAAGCCCCACTCGTCATCGGTTTTGGGCAGGGTGAATTTTTTTGCGCATCTGACACCCCTGCCTTGGTGCCCCATACCCGCGTCGTATTGCCTCTAGAAAATGGTGAAATAGCTCGCTTAACCCCCTTAGGAGTTGAAGTATACAATTTCGCAGGGGCTCGCCTCAAAAAATACCCGATTACCCTAAGCTGGAACCCGATACAAGTCGAAAAACAAGGCTTCAAGCACTTCATGCTCAAAGAAATCCACGAGCAACCAGGAGTAGTAAGAGCATGTTTAGAAACCTATCTCAACAATAACTGGCACGCGGGTAACAGTCAATCCCCCATAAACTTAGGCTTGAATTCCGATTTGCTAGCAGACATAGAACACGTTCAAATCATCGCTTGCGGCACCAGTTGGCACGCAGGTTTAGTCGGAAAATATCTCATCGAACAACTGGCAGGCATCCCCACCATCGTACAGTATGCCTCCGAATTCCGATATGCGCCGACACCGTTAATCCCCAACACCCTCACCATCGGCATTAGCCAATCTGGAGAAACAGCCGATACCCTAGCAGCACTAGCGATGGAACAACAGCGGCGATTGAATCAGCCGGAAAAATTTGCAGCTCGCCTGCTGGGAATTACCAACCGCCCCGAATCCACCCTCGGTCACCTAGTCCCCAATATAATAGACACCAGAGCAGGCATAGAAATAGGAGTAGCAGCAACGAAAACTTTTGTCGCTCAATTAGTTGCATTTTATTGCTTAGCCCTGGATTTAGCATATCGGCGTCAAACCCTATCCGAAAAACGAATCGAAGAAATTATCTCCAACTTGCGCCATTTGCCCTCTGAAATGGAAAAAATTTTAGAAAGCCAAGAAAACTATATCGAAGAGTTGGCGCACGAATTTACCGAAACAAAAGATGTTATCTTCCTAGGGCGAGGCATTAATTTTCCCATCGCTTTAGAAGGAGCGCTCAAACTCAAAGAAATTAGCTATATTCACGCCGAAGGATATCCGGCAGGGGAAATGAAACACGGACCTATTGCATTGCTAGATGCTAAAGTTCCTGTGATTGCGATCGCTGTTCCCGGCAGTGTTTACGAAAAAGTTATCTCCAATGCCCAAGAAGCAAAAGCCCGGGATTCTCGTTTGATTGGCGTCACCGTTGCCAACCGACACGAGGCTACCGATATATTTGACAAATTGCTGCCCGTGCCAGAAGTTGATGAATTACTCTCTCCTTTGGTTACAGTCATTCCCCTGCAATTACTTGCCTATCACATCGCCGCTCGTCGCGGCTTAGACGTTGATCAACCCAGAAATTTGGCGAAATCCGTCACCGTCGAATAGCAAGCGAGAAAAAGAAAAAATATTTCCTTCCCTTGCTGTATAATAGGCAGCCTCTCTTGGCTGCCCAACTCCCCTCCATCCCCCAATCCCTAAATCCTGGCTTAAAAGGGGCGCAGTTTGTTGTCACGCCCCTGGCCACTTATCATTTATACGTCGGACGAAGTCTGTTTACGGTTGATTACTTTAATATTACATTCTGTTTCCAGCCAGACTGTGGCGCCGCCATCTCGTGGGTGTAACGGATCGTATATCAGTTTAGCTAGCTGAGAACCATCTTCTGAAAGAAGAATGACCTCGTGTCCATAAATTGTTGTGCCCCTGACTTTACAACTAATTGGCGGTTCTAACTGACCGTTTTTTTTGTTTCTGTCGAGAATCTGTCGGTTGACTATAATTGTTTTTTTTGCCATAATTTTATTAGAGAGAATCAGGGGAAAACTTTTGGCAAATAGCACAGGAAGCGCGATCGCACTAACTGGTTTGCCGCAGGCAGAAAGCGTTAGCTTTCATTAAAGTCTAAAATAAAATACAAAGCTATCGATATACTTCCGGGGCAATCTTCAATTTAACTATTCAGACAAGGCAAAAAGTTATGATTTGAGATACTATTTTTCTTTAATTTCACCAACTTGAGAAAGCAGAAAGCTAGACGCTAGAACCAGCCGACAGTAAAAACGAGTTATTTTTTTGTTATAGTTGGCAATAGGAAAATACAACACTCTAGTCAAAATCGATAATGCCCTCTATTGCCCGCAAAAATTTATTTGAAGATATTCCCCGCTTACTTGTTGCGCAGGCAGGAATTATGTTTGCTGTCAGTCTAATTAGTATTCAGACTGGGCTGCTGCAAGGGTTTACACGCTCAACTGCCTTAGTAATTGAGCGCTCAAAAGCTGATATATGGGTAGCTTCAAAATACATGATGAACTTTGAGCTTTCTCTACCTATACCCTACGAAATGCTGCAAGCGGCGCAAAAGGTGAAGGGAGTTGAGCGTGCTGAAGCATTGATAGTTCAAGGTGCCTTGTGGCGTGATACAAAAGGCAATGTTTCTTCCCTGCGGGTGATAGGATTCGATACCGACGGGGAATTGTTTGCTCTAGAACCGATTGCGCAAGGTAGTAAAAATGCGCTCAAACAGCCTTATACGGTTATGGTAGATGAAAGCACTTTGGATTCGCTGAATGTGGGATGGGTGGGAGATGAAGTGGAAATCGGGGCGTATAAGGCAAAATTAGTCGGTTGGACAAAAGATACACAATCGATGGTATCGAGTGCTTTTACGTTCACTTCTTTGGAGAATGCTTATCTTTATGTCAATTCAACCCTGAGTACAACACCAAGAGGGCAACAGGCAGAGCCGCTGACTGCAGAAAAGCTAAAGCAAATAGCAGCGAGGGGAGAAATTGCTGAGCCGGCGCTCGCTGAAAAAATTGCTCTGCTTTCTACTGAGCAATTGCAGCAAGTTATTGACAGTGGTCAAATTCCAGAAAATCTACTGCCAACGGGTTTACAGCGCCCGCTAATGGCGCCAAGAAAGTTAAAAGCAGGCTCGCGCATTACCTACATTTTAGTGAAAGCACAACCCAACCTGGATATTAGGCTGCTCAAACAACAATTAGAAGCTGCTTTACCGAATACTCGCGCCTACACACGGGCAGAAATGGCAGAGCGAACTCGCCGCTACTGGTTACAGAGAACAGGAATAGGCTTTATCCTGGGATTGGGAGCAGCAGTGGGTGTGATTGTAGGAGCGGTGATAGTTGCTCAGATTCTATATGCTTCTACTTCTGATCACATCAAAGAGTTTGGAACCCTAAAAGCAATGGGAGCGTCGGACTGGGTAATATATGGAATAATTTTAGAGCAAGCTTTGTGGATGGCAGTTCTGGGTTATTTGCCTGGTATCGCCCTTTGTTTGGCTCTTGCTTCGTGGACTGCAAGTAAGGGGATCGTGATATTGATAACGCCGATAACTGCCGCTGGAGTTTTTGGAATTACGGTAATCATGTGTGTCAGTTCGGCTGTATTCGCAATTCGCAAGGTGACTCGCTTGGATCCTGCGATTGTATTTAAGGCATAGTTTATATTTATTAATTAATATATATATATAAAATGTTGAGGAGAAGCGCGATCGCCTATTAATTTTTGCCTAGGTTTTGCAGGATAAATGTTTTTAATCTTCAACCGAAAAATAAGTCCTTATAGTAGCAATCAAGATTCTATCCCAGAACTTTTCCCAAAAGGATTTCCAACTTGTATCTATATCCGCGACTTACAGTCGCCGCAATACTGACAAGCAAGTGGAGGAGGTGGAAACTTTTATAGCACCTCAGCAGGGGTAAAACCAAGAAAGCTGTATATCTGCAAATATGGTGACAGTACCCCCCATGCTGAGAACCGCTCATACTGGTTACAGTAAAAATGGTTGGATTTCAACCGCTGCACTGTCTTCCTAAAGCTCTAAAGCACGCTGACATTCACCGCATGACTGCTTCTCAAATCAAAATTGCTAAATCAACCCCAGTAGAAAGTAAACTGGTGTCGGGTTCGTTGAGCTTAGCTGCTACTACAACTGCAGCGATTGTTGCCCGAGGTGTGGAGATGGTTTTCCAGTCTGGAGGGCAGCAATTTCAAGCGCTCAAAGGAATTAACTTGGAAATCCAACACGGCGAATTGCAACTGCTGATGGGACCTTCTGGCTCAGGCAAGACTACTTTGCTGTCAATTCTAGGGGGAATGTTGACGCCTACAGCAGGCAGCGTTTATCTCCTCGGTGAAGATATTACCAGCATGTCTAAACCAGAGCTGGCACGCTTTCGACTGAAAAATATCGGTTTTATTTTTCAGGGGTTTAATCTATTCCCGGCACTGACTGCTGCCGAAAATGTACAAGTGGCTCTGGAAATTAAAGGAATTCGGGGGCGTAAAGCTCGCGCCTCAACTCAAGCTCTGCTAGAAGCAGTGGGGTTGGCAGATAAAGCTAATTTGCTGCCAAGGGATTTGTCAGGGGGTCAAAAACAACGTGTGGCGATCGCTAGAGCCTTGGCTGGCAATCCTAAACTGATTATGGCTGATGAACCTACCGCTGCTCTCGATTCTCATAATGGTCATGCTGTTATTGAACTGCTGCGTCAGCTAGCTAAAGAAGGCGGCTCCACCGTGTTAGTAGTAAGTCATGATACCCGTATTGCTGATGTTGCTGATCGGATTATTTGTATCGAAGATGGTATACTAAAAAATAAACTAATTGCTACTAATATTTTAAGTTTCTAACAATTTCTCGCAGGGTTTGCTCTGGTGAGCGTGGTTGCCAGCCAAGTTCTCTCCGTGCTTTACTGGCATCTACGCGTACACAGCGCTCGTATATATAGTGAATGCGCTCACGGCTGAGGGGGGGTTGCCATGAGAAAAGCCGCCCCAGGGGTTCGAGGATATTTCCCAAAATTCTGACAAGAAATTCTGGCGCTTCGACTGGGGCGGGGATGCCACTTTCTTGGCTAAAAATTTCAAACATTTCTCGAAGCTTTAGTTCGCCGGCAGAGAGTATATAATATTCCCCAGGTTTGCCTTTTTCAGCTGCTAATATCATTCCTTCGCACAAGTCATCGACGTGAACTATGCCAGTGGGGCGCTCGCCTCCCGCCCACACTTTCAAACCTCCTTTGAGAAATGTCTGCATGACTGGACCAAAATGCGGATCATCTATACCAAATATTCCAGAAGGCATGACGCTGACTGCCCAGTAGCCTTGTTTTGCAAATTCATCTACAAGCTTTTGTGCTTCATATTTAGTACGATCATAGGCAGAAGAAAATCCTATTTGTTGGCGCTGAAAATTTTCATTGATTACTTTTCCGCCTGTATCGCCAAAAATGCCGATTGTACTGCAATAAATTAATTTAGAAATGCCAGTAGTTTTGGCTACTTCTAAAACAGCGCGGGTTCCCTCTACATTTACCCGTTGCATTTCTGCTTCATTTACAAGCCCTAGTTCGACATAAGCTGCTGTGTGAAATACAATATCAACATCTGCCATCGCTAATTTTAAGGCATCGCGCTCGGTAATGTCGCCGTACACTATTTTCAAATTGCGCTCGCTCAGACGTTTTAAATTGCTAGTTTTTCGCACTAACCCTGTAACATTATAACCTTTATCCTGTAAAGTTTTTACTAAATGAGAGCCTGTAAATCCGCTGGCGCCTGTAACGAGTGCTTTCATATAAATAAAAATTTTCTTCTATTTACAAAATTTTTTCGTAAATACGATAAGTTTTATAAATTTTGCCACCAGCTGCTTCTATCAACTTGCGAGAGGAAAAATTATCTTCCCAAACCCAAGATAGCTCAGCGCGTTTGTAGGGTTTGCCCTTGACGCCGCGCATCCCTAAATAAATTAGAGCCAGGGGCACCATTTTACTGCGATATTCAGGTAGGGAACAAATGGCGATGACACGCCCTTGATTTATCTGACGGCGAAACCATATAAACTTAAGTATTCCTAATAAGTTAAGTTTTCCGCCGACGTGTTTAAGGGGAATGTTGTAGTCTGGTAAACCCATAAAAAAGCCTATCATTTTGCCGTTGTATTCTGCGATGGGGAAGACATCGGGATCTACTAATTGCTGGAGGGCTTTTGCTTCTTCGAGAAATTCAGCTAAACTACGGGGTGTAGAACTCCAATTATTGGCAAATGCTTTGTTAAATAGGTGATAGAGGCTGATACAATCTTGCTCGAATTCTTTGCCTTTTGTTCGCAGGGGGCGGAAGGTGACGCCTGATTGGCAAGCAATTCGATAGGCTTTTTCAAATTCTGGGGGTAAGGATTTATCTAGGGGGAAATTATAAGCAAATGCATCTTTAGCTTTATACCAACCGCAGCGCTCGACAAATTCTGGGTAGTAGGGGGGGTTGTAAGGCATCATTACAAGCGGAGGGGAATCAAAACCATCGACTAAAAATAGACAATTATTGTGAGTGGATATATCTATTGGTCCTCGTGCTATAGTAATGCCGCGCTCGCGTAACCACTGGCAAGCTGTTTCTAAAAGAGCTTGTGCGACTTGAAAATTTTCAATGCATTCAAAGAATCCAAAAATACCGATATTTTTACCTTCTTTTTCGCTTAGGCGAGGATTAATAGCAGCGACAATGCGCCCTAATGGTTGACTATCTGCGGAGATGGCAATAAATTGCTGAAGTTCGCCATACTGAAAAAAGGGATTGCTGGGGGCAAATTGCTTGGCAATATTGCTGCGCAATGGTGGCACCCAGTTTGGATCATGGGAATAGACTCGTGTAGGCACATCCAAGAATATTTCCCTGTCTGCTGCTGTTGTGACTGGGCGAATTTGAATGGTTGTTTCTTGGTTGTTCACTTGACTTGAGTGCGATTTATTTTACAGAAGAAAGAGTAAAACGGGGAGACGTTCACTTTTAGTTTTGAATTCTAAACTGATTAGGCGCTAATAGTAGATTTGTAGAGTACATCTCGGGTAGAAACCATGGCGGCGATTAAGCAATCCATTTCTTCTTTTGTATGGAGAGCGTTAACGGTAATTCGCAGACGGGGTTTAGCGATAAACCAGATGGGAGAAACCCAAATCCCGTGTTGTTCCATGAGCTGTCGGGCAAATATTTTGGGATTAAGTTCTGGGGGCAAAATAACGGGGATGACATTGGTTTCACCAATAATAGTGAAGCCTTGTTCGAGGAGACGCGCTCGCAAATATTTAGTATTTTCTTGCAGGGTTTTCACCAATTCGGGACGCTGGCGGAGTTGACGGATACTTTCGAGAGCGGCTGCTGCTTGGGGTGGGGAGAGGGAGATAGTGCCGATGGAAGTGGGAGAGACATTTAACAGCGGGATGAGTTCAGCAACGTGAGAGCTGATGGCAGCGCCGGCAGAGGCTGCAAATTTAGAGAAAGTGGTCATAATTAGGGGAACGATGCCTTTTTCGATCGCCTGTTGGGGCAGAATACCGAAGTGTTCGTAAATGCCCCTACCGGTAGCACCGAGGGCTCCGGAAGCGTGGGCTTCATCCATGACTAAGACACTGCCATCATAGGGTTGCATCACTTCGATCATATCGGGCAGGGGGGCGATATCTCCATCCATTGAGAAGACGGCATCGGAAATTACCATAATCCGATCGCCTGCACGCACAAAGCGGCGCAACTTGCGAGCTAAATCTTCGACATCGCAGTGGCGGTAGGCGCGCACGCGCACACGGGGGCTATAGCCGAATAATTTACCGGAACGGGTGCCGGCATTAGCGATCGCTGATATGATACAACCGTGATTAAGGACATCAGAGAGAATCAGGGTCTCGCGGGTGTGGTGAAACCCTGGTACAGGAATTGCTAAGTGGCAGAAGGCGTCCATCAGGGCTTGCATTGCCATCCATGCATTAATAAACAGCTGAGTGTAAGGCAGATGCTTGAATGCCGAGATTTCTGCCTCTAACTCTCGGTGCAAGTCGATGCGCCCGCTCAATACTGAGCAGGAACTGTTTGAGGTGCCGTACCGGAGAATAGCATCTATCGCCGCTTGTTTAACGGCTTGTTCCTGAACCATTCCCAAGATATCATTTGTGCAGAAAGTCAGAACTGTTCTGCGCTTACCGGTTGCCGCCTCTTCAATCTCGACTAAATTTCTATTTTTTTGATGACAAATATACTCATCGGGATTGAGCCCGCTCTCATACCAGCGCTGGACGTACTCTTTGACAACTTGCACGGAAATCTCCTCTCAGCTTTTCCTATATTGTCTGCAAACTAGATTACATGGATTGGTATTGGTCAGTTTGGCAGGAGGCCATTACTTCACACAGAGAGACTGAGAGATTTTTTCTTGCGATTGAATAGATTCTTGCATATAGTAATCGTATTGCCGCATAATTAACCGCTGGAGGGCGATAATTGCCGGATTGATTTCTACATAGCGGCGCTCGCGATTAGCCAGATAGCTGCGTTGTTCACTTTCAATCATTTCTATATCTTGGGCGAGAAATCGCCTGAGTACGAAACGTTCCAGAATTTTACTCAATACTGGTTTAAGTGGATTGAGCAGCCATTGGGGTAGGGGAAGTTTGAAAAAAAACAGGGCAAAGGAGCGGCTTTCAGTTGGCCCCACTGGCAGGCGCATCAGGTATAAAGAAGAAACTCCTTCCAGAGAGCTGTAATAGTGTGGATAGCGATATTGTATAGAAATGGTACGGGTTGTCACCTTATTGCCTTTATCGCTTAAGCCGAGAAATTTAGCGATGCGGCTTTTATAAGAAACTTCATATTCGGCGCACAGGGTAGTTTCGGTTTCTCGCAAGCTTTTGAGTTGGGGGTTAAACCACCCTTGTAAATTGCGATGCAGGTAGCCGTGGAAAACGTCCATCGTATTTTCATTACAGATGGAAAAATGCGCCTGGAATTGGGCTGCTAGAGGCACCATTAACCATTCGGGCTGATGAAATTCGGGGATTTCTGGCAATGGTACATTGGCTGCTAGGGCGGCATTGCCAGGGAAAATCCAGATGAGGTTATATTTTTCCTGTACGGGATAGCTGCGGGCTTTGGCGCGGGGAAGTTTTTGTTCGGGGGGAAGGTAAGGAATGTGGACGCATTCGCCGCTGCCGTTGAATTGCCATCCATGATAGGGACAAGCGAGGTGGCAGCCCTGGACTTGCCCTTTGTGCAGGGCAACGCCTTTGTGAGGACAAGCATCTTCGAGGGCGTGAAGTTGGCCATTTTCGTCGCGGTAAACAGCGATCGCTTGCTGCCAAATCATTACAGGCTGTATCTGAGAGGGCAGTAGCTGCGACGCCCAACCGACGGGATACCAGTAATTGGGATTAATACCGACTTCTCGGATTCGGTTCTGAACTGTCTGGCTTTTTAAAGTTGTAGCCAGTTCCATTGCTGGTGCCTCTATGTTTATATCTCGGTGATTATTTTGCGTTTGAGTGACAGATAAGTCAATGAAATTTAGATTTGAGGTTTGTCTGTCGCCTGGTTATTTCTTATCCTCTACTGCTATGTTGCGCGCTCACCGATTATTAATCCTCTTGTCTGCTGGCTCACTTACGACTATGGCGGGGGGCGTCTTTGCTCCTGTTTTGCCGGAAGTAGTTAAACAACTCCACCTCGATCCTGCTTTAGCAGGAAGTTTAGTAAGTATACATTGTTTAACAATTGCTTTGTTTAGCGCTCCGCTGGGCATTCTTGCTGATCGATTTGGTAGGTTACGGGTGCTTGTTTTGTCTCTATTATTCTATGCGCTGTTTGGGGTTGCCGGTGCCCAATTTTCTACTTTTTGGCTTCTCTTGGCAACGCGGGCGCTGTTGGGTGTTGCCAGTGGAGGAATTGCTGCGGCGTCTATGGGATTGCTTGCAAGTTTGTATACTGAACCTGCTCGCACTCAGGCGCTCGCTTATGCTACTAGCACTCTTGCTCTGGCGGGAATTTTATTTCCTCTTTTAGGTGGCTGGGTGGGTACCATGAATTGGCACTATGTTTTTTATTTGTATGCTGTGGGTGTGCCCCTGGCGCTGCTGGCTTTATTGATTTTGAAAGAAAAGCAGTCTCAAGAAAACAAAGAAAAAGGGCTTCTATTTAATGGCTCTCAGCTGGCTTTTTTGTTTAAACATTACCAAACTTTGCATTTGTTGGTGGCTATAAGCATCTCCTCAGCGATAATGTATGGATTTTTGATTTATGTCCCTTTCTATTTGAAAGCTATTCTGGCATCCAATACATTTGTGAATGGAGTTGTCTTGGCATCTACGGCGCTTGGTGCTGCTTTTGTATCGGCTTTGGGAACGAGTCGTTTTATTCAGAAATGGGGTTTTGAAACTGCGATCGCTTTTGGTTTTGGCTTAATGGCTACTATGTTTATTGCGATCGCTCAATTCTCCCAGCTTATCTTTATTTTACCTGCTGCTTTAATTTTTGGCGTCGGTTTTGGTTTAGTTTTGCCTAGTCTCTACGCTGCTTTAGCCAATATTGCTCCTGCAGAATTGCGCTCTACTGTCCTCGCCGCCGGCACTGGCTCAGGATTTTTAGGTCAATTTCTTTCGCCTTTATTTTTGGGACCGATTTTGAGCTTTTTCTCTTTCAAATTTATCTTTTATGCAGTTGCTTGCGTGGCTTTAGCAACAGGATTATTGTTGTTGCTTCTAGACGCTAAAAATATTTGAGCAAAAATTTTTGGTGTCATATAATAAATATGCACTTTTTCTATAGGAGTAGCGGGATTTTCAGAGTTGGTTTTTAATTTGCGGTTGGCCATTTTATTTCGCGTTCGACGGTTAATCCGGCGAGAAATTGACGATTTTCACTAATATGAGGAAATTTTAACTGGGAATCGGGGATGCCGCATTCTATTTGCCGTTGGCGGAGGAGGGCAAAACTACCTGGTGCTAAAATTCTTAGATAGGGTGGGGGGATAGAATCTTTGCGAGAAATTTCATAATGGGTATTAGCTTCTTGCAGTAGGCGATCGCATCTTTTTAAAAACTCTTCCGGATTTTCCAGTTTATTCCCTGCTGCCAATTCAATATTAATCAAATATCGGGCAGGAAAATCATTCTCAGACAAAGTAATACAAAAATCCTCTAAAGCAATTTTAAACTCCTGCTGTAGAGCTTTCATCACCTGTGTCGCATGAGCTTCAGTTGTTTTTTCTGTTGTCGAGGATATTTGCCCTGCCAGTCGATAGCGAAAAACAATTAAAGGTGCTGTATTATAAAATCCCAAAACTTCGATTACATCCCCGATATCATACCGGTAGAAACCGGAATAATTCGTCGTGAGTATGCGGTAGCGCTCTCCTACTTTAACTTCAGTAGCGAGTACAGTTTTGGGATGTTCTTTCTCCCACTGGTTTTCTGGTATAAATTCAAAAAATCCGCTTTCTACTGCTAAAACGCTACCATCTGTATTCACGTCGGGATAAATACTGAACATACTCTCAGCCGATGAAAAAACTGCCCCAAAAATAGGCGTATCTCCAAAATATTCTGGGAATCGCTGGAAATAAAAATCTGAAGTGCCGCCTCTGGCGCTGGCAACAAAAGATAAATAAGGAAAAGCAAGTTTTGGTGTCAATCTTCCTTCGGATTTTAAAATTTCTCGCAATTGACGGGCGCGTTTGGTATCGGCTGAATGTAAGTGCTCTAATTTATTGCGTAGTTTGGGTTCTATTTCTAACCAGCTTGCTATGGTGCCTTTCTCGATATCTTCGATTAGGCTTTCGGCATATTTTTCTAAATAATTGCAGGTTCTCAAAATCAGCATGGGAAAGTTGGCGAGCATCCCGCTCATTAATGGCTCACGTAAGGCAAATAATAAGCAGAGATAATGACGAGCGGCGCTGTCTGCTACTTCTAAGGCTTCGTAAGGATGGGCAAAAAATTGCCGATAGAGGCGTTTATCCATGCGTAGCACCCCTGCACTGGCAGTACCGAAATCTATTCCTCCATCTGTACGCCCCCAATTTTGTACGGAATTTGTGACGAGTAGTTTACCAAATTTTAATCGCCGTTTCTGTAGGGCTTCGCTAAGAAATCCTATGCTGGTGAGGGTGGCTTGTCGGATGATATTTTGCGAGCGCCTGGTTGTAGGAATTAATTTTTTCTTTCCCGTCGAGCCACTGGTTAATGTCAAGTAAACAACTGGTTCTGCAGTTAGCAAGTTTTGTTCACCTGCTGCTATTCTTTCTAGATATGGTTCGTAGCTGCTATATGGTAGGATAGGAATGCGATCGCGAAATTGTTCTATACTTTTTATTTCGTCTATTCTATATTTTCGCCCTATTTCGGTATTCTGATGCGCTTGTAATACATTGTAGAGAAATTTTTCCTGTACGGCGTCGGTTTTTTTGGTTTGGCGAACGAATTTTGCTTTTGCATGTCTAGCAATAGTCGTGAGTAGAGGAAGTACTAATCCCATTTTAGATTTTTTTAATTTTTCTAATGTACTATCAAGCACCTCTGGCTGTTTAACAATATACCATATTTTTGTTATTTCTTGTCAACTCCCCCTGATATATTTGCTTACAGCATTGATTTGAGTTTTAAAGCGGCTTCATTCAGTTTTTCTGTGCCGATTTTGGTTTGAATGATGCCGTTTGCGGTTTCGGCTGCTCCCTGGTTGATGGATGCCATTGCTTCTATTATTTGCTGAATAGCGATCGCTTGTTGTTTTGCTGTCAAAGATATTTGCTGGCAGCTTTCCACTACTTGATTTATTGCCGCTACTGAATTCTCTTGATTGCTGAGAATAATATTTGCGATCGCCTGGGCGACATTTTTGAACGCCTCTGCTGTTTGTTTAGACATTGCTATACTTTCTTCTGCTTTTTTCTTTCCTTCATCTGTAACTATTACTGTAGAGCTAATACCGTTTTGAATATCCGTGACAATTGTATTAATTTTATCTGCTGATTCTTTACTACGATCAGCTAGTTTACGAATCTCTGCTGCCACGACGCCAAAGCCTTTACCATATTCTCCTGCTCTCACTGCTTCTACTGATGCATTCAGTGCCAGAATGTTTGTTTGATTGGCAATATCGCTAACTAAATTTATGATTTTCCCAATTTGACTCGCTTGCTGATTTAATCGTATTATTTGTTCATAAATTTCTTCTACTTTTTCTTTCAATGTAGATATTTTTTCCAGTGTTTCCTTTACAGATTGTGTGCCTTCTTCTGCAAGAGATAAGACTTTATTTGCCCCGGCAGTTGAGGATTCTGCTAGTTTTAAAAGCTGGCGGGCATTAGCGGCTGATGATTCGGCTTGCTCGGCTGCATGGCGAGATGATGCTCCCAATTCATCCATTGTGGAGGTTGTTTGATGTACCGAAGTTGCCTGTAGGTTTGCCGTTCGCTCTTGCTGGGCAATTGTGGCTGCAATTTCCATTGAAGAGCTGGAAATTGCGTTTGTTGCTTGGTTAATTGTGTTGGCAATTCCTGAAGAAATCAATAAAGCGATCACAACTGCTAGCACTATTAACAATACTGTTCCTAAAATTAGCGCCGTCAGTAAAAAATTTAACGCTCGCTGAGTCTGAATCGATTTTTCTTTCAGTAATTCTATTTGTATATTATCAAAATCTTTTACTAACCGATCAAATTTCTTTACAAACAGATTATCAGTTCCCGATTTAAATAAATTAATCGCTTTTTCTTTTTTTCCTTTTTTTATCAAATCAATTATAATTTTCCCGTGTATTTCATATTCATTTATAATTTCATTTATCTCATCTAAACGTTGTTTTTTTTCTTGTTGGTCATTTAGCAATTCATTTATTTTTTTTATCGATTTATGTACAAAATATAAATTTCTTTCAAATTCTCTAACAAACATTTCATTTTTATCCACCAAATAACCGCGCACACTGCGGATTATTCCTTGCACTCCATAAGCCATTTGATTTGTCTCATTCAGTACTGATTGAACTCTATCTACTTCTTCAAATGTTTGGAATACCTTATTGGCTGTTGCATAGGCTAGCCCTGCCATACCCAGGTATAATATCACCGGCATGGCATATCCCATCAACATTTTACTTTTCAGATTTAGTTGTTTAAACATTGTTATTTTCCTTTTTTAATTTCAAAAATTATTACTCCTCAATATTCTATCATTGTTATTAAATTTATATATTAAATTTTAAATAAAAATTTATATTTTCATAGGTATAATAAATGTATAAACTTAGATTAATTATATTTTTAAAATGCCAGCAATGCAAGAGTTTAGAAATTAATTTAAGCTAGTCTTTCAATTTTAGTTTTTATCCGTGTGAATTGACAATCAAATATCACCACTGATATCGTTTCAAAATTTCTTGCGGATCGAGAGAAGTAGTAGGTTTAATTTCTGAGGATGCACTGGTTTGAGAGCGGGAAGAGTAAATGTCTGGCGACGGTTGATTGGGTTGACTGGTTGTCGTTTGGGTGAGATATTCTAATTGAGCAGCGATCGCTTGTACAGATTGTTCCAAAGTCAGAATCTGACCTTGAAGTTGCAGCATTGCTGCAATAATCCCCTTAATATCCTGACTGCCTTGAATTTTTTGAGCTTCTTGATTTAAATGGGCGATATCTTCTCTGAGGGCATCTACACGCTCCTCCGTCAAATTTTTAACACTAGCGAGTTTTTGATCAAGCTGGCTGATTAAACTAGCGAGCGACTGTCGGCTGACTTGCTCCCAGCGGTAACGATTGAACAGATTCAGCAGTAACGACAGCGATAGTGGCACAGCTGCATAAATGACTTGCTGCGAAATCACGGCTGCCACTGAGCCTACCACAGCACCGATTAGAGATAAATATTCAGCTATCTCTAGCCCATCAAGATTATTTGCTTTCATGGTGGAGTTTACAAGGATTTTAGATTTTTTAGATTTAAGAGCAGAAGAGCGCTAAACTTTTTATATGCAAATTTATAGTAAAATGCCATGAAACGCTTGGAGAAAATGCCAAGATATCAGTTAGCCTCATCCATTAAACCAGGGAAAAATGGCAAAATATCTCAGGAGTTATAAAAACCGGGTTTGTCAAGGGCATGAGTATCCCAAGTGAGGAGGCTTGATGATTGCGATCGCTTATTTTATCGCCGCTTTTATTTTGGCTAGTCTAGTAGAATACTGGATACACCGACTGATGCACGCTAATCCCCGCATCGGCGAACGCCATCGGGATCACCACCGCCGCAATCAAGGGCAAGGGGTAATCTGGGAATTTCGGGATTACCTAAAAGGCAGCTTCGTAGTTATGTGCCTAATGTTTTTCCACTCTTTCCAGGCAGGCTGCGGTTGGTTTCTCGGTGGGCTAGTGTATGCAGCTTTTTCTGCCTATGCCCATCAGCTCCAGCACGATAACCCAAAGAAATGTTTCTGGATGAAAATGCCCGTACATTATGTACATCACAAATATAATATGTGGCACCATAACTTTGGGCTGGCAGTAGATTGGTGGGATCGTGTATTTGGCACTTATAAGTTAGTGGAATGGCAAGAAACCTCAGAAATCGATGAGAGCGAGCGCAGTTTCTGGCAACTGCGCTGGTGGTAGAAATTGAATAGCCGCTCGCCCTTTCCGCTTTCAGGTTGCAAATGCTACCTTTCCTCAGATATCAGTAATAGGAGATTCGTCTTGAGCTTATTTCAAAAAGCTAAAGCCCATTTTGTGGCCCAACACCAGCATCCCGTCAATCAAATGCTGCACCATTTAACTAATCTATTAGCGATCGCAGCAATTATATTACTCTTCTACAATTGGCGGTTAACGCTTTTGTGCTTAGTACTCACCCAAGTATTTGCGCTCGGGGGTCATACATTCTTTGAAAAAAACGAACCAGCCTTCCGCAAATATCCTGGTATTACCATCCTAGCCTCAATGTCGTGGTCTTTTGAAAATTGGTTTGGTTTGCGCCAGTTGTTGCTCTATATCAAAAATCAAATATCACAAAACCACAACCAATAAAAGTAACACATTTGTACAAACAAAAATAGACCACTCAAAAAAAGGAGAATTCATGTACGAAGGCATATTGGTGATTGATGCCGACGCCCATAAAATAGAAAATCCCCTGATCATGCGGGATTACCTAGAACCGGAATATCGCGATCGCATTGGCTTAGTCGTTGACAACCTTGGGGATCAGCGAGTGCGCATAGTAGACTTCAACCCCGCTACCGGCAAAAAAGATTTCAGCCGCATTTTCCCTCAACCCCAAGGTTTAGGCAAAGGTGGATTTCGCAACTTACATCCCGAAACCACCCTGGGCGGATTATTCAATCAGCGGCGAATCGAACACATGGATCAAGAAGGGATTGACGTACAAGTCATCTACGGCACCCTCAACCTAGTTTTTTCCAGCCTAATCGACAAAGATTTTGCCGTTGCCCTGTGCAAAGCCTACAACAACTACATTGCCGACGATTGCCATAAATATAGCGAGCGCCTCAAACCAATCGGCGTTATCCCGCTACAGGATGTCGCAGAAGCGGTAAAAGAAATGTACCGCTGTATCAACGAATTAGGCATGATTGGCATCGCCGTTGCACCCAATATGCCAATTCCGCACCCGAAAGCTCCAGAAGCATTTCCCGATATCCGCACCTGCAAAACTATCAGTCATCCCGACTTTCGCCCTATTTTACAAGCAGCCGTCGATTTAGATATCGCCCTCGGGGTCCACGGGGGTCCTGGATCCTATATGGTAGGCGGCATTTCTGATTACACAGAGACTTTTATCCTTACACACATTTTTGTACAGCGTAACCAACAACAATTAGCACTGGCGCGGATGGTTTTTGACGGCGCTTTCGAGCAATTCCCTACTCTGCGCGTCGGATTTTTAGAAGGCGGTTGTGGCTGGCTTCCCGATTTGGCACACGCCTTCCACGAACACTGGGAAAAACGTATTCGCGATTTCGATCCCAAACATCCTTATCGCCCTTCGCTGATGGAATTTACTAAGCTGCTAATTCAGGAGCGCGGTAATAATAATGTTAATATTATCTCTCAGGCAAAGAATCTTTTCGATTTGATGTGGAACGCGGAAAACGATCCGACGCAAATCGATGATGAGAGTTTGTATGAGCATTATTATTTGCGTCATCGCGATCCCTTGGAGTATTTCGAGCGCGGGCAAATTTTTACCTCGTTTGAATCTGATGACCCAGGGCCATCTTATTTGCATGTAGCAATGGGAGAAATTGGTAAACATTTGGCTTGTTTCTCCGGAGATTATGGGCATTGGGATGGTGTGCTAAAAGATTGTGTGAAAAATGCAGCAACAGTAGCAAATTATGAGCGTGAACATTTAGAGTTACTATTGGGAGGCAATGCGCTGGCATTATACGGCAAGCGTTTGCGCAATTCTCTCCCTACTGCAAATCTAGTTCATTCGGCTTAATTTTTGTTTTATAGAGGCGCTTTTTCGCGTCTCTTAAAAAAATTAGGATTTCGGCTTGAAAAACCAAAGCAGTAGGCTCCCTACTGTGGCTGCCCAAAATGCCAGTAATGTAGGAAGCCCATAGCGAGAAAGATATCGATTTAAAAATTTTCCCTGAATGCGGTTAATAGGAGAATTGATATCTGTACCAACAGCAATAGAGCTGGCTTTTCCCTGAATTCTGACTTCTAAGCTTTGGGGTTTTTGAGAATGAATTCGGATATCCCCTAAACGCTGAATCCCAGGCTGACTCGGCAGGAAAAAGCGATCGCTTGTAATATTTAATTCTTGCCCCGCCATCTGAACTTTACCTTGAATTATGGTAGAATAAAAACTAGGTTCGCTCTTGGAAGGCGTCGTTTGGTAAAATTTGACATCCTGCACGTTTAAATAGCCCCAAATCCACTGATTAGAAATATCCGGTTCGGCAGCTGGTAAGTTGATAGATATGCCTGTGGATTTTTCCAACACTATATTTACTTCTGCCTGAGTAGGCGTGAAAGTAAATTCCGTAAAATTAGTTTGGGTATGTTTGAGATTGCTATCTGGCAAGTTATAATTTTCTAGAGTAATATTAAGTGGTTGCTTGCCTAGTGAAAGTTTTAAAAAATTAGGCAGTTTAGCGCTTTCTGGTAGTAGGGAAATAGTAAGTTTATGCCCGTCTGGATTGTAGCTGAAATCTGTAACTTTTGTATTGGGTTGCAGCCGCAATTCAAATAATTCTAACTGGCTGTGTTGGGAATCGACAGGTTTGAGAATTAATTTGCTGCTGCGGCTTGGCAGTTGCACTGTCAGCTTGGTTAATGAGTTGAAGGTGGGAGTGGTTTGACTTTGAAATTTTCCGATTAAGGTGAGTTGTTGTCTGCCCTCGATTTCAATTTGCTTGAGCCTACGAATGGAGTTTAGAAATAGTTTGTTGTTGTAGGAACCTACATAGGTGAAACTCATGCCTTTTACGAGGAGATGCCCTTGAAAATTTATTTCTGCTGCGGTAAAAGAGGCGAGCGCTAATAAAACAGAAGGCAGCAGCAATATTATAGCAATAAGTAGCAGATATTTTCTTCTTTTTAATTTCTTTCGAAGCCAGAGCTGGTGGTTTGTTTTTTTCACACCAGATTTTAAATCAGATATACTTGGGAAAGTATTCGAAGAAAAAAATTCGCCCAGTTGGGAAAGAACCCAAATGAATAACTCGATTGTTTGGATTAACAGCCAAAAAATTGCCACAATTACAGCCCATATTCCTAGCAGCAATTGTTTTAATGGCCAGGTAATTAAAGCTGTTTTATTGCGGTTGAGAGCGATTTTTACCATCCGCTGCATTCGCGCGATTTTTTCGCTGAGTGCAGACACTATCCAGGCTGCTAGTTCAATAACTTGAATAAGCAACCACAAGCTGCTTTTGAAAACTTCCCAAAAAATGGCGATTATTAACTTGATAAATCTACGTGAAATATCAATAATAGCTTTTTGCAAGGCTTCCTTGTAACTTTTTTAATTAAAATATTCTCAAAAGCAGATTATAAAGAAAACGAAATATTGTAGTAATAACTAGAGAAAAAAAACTAGCAAAAACAGCTGATAAGATAATAATTTCTCTAGGAAATCCTCCCCGCAATGGAGAAAATAAAACTATAATCAAGCTAATTATGGCAATAATTGGCATATGTTTTTCTTTTATCAGGCGGCGAGATTGAGCGAAAATCAAACTTAATAAAATTAACGCCCATAATACCAGTGAAATTTCAGGAGAATCTAAAATACTGCCTAGGGCAATAAATAGCAAACCGCTTTCAAATCCTGTAAAGGCTGCTGCCATCAATATTTCTAGGGTGGAAAACCGGGGTTGAGGTGAGAAAGCGGCTAGCACTTCGTCAGCTGATTGAAAACGCTGCTCCGGTGTAGAGAGGAGCATTCGCTCTAAAATATCTGCAAGTTTATTGTTGACATTAGGAGCATAGTTTCTCCATATCCATTTATTTTTGTAAGTATCAAATAATTCAGTTGGTTGTTTGCCGGTGAGAAGAGTAATACAAGTAGCAGCTAAGGCATACAAATCGGTGGAGGGGTAAATCTCACCGCCATATATTTGTTCTGGCGGCGCAAAGCCCGATGTGTAAATACCAGTATTGCTATTTGCAGAAACAGGCTTTCCTGGTACTTGCGTTACTTTCTTGACGGCACCGAAATCTAAGAGATAAAGTTTGCCAGTGCGAGCGCGCATAATATTTGAAGGTTTTATATCCCTGTGAATAGAACCATTGTCATGAACGAATTTTAGCACTTTGAGTATTTCTTTTAGTACTTCTTTTACTTCCATTTCAGAAAAGGGCCCTTTTTGCGCCAGTTCTTCTTCTAGATTCTGTCCATCAATAAATTCTTGCACTATATAGAAAAACTTTTCCTTTTCGCTTGTTTGTAGACTAGGAACTTCTAAGGGAAAAAATGCAAATAAATTAGGGATTTGAGGGTGTTTGTTGCCGAGTTCTTCTAATACTGTTGCCTCTCTTTCAAATAGCTCTTGAGCAGTTTGTATTTGTTGCGGTAAGAGATCTTTTGGAGGTTGAAACTGTTTGACTACACAGTAGCCCATGGTAGGAGTATAGCGATCGCGTGCTAAGTAAGCCGTACCAAATCCTCCTTTCCCCAGCTTCTGAATCGGTATATATCGCCCGCCTAATATTAATGGCATCCCACAACTGATACAATATTTTTGCTGCACTGTTTGCAGCGTATTCTTATTATCTATATCTGCAAAATAGTTTATCGGTTGAGGACAATTTGGTCTTGTACATTGAATTTCCATATTTTTACGTCTTGGGGCATCTCAATTAAGCAATAACTAATTATACTGAGAAGAGACGAAATCATACTCAGAACCCGCTAATAAATTATACTTTTTTATCAAAACAGATACGGAACTGCCAGAAAAAACGAAACATCAGTAGCACCCTTGCCGACACTCCCATCACCGCTGCTCAAGCCAAACGGTTGTTATTGAAAATATTCGCCTGGGTTCTTTAGGTTAATGCCCAGTCTAACAAATAGCCTCCAGGGGATAGTAAAATTAAAATAAAGCTGGGAAAAAATAATAATAATAATAATATCATTTTAAGTAGAGCATTGAATAGCGAGCGCGCTCGCTCCTTGATTCCTCTATTCTACCGGGCATTCTCATGAATTTGAAGTAACTTAAAAATTAACAAAAATTTATTAAATTTTGTAAAGGAGTAAATAAAGTGAAGACTGAACTTGAAAAATTTTGGCAGCAACTCCAGGAAACGAAACAAAGCGGAGGGAATAAAGCCGCAGTGCATCAGGTGATGCAGAAAAACATGGAGTTGATTGTACCAGCTTTGGGGGATATTATTGCTCAGTGGGTGGAGGCAGCCGTCGCTAAAGAGCCTAACCAAACTGAAAACATAGCAGACTTAGTCGAAGATATCTGTATCAATATTAGCAATTTTCGCTCTAGGCGGGATGCAGAAATACAAGAAATTGTCATACGCGGCTATGGGGCAGTGCTGCAACTGCGAGGCAATAATACCGAAAAACGAGCGCTTACCCTGTATAATCTGGGCAATGCTCACTACATCCTTACCGACATGGGCATCAACCCTGCCGATAATTTGCAACAAGCTATTGCTTCCTACAATCAAGCGGCAGAAATTCAGCGGCAGTTGGGATTAGATAAAGTACTCTCTGATACTCTGAATAACCTGGGAGTAGCCCACCATACCCTTGCCAACATGGGCATTAATGCTGTTGATAATCTGCAACAAACTATCGCTTTCTTATATCAAGCGGCAGAAATTCAGCGGCGGTTGAGATTAGATAAAGATTTCTCTAATACTCTGGAAAACCTGGGCAATGCTCACCGCGCCCTAGCCTCCAGGGGCATTAACCCTACCGATAATCTGCAACAAGCTATCGCTTTCTTCAATGAAGCGGCAGAAATCAAACAGCGGTTGGGATTAGATAAAGATTTCTCTAATACTCTGAATAACCTGGGAGTAGCCCACCATACCCTTGCCGACATGGGCATCAATGCTGCCGATAATCTGCAACAAGCTATTGCTTTCTTCAATAAAGCGGCAGAAATCAGGCAGTGGTTGGGATTAGATAAAGAGCTCTCTTATACTCTGAATAACCTGGGCAGTGCCCACTGCACCCTTGCCGACATGGGCATCAATGCTGCTGATAATTTGCAACAAGCTATCGCCCTCTTCAATGAAGCGGCAGAAATCAAGCAGCGGTTGGGATTAGATAAAGAGCTCTCCAATACTCTGAATAACCTAGGCAGTGCCCACCGCACCCTAGCCTCCAGGGGCATTAACCCTACCGATAATCTGCAACAAGCCATCGCTTTCTTCAATGAAGCGGCAGAAATCAAGCAGCGGTTGGGATTAGATAAAGAGCTCTCTAATATTCTGTATCACCTGGGAGTAGCCCACAAAACTCTTGCCGACATGGGCATCAATATTATTGATAATCTGCAACAAGCTATCGCTTCCTACAATCAAGCGGCAGAAATTCAGCGGCGGTTGGAATTAGATAAACAGCTCTCTGATACTCTGAATAACCTGGGCGATGCCCATATAATCCTTGCCGACATGGGCATCAATGTTATTGATAATCTGCAAAAAGCTATCGCCCTCTTCAATGAAGCGGCAGAAATTCAGCGGCGGTTGGGATTAGATAAACAGCTCTCTTATACTCTGGAAAACCTGGGATTAGCCCACCACTCCCTTGCCTCCAGGAGCATCAATGCTGTTGATAATCTGCAACAAGCTATTGCTTCCTACAATCAAGCGGCAGAAATATTGCGGCGGTTGAGATTAGATAAAGAGCTTTCTTATACTCTGCATAACCTGGGCAATGCCCACAAAACCCTTGCCCAAATGGGCATCAATGCTGTTGATAATCTGCAACAAGCTATTGCTTCCTACAATCAAGCGGCAGAAATCAGGCGGCGGTTGAGATTAGATAAAGAGCTTTCTTATACTCTGAATAACCTGGGCAATGCCCACATAACCCTTGTCGACATGGGCATCAATGCTGTTGATAATCTACAACAAACTATCGCTTTCTACAATCAAGCGGCAGAAATATTGCGGCGGTTGGGATTAGATAAACAGCTCTCTTATACTCTGGAAAACCTGGGAGTAGCCCACCGCGCCCTTGCCGACATGGGCATCAATGCTGCTGATAATCTGCAACAAGCTATTGCTTCCTACAATCAAGCGGCAGAAATCAAGGGGCGGCTGGATTAGACAAAATACTTTCCACTACCCTGATTTGCCTGGGATTAGCTTCTCTAAGAAACAAACATCTTTAGAAAAAGCTTACTGGAGTTTTCTAGCTGCCCTCTAACAGGTGGAGCGGTATGATAGATTGCTTTCAGGGTTAAGCTGACTGGTGTACAATGGAAACCAGAAAATGTTGCTCAGGTACTTAAGCATTGTTGCGCCCCATTCAATGGGGCGCTGCCTAAATAAAAAAATTTAGCTATCAGCAATTTAACCGCTAATTGCTAATAGCTAATTTCTCATAAAATGCGTTCAAATACCTGTTTTCGCCGTCCAATTAGTAGCTGTTTCTAAATGGGTATTCTCTTTCTTGAGAACAGCATTATTATTTAGTGATTCTATAGGCTGAGTAGCAAATAGTGGTAAAATTTCGCGGCTGAATGCATCTGCTGCTTTTGAGCGATAGCGATTGGGATTGTAAATTACTGACAACATACGTTTGACTACAACATCTTCTATTTTTGCTCTGTGAATTACACCCATTTGCAACTCTTTTTCTATCGCAGATACGGAAACAAATGCTGCTCCCAACCCTGCTTGTACGGCATTTTTTATAGCTTCAATAGAGTTTAGTTCCATCTCGATTTTGAGACGGCGGGGCTCAATACCAGAGCGAGATAATACCTGGTCAATTACTTTGCGGATAGTGGATTGAGAATCGAGGGTGATAAATCCTAATTTGTAAAGATCCTCTTTTTTAATGGTATCTATTTTAGCAAGGGGGTGAGAAACTGGCAGAATTAAAGCCAGTTCGTCTTCTGCGTAAGGAACAATTTCTAAAGATTCTTGCAGTTCTGGTGGGACTTCACCGCCTACTATGGCCAGATCGACTTGACCGTTGGCCACGCTCCAGGAAGTGCGACGGGTTGAGTGAACATGCAATTGCACGGCGACGTCGGGATACCGCTGTCGGAAAACCCCGATCATGCGAGGGAGTAGGTAAGTTCCCGTAGTTTGAGAAGCGCCGACAATTAGGGTGCCGCCTTGAAGGTTTTGCAGATCTTCGAGGGCGCGACAGGTTTCCTGGCACAAAGTAAGAATTTTTTCCCCGTAACTAAGAAGTAGGTGCCCTGCTTCTGTCAGTTGTGCCCGCCGGCCCCCTCGGTCGAACAATGGCACGTCCAACTGCCGCTCTAAGTTTTGTACTTGCAGGCTGACGGCGGGTTGTGAAACATAGAGGCTGTCAGCAGCTCGTTTGAAACTGCCCTCGGCGGCGATCGCTTTGAGGATACGTAATTGATCTAGTGTGAAAGGAAGGTCGGACATATGGCTAAACCTGAAAGGGGAATGGAGGCTTAAGGCAATCAACTGATGCAATCGGTTCCGACTGTCAGCAAGGTATAACCCATTGGGTAAGCGAGGCATCTTCGATAACGACAGTAACACAACACAGGGAGCAAGTCCCTTTTAGTGGTTTGTTACCTCATTTGTAATAATATTTACCCTATTAAAAAAATATATAGAAGCGGGAAATTAGGTATTTTCTGAATTTAGCAGCAAGTTCTCGACTTAATCTAACCTGTAACCTTGATTGTGTGTCAATTTGAGTGAGTGCAATGTTTTATGACTGGCTGACTTCTAGTCATTTCAAGATGTTCGTGATGTTATTAGGTTTTGCGAGCGCTCACAGTGGCCTAGCAGCCCTAAGACCCAGGGGCGAAAAGTGGCTAGGAGCAAGACTATACCGTATTTTGTTTGCCCTATTGAGTCTGCCGTTAGCAGTAGTGCTAATCATTTATTTTATCAACCACCGTTATGATGGCCTCCAGTTGTGGCAGTTGCAGGGCGTGCCAGGGATGCGGGCGCTTGTATGGGTATTGTCAGCGATTTCGTTTTTGTTTTTATACCCAGCCACATTTAATCTGTTAGAAATCGCAGCCATTAAGAAGCCCCAAGTCCACTTGTACGAAACTGGTATTATCCGCATTACTAGGCATCCGCAGATGGTAGGGCAGGTAATTTGGTGTATTGCGCATACGCTCTGGATTGGGACCACATTTACCTTGCTGACGTCAGTTGGGTTAATACTTCACCACTTGTTTGCAGTTTGGCATGGCGATCAACGGATGAGCTCTCGCTATGGCGAGGCTTTTGCGGCAGTCAAATCTCGCACCTCTGTCATTCCATTTTTGGCCATTCTCCAAGGGCGGCAAACTTTTATCTGGCGCGAGTTTATTCGACCTGCTTACTTAGGTGTTAGCGTATTTGTTTTACTGCTGTGGTGGCTTCACCCTCTCTTGCTGCGGGCTACTGCTAGCGTTCCTTTATAGCTTGTTTTTGGTATCTAGACAATAATCTCGATTACCAATTACTTATTTTCAATTCTTTTGTCGTGACGTTCCCAAATAGAGGTAGCATGATCCCAATGTTGATAGTAAACAAAAATAGCTCGAGGGATCATGCCATTGTCTTCTATTAGTGAGCGGGCTTTTACACAAGAAGTTTTAGAATCTCCTATTCCTGTGTTGGTTCATTTTTGGGCCCCTTGGTGTGGCCTCTGTCGCTTGATTAATCCTCTGCTAATGCGCTATCAGGCAGAATGGGCGGATTCCCTCAAAATCGTAAGCTTTAACGCTGACCAAAGTTTAAAAATTGCCAACACTTACCGCCTGAAGAATCTGCCAACCCTGATTCTGTTTGTGGGAGGCAAGATACGCCTTCGAATCGATGGTTTTCAGGGAAGGGAGGATCTACGTCAAGCATTGGAAACAATCACCCTCAATTACGCCCAGCACTCTTCTACCCTCTGGGTACAGCCACAGGATAAACAATCATATCAAAAAAACTGGATCTAAAACTCTGTTTTTAGGAGAGTTTTTATGCTATAATTGGGTAGCTACGTAGAAGCACTCTAGAAAATAGTAGGGAATCCAAAAATCCCTGCCCTTCTGGGTAGTGGAGTGTCAATCAGATTGAATGTATTGTTTTATGCTTGTGAGCGCCCCATTCGTTTTAATGAACGAATGGGGGGTTCACAGATTTTTATTTTTTATCTGCAATTTTAAATCAGAAATTGAGAACAGAAAGGTTATTATAAAATAAGAAATAAAAGAAGTAGGCGAGCGAGAAAAACAAACAAATATATTGCAAAAATCAAATAGAGAATTTTTAAAAATAGGCTTTGAAGGGGCAAGATAGATCTCTAGAGGATAGAGTGTGTCAAAATGTAAAAGATTAGGCCACTAAGTAAAGAAACTTAAACTAAGGCGTTCAGTGATGGAACCAATCTATGAGTATGCCTGGCTGATTCCAGTGCTGCCTCTATTCGGGGCAATGTTGGTAGGCTTGGGATTGATCTCGGTAAACCGATTTACCAACAGCCTGCGGCAATTGAATTCCGTATTTGTAGTTTCCCTACTGGGAGCGGCAATGGTTTTGTCTTTTGCGCTGCTCTGGAGTCAGATGCAAGGGCATCCTCCCTATACCCGCACCTTGGAGTGGGCAGCGGCTGGAGATTTTCACCTAAGCATGGGTTATACAATAGATCACCTGACAGCCCTAATGCTGGTGATCGTGACAACGATCGCTTTTCTGGTGATGGTGTACACAGATGGCTACATGGCTCACGATCCGGGCTATGTTCGCTTCTACGCATACCTGAGCTTATTCAGCTCTTCGATGTTGGGGCTGGTGGTGAGTCCGAATCTGGTACAGATTTACATTTTCTGGGAACTCGTCGGCATGTGTTCTTACTTGCTGATTGGGTTCTGGTACGAGCGCAAGGCAGCAGCAGATGCCTGTCAAAAAGCATTTGTCACAAACCGCGTCGGCGACTTTGGCTTGCTATTAGGAATTCTCGCCCTCTATTGGTGTACCGGCAGTTTTGAGTTTGAAGAAATGGGCGAGCGCCTGCAAACTCTAGTACAAACCGGTTCCCTAAGTGCTAGTCTCGCCGCTCTATTTGGCATTCTCGTTTTTTTAGGACCAGTTGCCAAATCCGCGCAATTTCCCCTACACGTTTGGCTTCCAGACGCAATGGAAGGCCCAACCCCCATTTCAGCCCTGATTCACGCGGCCACAATGGTAGCGGCTGGAGTATTTCTAATTGCCAGAATGTACCCAGTATTTGAAGGTATCCCGTTGGCAATGAATGTCATCGCCTACACAGGAGCCTTCACAGCGTTTTTGGGAGCTTCGATCGCAATTACCCAAAACGATATCAAAAAAAGCTTAGCCTACTCCACCATCTCCCAGCTTGGCTACATGGTAATGGCAATGGGAGTAGGCGCCTACACAGCCGGCTTGTTTCACCTAATGACTCACGCCTATTTCAAAGCAATGCTCTTCCTCTGCTCCGGCTCCGTCATTCACGGCATGGAGGAAGTGGTCGGTCACGATCCCATCTTGGCTCAAGATATGCGGCTGATGGGGGGACTTCGTAAATACATGCCAATTACGGCAATTACATTTTTAATCGGCACTTTGGCAATTTGCGGAATTCCACCTTTCTCGGGTTTCTGGTCAAAAGATGAAATTCTTGGCGCTACCTTGGCAGCCAATCCGATTTTGTGGAGCGTAAGCTGGCTGACAGCTGGAATAACGGCTTTCTACATGTTCCGAATGTATTTTATGACTTTTGAAGGGCAATTCCGGGGTAATGAGTTAGATATCCGCAAGCAAATCCAAGAAGAAAATAATCTAGCTCTGCAACCAGTTTTTGGCCCAGGGGCAATGAACCCGAAAGAATTAGAAAGCCACAACCACAATCACGGTGGGCACGAACACCACAGCGAATATCCTCATGAGTCACCGCTGACAATGACTTTGCCATTAATAGCTCTGGCTGTGCCTTCTGTAATAATTGGTTTCGTGGGCACCCCTTTTGCTAATTACTTCGAGGAGTTCATTTATCCCCCCAGGGAGACACTTTCTACAGCAATAGAACACGCGCAAGAATTTAACTTAACCGAATTCCTGGTAATGGGCAGTTCTTCGGTGGGAATTGCTTTGATTGGAATTATTCTGGCTTCGCTAATGTATCTATATCACAAGATAGATGCAGGAGCGATCGCCGAAAAAATCAAACCCCTCTACCTCTTCTCCCGCAATAAATGGTACCTGGACGATATCAACGACTTCCTCTTCGTCCAAGGCTGTCGCCGTCTCGCCAGACAAGTAATGGAAGTTGACTATCGCGTTGTCGATGGAGTCGTAAATCTCACCGGCTTGATAACCATGTTTAGTGGCGAAGGCTTGAAATACTTTGAAACCGGTCGCGCTCAATTCTATGCCCTCATCGTATTTGGAGCAGTTTTAGGCATGGTTATCGTCTTCGGCGTAACTTAAGGCGTAATTTAATAACAAGCAGGGCACTCCGAGGCGTGCCCTACTGCCCTTAATTAATAAATCCTTAATCTAAAACGCTTCGGCACTAATACCTGTTTAGTGATAATGATGAGGGGCAATGTATTAAGCGTCATTGCCCCTGGTTTTTTTTAAAAAGTTAACATCTGGTACTTAATCTATGCCTTGGCTAACCACGATTATTTTGTTCCCGATCGCAGCATCCCTGCTCATCCCGCTGCTGCCCGATAAAGACGGCAAGACAGTGCGTTGGTACGCCCTAATTGTCGGGCTAGTTGACTTTGCCCTGATTATCTATGCTTTCTATACTGATTACGATTTCAGCAATCCAGGGCTACAGCTAGTCGAAAGCTATTCCTGGGTGCCCCAGATAGATTTAAATTGGTCGGTGGGAGCAGATGGCTTGTCCATGCCCCTGATCATGCTCACCGGCTTTATAACAACTCTGGCAATTTTAGCCGCATGGCCAGTAACCCTAAAGCCCAAACTTTTTTACTTTTTAATGCTAGCCATGTATGGCGGTCAAATAGCTGTGTTCGCCGTCCAGGATATGCTGTTATTTTTCCTGGTTTGGGAACTGGAGTTAATTCCTGTTTACCTACTACTTGCTATCTGGGGTGGTTACAAGCGCCAATACGCAGCTACAAAGTTTATCCTCTACACGGCGGGGGGTTCCCTATTCATTTTAGTGGCTGGGCTGACTATGGCTTTCTACGGCGATACAGTAACTTTCGATATGAGAGCCCTTGCCACTAAGCAATACCCCCTCAATTTTCAACTCTGGCTCTACGCTGCCTTCTTTATTGCTTACGCCGTTAAACTGCCGATTATCCCTTTTCACACTTGGCTGCCAGATGCTCACGGTGAGGCAACAGCTCCGGTTCACATGTTACTGGCGGGAATTCTGCTGAAAATGGGCGGCTACGCTCTCATTCGCATGAATGTTGGCATGCTTCCCGATGCCCATGTGGTGTTGGCGCCGATTTTGGTAGTTTTGGGGGTAGTGAATATTATCTATGCGGCACTGACTTCTTTTGCCCAGCGCAACCTTAAACGCAAGATTGCTTATTCGTCAATTTCCCACATGGGGTTCGTGACTATAGGAATTGCCTCGTTTACTGATTTGGGAATGAGCGGTGCGGTGCTACAAATGGTGTCGCACGGTTTGATTGGGGCAAGTTTATTCTTTTTGGTGGGAGCAACTTATGATCGCACTCACACTCTCATGCTTGATGAAATGGGAGGTGTGGGGCAAAAAATGCGCAAAATCTTCGCCATGTGGACTGCTTGCTCTCTAGCTTCATTAGCACTACCGGGAATGAGTGGGTTTGTGGCAGAGTTGATGGTGTTTGTCGGCTTTGCTACAAGCGATGTTTATAACCCGATTTTTAAGGTTGTGGTAATCTTTCTGGCAGCAGTAGGGGTGATTCTCACGCCTATTTACCTACTTTCTATGCTGCGCGAGATTTTCTACGGGGAGGAAAATAAAGAATTGGTAGAACATGAGGTTCTCGTCGATGCTGAACCGCGTGAGGTGTTTATCATCGCTTCTCTGTTGGTACCGATTATTGGTATTGGCTTATATCCCAAAATCGTTACTCAAATGTACGATGCGACTACGCATCAGGTAACGGAAAAGGCAAGAGAGTCACTGCCAAAGCTGGCGCAGCAGGAACCGACAAAGCATATGGCTTCCCTTTGGTTAGAAAAAAAGCCGCTTTTGAAAGCGCCGCCAATTGGGAAATAAATATTTTTCCCTCTAGCTTTCCTTTCTGCAAAAAATGCCAATAAATAATGTGAGTTTAATCGCTTTCTATATTTTGTAATATTAGCTAAAGCTCCTCGATACTGAGGAGCTATTTTTCCCCTATAATACTAAAATTCATCGTATTAACCACGCGTGGTGCGATCGCACTTTAGAGATTTCGCCAAACACTCACATATCCCAAAATAAAACACCATAACAAAAAACTGACCGACTTTTAACCGGTCAGCATTTTACAAAAATTTTACAAAAATTTTATTCAAACTGAGGAATGTTCATACATTCCCCAGCCGCTTCCTAAATCTAGACAACTGTAAAACTCGCCGATGTAACTTGAGAAGCTTGGACACCGATTAAAACAGCCAACACTTCATCAGTACCAGCCAGCTTAATCAGAGTATCCGCAGCTTGAGGGCCACTGCCTTGAACAATTTCGAGTTGCTCGAAGGTCAAACCACCTGACAAACTCAAAACATCTTCGCCGATGACGAAATCGACGATAGAATCGGTTCCCAAACCAGAGGCGAGTTCAAAAGTATCACTACCAGCCCCACCGATCAGTACATCTTGACCTTCACCGCCAATCAGGGTGTCATCCCCCATGTCACCATAGATAATATCATCACCCAAGTCGCCATACAAGACGTCGTTATCCTTACCACCCCGGATAATATCGTTATTCTTACCGCCGTAGATGGTATCGTTACCGGTGTTGCCGTAGAGTTCGTCGTTTTCGGTATTGCCGTAGAGTTCGTCGTCGCCCTCACCGCCAACTGTGGTATCAACGCCCTGTCCACCGATCGCAGTGTCGTCGCCGATGTCGCCATTAACTACGTCATCGCCTTCGTCACCGTTGGCGATGTCATCGCCCTTACCAGCGCAGAGGCTATCGCTGCCGGTGCCGCCTTCCAGAGAGTCGCTGTCTACGTTGCCGTATAAAGTATCATTGCCATCGCCACCAAGTACGGTATCAGAGCCTTGTCCACCGATCGCAGTGTCATCACCAGCTTCACCGAGGACACTGTCATCGCCCATGTCACCGCAAACGGTATCCTCGCCTTCGCCGCCGGCAACCGTATCTTCATCCTTACCGCCAGCGATGCTGTCGTTGCCGGTGCCGCCCTCTATGGAGTCGTCACCTGTATTGCCATAAGTGGTGTCATCACCTTCGCCGCCGCCTAAGGTGTCATTACCCGTTCCGCCAACACAGGTATCATCGCCAGCATCGCCACTGCTAGAGTCATCCCCTTCGCCGCCGACTAGGGAATCACTACCTTCGCCGCCAACAGTGGTATCATCACCCGCGTCACCGCAGAGGGTATCGTCACCTACTTCGCCGTTGAGGGAATCATCGCCTTCGTCGCCAGAAACCAAGTCGTTGCCTGCGCCTGCGTTAATGGTGTCATCTTCTGCGCTGCCGTTGATGGTATCGTCTCCTTCGGTTCCGACGATTGTGTCATCTCCCTCAACACCGCCACCTGGTAATTCACCACTACCACCGTCTTCGCTACCGCTGGGGAGGGTGTCATTGCCGCTTCCGCTGGGGAGGGTGTCATCGCCGCTTCCGCTGGGGAGGGTGTCATTGCCGCTTCCGCTGGGGAGGGTGTCATCGCCGCTTCCGCTGGGGAGGGTGTCATCGCCTTCGCCGCCCTCAAGGGTTTCGTTACCGATCAGTTGGTCTTCAGGATGTTGGTCAATGACTTGCTTGGCCTTTTCCAACAAGTCCTTGCCTACATCTACTTGGCGCCAATCTTTGTTGGGGTCAATATATTCATCTAGTTTTACTGCATTACCCTTAGCGCCTGTGACTTGGAAGATAAAGTCGTTGTAGTCTTTGTCTGAACCTTGCTTGGCTGGTATGTCTTCCATTACGAAAACACTGCCATGCCCAGTTACGTCGGCGATTTGTCCTCCTTGGAAGTCGCCGTTTGGGTTAGCAGCATCAATGGAAAACAGCGGACGCTTTTTAGGATCGTTCAGCAGCCCCGGATCTTTATCTACTTCTTCAAACGTGCCATTGGGAACGATGATTACAGCAAACGTATCCCCAGGTTCCATCTTGAAAGGAGGCTTTTGTTTGTGCTCTCCTTTGTTGAAATCGTCTTCCCAAGGAAGTTTGCCGCTAAATTGTGCTCCTTCAGTGAGGTCATCAATAACTAAATAACCTTCTGTAGAATTGCTTAGGACTCTGCGAACCGCTTCTTGGATAAATTCTTCAGAGCCAGGTTCGAGATTTTCCATCCCTTTTAGGCTGAAAATACCGACTTGACCTACATAGCCGCCGCCATCCCACAGCCAGTTGATGGTGACTTCACCTTTTGGTCCTATTTTAAAGGTTCCTGGTTGAATACTCATACTGCCATTCGACGAGTTGTTTTGGTTACTTGTGGTAGTGAAGAAAATTTTGTTGTCTTCTGTATTTTCGTTTTGGTCTCCAGAGTCTTCGCTACCTGGCAATGTTTCATTCAAATTTTCTTCGGGTTGTTTATTTTCGTTTTCTTCTTTGATAGGTTCATTTGTTACTTCTGGCATTTTTCGACTCCCTTGATTGACTCCTAGGTGTTGTTATTTTATGTTAATTATTTTTTAGATATAGATGCTAATACCCTGACATTTATCCTTTTTTATGTTTGGCGGTAACCAGATTTTTTTATATCTAGCTCCGTTTTCCCCTATAAATCGGCTGTTTTGTCAATCTCTTACAAAAAGCTGAATTCGCTGTTCGCCTAAGAGGTAAGAATTTTTCTGTTTCAATTTGTTCCCATTTTTACTATTTTTATTTCTTATACCTCAAAGAAATATTATATATTTTCTACTTATAAGATTGATTTATTAGTAAAAATACGGTAAATTTTTTAAATTTTTTGTAAAATAAATATATTTAAATTTTTTAAATAGCAAAAATATCATTAAAATTACGGAAATAATTTCTGGAGATAAGCTATCTGTAAACTAGGTAAAGGCATTTCTGCTGATGTAAGATTTATAGTTGTCAGTATTTTTTCAGTGAAATTACGGTAAGATAGGTATGCAGCAGCGCCTATGGATAATACCCATATCGAATGGATGAGCTTTCCCGATCATAAGGAAGAGTAATTGCTTTGTTTTGTTCCTGCAAAGGGGATGTAGAAATAAGGGCAGTCACTTGCACTCGGCTGTTTCTTGATACGATTTGCGCTTTGAAAGTATTGAAAGTAAAGATTTATTAGATTTATTACTCTTCTGCTGGCTTCCCCCTTAATTTAATTGCAAGCTAACTGAGCGCTCGCCATATTGGTAATCATTTAGACTTGACAAAATAGATTTAATGTGATAAGAATAAGATTTATAGGCAAATTGGTAGGCAAATTGGTAGGCAATGTAGAGAGAAACCAGGTTTCTTGTTTCGGTAGCTAAGATATGCGCTCGCAAGTCAGACTAGAAACTTAGTTTTAAATTTATGGGTAATAGGATATGGGTAATGGGATACTAAAGTTTAAAGTTTCTTTTTTCTGCGATAATTTGAATAATCTCCCAAGCGGCGCGCTCGCAAGCTCCAGTCTCCCCTAGTGATTGACGCACTTGTTGGTAGTCTGTCAACATTTGCTGACGAACTTTGTTATTGTACAGGATTTCCAGCACTGAGCGTACTATATTTGCTGCTGTAGCTTGCTCTTGTAGAAATTCTGGCACGACTGGCTGCATTTGCACCAGATTTGGTGGAGACATAAACGGGATAGAAAAGTTGAAAAAATTGCGAGCAATCCACCAAGTAAAAGGATGCACTCGGTAAACTACAACTTGCGGCACATTTAAAAGAGCAAGCTCAAGGTTGACTGTACCAGATTTTGCGAGCGCTAAATCCGCTGCCGCTAGTACCTCAGGAGTTTTTTCCGACACCAGCGTTGCCTGAAGAGAATACTGAGCAAGCGCCTTTTCCAAGGGAAGACGCAATTTTTCCAAAGACAGAGGAATCCAGTAATGAACTTGCGGTAATTTTTCTTGAAGTTGTTTTGCCGCCTCAAATATTACTGGTAAAAGATATTTAACTTCTTGCTGACGCGAACAAGGTAACAATGCGATCGCAATTTCACTTGCTGCAATTCCCAGACTAGCCCTTGCTTGCTCACGTTTAGGAAATTCTTGCAAGCGATCAAGTAAAGGATGACCCACCCATTTTACTTGTGCTCCCTGCTTTTGAAAATAGCGAGCTTCTTCAGGGAAAATTGCCAGTAGTTTATCAATTACATTTACCATACGTTTGACATCGCGATCAGAAGGTGTCCACACCCACATCTGTGGCGCGATGTAATAAACTATTGGCACTTGCGGTAAATGCTGTTTAACATAAGTACATATGTTCATATTTGGTCCGATGTAGTCGATTGGCACTATTACATCGGGCGGGTGCGAGCGCAGGTATTGTTGAGCGCGACGTTGTATTTGGAGCGTAGGCCAAATATGGGGCAATGCTTCCAAAAGCCCCATAGAGCCGATGCTGCTAGTATCTCCTATAATAGTAGCGCCAGCAGCTGCCATTTTTGGTCCTCCTAGCGCTACTATTTCTAACTTTACGCCTACGGCATTAGCTTTTCGATAAAGTGCATCAATTAGCAGTGCTCCTTGGAGGTCGCCAGATACTTCTCCCGTGCTAATAAAAATCTGCCAGGATGACGAAAGATTTCTTAAGGTACCTTTGCTCATGGTTCTTCATCCTGCATCTTTTTTTTCCCGGGAATTAGTCCTCGTCTTCCTTGCATCTGAGACATTTTCAAGAATCGAATCAGATGAAGCACGTGTTCGTTTTCGGCAATTGCTTCTAACGAGGCGATCGCCTGATTAAGAGTTAATCCACTGCGATAAAGAATTCTAAATGCCTGTTTGAGATTTTTAGTATCTTCAGGAGTCAACCCAGCACGTTTAATGCCTACAAAATTAAGACTGCGGATGCGGGAAGGGTTACCTTCTACGAGCATATAGGGGGGTACATCGCGATCAATTCGACTCATTCCCCCTACCATTGCCATACAACCAATGTGAACAAATTGATGGATGCCCAAAACTCCACCAATTACTGCCCGTGATTCAATGTGTACATGCCCTGCTAAAGAAACAGAATTAGAAATTACTACGCGATCGGCAATCTTGCAGTTATGCGCGACATGAACATAAGCCATCAATAAATTGCCGTTTCCGATTTCCGTTATTTCTCCTAAACCTGTTGCTCGGTTAATAGTAACGTACTCACGAATTATATTATCGTCACCAATTTTTACAAAACTCACTGAGCCATCATATTTAAGATCTTGCGGTTCCAAACCAATCGCGGCTCCGGGAAAAATTTGATTGCGAGCGCCTATTTCTGTGCGCCCTTCGATTACCGCGTGGGCACCCACCTTTGTTTCCGGGCCAATTTTTACATATTCTCCGATTACTGCATAAGCCCCCACCTGCACCGTCGGGTGTAGTTGAGCGCTTGGGTGAATAACAGCCGTGGGATGTATCAAAGTTTTCATAGGAGTTTTGATTTGAGAATGTTGAGTGTTAAGTTGAAGAGGCATTTGACTCATCACTCAACACTTTTTACTCCTGACATTTTTCAGTCCACGAGGGAAAACATCAGTTCTCCCTCTGTTACCAATTGGCCATCTACTTCAGCGCGACCCTGCATTTTTCCAAAACGGCGCTGTTTGACGCAAATCAGTTCTACTTTCATCACCAGTTGATCACCAGGTACTACGGGTTTACGAAATCGAACTTTATCAATACCTGCAAACATAAAAAATCCTTCCGGCAGATTAGGCAACTGAGTGAGAACCACGCCGCCTACTTGGGCCATTGCCTCTACTATTAGTACACCGGGCATGATCGGACGCCCTGGGAAATGCCCTTGAAAATAAGGTTCGTTGAAGGTGACATTTTTAATGCCGACAGCTCTTTCTCCGGGAATGTACTCAATAATTCTATCTACTAGGGCAAATGGATAGCGATGAGGTAAAAGTTTCTGAATTTCTTCGACAGTCAATACTGTTTTAGCGGTTTTTGTTGCAGCAGTAGTAGAAGCACTCTGTGTAAGATTACTTTCCGGCTGTTTTACAGAAGCGGCAGCTGAGGAATTGGATAAATCAAGGTCAGTCAGCGTGGACATGTTTAGTCGTTTTCTGGTATGATTTGTTTATTACTAATGGCGGTGAAGTTGTCAAACCGATGGCTAGTATGTTCTCTTGACTATAGAGAAAAGAGAGTGCTCGCCAGTCAAGTGGTGACAATTTCTAAACCCCTATTAGGGATTGAAACAGTTGCACGTGCAATTTATGACTTGCTTTGTAGGCGATGATGTGTGCTGAAGGAAATTTTCCTAGCAAACTGATATCTCCTACTAAGTCTAAGATTTTATGACGAACTGGTTCGTTTGCAAATCTCAGTGGCGGATTTAGCCATCCTTCGGCTCCGCAAACTAGGGCATTGTCTAAGCTTCCGCCTTTGATTAATCCTTGGGCCAAAAGTTGGTCAATTTGATGGGCGAGGCCAAATGTACGGGCGGGGGCTATTTCTGTGATAAAGGAAGAAGGAGATAGAACCCAACTGTACCACTGTTGGCCGATCGCAGGCAATTCAAAATCGATCGCGTAGCTGAATCGGGTTTTTTCTGCAGGTAGAGCGGCAACAAAGGCGTCGCCTTCATGTACCCAAATAGGGGATGTAAGGGAGAGGCAGGGAGGGGAAGAAGTTGTTTTAGTTTCAGACAATCCCACATCAGCGATCGCTTCTGCCCAAAGTTTAGCTGAGCCATCAAGCAATGGCACTTCTGGGCCATCTATTTCAATCCTAGCGTTATCCACTCCCATCGCTGCTAGTGCCGCTAGTAAGTGTTCAACGGTTCTGACGCTGGCATTTTCATTTGCTAATTCGGTTGATAAAACAGTTTGACGCACATATTTCCAGTGAGCAGGGATAATAGGGGAGCCGGGAAGATCAGTTCTTACGAAATAGCGTCCTTTTCCTGTTGAGTCTGGCAGAACTCGAACTTTGGCGAGCGCTCCTGAGTGCAGCCCCACCCCCGACAGTTCAAACTCATCCGCCAAAGTATACTCAGTTTTCATTTGCGGCAATTCAAAATCTTTCCCCAATGCCGAAGTGGAATCTGCTTCCTCCTTCATTATTAAAACCATAGTCTACGCGAATAGGACCGAGAGGAGAATCCACACGCACACCCAAACCGTAACCAAAACCGCTCCCTGGTTTACCGCGCACACCAGCCGGATCGCCTAATACAGAAGAACCAGAACCCAAATCGGAGGCGACATCAAAAAAGAGCGCACCTCCGACAACTGAAAAAAGCGGGAAACGATATTCTACAGTAGCTTGTAAAAAACTGCGACCACTGCCTAGTTCACCTTCATCCCAGCCGCGAACAGAATTACTTCCGCCTAGGGCAAAAGCTTCGTAAGGGGGTAAGTCGCCGATAAAAGTGCCAGCTTGGACATTAAATGCCAGTGTTTGAGGTCCTTTGGCAAAACGGAAATACTGGACGGGAATATAATAACTATAGCTGCCGCGTAGGCGATTGCCAAAGATGCTACCAAGACCTATTGGTAAAAATTGTTCGCTGCTGAAGCGTAAGACTGAACCTTTAGTAGGCTTAAGGGGATTATCACGCAAGTCGCGAGCAATTCCAAACTGTAGGCTTAGTAAGTCATCTTTGCCCTCGCCACTCCAGCTTAGATCATTTCCCAGTTCGTCTTTCGGGCTAACTTTGCCGTCGATATCGCGGATGGTAACTCGCTGATACTCGAAACCGAGAGATGCTTTCCATTCAGTGTCGAGGGGAGCAGGACCAAGGGGACGGGTGAAAGTGACGCCACCACCAAATCGTAGAATTCTGGGGCGATCGCCATTAGGCAATTTTACTTCATTATCACCACCTGTATATACTAAGGAAAGCGAGCGCCGCCTGAATCCATTCACTGTATAAGAAGTGCGGAAAGGATCACCGGCAATCCAAGGATCAGTAAAGCTGACATCAAACAATAATGCCCGTTCACCTACTTGCAACTGTGCTCCGACTTTTTGATTATTCCCGCCCAGGTTTTGCTCTTGATAGCTCACCGTTCCGAAAAGCCCCGTCGCCGAGCTAATCCCAGCACCTGCCGCCACCGAGCCTGTTCTTCTTTCTGTAACATTAAGTACCACAACTACTTTGCGCGGATCTTGTCCTGGATTAAGTGTCGGCTCAACTTTCTCAAAAATCCCCAGGGCGAAAATCCGCCGCAAATCCCCAATCAAAGTAGATTCCTGCAGCACATCTCCTGGTTTAAGCACCATTTCCCGCGTGATAATAAACTTGCGAGTGCGCCCCTGGATTGCCCGCCCTTCTTTATCTGTATCTTCTCCTTCTTTATTGAGAAAGCGGACTTGAATATCCTCGATTATCCCTTCTGCTACCTGTAATGTTACAGTGCCATTAGCATCTACTGGCGAGGAACCTACCACCTGAGCCAAAATGTAGCCATTATCTTTATACCACTGATTTAGACGCTTCACTCCCTCTTGAAAGCGGCGCAGGTTGAGGGTTTGACCATATTGAGGGCTGAAAATTTCGTCCACTACATTTTGCGGGGTTACTTGTTTGCCCTCCCCTGCTGGTACAACACTCACTACTACATTGCGTAGTACAGGGTTTTGCTGCACTAAAAAAGTTACCCGCACACCCAAAGGTGTATCTTCTGGTAAATAATCCACAGAAGCAAATTGACCTAAGGCAAAAATAGCGTTGACGTCTTCCTGCAATTGACAGCGATTGGTTGTGCGCCCTGGCTGAGTGCGAATCGAGCGATATACTTCATCTAAAAGTGGTCCTTCTACTCCTTTGACTACGACTTCGGCAATTAATACTTGCGGAGCATTAGGATCTGGACATTGATTCGTCGGTTGTGTTCTAGGTGGTGGGGCTACTGGCGCTGGCGTTGTCGGCGGCTGCTCTGAGGTGCCCTGAGAGAATAGGGATGATGGAATCCGGGTATTTATAGGGAAAAGATTTAGAGTTGATGGTAAATCGCGGTTTGCGGTTTTTTCGGAAATATCCGGATTTGTGTTTTCTAAAAAATCCCCTAATTTGTCTTCTTTTTTACTCTCATATAGTAAATTTTGCTGTTGGATGGATGGCTGAGCTTCCTCTGAGGCTGGTATTACAGCTTCTATCTCTGATACTTCTACTATGTCGCTTGGGCGCTGTGGGTTTGGCTTTTGAGAGTCTGTTTTTTCTGTTAAAGCAGACAATTTCCACAGCTCATTTAGCGCGGTTATGCCCACTTCTGTTTCTGATTGTGCACCGCTATTGTCAGGTGCTGACGCTAGAGCATTTACGGTTTGCCCATTGACTGAGTTAGGTAAATTCAAAGTGGCTGATACTGTTAAAATAGCCACCCACACTGGAGGTAAACGCATGTTGTTTTTGTTTTTTTGCACTTCCACACACCAAATTCGGCTTTTTGCTTTGTCCACAAAAGAAAAATGGGACAAAGGGAAAGCTGAATTTTATTTTATTCCTAACAGCGGTTAATTTGACAAACTAATGGCTAGTTATCTAGATACTACTAGAGATTGAAACTAACCCGCTCTAAAACTCGTCGGTAAGCTTCTTCTACGTTTCCCAAATCCCGGCGAAAGCGATCTTTATCCATCACTCTTCGGTTGGGATCTTTTTCTGAGTTATCCCAAAGGCGGCAGGTGTCGGGGCTGATTTCGTCTGCTAGTAATAGGTTCCCGGCGCTATCTATACCAAATTCTAGTTTGAAGTCTACTAGGGTAATGCCGCAGTTTAGGAAAAATTCTGAAAGAATGTCGTTGATTCTTAATGCTAGGGTTCTTAGTTGCTCAATTTGTTCTGGGGTTGCTAGCTCCATTATGAGGATGCGATCGCTTGTTAGTAACGGATCTCCTAATTCGTCATTTTTGTAATAAAATTCTACCAATGGCTTTTTCAATACTGTTCCTTCTGCTAATCCTGTTTGTTTACATAAACTTCCCGCCGCTATATTCCTCACTACTACTTCTAATGGCAAAATTTTTACTTTTTTTACGCGCATTTCTTTGGCGCTGGGGCAGTCTATGAAGTGCGTAGGTATTCCTTTTTTTTCTAGTAAATTAAATAAATAACTAGAAATTTTGCAGTTAATTTCTCCTTTCCCCGCAATGCTGCCTCGCTTTTGAGCATTAAATGCTGTTGCCTCGTCTTTGTAGTAGGTTAGCAATACTTCTGGATTTTCAGTAGCATACAAAATTTTTGCTTTGCCTTCATAAAATTTTTCTTTATTCGACATAATTAATTCCCTCATATATTTTTTTATATTTAAAATTTTCATATAACTAACCAAAATTTTATTATTTAGTTGTAAATGTGTAAACGCCATCCCAAAAATCGGGAGGGGGATTTTTGAGATAATTGCGACAACGTTCTAAATGAATAGCGACTGCTCGATCATCTTTTCTAATTTTAGCGGCTGATTCAAAATAAGCGATCGCTTTTTGAAAATCCCGTTGCATATAAGCAGCCCTACCTGCTTTATAAAGTTCTAAAAATTCTCTAGTATCAGCATCCAGGTTAACGCTGCGCTCAGCAATTAATTCATAGATACTGACAGCTTGGTGCTTGCCCTTTACTCGAATTTTATCTAATTCGCGCGCCCAGATGCGCTCGCCACACAATTGATAAGTAAACTCACTCAAAATAATATCACAATTATACTCCTTTGTCACACTTTCCAGACGAGAACTTAAATTAACGGCATCCCCAATCACGGTATAATCCATACGTTTTTTAGAGCCGATATTACCGGAAACGACTTCACCGGAACTCAACCCGATACCGATTTGAATTCGCGGTTGAGCACTAATAATCCGCTTGTTATTAAATTCTTGCAATCGCCGCCGCATATCCAAAGCCGACTGCACAGCCATCCAGGCATGATTTTCCGTCAACGGCAGTGGCGCACCAAATACTGCCATCAAGGCATCGCCGATAAACTTATCCAGTGTACCCTCGTGATTAAACACTGCCTCTACCATAGTTTCAAAATACTCATTTAGCAGCGAAACCACCTCAGAGGCACCCAAATTTTCAGTCAGAGTAGTATAGCCACGGATATCAGAAAACAAAATAGTTACTTCCTTGCGCTCACTAACCACTAGGGAATCTTCGCCTAAAGCCATAACGCGCTCGGCGACACCAGGAGTGAGGTAACGATACATAGTACTTTTCATACGTTTTTCGCGGCTGATATCTTCGATTACCACCAAACCGCCGCGCACACCTCCTTCTGGGTTAGTGAGAGGATTGACTGTAAGATTGATACTGCGTTGGATTTCAATAATACGCTCCTTAGGTAAATGGGCAGGGATAGGAGCGGAGACATCGAAAACTGGTTTATTCCAGGGTATGTAAACACAAGAAGAGCTTGTGCGTTCGGGTATTGCTAAAATCCAGACGGCATTTTCGTCTGAAGGTTGAGCGTCTGGAGGATCTACATATAAGCCTACGGTTAAATCTTGTTCTGGGATGTAGTGGCGAGCGCCGGTATTGAGGCTATCTAGTAAGCGCCAACGCAGAGTTTCTATAGGTACTACTTCCCAGACATAGCGATCGATAAGTTTATTTTCCCACAACTGTCGGTGTTTGCTATTTTCTGGGCAGCCGAGTAATGCTAGGGCGGCTTCATTGATTGTTACGATTCGCCCTTGCATATCGGTAGAGATAACAGCATCTGAGAGACTTTGGAGAATGTCTTTTTGATATTGCTTTTCGATTAAGACATTTTCGAAGAGTTGGGCATTTTCCAGGGCTATACCAGCTTGTGCATTAAAAGCCCGCATAAAAGCTTCATCGGAACTAGTGAAACTGCCCTGGTATTTGTTGATTAATTGAGTGACACCTATTAAATCACCGGCAGAGTTGTATACAGGCATACATAAAATTGTGCGAGTGACGTAGCCGGTGCGCTTGTCTGTAGTGGGATCGAAACGAGGATCTTGATAGGCATCTGGAATGTTGAGGGTTTGTCTGGTGGAGGCAACATAGCCGGCAATTCCTTTGTTGGCGGGGATGCGGATTTCCATCATGGTTTTGCCGTCTGCCTTTGCGACTTTTGTCCAAAGTTCGCCTGTTTCTTTGCTGAGTAGGAAGAGGGTGCTGCGTTCGGCTTGCATTAACTCGCGGGCTTGATCCATGACAGAGCGCAGGGTAGCTTCCAGATCCAAACTTTGGCCAAGAGAAGAGGTAGCTTTGAGGAGGGCAGAAACGCCGCGCTGATTGCGGGCAGCAACGTAGAATGACTGACAACTTTCGAGGATGATGCCGATAGAAGTAGCGAAGGTGCTAAATTCTTCTTCGTCTTCTTTAGTGAAGGGGAGAGTGCCTGCTTTGTTGAGGAGTTGTACTACTGCTACAACTTGGTTGGGGTTTTTGCTGCTGAAAATCGGCATGCATAGTAGGGAGTGGGTGGTGTAGCCCGGATGTTCGTCTACTTCTTTGTTAAATAGGGGATGGGAATATACGTCTGCGATGTTCAGGGATGTACCAGTAGTGGCCACATGACCTACTATGCCGACGTGTAGGGGAATGCGAATTTCTATGGGTTTACCGTTTTGAATGGGGGTAAGTTTTGACCACAACTGTTTTTTTTCGTTATCGACTAAAAAGATGGTGGTGCGATCAGCTTGCAGGATTTGGCCAATTTTTAGGGTGAAGGCATCCAAAAGTTGCTCTAGCATAGTTTCTAGAGCTTCATTGTTGATTAGTTCAATTGCTCTTAGAAACTGCTGGAATTCTGCGGTGATGAAATCTAGCAGGCAGACAAATTCGGTAACTGGCAGATCTTTGACGCGACGTGCGAGCGCGCCCATGCGATTTGCTTGGGTTAATGTAGCCAGAATGCTACCAGCATCGGAAAATGTCATAGTATAGACCCCTCACAGGGTATTAGATGGCCCACGATTCGGCAGAGTATGTTTTGCTGTGGCAGGAGAATTTCTCCGGCATCGAAGTCATACTGCGCACAATGTAACTGAGTCTTAGCAATGCTCGCCACCCTAAAAAATTCTGATCAGAGTAAGACTATGTCAGAAACTATTGTGGCCACATTATATTAGTTGTCATCTGGCAACTACCTAAATTAACACTATCTATCAATTGTCACTATTGGCAAAGTTACTAGAGATAAAGGCTACTAATGCTTGCTCTCTCAGTAGGGATACTGAGCTTAGTGGTGAGTACAAGATTGATAAGTGCGATACAATTTTTCACAAAAATGAATGATTTTATCTAAAATTTAAAGGTGAAATATAATAATTGTCTTATTTTTAAGTTTTTAGATCACTAAAGTGATAAAACGCTACCTAAGAGGCAGCGTTACAAAAATTTTAGGCAGCTTTTACTGTTGAATGGGAAGTCAGTACTGCTTGATAGTATCGGCGCAGTTGGGCAGTTGCGGCAGCCCAGCCCCAGCGTTCGGCTTCCAGGCGGGCATTTTGACGCAGGGTTTCTCTTTCTTGGTTGTGTTGGAGTAGACGGATGGTGGCTGTAATCGCACTATTTTCATCTTCCGGCTCGAATAAATAACCGTTAACGCCATCGGTGACAATATCGGGAATGCCTCCTGAGCGTGCTGCTACTACTGGGCAACCTGATGCCATTGCCTCTAAAAGTACCAATCCTAGAGTTTCTGTGCGGGAAGGAAAAATAAAGGCGTCGGCTGAAGCATAAGCGCTAGCAAGTTCTTTGCCTCTGAGATAACCAATAAAATTAGTTGGTGTTCCGGCAAAATGGACTTCCAAAGCTTTTCGGTGAGGACCATCTCCTACTAAAGCTAGGCGGGCATTGGGAATTGCTTCTAATATGGGTTTGATACGCTCGATTTCTTTCTCAGCACCTAAACGCCCGACATAAATAAGTAAGGGGTTGTCGGGGTAACCCCCGCTGAGGCGCGCTCGCATCATTGGGTTTGCTAAGCTGGGATTAAACATTTCAGTATCTACGCCTCGTTGCCATAAATCTACCCGTTCGATCCCGTGGGCGACGAGTTCTTTTACCATCGCTGTAGATGTACACAGGTTCAAATCTGCTTGATTATGTGCTCCTTTGAGTAATTCCCAAAGCAACCCTTCTAGCATTCCCAAACCATAGTGTTGTAAGTATTGCGGCAAGTGGGTATGATAAGATGCTACTAATGGAATTCCCATGTTTTTGCCGTAATACAAACCTGCCAAACCTAAAATTGCTGGGTTGGCTACGTGAATTAAATCCGGCTGGAATTCTTCGAGTTTCCGACGGATTGAGGGGCGGGGAAATGCCATTTTTAGCTCTGGATACCAGGGCAGGGGATAACCGGGTATACCATAAATTTTTGCTCCTTTGTATTCGCTGATGCCGCCTTCGGGAGCGAAAATCAAAACGCGATCGCCTGCCCGCTGCAGGTGTTCTACTGTATGGCACAGGCGCGTAACAATACCGTCAATTTTTGGCAAAAAAGTTTCGGTAAAAAGAGCAATTCGCATAAAATAAGTTTACTACAAAACTAATAAACTGATGATAATCCTCTTTTCTTGGCAATATTGAATGAAGTTAAATAGGTTTGGCACTATTTCTTACCTCAATAAAAAATTTTTTTAACTCCCTTGCAACAATTCAAAATCTGCCCCCACTTTATTTTGATAAATAAATTTTTCCACTCCTTCATTTATTTGTTTAGTAATAATTAGAGGCAATAGTAACCCTATTGCCTCGCAAATTATGTTTTCTTCTAACGCCGCCAATTCACTTTAGGCAGGATTTCGTTTTTATCGACACGGTGTTGGTATTTGATTGCAAAATGGAGCAGAGAATCCAACAATGATTCTGAAAGATAATGAGGCTGTAAACCGAGGTCTAGCAGATGGGTATTTTTGGCATTGAAATAATGTTCTTCCTTTTCGATTCTGGGGTTTTCGATATGATTAATTTCTACATCGAGTCCCATTGCAATGCCAGCTTTTTTGACCATCAGAGCTAATTCACCGACACTGAATTGTTCGGTAAACTGGTTGAAAACACGGAATTCTCCGGGTTGAGCAGGATTAGCGAGCGCCAACTCTATACACCGCACCGTATCCCGAATATCGAGGAAACCGCGCGTCTGACCCCCTTTTCCGTAAACCGTCAGGGGATGTCCGATCGCCGCCTGGATGCAAAAACGGTTGAGGGCTGTTCCAAAAATCCCATCATAATCCAGTCGGTTGATTAACACCTCATCCATGCCGGTTTCTTCAGTCAGCACCCCATACACAACCCCTTGGTTTAAGTCCGTTGCTCGCAGTCCCCACATCCGACAGGCAAAATGAATATTATGGCTGTCATGTACCTTACTTAAGTGATACATAGAGCCTGGTTGTTTGGGATAGGGGAGGGTATCCGTTCGCCCGTTGTGTTCGATGGTAATGTAACCCTCTTCAATATCTATATTTGGGGTACCATATTCTCCCATCGTGCCAAGCTTCACCAAGTGGCAGTCGGGGAAATGCTCCTTAATAGCATAAAGCAGATTTAGGGTTCCCACTACATTATTAACTTGGGTGAAAACGGCGTGTTCGCGATCAATCATCGAGAAAGGAGCCGAGCGTTGTTCGCCGAAGTGCACGATCGCCTCCGGCTCAAACTTATGCAGCGCCTTAATTAAAAAATCATAATTAGTAATATCCCCAATAAACAGCGCGATAGACTTACCCGTCAAATCTCGCCACCGAGCAATTCTTTGCTGAATCGTGGCAATTGGAGTCAAGGATTGTATTCCAAGCTGCGCATCCCAGTGTCTGCGCACCAAACTATCCAAGATACCTACTTCGTAACCTCGATTAGAAAGATAAAGGGCGGTTGCCCAACCGCAATAGCCATCGCCACCAATAACTAGAACCTTCATACCTTAACGAATTAGCTTGCCGATACTCGGTCAATTTATCAGGTTTTGCGTACCGAGTGACAAAATCATTTATTTAATTGCAAATTACCCTTAGGATTCTTTTCTCTGCCCGCCCATATTCCATCAACTAAATCACGACTTCATCTGCAAAACTGGCCCAACGGACAAAGTGAAAGGGACCTGCTACCGAACCCCAGATATGTTCATTAGTTTCTGGATTTCTGCCCCGATCATGGCTAATAAATTTTTTCTCGTCTATCTCAAATTCGCTGTCCAAATAGGTTTTTTGGCCTTTGCGCATGACGATGCAGCCTTTTCCGGGTTCGACATGACCTTTGAAACTATGGCCAGTCCAATATGTCATAAAAGTGCAGCCAGGTAATTTTTGCAGCATATCAGCCCTGAGAGCTTTGAGACGTTCAGGTTCTCGGGAAGCTCCGTAAAATTTTTCTTCCTGCTCGTTAATCGCGTAGTTTTCAATTTTTATATGATCATCGGCTGGCACTAACTTTAACACCCGCACCCGGTAAGGGCGATTAAGCATATAGTCATACGCTTGTTCAACATACAGACTCACCCCACCCAGCAAATCAACAGGTAGGGGTCGCATACAGACGCGAATGTGGGCAAAAAAAGGTGGGTTTTCAAAAGCCTGCTCTTGATTGCTGAAATCAGCCGCCATCCAGCGAGCTAAGGTGAGGATGTCTGTAGGATTGCTCATACTGATGTCTGATGTGAAATTTTAGATTTTTGATTTCAGTTCTCCTTATTCTAAGGGACAGCGATCGCTTCTGTATCCCTAAAAAAATAACAGCATTGTTTCATCCCCCCTGTTTAAGGCGAAACAGGAGTATTTGAGTCTTTCGTGTCTCCTCGAAATCGTTATCGCTTACTAACACTAAACTCTGTGTCCCGTCCGGCAAACGAGGGCCAAGGGTCATCCCTTCTAAATTGTCTAAGATAATACCAAGGTTTGCCAAGTCTAGCACTAACTTTTTCCTTACTGGCTCAATTCCTTTAAGTTCACCTTTGAGACTAGAAATATTAGATGTATCAGTTGCCGCTCCCGTCGCTACTTGAAAAATCCGCGCCCCATATCCTAAAAAACCAAGCGCTCGCTCCAAACTCAAAAAATAACCCCCCTGCCCTAAGGCTACTAATTCGCTCAAACCAGTGGTCAATGACCACCTTGGACCATAGTCTAGTGGATAAACATGTTCAGAAATCAGCGTTGAGCGTGAAGCTGACTCAGTTCCTAGGGAATTCCCCTCTACCAAATAGTGCAATAGTCGATTCCTTGCCTCTTTCTCTGACGAAGGCGGCTCCCGATCCTGTAGCAACGGTGCTTCCGTTGCAGTAAATAACCTAATCGGTTCTATTCTTGCCGAAAGTGCTCCACTGGTATTGACGCTTAAAGATTCAAATCCCAGATTATTTTGTACTCCCTGCTGTTGCTGGGAACCCATGGCATCGGGAATATAACGCTTTGGTATCGGTAAATCCCTTTGCCACTTACCTGTTGTTAAATCAAACTCGCTGATAAATGGGGCAATGCCTAAGTTGCTTATACCTTCGCTGGCAATAAATATGGAATTAGGCGGCGCAAATGCTATCCCTTCAGGATCTATGGTATTTCTAGGATAAGGTTGCCCGTCTTCTCTTTTGAGAATGGTTACGTCTTCTACCTGTACGTTGTCAATTTTTATTCCCCCTCCGGGAATTTGTGAATTGATTGCTAGTCGCAGAGTATAAAATCGCGCTGCAGCCCTCTGACTGGGATCGTCGGAAAGGGCATAAAATCGATCTCGTTGTCGATCATAGGCGAGCGCTGATAGCCCTCCTACAGGTGTACCCTCAAAACTTTGCTCTGGTAACTCGTATTCGTCTAAAAATTCCAGCGACAAGTCTAAAAAAATCCGTTTCTCGGCTACGGTTTGCAATCTCTCCTGTGCCGCTTTAGCTGCCCCTTCTTCTTTTGCGATAACTCTTGGGGAGTCGCAGGCACAAAGCCCGCTCAATAAAATTAATCCTAGTGCCCATAGCATTGCTATGAACCTTTTCCCCTGTAATAGCGTCTTTTTTCCTGTATCTTTTTCTTGGCTCACTAGAAAATCCACAAAACTCCTTCGTTTTTATTTTATCAGATAGTAATGTTCCAATTTATTTTCGGTTTTTTAAATCTCTGTCAAAGCCGAGTGTTCGCTCTGATATTAATGTTTAGCATTGCCATCATTGCCACTCCACTATTAGCTGAAAATAACCTGCCAAAGTGGCAACGCCAGTCATTTAGCTTGCAGGAACCGAAAGAGGCTGATCCTCTATTGCCGCCAATGTCTAAAAAGCGATCGCTTACTCCTGAAGAAAAACTTACTTTAGAAAAATCTTTAGACGAACTCTACTCCCAAGCAGAAGCTCAACTGCTTGCAGGAAATATATCACAAGCCTTTCAAATTTGGAATCGAGAATTACTTTTGCGACGCTATTTAGATCCTCTGGCAGAAGTGCAAGCCCTTACCAGAGTTGGTAAAATTGCCCTCGCTCGCGAGCGCACTCTAGAAGTACAAGTAATTTCGCAGCGGCTACAAGTTATTAAACTACAAGCACAAAGCAAACCTCCGATTGAGCCACAACTTTTGCAAGCTCTGGGGGATGCTTTCGTATCGCTATTGGCACGAGAACCTGCTGTAGAAATATACCAGCAAATTCTAGCAAATGCTAAAGCTACAGGCGATATTTCCGCTCAAATAGTAGCCTTAAATACTCTTGCTCAATTAGAATTAAATGGTTTAAATTTTGCTAAGGCTGCTGCTGCTTATGAAGAATTAATTGCTTTAAAACAAAAAAATGAAAGCATTCAGGATACCTTGGATGAAGAATTTTATCTGAAACAGCTCGCTTTTATTTACCAACAAACAAAAGAACATCAAAAATCAATTAATATACGTACAAAGCTTATTAAACACTATTTAGCGAGACAAAATCCACTGCCTGTGCCTGCTTTACAAATTGCGATCGCAGCAGATTATGAAGCGCTAGGGCGGCTGGCTACTGCAGCACAAACTTATCAAGAAGCTTATACTTTAGCTTGGTCGTTAGAACAGTTTGCTTATGCTGCAGAAGCTTTACAAAAATTAGCAACTCTTTTGAGAACGCAGAATAAACTTGACGAAGCCATCCAAGTCTATCAAACATTATTACTCGTTGAACAAAGAAGTTTCAACACTTTTGGCTTGATGAATATCTACGATCAACTGGGACAAATTTATCTCGCTCGCCAAGCTTATACCGAAGCACTCGTCGCCTTCCAAAGAGGTTTAGACATCGCTAAACAGCTCAACTATCAGGAAGAATATTTTACTCGGCAAATTCAAGAAATTAGCCAAAAATATTCTCCCTAATTGTTGTAAACTTTTTCAATCGCTTTTATAAACATTTCTAAAGGCTCTATCTGGAAAAAAAACAAAATTTCCTTACTCCTATCCCTCCCTCTAAATTTTTCGATAAAAGACAGTAAATTTCCTGATTTTGGTTCTATTTTAACCGCAGTATGCCAAAATAAAATCGGTGAAGGTTTAGCAGCCCTACTCTTGGCTACTAGAGAATCCACTTTCCCTTCTACATATCTTGGAGCCATATAAGTAATCCCACCCCTAATTGCATAACTAATAGAACCCATAACACCATTAAAGAAAATATTTCCCACCTCATTAAGCGTTTGTTTAGTAACTGCATCGAGATCAAGTTTTCGTCGCTGCTCAGTGGCAATCACTTGAACAAGTTTTTCAGAAGCATCAGCCGGAAAAAGCAAAGTTCCGATTGCCGACAATTCTCCTTTTATGACAAGCCGCACTGCAGATACTGAATTTTCTCCAATCCGCTGATGTAGATAAACTTGTAACTGCTCTTGTGACATTAGTTGCAGCGGCGACAGTTGCAAGCTAACAGAGGTTTCTGTAAGATAATTTAACATAGTAGCAGCTCGTTCGACGCCATTCTCGAACAGCTTTTGTATAGCAGTTTTCTGAGTAGATGTTAGTTTCATAGTCGTGTCATTTAGGTACTCTGAGCGTAGCTTATCCGTAGTATTTTGTATTTTTTCTGCTGTTTCCTCTTTCATCAACCCATTTTACGAGTTGCACGCAGCTTTTTGTCATTATAAATTTTAATATTTTGTAATATTTTCTTGCCATCTCAACCGTTTTCCTAGCTAGTATCCAAAAGTAGTTGTTTATGTTACAGCTTCTAGAGATTATCAAAGCGATCGCTTCGCAATAAAAAAAGAATATTGGTAGGTAGACTGCGAGCTAATGCTACGCCCAATTTAACTTCTCTCAACAGCTGGAAATATGCTTTTCCAGCTCTTTTTCGTTTGTGCTTATATAAGTGTATGAAAAAACTGATATGTAGCATATCCGTTAGGTTCAATCAATTGAAATATACCGTCTTTTACAAGACGAATATAATAACCTTTGTACTTGTGTACTAACTTGGACATGAACAGAAAATGCAAGGAATAAATTTATTATAAATTAATATTGTCAATTTGCTTGCCATTTCAATACCGGCAACTATCTCTCGATTTTGACAAAAATCATAAATCGCCGCTCTGAGTTTCTGCCGCTAGCTTTTCTCTTGTTACTTCTAGACTTAGCCAGAAAATCCCTCTTTAGTTTATTCTATTTGCTCGATTTGCTGCCCTTTCCTCCTGCGCATCTTACTCCCAAGCTTGTCAACCTCTACTATCGCTTAGTTATTTTTCCCAAACAGAAATATTTTCTATACTCACAGCCCTCTGCAAAGGAGCGCCTTTCTTTTATAATAATGATTATCATTTTAATATAAATAAAAAATTCCGCATGGAAGTAACGACAGGAGCAGTTGCCAGCAAAAGCGATATCGCCATTATTGGAGCAGGGCCACACGCGCTGACCCTTGTTACCAATTTATTGCAAAAACGCAAGAATATGCGGGGCAGTTTGGCAGTGTTTGATCCCAGCGGAGAATGGATGAGCCAGTGGAAGCACTTATTTGCAGCGTTAGAAATACCGCACCTGCGCTCGCCAGCAGTTCACCATCCCGATCTGGATCCCTATGCGCTGCGCCGCTTTGCCGAAAAACGCCCTCACGAACTTTATCCGCCCTACGATTTACCAGGAACTCAACTATTTGAGGATTTTTGTTTGCAGATAATCCGTAACTGGCAGCTTTTAGATTGCGTAATTCCGGAAAAAGTTACGCGCATAGAACCGCCTTTGCGTAGGGGATGGTTTCGCTTGTGGCTTTCAAACGGGCGCTCGCACTTGGCCCGCAGGGTAGTTTTGGCCACTGGCGGCGGCAAGCCCCATTTACCAGACTGGGTAATGCAGTCGCACCTCAAATATCCTCAAGAGCGTCTATGTCATTCTTATCAAATTGACTTGCGCCGCTTGCAGTTAAATGGCGAACGGGTGTGGATTGTTGGCGGCGGTTTAACTAGCGGACATCTAGCCCTAGGGGCGATCGCTCGTGGAGCCAAAGTAACCCTGATAGCGCGACGTCACCTACAGGAAAAATTATTTGATGTCGATCCGGGTTGGCTCGGTCCCAAGTATCTAAAAGGATTTTGGGCAGAACGCGATTGGGCAAAGCGTTGGCAGTTAATTCAGACAGCCCGCAATGGCGGCTCGATGACGCCAGCAATGCTTACTCAACTGCGACGTCTATGTCGCAGTGGCAATCTCACTCTCTTGGAGGGTTATCAGATTGTAGCTTGTGAATGGCAGGGCACCTGCTGGCGCGTCATCTGCAATACAGGCGTTGAATATGAATGCGATCGCCTCTGGCTCTCCACCGGTACTCACCTCGACGTCACTACTGAACCCCTACTCGCAGATATTCTCGATGCCTATCCTGTGACTATTGTTAACAATTTGCCGGTTTTAGATGAACACTTACGCTTGCCTGGTTGCGAACTGTTTATTATGGGTAAGCTCGCAGCCTTACAAGTGGGACCTGTAGCAGGGAATCTCTCCGGCGCCAGGATGGCATGCGAGCGCATTGTCCCCGCCCTTACCAAACCTAGTTTAGCTCTCTCACCCCTCTGACGTCCAAATGAAAATAATAATCTTTATTAATTTTTCTAGGCGAACAGACTAGATAAAATAGAATAAGAATCAACATCATTTTTAAAAAATGTTTTTACCAGCATCTGCCTCACTTCTAATTCAACTTAGAAGAAAAACCGCAACCAGCAGCCATAAGGCGGTAAAAGGGTGGGTTCTTGTCTTGTTGCTGTCAGCAGCAACTGGCTGTAGCCAACCAGCCCCTACGCCGCCATCAGCAGAATCAACAGCTATTCCCAAAACAAAAAAATTAAAAGTCGTGGCCACGTTTCTGCCAATGTATTGGTTTACTAAGGCAGTGGCTGGGGAAAAAGCACAGGTAGAAATATTGATTCCTCCAGGCTCGGAAGTACACGAATACCAAGCTACGCCTAGGAATGTAAACGCGCTCGCTATAGCAGACGTACTTGTAAAAAACGGTTTGGGCTTGGAGGAATTCCTCAAAGATACCGTAAAAAATGCCCAGAATCCCAATCTCAAACAAATCGATGCCAGTAAGGGTATTCAACCCCTAGGCGCAACTAAAGAAATTGCCAGTGAAGAAGAACACAAGCACGAACATGACGGCGAAAAAACAGCAGAAAGCAAGGAAGAAAAAAATCACGCCCACCATCACCACCACCCTGAAGGCAACCCCCACGTTTGGCTAGATCCAGTTTTAGCTAAACAACAGGTAGAAAATATACGAGATGGCTTAATCGCAGCCGCTCCCGAAAACAAAGAGATTTATAGTGCTAATGCTACCGCTTATATCCAACAACTAGAAAAGTTGGATGCCGAGTTTAAAGAAAGATTAAGCAAATATCCTAACTGTACTTTCATCACTTTCCACGATGCTTTTCCCTACCTCGCCCAACGCTACAACCTCCGACAAGTAGCTGTCGTGGCTGTGCCAGAAGATAATCTCTCCCCAGCAGATTTACAAAAAACTGTTGCAACTGTAAAAGAATTTAATGTCAAAGCTTTACTGGGAGAAAAAGGAACAGAAAATAAATTACTACAAACACTTTCGCAAGATTTGAAAGTAAATTTGCATTTTCTGGATTCGTTGGAAATGGGACCGCTCGATCCTCAGTATTATTTCACAGCAATGCAAGCTAATTTGCAAACCCTTGAAGCTGCCTGTAAATAGTAATATTTGAACGTCTTGAATTTTAGCAATGAATGTTAGCAACGGGGAGTCTCCACACCCACCCTACCCAATTGTGAAAGTGAAAGGGCTGACGGTTTATCAGGGTAGCTATCTAGCCCTGCGAGATGTTTCGTTTGAATTGCTGCCAGGAACTAATACGGCAATAGTGGGACCAAATGGAGCAGGAAAGAGTACTCTGGTACGAGCAATTCTGGGTTTGATTCCTAGAGCATCTGGGCAAATTGAAATCGCAGGGCGCTCGCTAGAACGGCTAGGATCAGTACGGCACCAAATCGGGTATGTACCCCAGAATTTTATTTTTGATCGCTCGTTTCCAATCTGTGTGTGGGAGTTGGTAGGTTTAGGATGGGTGAAAAGTTCAGAAAGAAAAAATTTTGGTTTTTCGATTTTGTCATCTATTCTACCCAATTCCCATAAATCGGCGGCGATCGAAAAGGCACTGCGGCGAGTCGATGCCTATCACCTGCGATATCAAAACCTCGGCACCCTGAGTGGAGGGCAGTTAAAACGAGTATTATTGGCTTATTGTTTAGTAATGCCGCGCCGATTATTGATACTCGATGAAGCTTTTGCTGGGGTGGATATCCGAGGAGAAGCCGAGTTTTATTCTCTGTTAGATGAATTGAAGCGTGAACAAAATTGGACGGTACTGCAGGTTTCTCATGATTTGGATATGGTGAATCAGTGTTGCGATCGCGTTATCTGTCTCAATCAAACTATTATCTGCACTGGTAAGCCTGAAATCGCTCTGGCATCACCAAACTTACTCGCCACTTATGGCCCTACTTTCAGTCGCTATCGCCATCATCATATTTAATATTTAATAATAAATAAAAGTTAACAATTTTACCATTTGACAAACTGATAATTAGATGTTATGCCAACTAGACAATCTCTCTCAGGGATAAAAAAATACATATGATATCCCTAAATTACTGGCTAGCTGTTACTGATAACCCGGATTTTTTCAACTTGCTGCAATTTCCTTTCATGCAGCGAGCGCTCGCCGGTAGTCTGCTTATGGGATTGTTGGGAGGATTGCTAGGCAGTTTTGTGACTTTACGACAGCTATCTTTTTTCAGTCATGCCGTGAGTCACGCCGCTTTGGTGGGAGTGGTGATTGGCGTCTTACTTAATATTAATCCTACTTGGACGCTACTACCTTTTACCCTAGCGTTTGGTATACTCGTACTTTATTTAATAGATAAAACTGACTTAGCTAGCGACAGCGTATTCAGTATCGCTTTATCAGCCGCACTAGCGATCGGTATTATCCTGACAAGATTTATTCCCAATTACCGGGGCAACCTCATGGGAGTTCTGTTTGGCGATATTCTGGCAATTAGCCAAACCGATATAATTTTAATTCTTTTGCTGCTAGTTGTCAGCACCATATTTTTACTGTCAACCCTACGTCAGCAAATTCTGTTAACCCTGAATCCATCTGTGGCCCAGGCTCAAGGCATTCCAGTACAACTGCATCGTTATATATTTTTGATATTGCTTTCTCTAGCAGTGGCTGTGGCCATTAAAGCCGTGGGCCTTCTCCTCGTCAATGCCTTTTTAGTAATTCCCGCTTCCACTGCCAAGCTACTAAGTCATCGCTTCGATTATTTTCTGACTTTTTCAGTGATATTAGGCGCAGTTAGCAGCATCATCGGCATACTGCTATCTGGCGCCTTTAATTTTGCCTCAGGCCCCAGCATTGTTTTAGCGCAATTCCTTTTATTTTTGGCTATTCTCAGCTGGACTCATTTCCGCCTAGAGGTCAAAAAATAATAAATAAATAAATTTTAGCAGCATTCACATCCGTGATGGCCACACCCCTTTCCTCCAGAATGGCCATTGGCACAGGCATCGCTGCAGTAGTATTTACCGTCTTTTTCGACGCTATCACTAATGGAAACGATGCACAGGCAAGGTCCGCAAGCACACTTCATTTGAGTTACGTTAGTCATGGCTTTCTTGTCATTCAACTTACAATTCGACAAATGTATGAACAGATGTTCATTTATTTAAGAAAGTATATCATGTCTACAGAATAGACAAGATTTTTTAAGATTCTCTTAAGGAAAAAGAAAAAAGTGATATTCTATATAGGGTGCAGACAGATAATTCTCTGGCCACTGGCATTCAAAACAGCCTGCGGGCAGCCAATTAAGACTAAAACGGGCAGTAAACAAAAGGCGGTGCATTAAGAATCTTGAAGGAAGTTTAAAATTAAGAACGCGATGCGGCAAGCAACGCCAGAAAATAAAAAAGAGACAGTAAAATATGCCCTCGTCCACGAGTGGTTGACCCCTGAGGCAACCGGTGGCTCAGAACTGGTAGTAAAAGAAATCCTTAAGCACATTAATGCAGATCTGTTTGCGCTGATTGACTTTGAATCGAGCAATCCCCAAAGCTATTTGTACCAGCGGCGGATAGGAACGACATTTTTGCAACACTTCCCGCAAGCCAGAAAGGGAGTGCAAAAATATCTGCCACTACTGCCGTTGGCGATCGAGCAGTTGGATTTGCGAGAGTATGATGTCGTGCTCTCGTCATCCCACGCCGTCGCTAAAGGAGTGTTGATTTCACCGCAGCAGTTGCATATTTGTTACTGCCACACGCCAATGCGCTATGCTTGGGAACTGACGTTCGATTATCTGCAAAGTTCACCAGCAGGAAAAGGGTTAATGGGATGGGCGACGCGATATTTGTTGCACCGCCTGCGGCAGTGGGATGTCATATCGTCGAATCGGGTTGATTATTTTATTGCTAATTCTCAGCATACGGCTAAGCGAATATGGCGGTGTTATCGGCGTTCGGCAAAGGTTATCTATCCGCCAGTGGATGTCGAGCGCTTTCCTTTTCAAGCTAAAAAAGAAAATTTTTACCTAATCGTTTCGCGGCTGGTGAGTTATAAAAAAGTATCTTTGATAGTGGAAGCATTTAACCAACTGGGACGTCCGCTAGTGGTGATTGGTTCGGGACCAGAGTTACCACTGATTCGCAAAATCGCCAAAGGAAATGTGCAAGTACTAGGCTGGCAGCCCACCGAAGTAGTGAAAAATTATATGGCTAACGCCAAAGCTTTTGTTTATGCAGCTTGCGAAGATTTTGGAATGGCTGTGGTAGAAGCAATGGCTTGCGGAACACCTGCGATCGCCTATGGTGCGGGCGGTGCCAAAGAAACAGTTCTAGATATTCGTCAACATCCAGAAGAAGGCACAGGTTTGCTGTTTGCTGCCCAGACTACGGCAGCAATCTGTGAGGCAGTAGAGAGTTTCGAGAAATATCAGTCGGTGTTTGTTCCTGAAAAAGTGCGAGCGCGCGCTGCCAAGTTTGCCCCAAATATCTTTGCCGAGCGCTACCTTAGCTTCGTGGAAAACTGCTATGAAAAATTTCAGTCTAGAAATTCTCGTTAAAACTTTGTATCTTACTGTCCATAACTTCTTATAAAGCCGCAGCGCTGCTATCAAGTGTCTGAAGGCTTTATGATCGGGACTGTGTGTGGTGTGAATTGAAGGAGTATGATGACTGCCGAAAGCCAACTCATCTCCGGCAAGGTCATTCGGGCGTTTTTTAAACGGGGGTTTAGATCCTTCCTACTGAGTGGTCTAGACGGAGAGTTTACTAAGCGGTTGTTTGATGTCGCGTTTTCTCTATCGGTTCTGATTTTGTTTTCCCCTGTTTACTTGCTTTTGGCTCTGGCGATCGCTCTAGCCTCACCAGGGCCTATTTTTTATGTTCAGGAACGTTTAGGAAAAGGCGGAAAACCCTTTGGCTGTATTAAATTCCGAACAATGGTCGAAAACGCTGACGAAGTTTTGTCCGACATGTTCGAGCGATATCCCAATATACGTCAGGAATATGAGGAAAATTTTAAGCTAAAAGACGATCCGAGAATTACCTGGATTGGTCGATTTCTAAGACTTACTAGCCTCGACGAATTTCCTCAGTTCTGGAATGTGTTAAAGGGAGACATGAGCGTAGTAGGACCTCGACCCATAGTAGTCGAGGAAGTATCTAAATACGGTCACCATATCGACAAAGTATTGACAATAAGACCTGGAATTACAGGTTTATGGCAAGTTTCTGGGCGCAACAATATACCTTATCCCCGCCGGGTGCAGATGGATGTTTATTATGTGAACTTCAGGAATTTCTGGATGGACTTGTGGCTGATTGTGAAAACAATAGGAGTAGTAATTTTTCCCAAGAATAACGGAGCCTATTAAAAATAAGACTACATCCAGATATCTATAATTAGCTTCCAGGAAAGCCCTTGCTCGCAATTTTCTTGGAAGCTGGCAAGGCTGCGATTCCCTTATTATGCTATGCTTCACGCAGCCTCTATCAAAAACTTTTAAATTTTTACAAAAATTTCATAATTTTCACCGGGCACTCAGAAAATTTGCGGGAAGGAAAAGCTCTAAAAAGACTTTGGTTTCATATTTATAGTATAATTGATTTACTTATAGTAGCGGTGAAGTTGACAAGCCGATAACTGCAATGCTATCTTAACCATAGAGAGAAGCAAGTTCTTAAGAGCCGGGTGGCTACAATACTATCAAACCCCTATTAGGAATTGAAACTCTCAATACACATAAGGAATATAAAGAATGACGCAACGCAAGCGAGCGCTAATTACTGGTATTACCGGTCAAGACGGCTCCTATTTGAGTGAGTTTTTACTAGAAAAGGGCTATGAAGTACACGGAATTATCCGGCGAACTTCCACATTTAATACGGATCGGATTGACCACATCTATGTAGACCCTCACAATGAAAATGCACGTTTGTTCCTTCACTACGGTGACTTGACTGACGGCACAACCCTGCGCCGCATTCTCGAAGAAGTCCAACCCATAGAAATTTATAACTTGGGGGCTCAATCCCACGTGCGAGTAAGCTTTGACTCGCCAGAGTATACAGTCGATACAGTGGGCATGGGCACTCTACGTCTGTTAGAAGCAATTCGAGACTATCAGCAGCGTACAGGGATTAAGGTGCGTTTCTATCAAGCAGGCTCGTCCGAAATGTTTGGTCTGGTGCAGGAAATACCGCAGAAGGAAACAACACCATTCTACCCTAGAAGTCCTTATGCGTGTGCAAAAGTTTACGCCCACTGGCAAACGGTTAATTATAGAGAGGCTTACGGAATATTTGCATGTAATGGAATACTTTTCAATCACGAAAGTCCCCGTCGAGGTGAGACATTTGTTACACGCAAAATTACACGAGCGCTCGCTCGCATTGTTGCTGGCAAGCAGAAAAAACTATACTTGGGTAACCTAGACGCTAAGCGAGATTGGGGGTACGCTAAAGACTATGTTAAAGCAATGTGGCTAATGCTACAACAAGATCAACCAGATGATTATGTCATAGCAACAGGCGAAACTCATTCAGTACGCGAGTTTCTTGATTTAGCCTTTAGTTACGTCAACCTCAACTGGCAAGATTACGTCGAATTTGATGAACGCTACCTCCGCCCTGCCGAAGTAGAACTGCTAATTGGGGATTCTACTAAAGCACGACAAAAATTAGGTTGGCAACCGTCAATAACATTCCCAGAATTAGTAGCTTTGATGGTCAAAGCTGATTTAGATGCCTTGGGTATCGAACCCCCTAATCAAGAACTCCTTAAAGTTCTCAAAGATAAAGCCTTTATTCGTCAAAATACAGGCGACAGTTTTGATTAATTTTGGATTTGAGAAAGCTCCGGACTTCTCTCAAACTCCAAAATTTAAGCAGCAGGAATGAAAAAATGACAACTTTAGATCTTAAAGATAAAAAAATTTTAGTCACAGGTGGGGCTGGCTTCTTGGGGCGTAAGGTAATTGCTCAACTACTTCAAGCCGGGGCAGATGAACAAAAAATAACAGTTCCGCGCTCGCGTGAATGCGATTTGCGCATCATGGAAAACTGCCAACGAGCAGTACAACAACAAGATATAGTAATTCACCTAGCAGCTCATGTTGGTGGTATTGGATTAAATCGGGAAAAACCAGCCGAACTATTTTACGACAATTTGATGATGGGCGCACAACTAATTCATGCCGCCTATCAAGCTGGCGTCCAAAAATTCGTTTGTGTAGGCACTATCTGCGCCTATCCCAAATTTACTCCCGTACCCTTCAAAGAAGATGATCTCTGGAATGGTTATCCCGAAGAAACTAATGCTCCTTATGGCATTGCTAAAAAAGCTCTTTTAGTTCAATTACAAGCCTATCGTCAACAGTATAATTTTAATGGCATATATCTTCTGCCAGTAAATTTATACGGACCAGAGGATAATTTCGATCCCCACAGTTCCCATGTCATCCCCGCCCTCATCCGTAAAGTTCATGAAGCCCAAATTAAAGGAGAAAAGAAATTGTCAGTGTGGGGTGACGGAAGCCCCAGCCGTGAATTTCTTTATGTAGATGATGCGGCACGGGGCATCGTTATGGCTACTCTTTCCTACAATGACCCTGAACCGGTAAATTTAGGCACTAATTTTGAAATTACTATCCGCGATTTAGTGACAATAATTTGTGAATTGATGGAGTTTGAAGGCGAAATTGTCTGGGAAACCGACAAGCCCAACGGTCAGCCGCGTCGCTGTTTGGATACTACACGGGCAAAAGAGCGATTTGGTTTTACCGCCCAAATGGAATTCAAGCAAGGGCTGAAAAATACCATTGACTGGTATCGTCAGCACGCCGCCTAATGGCGCAAGAGTAACAAACTTTTTCTTTTTCTCGTTCCACAAGCACTCCTCGCAGGAGCGAGTTTTTTATTTTCTAGGTAAAAAAAAGCAATAAAAAGTATGCAAAAAAAGGAACTGCGTCAAGCACTCCTTAAGAAACGACAATCGCTTCTTTTTGAAGAATGGCGAGAAAAAAGCGATCGCCTGTGTACTCACCTGCAATCCTCCCCCCTATTTTCTCAAGCTCGCACTATTCTCGCCTATTTCAGTTTTCGCCAAGAACCAGATCTTAGCCCCCTTTTTAGCAATACTCGCCAATGGGGATTTTCTCGTTGCGTAGGAAAATCTCTTTCCTGGCATCTCTGGAAAATAGGCGACCCCCTACAAATGGGAACTTATGGCATTCTCGAACCTCACCCCAATTCTCCCTTATTACAGCCAGAAGAAGTAGATTTAATTCTCGTGCCTGCTGTTGCTTGTGACGTCAGGGGATATCGTTTGGGTTACGGCGGTGGTTTTTACGATCGCCTACTTAGTTCTCCTGAATGGGCATCAAAACCAACCCTAGGAATTGTCTTTGAATTTGCTTGTTTACCGCAACTGCCGCTTGATCCTTGGGATAAACCACTGCACGGCGTTTGTACAGATATGGGCCTAATTATGGCACACTGATCTCCCTTTGTCCAACCCAGCGCAGCGGACGATTGTCCGCCGCGCTCCAACCACCCACTTTTGACAAGCATTTGGTTAGAAAAATACAATTACTATACTACGACATTGGATTTCATCAAGCAAGTAATTTTTACAAAAATTTACAATTATATATTAATTGAAGTAATGAGCAAGGAAAAGATAATCTATCCCAAAACCCCAAGTTGGAAATATATAGGAATCTATGCAGGATTGGGAGCGCTCGCATTACTAATGCTTTTTCCTTTACTATGGCTTATTAGTACCTCCCTGAAATCCCCCACAGAAAATATTTTTCAGTTTCCGCCACAATTGTTGCCAAATCAGCCTACCTTGGAAAACTTTTTCACAGTTTGGCAGACTATTCCTTTTGCCCAATATTTATTTAACAGTACCCTAGTTTCCAGTTTAACAGTCAGCTTAAATCTATTATTCTGCTCCCTTGCCGCTTATCCATTAGCACGGTTAGACTTTCGCGGCAAAGATATAATTTTTGCCAGTATCATCTCCACAATTATGATTCCCTTTCAAATCGTAATGATTCCCCTATACATTTTAACAGTTCAATTAGGGCTGAGAAACACCTATTTAGGAATTATTTTCCCCTCCCTAGCCTCAGCTTTTGGGATTTTCCTATTGCGACAAGCCTTTCAGGGCGTGCCAAAAGAATTAGAAGAAGCAGCTCGGATAGACGGCTGTACCGAATTAGGTATTTGGTGGCACGTAATGCTGCCCGCTATACGACCCGCGCTGATAACTTTAGCCATTTTTGTTTTTATCGGCTCTTGGAGCGACTTTCTATGGCCATTAATCATTCTAGATAAACCAGAATACTACACCTTACCCTTGGGAGTAGCAACTCTAGCAAGTGCCTTTTCCTTAGATTGGCGTCTGATTGCAGCCGGTTCAGTTATTTCGATCGCGCCAATAATAATTTTCTTCTTATTCGTACAGCGTTATATAGTACCCACAGAAACAGGCAGTGGCGTCAAAGGATAAGTAAATCAAAACTTACCCAACTTAGGATAGGCAATACGCTTGTGATGGAACTGCTGCCAGACTTGTACAAAAATTTCAGCAATTTTCGACATTTCCTCACGAGTCAAACCCGAATCAACCAGCTGATTATCTTGCCAGCGAGCTTTAATAATTTTATTTACCATATTTAGAGCTTCTTCAGGAGTGGCATCCTTAAGACTGCGCAGAGCTGCCTCGCAAGAATCCGCCAGCATGACAATACCAGTTTCTCTAGACTGGGGAATTGGCCCATCGTAACGGAAATCTTCCTCACGAACAACTAAGTCGGGGTTTTCCTTAGCCAGTTGCTGGGCTTGGTAATAGAAATAAACAATCAACATCGTGCCTTGGTGTTCGGGGATAAAGCGTTCGATCGCTGTAGGCAGGCGAATTTTACGAGCCATTGCCACCCCCTCACTCACATGCTTTTTAATAATCTGCGCGCTTTTCCAGGGGTCATTAATCAGGTCATGTTTATTGGGGCCACCCATTTGATTTTCAATAAACCCCAACGGATCATGCATTTTTCCAATATCGTGATAGAGTGTACCAGTTCTTACCAGTTCAACATTACAACCTAATTCCTTAGCAGCGGCTTCAGCCAAAGTAGCTACGAATAAAGTATGTTGAAATGTACCGGGAGCTTCAGCCGCTAGACGCTTTAACATTGGTCGGTTAGGGTTAGCCAATTCAGCCAAGCGAATAGGAGTTACCAAATCAAACAAGTGTTCGAGGTAAGGGCTAAGCCCTAGAGCAACAATACTCCATGCCAAACCAAATAAGCCTTGCAAACCCGCCGTGCTGAGGATGGTATACCAGACGGAACCAGCAGTGGCACTGGCAATGAGAGCGGCGATTAAATAAACTGCACCTTGAGTCAAGCCAACAGCAACTCCCAAAAGTGCTAGTTCTTCTCGCGATCGCATTTTTCCAGCCAGCAACCCTCCCACCAATCCACCTGCAGCACTGGCGAGCAAATAAATCCCGTCAATCTCCAGCCCCAGAGGCAGCAGCCCAGCTTGTAGGATCACCACCGTCACCCCCAGGGCTGAACCGTAGAAGCTTCCCATCAACAAGCCAATTGCCGGCAAGCTATTCGATGGCACTTGCAAAGCAAGCAGCAGAGGCGTGCTTAAAGTAAGCAACAATATCAAACAGCCATCACGACGGCGTAAACCGGGATGAGATTGCTGCTCCACCAGCCAAAAAATACCGATCGCTCCCCCCACAAGTACGCCAAATCCCAACAATCCCAGCCAATTAGGCTCTCGCCTACTCAATCCGAAATAATCTAGCAGTACCAAATCTGCATGGGTAATAACTTCACCTGCTTGTACTATCACCTCTCCCTTCTGAATCGTGACATAAGTTGGTTCGACTGCTTTTACGGCTTGTTCCGCTCTCAGTCGGGTGGCTTCCAAATCGATAGTTAAATTAGGCTGTATGACGGCTTGCAACACTTGGGTTGCTACTACTTCCGCTTCAGGAGGCACCTTTGTTCTTACCTGAAGGCTGATAGCATTCTTAATAATATCTTTGGGCAATCCAGGTGAAATCCCTTGCGCTAGAATCCTATCTACCGCCTTATAAACACCCACTTGCATTTTTTGCCATGCAGTTTCCGACAATTCCAAAAGCTCAGTATCGTAAGCATTATTTAGTTGCGTTGCTGATAGCTCTGTAATAGCTGTAACTGCATTAAAATAGCGGCTGCGAACTTGTTTTATAGTTTCTTTCAGATGCATAAAATCTGCAACAGATGCCCTCTGCTGGTATGCTTGTAATTCTGCCAAAGCGATATTCCCAGCAGCATTTAAACTGGGATGCAAATATTTGCTCACGCCCTGGTACAGTTTTTCTTCTGAAAGATGTTGACGTGTTTTTTTTGACTTTTCTAAAGACTGGGCAATTTCTTTTGAACTTTTGTTGGGTGTTTGTTTTTGCAATTCTGACTGTATGGCTTGCCACTCCGCTTCTCTAGCTTTTCGTAAATACCGCTGAGTTGAAGTAGACAAAATTGACGTTTGCGTGAAGGGCATTTTCCCTGCCATCAAACGCAATTTATTACCTTTTTCGAGAGTATTTTGGAGTAGGTCATATATCTGTTGGTTTATCGTCGGATCGATCCGTAATATTGGTGTGGAACCAATCTGGGCTTTTTTGCGATTTTCTTCAGTGGTTTTGATATCTTCTACTTTTGCTGTTTCTGGAGCGATAATTGTATAGGGTGCTTTGGTGCCTACATCCAATTTTGGCTTGCTATAAAAACGTTGACCGTTCGCTGCAGTCACCAAGGTACAAGCTAGGGCCAGATAGATGGGAGAATGAGATTTATTTTTTTTGGCCGTTTGCAGCTTTTGGCTGTTACCCACACCATTGTTGGCCGATTTTCGGGAGGGTTTTGTGGCAAACAACCAGGCTAAAAATGTCTGCGGTAGCCGCACAGAGCCTACCATGTTTTTTAATCCTAACATTTTTTGCGAGCAACCCGGTTTTTTGTTTCGTTTATTCTAGTATGTGATTATGAGCAAGACTAGAAACCGGGTTTTTTATTGCTTTCCCAAGGTAGCTCAAGTTGAAATTATAAACATCTATTTTTCCTTAATATTATAAAACTCAACTAAATCGTCTTGTAACTTTCTTATCTTATTTTTAGGTTCAATCTTTCCTAGGGTAGATATCTAACACACAAAAAGGGTTAATGCCAGCAGTATTTTCCTAAACCACTAGCTAATTATTATCACAAAGCGTTAAAATTGTCAAGAATATAAAAAAGGGAAATTAACGCGGGCATGTAACTGATAGGGTTGTAATAGCTGAAATGTCGTAAGCGCCGCACCAGGCTGCAAATAAGCGCTCACCCAATTGAATAATCTCAGCAACAGCCTTATTAGTATTTAAATGCCGCAATTGAGAGCGCCACGCCACAGGAATACCGTAAATGCTGTTATACGCTCCAGAAATTGCCCCTGTAAGAGCTACAGTAATCGAAGGTTCCTTTCCTATACGCGCCGCACGCATAACAGAAACACGCATATCTTCCGGAGTGCTTAAAAAACAATACAAAGCCAGAGCAATAGATGTATACTGGGCAGAGTCTTCAGAGTGCTGCGCCCACTCCTTTATTGCTTCTAAGCACAAACCCTCTTCCAACCAGGTTTGTACTTGTAACAATTGCATTGAAACTTGACTATTCTCTTGAAAATATGTAGAAATTTCAGGAATAAAACTTGCAGGATTAAGTTTTTCTTGCAGAGCTTGAGCGAGCGCAACAGCTAAGCAAATTATCCAGTCTCGAACACAGGAAGCATATTCCCATACCCCTAAAGTTTGCTCCAACATTGAGAGCATTTTTTTATCATCTTCGTGGAAAAACAAAATCACAGGCAGGATAGCGTATGCTGCGCCTGCCCATTCTCTTTCTTTTTCTTTTATCGAGGTAGAATTTACGGCTTGCTTATAAGCATTTTTCCACTCTTCTAAATCCAGTTGCCCCTTTTGAATCAAGTTTTCAGCTGCGAATACTGCCAAAGTTTCCCACTGTGGTAATAATTTACTATTTTCCCAAATCCTTGCCACTGCTGCGCCCAGCACAGCCCCCCGAAACCGACTCAGGAGTGAATAGCGCATCTATATTCTCAACCTTTCTGCAATGCGACTAACCGCAGGTGATGAACTAAAGCCTGTAGCCCCAGACGATAACTTTCTGCGCCAAAACCGCTTATTTGCCCGATAGACACTGGAGCAATATAGGAGTGATGTCGGAAGGATTCCCGGCGATAAATATTGCTTAAATGAACTTCTACGGTAGGAATTGCCACCGCTGCAATAGCATCTCGCAACGCTATACTGGTATGGGTATATGCACCTGCGTTTATCAAAATACCATCATGCCGCATCTGAGCTGCATGAATAGCATCTATTAGTACTCCTTCGTGGTTTGACTGTAGGGCAGACACTTCAACTCCTAGGGAATGAGCTTCTTTTTCTAGGAGTTGGTTAATTGCCTCTAGGGTCACATATCCATATATTCCGGGTTCCCGCTTACCCAGAAGGTTGAGATTTGGCCCGTGCAGCACCAAAATACTCAACACTGTGTTCTTACTCTCCAGTGACAATTAATTAATAATTAATTAATAATACTACCTGCGTTGCTTAGGTTCACGTACTGGAATTGGAATCGGTTCAGGTTCAGGCTGAACGTCGGGACCTAGTAAGGCTTCTATCAACTTTCGAGCCCAATCTTTAATTTTCTCTAGTATTTTCTCAATGTAGTCCATTTAACAGACAGCTCCTTGTGTACAGCCTGAAATTTTTACTGACTGCTTAAGCCAGACTAGAGGGTTTTCTGACTTCTATTGTAGCAAATAAATTTTAGCAACTCAGAACTGCTCATGTCCAGCTTTAATTTTTATTTCAACAAGAAGGGAAATAGCGCTCTCTAGGTATTTAATAGCTTTCGCCGCAGGTGATCGAGGGCGGTGCAAATGCTCTTGTGGCGAATTAGAGAGCGAGCCTGCATTGGCGCAAATCTATGTTCAAAACCTTCCACTTCGCCATTTGGCCCTGCTAAGCCGATATAAACTAAGCCCACTGGCTTATACTCAGTGCCACCAGATGGCCCAGCAATACCAGTAATACTCAAGCCCCAGGTGGCACCGAGGCGAGCGCGAATTCCAGCAGCCATTTGTTCAGCCACTGTCGAACTAACAGCTCCCTCTCTGGCTAAATCACTTTCACTTACGCCTAATAAAGAAATTTTTACTTGATTGTGATAAGCAATGATCCCGCCCAAAAAATAATTAGAACTGCCGGCAACATCAGTAAGCATTTTACCCAACCCCCCGCCGGTACAGGATTCTGCCACGGCCAGAGTTTGGCCCTTATTTTGGAGCAAGTGACCGCAGACAGAGGCAAGGGTATCATCATCAGCTCCGAAACAATCCCTGCCGGCAATTTGTCGCAGCCTTTCCTCGATAGGAGCGATCGCTTTGAGAGCCTCTGCCTTACTATTAGCACGAGCAGAAATCCGCAACTTCACTTCACCAAGACTAGCATAGGGAGCAACAGTAGGATTGGACAAATAAAGTAAATCACCTACTTTTTCTGCCAAAGCTGACTCAGCAATTCCCCAAAACTTTAAAGTTCGGCTGTAAATAATTTCCTTGCCCCAACCTTGACTATATAGATAGGGCACAGCTGTTTCCTGCCACATGCGTTGCATTTCACTGGGAACACCGGGAAAAGTAAAAATAGTTAAGCCAGGGCGGGGCTGCCAGATGATACCAGGAGCAGTACCAGTGGGATTAGGCAATATTTCCGCTCCTTGGGGAATGAGAGCTTGTTTGCGGTTACTGGGGCTAATTTGTCGAGAGCTTGCAGTATATTTGCGCTCGATATCTTCGAGAATATCTTTGCGCTCAACGAGAGGAGAGCCGAAAAAGTTTGCGATCGCTTCATGGGTAAGATCGTCGGGTGTAGGTCCTAAACCACCAGTAAAAATCAGGATTTGTGAGCGTTCAACAGCGATCGCCAAAACCTGCTTAATGCGTTCGATATTGTCGCCTACTACTGTTTGATAATAGTGAGGAATTCCTAATTCAGCCAGCTTAAGAGCGAGATATTGAGCATTACTATTAAGAATGTCGCCAAGCAGTAATTCCGTGCCGACACAAATAATTTCAGCACTCATTGGATTTTAAATTTTATTCAAACTTTTTTTTGGGTTAGGAAGGAAGCATAAGCTATGGTTGTCGAACTTGCTTCCAGACGCGCCAGCTTGTATAACTCAGGAGAGCCGTTGCCGCCAGAGCATAAGCCAAACCACTTGGAATACCAGAAAACGCCAGTGCCAAACTGCCCACCCATAGCGTCAGTGCATAAATAAACAAAACAGCCCGTCGGTGAGAAATACCTGCCCGTAAAAGACGGTGGTGCAAATGGCGCTTATCACCAATAAACGGCGACTTACCGTGACGCAGACGAGATAGAATCACCGCTGACATATCCAAAATTGGAACAGCAAGAATCAGATAAGGCAACAAAACAGCCGTGACAGCAGTAGTTTTCACCAAACCGATAACGCCTACCCCAGCGAGGGTAAAGCCCATAAAATATGCGCCCCCATCTCCCATAAAGATCTGAGCGGGGTTGAAATTGTAGCGTAGGAATCCGAAAGCTCCGCCTGCTAGAGCTGCTGCAATTAAGGCTGCTGCCGGCTGTTTCATAAACAGACTCACGAACAACATCACTACTGCAGCAATTCCAGATACACCAGCAGCTAAGCCGTCGAGTCCATCAATCCAGTTAATGGCATTGGCCATACCCACAAGCCAAATGACTGTGATTGGTAGACTCAAAATGCCAATATGTGTCAGCCCGTAAAAGGGTATTGTTAGAAAATCAATGCTGACACCTACATACCAGGCAACGCTGGCTACGCCTGCTTGCATTATCAGTCGGATCAAAGGTGACAAGCCCCAGAGATCATCGGCTAGCCCGATGAGGAAAAAAGCCAAACCTCCAATGGTGACACCCCAGATTTCGTATTCTTTATCGGATGTGAGAGTTGCGCCATTGGCGTCTACAAAACCTCCAAGCCACCAGACCGTGAGCAGGGCAACTAAAGTGCCGGCAAAAATAGAGATTCCTCCCAATCGCACCATCGGGCGCTGGTGGATTTTGCGTCCACCTGGAAGATCGAAGTGGCCAGTTTTGAGACCAATTTTTTTGACAATTGGCGTACTTAATAAGACAACGCCAGTAGAAACTAGGAATGCGAGGATGTGATACAGATGGGGGGGCATCTGAAATAAATAGGGTGCGATACTACGAGAGTCTCAGGCAGAGTCTACTACATTTGAGACCTTCAATGTTCGGTATAATTTACAGGAAATATTATGAAGAATATTTAACTGTTTAACCGGGGAAATCGGTACCTGTTGGTTCTCTAGGCGCTTGCTGGTTGCATTTTATATTAAATTACGGGCCTGGATTAAATCAAAAGCAGGCCCGCAGTGCTACTATTTTATGCTAGAGCAGGAACGGGGATAGTCAGGTGGGGATAGAGGGGGAAGCGCTCGCATAAAGCAGCAACACGTTGCCGACAAGAACGGGCCACTACTGTATCTTCTGGATTGAGCAGGCGATCGGCAATAATATCAGCGATTTCTGTAAATTCAGCGCTACCCATTCCTCGCGTAGTCAGAGCGGGGGAACCCAGCCTTAGCCCGCTTGTCACAAAGGGCGATTCGGGATCGAAGGGAACCGTATTTTTATTGGCAGTAATGTTAATCTCACCGAGTAACTGATCTGCTCGTTTACCTGTCATGCCAATATTTCTCAGATCGACGAGCATCAGGTGGTTATCAGTACCGCCGGAGACTATTTTTAGACCCCGTTTCTGCAACTGTGCCGCCATAGTACGGGCATTTTCAATCACTCGTTGCGAGTAAGTTTTAAATTCTGGCTGCAGAGCTTCCCCAAAAGCTACGGCTTTGGCAGCAATGACGTGTTCCAATGGCCCGCCCTGAGTTCCTGGAAAAACAGCTTTATCCAACATCTTGCCCAGTTCGGGATCGTTAGTTAAAATTAAGCCTCCTCTCGGTCCGCGCAGGGTTTTGTGGGTGGTTGTAGTGACGACGTGGCAGTGGGGTAAGGGGTTGGGGTGGTGACCCGTAGCTACTAATCCGGCGATGTGGGCAATATCGGCAAGTAGGTAGGCACCAACTTCGTCAGCGATCGCCCTAAACTTCTCAAAATCAATAATTCGGGGATAAGCTGAATACCCACAAATAATCAACTTAGGCTTGTATTGTAGAGCCAGTTCCCGAATTTGGTCGTAATCTAGCTGCTCTGTTTCTCTACTTACCCCATAATGACGAACTTGAAACCACTTGCCGGATACGTTGACCGGTGAACCGTGAGTCAAGTGGCCACCGTGAGACAAGTCCATACCCATAATCGTATCCCCTGGCTGCAACAGAGCCAGGAAAACTGCAAAATTTGCCTGTGCACCAGAGTGGGGTTGGACATTGGCATGAGCAGCACCAAATAGCTGTTGAGCGCGATCAATTGCCAACTGCTCAATAGCATCTATAAACTCGCAACCTCCGTAATAGCGTTTACCAGGCAATCCCTCTGCATACTTATTAGTTAGTACTGAACCTTGGGCAGCTAGTACTGCTGCTGAGGTAAAATTTTCGCTGGCAATTAGTTCCAGGTGATCTCGCTGGCGTTTGAGCTCCTTTTCGATCAAACCTGCAACGATTGGATCATTTTTGACTAGGAAGTCTAAATTTGTCTGAGTCACAGGGCTTCCCCCCAGAAAAATGTTCAAATTCTTTTTAATTTCAGGGCTGGGGCTGTTTTTATCCCCAGAAGGCGGTTTTGATTTTTACCAGCCAATTTTTACCCAGACTTTTTATTATAATCTTTTTGGATACAGAAAATAAAGTCGCTTCTTGGAAAAAATAGCCGAATACTACTGAGTTGTTTTGATTGTAGCAGGATCAAAAGTAAAATTAAAAACCAGGTTTTGAGCTGACTGGTAGATTAAGCTATGTGTTAATTTTTCTAAAATCCATGAAAGCCTGACATAGAATGAATTTAAAGGCTGCTTGGCTTTTGAGAGGTATAGAATGTTGGTGATTTTGATGGATGACCAGATCGTGGCTACTCAGCAAGTTTGTCAAACCTGCTTGATGGCTGATCGCAGTGGCCAACCACGCTGGCGTCACGGTCAACTTGGCTGCGGCTCTCCAGTAGGAAAACTCCCGGAAAGCCAACAAGATATGTATGAGTGTCAGATGGGCTTTCGCATCGCTAATATAGAATAAGGAATAGGGCGGTTCGGCAATTCTGTCAGCAAAAATAGCGATCGCAGCAATAGTCGAGCGGCAACTGCGTTATCCTGAGTTTAGTAAATACGGCTCAATAACACTGGATTTAGGAGGAAAGTAATGTCTTGGCGCGGCTCGACCACAGTTTCAGATCGTATTTTTGCTTGTCTGCCCTATCTGTTTCCCTTAATTGAAGGATTGGGATTTGGCAAGTATTTATTTAGGCAGTTTCCAATTTTAAAACAAACTTTAGTCTGGCAATTGCCACCATTGCTTATGGCTGACTACAGTATTCCTTTTGCAGAACTGATTATTTTATTTGCTCTTTATTTTGGAGTAGTAAGAAATGAAAATATCAGTCACTTTGTCCGCTTTAATGCAATGCAGGCTATTCTTTTATATATTGTTTTGATTTTGGCTGGTCTGATTTTGCATATTTTAGTACCTAGTATCCCAATAGTATTCATCATAGAAACTATTTCTAACATGATATTTTTAGGAATCGTGGCAGCAGTTGGCTATGCTGTAGTTCAATCGGCATTAGGTCGCTATGCGGAAATTCCTACTATTTCAGATGCAGTTTATATGCAAGTGCGCTAGGTGTGGTGAGGAGCGATAACACCCTGATACAAACTTCAACCAGTGATTACTTCCGGGGCGAGGGTCTTGCTACTACCGTATTTTCTAAGCTGCCAATGCCTTCGATTTCAACACGAACGCGATCGCCCACAAACAAAGGCCCAATTCCTTGTGGCGTTCCCGTTAGTACCACATCTCCGGGAAGAAGAGTCATCACCTGCGAGATAAAAGAAACGAGCACTTCCGGTGGGAATACCATCTCCTCGATGAGAGCCGATTGCACAGGTTGAGGATTTTCATTCACGAAAGTTTGCAAACGCGCACTCGGACTGATTTCTCTGACGATCCACGGTCCGAGTGGACAAAAGGTGTCAAACCCTTTGGCTCTCGTCCACTGACCGTCTCGCTGTTGCAGATCCCTAGCCGTGACGTCATTGGCAATGGTATAACCCCAGATTTTAGCTTGCGCCTCCTCTGGGGTACAATCTATACAAGCCTCTCCAATGATCAAAGCCAGTTCCCCTTCATAATCTACTCGCTGTGACTGGGGAGGGTACCATATTTCTCCCCCAATGGGAATAATAGCAGTGGGCGGTTTTAGAAATAGTAAAGGTTCTGTCGGAACGGAAGTTCCCATTTCAGCAGCGTGATCAGCATAATTTTTGCCGACAGCAACTATTTTCGAGGGGGCGCACGGAGCTAAAAGCTGATAACTATCCGGCTCTAATATCATTTCAGTTGGTTGTCCTTTTAACCAAGGAGGGGCGTCGAGTACCTGAACGCATCGGCTAAGTTGTAATAAACCATAGTAAATGCGTTTTTCTGTTGTTTGAACGCGAACATAGCGCTGTGCCATGACTTTACTTATGCCTCAATATGAGTTAATGAGGTTCTATAAGATGGCTGAAAGCTTAATATTGCAGGTTTGCAGCCTAAAAACACTCATCATAAAAAACGTCAATTGGTATATTTTATCGAAATACACCATATTTTAATTTGTTGTAATGTCTCCTACTCTTGCGCGGCAGTTGGCCACATAAGATAGAAACCCGGTTTCTTGTTTTAATTGTTTCAGAAAGCGCTCGCTTTCAAAAACTGCTAAAATATAAAATTTGCAAGTAAAAAGTGACAAATAGGGGCGCTGCACTTGCTGCAAGCCTAACAGTTAAAAGGAGAAAAAAGGTCAAAGAGGAAACTGATGAGCTACATTTACGAAACCATGTACATTTTGCGCCCGGATTTGGGCGAGGAGCTAACAGAAGCTGCGATCGCTAAATATCAAAAGCTCCTGCGCGATAACAATGTTGAGCAAATCGAAACACAACATCGCGGTAAGCGCCGTCTCGCTTACGAAATAGGTAAATACCGGGAAGGCATATACATCCAAATGAACTACAAAGCCGAAGCTCACGTCGTCGCCATCCTGGAGCGAGCCATGCGTCTTAGCGATGACGTAATTCGTTTTATGACTGTCAAGCAAGAAATCCCAGAACCAAAGCCGGAAACCGTTACCGCTTGATACTTTTTGGGGGCGACTGCTGACATTTAAGCAATGGCCCCTGTTATCTTCTCATTGGCCAACCTCCCCTGTCTGCATGACAGAGGAGAAAAATTTCTATTAGGTTCACCGAGACGCCGTCTTACCTCAGTTTTTGACCTGGAAAACCAGGTGGGAATCATTTGTCCAGCTTAAAGTTTCCGGCTACTAGGCCGGTCTACTGCCACTAGATCTATCAGACTCCCTTTTTTAAAAAGGCATAGATCACAAAACATTATTGGCAGTCACCAACGTCTCAGTGCCACCTCCCCTATTGTAATCAATCGGCTTGAAGTTGACAAGGGGGGAAGAATTAGGCAGATAGTTTTCACAGAAAGAAAAAATCACCCATACCAAATTTCCTCGCACCGAAGGGCGAGCGCTTCTGCTTGTGCGCGCAAATTTTCTTCATTATCGAAAAGCAAAACAGTAACGTGCCCCAATTTTCTCCCAGGGCGTGATTCTGCCTTACCATACCAGTGAACGTGAGCACCGGGAATTTCAGCTAGTTGCTGCCGTTTTTTCTGGTAATCATCTTGAGAATATTCGAAACCAAGCAAATTCACCATCACAGCTCCTGCACAATTGAGGGCTGGATTGCCGATTGGGTATTCACAAATTGCTCTTAGGTGCATCTCAAATTGAGAAGTAAAACAAGCGTCTATTGAAAAATGCCCCGAATTATGAGTACGAGGAGCTATCTCATTGACTATAACTTTCCCTTCTCTGGTTAAAAATAACTCTATAGCAAATAAGCCTACAACTTTTAAACTTTCTAAAAGCGTCCGAGCGATCGCCTCTATTTCCCCCTTTACTTGCGGTTCCAAAAAAATTGGCACCAACACCCGACGACAAACCTGATTCTCCTGCTGAGTTTCAACAATCGGGTAAATAACTATTTCCCCAGAATTAAAACGAGCAGCAATAACAGCCAATTCCCTTTCAAACGGTATAAATTCTTCTAACAAAACCGACGGATATCCCCACCGCTGCCAGTTGGATTCTAAATCACTTGCTTGTTTAATAATAAGAGTCCCTTGCCCATCGTAACCGTGGCGACGAGCTTTCATCACAACTGGAAACCCCAAAGGTTGTTTAGATGCCGATATTTTCGTATTTGGTGATTCCGGAGTGTTTTTTTCCCAGACTATAAATTTAGGTACGGGCAAGCCTAAATCCCGCAGGTAACATCTTTGATGATATTTGTCAAGAATGGGGGCTAATACTTCTAATTTAGGACGAAAACAGACTCCTTTTTGGGCTAGGGTAATTAATGCGTCTAAATTAATAAATTCATTTTCAAAAGTTATGACATCACAGAGATTAGCTAATTTTGCTGTAGCTGCAACGTCGTCGAGGGCTGCAAAAATCGTTTGATTGGCGACTAAGGCTGCCGGATCCCTTGCGTTTGGGGTTTGTACCGCAAGTTCAATCCCCAATTTCTTGGCGGCAGATGCCATCATTGCTGCCAACTGTCCACCGCCTATGACTCCAACTCGCTTCACTTGTTTTGCTGACACAGCATTTAATTCTACAATTCTTTATCATCGCACGTTCGACTAGGTTACGAGACGATTTAGAAATAAATTTTAACAAAATTTTAACAAAATTGTCTTTCTGAGTTTTGCCCCTGTGAAGTTCACCTCATCTGTTATTGTATTACTCAAATCAGCACCTTGCAGATTGGCTTGTGTTATTACGGAAGTGCTGAAAACCGCTCCCTGCAAGTCAGTCTATCCGTAAACAGAAAAGTGGTGCGGAGCCATTTTATAGTTTACTGTATTGTATTGATATAGTGCGTATCCCCTGTAGGAGCGCTAAAATGCTACTATGTAAGCGATGTTCAAAGTAAATTATGCTCAATTTCTTTTTAACTTGGCTGTTGACGGCAGTCTCGCTGGTGATTACCGCGAAGATTGTTCCAGGCATTTATGTTGCTAATTTTCAAGCAGCTATGATTGCCGTCGTGGTTATGGGTTTGGTAAATGCAATTGTTAAACCCATTTTGACGATTCTGACTTTGCCTCTAACAATTTTGACTTTGGGGCTATTTCTGTTTGTGGTGAATGCAATTTCACTTTCGCTTGTATCTTATTTGACTCCTGGATTAACTGTTCAGGGTTTCTGGCCAGCATTGTTTGGTGCTATCGTTCTATCTTTAGTTTCTGGATTCCTAACTAAATTTATTCCAAATCAGAAATGAACAGTTGATTTGTAAAATTACAGAAATAGCATGTGTGATCAGAAACCCCGGTTAGAGGGGTTTATTTTTTTCTTTACATTCCACTTATTTGTACAAAAACTGTACGCTTCCGAGGGCCATCTAACTCGAAAAATAAAATAGATTGCCACATTCCTAGGACCAATTTTCCATCGGCAACGGGAATTATTTCACTATTATTGAGCATCATTGCCATCAAATGCGAATGAGCATTCATTGGTTCATCTGGAGGCACAATTCTTAAATGCAAGTCATTGTGCAAATATTTTTGCTCAGGAGGTGCTAATTTTCTCAAATGGCTTTTTATATCTTCTAACAACCTTACTTCATATTCATTAATAGCTAAAGCTGTGGTTGTGTGTCGGGAAAATACTAACACTTGACCATTTTTTATAGAAGTTTCTTCCAATAGTTGCACAACTTGTGGCGTTATGTTATATATGCCAATTTCTGAATCGGTTTCTACTTCCAAAGTTTTATTGAAAAATTGCATTGTTTTTGGTGACATAAAAAGGTTGGTTGAGCTTGTCGAATGGGGAAAACTTTTTCCAAGCGATCGCCGGTTTGCCTATTTTAACTTCCATGCTAACCTCTAGTGATTATTGTATTGCTTATAAGTTGTGTTTTCAGAATTATTTGTTGGCACTATCAAATCCCATATAGCCTCGCGGCGTAATCATCCATTCCGCATAAGTGCGAGTGCTATGATTACCAATTAGCACGGTTGTAAACATGTCAATGGGAATTTCCAGAAATTTTTCAAGAGTTGTGAGAAAAATTTGTTCATTTTTTCGATAAGCTGAACGTACGATCGCAACTGGAGTATCAGGATGTCGATATTTTAAAAAAATCTCTCGCGCCAACACAAGCTGTTCAGTTCGGTTGCGCGAGCGCGGATTGTAAAGTGCCGTAACAAAGTCTGCCATAGCGGCAGCAGTGAGGCGTTTTTCTATTACTTCCCAAGGAGTGAGCAAATCGCTTAAGCTAATAGCGCAAAAATCGTGCATAAGCGGCGCTCCTACACGACTGGCAGCAGCTTGCATAGCTGTAATTCCCGGAAATACTTGTACTGCAGGGGTTTTGCCATCCCAGCCTTGGGCTTTCAGTTCTTCTAAAATTAATCCTGCCATACCGTAAATTCCGGCATCTCCAGAGGAAACTACAGCTACACTCAAACCCCAGTTTGCTAATGCGATCGCTCGTTGTGCTCGCTGTCTTTCCTGTTTAATTGGCAGTGATTCGACTATTTGCCCTGGGCGCAGCAAAGGAGCAATCAAATCTATATACAAAGTATAACCAATAACAGCATCTGCAGCTGCGATCGCGCTTTGAGCAGCAGGCGTCATCTGTTCTAAGTCGCCTGGACCTGTGCCCACAAGCAAAAGTTTGCCGCTACGTGCAGTGTATTCTATTTCGGAACGAGCGATCGCTACGGTTGCGGCTCCGGTTTGCTTTTCTGAGCGGTAAATTTGTTTGGGCACTATCAGGGGATTAGATGTCGGAATGGGGGGATTAGGGCATTGGGAGTGGGAGGTGGCGGCGGCAATTGCTGCTGCTTCGGCAACGCTGGGTGTACCGACTTCGGCTTCTACGATTGTTGAGGGATTGGGTACTTTGAGCGCTCGCAATATGTCCGGGGAAAATGTTCGCAGTGGCCACGCGCGTTCGCTACATAGTTCTACTAATCCTGCTTCATTGGCTTTGATGTCTATTGTTGCAATTCCTGCGATCGCTTTTTCTGCTAATTGATTCTCTCGGCAAACTTTTTCAATTGCTGTCTCAATTAATTTTTTAGAGGTCCCCCTTTCGCATCCCACACCCACCCACAATACTCTTGGATGCCATTGTATTTCTGGGATTCTATATTCTTTAATAAATCTTTCTTTGCAGCTAATCCATATTCTTGCTGCTGCAGGTGGTGATGTTTCTATCCCTTGAAAATAAAATGGGTGTTTTTCCGGTAAGTGATACTGCCACAATGTCGAGCCATCTTCTTGAATTACTTGTACTAATTCCCCACGCGCTACGGCGGCACTTACACCTTTCCAATCGCCTCTACCCCGCTGCCAGCCAAATGGTATTCCCAGTATGTCTATACCTGGTAAATTTAATGCTGCTGATGCCCCTGTTAATACTGGAGTTGCACCCATTTTTCTAGCTATTATCCGCGTTAATTTTTCAGCGCCTCCCTGGTGCCCGCTACAAATACTAATAGCGAATTTTCCTGTTTCGTCTATTATAACTACTGCCGGATCTTTACTTTTGTTTTGTAGTAAGGGGGCAATGATGCGAACTACTGCTCCAGCCGCTAAACTAAAAATAAATGATTTATAGTGTTGCCATATTTCTGCTATGTGGTTTTTGAGAGAGCCTTTATATATTTTGCTGTTTTCTATTTTTAGTGATTCTGGCACCCAGAGTGTTGCCTTTCCAGTTTGACATATAAACTGAAGGCGTTTTGCGCCTTCGATAGTGGTTGCGATCGCTGCTATCGGCTGAAACTCTTCCAAAATTAATTCCATGTGTTTACCTGGGCTTCTTCCTCCGATGATGATGAAACAAATAAAGGAGCAACAAAAGCTGTTATAATCCCTCCCATTACCAGAATCTCGGCTATTATTATAAATATATTTCTTCTTTTCACATTTTTCACTTTGTTTTAATTATTATAAATGAGGATTACGCAGCCAAAAGCGAATTTTTTCTAGCCAAGTTGACGGAGAATCCTTTTGACGAAATTTTGTGTCAAACATAGCCATAAAAACTTGAATGCCGCCTACTTTTGCTGTTGCTAGTAGGTGCAATGCTAAGCAGATTACGAGAATTGCCCATGCTGTTAGATGTAGAAGATACCAGATTTGATTTAATTCTTGATTAGGAAGCCATTTTTCCTGCATCATCCTACCTGTGATAACAGCAAATGTTGCTGCCAGCAACATTGCAGTATTGATAATACGTTGTAAACTAAGCCACCAAATCGGCTTGCCAAATTGGCTTAGTTTTTGAAAAGAGTCTGATTGGAGCAAACGTTTTTCTCCCGCGTGGAAGCTATAAATCGCAAAAATTGGTAAGATAAGCAAAAAAAACAATCCGAAAGTACCGTGAATTCCAATAATATCTGGAATCCGAGGTAGAGGCAACTTACCAAATCTTCCGTCGTATGTATTGTAAACTAAAAATGACGTAATAATTGCTAAAAGTGCGAATAAGGCATTTAAATTGTGTAATATTCGCAAGAGGAGTGGCAGATAAGGTTTAGAACGTGACACAGGGAAAGCCTCTCAAGCACAAATGGCATTTATTTCGAGTATACCACGTTGGCTGTAAAAATAACTAAACTAGCGTAACAAAAACCCGGTTTTTCAATAAACCGGGTTTCTTTAAACAAAATTAGTGAAATAGAAATTAATCCAGCTTCACCGCGGATACCAAAGGTGGTTTGTGAGCGATCGCAGCTTGCAAAATGGGGGTACGGGTGATAGAATCATTTGCCAGAGTAAACAAAGGATTTGATAAAATCCCAGCTAGAGAAGTAGCAACTAACGTCAGTACCAAACCCACTTGCAAAGGGCGCATTCCCTCTAAATTCCAGCGGATAGGCGGATAGTTTTTGACGGCGTCTGACATTTCCTGGGGTTCTTTCACCACCATCATTTTGACGACGCGAATGTAATAGTAAATTGAGACAACGCTTGTCACTAATCCCAGGAGTACCAAACCGTAAAGCCCGGCTTGCCAACCTGCCCAGAATAGGTAAAGTTTACCGAAGAAACCGGCAAGAGGTGGAATGCCACCTAGAGAGAGCAAACATATACTCAAGGCTAAGGTGAGAAGGGGATCTTTTTGATATAAGCCTGAGTATTCAGAAATTTGATCAGTGCCGGTACGTAGGGAGAAAAGAATCACGCAAGTGAAACCCCCTAGGTTCATAAATAAGTAAATTAGCAGGTAAAAAACCATGCTGGCGTAACCAGCTTCCGTACCTGCAATCAAACCAAGCATGATAAAGCCTGCTTGAGCAATAGAGGAGTAGGCTAGCATTCGCTTCATGCTGGTTTGAGCAAGGGCGACAACGTTACCAAGTACCATGCTAAGGATAGCAAGGGCGGTAAAGACGAATTGCCATTGCTCTTGTACTAAGGGGAAGGCGGTTACGAGCAGGCGAATGGCGAGGGCGAATCCGGCGGCTTTAGAACCTACGGAGAGGAAGGCGACTACAGGGGTGGGAGAACCTTCGTAAACGTCAGGTGTCCACTGGTGGAAGGGAACGGCGGAGATTTTGAAGGAGATGCCTGCAATCGCAAATACTAAGGCGATAACGACTACTAGAGATTGTCCGGCGTTGGCATTGGCGATACTGGTTGCGATCGCGCTCAGGCGAGTTTCGCCGCCAGATATACCATATAGTAGCGAAATACCGTAGAGAAATACTGCCGAGCTAGAAGCTCCAATTAACAGGTATTTTAGCGCCGCCTCATTGGAGCGCGGATCTCTCTTCATGTACCCTGTGAGCAGGTAGGAGGCGATACTTAGGGTTTCTAGGGAAATGAAAATCATCACCAGTTCGTCTGCGCCGCAGAGGAACATTGCTCCTATGGTAGCAGCGAGCAGAATCATAATAAATTCTGCTAAAGCTGTGCCGCTTTGTTCGACGTAGGTGATGGACATGAGAATAGTCAAAGCGGCGGAGAGGGCGACAATCCCACGAAATACTATACTTAGGGCGTCGCCGTTGAAGCTGCCTAGGAATGCGAGCGGGTTGGGATTATTCCATTGATAGTAGAGGGCAATGGTTGAGGCAAGAAGACCCGCGCTCGCTATATAAGGTGTCCAGCGGTTGGAAGCACGCCCCACAATTAGGTCGTACACTATTACCACCACCAGGGTGATAACAACAATCCCCTCTGGCCATATCGTCCCGGCATTTAGCTGAGCTGCAATATTGACAAAATTCATACAGTTTAGGCTGGTTTTAGGGTGTTGCTCGGCAACAATTCGGTCAGGTTTGCGCGTTAAAATTTTTTTACCAGAAAAGCGCTGCCTTCCTCTTTAAGGACGGAGACACTACTTCTGGGCTTAGGTGTTTAGTTTAAGTTGGATCGTTGAATCCCATAGAACCCGGCACAGTGATATTTGGATAATCTCTGTATTTTTTGTATTTTACCCCTTCTCTCCCCCTTTCCCCAAGCCAGCGGTAATTTTTACTCTCTCTTTTTTCTAAATATATTCTTTTTTATTACAATTTTTTATTTTTTAATAAAAAATTAATATTTATATATTAAGTTATTTTAAATGTTAAGAGACACGAATATGACGTGACAGAGAAAGCAATTTCAAGTGGCGAATTTTTGTAAAAATAGAGAATTGTGGGGAAGAAAAACAGAAGATAGATATAGATTAGGAAGCAGAAGTGAACGTGGAGTATGAAAAAAATTATGATGAGCAATCAAAATAAACAAAAGATAACCGGCTGATTTTTGAAAAGATAACTGATGTTAAATCACTGCGAGCCCTGTTTTTTCATGGTATACCAGCTTCTTAGAGAAGGCGCCAGTAAGATGCATAAGACGGGATAAAAGAGCTAGCTATCCCTAGCTAAACATTTGTTGTTATTAATATTCAATATAAAGAGATTAGGGGAATTTTACGATTGGGAAAAAGCGCTCGCTCTTCGAAGGCGCACGCTGGCCGCGGCCTTTTAGGCCCAATTTCCACGAAGACGCCGAGCAATCATTCCCCAAACTTTAATCAGGTACTATTGCGATCGCCTCGTCAAGTTAAACAGCGAGCGAGCGCGAAAGCCTGTACCTTTCTAGCCAAGCTGCAATCCCAAAAGGTGCCATGTCAACCCTCGTCATCGTCGAATCTCCCACCAAAGCACGCACAATTCGCAATTACCTACCTCCGGGCTATCGCGTAGAAGCATCGATGGGCCATGTGCGCGATTTGCCCTCCTCAGCAGACGAAATCCCAGAAAACGTCAAGGGGGAAAAGTGGGCGCAGCTAGGAGTCAACGTAGAGGCTAACTTTGAGCCGTTGTACATCATTCCCAAAGATAAAAAAAAGGTAGTCAAAGCTCTAAAAGAAGCCCTCAAAGAAGCCGATGAACTAATCCTGGCTACAGACGAAGATCGCGAAGGAGAAAGCATCAGTTGGCACCTGCAACAAATTTTGCAGCCCAAAGTCCCCACCAAGAGAATGGTTTTTCACGAAATCACTAAAGAAGCCATCCAAGAAGCACTGAAAAACTGTCGCAGCATAGACGAAAAGCTAGTGCGAGCTCAAGAAACGCGCCGGATTCTAGATAGGCTAGTGGGCTATACCCTTTCACCCTTGCTGTGGAAAAAAATAGCCTGGGGATTGTCAGCGGGTCGCGTTCAGTCAGTAGCCGTGCGTATGTTAGTGCAAAGAGAGCGAGAGCGTAGAGCCTTCCGCTCTGGTCGTTACTGGGATTTGAAGGCTACTTTACAGCATAACAATGGAATATTTGAGGCCAAACTGGTGGCCGTAGCGGGCACTAGAGTTGCCAATGGCAGTGATTTCGACGAGAAAACAGGTCAAATAGCGGCGGGTAGGAATGTGGTTTTGTTGAATGAAGCCGACGCCAGGGCTCTAAAAGAGCGCATCGCCAACAAACCTTGGACTGTTGTCAATTTGGAAGAAAAATCGGTGACTCGTAAGCCATCCCCCCCTTTTACTACTTCGACGCTTCAGCAGGAAGCTAACCGCAAACTGAAACTATCAGCACGGGATACGATGCGGATTGCCCAAAATCTTTATGAGCAGGGTTATATTACTTACATGCGCACTGACTCGGTACACCTGTCGGAGCAAGCGCTCGCTGCTGCCCGTAGTTGTGTTGAGCAAATGTATGGCAGGGAATACCTAAGCCTTGCTCCCCGTCAGTACGCTACTAAAAGCAAAGGCGCGCAAGAAGCTCATGAGGCTATCCGCCCAGCAGGCAGTAGCTTCCGTACTCCTAAAGAAACTGGGTTGAGCGGTCGAGAATTTGAACTGTACGATTTAATTTGGAAGCGTACTGTGGCTTGCCAAATGGCTGATTTGCAGCAAACTTTGATTAATGTAGAGTTACGCGTAGAAGATGCTGATTTTCGCTCCAGTGGCAAGCGCATAGATTTCCCTGGTTTTTTGCGGGCTTATGTCGAAGGCTCAGATGAGCCAGAAGCGGCGGTGGAAGATCAAGAAATTATTTTGCCGGCATTAAAGGTGGGCGAGCGCCCTATTTGTATTCAAATTGAATCCATTAGCCATGATACTCAGCCTCCCGCTCGCTACACCGAGGCTTCTCTCGTCAAAACTCTAGAAAGTGAAGGTATTGGACGTCCTAGCACTTACGCTAGTATTATCAGTACTATTATTGATCGGGGTTACGCCCTGCTTGTTAATAATACTCTCGTTCCTACTTTTACTGCTTTCGCTGTTACCAATTTGTTAGAAAAATATTTCCCTGACTTAGTAGATGTCGGCTTTACTTCTCGCATGGAGAAAACTCTTGATGATATTTCTACCGGCGAGGTAGCTTGGCTTCCTTACTTGCAACAATTTTATCTAGGGGAAACAGGTTTAGAAACTCAAGTTAGGGAAAAAGAAAGTCAAATAGATCCCTCTCAAGCCCGTACTGTTGAGCTGGAAAATATCGATGCTAAAATTAGAATTGGTCGTTTTGGCCCCTATTTGGAAGGCCGCAACGGCACTACTGCTTCTATTCCTAAAGATTTGACTCCGGCTGATCTCGATCCAGAACGGGTTGAGGTGCTGCTCCGTCAGAAAACTGAAGGCCCTGATGTCCTCGGCCACCATCCCGAAACTGGCGAGCCAATTTACTTAAAAATCGGCAGTTATGGTCCATACATCCAATTGGGAGATGTATCCGAGGAAAATAAAAAACCTAAGCGAATTTCTCTGCCTAAGGGAATTTTGGCAGAAAATGTAACTCTAGAAATGGCAGTCGGTTTGCTTTCCCTACCTCGTACTTTGGGCAACCATCCTGTAACCGGATGTAAGATCCAAGCTGGTTTGGGTAGATTTGGTGCTTATGTTGTCCATGATATGGGCAAACAAGGGAAAGAATACCGGGCTTTAAAAGCAAGTGATGATGTATTGACAATTTCTCTGGAACGTGCCCTGGAATTATTGGCGGAACCTAAAAAAGGGGGCAGAGGCGGCAGCAGTAAGTCTAAGACTCCTGTGCGAGAAATTGGTCCTCACCCGGTAGACGGGGAACCAGTTAATGTTTATAATGGCCCCTATGGGCCTTATGTTAAGCACGGTAAAATTAATGCTTCCCTACCAGAAGGGGAAACAATAGAAGGATTGACTATGGAAAAAGCTTTGCAACTTTTGGATGCTAAGGCTTCTACTAAAAAGACGACACGTAAATCGAAAAAGACTGTTAATTCTAAAATTTAAGGTGCGATCGCAGCCCCCTTTGCATTTATAATACAATAATTCGGCTTAGGCGTTAAGGTGCTAAATCAGGAAATACTTGCTGTAGCGCTGGATGAACGAGTTGTCTGTCTTTGACGTTCACTCCAGCGGCTAAGGCGGAATCGAGTTTTAATGCCCCTAAACCGCGAGCGGCTAATTTTAAAACGTAGGGCAATGTACTATTATTAAGAGCTTGGGTTGCTGTCCAGGGCACTGCTCCTGGCATGTTGGGCACGCCGTAGTGAACTACTCCTTCTTCAATGTAGGTGGGATTGCTGTGAGAGGTGGGCCGCAAGGTCTCTACGCATCCTCCCTGATCTACTGCTACATCTACAATTACTGAACCTGGGTGCATACGCTGTACCAACTTTCGAGACACTAAAATTGGTGTTCGATGACCAGGTACAAGTACAGCACCAATGAGCAAGTCTGCTTGGGGAACGATTTCTTCAATATGCAGAGATTCGCTGTAAAGCAATTGTACTCTCGAACCGAAAAGGGTCTCCAGATATGCTAAGCGATCTACGTTAATATCAAAAATGTATACCTGCGCGCCCATGCCAACGGCTATTTTAGCTGCTTCTGTCCCTACTACTCCTCCGCCTAGGATTATAACTTTCCCAGGCATTACTCCAGGAACCCCTCCAAGAAGTACTCCCCGCCCTCCTTGTTGTCTTTCTAAGTAGCGAGCACCAAACTGTACGGCAAGTCTTCCGGCAATGATGCTCATGGGGGTGAGTAGGGGCAGTCGCTTATCTGGTAGTTCTACGGTTTCGTAAGCGAGCGCGCAAACTCCACTATTAATTAATTGTTCGGTTAAGGCACGATCAGCTGCTAAATGCAAATAAGTAAAAAGTATCTGCCCTTTCTGTAAATACTGATACTCTGGCTGTAAAGGCTCTTTTACTTTTACTATCAGTTCCCTATCCCATGCTTCTTTGGCTGTAGGGACAATAACTGCCCCTGCCTGTAGATATTCTTCATCTGTAAACCCAGCTTCAGCCCCAGCATTGGTTTCTACATAAACCTTATGGCCATTTTCCCGCAAAACTCGCACGCTACTTGGAGTTAACCCGACTCGAAACTCCATATCTTTTGTTTCTTTGGGGACGCCGATTTCCATTTTTACCTCTTACTGACTTCCTCCTGGCGCTGGTTACAAGCAATATTCTGCGGGAAGTTTAATCTCACGCTTCGCAGTTTGGCTGTTTCCTAATTGTAGTACTTAATGAAATAATTAGGCAAACGTAAACAATTGTAACCGAAAGGAATAATTATGACTATACCGCAACCTACTACTACTCCTAGACTCGAAGAACCGAAGTTTGGCTTTAACGACTATGCAGAGCGCTTAAATGGTCGCGCTGCTATGCTTGGCTTTACGCTGACTTTAATTATCGAGTACTTTACCGGGCAAGGGCTGCTAACATGGCTCGGCCTCAATTAATTTAATCTACTGGCCTTTTCCTGAGAAATAGGTTGGTGCTGCTCTGGAAAAGGCTGGTCGCCATCCTATATAGCGAGTAAAATTTTAGCTAAACTAAGGTATAGGCAAACCTGTCAAAGCTTAATGTAGACTGTAGTTTTAATATTGAAATTTGATATTAACAGAGTAAACCGTGATGAATGTTTCATGGCCTCGAATTTGGAAGTCTGTCTACCGTAGAGAACCTATTTCTGGCTTCATAATTACAGTTGGGGCTGTGGATGCTGCGATTGGAGGTATGGGGGGTCGTGGCTCGCTTCTGGCTTTTGGACTGATGGTTGCTAGTGCGGCTCTTGTCTGGCGCTGGTGGGTTATCCAACGCACTCGCTTAGAAGAACCAGAAAGAGTTGCACAGCACTATCTGCCACCAACTGCCTCTAGACCTCAATTGCCTACACTTATGGCCTCGAAAAAACATCCGCCCCGCCCTTAATCTTAATTAAAAAAGTGAGTAAAAATAGAGCTACAAAAGGTATCTCACTTATAATAATAATAAGCTGTTTAAACTTGACTGTGGTTTGGGGAAAAGAAGCGATCGCTGCAGGAAATTGGAAACTTCCCCGACTACTGCGTACCTTGCATGACCACAAGGGAAGTGTAGAAACTCTGGCATTTAGTCCAAACGGAAAAATACTAGCTAGCGGTGGAGGCAATCTCGATCCAAAAATTAGACTGTGGAACCTAGAAACTGGTGAAAAAATCCGTACTTTACGAGGGCATAAAACAAGAGTATTAACTGTAGCGATCGCTCCTGACACTCAAACCCTAGTCAGCGGCAGCGACGATTCCATGCTTAACTTCTGGAATCTAGAAACCGGCAAGTTAACCCATACCTTCTGGCAACTCTCTACCAACATTACCTCCCTAAAAATAAGCCCTGATGGCCAAATCCTAGTGAGTGCAGGTTTAGACGGATTAAAACTTTGGGATCTAAATAAACAGCGCCTCATCAAAACCTTAGCACCCTTCGAGACATTTTATGCAGTTGCAATTAGTCCCGATGGACGCTTACTGGCATCTGGCAGTAAAGATGGGAGCGTGAAAGTATGGAATCTTACTACAGGTTCCTATATAGGCACCCTCAAAGGATATCATCAACCAGTCAATGCTTTAACATTCGCCGCCGACGGTTTTACTTTAGCAACAGCTAGTTACAACTCTAGCATCAAAATTTGGAATCTAGAAACCCAAGAAATAACCCACACATTATATCATTCTCACAATCAAGTTTATTCTCTAGCCATCAATCCGCGCTCGCCCATTCTTGCTAGTGCCGGGCAAGATGGCATCAGCTTGTGGGATTTGAGAAATGGGCAGCTTTTAAGCCAGCTTCCAGGACATTCAGACTGGGTGCGAACTATAGCATTCAGCCCTGACGGGCAATTGCTAGTCAGCGGTGGTTTTGACAAAAAAGTCAAGATATGGCAACTGGTTAATAATAATCCAACTTATCCAGCAGTCGTCGAATCCCGGCATTTCTTTACAAAAAATTACCCCTCAAAAACTTAGAACTTGAATCTGCTCATTCACTAAGCAGTGGGCGGAGAGAGAATCGAACTCTCATACCTTGCGGTGTCAGATTTTGAGTCTGATGCGTCTACCAGTTTCGCCATCCGCCCTTGGGGTTGGTTTCTTTATTATACACACTTTTTCTTTTTTGCAACAAGTTTTCGTATTCTTGACTTGTTGCCCAGCGATCTATTTCTCTTGCCCTCAGTACGGGCACTGGGTGAGTCAATTGAGAAGTCTGAGCTTGCTTAAGAATTTCCCCCAATTGACTATTACTAATATCGTCGTAGGCGCGGGCTTGTGCCAGAAAAGCGTCTACATTCAATTGCGAAGCTAGTGTTGGAGAGCCACCTGCTAGTTTCATCAGCAGGGAAATTACTACTGATGGATCTTGTGTAGCTAAAAGAGCAGCGCGATCGCAAGTAAATTCAGCGCATCTGAGCCACATCATTAACTGTGCTTGTAACCCTTGAGCAATTAATTGCCCGAAGGAGGGCAACTGCCCAGCGGCTAGCACCATTAAATTTGCCAGGGTCAAATAAACCCCGTGATCGCACTTTAAGTGGCCAAGTTCATGAGCTATCACCGCCTGAATCTCTGTTGGCGTGAGTAAATCAATCAACGAGGTGTGAAGAACAATAAATGGCTGTCGCCCTCGCATTGCAAATGTATAGGCATTGGGAACTGGATGCTGCCGAACATACATTTGCGGCGGCTCCATATCTAGAATCTGACAGGCTTCCAGGAGCAGTTTGTGGAGATGGGGCAATTGCTGCTCTCCCACTAAAATGCTAGACGCAATATTGTCTAGATAAAAAAACTGCTCCCCAATCTTTCCTAACAGATTCCGCACCAGTATGTCCAAGCCTGACAACTGCTTAAGGGAGTTTGTTGCTTCTAGATCTAGAGGATGGCGAAAATGGTCTGCTTTTAAACCAATCAGCGGTGTCTTTAAAATGTCCATGCTGATAATGCACACACTTTAATAAACTGTGCTAACTATTTTTTATTTATTTTATTGTCAATTCGCAGCCTGCAACTAAGCTTTCTTGTTTGGTTTCTGCCGGCACCCGCTGTAAGCGCGCTCCAATTTGCTGTAATTTGTAGTCTAATTTTTCGTATCCGCGATCAAGATGCTGCAATTCCTGGATTGTAGTTTGACCCTGTGCTGCTAATCCGGCAATCACTAAGGCTGCTGAAGCGCGTAAATCTGTCGCTACTACTGGCGCTCCTGAAAGTAATGGTACTCCTCGGACGAGGGCGTGGTTACCTTTAACGCGAATATCTGCTCCCATGCGATTTAATTCGGATACATGACGCATCCGATTTTCAAAAACTGTTTCTGTAATCACGCTATCCCCGTTACTAATGGTTAAGAGTGCCATAAACTGCGCTTGCATGTCTGTGGGAAACCCGGGATAGGGTAGGGTTTCGATGTCTGTTGCTTTTATTGTTTCTCCTGCGACTATACGTATGCGATCGCCCTCTTCTATAGTAATACTTGCCCCGATCGCTTCTAATTTTGACAGCACTGCCGTCAGATGATCTGGTATGACTGGGGATATACTAACGTCTGAGCCAGGCAGCGCCCCTACTACTAAAAATGTTCCTGCTTCTATGCGATCAGGAATTATCGAGTAATCCGCTGAATGCAAGTGCCGTACTCCGGAAATAACTATTTTTTTAGTGCCGGCACCAACGATTCTCGCCCCCATTGCGCGACAGAAATTTGCCAAATCCACTACCTCTGGCTCTTGGGCTGCATTTTCAATCGTCGTTTCCCCTTCTGCCAATGTTGCTGCCATCATCAGCGTTTCGGTTGCACCCACGCTCGGATAATCTAAATATATTTTTGCTCCTTTTAATCTGCGGCTAGCTCCTGTTACACAGGCGTTAACCATTCCGTGTTGAATCTGAACATCGGCTCCCATTGCCTGTAGCCCTCGAACATGCAAGTCTACAGGTCTTGCGCCAATCGCACAGCCCCCTGGAAGCGGAACTCTGGCTTCTCCTAAACGAGCCAGCAATGGTCCAATCGCAAAGAAGCTCGCTCTTAACTGACTTACTAACTCATAAGGTGCTTCCGATTTACTGATATTGCTGGCATTAATGTCTAAAATATCTTCCCGTTGCTCTATTTTTACTCCTAGAGCAGCGAGAATTTGACCCATACGAGTTACGTCTGCTAGAATTGGAACGTTCCGAATCCGGCAGTCTTCTGGAGAAAGTAAGGCTGCTGCCATTACCACTAAAGCGGCGTTTTTAGCACCGCTTATTTTCACGTTGCCTTTTAGAGGATGCCGCCCCCAAATGTGGAGGGTAGATTTGTCTGCTTCTTCAGGGGAAACGTAATTTTTTATCATCAGAGAGGAAGAAATGGGTTTACTGGCAGAATGGATTGATATTTTCTATTCTCAGTTTGTTATGATGGTACAGGAAAGTTTCTAAATGTCAAGGCTTACAGTTTCTTTTGTCTTCAGTAGCTGACATTTTCCCTGATGACAAAAAATTTTTTGTAAAAGGGTTGACAAGTGCAGATAATGTTACTACTATAAAATATTGCAGTGTAAGTCAACACGCGCGGAACTGGCGGAATTGGTAGACGCGCATGATTCAGGTTCATGTGGTGCAAGCCTTCCGGGTTCAAGTCCCGGGTTCCGCATGAGTAAAAATGATTACAAGTCTACAGAATCCTCTGGTTAAGCAAATCCGAAAACTGCACACCCCTAAAGGTAGGCGGGAACAAGGTTTGTTTTTGTTAGAAGGAACGCATTTGCTAGAAGAAGCCTGTGCTGTGTCTTACCCGTTGGAAACGGTTTGCTGTACTTTGGAATGGCAGCAACGTCATCCGCAACTGTGGGAGAATGTTTCTAGGCAAGCTGAGCGAGCGCTTTTTGTTAGTTATAATGTGTTACAAGCTCTAGCAACTACTGTTAATCCAGATGGTATAATAGCTACAGCTAGGCGCTCGCTATTTCAGCATGAATTAAAGAAAATTGATTTAATTCTTGCCTTAGAAACTATACAAGATCCGGGAAATTTGGGCACTATTATCCGTACAGCTACTGCAGTAGGCGTGTCAGGTTTATGGATGAGTTCAGACTGTGTTGATGTCGATAATCCTAAAGTTCTTAGGGCTTCAGCAGGAGCATGGTTTCGATTACCAATGGCTGTTACTCCTGATTTGAAGCGCGAGGTGTTATACTATCGGCAAAAAGGTGTACAGGTAATAGCAACTTTGGCGTCGGCTCAAGATCTTTACTGGGATATAGATTATCATATGCCGACTTTAATTTTGCTAGGCAATGAGGGGGCTGGTTTGTCTGTAGATTTATTAACGCTATGCGATAAATATGTTAGAATTCCTCTCTCTGCTGGTGTAGAATCGTTAAATGTCGCGATCGCAGCTGCTGTCATTCTTTACGAGGCTCGTCGTCAGCGGCAGTATTAAAACTTGATTCTACAATATTTTCATTTGTTTTTTGTTTCTGTTGTAGCAAAAACTGTTCTATATCTGCTGCCGCTTCTTCTAACTCCTGCAAATTAAAATTTACCTCTCTATTGCCATTCGACTGGTTTGTATTTTCTTCTAAGTCGAAAAATTTCTTTACAGCAGTGCGACGCTGCTGTTGTTTATCTTCATTCATAATACTTTACTGGTTGTATGAATGCTTCTCCTCCTGAATACTGCATCGGTGCTCTGCCTGGATTACAAAGCGTGAAGCCCGCTCAGCTTTTACTTTGGCTTGGCTGCTCTCCCTAGTCATTTCCCGGGCATCACCGCCCCTTTTTACCCTCACCTGCGCCGGGGAAGTGCAGAGCACATACTAGCATACTAATATCTAGTTTCCAGTTTGTCAAGCCAGATTTGTTAATTTTTGTAAAAAATCTTTCAACTAGTATTTGCTGTGGGGGAATAATTATAGATACCTGTAAATACCTAAATTAGAGGAAGCTACTACGATTTTCATTATTCCATTAATCTTGGGTGCAGTAGCAATCACTACCGGTGCCATAGGTGTGGCGGCTGGTGCCGAGGGCTTGCAAAAAAAGGACAAGCAGACGAAAAAATAAAAGCCGCCAGTAATAAATATGAGGAAAAAATAGTCCAAGTTAAAACTACTGAGAACCTGATAAATGAGAAAATCAGGAAATACAATGACCTGAAAAGGCAGCTCATGCAGGAGATAAATCGATTTTTGGACTTAGCTGAGAGTATAAAGCAGAAGCTCTCATTGGAGGAAATTGAAGAAGTTGAGAAAATTGAAGAAGAATTTGTGGACTTTCTTAAGAACCTCAAAAGCAACTGCTGAACAGTATGGCTATAGACGACATTCCCTTATTAAAATTAAATATCGACAGTGTGGCTGAAGACTACATTCGATTACCTATCCTGTCGCTCCTGGGGCTGATGGGTATTGGTCCTGGCATTATGATGGGTGGGTTGGAGCTGAATGAACAAGGGAAAAAGCCCTCACCCAAGCCATCGAGTATGAGACTATAGTCAACCAGGAAATCGCCAAAATGGATGCCTATGAAGATTTCTTACGGAACGGTATCGAGCGGCGGCTTATGGAATTACAAGAGCAACTTAAGCAACTTATTAAACTCAATTCCCGCTGTCAAGAAGCGCTGGATAAGTTAGAAGCCACGATTAACTCTGGCTTTGATAGGGAGCGTCATGCCGATATATTTCAGAAAGCCATCTCTTTAATCAAGGCACTGGTAGAACTCATCCGTACGCCACTAGTAGAGGTAGATAACAACGGCAAATAGAACTCTGACACAACCGACTGCTGAGGCTTTATAGCTCAAAGTAGGGAAATTTTTAATTGAAGGGGAGCTCAGTTTGGTTTATTCCCTCGCTGTAGCAGCCGGCGGGTGGCGGCAGTCTGTGAGCAAAAGACAACCAAATAGTAAAATTGGTAGTTATTAAGGAGTAAGATATGTCTAAGTGCAGTTGAAAAATAAAATGGTACAAGGATTTGATTTCGATTTAGTAATAATTGGAGCGGGGGTTGGTGGACATGGAGCAGCCCTACATGCAGTAAATTGTGGCCTGAAGGTGGCTATTGTAGAGGTAGGGGAAATGGGGGGCACATGTGTCAATCGCGGTTGTATCCCCTCAAAGGCTCTATTAGCAGCTTCCAGGCGGGTAAGAGAATTGCGCGATGCTGATAATTTGAAGGCTCTGGGAATTCAGATAGAAAACGTAACATTCGATAGACAAGCGCTCGCTGCTTATGCAACTAACATCGTCAATAAAATTCGCAGCGATATGACAAATAGTCTTAAACGCCAGGGAGTAGAGATAATCAAAGGATGGGGCCAAGTGGTAGGGCCACAAAAAGTCTCTATAGGTGACAAAACTATTACAGCTGAAGATATTATCCTCGCTCCCGGCTCCATTCCTTGGGTGCCTCCAGGTATCGAAATCGACGGGAAAACAGTATTTACCAGCGACGACGCCCTCAAATTAGAATCATTACCACCGTGGATAGCAATTATCGGCAGCGGCTATATCGGCTTAGAATTCGCAGATATCTATACAGCCCTGGGCTGCGAAGTTACTATAATCGAAGCCCTAGACCAATTAATGCCCACTTTTGATCCCGATATAGCCAAACAAGCTCAACGTGTGCTTATTGCTGCCCGCGATATCGAAACACGGGTGGGAATGATGGCGAAAAAAGTCACCCCAGGGGAGCCTGTAGTCATCGAGTTAGCTGATACAAAAACTAAAGAAGTAGTGGAAATCCTAGAAGTAGACGCCTGCCTAGTGGCTACAGGGCGTATTCCCTATACGCAAAATTTAGGATTAGAATCTGTAGGCATTGAACTCGACAGTCGTGGATTTATTCCCACAAATGAATATATGGCAGTACTGGCAGGCGGGGAAGTAGTGCCTCACCTATGGGCGATTGGAGATGCAACCGGTAAACTGATGTTGGCGCACGCAGCATCTGCTCAGGGAATAGCCGTTGTGGAAACTATTCTAGGGCGCCCAAGAATTGTAGATTATCGCAGTATTCCGGCAGCTGCTTTTACACATCCAGAAATTAGTTTTGTGGGATTGACAGAGTCGGCAGCGAAAGAATTGGGAAAAACAGAAGGTTTTGAGGTGGCAACTGTTAGGAGTTATTTTAAAGGTAACTCTAAAGCGCTCGCAGAGGGAGAAACGGAAGGATTGGCTAAGGTTATTTATCGTCAAGATAATGGAGAAGTTCTCGGTGTGCACATTCTCGGTATACATGCCGCTGACTTGATTCATGAAGCTGCCTATGCTATAGCTCATCGGCAGTCAGTGCGGGAGCTAGCTTTCCTCGTTCACACTCATCCCACTGTTTCGGAAGTTCTTGACGAAGCCTATAAACGAGCGATCGCTCTTCATTAATATAATAATTCCGTCATTACATTAAAGTATGCAAATTCGTCGTCGCCCCCCAAATCCCCCTGTTAACGTTGCTAATCTCCGTTACGAAGTTCGCCACCCAGAAGGTGAACCCCGTAATATCCTAGAGAAAATAGTCTGGCATAAAGAAACCGAAGTGGCGCAAATGCGGGAAAAGCTGCCCCTACAGGAGTTGCAGCAACAAGTGAATACAGCAGACAGCCCCCGTGACTTTCTAGGTGCCCTGCGGGCAGCAGCCCCCTCGGCAATTATTGCTGAAGTTAAGAAGGCTTCTCCTTCTAAAGGTGTAATCCGGGAAGATTTTGAACCAGTAGCACTTGCTAAAGCCTATCAGAAAGGCGGTGCTACCTGTATTTCAGTTTTAACTGACGAAAATTTCTTTCAAGGTAGCTTTAAATACTTAACCGAAATCAGACAAGCTGTAGATTTGCCACTGTTGTGCAAGGATTTTATTATTTATCCCTACCAAATTTATCTTGCCCGCTTGCACGGCGCCGATGCAGTTTTGTTAATTGCAGCAATCTTGTCTGACAAAGATATAGAATATTTTGTGAAAATTGTCAAGTCTCTTGGAATGACACCTCTGGTAGAAGTGCATACTTTAAATGAATTAGATAGAGTATTAGCGATAGAAGGGATTAATATAGTGGGGATTAACAATCGCAATTTAGAAGATTTTTCAGTAGATTTGCAAACGACAGTAAAATTATTAAAAGAAAGAGGTAGAAAATTAAAAGAACGAGGTATCCTAGTAGTAAGCGAATCGGGGCTACACACGCCAGCGGATTTAAGTCTGGTTGCTGAGGCAGGAGCTGACGCAGTATTGATTGGAGAGGCATTGGTAAAACAACAAGATACTAAAAAAGCGATCGCAGCTTTCGTGCAGAGTAAATGATAAATATTGCAAACCTATGGAACCAATCCCCCTTCCGTCTCACATTCATTATGAACTTCTATTGCAACTATTAGAACGGCAAACAATACTAGCCGTAGAAAAAATACCTTCTCAACGGGAACAAGTAAAACAAATTATAGTCACCCTCCGTAAAGCTTTGGCCCAACAAAAACAACTAGAAGAATGGTGCGAAAAAGCTAATCTGCCAATCGAATACCGTTGGTCTCTTAACGAAAATAACTCTAAAGATTTTGCTACAGCTAATCTCTATTCCGAAAAAATAGCTTGAAAGAATAGGAAAAATTCATGGACGACAAACTGATGTTAATGATTCCAGGGCCAACGCCGGTTCCAGAATCGGCATTACGGGCACTGGCTAAACACCCGATTGGCCATCGCAGCAGCGATTTTATCCCCATAGTGGCAGAGGTGACAGAAAACCTAAAATGGCTACACCAAACCAAAAGTGATGTGTTAGTGCTGACTGCTAGTGGCACAGGGGCTATGGAAGCAGGAATTGTTAATTTTCTAAGCCCTGGCGATCGCGTTTTAGTAGGATGTAATGGCAAATTTGGTGAACGTTGGGCAGAAGTTTGTGAAGCTTATAATCTCAATGTAGAGAAAATAACCGCCGACTGGGGAAAAGCACTCGATCCCGAACAGTTTCGCGAAAAATTAGAAGCAGATAAAGATAAACAAATTAAAGCAGTTATTATTACTCACAGCGAGACTTCTACTGGAGTACTCAATGACTTAGAAGCAATCAACCGCCATGTCAAAAATCACGAAAAGGCACTGATTATAGTCGACGCAGTCACCAGCTTGGGAGCTGTTAATGTGCCAATGGATGCTTGGGGTATTGACGTTATTGCTTCAGGTTCACAAAAAGCTTACATGATTCCACCAGGCTTAGGTTTTGTAGCAGTAAGCCCCAAGGCTTGGGAAGCATATAAAACCGCAAAATTACCTCGTTATTATCTAGATTTGGGTAAATACCGCAAGGATGCGGCAAAAAATAGTACGCCATTTACACCGGCGGTGAATATGTATTTTGCTCTGCAAGAAACCCTGCGAATGATGAAGAAAGAAGGGTTGGAAAATTTGTTTGCCCGTCATCAACGTTTGATGAAAGGAACACGTGCGGCAGTAAAGGCTTTGGGTATGTCACTATTTGCGGCAGATGAGGTGGCTTCTCCGGCAATTACAGCAGTGGCGCCAATACAGATAGAGGCAGATAAAATCCGCTCTCTAATGAAGAAACGGTTTGATATAGCTCTTGCTGACGGGCAGGATCATTTAAAAGGAAAAATATTTCGAATAGGTCACTTGGGTTTTGTTAGCGAGCGCGATATTCTCAGTGCGCTCGCTGCTTTAGAATCTGTATTATTAGAATTGGGTTGTAATAACTTTACTCCTGGTGTAGGTGTAACAGCCGCTGCCAGAATATTCGCTCAACCTTCCCAAAACTAAATTAAATATATCAAGACAGCGCTACCCTGTCAAGAGGGCGGCGCTGCCTAGTTGATAAGCAGAACCTATGCATTTTAATTAATGTAAGTAAACATTTAACAACTCTCAAGCTGTTTCTAGCCAATCGTAAATTCTCTCTAGCTGTTCAATTGTTACCAATCCATACTGCCAGAGGATCATCGGCAAAGGACCAGGATCTTGCTCCCGATGGCGTAGAGCTATTTTAAGAGAAGATGCCGAAATGGCTAAATCTTCTTGGAGAAAGCGAATGAATCGTGCATAAGTCGTAGGTGTCATTTGTATTCTCACCTCCTCTACTTGCTCTATTTGTAGATCTGATTTTGTAATATCATTTCAGCTCTTACTGGCTAAAAGTAGCCAGTATTCTATCTGTCTACACCAGGGGTGGCTGTAAAGCTTTTCTATTAATTTCTTCTACTGCAGCAAGCGGCAGCTTCCAATGTCATCCGCAATTCTACAGATTTTTTATATCTGAATCCGTGCTCCTCTAGCTTTTTTTGTTGATTTCACTTATAGTATCTAGTAATAAATATAGAAGTTTCAATAGTATTCTGTCGAGGTAGTAATTTTACAAAAATTTAATGATTGCTATAAGAATTCACAGGCTCTAAAAACTCGACAAGAATGCGCTCGCCTACTTTCAAGCCTAGTTCACTAGCCCGCCCTCCCCGCAATTCGATCACTTGGTCAATCTTAGTAGCACCAGGGCCGTAAATTGGACAAGGGGTTTGTTTACAGGGGGGGACATTAGTAGCGATCGCTTTTACTTCCCCGTCTCGCAAGAAAATCATATCCAGATTGATAAGCACATTTTTCATCCAGAAAGCAACTGCTCTAGGAGGGTTAAACGGAAACAGCATTCCCCGATTATCAGGCAGAGACTCTCGATACATTAATCCAATTGCTTGCTCAGCTTCTGTCTTAGCAACTTCCAATTCAATAACCTGATTACCGATTATTGCCCGCGCTGAGATAGGCAAATTTTGCCCAAGGCTTAGCGGTTGTGCTTGCGGCTGTTGGAATGCCTTCAAAGCTGCAGAACATCCAATCAACCAGACACTTAAAACCACGATGATAAACTTCCATCCCTCAGAGGAATTCTGTCTGTGTATTTTTAACATTCAAATACGTTCTAGTAGTTTATGCTTCCCGCAAAACATATCCTACACCCCGTACCGTCTGAATCAGGCGTTTTTCCCCTTCACTTTCAATTTTCAGACGCAAATAACGAATGTAAACTTCTATAACATTCGACTCCCCCATAAAATCATACCCCCAAACATTTTCCAAAATCTGCTCGCGGGAAAGTACTTCTCTTGGATGTTCCATTAAATACTTTAGCAATTCAAATTCTTTCATCGTCAAGTCGATTGTTCTTCCATTGCGGAAAGCCCTGCGCGTCGACAAATCAAGTACCAAATCAGAAAACCGTAAATATTCAGTAGTTTTGCAATCTGGCTGCAAATACAAGCGAACTAACCGCAAAAAATCTTGACTGCGATAAGGCTTAAGAAAATAATCATCTGCTCCAGCTTCCAAACACGCCACTCGCTCCTCAATAGTATCTCTTGCCATTAATATTAACAAAGGAACGCGATAGCCTGCTTTTCGCAACTGACTACATAATTCCAGCCCTGACTCTCCCCCTAGCATTCTATCTACTACTATCAAAGATGGATGTAGTTGATGGGCTTGATGGAGAACTGCGCTTGCATCATTAGCTATAATTGGTTCATAACCTGCTTCTTTTAAATCTGAACTCAGCTGTTCAGCCAGTGTTTGATCTGCTTCAATCACTAAAACCTTCGGGCTGCGCTCAATTGTAATAGTATTCATATAGATTATAACTTTATATTTTATATTTTTTCAAGAAAATTACATAGAAGAAGGTTTAGCAATATGGGGTAAACCCCAGCCCAATTTTTCTCGTAAAACGTGGAAAAATTCTGGAGGTTGTAGACGAATAAACCGTGCCACATAGGGCGAGCGCTTCATGAATACACGATCAGAAGGTAAAACATAACAACCAGCATTGCCATCAACCACCATCACCAAGCGCTCGCGATTTGCCGGGAAAATAGTCACTGGCTCAGTATTAGCAAACACAAGCGCACGGGATGCCAGAGAATGAGGACAAATCGGTACTAATTGCATCACAGGCACCCCTGGAGCAATAACTGGCCCTCCGGCAGAGAGAGCATAAGCAGTCGAACCAGTTGGGGTAGATATAATAATACCGTCAGCTGCGATATCTACAGGAGAGTGTCTGCCTACTTCTATTTCAAAATGGCACATGCACGTCAGTGGCTCGCGGTGCAGTACCATTTCATTTAGACACAGAACTTCCCAAATAGTAACATTGTCTCGAAGCAGTTGTACCGACAACATTGTCCGTTCTTCGATTTCATACCTGCCTGAGATTACTTGTTCGATCGCTTGCGGCAAATGATTAAGATATGTTTCCGTCAAGAAACCCATATGCCCAGTATTGACAGTGAGCATAGGAATACCGCAAGGAGCCACTTGACGAGCAGCTGCGAGTACCGTGCCGTCACCGCCGAGAACGACAACAAAGCTCATGTCGCCATCAAAGCCAACTGGCACTAATTGTTCAATAGGAGTGTGACAAACAGGTTTTTCGGGGCTGGAATAGCCAAGGATGCCTCCGGCACCACTTGTCATAGACACATCCCAACCACGAGAAATTAGCTTATCTTTGAGTTCTTCAGCCACGCGACAAGCTACAGGTTTGATTTCGTTGTAGATAATCCCAGCTTTCGGCACGTTCAGAAAAAATACTTATTGAAGATTGTATAATTCTTATTATTAGGGATAGAAACAGCGAGGCTAGTTTTAGCCCCTGGATAAAAGGCGAGCGCTCTCCTAATGAGCGATCGCTTTTTTCGACTGGGGTACACCTTAAAAAGGGAACTTTCTTTTCGACTGCTTTTTCAGCTTCGCTTGCTCGTAATCTAATTCTTTCAGCTTTCTTAAAATTCGGCTGAAATATTCTTGCAGATACGATTCCAAAGTCGTCGTCTCCTCAGGGTTCAGTCCAAATATTTTATATACCTCATCCATTGGAGCCGCTATTGGTTGCCCAGAAGCTTGTACTTCCGCAAATGCCAAGCGATCCGCCAAATTCCAGCCCCACTGAAAGAAGAGAGCAATTTTGCGAACAGCACGCAACAATCCAAGCGGCAGACGCGTTACTTTTGCTTCTTGCCCAGAGAGACGTTCACACAGACGGATAATTTCATCCGCATCCCAAGCCCGATTCCCCACTACTGGAAAAGTTTTCTTTTCGGTTTCGGGAACAGAAAGGGCGCGAATCGCAAACTTGGCCACATCTTGCGTATCTATATACGCCACTGGCGCAGTTGCTTCCGTCACCCAGACAGATTGATTCTCCAAAATCGGAATTGCGTACTGGCCAATCAATCCTTGCATGAATCCACTTAACCGCAGTATAGTGTAATTTAATCCAGATTCTGCCAGAAACACTTCCGTACAGCGCTTAATTTCCATTAGCGGCACGTGGGGGTATTTATCGGCATCCAAAATCGAAAAGAAAATATAGCGATTTACGCCGGCGGCTTTGGTTGCCTGAATGAGAGCGACTTTGCCTTCCCAGTCTACCTGTTTGATACTTAGGGAATCAGTCGGTCTTGCCGTAGCCGCGTCGATAACAGCGATCGCCCCAGAAAGAGCAGGTGGCAGAGTTTGGGGATCGCACAAGTCGCCCCGTACCAATTCAGCACCCCATTCTTTTAAAAATGCAGCTCTCTTATAACTGCGAACTAGACAGCGCACTTCGTGCCCTTCATCTAAGGCCCTACGAACTACCTGTCTGCCTAAGGTACCGGTGGCACCGACAACCAATATAGTCATTATTACGAAGCTTAAAACTTTCTCTAAAATATTACCAGATTATTCTCATTTTAACACAAAACTTAACAAACTTTCCTCCCAGTCCAAGAGCAAATACAGAAAAAGACTACATTAAAGCTACTACCAGTTGACAAACTAATAATAAAATGTTACTATATCAAGAGAATCCCTTATAGGGATTGAAAAAAAACAAACTATGTATAATCAAGTGCAGGCTCAAAGTCAGAGTAAACGGCAAAACGCGGACAACTTAAGCTGCTCTGTAGCGCATCCCGTTGATCTGAATAGCGTTCGCCAGCTACATCAGAATATTCTCAATTTTGAAAAAGCACAGCGGATGGCAGAATTCTTTAGCTTACTGGGGGATGCCAGCCGCTTACGAATCTTGTCAGCATTGGCAATGCAGGAGCTTTGCGTTTGCGATTTGGCAGCAGCAGTAAAAATGAGTGAATCAGCAGTTTCTCACCAACTGCGAATGTTGCGAGCAATGCGCCTAGTCGGCTATCGTAAACAGGGAAGAAATGTTTTTTATCACTTAAAAGACAACCATGTGCTCAACCTCTACCGCGAAGTGGCTGAGCACTTGGATGAGACAGAAGATTGATTTATTCAGAGAACTATAGGTAATATGGTAATATCCCAAGCCTGAAATCGCTATTCTTCTCCACCTTGCAGTTTAAGCAACAGGTAGCCTGCACCTAAACCTACGAAAACAGTGCTAAACACAATAAATGCTGTAGTGAATATTTCGTTGCTCATATGTGTGTTTTTCCATCCCTGATAGGAATTCCTTTGTCAAGATAACATCTAATTATCAAATTGTCAACTATAATGAATTAGCATGGGTCCTCGTTTAGCTGTGACTCTGGGTGATCCCGCAGGAATTGGACCAGAAGTAATTTTAAAAGCACTTGCAGATACCAATGTAAAAGATAATTGTGACATAAAAATAATAGGCTCCTACTCTGTAATTGAGCAAACTTACAAAAGTATACACTTAAAGTCATACTTTGACATAAAACAGTTAGATATTTTAGAAGTACCAATAGAGAGGGAAATTATACCTGGTAGGGGAAATATAGATTCTGGAGCAGCGAGTTTCGCTTATCTGGAAAAAGCGATCGCTCTTACTCTAGCAGGAGAATTTGATGCTATCGTCACAGGACCAATTTCTAAAGCATGCTGGCAAGCAGCAGGGCACAAATATGCGGGGCAAACAGAATTACTAGCAGAACGAGCAGGAATAAAAAAATTTGCCATGTTATTCGTGGCACGCTCGCCCCATAGCGGTTTCCTACTACGCACACTTCTTGCTACCACACATATTCCCCTAAGTCAAGTATCAGTAACATTAACACCAGAATTATTATCTGCAAAACTGGATTTATTGGTAGAATGTTTGCAGGAAGATTTCGGAATAGAAAAACCAAGAATTGCGCTCGCAGGTTTAAATCCCCACAGCGGTGAAAATGGACAATTAGGGAGAGAAGAAAAAGATTGGATGATTCCCTGGTTAGAAACAGAACGAAAAAAACGCCCTCAAATCACACTCGACGGATTTATTCCGCCAGATACTATGTGGGTAAAACCAAATCAAGCATGGTATGGTATATCAACAAGCGATCGCACCCATGACGCCTATTTAGCAATGTACCACGATCAGGGATTAATTCCAGTAAAACTCATGGCATTTGAGTGCGCCGTTAATACTACAATTGGATTACCATTTATCCGCACATCACCAGATCACGGCACAGCTTTTGATATTGCTGGCAAAGGAATTGCCAATGCCTCTAGCATGAAATCCGCCTTACAGTTTGCCGCTGAATTCGTAAATCGTAGAAAAAGTAGAAAAAACCGTAACAAACAAACAATATCAGAAGGGAATATTTGAAAATTATTTAGGAGCAGGGATTAGGGAATTAGGAGATTAACACAAATCGTCAACCAGAAAAAACCCCCACTTAAAGGGGGCTTTTTGTATTTGTAGGAGTAAAAAATTGTCGCTGTTACTGCTAAAAAAGTTCTATGCTGACACCAATTCCGGTTTTAACAATCCGTTAAGCATTTCTGCTGGCGGCTTAGGGTATGGCCAAGCAAAGGCATGACGGAATGAAGCTGCCTGACAGGCTTGCAGTTGCCGGAAATCGATGATATCTAAAGTTAGGAGATTTTCATACTCAAAGGGGAGGCGAACATTGTGTAAGCCAGCGTTATCAGTGCAAATGGCAATATCTACTCCAGCATCAAAACAACGATCAAATACTATCTTGAGCTGACGCATGTCTTGGAGAGTGCCAGTTTTTAAATATGTCGTCGGGCAAACCTCTAAACACTGATTGCGCTCGCTCAATTGTTTTAGCAAATGCGGGTACTTCAGCGGGATCTGGATACCATGCCCAATGCGCATTAAATACGGCAGCAATTCCGGATAACAACCCTCTGGCGTTTCATATAAGTGCCCAGTAGTTTTTAAACCTAGTTTACGAGCATAAGCATATAACTCGATAAACTCATCCAATCGCTCCGCATAATAAGCATCCCCCCCCGCTAAATCTATACCGCATACATATTTCTTACTCTGAGCCGCTAAATCAACAATCGCCCGATTCACCTCATACGGCAAACGGGAATGCATACAGAGAATTTGGCTAGTAACAATCGGACAATCGCTCTGCTGGCTCGCTTTTCCTACAATCTCCACAATCTCAGCCATCGCGTCAATCCGCTGCGACTGACTTAGCTGTTGAGGTGTACGCAAATAGGGAGTATAGCGCAATTCTAGATAGGCAAGATTTTCAAATATATAAGCACCCCGAATCAAGCGGTATATAAAATAAGGTAGAGTTTCCGCAGTCTGAACTCCCTCTACTAGCGTGTGTAGTTCTAAATACTCATCCAGTGTATTGCGCGGCTTGGTATAAAATACTTCAAACTCCCCGTAATCAGGAAACCGGGCATTTAGCTCCGGATGGTGACGCTGAAAATAGCGCCAAAGAATACGAGGCACAACCGAACCGCCCAAATGACGATGTAACTCCGCGTGTAAAGCCACAAATACCTCCTCACCTTCCCTTTAAGGAAGCTTGGCTAATTTGTAACATAGTAGCAAAAATTTAACAAAAATTAATTTGACAAATAAGTGATTAATGGCAATAATAAAAATTTGTGTACTTTGAACCGTGAGTAAACATTGGCTAACGTCATTGTTATAGGAGCCCAGTGGGGCGATGAAGGAAAAGGCAAAATTACCGATTTGCTAAGCAAATCAGCAGACGTCGTTGTACGTTACCAAGGGGGGGTGAATGCGGGCCACACTGTGGTAGTCAACGACAAAACTTTTAAACTACACTTAATACCCTCTGGGATATTGTATCCAGATAAAGAATGTATTATCGGTTCAGGGACAGTAATAGATCCAAAAGTTCTAATTCAAGAACTAGATCAGTTGCAAGCGCTGAATATATCCACCCGCAACTTACTCATTTCCCAGACAGCCCACGTAACGATGCCCTACCACCGATTAATTGATAAAGCATCAGAAGAACTTCGGGGCGAGCGCAAACTAGGGACAACAGGAAGAGGAATTGGCCCAACCTATGCAGACAAATCAGAACGCATAGGCATTAGAATATTAGATTTAATGGAGCCAGAAGTACTGCGCGAACAACTAACCTGGACAATTAATTATAAAAATGTCATTCTCGAAAAACTTTATAATCTGCCACCACTAGATCCGCAAGAAATAATTACCGAATATCGAGAATATGCAGAACGTCTACGCCCCCACGTCGTAGATGCCTCACTAAAAATCTATGATGCCGTAAAGCGACGGCGAAATATCCTATTTGAAGGGGCACAAGGAACTCTGCTAGATTTAGATCACGGCACCTATCCCTATGTCACCTCCTCAAACCCAGTCGCAGGTGGAGCTTGTGTAGGGGCAGGGATTGGCCCAACAATGATAGATCGAGTAATTGGTGTCGCTAAAGCCTACACAACGCGAGTAGGAGAAGGGCCATTTCCAACAGAAATGGTAGAAGGGATTGGACAAATATTATGCGAGCGCGGTGCAGAATTCGGCACCACCACAGGGCGCAAACGCCGCTGCGGTTGGTTCGACGCCGTAATAGTTCGCTATGCCGTACGCATAAACGGCATCGACTGTCTAGCAATTACTAAACTGGACGTTTTAGATGATTTAGACGAAATAAAAATATGTGTAGCTTACGAAATCGACGGCATTCGCACTAACGAATTTCCCAGCAACGCCCGTCAGTTCGCTCGCTGCAAACCAATTTACGAAACACTGCCAGGGTGGAAACAGTCAACAGAAAACTGTCGCACCCTAGAAGAACTACCAAAACAAGCTTTGGACTACCTAAAATTCCTGGCAGAATTAACAGAAGTGCCGATAGCGATCGTTTCCCTGGGAGCAAGCCGCGAGCGCACAATTATCGTCGAAGACCCAATTCACGGGCCAAAACGTGCACTTTTATACGCTAATGGCACCCCTGTCGCCTAAAATATTATTGCAATAAGGGAAAATTGACAATATGGAACTCACAGTAGAATGTCAAAAGCGCCCCGAAGGCAGCAAACCAAACGCCCTACGCCGTCAAGGGCTAATTCCAGCAGTTGTTTATGGTCACAACGGTACCGAATCTCTATCCTTAGCCATCAACGAAAAAACCGTTGAAAGACTATTAAAGAAAGCAATAGTAAATAACACCCTCATCAACCTAAACATCACCGATATACCCTGGAGCGGCAAAACACTATTGCGGGAAGTCCAGACTCACCCTTGGAAAGGCAACCCCTATCACCTTAGCTTCTTTGCCCTATCCGCAAAAGAAAGCGTAGAAGTAGACGTAAATTTAAACTTTGTAGGCGAGCCAGTCGGCGTAAAATTAGAAGGTGGGATTTTAGACTTAGTTCTCACACAAGTAACAGTAAAGTGCAAACCAGACAGCATCCCAGAATCAATTGACGTAAACGTTTCCAACCTTCACATGGGCGACGCTATACACATCAGCGAACTGGTTTTACCAGAAGGAATTACTGTCATTGATAACCCCGAACAAGTAGTAGCTTGTGTAGTACCGCCCTCCAGCGAAAGTGAAGAAGCTGAAGCTGGAGCTTAAAAAACAAACCGGGTTTCTCAATACAGACAGAAACCCGGGCAAGCCCTAAATTCCCATCACTTCCCGAAACCTATTAGCATAGGATTCCTGTAAACGGGGTCCACGAACCATCACTACCCTAGAAGCCAAATAATTTCCCCAACGCGCCGCAGCCTTTGCACTAAAACCGTGCGCCAGTGCAAACAGCGCACCACCTGCAAACGCATCCCCCGCACCTACAGTATCAATTGCCTGCACGGGAAATCCCGGCACATGGTTAATCTGCTTATTTTCCACCACTATTGAACCATTTGCACCGTCAGTAATAAACGCTAGCTCAACTAAATCTCCAATTTTGCGCGCACATACCTCCAGAGATTCCTCCTCACAAAAGCGTCGCGCTTCATCCGCATTACAGAAGAGTACATCGCAGTAATCCGACACAATTTTGTGAAAGTCGTCAACAAAGCGCTCAACCAAAAATGAATCCGAAAAAGTAAATGAAACTTTAACGCCGTTACGTTTAGATAACTCCATTGTCTCGATAGAAGCTTTACGAGGATCAGGAGCATCCCACAAATAGCCTTCAATATAACTATATTTGCACTGTTTCAGACGATCTGCATTAATATCTGTAGGGCCTAACTTAGTAGAAACTCCCAAATGCGTACACATTGTGCGCTCAGCGTCAGGAGTAGTTAGCACTACACAAGTGCCCGTGGAGCCGCTAGGAGCAGGAGCAGGATGTACGTCAAAGTGAATTCCCGCTGCTAATAAATCCTGACGGTAGAATTCTCCGTTAGTATCTCTAGAAACTTTACCGGAATAGAAACCACTGCCACCACTTTGTGCTAAAGCTATCATAGTATTAGCGGCTGAACCACCTGAGCGCATTTGTAGACATGTATTTTCTAAATCGCGTAATAATCCTCCTTGTTTTTCTGAATCCATGAGTATCATTGCACCACGAGGAAGAGCACGTTCGCGGATGAAATCATCATCTACCAGTGCCAAAATATCTACAAGTGCATTACCTACACCGAAGACATCGATAGATTTTGAATTATTGTTCTCTGTCATACAGAAATCTATATGAAAAAGTAAAAAATATAACCTAATTATAATATTAGCACAAAAAAGATAAAATTATGACAGAAGAAAGAGAAAAAAAAGAAACATCGGCGTTAGAAGGAATAGCGACAATTTTAAAACTGTGGTTCTTGTTTACGGTGGGATTTTTATTGCTGGGATATACTATTTTATTGAGTATTAGTTTGGGAGCGATCGCTAGCTTAGCAGGAGGATTAATATTAGCTTGGTGGCAAAAAGAAGAACCTGATAACACCCTTGAAGAATTACCAAAGCCAAATCTATCTAACTTGAAAAAAGTGCAGGAAAAAAATCGCAAAAGGCGAAAAAACTTAGATTTATTTTTTGGAGAAAATAGAAGCCAAGAGAAAGAGAGGGAGAAAATAATAAAATAAGAAGTAAAAATCTTAAGAAAGGTAAAGAAAGAATGTTTTTATTTTTATCGAAAGTTCTGCCAATATTCTTATATCCGTTAGGGATGAGTTGCCTGCTAATGGCGATCGCAATAATTACATTTTGGAAACGTCCCAGATGGGCAGCGACAGCCCTAGCTCTATCCCTGACAATTTTACTGCTTGGGAGTAACGGTTGGGTGAGTACTGGGATAGTGCGCTCGCTAGAATGGCAAAATCTACCCAAAGCCGAATTACCCTCAGCAGAAGCGATCGTTGTTTTAGGAGGAGGAACAAAATCACAACTACCACCGCGCCCGTGGGTAGAAGTCAACGAAGCAGGCGATCGCATCCTCTACGGTTGCCAACTATATCTACAGGGAAAAGCCCCCTTACTTATTCTTAGCGGAGGTCGCATTGATTGGAAAGGAGGCGGGCCACCAGAATCAGAAGACATGGCCAAAATTGCTCTAGCAATGGGTATACCAGACTCTGCCATTTTACAAGACCCCACCTCCCTCAACACCTACGAAAATGCCGTCAACATTCGCAAAATCTTAGAAGAGAGAAAAATCAAAAAGCGGGTATTGCTAGTCACCTCCGCTCTGCACATGCCGCGAAGCTTATTAATATTCAAGAAACAAGGAATAGAAGCCATTCCTGCCCCCACCGACTTTCTCGTCAGCGTACAAGACATACAAGAGCTGACATTTTCACCGCAATCAATTATTTTGAACCTTTTGCCCGACAGTCATAATCTCAACAGAACATCACAAGCCTTGAAAGAATATATCGGCATTTTTGTATATCGCCTCAAAGGCTGGATTTGAATTAATAGCACTAAAAAACATGTTATATTAGCCAAAATAGCGCCGTGTTGTCAAATCTGGTAAAATTGCCAGTAAAAAACTATGAGCTTCAATGAATTGCGCTCATTCCTTCCTGCGCCCCAACCGCAAATAGAAATATTAGAGGCGCATCAATTAGCCCAAGAGTTTTACCGGGAAGTCAAATATCGCCAAGATTTTGAGAATTATTGCCGGTGGTATTATGAAACGGCTGCCCGCCACCGCCAGGAGATGGAGAAAATGCGTGGTGACATTAATATTTTAGGTTGGTTTATCCGGGGATGGAAATAAGTGATAAGTGAGAAATAAAAATTTTATCTCACTTATCAATAATAACTTTAGTTACTGCTATTCAAGCAGTTCGAGTTCGCTAGCTCGGAAGTGAGCCTTGAATTTTTTGTCAAATTTGACTTGAATAGGCAGATTTGGGCTGACGGGTTTGCCGTTCCAGTCTTGAAGAATAGCTATTATTTCTCCTTGTAGATCTTTAACATCAAAAGGCTGATTGCGATGATCGGGGTGGTGGTAGACAATGATAGATTCTTTGACGCGAACGCGATCGCCAACTTTCATAAACTAGACCTTATGTTCCCTCTCCAATAAGCTGAAAAACTTTCAGTGAAACCACTGATGGATATTCAAATAATTTTTTATCTTCTCACATCAGTCGCCCCCTATCCTATCAAACCGTGAGGGCGGGGAAAATAGCAGAGATGGGAGATAGAAGTGCTGTTTAGCGAGCATCTTGAGTACCTTTTGTCGCCTTTGGAGTTGCAGGAGTCAGTTGCTCAGGAGTTTCCGAAGTTGGCGAGGGAGACGATGCGGGCTGCTGCCAAAATTGCACTAAACTATCCTTGAATTGCCAAATAACCGCAGCGGCTGTAAGTAAGATCGCTAAGAAGGCGCCTAGGAAGACTGGCAAAGCTTTGAACTTGGGCTTTGATTTATAGTCTTCCTTGGGGGTTGCACTTGCATACAACAGTTCCCTAGATGCTTCTGACATTGGGGAATCAGGCGGGAAAGTATTTTTGCTGGGTTGTTTTTTAGGCTCAAAGAGTACCGGTGGTTCTGGAGATAGACGATAATAAGCGATCGCTACTGACGTATTATCGTGACCATTTTTTTCATTCGCCAAATTAATCAAAGCCTTAACCATGTCTTCCAAAGACATATCCCCTTTGAGAACGGCATTAGCATAATTAGCCCAAGACAGCTCCAACAAATCGTTATCGCTCAGCCCATCAGAGCAAAGTACTAGCAAACCATCTTCCTCGATAATAAAGCGCTGAATATTAGGACTAAGGAATTCAGCATCTCGGGTACCCAGCGCTTGAGTGAGGGCGCCGGCATCAGCTCGCTGCAGTGCTTCTCGCCAAACACAGCGCCCCATGCGCACTTCGCGGGAAGCAACATCATCATCTACAGTAAGTCGCTGACAGTAATCACCAGTAATCCAGTAGGCACGACTATCTCCGACGTGAGCAATATAAAGTTCATGAGAATTTGCTAGCTCCAAGCCGTCAGCGGTTCTTACTTTCTGCGGCAGTTGCAGAGCCATCACCAAGGTTGTACCCATGCGTTGCCGGGAAGAGCGCCCTTGGGAATCATTCTTGGCAGCGATCGCATTGTTAATTACACGAATACTTTCTTCGATTTGCCGCATCACCACTTCTGGCGGAGTAATTTCTGTGGCAGCGGTAGTTTCTGAAAGCAAAGCTTGGATGAGCGGCTTGATAGAGTTGACTGCCGACTGACTAGCCACTTCTCCGCCTTCATGCCCTCCAACTCCATCACAGACAATAGTGAAATAGGGTATAAGTTGCTCATTGGGTGGAGTGTTACGAGCTTTGAAATCCGCTTCTGTGGGGTAACAGGTATCTTCATTGTGGGACCGCAGAGGGCCAGTATCTGTGCCGGTAGCGATTTTGGTGTATAAAGGCAACTTGGCAGCTTCTTCCAGGAGTAGTTGGTTCAGCTGTTGGGCAATTGCCTCAAAGTTGACATCACTGCGACAGAGCTGTTCGCATATTTCTTGTAATGGCTGAGCGAGCGACGGCTGCGCGCCATTTATCCAACTCAACCAATAGTTACCCAAATCTTGTAAGCGAGTTTGTTGTTTTTCTTTCTTGTTTGCATTTTCGGCTTCATCAGCATATAATTCCAATAGCCATATCCGCCATCCTTCTACTCGAATATTGTCAGCTACTATCAAACTGGCTGCCATTCCCAGTTCTGATAAAGGTTGCCACAGTTGCAATATTTGCCATAACCAATAGACTTGACGAACTGCAGAGGCTGTTGGCCAAGCTTCTACTACTGTGGGATAGAGATTGCCTACTGCATCCACTGGCACATTTTCCAGTAGTAGGATTTCGGTTTTGTTTGTCTCGTCGCCAATATGACAAAAACCGTAGACTTCCGGTATATGCAGACGGTGGGGATATAAGCGTAGATAGGGTATTGCTTCGTCAGGCAGTTCCAAGGGCACAAACGGTTTTTCCCCTGGTTTTGTATCTAACCATATTTGGGGGGCTACCACGTAGTAGCGATCGCTTATTTTTTCTCCTGGTGCTACCTGTGCCGCTGCCGAGCCTACCGCCCACAGATAACGATAGACTAGCGGGGTTTGGCAATGTGCGCAAACTTGCCCTCCTTGCGAATTGCGGGGGTTGGCACAACCTGGATTTATGCAATAAATAGGCGGCTCGGAACTGCTCATGCGTCTTTTAAAATTTTTTCTGAAACATTTTTAAATTCAGTCGCTCTGGATGCTGGTTATTTTTTTCCTTCAATCCCTAAAAGGGATATATGCCAGAGTGCCTTCCGCTTACCAGTATACCGGCTACGGGTTGCCTAGCGCTTGACTCCATTTTATGCAAAATCGCTTTAACTGAAAGCTAGCATACACTGGTGGGATAATATTTCCAACTGGCGCGCTCGCTTCTGTCTGGATTCCTCCCTGCTTCTTCTTATGTCACCTATTTAATTGCGCTCTTCTGCTACCCCGAATGTGGAAAATGCTTATTTTCCATCTGCAATCTTGTGGTTGATAGTAACTTTTACAGTTTTTACAACAATGGAATTGGATTTTTCTCTTTTATTTCGGCTGCCAAGTTGTATGTTCATATAATAAATATAAAATATATATGGGTGTAGAATGCCTCAACACTCAACACTACACTTTTTCTTTACTCATCTGACTGAACTTGTTTAGGCAGACGAGGGAATCGAGAGCGCAGGGGTCCTAGAATTTTATTAAGAGTGCGCAATTGTTCGGCGGTGCCCATACAGATGAGGGTATCCCCTTGCATTAGGGGGGTGTCGGCAGTAGGACCACCGATTAGTGTACCGTCAGCACGACGAATGGCAAGAACCAGCGCACCGGATTGCGATCGCAGTTTAGCACTTTTGAGGGTATGCCCGACATAAGGACATGTTTCTGAATCGATGAGAAACTCTTCCAGATAAAAAGTGCGATCAGCTCCAGTAATAATCCCGTCTACAAAGTCCATGACTTGGGGTCTGAGGGCTGCTGCTGCCATTCGTTTACCGCCTGTAATATAGGGGGAAACTACTGCATCAGCTCCGCCGCGCTGGAGTTTTTGTAAGGCTTCTTCTGTACTGGCACGAGCGATCGCTCGCACATGAGGGTTGAGAGTTTTCGCCGAAAGTACAGTATAAAGATTTTCCGCATCTGATGGCAGTGCTGCCACCAAACATACTGCGCGTTCAATTCCCACTTTAATCAAAGTGTCGTCGAGAGTGGCATCTCCTTGAAAAGTAACATAACCGAGTTTCTGCGCTTCCTGAATAGACTTGCTTTCAAAATCTACAATTACGAAAGAAACGCCTTCCGCTTGAAATTCAAAAGCGATCTGACGACCAGTGCGGCCGAATCCACAAATAATATAGTGACCAGTTAATGTATCTATCAAGCGTCGTTGTCGCTGTAATCTAATTCCTTCTTGAAAATAACCCTGAATGATGGCTTCTGTAAATCTGTTGACTATATAACCAATATTGACAATTCCCATCAAAATCAGGACGATGGTAAACAGTCGCCCTCTTTCTCCCAAAGGATGGGTTTCGCCAAATCCTACTGTGGCGAGGGTGATTACTGTCATGTAAACAGCATCTATCCAAGGCCACCCCTCTACTAGACTATACCACAATGTGCCAAGGGCAAGAACCCCGGTAAAAGCGATCGCTCCAGCAATCAGTTCTGTTTGAATGCGTCGGTATTTATCTTCGAGAGTAGAGTACACTGGCTTAAAGAAGATAAAACGAGCAAATTGGAATATCAAATGGAATTAGAGCAAACTATAAGCCCAGAATTCCTACTTGAAAAAAACACTGCTACTGTCGAGACAAGTCCATTTACTCCAGAAGAATTTAACAAATATGTGATTAACACTTATGCCCGCTTTCCCATAGTTTTAGAGCGGGGTGCCGGTTGTCGTGTGTGGGATACTCAAGGGCGCGAATATCTTGACTTTGTGGCAGGGATTGCTACTTGTACTTTGGGTCACGCTCACCCTGCTATGGTAGAAGCTATTAGCCGGCAAATCCAAAAGCTGCATCATGTTTCTAACTTGTATTATATCCCAGAACAGGGAAAACTTGCTAAATGGCTTGTAGAACATTCCTGTGCAGAGGGGGTGTTTTTCTGTAATTCGGGAGCGGAAGCGAATGAGGCAGCGATTAAACTGGCACGTAAGTATGCCCACACGGTGCTAAATATTAAAGAACCGATAATTTTAACAGCTCATGCCAGTTTCCACGGACGAACGTTGGCGACGATTACGGCAACTGGGCAGCCGAAGTATCAGAAATATTTTGAGCCGTTGGTGCCGGGGTTTGAATATATTCCCTACAATGATATTGCAGCAGTGGAAAATGCGATCGCTTCTCTAGATGCGAATGAAAAGCGGGTAGCGGCAATTCTTTTAGAACCTCTACAGGGAGAAGGAGGGGTTCGTCCGGGAGATATAACTTACTTCCAGCGAATTCGAGAAATCTGCAATCAAAAAGGCATTCTGCTGATTTTAGATGAAGTACAAGTAGGCATAGGGCGCACAGGGCAATTGTGGGGTTACGAAAATCTGGGAATTGAACCGGATATTTTTACTTCTGCCAAGGGTTTGGGCGGGGGTATTCCCATCGGTGCGATGCTATGTAAGTCGTTTTGTAATGTATTTCAACCAGGTGAGCATGCTAGCACGTTTGGCGGTAATCCGTTAGCTTGTGCGGTGGCGCTTCGGGTGTGCGAAATCTTGGAAGAGGAAAATTTGCTGGCGAATGTACGGGCGCGAGGGGAACAGTTGCGCGCTGGCTTGAAAGGGCTGGCAGCAAAATTCTCTAATCTAATTGCTGAAATTCGCGGCTGGGGTTTAATTAATGGTATGGAATTGAAGGCTGATGTAGCGGTGACTGCAGCTGATGTGGTAAAAGCAGCGATCGCTTTTGGTTTGCTTTTAGTTCCAGCGGGCGCTAAGGTTATCCGGTTTGTGCCGCCACTGATTGTTTCAGCAGATGAAGTGGATTGTGCTTTGCTGGCTTTGGAGCGTGCGATCGCTACGCTTTGTTGAAGAGCCGCCCAGTAAATTTCATTTGCTTAGGGTAATCCCGGATGCGGTAGTCTCAAATTAGGCAAATCTGTTCGATATATGCCTGATTGGGAAAAATTGACATAAGCTGGTGTTGATGATGATGCAGGGGGCTTTTGTGATTCTGCTCTGCGGCTGCCCCCCTGCGGTTCTAAATATAATCCTATAACGCCATCTAATTTTGCGTTTCCTAAATTGGCGCCGCTAATGTTGGCACCACTGAGGTTAGCACCACTGAGGTTAGCATTTAATAAATTGGCGCTGCTAAGATTGGCGCCACTTAGATTAGCTTCTCTTAAGTCAGCTCCTACTAACCGCGCGTCGCTTAAGTCGGCATTTGATAAGTTCGCTCCAATTAATTCGCTGTGCCCAAGATTGCAACCACTTAGGTTAGCGCCGCTGAGGTTGGCATTATTTAGTTTTGCTCCTATCATGTTGGCGCCATCTAAGTCGGCTCCGCAGAGATTGGCTTTTTCTAGGTTGCTATTGACAAAATTGGCAAAACCTAAATCGGCACCACTAAAATTGGCATTTTTAAGTTTGGCATCTAATAAGTTAATTCCTTTAGCATCTATTCCTCTGAGATCGGCATTTTCTAGGTTAGCTGCTACTAGGTTGGCAAAACAGAGTTCGGCACCGCTCAAATTGGCATCGCTGAGATTGGCACCATGTAAATTACTAAATACTAATTTAGCACCGCTCAAATCAGCTCCATTGAGATTGAACTGAGCCAGAGAAGCATTACTTAAATCACCTCCTTGACATTGTTTTGTTTGTAGCAACCGTTTTAGGTAGTCGCTATTTCCACTCATGTTTTTTTTACCCTGCGCACTATTTCCAACCATATTTTTTTAAAAAACTTGGGCTGTTTCGTTTTTGTTGTTTTAAGTGTCTTGCTATCGGTAGTTTTTGGGCACTCGCTCGCAAGCATTAATGTAAAAATTTTCCCCAAGTGCCTGACACCCTTTATCCAATACCTAATGTTCGCCGCATTCCCGGAAAATTGACTAATGCTTATTTTCCGCAAATTTTATATGTATGAAGGGTGTAACCCCACGTATATATTTAACTATAATATACGATAATGGATAGAATGCATATTTTATTCCTACGGTGGCGAGCAATATCCGGAATGGGAAAGGCAGCGAAAAATGATACACTTGCCAGCAGCACGAGCAAATGTTAAGCTGATTACAGTCTTTTAGGCTGCCAAAAATGGTGCTGCCCTAGGAGGAGGTGGGTTAGGGCTTTGTTTTTCTCAAGGTGGCGTTGTATTTTGACAAATATAAACGCGCTCGCTTTTACTTTCAATGCAGAAGCAAGCCCCCTCACCTCTTTAGTGGGAGATGTAAAAAAATTAGATCCGGCTAAAAAGTAGCGATCGCTACCTCTATACCTATTATTAAAAAATCCTTAAATTTCTTTTTCTATGGCAACCCAAGCCGTGGTGAATTAGAAGAGCCGCTCTCTGAATGGGGCAAATAAGACATACCACTAGAAGGCATCCCAGAGGAAGAAGGTGGATTTTGTCGAGCCATAACATGCTCCTCTGGGTAAATACCGATCGCTCCTTCAAGTTTAGCATGTGCTAAATTCGCACCATTCAGATTTGCTCCGCTTAGATTCGCTCCACTCAGATTTACGTTCAATAAATTAGCACTACTAAGATTTGCTCCACTTAGATTTGCATCGCTTAAATCGGCATCGACTAATCGTGCCTCGCTAAGATTAGCATTTTGAAGATTAGCTGCTACTAGATTTGCTTTACCGAGATTGGCACCCCCTAAATTTGCCCCGCTCAGATTAGCCATTGTCATATTACTACCAATTGCATTAGCGCCGGCTAAATCAGCGCCACTGAGATTAGCATTGCTAAGACTGGCATTTACTAGATTGCCGACTCTCAAATCAGCGCCACTGAGATTAGCGTTATTGAGATTACATTCAAATAAATTAATACCCTTAGCGTCAAGCCCGCTCAAATCAGCACTCGTCAAATCCGCCGCTACCAGGTTAGCAAAACTTAAATCTGCACCGCTTAAGTTTGCTTTGCTGAGCTTAGCATTATTTAAGTTCGAGAACATTAGTTTTGCCCCGCTTAAATCTGCCCCGCTGAGGTTGAAACGACAAAGATTGGCATCCCTGAGATCCCCTCCCTGACATTGTTTAGTTTCTAACAGGCGTTTGACGTGTGCAGGATTTCCAGCCATATTTTTTGCCTTGACGAAAGCCCCCTAAGAGATATCATAAATAAAAAACGTGTGGGTGATTGCGATCACTTTGACGTATAACAAAGGTGAGTTAAAATGCAGTTATTCCACACTTTAGTGATTAATTAATATTTAGGAAACTGTGGTTGCCACCATTGATACCAAGAAAACCAGGCTTGCTCTAGAATTGCATAAGCCTTTTCAGGGGAAGAATCTTGCAAAGGAGTAGACAGAAGTGCCCACAGACAGCGATTATCGCGCAATTCCTTCTGCCCTAATAACCAAAGTATAATACGCTCAAAACGCATATCGTAGAGTGCCCGATTTTTTCTAAACTGATCCCCTGTAACTGTTGTATTGCCGCGCGGGTTGATACAAGCGCTTAAATATGCTCGTTCTTCATATACAAAAAGATTGTAAATGCCAATTCCTTCTTTTTGGCGGAAAACAGGTTTAAATTTATCTGGTGATGAAGGAATAGTTGTGTATTTTTTCAGATAGCCTTTAACATGCCCATCAGTATTAGCAATATAGCGCATTTCTATATCTAGGGGCAAACCATTTTGAATGTAGCGATAGTGCATTCCACCCAAATATGTGTCATATTTTTTTCCACTTTCACCTGGTATAGTTTTGCTATCTATTGGCTTCCAGGTAGAAAGGGGAACTGTTTTAGGAAAATTCAGGGGAGCAGCTTGGCTTGTTCTTCCAGGAGGAGATAAAATTGATTTTACCAGAACTAACATAACTGCGACAGAAAGGAAAGCCAATATTGAAATTCTGATTTTTGTTAGACGGTTCATAGTTTTTATAAATCTGGCTTGCGATCGCTACCTAATCAAACACCACAAAAAAGGCTGAGAGAAAATAAAAACACTCAGCCCTCAGATAAGTATTAAAAAATATTTATTCAGCCCCTTCAATAGGAGCGAAACCTTGACGCTGAATATTTTCAGTTACCGAGCGCGGTTCTAAGAATTGTAACAGATAATCGGGACCTCCTGCCTTCGAGCCAACACCAGAAAGTTTAAATCCGCCGAAAGGTTGTCGCGCTACGATTGCACCAGTAATTCCTCGGTTAATATATAAATTACCGACTTCAAATTCTGCCTGTGCCTTAGCGATATGCGACGGCGTGCGAGAATACAAACCGCCAGTGAGGGCGAAATTTGTACCGTTAGCAATTTCCAACGCTTCATCGAAAGTTTTTGCCCGCATTACTGCCAAAACAGGGCCAAAAATTTCTTCTTGGGCGATAACAGCAGTAGGCTTTACTTCTGTAAAAATTACTGGTCCGATAAAATATCCTGTGTCGGGGGCAGGCATTTCTAAAGCAAGATTTGCTTCTTTCTTACCTTTTTCTATATATTCGCGAATGCGATCGCGGGCTGCCGCATCAATCACTGGGCCAACTTGAGTGCTAGGCTGTTCTGCTGGGCCAATATTCAGCGAGCGCGTTGCCTCAATTAATCGTTGCACGAATATCTCATAAATTGGTTCTAAAACAATAACACGAGAACAAGCCGAGCATTTTTGCCCACTATAACCGAATGCCGAATACACCACCCCGGCAACTGCCTGATCTAAATCAGCCGACTCATCAACAATTATTGCATTTTTGCCCCCCATCTCAGCAATCACCCGTTTCAAATGCTTTTGCCCTGGCTGGAGAATTGCTGCTTCTGCATAAATCCGACAGCCCACTTCCATCGAACCCGTAAACACAATTGTATTTATATCCCGGTGCTTAACCATATAAGACCCTATAGTAGAGCCTTTACACGGAACATATTGAAAAACACCGGGAGGAGCCCCTGCCTCTACAAGAATTTCTGCCAATTTTGCCGCTATAACTGATGAAACTTCCGCTGGTTTAAGCAGTGTAGGATTTCCTGCTACCAGTGATGCTACCGTCATCCCCGTAGGAATTGCTAGGGGGAAATTCCAGGGGGAGATTACTAGAGTAATGCCCCGTGGCTGATAATGATAACGATTAGTTTCGCCAGCGACATCGAAATTATAACCTTTAGCGAGGCGCTCCATTTCCGAAGCATAATAGCGGCAAAAATCGATCGCTTCTGAAACCTCTGCATCGCACTCCCGCAAGGGTTTACCGACTTCTAATACCATCCAGGCGCACAAAGAAAATCGCCGCTTTTCCATCAGCTCGGCAGCTTTCCGCAATACCTCAGCTCGCTGCTGCACAGGAGTGCGACGCCACATAGGTAAGGCTGCTTTAGCCGCTTGTATAGCTTGCTCAGCTTGCTCTTGAGAAATTAATCCGATTTTGCCGATTAATTCGCTGGGATTGGAAGGGTTGACAGAATCGATGAATTGTGATACGTCACGGTATTCACCGTTAATTAGGGGCAAGTAGGTTTTGCCGAGTTGTTGGCGGATTTCAGTAAGGGCTTGCAGGGCTTGCGAGCGCATTTTGACTTTGGCAAAGTCTGTATCTGGTGTGCCGAGGAAATAAGAGCCATTAGGAGATTTAGGAATAGTTATTTCTTCGTTTTCCAATTCCCCAGAAGGGGGTGCTATTAATTCTTCGAGAGGGCGAGCTTCTACTAGACTTTGTCGCAGAAAGGAGGTGTTAGCGGTATTTTCTAATAAGCGGCGAATTAGGTATGCCATTCCCGGAAGAAGTTTGCCATAAGGGCAGTAGACACGTACGCGGTGCCCACGCTCAACTACAGCTTTAGCAAGTTTGTCACCCATGCCATAGAGTACTTGCACCTCAAAACGGCGTTTGGGGATTTTTAGAGATTCAGCGAGCGCAATAGCGTGAGCTTGTGAGCGCACATTGTGCCCAGCGAGCGCAGCGTAGAGGTACTGGTGATTTTCCAGCAGCAACTGTGTCATCCGCTCGAAATTAGCATCCGTAGCAGATTTTTTGTTATACACTGGTTGTTGCCAGTGCTTTTGTATAGATTTAATAGTTTCCTGATCCCAGTATGCCCCTTTTACTAGCCGCACAGTAATAGGATTGCCACGTTGTTTTGCCCATGCAATTAAATCTTGCAAGTCTTTTTTACTATCTCTTAAATATGCTTGTAAGGTGATACCTATATCGGTGCGGTTGCGGAATTCTTCTTCCATCAGCAATTTTTTAAGTATGCTGAGAGTGATATCTTTATAGCAATATTGCTCCATATCGAAGTGCACAGCTGCACCTACTGTTTGCGCGTGGCGGAGTAAGGTGCGAATGCGCTCGCTCACTCGTGCTTCGCTGCCTTTCTCATCTAGCGGATCAAATTGCGAATAAAATGCCGTTAACTTTACAGATACCTGTACTCGTGGTAAATCTTCCCCATCTGCTTGATCGATCGCTTCTACCGTTGGCCAATTTTTAGCTACTTCCGACAGTTGCGTCATCAAATCTAAATAACCGTTTAAATATGATTCCGCCTCTGCTTCTGTAATTACCGCCTCACCCAGTAAATCTACCGTGAAAGCCATTTTATCTTTGCGCAGGCGCTCCAGAGTTTTAATTACCTGCTGGATGTTTTCCCCGGCTATATATTTTTGTGCCAGAGTTTCTACTGCTGGAGCTACTGTCGTGGCTGCAAGTTGCCCAGGCAGAGAGTCAGGATTAGAGAAGTTGAGCAGTTTTTTGAGTGCATCCGGCAGCTCAACTTCCTCTGCAGTTAGATATTCTTTCAGGTGGCGGGCTATTTCCGGCTTACTTTTAAGTGCCGGCAAGCAATCAATGAAGCGAAATAACTGCACCCGCAAGCCTGGATTACTCATCGCCCAAGCAAGCAGTTGCTCATCCCAACGCATGCTCGCGCGTATCTGGGCGAAAAATGAACTCTTTTCTTTAGTTGCTAACAGAAGCTGCTTAGCAATTTCCTGGGTTTTAGCTTCGTATTCGCTATTCGATATTTGTACTACCACTTTTGTCTCCACCGGCTGCACTTTAGGCTTGCAGAAAGCGACGGGCTGGCTCGCCCACCGCTTAAGTTTAAGCCAATCTTTTATTATAGGGGATTAGGAGAGTGGGGATTATGGGATTAGAGGATTAGGTTGCAGCGTGAGCTGACGGCAAGCATGTAGTTAATAATTGTGATGTGTTATTTTTTGAATAAAATATAACAGGAGCAAAGTTAGTATAGAAAAGCTATGGAACCTAAGAGAATAATTATTGTTTTTATAAAATGGTTACAGAATAATCCAGATATTTTTTTGCCGGAGGCTTGGCAAGAATTGCCTGATTTGAATGAAAATTTAGCATTCTGTGACGATGATGAACTTTTTCCCATCGCTCACACCCTCAGCAAGTGGTGTGCTAAACATCAACTAGGAGACAAACTTAAACAAGCTGCATTGCAGGTAGATGTAAATGAATCACATGCAAAAAATTATCTTCAATTGCTTCAGCAAAATATTCAAAAACGATATAATGCTTTTTTAACATCATCCTGATATTTAGGTAACATCTATAGCACCTACAAAAGAAAAAAAATTATTGCTAATTTCAAGCTCCTAGATAGCGAATCAAAAATTTTTCTAAAGACTCCATTTTTATATCAAATATTGTTTCTAAACGTTCTATTTCCTCCGGCGTACAGAAAAATTCATTTGCTAACAATGTCCGAAACGTTCCCAAAGATTTTTGCAATTCAGGATTCAACAGCCCCAATACTGCTCTTACTCCATCTAATACAAACAGCGGTATATTAATAATTATCGGTTCCCGTTTGAATATCCGTCCAAAAATTCGGGGAATTTCCTCCCGTGATAAAATTTCAGGTCCTCCCACTGCGAAAATTTGATTTTTCGCCGCTGCCACGGTAACTGAATCGACTGCTATTTTTGCTAAATCATCGGTACTGACTACAGATGAGCGATTTTTTAAGTCTCCAATGCTAAGATAAATTCCTGTTTCGCGAAATCTCTCTGCTAAAGGCAACAAATTGGAGGCCAAACCCGAAGGGCGTAAAATTGTGTAATTTAATCCACTTGCTTGGAGATATTTTTCTACTTGCCGCTTGGCTTTGAAAACGGGGGCGTCTTCATAGCCGCGATCGCATCCAAGCACTGATATAAAAACGAAATGTTTGACTCCCTCTTTTTTAGCTGCATCAATCAAATCAATATTAGCACGATAATCTAATTCTTGAGCAGATCCGCTTGTTTCATTCGAGCCGTGAGAGCTGATAATATACTGGATTCCTTTGCAAGCCTTTTCAATATCTTTTTCGCGCCTTAAATCGCCGATAAAAATTTCAGCTCCTCGATTTTCCAACTCGGAATAGCGGGAAGTGAACCGTACAAATGCTCGTACTGATTGCTCTCTCTCGCGAATTAATCGCACTACTCGCCGCCCTAATCCACCGGTTGCACCTGTTACCAAAAACATCACTTTTACACTCCTTTTTTATAACTCTACAATTATCGGTGCATGATCGCTAGGTTTTTCTAATTTTCTCGGAGACTTATCAATAATGCAGCTAGTAGCACGCTTATATAAATCAGACGTTAAGTAAATATAGTCTATACGCCAGCCCCAGTTGCGTTGAAAAGCCCCCATGCGATAATCCCACCAACTAAAATAACCACCATCAGCAGTAAATTTACGAAACACATCTTCCAATCCTAATTCTAAAATTTTTCGCAAAGCTTGACGCTCAGGCTCCGATGCCATTATTTGATCTTTATACTTTTTTGGATCGTGGATATCCCGATCTTCTATAGCAACATTAAAATCGCCACAAACGCACAATTTTTGATTTTTGTCAAGTGTTTTTTTGAGATATTCCCGGAGAACTTTTAACCATTGTAGCTTATAATTGTATTTATCGCTGCCGACTGCAGAGCCATTGGGAACATAGATATTGACGATGCGAAAGCCATTGAGAGTGCCGCTGATTACCCGCTTTTGCTGATCAAAATTAGCCACTTCTGGGCCAATAATTGGCGCAAATCCAGTGCTAACAGCTGTGAGGGGGGAGCGAGAGGCGAGCGCTACTCCATTATAAGATTTTTGCCCAGAAATGTAAAGGTAATACCCCAAAGCTTCAAAAGGTGAGCGAGGAAAATCATGATCAATTACCTTAGTTTCCTGCAAACATAAAACATCTACCGAGTTGGTTTGTAACCAAGTGGTAACATGTTCTAGACGAGAGCGAATTGAATTAACATTCCAAGTAGCAATTTTCATATTTTATAATATAATGAGTAACGGTGTGTAACCATTACTCATTACCTATCATTTTTTGCCTAGATTGCGCAATTCAAACTTCCGGCTTTTTGAGTAAAGCGGAAGTTTTCTTGGTAATCGACAGGGCAGTCAATTACTGTTGGTACTTTTTGAGCCATTGCTTTTTTAATAGTGGGAATCAGCTCAGCCGTGGATTCGATGCGATAACCTTTTAATCCCATACTTTCGGCTAGTTTGACAAAATCAGGATTATTAAACTTAACAAAAGCCGAGCGACCGAATTGATTGTACTGTTTCCACTCAATCAAACCATAGCCGCAGTCATTAAAAATAATTGTTACGAAGGGAGTGCCGACGCGCAGAGCGGTTTCTAGTTCTTGGCAATTCATCATAAAACCACCGTCACCGGTGACGGCAACGATATTTTTATCAGGGAAGACTAATTTAGCTGCGATCGCGCCTGGTATTGCAATTCCCATTGCCGCAAAGCCATTAGAAATGATACAAGTATTAGGGCGTTCGCAATGATAGTGACGAGCCATCCACATTTTGTGAGCGCCCACATCACAGATAACAATATCTTCTGGTGCCATTACTTGTCGTAAATCGTAAATCAATTTTTGCGGCTTTATTGGGAATCCGGTATCATTAGCATACTGTTCATAATCTGCTCGGATTTCATCCCGTAATCCCAGAGCATATGGTTCAGGTTTACCATGGCGATTTGCCCGTTTCAAAATTTCTAGAAGCGAATCAGAAATATCTCCGACAACTTCAATTATTGGGATATAACTGCTATCTACTTCTGCATGAGTTGCTGCGATATGTAGGATAGGAATTTTCCCATCTTTATTCCATTTTTTAGGTGAATATTCAATCAAATCATAACCAATAGCAATTACCAGATCAGTATTGTCAAAACCACAATTGATATAATCGCGTTGCTGCAAACCTACTGCCCAAAGAGCCAAAGGATGAGTATAGGGAATAGCTCCCTTACCCATAAAAGTATTAGCAACAGGAATATTCAGACGCGAAGCGAATTCAGTCAAAGCAGCACTAGCATTAGCTCGGATAGCGCCATTTCCTACTAAAATAAGAGGATTTTTAGCTTCAGAAATTACCTCTGCTGCGTGTTCAATACTACGCAAAGAAGCATAAGTTTTTTCTAGGTCCCCTTTGCTTAGTGGTTCACCGGTAACAGGCATAGCTGCAATATTTTCTGGCACATCAATATGAACAGCACCGGGTTTTTCCGTCTGAGCGCGTTTAAAAGCGCGGCGAACCAATTCAGGGGTGATGCTGGGGCGGACGAGCTGAGCGTTCCATTTAGTAACGGGGGCGAACATAGCTACTAAATCTAAGTACTGGTGGGATTCAATATGCATACGATCAGTACCCACCTGCCCGGTAATTGCCACGAGGGGAGCACCGTCTAGGTTGGCATCAGCTACGCCGGTCATCAGGTTAGTGGCACCTGGGCCAAGGGTAGACAGACATACACCTGCTTGCCCGGTTAAGCGACCGTAGACATCAGCCATGAAAGCTGCGCCTTGTTCGTGACGAACTGTGATAAATTGAATGGAAGAATTTTGCAGTGCTTCTAAAACGTGCAGGTTTTCTTCTCCTGGCAATCCGAAAATATAGCGCACTCCTTCGTTTTCGAGGCAGCGCACTAGCAGTTCTGCGGTGTTCATTTTTGCGATTTATTTGAACTCTACAATTGTTTTGAGATTTTGAATGCAAGAGGTAGATTAGTCTTGCATGCAAAAGTTATTTCACCCACACAGTTTTGATATTGACAAATTCGTGAATTCCTTGGATGCTTAATTCCCTACCATACCCAGAACGTTTGATGCCACCAAAGGGCAGGCGGGGATCGGATTTAACCATGCCGTTGATGAAGACGGCACCAGCTTCTATTTCGTCTATAAAGCGATCGCGTTCAGCTTCGTCATTGGTCCAAGCACTAGCTCCCAGACCGAAAGGACTGTTGTTGGCCAGTGCGATCGCCTCATCGATATCAGCAACCCTGAACAATAGTGCTACTGGCCCAAAAAATTCTTCAGTAAAAGCCGGCGAATCAATCGATAAATCTGTCAGAATCGTGGGTGGATAGAAATTACCTTTGCGATCAGATAATGGCTTTCCCCCTATTAACACACGTGCACCCTTTTGAATACAATTTTGAACTTGGCTGTCTAGCTCCTTGAGAATGTCTGGGGTAGCTAAGGGGCCAATATCTGTTTTATCATCCATTGGATCGCCGATTTGTAAAGCTTTAAATTTTTCTACAAATCGTTGCTCAAATTCATCTGCGATCGCATTAGCGACGATAAAGCGTTTTGCCGCAATACAGGATTGGCCATTATTAATAGTGCGAGCTATTGTTGCCGTAGCCACAGCCGCTTCAAGATCAGCCGAAGGCATTACGATAAAAGGATCGCTACCTCCCAATTCTAAGACAGTTTTTTTAATTTGTTTACCTGCTACAGATGCCAGACTCATGCCGGCGTGTTCGCTGCCGGTTAGGGTTGCGGCTTTGACGCGAGCGTCAGCCACTATATCGGCCACTTTTTCGGAACCGATTAGTAAAGTTTGAAATACTCCTTTTGGAAAACCGGCTTGCAGGAAAATTTCTTCTATTGCCAAAGCGCATTGTGGCACATTTGATGCGTGCTTAAGTAAGCCGACATTTCCTGCCATCAGTGCTGGTGCGGCAAAGCGGAAGACTTGCCAAAAGGGGAAATTCCACGGCATGACGGCAAGAATTACTCCTAGAGGTTGGTAGCGGATCAAGCTGTGGCTGGCGTCGGTTTGCACGGGGGTGTCGGCGAGAAAGTCAGCGGCGTTGTCTGCGTAGTAGCGACAGACTAGGGCACATTTTTCTATTTCGGCGAGCGCTGATTTCAGGGTTTTCCCCATTTCTAGAGTGATCAGTTTGCCGAATTTTTCTTTTTTTTGCTCTAAAATTTCTGCTGCTGCTTTCATCCATACCGCTCTTTCTGGTATTGAGACGCGCCGATAGGTTCTAAATGCCTTTTGTGCTTGCTCTAGTTTTTCTTCTATCTCTGTATTGGTTAGCGGCTCAAAGGTTTTTATTATTTCTCCTGTTGCTGGGTTTATCGTTGCGATCGCCATTTTAACTCCAATGAATAGGAAATAAAATCATTTACCAGATAAGAAAAGCGATTAGCTTGCGCTGCAGCGCACTTGAAGCGATCGCCTTTTCTAGTAAAATAATTTATAATTTAGTTATGTTCTGGCATTACCTATTTTATGATCTCCTTTATATAATGTTACTTTTGTGTTAACTCTTGACTGCATTTGTTTCGTAATTTTGAGGGGGAGCCATAGGATAGCGCCGATAGTAACCGTTGATAGTATAGTCAGGAGCCCTGTTAGCTACAATGCCTAAAATAGGAGTGCCAGCAGATTGCAAACCTTCAAGGGCTTGCTGGAATTCGGAGCGTTCAGTTTGAGCAATGCCTACAACTAAGAGGATGCCATTAGTATTGGTAGCCAGGAGGGAAGCATCTGCCAAACCTAACAAAGGCGGAGTGTCGTAGATAATTAGGTCGAATTCAGTTTGCCACTGCGCCATGAGAGCTTGCATTTTTTTGGAGGAGAGGATTCTGAGTGGATCTGAGGTGATGGAACCAGCGCTTAAGACGTAAAGATTTTCTTCAAAGCGCGATCGCTGAATTACTTCGCTTGGAGTTTGGTTAGTAGTGATTAGCTCAGTGAGACCTGGGGCGAGCGGCAGACCGAATTTAGCGTGGACTTGAGGCCAGCGCAAGTCAGCATCTACGAGCAGAACACGTTGACCCATAGCAGCTGCAGCCAAAGCCAGGTTGACTGCGATCGTAGACTTGCCGTCACCTGGGGCAGCGGAACTGATAGTGAGGGAGCGGATGGGGTTACCGCCACTGAGGAGGCGGAGATTAGCATTGAGAGAGCGAAAAGCTTCTGAGAAAGGTGAAGCTGCCAAATGCTGAACATCAAAAGTTCCGCGAGAATCGACGATTGGCAGAGAGGCAGGGAGTTGCAGAGCGCGATCGCTTAGAGGAATCACCCCCAACAGCGGCCACCTGCTTGCATCCTTGACATCATCAGACGAGTGGAAGACATTATTGAGGCGTTCAGCCAGAATTGCCGCCCCCAGCCCCAACATCAACCCTAACATAGCACCCATAATTACATTTATAAACAATTTCGGAGAAGCTTTTATTAACTTACCATCTTGATTGCGTGGAATTTTTGGAGTCTTGATATCCTCCATCAATTCCCAAGGAATATCTTCCTTCGCCGCCTCCACCCGCAAAGCTTCTCTTTGAGCCAAAAGTTGGTTAAAAGTATTAGTAGCCACCCCTAAGTCCCTCTGCAGATCCGTAAACTCGCGGACAATCCTGGGAAATTCTTCAACCTGTTGATTAATTCGATTTTTAGCAATCTGAACAGCTGCCATGCGAATTTCTGCCAGATCTATTGTATTTTGAGTTTGGATTAGCTGCTGGAGAGTATTGAAGCGGATACTATCTTGAAAAGGAAAACTGCGCGGATCTATTCCGCCTAAGTTACTGCCCAAGACACGCTGAGCTTCTTCCCTTATCAGGGGAAGAATTCGATTTCGTTGCTCTATTAGAATCTGAAGATTAGGGCTATTTTCCGTAAATCGAACTTGCTCAAGAGCAATCCTAGTTTCTACATCTCGAAGCTGATTTAACAACAGTTGATAACGCGGTGCTTGAGTCAGCACTGAAGCAGCTAATGCAACATTAGGATTTATACCGAGCTGGTTTTGCAGATTGAGCAACAGTACCTTTTGCTGATTCAGTTGAGTTTGAAATTCTAATTCCTGGTTTTCCAGACTACTATATTGCAGAGCCAATTGTTGACCTTGAACTGCAGGATCAATTAACTTGTACTGCTGTCGAAACTGTTGCAGCTGCTTCTGCAAATCATCCACGCGCTGTCTGAACTGAGGGATTTGCTTATCAATAAATTGAATTGCTTGGCGATTTTTTGTTTGTCTTTGATTAAGACTGTAATCGAGATACCCTTTCGCCACTTGTTCTAAAACAAACTGAACCTTTTCCGGATCTTTATCTGTGTAACTTACTTGTATTATCTTTGTTTTTCTCAGCTGATTAATCTCTAAGGTTGGCGTTTTACCTTTTCCTCCAAAAAGTGCTTCGTAATCAATATCACCATATCTTGCTTGCAGTTGCTGTATAATTGGAGTCATTACTTTACGACTTCGCAACACTTCAAGCTGGCTGTCGTAGTCTAAACTGCCGCTATCTCCGACTGAACCTAAGCCAAGGTTTTGAGCCAGTGAAGATAGTCCAGATGCTCCTTGTCCCGACACAGGCTCTACCAGAATCTCAAACTTACCTTTATACGTTGGCGTTTGATTCACATTCGAAAACAAAACTGCTGCTGTCACTGTTGTGGCAATTCCAGCGATTAAAACAGCTCGGCGACTAATAATACCCCAGATTTGCCCTAAATTCAGCTCATCTTCTTCTTGTTCTGGTAGCTCACCTGCATAGAGTGGCTGAAATTGCTGAAATTGGTTACTATTGACTTGCAGCGATGACAGCGGATAATTTCGTGCAGTCTCCATCTTGACTCCTATTTGTTTTTTATAAGGCGTATTCTAAGCAATATTTATAGTAAATGCTGTGGTAAACAAAACCTCCTCTATGCTTAGCGCAAGAGTCTGAAAAAGTTAAACAGAGAGAATATTCCGCCCAAAGGACTCAGAATTGTTCCTAGGGTATCAGAAAGCCTGGCCAAATTCGAGCGTCCTACGACGATTACGTCATTGTTCCGCAGTGAGGGATTGGTTTCTTCGTTGAGTTTTTGAGAAAAGTCAACAGTTATAATTCGGCGAGAAACCGTGCCATTCGGGTTGAGGCGAATCAGTTCTACTTCGCTTTTGCGGGCGCGCTGATTGTTAAATCCCCCAGCTGCTAATAGGGCTTGGTTTAAGGATGTGTTGGGTGGCACGGCTACAGCACCGGGTCTAACTACTTCGCCAACAATATTAACTGTAATCTTCTCTGGAGAAAAACTTGCACTTGCTATTTCAGGGGCTTCTGTCAAGTCTATATTTTCTGCTGGTGGTACTATGACTGTATCTCCCTGATCTAAGATTATGTCTTGGCTGAGATCACCTGCTTGTAGGAGCTGCCAAAGATCTACGTCAATTACTTGTTCTGAGCCGATTTTAGTGGTCCGCCGCACTTGCACGCGCCGAATATCTGCCAATTGTGTAATTCCTCCTGCTGTTTGTATTGCCCGAGTGACGGTAACTAATCCTAGTTGGATGCCTTTGTCATCGACTCGTTGGATGGTGTATGAACCCGGACGATTGACTTCGCCGACGATCGCAATATTTAAAGGTCGAGTCGGATCTCCTGATATGCTAGTGCTTGATAATTGAACCGCATCGCCTCGGTTAACAATTGTTGAAGTGGGGACGAATATTGTATCTCCATCCCGCAAGGGAACATCTTGACACAAGTCTCCTGTCTGTAACAATTCCCAAAGATTTACAATTTGTTCTGGTCCTGATCTTTGGGTTCGACGTAGCTGAACCCGTCGTAGATCTGCTGATTGGGTAATACCACCCGCAGCTTGAAGGGCTGTCGTTATTGTCGGAATTTGAGTGCCTTCTTTATCATCTCCTCTTCCAATCTGGGAAATAGCGTAGGTGCCGGGGCGATTTACTTCTCCTGCTACTGCTACTTTCAGAGGACGCGGTCTTACTAGAGTTATAGTAATTAGGTCGGGGCGTTGTATGTAGGTGGAATATTCCTTGCCAATGGCGCTCGCTGCTTGTTTTAAGTCCATGCCTTGGACGTAGACGCTGCCTACCAGAGACAAGTTTACTGTTCCATCTACCAGTACCTGGTATTCTCGACTATATTCTGGCACGTTAAATATATCGACTTGGATGCGATCGCCTGGACCTAGCGTATATGCTTCTGGCAGTTGAGTGCGATCGCATTCTCTTTGCGGTGTCTCTGTCGTCAAGCTTGGAATCTGAGCCTTAGCGGGTAGCAAGTAGGTGAATACCATTAGGGCTGATATTGTTAAACTGATTGCAGTTTGTATCTGGTTTTGCTTTAATCTTTGACTCCTTGCGATATGGTAACTCATAGATTTTCGATACCTAACTTTTATTTTTAATATTGATTTTATCTACTCCAAGAGAAACCTGGTTTCTGGCATACTGCGCTCGCATTTATCTAAGCAGATCTTGCCAATTCCAATCTAACCGGCTTATACTCTGGCACAATATTTTGCAGCTCTGTGATAATCCCATTACGATCATCCCGTCGTGCTTTAGCAAACAAACTTTCCAGGCGTGGTTGCAAAACTTCCCACTTCATTTTCGCTTCTTCTTTTGCACAGAAAATTTTTGGATGCTTTGTCGGCGTGACATTTGCCGGCTCAATTAACAATTCTTCATACAGTTTTTCTCCTGGTCTCAATCCTGTAATTTTAATTTCGATATCCCGCCCTGGTACCAAACCACTAAGCTGAATCATTTGCACCGCTAAATCGTAAATCCTCACCGGTTCTCCCATATCCAATAAGAAAATTTCGCCTCCCTTACTTAACGCTCCCGCTTGGATGACTAAGCGTGCTGCTTCGGGAATAGACATAAAATATCGGGTGATATCGGGATGAGTGAGAGTAATTGGTTTGCCATCAGCAATTTGTTTACGAAAGCGCGGCACGACGGAACCACTGCTATCTAAAACATTGCCGAATCGAACCATTGTAAAACAGGTAGTTATTTCTGGTAGCTCCGCAAGTGCCTGCAAGATTAGCTCTGCTACCCGTTTTGTAGCACCCATCACATTAGTCGGACGAACTGCTTTGTCTGTAGAAATTAATACAAATTTGCTGACACCGCAGTCAATAGCGCAACGCGCTGTTGTTAATGTTCCTAAAACATTATTAACAACACCCTGAGTTGGATTTTCTTCTACTAAAGGAACGTGTTTGTAAGCGGCAGCGTGATAAATTGTATCAACTTTATTTTTATATATGACTGCACTGAGGCGAGCAGAATCTGTAACCGAACCCAGACAAGCTATTCGTTTTATCGTCGGATAGTTTTCTGCTATTTCCATGTCAATGCTGTAGAGCGCATACTCGCTCATTTCGTATAAAATTAGACATTTAGGATCTTGCTGGGCTATCTGACGGCACAATTCAGTGCCAATAGAGCCGCCTGCTCCAGTTACCATAACTGTTTTTCCGGTTAAGTTCATTCGTAGCAATTCCGGATCGGGTAATACTTCTTCTCGCCCAAGAAGATCTACGATATCAATATTTCTGATTTCGCTAATAGGTGTTTGGCCAGACAGTATTTCTCCAATGCTTGGAACAGTTTTAACTGGAATTGATAATGGCTGCAATCTATTTAAAATCGAACGTTTAGTACTTCTATCGATAGAAGGCATTGCCAGTAATATTGTGTCAACCGAATTTTGCACTACCAATTTTGGCAAGTCTTCTGGCGGGTAAACAGGTAAACCTTGAACGACTTGATTGTGAAGTGAGCGATCGTCATCTACAAATGCGACAAGCTGGTAATTTTTATGAGATGCCAGAGATTGCGCTAATTGTGAGCCTGCCATTCCTGCTCCATAAATAACTATCCTTTCCGGGCAGGTATTTTTATTTACCGAAAATATCCATTTGTAAGCCAACCACCGCATGAATAGCCGCAAGCTTACGACTAACAGCAGGGTTAACAAAGCATCATTAATGAGAATAGAGTAGGGCAGTTGTAAAAATTTCAGCAGATACTTAATAGTGATAATTGTAGCAGAACTTAATAGAACAGCTTGAGCCGCTGTAAACAAAAATTCCAATCCCGCATAACGCAGGACTGGTCTGTACATGCTCATGGCGATGAAAATCAGCGGCTTGATTAATATGATAAGTAAAATTAATAAAGCGTTGGCTTGTATTTCTTTAATTGGCAGTAGAGAGTTGAAACAGAGTGCAAACGCGCCGTAGATGGCCAAAAGGAATAAAAGAGTGTCTATGGCAAGCAGTAGCCCGTGCTTCTGTCGTCTAGAGAGTGAGGTAGCTGCTCTGTGGAGGGCGTTTGCTACTTGTTTGATCAGCGAGTGTTTGATCATGGTGAGAGGATAAGCTCCATGAGGCTGATTAAACTGAGAGTCTGTTTCCCAAAATTTACAGAACTTGTCTCGACATTTATGAATTAGCTATGTTTACTATAGTTCCCAAAATTGCTTGTAGTTATGCCAAGGGTATTCAGGGTAAGATAAATTTGAAATAAATCTTCAAAATCCTTGTCAATTATAGAGGTCAGAAACTAAGTTTTTTAAAGAAACCGGGTTTATGAGCTTTTTAAAAACCCGGTTTCTTAAAGAAACCGGGTTGTATATTTTTCGATAATATAATATAACATTTAGCCAAAAGCAAGTCACAGTTTTAGGTACGAGCGAATTTGCTTAAATATATTTCTCCTAGGATAATTGCACTGATAACGCCTATTAAGCTGCTCCAGGCACCAATAGGTCCAAAGATACTGAGGGTGACAGCAATTAGGAATGTTACGCCTATGTAAGTGCTAGCTACTATAGCATGAGACCAGCCAGACTGCTGTAGTCTTTGATACAAATGGCTGCGGTGGGCTTTGAAGATATTTTCGCGGCGCAACAGGCGGCGACTGAGGGTGTAGATAGCATCGCTGATAAGGGGGAGGGTGATGGCTAGGGATGTCCAGGCTTTGACGGGGTTGCTGGAGTTGAGAAGACAAATGGTTACAGCAGCTCCTAAGACTGTGCTACCAACATCACCCATAAAGATTTTGGCGGGGGACCAGTTCCACCAGAGAAAGCCGAGTAAGGCAGCGACGAGGAGCCAGAATATAGGTAAATTGAGGTAGATGGCTAGAAATCCTAACTGAACTGCGGTGACGCCAGCGACAAGACCGTCGAGACCGTCCATGAAGTTATAGAAGTTAATTAGGGCAGTCATTCCTATAATGCTGAAAATGATGGCGATCGCAGTACCTGGGATGCCCTGGTTGGTTAGCCAAGGTAGGGGAAAGGGGCCAAAACAGGCGATCGCAATGCTAGCGGCTGTCAAATGTACTAGGTAGCGGAGTCCGGCTGGTACGCTGTGTTGGTCATCGATAATGCCGATTATAGCTAAAGGTGTGAGAACTAGCCACAAAAAAATTAAACTGGGGATAGATAGCTGATTTTGGAAAAGTTGAGGGAAATAGCTAGGCAAGATTGAGGCGAGTAAGCCGGTGAAAGCAAAAGCGATGATGAAGCCTAAGCCACCGCCGCGTGGAGTGGGTAGGCTATGGGAACTCCGCTCATTGGGGATGTCGAGTAGCTTTTGATTGAAATGTTGTTTGATGAGAGCGACAAAGATCAGACTAAGGAGAAAACTGGCCAATGATAGGATCAGGAGTGCCATAGCGAGCGCAATGTTTGTTCTAGACCCTGATCTATGCTATAAGGTGGTTGCCAGTTTAGGGTAGTTTGAATGTAGCTGCTGTCAACAGCCAAAGAACCGAGCAGGCGCTCAATGGTAGCGCTATTGAGGGGTATTGGTCGGTTGAGCAGATGTTCTACTGTATCTCCCAGATAGCCGGCAAGTTTGAGCAATCTGGGGGGTACTGGCAAGAGGTTACAGGGGCGTCCTAGATGGTAAGCAATTTTGCGGATCAATTCTGGTGTGGATAGGTATTGGCGATCGCTGACGAGAAAAATTTGATTTTTGGCATTGGGGTGGGTTATGCAGGTTGCGATCGCGTCTACTAAGTTTCCTACATAGACAAAGCTACGGCGATTTTTTACGAGACCGAAAGGCAGGGGCCAGCCTTGTTTGACGAGTTTAATCAGTCGCTCCATATTACCGGGATTGCCTTGACCGTAGACTAGGGTGGGGCGTAGAATAGTCCAGGTCATGCTGCTTTTGCTGGCCAGGTCAATTAGAGCTTTTTCTGCTTGAAGTTTGCTGCGTCCGTAGGGAGTGTCGGGGTTGCAAGGTGAATTTTCTGTTAGGATTTGGTCACTTAGAGTTGCGATCGCGCCAATAGAGCTAATAAAAATAAAATGCTTCACCCCGGCTGCTATCGATTGCCTGACCAGGTTTGTAGTGCCTTCAGTATTTACCTTAAAGAATTCAGCTTCTGGGTAGGAGCTGCTGTCGTGGAGCACATGAGCGCGAGCTGCTAAGTGGATAACGGTGTCGGTGCCTTTGAGGGCGTCTATCCAGTCAGTATTGCCGTCGATATTACCGATAGGTATGGGAATGACGTTTGGGGAAAGCTGGCTGAAATTAGTACGAAATGCGGCACGAATATTATATAGTTGCTTTTTTAATAAAAATTGTATTAAATGGCTCGCAATAAAACCCGTTGAACCCGTAATTAAAATTAACTTCATTTATTTTCTTCTGAAGCTATTGACTTTTATTAATGCCAAATCGCTTTAAACCCTAGTTTAAAAGCAGGTGAATTGCTTTTAATTCGGAAGTCTCCCCTTTCTGGATCAAAAAAAAGAGGATCGGCAATCAAAGAATTTTGATCTCTTCCTTGAGCCCGCCACTGCTCCCAAGATTTATCTACAAATATAATGGAAGCCTTGCCAACATGCCAGTACAAATTGTGGTCGATATAAAAATTATTATCATTCCAAATTCCTTCTAGTAATTTACCTTCCCCCCAGTAAATAATATTTCTTTCAAACTTAAAGCTTAAATGTTGTTCTGCTGCAGAGCGACGAATTTGAGCTATCTTACCAAACGCAAAAATGTTGTTACGAATAACATTATCTCTACCATAGTGAAGGTGAAAACCGCCGTCTCTGGTGCGGTACACTAAGTTATTTTCTACCAAAATATTTGAAGCTCCTTCATCTAAGTAAATTCCCCATCCGCCATAATTAAATGCTTCGATATCGTGGATTATATTGCTTTTAATAACTGTTCCTGGCTGAACGCCTAATATATAGATTCCACCTTTATCATTCAAAATTGGTCCTTCTCCATTGGAAAGTAAGCCAATATGGTGTATATGGTTGAATTCAACAATGTTTTCTCTAGCAAGGTTAGTTTTATAGCCCCAGGTCCAACCGATTGAAATTCCGCTATAATAAAAGTCGTGAATGTGATTGCTATGCACGCGATTTTTATAAGTTTCTCCCAACCAAATACCCACGGCATTGTGGTAAGTACGTCCTCCGTTGTATAGGTGACAATCACTTATTTCATTATTATAAGTTTGGTCGTATTTGTTTTCTCGAATTTCTGCTTCTCCTATTTTAATTGCACCAGCCCCTAAATCATAAATTTCGCAACCGATAATCCGGTTGTATTGACATTTACGTCCCAGTTCTATTCCATACTGATTCACATGAGCAACCGTGCAAGCATTGAATGTTATTTTACGAGCTCCTTCTAGGTAAATAGCACCCGGAACTTTGGCAGCAGCCTGTATGAATGTTGGCTCATACCATTCAGAATATACAAAATTTAAACCACTAAATACTATATTTTCTACAAATTGATTGCTTTCATGCTTAGTTGTCATTTGAAGCAATATAGGCATGGCTGAAGCGTACACTTCGCTTTCTACCATATTTTCATTTTTTCTAGGCAAGTAATAAAGTTTACCTGTAGTTTTCTGTAGATACCATTCTCCAGGAGTGTCTATAAGTTCTAATGCATGCTCTACATAATATAAATCTCCTGCATCGATTCGCATTGCACTTGGATATGCAAAATAAATAATTTTTTCGCTTTCATCAATCCTAAGTATTGGTGCTCGTGTCTCTTGCCAACGTGTCATTATAACAACTTCAGCATCAGTAGCAGTTGCCCATGCTTTTAAATCGCCGTCACGAAAGCGAAAGCGTGTTTGTTTTTCCCACCATGCAGTTTTTGGAGTTGTGTCTGGTACTTCTGCTACCTTTAAGTAACCTTGTTTAGGATATCTAGCGCGAGAGCATCTTTCACCGTTAACCCAAAGTTGCCGAAAGAACCATTTACCTTCTCGCACTTCGGGAATGTCTGCTACCCAAAGCTCCTTGCCATTAACCGTCGTTTTCTGCCAGCCCGTAATGCGCCTTGCGCCGCTAATAATAGGTTTTTCATTTTCATAAGCAGCGTAAGTTATTGGAAAGTTTTCTGTACCAGAATCTTCAGAGCTGAATATTAATGGTTCCTGTAAAAAATAAGTTCCGCCGCGCAAGAAAACAGTAATGGATTTTTTAAGCACGTTTTCTTGGGAGCGTTTTAATTGGCGAATAGTATCTCTGGCTTTGCTGATCGTCGCAAAGGGACCATCTGTTTTTGCATCGTTGGAATTGGCTAATTTTCCAGACCAAGTATCATTTCCCGTAGGGGATACATAAAAAACTAAGGGATCTAGAGTATTATCGGCTAAATCCGATTCCGCATAGAGTTTAGATTTTCGGGTAATCGTTGCTCCAAGTACAGCAGGGGAAATACTGGTTAACCAACTTAATCCCATTAAAGTTAAAAAATTTCGCCGTTTCATATAAAATAAATATTTTTTTGTAATACTCTTGACAATAAGCGTATTATGGAAAATGTCTAGCCTTTTTGTTGGAAATTAAATATTTCTTTGAATAACTGTTGATAAGCTTGTTTGGTTTGGGCGAAGGTATATTTTGTTTGAGCTACTTTAGCAGCTCTCGCTCCCATTTCAGCAAGTAAGTCGGGGTGTTCGGCAGCAAATTCTATAGTTTTAACTAGTCCTTCAATATCACCGGGTTGAACGACCCAACCTATATTTTCTTCTTTGACAACTTTTGCCAGTTCTGACCAGTCATCTGTTACAGCAATAATAGGTTTTCCAGCTGCCATTTGATTGTACATTCGACTTGGCACAGAAATACCTGCCATATTAGCAACAAAAGATATTAAAGCAACATCCCCAGCATTTAAAGTAATAATTTGCTTATTCCTACTACTAAAAAAATCAGAAATAATAATATTTATTATATCTTTTTTATTTACATATTTAATAAGCCATTCTTTTTTAGCTCCAAATCCTATTATTAGAAAATAAATATTATTACATTTGAATTTTAATATTTCTGCTACTTTTACTAAATCTTCTATTCCGTGAGTTCTGCCAATATTTCCCGCATATAAAACTACAAATTTATTTGTTAAACCAAGTTTTTTTAACAAGGTATTATTGTTCCTATCTGTGGGGTAAACAATGTCAATATCTGCCCAGTTTGGAATATAATAAATTTTTTCCAATTTTTTCTCGCCAAGCTTATCTTGAACCAGTTTGGTCATATCTCTGCCTATAGTTATAATTATGCTAGCTTGTGTATACAGAATGCAGTTGATAATTTGTCCTATTTTAAAAATAAAAGATGACGGTTTGATTATACTGGTAGCTACTAAAATTTCTGGATAAACATCATGAATAAGTAATACAAATTTACATCCTTTTAAACACTTAATAAGCAGAGCCACAAAAGGCAGTAAAGGAGGATTGGTAACAACTAATATTACTTCGTTTTTTCGGCAGTTAAAAAAAGCTTTCCAAAAAATAGCGGCAGAACGAGTAATTAAATTAACGACTCGTCCTAACAAACTATCTTTATCAAAGCTGGTACCTTGACACCGAAATATTGTAACATTGTTTCGTTTTTCATATTTGGGAGCGTTTTCTGGCTTAAAAAAGTTTGTGGGCGGACCTGTAATGACGCTGACATCAAACTCTTCTGCCAAAGCTTCAGCTATCCTCGTAATAATATAGCCTGTAGAAGTTTGTTCAGGAAAATATAATTCTGACAATACCCAAATTTTATGCTGCATAATAACTAAATAAGTAGTAGTTTATTTTTCTCTATTCCGGGGTTTTAAAATTGTTTCATAAACAAAACACTTTTTCGTAAACTTCAATATGTTGTTGAGCTGCTTTTTCCCAGCTAAATAACTTAGATCTAGCTTTTCCTTTTGAAATATAATCATTCCGAATTTTTTCATCTAATAAACTTTCTAAAGCAACAGTAATAGATTTTACGTCATTTGGGTCTATTAATATTCCTACTCCTTCGGCTATTTCCGAAAGAGAAGAGGTTTGAGAGGCAATAACGGGACAACCACAGCTCATTGCCTCGATAACTGGTATGCCAAAACCTTCATAAAAGGAGGGATAAACCAGGGCAAAAGCCTTCTGGTATAAATAATTAAGTTCTTCATAATTTGCGCCTTCTATCACAAAAACTTTATTTTTTAAACCTAATCCATTGAGCAATTTTTCTTCTGATATAGAAAATTTTGAGCCAGTACAAATCATGTAATATCCTATCTTAGGTAGCGCCGATAAAGCAAAACCTATAAGTGCAGATTCAAAATTTTTATAATACATCCGCGTACCTACGAATAAAATATATCTGTCTTTTGTAACTTTACTCATTTCTATAATTCGCTTTGAAGCTTTTGGGGTATTCTCGATGCTAAATGATGTTCCACATTTTATGACATAAATATGAGGATTTTCTTTCAGATGAGGGTAAAATGAAAGTAAATCTTTTTTTGTATTTTCCGAAATGCATATAATTGCATCGGCAGTATTAATAGCTTTTTTCTTTTGGTATATATGTAACTGAAAACCCAAATTTTTTATAAATCCTAACTCATAGATAAAATCATGAACAGTAACAACATTTTTTGTTTTTATAGATAGTGGTGTGCGGTAGTAGCTGGAATGAAAAATATCAGCACAAGATGGCACTGGAAAATATCGAAAAAATTCATTTCCTCCACTGCGATATATATTAAATTTTTTATTTTTCGCAATTCTTGATGTTATTTCCTTCCAGTAAGTTGATATTCCTCCAAAACTCTGAATTTTGTATATAATATCATCCCAATGTAAATTTATTACCATATTTATTAGGTTTAAATACTTGCGCTTCAAATAAACGCTCCCTAAATAAAATTTTTGCTATTTCTATAACCAAACAATAAAAGGCTTACTTATAATAAAAAATTTTTTAAAAATAAATAACAAGTTTGTTTAAATTTAAAATAGCCCTTTGCAATTCTTTAATTGCTTGGAAATTATTTTCATGCGTATCTCTGCAGCAGTAGTAATGTTTAAGCAATGTTTAATTGTACTGTAATCGTGAATTTTTATATGCTATGAATCCTTGATGCATAGCTGGGCTTGTTAGCAAGTTAACGTAATTGTCAGGAGGGGCTTTTTAGACAATCCTTGAATTACACATTTTTATGTATGACATAATAATCCTCCTCACTCTCATCCACATGCTCGCTTCACCCACTTCCAATTCTCGCATTAACACCTCTTCATAACTAAACTGGTTGACTTCTCTAAATACTTGTGCTTTCACAGTTTATCTTAAGATCTAGTGAAATTAATTATTTATTATCAAAACTTAACAATTCATGCAA
>DVEG01000034.1 GCA_015295835.1 Oscillatoriaceae cyanobacterium M7585_C2015_266
CAAGTCGGCAATAGAATTGATTATGAAGTGTTATCAATTTACGGTAGATGAGGATAGCCAAATCCCCAATGATCCTAATAATTATTCATCAAATCCCCGCTATATTATAGATTTGGTTAAGCGTATTGTGCGAGTGAGTCTAGAGACGGTTAGAATAGTTAAAAGTTTGCCTCGTTTGCAGGAGAGAATTTAACCTGTATGGCTTCTATCACTTTTTCGGAAGGGGCGGCATGGTTGGCGATTCCCTAAGCTCCCTCGCAGCGCGGCTCAGGCAGTTGCTATAATTGTTAAATGCCTGTATATATTAACATATATTAACTTTTTTGCGCTTGCAAAATCGCTCACCCCCCAAGTATTGCGCTCAGGCGGTATTTTGTTTTATGATGATTATGGTTTTTCCCTGCCCTTTTCAATTTTCTTGTTTTAAAATTTGGCAGCGCCTGTTTCTATAAATTTTTATGTATATAAATGCTTATGAAAGCATCGGTTAACAAACTGCCAAAATGGTTAGTAGTGGGGCTGGGATTTCCCCTGTCGGTTTTAAATGGCTGGATATTGATTCAGCTTTGGCATTTTTTTCAGCCGCAAATTAGTATTTTTTTGGCAGCTATTCTGTTATCATTTGTTTTAGATTATCCGGTTAATTTTCTACAAAGACGGGGCTTAAAGAGAGAAAATGCTTTATGGGTAGTATTTTTAATTGGCAGTATTATACTGACTACTTTATGTTTGATAATTGTTCCGATTTTTTTAAAGCAGTTAAATGAGTTTGCTAACCGCCTACCCAGTTGGATTGAATCAGGTAACCAACAACTTTTAATTCTTAATCAATGGGCTATAACACGTAATCTGCCAATTGATTTTAGCGGTTTGGCTGCACAATTAACGGCACGGTTGACAGAGCAAATACAAACTTTAACTGGAACTATACTTAGTTTTGCGATCGATACGATTGGCAGTATTCTTAATGTTTTTCTGACGGCTGTATTGGCTTTTTATTTGGTTCTCCACGGAGAGCGGCTTTGGGATGGAATTTTTCAATGGTTTCCCTCTCGATTGGGGGTGAAAGTACGGCGATCACTTTATCAAAATTTTCATAATTATTTTATAGGGCAGTCAACTTTAGCAGCAGTAAGCGGGTTAGCAATTACTCTGGCATTTTCTATTTTGAATGTGCCTCTGGCTTTACTATTTGGGTTGGCTCTTGGTTTTATGGCTTTTTTCCCACTGGTAACGGGAGTGGGTATCATTTTAGTCAGCCTGTTGTTGGCACTACAAGATTTTTGGTTGGGTGTTAAAGTTTTAATTGTAGGTTTTACTATTGATTGGGTAAATTCTAATATTGTCGCTCCTCGTGTCTTGGGAGGGTTCACAGGGTTAAATCCAGTCTGGATTTTAGTGTCTTTGCTGCTAGGATTTAAACTGGGAGGAGTCTTGGGGCTATTAATTGCTGTGCCGCTCGCTAGTTTTATTAAAACTACCGCCGATAGCCTTCGGGGCAGGGATATTGAATTGAGTTGAATTATAATATACTACAAAGAGAGAGTTTGTTTTAAGGTATATAGATCTTGACAAAAGCAATTTTATGTAGTATTTGGGGGAGCGATCGCAGTCAGAGAGGGGATTATAAAATAATTATAAATATTGCTAAAACGCAGAGAATTAGATTTAAAATATCCATAGAATAGTGAAATCAGGCTTATGACTCGTTCTGGCAAAGCATCTACCTCGAAAGAGCCAAAAGATACAAAGTACAATAAAACAAACTTTTGTGAAGATTACCGAGACATTGATCCAGAGCAGTTGTCGCCGATGTACCGTCATTATGTGGAGGTGAAAAAACAATATCCTCACGCACTGCTGCTGTATAGAGTGGGAGATTTTTTTGAAACATTTTTTCAAGATGCGGTGACAGTAGCAAGGGAACTGGAGCTGGTGCTAACAAGCAAAGAAGGTGGGAAAATTGGAAGAGTGGCGATGACGGGGGTGCCGTATCATGCGTTAGAGCGCTATGCAATGCAGTTAGTAGAAAAAGGATATGCGATCGCGGTTTGTGATCAAGTAGAAGAATCCTCAGAAGCGGCAGCAGAGCGCCGGATGGTAGAGCGTCGAATTACAAGAGTGATCACACCGGGCACAGTACTTGAAGAAGGAATGCTGAAGGCAAAACGTAATAATTTCCTAGCAGCAGTAGTACTGGCAAAGCATCACTGGGGATTAGCTTATGCCGATATTTCTACAGGAGAATTTTTGACGACACAAGGGGATGATTTAGAACAGCTAAATCAGGAATTAATGCGTATACAACCGTCGGAAATTCTTATCCCCACAGATGCCCCAGAAATAGGTAGTTTGTTACGCCCAGGAGAGACTTCTGAATATATTCCCAGTTGCCTGCCGTCATGTTTTTGTTATTGTTTGCGCTCGCAGAAAGCGTTCACACTAACAGAAGCGAAAACGCGTCTTCTTGTGCGCTATAATTTGCGATCGCTTGAAGGGATGGGCTGTGAACACCTACCCCTTGCTATTCGCGCTGCCGGCGGTTTATTAGAATATTTAGAAAAAACTTTTGAACAGAAAATCGGAAGCAACGAAAAAATTCCCATCCAGCCAGTACGTACCTATACTATAACCGATTTTTTAATTATTGATCACCAAACTCGCCGCAACCTAGAAATTACCCAAACTGTACGGGATGGCACTTTTCAAGGTTCGCTACTGTGGGCACTTGACAAAACCAGTACTGCGATGGGCGGGCGGGCTTTACGTCGCTGGCTGCTACAGCCCCTGCTCAGTATTAAAGGCATCCAGGCACGACAAGATACAATTGAAGAACTCGTTAAAAATACTTCTCTGCGAAAAGAATTACAATATCAACTAAGACAAATTTACGATATTGAAAGATTAACCGTTCGCGCTGGCAGCGGAGCAGCAAACGCCAGAGAATTAGTTTCGCTAGCAGATTCTCTGGCAAAATTGTCAGACTTAGCAAACCTGGCATTGCAGGGTTCGTCTCCCTACCTAAAAGCTCTGCAAAATGTACCGCCAGAACTAGAAAAACTAGCTAACAAATTGCACAAATATTTAGTTGATTCGCCACCAATTCACCTGAAAGAAGGAGGTTTGATTCGTTCAGGGGTAGATCCCCAACTGGATGCAATGCGTCAGCAAGTAGAAGAGGATAAGCAGTGGCTAGCACAGTTAGAAATAAGAGAGAGAGAGCGCTCGGGAATTCCCACTTTAAAGGTAGGATTTAATAAAAGTTTCGGGTATTATATTAGCATTTCCAAGTCGAAAAGCGAGCAAGCGCCGTCTGATTACATACGCAGACAAACTCTGACAAATGAAGAGCGCTATATCACGCCAGAATTGAAAGAAAGAGAAAATAGAATATTGACAGCGCGAGATGATTTAAATCAGTTGGAATATGAGATTTTTACCCAATTGCGTAGCGAAGTAGCCGAATATGCCGAAAAAATTCGCCAGGTAGCCAAGGCAGTAGCGGCGGTGGATATTTTATGCGGGCTGGCAGAAATTGCTGTTGAGCGAAGTTACTGTCGTCCGCAAATTGTGGAAGGCAGGGAAATTAAAATTATAGAAGGGCGCCATCCAGTCGTCGAGCAGTCGCTGCCTGCGGGTTTTTTTGTGCCGAATTCGACGCAATTAGGCAGGGAAAAGCCAGAGTTTAGTGCACCGGATTTGATTATTTTAACAGGACCAAATGCTAGTGGCAAGAGCTGTTATTTACGACAAGTGGGGCTTATTCAATTGATGGCACAGGTGGGGAGTTTTGTGCCGGCATCAGAGGCTACTTTAGGAATCTGTGATCGCATTTTTACTCGCGTAGGTGCTGTAGATGATTTAGCTACCGGGCAATCTACTTTTATGGTAGAAATGAACGAAACAGCAAATATCCTCAATCACGCCACGCCAAAATCTCTTGTGCTCCTGGATGAAATTGGAAGAGGAACAGCTACTTTTGATGGGCTTTCGATCGCTTGGGCAGTGGCAGAATATCTGGCAACAGAAATCAAAGCTCGCACAATTTTTGCGACTCACTACCACGAATTAAATGAACTGGCATCGCTACTACCAAATGTAGCTAATTATCAAGTTAAGGTAAAAGAATTACCCGATCAAATTATATTTTTACATCAAGTTCATCCCGGCGGCGCCAATCGCTCTTATGGAATTGAAGTGGGAAGACTGGCAGGATTGCCCCCCAAAGTGATTCAGCGAGCTAAGCAAGTAATGGGAGAGATAGAAAAACATAGCAAGATAGCTGTAGGGCTGCGCCTGAGCAATGGTAAAGTCACGGCTACAGAAGAAGAAAAATTAGATATTTTTGATTTCTAAAATTTGTAAATTTTGTAAATAGAGCAGACTTGTGATAGAAAAGAAAAACTTTTTCTTGCGAAATATCTGGTATTATGCCCTCCCGGGTGGCAAACTCAAACCGGGAAAAATGCTGGCAAAAACCATTCTCGGTGAACCTATATTATTCGCCCGCAGTCGCAATGGCAAAGTTTTTGCCCTGCGTGATATTTGCCCGCATCGCGGCATTCCTCTCAGTTGTGGGCGTTTTGAAGGTGATGAAATTGAATGCTGTTATCACGGCTGGCGCTTTGATACCAGCGGGCGCTGCACGGCAATTCCTTCTCTTGTGGAAGGGCAAGAGTTTGATTTCAGTCGCTTGCGCGTCAAACAATATCTTGTTTGCGAAGTGCAGGGAAATATTTGGATTTATATGCCAGAAGGCAATTCAGAAATTACTGAGATGCCGGAAATGGAAATTCCAATGGTTCCCTATTTTAAAGATAAGCCCTATCAGTTTGTTGAGGTGATGCGGTTTCCTTGCTATCTCGATCATGCTGTGGTGGGTTTGATGGATCCTGCACATTCTCCTTTCGTACATCGAGCATGGTGGTGGCGCTCGGGGCGGAAATTTTTTCATGAAGTTAAGAAGTTTATTCCCTCTCCCTATGGGTTTACTATGCAGCGACAAAAGCTAGAAAATATGGGGCGCGGATATTGGTTAATTGGGGGAATTCCAGAAGTAGAAATATCTTTTCGCCTGCCTGCAATTCGCATCGAAACTATTACGACAAAGAATAATATAATTTGTAATTTGACTGCAGTTACGCCTATTTCGGAAACAGAAAGTGAGGTGACTTTTCTTGCTTATTGGAATGTACCTTGGTTGGGAGCGATCGCACCTCTTTTGCAACCCCTCGCACGAGCTTTTCTTAATCAAGATCGTCAAGTTGTTATTAAACAACAAATCGGCTTACAATATAATCCTACTTTAATGCTTATCGATGATGCCGATGTGCAAGCTCGCTGGTATTTTCAGTTGAAAACTGAATTCGCCCGCGCTACAGCAGAAGGGCGCGCTTTTGTTAATCCAGTTAAAGAACGAACCCTGCAATGGCGCGCTTAAACTTGTTTAATAGTGAATCATGTTGACAAGACTGATAAACTTTTGATAGACTATTTCTAGGTCTTGAAAATATGAATCTTCATCTCCGCGAATGCCGACAAAAAATAAATTCAAACAGGGCATAACACAGTCTTCTGATTGCAATGTATCTTCCTGAATATAAACTCGCACGGAAGTATCGTTGCAGAGCGAATTAGTTAAGGCAGCCAAATTTTGAAAGCATCCGTATAAATACTCATATTCAGTGTGATCGCGTGGCAGGATTCCTACATATCGCTGCCGCATTACTGCATCATCAGTAGCTCGATGCCCCTGACAGCTGGAATAAGTAATGCAATTTAATTTTAAAATCAAAGCGAGCGTTAAATCCCTAATTCCTGCTTCTAAGGATTTTTTAAATTTGCGGTGATATTTTGTAAAAGCCGGCGAATTATAACATGCTGAAGTTCCCTCACTATTTATATTACCCTGGGGGCTTTCCCGAATTACATCACTTCCGGTTTCCCCAGCCACGCCCACGAAAGGATCATCCCAAGATTTAATAAAATCTTTCACTCCACTCAAATAACTTGGCATACCCCTTCCCCAACCCTGATATAATTAAACCATAGCACAGGTTAAAAACTTATTCTTCATTTATTCTTCCCTACAAGGAAGAGTAAAATAAAACGTCGTTCCCACTCCTACTTCAGATTCAACCCAAATTTTACCCCCGTGGCGCTCAATAATTTTTTTACAGATAGATGTACCCAGCCCAGTGCCAGGGTATACAGTATGAGGGTGCAGACGCTGAAAAACTTCAAAAATACGCTCAAAATGCTTTGATTCTATACCAATACCATTATCGCTGACAGCTATCAACCATTCGCGATTTTCACTTTTCAATTCTGCGGAAATTTTTACTTGCGGTGTCACCTCCGGGCGACGAAATTTAATAGCATTGCTAATCAAATTTTGAAAAACCAACATCAATTGCGTAGGCTCGCCCATAACAATTGGCAAATCCGAATAAGTAATAATTGCACCGCTGGCAAAGATTTCCTCACCCAAATTAGTCAGCGCTTCTGCTAAAACAATTTTACAGTCAGCGGCTTGCAGCTGAGGGGGGTGCGCTCCCAATCGCGAATAAGCCAACAAATCCTGAATTAGTTGCTGCATTCTCTTACCCGCTTTGATGATTTCGCCAATATAGCGTTTCATCTCCTCATTAAGATTATTTTCGTATTTCCAGAGCAGCATATCTGCATAACCAAGTGCTACTTGTAGGGGGGATTGTAAATCGTGGGATGCCATATAGGCAAATTGCTCTAACTCGGCATTGGATTTAGCAATTTCTTCGTTGTAGCGGGTTATTGTTTCATTCAACTTTTGCAGTTGTGTATTTTGTTCGAGTAGTTGCCGATGCTGCTGCTGTATCGTCAGTTGATGCCTAACGCGAGCGATTACTTCTTCAGCTTGAAACGGCTTGCTGATGTAATCAGCCCCCCCTACTTTAAATGCCTTTACTTTATCCTGGGTTGAATTGAGAGCGCTAATAAAAATTACGGGTACATTCTTGGTTTTTTCGGAAGCTTTTAGACGCTGGCATACTTCATATCCATCCATCTCTGGCATTAAAATATCCAGTAAAATTAAGTCTGGCAAGGAGGCTTCACAAGCAGTTAATGCCATATTCCCATTCAATGTTTTGCGAACCCGATACCCTTCTTTCTCTAACAAATAAGTTAAAACCCGGAGATTGTCGGGTGTATCGTCAACTATGAGAATATCACCTTTATATTTTTTGGTTGAAATTTTTCTCATCTTTTCTCGATTTAAATATTCTATATTTACAGTCTTGGGCGTTAATTTATTAAACACTAATTCTGACGAATTTGACGCGTTGGCAGTTGAATGCAAAATTCTGTGCCTGCGCCGGGTTCAGAAAAGCATTGTAAGGTTCCGCCATGCTGAGAAACGATAATTTGGTAACTGATTGCTAGCCCCAAACCTGTACCAGAACCTACAGGTTTTGTGGTAAAAAAGGGATCAAAAATATGAGATTTGACAGCTTCGCTCATGCCAGCTCCATTGTCGGCAATTCTAATTCTAACTGAAGTGGTATCTGCCATTTCTGTTTGAATAATAATGTGGCGCTCAGGCTCGTCTTTTTGTCTGAGAACATCAATAGCATTATTGAGAATGTTTAAAAATGCTTGATTTAATTCTCCTGCATAGCATTCTACTTCAGGCAAGTTACCATATTTTTTAATTACTTCAATGGAAGCAGTTTCTGGCTCTTTTGAAGCTGTTTTCTCGACGGGAAAGTGCAAACGGTGTTGTAAAATTCCTAAAGTGTTGTCGAGACATTGGTGAATGTCTACCAATTGTAAGCCAGTGCGAGCGCTTCTAGCAAAATCTTGCAATAATAAAACAATTTTCCGGATACGTTCAGCTCCATTTTGCATGGAATCTATGACTTTTTGCAAATCCTGAATCAAAAAATCTTTATCAAAGGAGGCAATTTTATCTCGAAGTGCAGGCGGCGGGTTGGGGATAAATTCCTCATAAAGCCGTAGCAGCTCAATCAATTCTGTAGAATAGCTTTTGACATAGGCGAGATTACCATAGATAAAAGTGATGGGGTTATTAATTTCATGGGCAATACCGGCAACGATGTGCCCAAGAGAAGACATTTTTTCTTTCTGCACCAGTTGTGCCTGGGTTTGCTGTAATTCTTGCAAAGTTTTGCTCAATTGTAAAGCAAGAGAATGCGATCGCAACCCTGCTCGTACTCTAGCCAATAATTCCTCAGTTTCTATTGGTTTATAGAGAAACTCATCAGCGCCGGCATTAAACCCCTTAATACGATCCGAAAGGTGCTCACGGGCGGTAAGCAGAATAAAAAAAGTAGCTGCTAGCTCTGGAGAGGCTTTTATTCGTCGACAAAGTTCTATCCCATCAACAACTGGCATCATCCAGTCACAAATAATTACATCGGGGTGCAGACGCTGGGCTAATTCTAATGCTTCTGAGCCATCTGCAGCAACCGTCACTTCATATCCTTCGCTCTCTAGCAAATCTTGCAATACTAATTGAACTGTTAAATCGTCGTCAACTACTAAAATATTAGCCATAATTAGCAAGGTTTAACGGCAGGTAGCAGAGACAGCAGTAGCACCAACAGAGCCGATTATTTATTAACGCACGCCGGTAGGTAAACCGTAAAAGTTGAACCTTCTCCTAACTTACTCTCGACGACGATTTCGCCGCCCATCATACGGCACAAGCTGCGACTGAGAGCTAATCCCATACCTGTGCCGCCATAACGGCGGGTAGTGGATTCGTCTGCTTGAGTAAATGCTTGGAAGATTGTTTTCATTTGCTCTGGGCTAATACCAATACCGGTATCGCTGACTCGAAATACAATCCACGAATCGACGCTATTAGATTTTCCAGTTTGTATATAAGAGCGACTTGCCCCTGCTCCTAAAGCTCTGAAATCTGGTGTGTCTTGGCGATAGACATCCAGGGTGATTTTGCCGTTTTCAGTAAATTTGGTAGCATTGCTGAGTAAATTAAATAGAATTTGTTGCACTTTGTACCAGTCGGCGTACATAGTGCCCACATCTTTGCTACAAATAATGGTTAGGGTATTCTCGTCTTGTTCTATTTGTGGGCGCATGGTGTTTTCTATTTCTCTTAATAGTTGAATAACGCTGAAGGATGTGAGCTCTAGCCCCATTTGCCCCGATTCGATTTTTGAATAATCGAGGATGTTGCTGAGCAGAGCTAACAGTTTTTGCCCCGCTGTGTTTATGGCTTGCAAGTCAGAGATTAAGTCTGTATTGCCCATGCCCAAATCTTGCAAATCTTCTTGCAATAATTCGCTGTAGCCGATGATGGCGGTTAGGGGGGTGCGCAATTCGTGGCTCATGTTTGCCAGAAATGAGCTTCTGGCTCGGTTGGCTGCTTCGGCTGCTTCTTTGGCTTGGTATAATTCTAATTCAAATCGCTTGCGCTCGCTTATATCTCTTGCAAAAATGCAATTATATTCATTCCCGTTCACTTGAAAATAACTAATAGTAATTTCCACCGGAAATATATGCCCTTCTTTACTGCGGTGATTGGATTCTAATCTCACAGAGCCAAATTCTTTAATTTCTTCCCAGTAATCAAGCCATACTTCTGGGGGTATATCTGGATTTATATCATGCAATGTCAGTGATAGCAGTTCTTCTCTGCTATAATTAAGTGAAATACAGGCGGCATCGTTGACGTAGAAAAATCGGGCGTCTGGTGTCAGCCAGAATACTGCATCTGCTGCTCGATTGATAGAAAATTCGAGAACGTCTCTGACTTCTTCTATTTGCTTTCTATGTTCTATTTCTGCTTGTAATTGTGCGATCGCTTCTCTCAATTCTTTTGTTCGTTCTTCCACCCTCTTTTCTAGCGCTTCGTTTGCCTCTGCTAGAGCTTTTTCCGCTAACTTGCGAGCAGTAATATCAAATCCTACAAAAACTGCCGCATTTCCGTTCATATATTTCTGCGAAACTACTATAAAATATCGCTTCTCTCCCTTTATTACTACTTCTATTTCTCGACTCGCTTCTTTCTCTGGAGAAGCAAAAAATTCTGGCACCAGCTTATTAAATTCTGGAGAGCCGTGCAAAAATCCTATTTTTTGCCCTACAAATTCTGCTGGATTTCTATTAAAAGTTTGTGCTAAATATCCGTTGACACCCAGATATCTAAAATCGGAACTAAACCAAGAAATACAACCAGGCACAGCATCCAAAACTGCTTGCAGTTGATCTTTGGCTTGTAACAGAGCGGTTTTGGCTTTAGCACGCTCGCTACTTTCTAAAGCTAAAGCAGTAAAATCTCCAATAGAAGCAGCAAAATTAATTTCTCCTAATAGCCACTTTCTTTCTCTGCCGATTTGTTCATGACATACAAATCCTACTAGCTTTCCGCCAATGCGAATTGGCACATTAAGCATCGCCGCAGTTTCTTTGCCCTGCAGATATAATTCGGCAAATTCTCTCATTCTCTTATCGAGACGAGCATTAGTAGCAGCGAGCGCTCGTTCATTTTCTAATACCTGCAAGTAACTTGCAATCCCCTCTGCACTCAACCAATCACCACTATTGTCGTGACTGTTTTTTTCGCGATCATAAACCTCAATACATTTAATTCTCTTATCAGAGCTACTATACAGCCATACACTTACTTTACTTACTTCCAGCGTCGTCGCTGCTGAAAAAGCAATCTCTCTGAGGGCGGCTTTAAGATTACCGCCTTTTAAAGTTGAACTTTTCGACAATTGCACCAAAACTTCGCTCTGCCTACGCAAAGATTTTTCATCAGCATGTGTTCGTTCCTTTGCTGCCACCAGATTATTTTCTAATTCTCGCTCCTTTGAATCCAAGACTATTTTTTCCGCAACTAAAATTAATCCTCCAATTTCACCACTTTTTTCTCTCCAAGGATGAGCTTCCCACTTGACTTGCAGCTTTTCACCCTCGTTTAGGGAACATTCTTCTTCCCATTTTTCCACTGCTCCCGCTAGACAAGATGCTTGGATGTGCTGCCAGTAGGAAACTGTACTGATTAATTTTTCTTTTTCATTATTTTTTAATATAGGAAACACTTCGTAATGAGAATAACCGATAAGATTGCAGCCGCTTAACTCCCAATCCGTCAGCCATCGCTGAGAAGTTAACAGATAGCGCATATGACGATCAACCATTGCTACGGCAGTAGGGGTATATTTTAAAAACAACTCGAATAGCTCTAAATTTTCTGGAAGGTACATAGTTTATATCCAATAAAGAGCATAAGTAGTTGCATCCCTGCCAAAAGCAGCCTGCACTTATTCAAAGTTTTAACAGATTCTCTAGTTTCCTGCACTAAGGGTTACTATTCTAGCAAAAAGCTCTTGGTATTCTGGGCGTATTTTCGTACTCTCTCTTTACTTTTTCTTAATATGGCCAAGTAACGTTAAGCTTTATTACAACTTGTTTAACACCTGCAGGAGATATGGTAACTTCTATGGATGTTGAGAAGAGTACAGAGATAAGGAGAACACTTTGAAAACCCAGCTTTTTCAAAACTCCAACTATTCGGAGCGGGAAGATTTTTGTGAATATGTGGCCCATCTTCAACTGCACATGACCTTACAAGCCCGCAATTTGGTGCCGACGCTCACCACCGAAGCGTTAGATAGCCGAGCGCAGCTCTTGCAGCAGACTCAGGCTCAGTTTGAAAAGTTGGTGTCTCGGCAGACTCTCGTAGGCTCACCTCATCGGTAGTAAAAATATTTTTAAATTTTAGTTAATATAATTTAAGGATTCAAAGATACAGTTTGGGCGGGCTGATTTGGCATCAAAAGCTCTGCCCATGTTTCTATGGCTTTAATCAACTGATATAGAGACGGAACCCCCACCACCAGAAGAATATAACTGTTCACAGAATTTTCGTAGAGGTACAAAGTTGTTCTTATAATTATAGCATAGCGCAATTCATTTTTGCTATTCAGAAAATCTAGCAGTGTGTTGAGCTTTTGGAGATGCAAAATTGGCATAGAAAAATATACTTGCAGATCCAAAATTTTGTTAAACATACCCATACACGCATTCAACAATATATTACCAAATTCTGTAAACATTTCGTAGTAAATATGAAGGTAATTATTTTCTTGGTTTAATTTATGATAATCCCTAAACAAATCCATTAATTTTGCGGCGTTATTGTAGTTTAATAACCAGAGAACATTGCCAGAAATACAGCCTTTAAAAATTTGACTTACAATTGTTAAGTCGTCATTGGCGAAATCGGAGAAATGAGTGGCTAAACTACAGACTGGGTGCAGGTAAACTTCTGGCGAATCTAGATGCAAGGGAACGCCAACGAGTTCTGAAAGGGAAATAGTACTGTGATCAAAGGCAATACTTATAAATTTTATGAGAGCGTCTTTTTGTTGCTCGGATAGTAGCATAAAACTCCTACTATATTTTTTCTAGAATAGCTTGCGCCATTTCATGAAGGGGAACAGTCTTATCGCTTAAACCTGCTTCTACGACGGAACGGGGCATACCGTAAACTACACAGGTTTCTTCTGCTTCGGTGAAAATTAAGCCGCCACGAGATTTAATCCAAGCTGCTCCTTGCTTGCCGTCGCAACCCATGCCAGTCATTACTATGCCGAGGACGCGATCACCGAAAACTTCTGCTGCTGATTGGAATAAAACGTCAACAGCGGGTCGATGCAGGGTATCGAAAGGGCGAGCATCTAGATGTGTTACTATTTTACCATTATTTTTACGAACAAATGTTAAATGTCGTCCTGCTGGTGCTAATAATACTACCCCAGGTTTAACTTCTTCTCCTTCCCGCGCTTCAATTACTTTTAAAGCAGATAGCTGAGCGAGTCGTCTTGCGTAGATTTCCGTATATCCTACTGGCATATGTAGCACTATTGCTACTGGCACGGGTAGATTTGCGGGTAATTGTGGTATTAGGTAATTCAGAGCTTGTGGCCCGCCAGTAGAAATGCCTATGACTATAATATCAATTTTTCCTGAGGAGGATATTGGCAGCAGAGGGGCTGCTGGCTTTTGTTTGACTGGTAGGGAGGGTAGGCGTTTTAATGGTACGTTTGCTGCTGCTTTTACTTTTGCGATTAGTTCGTCAGCGATTTCGAAAATTTTTTCTGTTGCTAGGGCTGTGGGCTTTTGCACAAAATCAATCGCCCCGGCATCGAGGGCGGCAAGTGTTTGTTCTCCACTTTCACTGGCAATGCTGACGATAACAATTGGTATTGGATGGCGAGCCATTTGTTCACGTATGAATTCGACTCCGTCTTTGTTTGGCATGATTAGATCTAGTGTTACTACGTCAGGTTGGAGTCGCTCTACCATTTCTAGTGCTTCTAATCCATCGCGAGCGATGCCGACGACTTCGATAAATGGGCTACGGGAGAGCATCTGTTTGACGACTTTGCGCACATAAGCGGAATCATCTACGACTAAAACTTTTAGGATTCTATCCATTATGAATTTCTCCTATTGCGTTATTTTTATTTATATTTTCTAATTTTTAAAAAGTTAAAAAATTTTTTATTAATTTTTCTATCTTTTATTTTTTACATATACAAACGATCCGTTGATTTCTTCTAATTCAAATTCAGTGTTTAATTTTAATAGTGATTCAGATGAACCTAGGAATAAATATCCAGGATTTGGCATACACTCCCAAAATAAATTTACTGTTTTGCGGATTGTTTTTTCAGAAAAATAGATAAATACATTTCGGCAAAATATGACGGTAGCTTTGGCTAAAGGTCTGACTTCTGATTCATCGAGTAAATTTGCTGTTTGCCACTTGATGCGGGCATGAATTTCTGGTGCTATTCGCCAAGCTTCGTTTTCTTTGTGGAAATATTTTTCTTTTATATTTGGGGGTAAAGCGCGAAATGAACGCTCTCGGTAAAGCCCGCTACAAGCTTTTGCTATGGCGCTTCTGCTGGCATCACTGGCATAAATTTCTATGGGTGCTTTCCAAAACCAATTTTGTTCGTTTAAAGCTATTGCAATGGAAAGTGGTTCTTCTCCGGTAGAGCAAGCGGCGCTCCAAATGCGGAGAGGTTCGGAATGCTTTTTAAAGTATTTGGGTACTATTATGTTGACAAGGGCATGAATTTGATCTATTTCTCTCCAGAAGTAAGTTTCTGGTACAGCGATCGCATCCATGACGTGTTTCCATTCTTCTGATGCGGATGTGTCGTATTTTAGAAGGTAGTAGTAATCTAAAAAAGACTCTAAACCGCGCTCGCTGACTCTGGGCAGTAGTTTTTCGGCTAAAATGTCTCGCTTACTATCTTCGTAATTGACTCCCGTGCGTTCATGAATCAAGTCTCGCAATAGTAAAAATACATTTTCAGATAAATTGAGAGATTTTGGAAATAAGCGCATTTTTTATACAGTATAAAAAATATAATGCCCTATATAAATTTATACAAATATAACATAAATTTGATATTTTCCTATTTGTTTTTTTTGATTTCCTCCAGAAAAAGTTTATTTTTTAGTAATTTACTAGTTCTAAAATCCTCCTTAAAAGGGTGCGCCTAAAAAGACGTACTTTATTTTCGTTAGGAAAATCGGTTGTATTGTAATACTTTTTGGGCGGCACGCCGCACTGCGGGATCGGGATCAGTACGCTCTAACATTCTTATTTTGGGTTCGGCGTAGCGATTGCCCAGATACCCAAGAGCGCGTATACTCTGTAATCGCACTGAGGCATTGGTGTCATCTAGGGCAGAAATGAGTAATTCTGAGGCGCGGGGGTGTTTTAAGCGGGTTAAAACGTCGACTATAGCACAGCGTACTCTGGTATTGGGGTGGTGTAAGCCGCAACCTATCCATTGAATTTGCTCTTCGATGGTAATGGGAATGTTGCTTGCTGTTTGCTGGGTTTTTGCTAGGGCGAGGATGCAAGCTGTTGTTAGTTTAGGTTCGGCTGTCAGTTCGATGAGAGCGGCGATTGCTTTTTTGTTACTTAAGAGAGAAAGGGCTTCGATAGCTGTCTGCACTACTTTAGCATCTTGATCCGTTGCTGCTACCCATTGGATTGCTTCTATTGCTGCTTCTTCGCTACGTTTGCTTAGTGCCCACAGGGTTTCTATACGGCGTTTGCTGTCAGGAGAGTGCAGTTGGTTTAATATGGGTGGCAGGGCGTTGGGGTGGTTGATTGTTGCCAAGGTAGTGAGGGCTGAGCTGATTAAGTCTTGATTTTGAGATGTTTCCAGTAGCGAAGTTAGTGTTGCTATTGCTTTTTCGCCTCCTATTTTGCCTAGGGCTTCTACTGCTGCTACTTGCACTTGTGTAGCTGGCTCGGTATTTAGTAGTTGAATTAAATCTTGGAAGGCTTCTGGATTGGCGTGTCTTGCCAGGGAGCGCACGGCATAGTAGCGCACCCAGGGATCGGAATCGGTGAGGGCTTTTTTGAGATAAGGATATGCGAGCGCTTTGTCTATTTGAGCGAATGCCCGGGCTGCTGTGGCTCGTTCTAATGGGGTTTGGCTTTCTAGGGCGGAGGCTAATATAGATAGTACGCGGTTGTCGTCTAAGTAGGGGATTTGTTCTAGGGCTATGCGACGTACTCGCTCATCGCGATCGCGGCAGCATTCTATAAGTAAGTTTACGCATTCTTCGAAGGCGAAATAACCGGCGATTTTTACTGCTGATTCGCGCACATAGGGGTTGGCATCGTTTAAAAGCTCTATTATGCGTGATGGCATTTCTGGGTGAGCAAGGGAGTCGAGTGCTGCGATTGCTGCCTGACGCACTGCCACATGTGGATGAGAAAGTTGTTGGATTAATGCCTCGAAGACGCTTTTGTCTCCTATTTTTGCCAGTGCCTCGGTGGCTGCGATAGCTACTAGAGCTTCTTCATTTTGGAGCATTTGTGTTAGTGCTGGTATTGCTAGTTTTGAACCTATTTCTCCGAGGGCTTCTGCTGCTGCTATCTGGGTTTCTATATTTTCTGCTGAGAGTTTTTGGATTAGTAGTGGTATAGAGCGTTCTCCATAATTAATTAGCGCTTGTACTGCTATTTTGCGGACTATCTGGTTATCTAATAGTTGTACTAATGTCTGTTCTATTTGTGGCCCTTCCAGCCAACTGAGTACTAATACTAGGGAGCGCAGTTCTTCTGTATTTGCCAGGGGCAATGCATTTAGTAAGTTGGATATTCCCTGTTGAGTAATGGCGTGACGTACTAAATCGGCGATGTGGGAGCCTTCGCGATAAACTGTTTCGTAGCGATCGTAAAATGCTGCTAATGCGTAGGCTATTGCTTTGGCAGGGGCAGAAGGGGTATTGAGAAGTTCTACCAGTGGTGCTACTATTTCTTCGTCTCCTAATACTCCGAGTGTGAGCGCTGCTGGCTCACAGAGGAGTTCGTCTTCTAGTAGCGGCACTAGCCCTGGTGCTACTGTTGGCTCGCCTATTCGTCGCAGAGCTTCTAATGCTGGAAAGGCTAGAAAGAAATCCCGTGTTTGGGCGATAGATAGTAGTTTTTCTGCTGCTTCTGCTGCTTGTAAGTTTCCCAGGGCTTCGATCACGTGATAGCGTACGTTTATGTCTACATCTTCTAGTGCTTTGATGAGGGCTGGGATAGCGCGTGGATCTAGTCTTTCTCCTAATGCGAGAGCGGCATAAATACGTAGTTCTACATCTGGATCGTTTAAAAATTCTATTAGTGGTTCGACTACGTCTACGTTGCTGAGGGCTAGTACTTGTAAAGCACTATTTAGTACGCTGATATTGCGGTGTTCAGTACGTAGCGATCGCAACAGTTTTGCTGTTATTGTTTTGTTTGCGGCTAGGGCTAACTCGTCTACTGCTACCCGTCGCACTCGCCAGCTTTCATCTCCCAAGGCTTGCAGGAGAGCGGAAATGTTTTCTTCGTCAGAGTCTATTTCTTGACTCTGTTTGGCCAAATTTTGGACTGCGCGTAGTCGTATTGTTTCGTTGGGGTTATGAATATCTTTAGCCAAATCCTGTTCTTGTTCTCTGCGAGCGGTTACGTCTTCTATTGTTACAGTTACTCCAGCAATTTGCTCTCCTTCTCGCAGAGGTGAAATGGTGACTCGTTGTTGCATATACTCGAAATATTTTGATGGGAAACTGGGGCGGCAGGGTATTAAATAATTGTGAAACCCTGGGGCGAGTGTTTCTACTACTCCTTCTGAGAGTACCCGTTTGAATCGTTCTAGTAAGCCCCGTGCTTCTAAATCGGGGATGATTGAAATTAAGGATTGTCCGATCGCTGTTGCGCTATCAATTCCTGTGAGCGCAGACATTCGGGTATCCCAGGATCTGATTACTAGCTCTCTGTCGGTTGTAAATACACTTAAGTTAATTTCTTTCATCATTACTTATCTAAAAATTTTATAGTTTATTTATTGTGAAAATACGTTTTCTACAAGTGTGGAAAAGGTATTTGTTTTTTCTAGCATTTCGCTAATGCTATTTTGAAAACGGGTGGCTGAGGTTACGTTACTTTCTCCTATTGAGCGAATATCAGAAAGTGCTTGATTTAGTGTAGCCAAAATTTTTGAGTGTTCGCTATTTGAAGTGGCGATCGCTACTATTTGCTTAGAAATATTTTCTGCTACCTGCGTCATATCTTTGACGGCGAAAGATTGTTCTTTCATCGCTTTTGCTAATTGTTGTGATTGTCGGTGCATACTTTCTGCTGCTTTACTGATTTGATTGGCAGCCGCTGCTTGTTCATTCATTGCTTTACTGACATTACTGAGGGAGTGCGCTAGATTTTCTCCCGAAGCAGAAATTTGCTCTGCTGCTTGCGACTGTTCATTTATCGAGCGCGTCGTTGCGCTTGCAGAGCGTCGCATTGCTTCTGTTGCTGTCATAATTTGATTTATACCGTTAGCTTGTTCTGCTGTTGCTTTGCGAACTTGCATTGCTAAAGCTGTTGTATTTTGTCCAGCCTTCATTACATCTCGTGCTGCCCGCGCTTGTTCATTCATTGCTTGCGATACTTGTTGAGTAATTTTTCGCATCTGTATCATAGATTGTACGAGTACTGCTACAGTTTTAGCTTGTTCATTTGTAGCTCGTGACACTTCTGTTGATTGCACGGCTGTAGTATTAATTGCTTTTGCTACGTTTTGCCCTGCTTCTAGCTGCTCTTCAGATGCCCTAGCAATTTGACTTACTAACTGTGCTGTTTCTTCTACTCCCTTTAAGATTTTTTTCAATTCTAGCGCTCCGGCTTCGGCGAGTGTGCCACTTTCTTCAGCTATACGCACCCCTTCGTTAGATGTTGCTACTGCTTCTGTTGCTACAGTCTGTAGAGCTTTGATAATTCCGGCAATATCTGTTGTTGCCTGGGCTGCGCGCTCTGCTAAGTTGCGGATTTCTTCTGCTACTACGGCAAATCCCCTTCCTGCATCTCCTGCTCGTGCTGCTTCTATACTGGCATTGAGGGATAATAAGTTTGTCCGCTCTGCAATAAGATTAATTGTATCTACGATACTGCTAATTTCTGAGGTGCGTTTGCCCATTTCTCGGATTATATCTGCTGACTGAATGATTGATTGGCGCACGCGGTTAAGCCCATTAATTGCTTTCTGTACTGTGCTGCCTCCTTCTTCGGCTGCGGTTGCAAGTCGGCGTGTGATTTCATCTGTTTGTTTTGTTAGTTCGGATACAGATTTAATCGATCGCTCTAGTTGTGTAGCTGAGGTGGCTGCTAAGGTTGCTGCATCGGATATTCTTTCGGCGTTTGCTGCTACTCCCTGTATGGAAGCTGCCATTTCTTCCATTGAGGTTGATACTTCTCCTACCATTCCTGCTAGGTTTTTGGTTGTGGCTGATACTTCTTCTATGGAGGCTGCCATTTCGTTGATACTGGCTGTTGTTTCTTCTGCTGCTGCGCTTAAATCGTCTGCATTTCCTGCTACTCCTTGAATGGAGCGACTCATTTCTTCTACTGATGCTGCTGTTTCAGCGATCGCTGCTGCTAGGGAATCTGTATCTTTATTGATACTTTTTATGGAATTTGCGATGTCGCCTATTGAGTTTGTGATTTGGTTTGCTGAAATCGTCATCCCCTGAACTGTTTCTGTTACATTTTGAATGGACTTCGTTGTTTCTTCAATTGAAGTTGCTGTTTGTCTAATCCCTGCTGCTAAATCTATTGTTGTACCTGTTACCTCTTCAATAGAAGCTGCCATTTCATTGAGGGAGGAAACCATTTGTTCTGTATTTGTTGCTACTGTTTCAGCCTGCAAAGCTGTTTCTTTTAGCGAAACTACCATTTGATTTGTGCCAGCTGTCATTTTTTCGAGGGATTTTAGCTGCGCTTCAGCTCCTGATTTTATTTCTTGTGTAACTTTTGAAATTTCATTCCCTAGTAATGATGATATACGTTTTACTTCTTCTCCAGCGCTTTTTATATTATTATTTTTCCCTTTTTCCCTAAGCAAAAAAATAATACTAATAGTTGCTATTAATATTAATAACACTCCTGAAACTATTATTAACATTGGCATAAACATTTCCCATTTCCTCTATTTTTTGGTAACTGTTTCTGGCTCTTTAATATTCAGTAATTCTCCTACATTTAGGATTATAATTATCCGTTCGTCTAGAGTGGCAATTCCTTCTAAATATTGTCCACTTAAGCCTGATATAGTTTCTGGTGGGGGTTGAATTTTATCTCTGGGTATTGCTAAAAATTCTCTAGCGGTGTCTACTATTAAACCAACTACTCGTTCTTGTTCTTGGATGACAATCAGGCGCGAACGCGGTGTATATGGAATTTTCTCGAATCCGAAACGGCTGCGCAAGTCTATTGCTGGGATCACTTGCCCACGGGAAAAGACTACTCCTTCTACAAAAGAGGGGGCTTCTGGCACTGGTGTGATTTGTTCTATCATTTCTAAAACTTGGACTTTTTTTGAAGGTAGTGCATAAGTTGTTCCTGCCAATTCAAAGAGAATGTAAGTGTCTGTTACATTTTGCTGTTCTGACATAAGCTCTATTTTTTCTATTTTAGGCTTGAGAGGTTTTCAAGATTGAATTTTTTTTGTTAAAAAAATATTATTTTTATCGAGAGGAGAGAGAGGAGTTAAAGAGCCAAGCAGTTTGAGTTTTTTTGAGGAGAGCAAGGGGGTCAAGGATTAAAACGACTCGCCCATCGCCGAGATCGGTTGCTCCAGAAATTCCCGGTACATGAACTAGGGGATCTTTAAGGGGGCGGACGACGATTTCTCGCAAGCCAATTAGGCGATCGACAATAATTCCGATGGCGTTTTTACCGTTTCCTACTACGAAAGCATAAAAGTGATTTTTTGTCATCAGAGTAGGTTGGCTAGAATTTGCTTCAGGCTCTACAGTAGCGGAGCTAGGGGACAATTTAAACAGACGTTTGAGGCTCCAGAGTGGCAAAACGCTGCCCCGGTAGAAAATGACTTGGTTGTTTTCTAGTTGTGTGCTTTCGTCAAGGCGCACTTCTACGATGCCTTCGATGCAGGATTGTGGCACTGCGTAGGTTTGTCCACAAGCGGTAACGATGAGTGCGTCTGCGATCGCCAGAGTCAAGGGCAATTGAATTATAAACTTTGTACCAGCCCCAGGGGATGTCGAAAGTGTTAAACTTCCCCCCAATTCCTGAACTGTATTTTTAACAATTGTCATACCGACGCCCCGCCCACTTGTTAAATCTGCTTCTTCCCGAATGGAAAAGCCGGGAGCGCAGAGAATATCTAATAATTCTGAATCAGAAAGAGTGGGGTGCGGTGGGTTTTCTCCTGTTTTTCCATTATTTGCTTCTTTGGGAAGTAATCCCTGCTTTCTGGCGCGAGCCGCTACTTTTTCTATATCTACGCCTCTGCCGTCATCTTCAATTTCGATTACTACTGTTTCTCCGACAGTGCAGGCACGTAGTGCTAAGTTTCCGACTGGCGATTTCCCTAATTTTATTCGCTCTTCTTCTGTTTCTAAGCCATGACTGACTGCATTGCGGACTAAATGCAATAGTGGCTCTATCATTCTATCAACAATAAATTTGTCGATTTCGGTTTGTTGCCCGCTCATAGTCAGGGATACTTTTTTTTGAGTTTCTCGCGCTAAATCTCGCACTGCAAATTGCATGCGGGCAAAAATTTCGCCAATTGGCACTAGGCGAGCTCGTGTGACGCTTTCCCGCAGCTCCCGTAATTGACTTTCCATTGTCTGATTTACTTCTCGCAAGGAGCGTAAGGCAGAGGCACCTATCTCTTGCTCTAGAAGGTTGAGGCGGGCTTCTAAGCGAGCGCGGCTAGTGACTAATTCGCCAACTATGCGCATTAATTCATCGAGTTTGGCTAAGTCAACTCGCACTACGTTTGACTGAGTAGTAGTAGTAGTAGTAGTAGTAGTAGTGGGAATGATATTTTTGTTCGTTTTGTTTTCTTGGCTTTCGCTTTCTTGGCTGTTTTCAGTTAAAAGTTCAGGTAGGCTTGATTGTATTTTTGTAAATCCGGTTTCTTGAAACTGGGGTTCTAATGATGCTTGTGATTGTGTAGGTGACGGTTCACAGCTGCTGTATTGTATCCAATTCAGCCCGTCTTTTTTCCAATTTGTAAAGTTTGTTTCAGGGGTATTACTGGCAACGAGAAAGTCAAAGACGATGCTGCCTGAGTGTTGGATGCGAGGGGCGGCGTGTATTAGTTTTCCTATGGATTTGAGGCGCTCGCGAATATAATTGACGTTTACTCCTCTTGCTGCTAATTCTGGCATTGGTGTAAATTCAAAGTGCCAAATTTTTACTCCATCGCGAATTGCTGCATCTAGTCGCTGTTTTTCTTCTGGGCTTATTTTTAGCTGTACTTCTATGGTTTCAGGGGATTCTTCTTTTACAGTTTCTTCCTGTAGTAAATTAGCTGTTTTTTCTTTTTCTTGAGAAATTACTATTTTAAGCTGTTTTATAATATTGGTAATATCTGGTGCTGGGTTTGAAGTGCGCCGGGCTTCAATTACTTGTTCTAACATCTGGGTGCCGCTGATGAGGGCGTTTAAACCTTCTTCAGTTAGGCTAATTTGTGGCCCTCGCAGTGCCCGTAGGTAACTTTCCATTTCGTGGGCTAATTGTTCTGCTTCTTTGACGCCCACCATGCCGGATAAACCTTTGATTGAGTGAAAACTTCGCAGGAGTTGATCTAGTATTGATTGCTCTGGGGGCGATTGATTTACATTCATGTCTAGGGCTAGCAAATTTTGCCGCACAGCCATGAGGTGTTCATCAGTCTCTGCAAAATAATCATCTAGAAATTCAGCAAATTGGTTATTTGCTTCAGTATTTGACACTTCTTTATCCCCATCTAATTCAATAATATTTGTGCTTTCCAGGCGAGTTCCTGTGGTTTAAATGGTTTTGTCATATAGCAAGTTGCGCCTGCTGCTTTGGCTGCCTGTCGGCTGTCATCGTCGCTTCTTGTGGTTAATATTATTACGGGTATGGTTTGATAAAATTCATAGGAACGTACGAATTTGAGTACTTCCAACCCGTGGATGTCGGGCATGTTTAAGTCTAAAACGATTAAATCGATTCGGATATGTTTTACTTGTGCGATCGCCAGTTTTTCTATTGCTTCTAGCCCGTTGCTTGCTTCGTCAAAATATATTATATTTTTGAGCCCCCGCAGCGATGCTTTTACCATGCGTCGCATAGTTACTGAATCATCCACCACTAAAATTATCATATGCTTTTTCCCACGCCGCCACCAAAAAACAAAAAGCAAATGAATATTCTACTATTATTTTACTTTTTTCTGGATTTACCGTAATTTTTCGTTTCTCCTCTCTACTTTAGTGTTTGTTGTAGTAATAACTCGCTTACATGCGCCGCCAGAACCTGAGGTTGAAATGGTTTGGTAATGTATCGCGATGCGCCAGCAGCGAGAGTCGTTGTGTGAGTTACTTCGTCACCTTTTGTTGTCAAAACGATGATAGGAATTTTATTATATTTTTGATGCCCCCTCATAAAGTTTAGCACATCCATTCCGTGCATTTCGGGCATGTTTAAGTCGAGGATCATTAAATCTACTGGTGCCAGGGCTAGTTGTTCGATCGCTTCTAACCCATTATTTGCTTCACTGAATTTAACGTCGCTCAAAGTTCGCAAGGATGCCATTACCATTCGCCGCATGGTTGCTGAGTCATCCACTACTAAAATGTTTTTCATTTTTGTTTCCTGTGGTATAAGTAAGAGTGCAGCCAAGGACAGCAGTTTCTATAAAATTCCCTTAACTCTTTTGTAAAGAATAATTTCAACTGTGAAAAAACTGTGTAAAAACTACGTATTTTCACAGATGATCGCAGTTAATTTTTCTAGATTTCGCTACTCTCTATTTAATAAGGGTAAAATACTTGCTGTTAATTTTCAAAAATGTTATTAGTTTTTAACAAAACGGCTGTGAGGATATGTCTTCATGGCGAGCGCTCCCGCCACATGGTTGTTTGAAAAAGCGGGTTTTTTTAATGTGGGCAGTGTTTTTGTTGCTAGCAGATGTCTTGCAATTTCTGCGGCACAGAGGATGAGAATGCTGCTTTTTCCATGAAAAACTCCGCTTGCTATGCCACTAAGCGCGAAGATTAGTGGTTGGGGTATGGCCAAGATGTATTATAATCAAACAGGTAAGCGGTAGAGGATGTCACTCCAGCAATTTTGTCATTGAGGCGGCGCAGAGAGAGCGGCGGGGGTTGGTAGTATAGGAGAATTGTGGAAAGGTGAATGATTCTTATTTTTGATTCTGGGATTTGCAATTGTGGTAGAGGAATTGCTATTATTGTTAATGCCTTGGACAGTTGCTTTGTCTATATAGGTTCTTGCCGTCGCCTTCCAGTTTTTGCTGGAGGCGATTCTTTTTTGCATGCTCTAAGCAATTTTAGCACCTATTTTTGTCTTGTCAAGTCTAGCTAAATATTTTGTAAAAAATATGTAGCGTAATGATGCGTAAATTATTATAATAAATGTGAAGTGGTTTAGAAGGCAGAAAGCTGTTGTGAGCAGAGCCAGTACAGCAATAGGGGTTAGCCCCGTGATTAAGGATTTGGTCCAGAAAAAAGCGCTAGCGCACCGACTGACGCTTAAGGAGATTATTTATATGGGGATGTTGGCGATCGACAAATTGAATGAGGAAGAGCGGGAGGAATTAGCGGATCGCGTTCACCAAATGCAGGTAAACGGTGAAATTTGAGCGATTAGGGCGAGCGCTTCTATGGTTGGGGTAAGAGTAGCGCTCGCCAGCCCTAATTCTTTCTATTTCTTGAGAAAAATGCGATCGCCCAGCAATCTACAAAAAAACCCCTGCCAGGGCAGGGGATTTTTTTAAAAACCTAAATCAAAACAATCAACCGAACTTACCTGCTGTAGAAGCTATCAAGAACGCCGCATAAGTGAGTACATATCCCACTGTAAAGTGAGCCAATCCCACCAAGCGAGCTTGGACGATGCTCAGTGCTACCGGTTTATCCTTCCAGCGC
>DVEG01000016.1 GCA_015295835.1 Oscillatoriaceae cyanobacterium M7585_C2015_266
CCCGCACCCACTCCTACACCCGCACCCACTCCTACACCCACACCCACTCCTACACCCGCACCCACTCCTATACCCGCATCCACTCCTACACCCGCACCCACTCCTACACCGACACCTGTTGTTGTTGCACCGACAATAAAACCAACACCGGAAATTTCATTAGCACCTGTACTGAGTACTCCTACTCAGGAAGCGAGCGCTCCTACTTCTGCAGTCGAAATCTCTCCTGCTGCGACAGAATTCGATAACAATTCTCTGCCCAAAACTGAAGATAGGTTTTTTAAATCGCCTCCAGAAACTCTACTTTACGATATCAATGTTTTAAATAATTCGCGAGCGCTATTACGCTCAACCAACCGTAGCGATATCGAACGCCTGCTCGATGAAGGCAACCTCGTACAGGCTGTAATGACTATCGATCACTTCTATAGCGAAGAATTCGAGAATTACGCGCAGCGGAAATTAGTTAGTTCTTACCTGTCGTTTACAACTATACAGGAAAAGCTGCGCCTGATGGCAGACACCACAGGAAAAAAAGCTGCCCTCATCTACATTTTTGTACGCTCCGAACAACTAGATATAATAATCATTCCGCCTTTAGGGCAACCTATTCACAAAAGCATTCCTATAAATGCTAAAAATCTTTTAGAAAAAGTTCGCGAATTTCAAAACCAAATAAACGATCCGACAGCCCGTCGCTCTACCAGCTATTTGCCAGCTTCTCAGCAATTATATCAGTGGATAATTTCCCCCCTACAGTCTGATTTAAGAAAATTAGAAATAGATACCCTGATTTTCAGTATGGATGCAGGTTTGCGAACCCTAGCGATCGCAGCTTTGCACGACGGCAAACAATTTTTAGTAGAACAGTATAGTATAAGTTTAATTCCGAGCATGAATTTGACTTCCATCAGTTTCGCAGATTTGCGAAAAGTGCCAGTGCTGGCAATGGGTATGTCAGAATTTTCTGATCTCCCACCTTTGCCTGCTGTACCAGTAGAACTTTCCACTATCTCTGAAAAATTGTGGTCAGGAGAAGCATTTCTTAACCAAGATTTTACGTTATATAATTTAAAACAAAAACGACAAAAACAACCATCAGCTATTATTCATATTGCTACCCACGGAGAGTTCAAACCTGGTAAAATTAACGAATCTTACATTCAATTGTGGGATGGAAAATTAAGTTTGGATAGAATGCAGCAACTACAATGGAATAATCCGCCTTTAGAATTGTTGGTGCTTTCTGCCTGTCGCACAGCAGTAGGTGATTCGCAGGCAGAATTTGGATTTGCAGGAGTGGCAGTATTTTCTGGAGTGAAATCAGCAGTTGCATCTCTGTGGTATGCAAGTGATGCCGGCACATTAGGGCTGATGAGTGAATTTTATAATCATTTAAGGGAAGCGCCGATAAAAGCTGAAGCATTGCGGAAAGCGCAAATAGCTATGCTCAACGGCTCAGTGCGTTTAGAAAATGGTAAACTTGTGGGAACTTTCGGTTCAATTACGCTGCCGCCAGAACTTGCTAAACTCGGAAATAGAAATTTGAAACATCCTTATTATTGGGCTGGTTTTACTATGATTGGCAGCCCGTGGTGAAGACAATGTATAGTGAGAAATGGCGCAGAGAATTGGCGATCGCAGCTACAGTATCAGGGGCTGTCATTTTGCTGCGAATGATTGGGTTATTGCAACTATTGGAATTATCGGCGCTCGATTTGTTATTTCGTCTCCGCATCGCTGAAAAAATAGACGAGCGCATTGTTATTATCGGCATTAATGAATCTGATTTAAAAAAAATAGGAAAATGGCCTCTTCCGGACAAAATTATGGCTGAATTGCTCCGGAAAGTTAAACAGCAGCAGCCTAGAGTTATTGGTTTAGATATATATCGAGATTTGCCAGTAGAACCTGGCTACAAAGAATTAGTACAGGTTTTTAAATCTACTCCAAATTTAATAGGCATACAAAAAGTAGTAGGCAACGGGCGCGAGCGCAGTATTGATCCCCCACCAGTACTTGCACAATTGGGGCAAATCAGCGCTAACGATTTTCCCTGGGATGTAGACGGAAAAATCCGTCGCGGTTTTTTATACCTGCGTGGAAATAAAGGAGAAACTGTTTTCAGTTTTGGATTTAAAATAGCTTGGATGTATCTAGAAAAAGAAGGGATCACCCCCAAAATGAAAGCCGGGAAATTACAGAAAATAGCTTCGTTTTTGTGCGAAAATATTGGTGGTAAAAAAATATCAGAAGAAATATGCCGACAGGCAACAGTAGCTAGTAATATTCAACTCGGCAAAGCATTATTTACCCCGTTTTCCGCTAATGACGGCGGTTATGTTGGAGCTGCCGATGAGGGATATCAAATTTTGTTGAATTATAGGGGAAAGCAAGGAACATTTCGTAGGATTTCGCTTACTGATGTATTAGAAAATAAAATAGAGCCGACAAGAATGCGCGATCGCATTATCTTGATTGGCTCTACTGCCAAAAGTTTAAAAGATTACCTACTCACTCCCTATAGTAGCGGCTTAATAGATATCCCAGAGCCAATGGCAGGAGTAGAAATTCACGCTAATCTAATCAGCCAGATTGTCAGCGCTGCCTTAGAAGAGCGAGGATTACTAAATACCCTCAGTGAGCCACTAGAATGGCTATGGATTTTAGGCTGGGCAGCAATTGGAACTAATTTAAGCAATCAGTGGAAAGATAAACAAGGGTTTGTTAGAATTTCATTAGTTAACACCACGAGTAGAGTTTTACTGTGGAGCGGCAGCTTGTTTGCTATTTCCTACATAGCTTTTTTGGCAAGCTGGTGGATTCCTATGCTTCCCCCATTGCTGACGCTCGTGATTGCTTCCCTCGTGAAAACTCGTTTAATCCTCTGGGAAAATCTAAAACTTTCTTACAAGGAAATCGAAGAATATTCTCATACGCTAGAAAAAAAAGTCGAAGAACGCACCCAAGAATTAAAGCAAAAAAATGAGCAGTTAGAAATAGCATTGCAACAGCTAAAAGCAGCTCAAAAACAAATGATAGCTCAAGAAAAACTAGCTTTTTTGGGAACTCTCACTGCTGGAATTGCTCACGAAATTAGAAATCCGCTCAATTTTGTAAAAAATTTTGCTACTATTTCTGGAGAATTAACAGAAGAACTGAGAGAAGAAATCGAAAAACAAGCTGAAAATATAGAACCGGAATCATTAGATTATATTAAGGAAATTTTTGCTGAATTGAAAGATAGCATAGTTCAAATTGAAAAACAAGGCGATCGCATTGAAGGGATTGTAGCAAATATGATGCTGCACTCACAGAAAGAAAGCGGGCAAAGAGAGTCAACCAATATCAATACCATTTTAAACGAGGCGGTGCAGCTTGCTTATCACAGTTATCGTGCCAAAACCGATAGTTGTGATATAATTATAGAAGAAAATTATGATGATTCATTAGAGAACCTGGTTGTGATTCCCCAAGATGTAAGCCGAGCGTTTGTAAATATTATCAATAACGCCTTCTATGCAGTAAACGCAAAAAAGAAAGCAAAAAATGGGGATTTCACGCCGCAAGTATCGGTGACGACTAGGGATAAAGGCAAACGCGTCGCAATTTCCATTCGCGATAACGGTGACGGCATCCCCTCAGAAATCCAAGAAAAAATCTTTCACCCATTTTTCACAACCAAACCTCCGGGCGAAGGAACAGGTTTGGGCTTGTCTCTTGCCTTCGAGATTATTGTCTTACAACATCAAGGAGAAATCAAAATAGACAGCATTCCCGAATCCCACACAGAATTTACCATATTCTTACCCAAAAACAGCGAAAGTGGAAACACAGCATCCCGCGAGGAGTAAATCATGCCACCAAAAATACTATTTGTAGATGACGAATTGCCTTTTGAATCTTTAATTAAAAGACATTTTAGAAAAAAAATACGCGCTGATGAACTAAACTTAATTTTTGCTTCAAATGGCAAAGAAGCCCTAAAAAAATTAGCAGATGAAAGCCCATTAGATTTGGTAATAACCGATATTAACATGCCAGAAATGGACGGATTGACATTACTTGATAAAATTAACGCTTTTGACCCAACTTTAAAAACGGTTGTTCTTTCTGCATACGGGGATATGAAAAATATTAGAACAGCCATGAACAGAGGGGCTTTCGACTTTCTTAACAAGCCGATTGATTTTAAAGATTTAGAAATTACCATTGAGAGAGCACTCAACCAAGTAAAGCTACTCAGAGAAAACCAACAGAAACTGCAAGCAGCTCAAACCCAACTAATCCAAAGTGAAAAAATGTCAGCCCTAGGTCAATTGGTGGCAGGTGTAGCTCACGAAATTAATAACCCCCTTGGCTATATTACAGGCAATATCGAGATTGCAGAAGAATATTTCCGAGAAATGATTGAACTCTTGCAGCTCTATCGGCAAAATTTTCCCGAAGTCGAGGGAGAACTGGCTGCAAAGTTAAAAGAAATTGACTTAGACTCTCTAATAAATGATGCACCCTTCGTGATTTCATCAATGCGAGAAGGAACCGAGCGTATTTACCAGCTCAGCTCCTCTCTGCGCATTTTCTCACGTTCCGACACTAGCCAAAAAGTGCCTTTCAATATTCACGACGGTATCGATAGCACGCTACTAATTTTGAAATATCGCTTGAAAGCCAAACCTAACCGCCCCGCTATTGAAATCATCAAAGAATATGGCGACTTACCAATGGTGACATGTTATCCAGGTCAGCTTAATCAGGTATTTATGAATATTCTCGCCAACAGTATCGACGCTTTCGACGAATTAGCTGATAAGATGGCGCAGGAAGATGGAGAAATGCCGCCTAATAAGATTGTAATTCGCACCGAAGTGACTGAAAACGGTTGGGTTGCTATTCGTATTAAAGATAATGGACCTGGAATGCCAGAGCATGTAAAAGAACATATATTTGATTATTTATTTACTACAAAACCCGTGGGACAGGGGACGGGATTGGGATTGTCAATCAGCTATCAAATTATTGTCGAAAAGCACGGCGGTAAGCTGAGTTGTAACAGCGCCCCCGGTGAAGGGGCAGAATTTATTATAGAAATTCCTATCGAGTAGCCAGTTTCTCAAAGATATAGATTAGAGAAGGTGATATTATGAATAATACCACATCTAGGGCAGCCATTCTCTAAAAGTTAAGATAGTAGAACCGACTAGATTAGCACAAAAAAGAGAAAAACAGCATTAGATTCGTCGGCAAGCCCCAAACCTTATTGCCATCACGGCTTGCGTCTTCGAGTTTAGCCGCCGGAGCTGACGATTTTATTCGTAAACCTTTTCAGGAACACTTAGTTTTTGATAAGATAGCAAAATACCAGGGGCTATAAGGTGCCCTCACTGACTTCTACTAGTGTGAAAAAGCGATCGCCTACTCGCTGTCTTCTGCAACTTTGTCCCAACCGTATAATTCTTTTTTCCTGGATTACTGAAGAAATGGCACTGGAGATAAATTCCTCTCTCTCCCATCCCTCCCCAGTTTTGCCATTTTTAATAATATTTTTATTTTTTTTCTTTGACAAAAAGTTAATTTTAGATTAAAATTATAAAAAATCTTAAAAATTAAATAATTGATAGAATGCTATCAATAGGCAAAGAGGTAAAAATTCTTCTCGTAGAAGAGAGTTTGGCAGAAGCCCACTTAATCGAAGAATTTTTGCGAGAAAAAAATGCCGAGAAATTTACGCTGCGGCATTTGCATTGTTTAGGAGAAGCAAAAGAAGTTTTAAAAACAGAAAATTATGACGTAGTTTTATTAGATATATCTTGTTATAAAGGTCAGGAGATTGAAACGATAAAAAAAGTTAAGAAGGAAAGTAAAAATATTCCGATAGTGGTGCTGACAGCACGCATTGACGAAGAATTTGCGGTAGAATGTATACAAGCAGGAGCTGAGGATTATCTGCTAAAAAGAAATTTGGATAGCCACCAAATAATTCGCGCGATTCGGTATGCGATCGAGCGCAAAAAGTCGCAAGATGCATTGCGGCAGAGTGAAGAACGCTTGTACGGATTAGCGGAAAATCTGCCTGGGGTTATATATCAATTTCGAGTTTCGCCAGAAGGAAAAATTTCAATACCTTATATTTCAGCCAGTTGTCGCTCGCTGTGCGAAATGGAACCGGAAGAAATCCAGGAAAACTGGCAGCAGATTTTTAAGCAAATTCATCCAGATGATCGTTTGGAATTTGAAAAATCAATAGCAAGTGCCAGCGAGCAGCAACCCTGGCGGTGGGAATGGCGGCAAATTACGCCGTCAGGGCTGAAATGGTGGCAAGGAGCGTGCAAAATAAAAAAACAGCCGAATGGCGAGATAATCGGGGATGGATTGGTAATGGATATTACCGATCTCAAAGAAGCAGAAAAAGAACGCGATCGCTTCTTCACCCTATCTTTAGACTTACTGTGTATCGCCGGGTTCGACGGCAATTTCAAACGCTTAAATCCCGCTTGGTTAAACACTTTGGGCTATACAATGGCAGAACTACTGGCAAAACCTGCTATTGAATTCGTCCATCCAGACGATCGAGAAACTGCGCTCGCACAATTAGAAAAACTGAAAAAAGGCTCACCACAGAGCCGCTTTGAAATTCGCTTCCTCTGCAAAGACGGCTCTTATAAATGGCTATCATGGACAGCAGCCCCATACGCCGAAGAAGGGACAATCTACGCCGTAGCCCGCGATATTACCGAGCAAAAACGCGCAGAAGAAGCATTGCAAGAAAGTCAGCGTTTTATTCAACAAATTGCCGAAACCAGCCCAAATATTCTATATGTATATGACTTGCTTGATGACCGCAATATTTATATAAACAGGGGTTTTTCCCAGATTCTAGGTTACACCCCAGAGGAAATTCAAACAATGAATAAGGCGGTTCAGAGCAATCTAATTCACCCCGACGATTTCGCCAAACTTTCAGAACACTACCAGCAATTCCAGACAGGAAAAGAAAACGATATCTTTGAAATCGAATACCGGATGCGACATAAAAATGGAGAATGGCGCTGGCTGTTGAGCCGGGATACAGTGTTCTCCAGAACCCCAGAAGGGCAGCCAAAGCAAATACTGGTAACAGCGATCGACATCACAGAGAAAAAACGAGCAGCAGAAGAATTAGCTAAAAGCGCGCGGCAGTCAGTACTGCGATCAGATATAGGATTGGCACTGACACAGAGCGATTGGTCAACAATGCTTTATGAGTGCGCTCTGGCTTTAGTACGATACTTCGATGTCGCTTTTGCAGGAATTTGGACCCTATGGGGCTATGAAAATATCCTCGAACTACAAGCCTCGGCAGGAATGTATTCTCACCTGGGCAGCGCTTACGCCCGGGTACCAGTGGGGAGCTGGCAAATAGGAGCGATCGCAGCCCAACAAAAACCATGCCTCAGCAATAACATTCAAAACGACCCCAACATCAGCGATTTTGAATCGGCAAAACGAGAAGGTATGGTGGCATTTGTCGGTTATCCCCTGATTGTAGAAAAGCAACTCGTCGGGGTGATGGCAATGTTCTCCCGCCATCCCTTGAGCGAAGAAGTTCTTAAAGATTTAGCATTAATCGCCTACCAAATAGCAGTCGGCATTGAACGCAAGCGAACACTACTCGCCTTGCAGCAAAATCGTGAACGATTGCAGTTAGCCCTCGAAGGCAGCGCTTTAGGTTTATGGGATTGGAATATCGCCACAGGAGAAATCTATTTCGACGAGCAGTGGAAAAAAATGCTCGGCTATGAAGTAACAGAGATTGAAAACAATTTTGAAGCCTGGGATCGCCTAGTACATCCAGAAGATTTGCCACAACTGGTGACAGCGATAAGCAGCCATCTCGAAGCTCGCACCCCAGTCTGCGAAGTCGAATTTCGTATGAAAAGTGCAGAAGGCACCTGGAAGTGGATTCTCTGTCACGGCAAAGTGTTCGAGTGGGATGAATGCGGGTTGCCCGTACGGATGACGGGAACACATAAAGATATCAGCGATCGCAAAATGCTCGAATACCAGTTAATCTCGTCTTATGCGGAAATGAATGCAGTCTTTGAGGCAATGACAGACATTATCCTCGTCATCGACGCCCACTGCAACCAAATCACCGTTGCACCTACGAAACCTGCACGCTTAGCAACATCAGAGATTAATATAATTAGCCCGACGGTTGAGCAATTCTTCATCGGCGAAAAAGTCGAGATTTTTTCAGGAAAAGTTAAAGAAGCGCTCGCTAGCAAGCAAACAGTTAATTTTGAGTACAGCCTCAATGTCGGCAATTGCGAATATTGGTTTTTTGCTAGTATTTCACCACTTTCAGAACATGCAGCAATCTGGGTGGCACGCGATATCACCGAACTTAAACAAACTGAGCTGAATTTACTGCGCGTCAAAGCTGCTGTCGAAAGCGCCAGCGACGCGATCGTGATTACCGACTTGCAAGGTAAATCAATTTATCACAATCCTGCTTTTATTCAGCGATACGGTTATACTGAAGAGGAACTTAATCAAGCCCTCAACGCAGGGCTTATTTTCTCTAACCCCAAAATTTGGCGGCAGATGTTTAAATCAATTCGCCAATATCACTCTTTTTGCGGTGAAGTCGAACTCAAAACCAAAAGCGACTTTCTCGTACATACTTTCTTGCGCGCCGACTGCATAGTAGATGAATCTGGTAATAAAATAGGATTTATTGGCACACTCACGGATATCACCGAAATCAAACAAGTCGAGGCGGCTTTGCGACAGCAACTAAAGCGCGAACAATTAGTCGTTTCTATGCTAGAACGCATCCGCTCATCTCTAAATTTGGGAGAAGTTCTGAAAACAGCGGTGGAAGAAGTGCGGCAATTTTTGCAAACTGACCGAACCTTAATCTACCGCTTTAATCCAGACTGGAGCGGTGTAATAATAGTCGAGTCAGTAGCGAAAGGATGGATGTCTCTTTTGGGCATGAATCTCCACGACAAATGCTTTACTGAAAAATATGCTGAGCTCTATCAAAAAGGTCGCATTTGCGCTATTGATGATGTAGGCAACGCAGGTTTGAATCCCTGTTATGTTAACCTGCTGAATGGGTTTCAAGTAAATGCCTACTTGATTATTCCTCTCTTGCAAGGAGAAAAGTTGTGGGGACTACTGATTGCCCATCACTGCAGTTCTCCTCGCCATTGGCATTGCTCAGAAATGGAGTCTCTCAGGCAAATATCTGTACAATTGGCGATCGCTATCCAACAATCTACCCTTTTTGAACAAGCCCAAATCGAAATCGCCGAACGTAAAATCGCCGAAGAAGCCCTACAACAAGCTAAAGAAGCCGCCGAAGCCGCCAGCCGCGCTAAAAGCACTTTCATCGCTAACATGAGTCACGAACTGCGAACTCCCCTCAATGGCATTTTAGGATATGCTCAACTCCTCAAAACCCACCACGATTTAACCGCAGAACAGCAAGAAAGTCTCAGCAATATTATCCAGTGCGGTAACCACCTGTTAATGCTGATTGAAGATGTTTTAGACCTCTCCAAAATCGAAGCAAAAAAAATGGAACTTTACCCCACGGAGGTGAATTTTCCTAATTTTATCAAAAGCATTGCTGACCTCTTCCGCATGAGGGCGGCACAAAAAAATATTTCCTTTGAATACCAACAGCTCTCTTGTCTACCTACCTTTGTCCGAGCCGATGAAAAACGCTTACGGCAAGTTTTAATTAATTTGCTTAGTAATGCAGTTAAGTTTACTGAAAAAGGTAGCGTCTTCTTTAAAGTCGGGGTCGTGAATCAAGAATCAAGCAATTCTACAAACCCCATTCTCAAAATTCGCTTTCAAGTAGAAGATACCGGTATCGGCATCGAATCGAGCAAGCTTAAAGAAATCTTTCTGCCTTTTCATCAGGTGAGCGATCGCACTCACTTGATTGAAGGCACCGGACTCGGACTTGCTATCAGTCAGAAATTAGTGCAAATGATGGGCAGCGAAATCCTTGTCAGCAGCACCATCGGGCGTGGCAGTGTTTTCTATTTTGATTTAGATTTGCCCGCAGTCGAGGGCTTCTGTCCACAGCCGCCCCTACCTCTCAAACAACGACGTATCATCGGCTTTAAAGGCAACAAACGCAAAGTTCTCGTTGTCGATGACGAGCGCCTTAATCGCGCTATCTTGCAAAATCTCCTCTCCCGCTTGGGATTTCAAGTCTTTACAGCTATCGACGGTCAAGACTGTTTGCACAAAGTTGTCGAGTTTCAACCCGATATCATTTTAATTGACTTGCTGATGCCAGTTATGGACGGATTTGAGACAGTTCGCCGCCTGCGACAACTGCCTCCTCTCAAAAATGTGCCGATAATCGCTCTATCTGCTAGCGTGTTTGAAACTACTCAGCAAGAGTGTCTGGGTGCAGGGTGTGATAATTTTCTCCCTAAACCCATTCAAACTGCTCAGTTATTAGAACGTCTACAGACGTCTTTGGGTATAGAATGGATTTATGATCAGTTGGCGGCTACTGACGAAAAACAGGAACCAGGCCAAATCGCGGCATCTTCCTCTTCTCCCAACTCTCATCCCCAGCCCTCAATTGCCCCACCAGAGCCAGAAATAATTGCTACTCTGTTAAAAATGGCAGCAATCGGCGATATCGAAGAAATTATTGAGGAAACTAATAGACTGGAAAATACCAATCCAAAATATGCCCCATTTCTCAACCAGGTCCGTCAATTTGCTAAAGGATTTCAAGTAAAACAACTTAAGGTTTTTCTCAAACAATACTTAAATATCCCCACATAATAAATTGAGTTTTGACAAAATCTTGTCTCGCTCTCCCTCGTTTTTAGTAAAAACAAACCAATCCAGATATGATTAAGAAAAATCTTGAACGAGACATCATTCTTATCGTCGATGACAACCAAACAAATCTGGATGTACTATTTGAATTTTTGAGGGAAGAAGGTTTTAAAGTATTAGTAGCTACCGATGGCGAAACTGCGCTCGAACAACTGGAATATATCAAACCAGATATTATTCTTCTCGACGTAATGATGCCGGGAATTGATGGCTTTGAAACTTGCCGCTTATTAAAAGCAAAACAAACAACACAAGATATTCCAGTGATTTTTATAACCGCTCTTTCTGACACAGTTGATAAAGTCAAAGGCTTTCAGATGGGGGCTGTCGACTATATTACTAAGCCATTTCAGCACGAAGAAGTATTAATGCGCGTGCAAACACATTTGACTCTCCGTAAGTTGCAAAAACAATTGCAAGAAAAAAATGAAGAATTAGCAGCCCTCAATCGAAATTTAGAAAATCTCGTTGAACAAAAAACAAAACAACTGATTGAACGAGAAAAAACAGCTATCATTGGGCGCCTAACCCAAGGGATGATTCACAATATAAAAAATCCCCTGCAAACTATTATGACTAGCCTCGATATGATAGAACTAAGAGCTGCCGAAATCGGTTGCGAAGAAGTTTTTAAAAAGTATTGCAATTTTATCGATGCTGCAGCAGAAAAAATAAATAATATTATAGAAAATTTAATGCTAAAAAGTAGAAGAGATGAGATTACTGATCTTCAGCTTTTAAATCTCAACGATTTAGTTAAAAATGAACTGCATTTTTTTTCAGCAAATTTTTTTTTTAAAAATCACATAAAAACAAAAGTTTTTCTAGATAATAACTTGCCTAGCCTGTGGCTGAACTATTCTTATATGTCGCAAGTCTTCCACAACTTGATTGACAATGCCATTCATGCTATGTGGAAAAAATCTATTCAAGAAATAACAATTGTCACCCGACAAGACGAAAATAACATTTATCTAGATATTCAAGATACAGGCTGCGGAATCGCTCCAGAAAACATTTCAAAAATTTTCGACCCTTTTTATACGTCAAAGCCTGCAAAAGATGAGGAATCAGAAGTAGGAGCCCCCACAGGAACCGGTTTGGGGCTTTACACTTGTCTCGAACTTTTAAAACCTTTTCAAGGAGAAATCAAAGTGACAAGCGAACTTGGAAAAGGTAGTGTGTTTACGGTAGTTTTACCCAAGCAAGATAAGAAATTGTAATTAAATAAAAAACCCAGTTTTTCAAAAAACCGGGTTTTTAAAGTACTATTCCTATTGAACGTAGGCTACAACACCCAGACTCTCATTTTCCATTTTATCAACTGCAGATAAAGCATAGGTTCCCGGCTCAACTTGAACAGCTGTAACAGCAGCAGGCAAAATGCGTATGAGTTCCCAATTATTTCCAATCTGTTTATAGAGTGTCCAAGAACGAATGTCATCAGACGGGGCAGGATTCCAGCTCAACTGACGAACGGAAGCAACGACGCCGGTAGGAGGTGCAGGCGGTTCGTTATCTAACCACGGCATGGTAGGAGGCAAGGCGGGCGAGCGGTAAATCGAATTCCTGAAAGCGTTATTCACCCCCAAGCGATTTTCCCTGAAAACTTTCATGCTGAAAAAGATATTGCCTAGGGAAAGTCTGTCGGCTTTACTGCGGGAGATATCTACTTGCCGCTGAAACTCGGCAAGTGACCAATTCCCGCCATCCAATTTGCTCAGGTAGTTGCCTGCGTAAATGTGTCGCCCTTTGGGATTATTTTGCGTCCACCAATTTAGTAAAACGGGATAACTTTGTTGCGGTGGATCTATGCGCCAATAGAGTTGGGGAGCCATGTAATCAACCCAACCTTCTTCTAGCCATTTTTTGGCATCGGCATATAAGGCATTGTACTGATCTAATCCCACAATGCCAGGCGGTTGTCCAGGGCGATAAATTCCAAATGGACTGATGCCGAATTTGACGTTAGGTTTTTCGGCGCGAATTCCTTGGTAAATGCGCTGTATTAGACGATTGACGTTATCCCGCCGCCAGTCTGCAAGGGAGAGGGTGCCGCCAGCTGCACGATAAGCGTTGTAGGTTTTTGAATCGGGGAATTCTATGCCATCTTTGGGATAGGGATAGAAATAGTCGTCAAAGTGAATGCCATCGACATTGTAGCGACGGACGACATCCATAATTACATTATATGTTTTGTCTTCAATTACTTTAGCTCCTGGATCCATCCATAGCAAATCGCCGTACTGGTAAACGTATTCCGGATATTCAACGGCAACGTGATTGGGAGCAAAATTGGTTCTTTCGGCGGCTCTGGCGCGGTAGGGATTGAACCAAGCGTGGAGTTCGATGTTGCGTTTGTGACTTTCCTCGATCGCAAATTGTAGGGGATCGTAATACGGTTGCGGTGGCTTGCCTTGGGTGCCAGTAAGCCAAATGCTCCACGGCTCTAACTCTGAGGCATAAAAGGCATCACCGGCAGGGCGTATTTGTAAAATTAGGGCATTCATGTTTAATGCTTGCATCTGATCCAGGATTTGGATCAGCTCGGCTTTTTGTTGTTCTACTGGTAATCCCCGCTTTGAGGGCCAGTCAATGTTGGCCACGGTTGCTACCCAGACGCCCCGAAATTCTCGCGGATGGCTGACGTTTACTAATTGCGGGGTTGTCTCGGGCTGTTGTGCTATGCCAGCGGGCGGAAATGCTGCATAAATCTGAGTCACGCCGAAACCAAATAGAAGAGAAAGAGCGAATATTAGGATTTTGCCTTTTTTGCGGTTTGTCTTGTTGGTGGATTGGTTTTCCCTCCCTGTTATATTTTTTTGATCTTTGATTACAAGCCGCAATTGGTTGTAAAAGCGGAGAATGATGATTTTCAAGTTCATGTTATCTCGTTGGCGAAATAAGTGATGTGCAATCGGCTTTAAGCGGGCTGCTTTATCGGCTGTCATTGCTTTGGTTTGCAGGCTGTAAATCTGTATAGTCTATTTTTTTCGCGATGCTGTAATGAAAAACTGGAAAATAATAGTGCGATCGCTCTTCTATCATTTTTTCCCTGTTTTCTCAGTACATGGTATTTTTTTTCTATTCAATCTAGAGAATTTCAATAATTCCTTGCTGCCCGTCTATACGCACACGCTGCCCATCGCGTAACAAGTGAGTTGCATTGTGAATATTCATAACAGCAGGAATACCGTATTCGCGAGCGATAATCGCCCCGTGAGAAAGCCGCCCGCCTACTTCAGTTATCAATCCTCCTGCCCTAGCTAAAACTGGAATCCAACCTGAATCAGTATAAGGCACAACTAAAATTGTATCACGCTCAATATTAGGAATTACCTGCCAATTCCGCAATACTTTCACTTGCCCTTCTACCTGCCCTGGGCTGGCACCAATTCCTTGTAATTTTTGGCGTGCACCCTCTTGCTCTTTGGTGAAACGGTTTATTTTCGCTGGGGCGTTGCCGTAGATTATTTGTGGCACTTGCGTTAATTTCTTGTCTTCTTCTAACTGCGATCGCCTCTTCTCTATCAATTTATTAATTCTACTTCTCAGCCTCTCGTCTCCCGCCACTAGACTGCGAATTTCTTCAAATTTTAGATAAAAAATATCCCCCTTCTGCCCTAGCCACCCTGCCTGCAGCAATTTTTTTTCTACCGCTACAAAACTATACCGCAATTTTGCTAATAACTTACTATATATTTCATTTACTCGCCCTTTTAAATTCAAACGACTCTGCACAATTTTCGCTTTCCTTGTTAGCTTTTTTATTATTGTAGGATAAGGCTGTGGAGGAAAAAATAAAAATTGTGCAAAAATTTCGCGGGCAGCTTGGGGATTTTCCTGCCAACGGGGCATGTCAATATCGTTTGCAACTTCGCTCAGATAGCCGTAGCGATTGATGATATCTTCGAGCTGTTGCAATACAATTTGCCCATCGGGAATTTCTGCGAGTCTGGCAAAAAGAGCGGCAGTTTCTGGCGTCATTTGCGCTACATTTGAAAGTAAGTGACGGGTAGCAACAGCAAGTTCTTGAAGCGCTCGCCTTGCTGCTACTTCTGGCTGCTTACTATTATCTAATTCTGCCTCGCTGACTTTTAAAATTTCTTTTCGCATAAAAAAACTCAGCGGTGCTAAAATCCTATAATAAGTAGCCCGTTTCAGCACTTCTAATATCAAATCAATTCCCGCGATTAAAGCTACCGGATTAGTAGATTCCAAAACCCAAGCCTTATCATTTAATGCAGGGGCAAAATACCGCCGATAATCTCTCTCAAAATCTTCTTCTAGACGCCATTCTCGCTGTAGCAAGCGCAGTAATCCCGGCAATTGCTTCAAAGTAGATAATAAAGGCGGTTTAGTAAATTTCCCTCTCGGCGTCAGAAATTCCAAACTTTCCGGCGGCAGCCCCATGCGCTGGAAAATCTCTGCCAACAAAGAAGCATTAAAATAGACGCGAGAGTAGTGCAAAGTAGCAATTTTGTTAAAATCGAAACAAGCGGCACCTTTTCCCAATACGAGAGTAAAAATTTCTCCCCAGACACTGCTGGCGAGAGTGCGATTAATTGACCAACTCAGGGGGCAAATTAATCCCGGAATAACTTCAGCAGCGATTTTTCGTGTCCAAATAGGTAACAGAGTTGTCACGGGTTGCGCTTGTAGCAGCCACAAGTTTTGCCCATCATAACTCCATTCTATATTTTGGGGAATACCGCCCTCGCGCATTTCTATGTGGCGGGCAAGATATGCTACTTGCTGGATGAGTGCTGGCGGTAAGTCTCCCTCTTCTCCTTCGATTTGCAAATGTCTATCCGCAGGCATTTGCCAATTGGATATATCACTGATATCGGCTTCGCTAATATAAACGCGATATTGTTCTGGCGTCACATAACCAGAAACCACTCGCTTCGCGTCTCCTGGTAAAGCTTCTATTACTACAGCATTACCCTGTCTGTCAATCGGATCGCGACTGAAAGCAACGCCGGAGAAAACGCCCCGGATTTGTTGCTGTATGAGTACTGATATGCAATCTTCGTCATCGTCGCTTCTAAAATCACGCCGATAGGCTTGGGCTTGGAGGCTGTCATAGGAAGCAAAACAGCAAGCGATCGCTGAGGCTAATTCTTCCCGGTTAGTAATATTTAAAATACTTTCGTAGATTCCCGCAGCAGAAGCGCAAAACGAATCTTTTCCTGTTACCGATAAGCGCACCACCAGGGGCGAAGAAACCGAAGGTTCTAAAAAATCTATCAGGGGTTGGGGATCATCACCGGCAGGCAGTACCCAGCCCGCAGGTACAGGATAGCCCCTACGTTTTAATTTCGACAAAGTGGCAGCTTTTTGCCCAACTTTGCGGGCATCGAGTTGTTCATCTAGGGAAATAATCGCCCGCTCGCCTCGAAAAAAGTAAAACACTTTTCGAGAATCCTCCTGTGCTGATGCGCTTGGCAAGTCGAGCTCATGGGAAATAGTGCGGTATATCAACCCTAGAAGTAATGAAAGAGCGCTCGCTGCCAGCAGCCTGGCGCTGTCATGCGGATACAGCAGCGCTGTAATCACACAATACAGTATTAAAATTACCAAGTGCCCAAGCTGGCGCTCCCGCACAATCGTAAAGCTGACGCCACCAATTAACAATACCAAAACCGCGACGCGCCAGTCGTGGATAATCACACCCCAAACCACATTTGTAGTACTTGTTTCTCGGGAAAAGGCGTAGCGCCCTGCTACCAATGCTATTAGTGCTACGATTTCCCATATAGACCCCTCCGGGAAAAACACTCTTGCCAGCAAAACTGCTGCAATCCCTTTTCCGGCTTCTGAGAGTATTGCCAGAATTCCGCTAGTCTTACCAGTAAGCGCACGAGTTATCCCGGCTAAAGGCATTCCCCCCAAAATTGGGCAGACGGTGAAAATCAGTAGAGCGCCCCAAACCTGGATTAGCGTCATAGTGGCGATAGGTTTAATTATAGTGGTTTTTAAAAAGCAGAGAAGGCATTAAAAAATTGGATTTTCAAAAGCAGCATTATATATTTTCAGAAACCATTTTTCCTAGAAAACCAATTTTATCACTCTACATCAGAAACCCGGCTTTTTGGAAAAAACCGGGTCTATTTTCGGTGCCAAGAAACCAAACTTTTCAATCTACTTGACACTTATCATAGTTTATAGCCGATCGCTCGGAGAAAATCTTTACGTTTCTGCACGTCTTCTTGCCCTTCAACCCCTTTGGGAGAAAAACCATCCACAACGCCTAAAATCCCTCGTCCCTGCTCAGTTTCAGCGATAATCACCTGCACGGGATTGGCAGTTGCACAATGAATTTTGCACACTTCCTGACATTGTTTAATCGCATTCAAAAAATTAATCGGGAATGCATCTTTGAGCAAAATCACAAAACTGTGACCTGCTGCGATCGCCTCTGCATTCTTTGTGGCAACTTGTCGCAACATCTCATCATTACCCGTGACGCGAATCAAGCAAGGGCCAGAAGCCTCGCAAAAAGCAATACCAAACTTCACAGAAGGTACGGTGCCGACTAAAATCTCATGCAAATCCTCTACCGTCTTAATAAAATGAGAATGCCCGATAATAATATTACACCCTTCCGGAATCTCCACAGGCACTACCTTCACTTCCATCTTTTCCTCCCTACCTAGTAGGAAACTCAATCAAACAGAAACATTTTTACTCTACACTCATCCGCGCAACCGATAACAAACCGCCTTGTCAAATTTCACCATCTTAAACAAGCTGTCGAGAGCAACAGTAGTTTCAGCAATACCCAAAAATAAATAACCATCCGGCTGCAGCACCCCCCTCACCTTTTCCAGAATCGCCTTTTTCGTCGGCACGTCAAAATAAATCAGAACATTGCGCATAAAGATAATATCCATACTAGGCAATGGCAGCCACTCATCAGTCAAGTCTATTTGTTGAAACTCAACCATCTCACGGATGTCATCATTGAGTTGCCATTCCTCCCCCACGGGATGAAAGTAGCGTTTTAGGAAAGTTGGCGGCAACCCGCGACTAACTTCGAGCTGACTGTAGCGAGCTGCGCGAGCGCGCGATAGCATTTCCTCGGAGATATCGCTAGCGATTAAACGCAATTTCCAAGTAGAAAAAATAGGAAAATACTGGCGCAGTAATAGGGCAATGCTATAAGGTTCTTGCCCGCTGGAGCAGGCTGCACACCAAATATTCAGAGTCTGGGAAGAGCGGCGTTTTTTCAACAGCAGCGGCAGCACAACTTTTTTCAGCGCCTCAAAGGGGTAAATGTCTCGGAAAAAAGAAGTTTCCGTTAGCGGTAGTGCCTCCTGCTCGGAAACATGTAGGTGATTGAATGGCTTAATTTTTTGTAACGTCACCAGTTCCCCAACCGAATCTACCCCCGCTTGTTTGGTGAGTGGCAGCAAACGAGACAAAGCGCGCTTCCTCTTGTCTATATATTTGTAACCAGCGCTCAAGTCGATTAACATTTTTTCTGTATTGTGATTTCTCTGTTTATTAAAAATTAAAAACTGAAAATAGTCAACTGCTCCCTCCTTTCACTCCATTCCATAGCTAGTTCTTATTGCTAACGCTTTCTAAGTTATGCTAAAGTTTCTTTTGCTTACTTGCTGCAGGGGAATTTCAATGATAAATTTAGTCCCTTTTCCAACTTCAGAATTACAGCGCAATTTGCCGCGATGTTTTTCTACAATAATCTTATAACTAATAGACAATCCCAGCCCAGTTCCTGAGCCAATTGGTTTTGTCGTATAAAAAGGATCAAAAATTTTATCCATTACGTCTGGAGGTATGCCCTTACCGCTATCCGCAATCTGAATTTGTACTTGCGAGTCAACCACTGCCGTATTGATTTCAATAAACAGCTCTGGGCAGGCGGCATTTTTTTCAACTGTCTGCCCCCCTCGCCAGGCTTTGTATTTTTCTTCGAGCGCGTCAATTGCATTGGCAATTATATTCATAAACACTTGATTTAATTGCCCTGCATAACATTCTACTAGAGGCAAATTTCCATAGCGTTTAATTACTTCAATTTGTGGTCGCTCAGGCTGTGCTTTGATACGGTGTTGCAAAATCATCAGGGTGCTGTCTATATTTTCGTGCAAATCCACTTCTTTCATTTCCGCTTCGTCTAGGCGAGAGAAACTGCGCAGAGATTTGACAATCTCTTGAATTCGCTTCGCCCCTACTTGCATCGAAGATAATATTTTATTTAAATCTTTAACCAAAAATTCTAAATCTATTTCCTGAATTTTATCTTCTATTTTTTTGTTTTTTTCTGAATAACATTCTTGATACAATTTTATTAAATTTAAAAGTTCTGAAATATATTCTTGACCGTGAATAATATTGCCGTAAATGAAGTTTACGGGATTGTTAATCTCATGGGCAATACCGGCAACGAGTTGTCCAAGAGATGACATTTTTTCAGCCTGAACTAAATTCGCTTGGGTTTGGCGCAATTCTTTGAGAGCAGCTTCTAATTCTTTACTTTTCTCTATAGCGATTTTGGCTGACTCACAAGATTGATTATATAGCTCAGCTTGTTGAATAGCGATCGCAATCTGTACTGCCACAGCTTGCAATAATTCTACCTCAGAATCCAGCCAACATCTGTAAGTGTTGTGGCTGCAAATCAGTACACCAAAACAGTCAAATCGACTTACTATCGGAATCAGTAATAAGGAAGCATAGCCCAATTCTTGGTAAATAGAGCGTTCCAGTTCATCTAAATTATCCACCCGCTCAATACGGATAGGTTCCATACGCAGGAGCTTTTCGATGAGAAAACTGTCATTTAAGCATGGATAAACAATTAGTTGGCTAGGCAAATCAGTGGATTTCGCTTCCTTGACAATTTTCCAGAGAGGAGGAGAAGAGTAATACCAAGCTATCTGACATCTATCAACTTGTAAAAATTCACGAATTTCTTGGGTTGCTGTTTCCAGAATGGTGTCGAGATTGAGAGATTTACGAATTTGATTAGCCAGATGATTAAGTAGTATTTCCCGTTGAGCGAGTTCTCTAAACTGCTCTCCCGCTCGTCTTAAATCATCTTCAGTCTTTTTAAGATATGTAATGTCGTGTGCACAACCAAGTATCCCAAAAATTCTCCCATTTGCATCCCGCAAGGGTATTTTCTTAGTATCGAAAATCCGCAGCACTCCTGACGCATCCACAGCCGGCTCGTAATTGTTTTCCACAGTTTTGCCTGCCGGCACGGCAATGTCGTCTGTGCGGAATCCCCGAATATTTTTGGCTGGATTACCAAAGACTAATTCTTGGGGGAATCCTAATTCTAAATCGTTTTTGCCAAGCATTTCTTCTGGTTTCATCCTCAAGCTATCCGCCATTGCTTGGTTAACCAAAATATACCGGAAATTGGTATCTTTGGCAAAAATCCAGTCTGTGGTGGTATTGATGATGCTCTTTAGCAGGTTAGTCGTCTGTTGTTGTTTTTCTAATGCTTGCTGTAAAGTAGCTTCTGTCTGCTTGCGCTCGCTGATATCCGTAATCGTGCCAACGTAGCCAATAACCTCTCCGTTATCGGAGACTTCTGCTAGTGCTTGACCTAGCACCCAAACTATGCTATTATCAGGACGAAGGAAGCGATACTCACACTTAAATGGCTGTTTGTTTGCTACCGCTTCATACCATTCTTTGATTACGCGATCGCGATCTTCCGGATGCAAAGTTTTACTCCACCCCTGCCCCTTTGCTTCCTCGAAACACATTCCTAAAAGTTCGCTACAGCGTTTATTGATATAAATACAATTTCCTTTAGTATCAGTATGAAATATACCCACTGGTGACAAATCTGCCAAGATTTGATAGCGGCGCTGGGAAGTCTGCAGATTTTTTTCTACTTGTTTGAGTTTAGTGATGTCTGTAAACGAAGCAACCGCTGCGTAAGGAATTGTTTTTCCTGGGAAAAATAAGGGTTGTGCGTTCACTAAAACCCATGTTAAAGTTCCATCAGGTTTGCAGACTCCCATCACCCGATTAGTAGAAGGTTTTGCTGTTTGCCAAACTCTTCGGATGGGAAATTCTTCTATAGGAAATGGGGAGCCGTCTTCTTGAATCGTCTGCCATCGCGGAGCGAAAGAAGTCATGCCAAAAAGTTCATGGGCACTCAAGCCCAAGAGCCTCTCGGCACTTTCATTGCAATAACGGATCGAGCCTGAGATATCTTGGATAACAACTCCCTCTGCGAGCGCATTTAATACGGAGCGGTAAAGTTCCCGGCTTTCTTCTAAAGAAGCGATTAATTTATCTCGCTGCGCTTCTAGATATTTGCGCTCGGTAATATCCATTGCCATTTTATAGAGTAATCCCGATTCCGAAACCGATGCAATCGCCCAAGCCAGCCATTTATACGAGCCATCTTGGCAACGAAAACGATTTTCAAAATATAGGGTTTTGTTGTCGCTCCCTAATTTTTCTATTTCTGCTAATGTTGAGTCTACATCTTCTGGATGTACCAACTCTAAAAAGGAATATGACAGCATTTCTTCAATGTCATATCCTAGTAGAGTTTGCCAAGCCGGATTCAGCCATTTAAAATAACCGTTTACATCGGTAATGCATAGCAACGTCGAGGAGAGATTAAAAAATTGCTCTATTTCTGTCTGACTGATTTTTGGTTGTCGCTTTTCTTCTGTCGCTTTTAGCAATCGTTTTTTGATATTTTCTGGGTATGGCTGCCATTTTTCATTCTTTTTTTTCTGCTGTTTTTCTTCAGTGATTTCTGCAATTAAGCCATACCAAATTACATCTCCATTGGCTTGCCTTAGGGAGTAAGCAATGCCGCTAAACCATTTAATTTTTCCAGAAGGTGTAATCTGTCGCCATTCCTGTTTCCAAGTTTTCAATGGTTTTTCAGATGTGGCGAGGGAGAAATCAAAGACTTCGCGATCGCTTGGATGAATTAATGCTCTGATTATGTTGATACTTTTTTCCCCTTGAGGATTTATTCCCCAAATTTCTCGGCAATTGGGGCTAATATAAGTAAATTCTTCAGAGCCGTCGGTGTGGTAAACGAGTTCATAACTGATTACTGTTGTTTTTGTCATCAGTTTTTGCCAGTCTATTTCTGCTGGCATGCGATCGCTAATATCTCTTTGAATGCAATCTATGCGCTCCAGTTTGCCCTTCTCATCTCGAACCGCCCAGTACTTACTGTGAATCAGTCTTATTTCCCCCGACGGTTTGAGAATATGATATAGCGTTTCTACGCAGTCAGTCTCATCCAAAAAAGAAAGTGAGTGTTCAACGCGCTCGCGCTCTATTGGATGAATTACCTCTCTCCACAACTGCGGTTTTTCGTAAAATTCCTCACTATAGCGATCGTATATTTTTTCAATTGCATGGTTAACATAAACCGTTTCATAATTGAATGGAGTAACTGACCAAACCCCTTCTGCTATTTCACTGAAAATGCCATAGGGCCATTCTTGAAGGCGAGCAACGCAAAACTGAATTCTAGATTGGGCACTTTTAAATTTAGTCATCATATAATATACTTTCTTTTTATTTTTTATATCTCTTCCCAATTGTGCCGCTAAATTTTTGAGAATTAACTTTTTCATAAAAAAATTTATAAAAATTAAATAAACTATAAAAATTTTCTGTATTTACTCTCATATCTCAGCCAGCGCCAGCTAGAAACCACAACCGAGCTTGCAAACAAAAAAGCGCTCCTAGTGGGGAGCGCTTTTTCTTTTAGCTAAACACTAATTAGCCCTTGATAGCCGGAGCCTCAACACTAGCCAAATCCAGCGGGAAGTTGTGAGCATTGCGCTCGTGCATCACTTCCATACCCAGGTTGGCACGATTGATCACATCTGC
>DVEG01000001.1 GCA_015295835.1 Oscillatoriaceae cyanobacterium M7585_C2015_266
ACAGCACCAGTGATGATGTTGTTGCCATAGAGCAGCGAACCTGCAACCGGTTCACGGATGCCATCGATGTCCACTGGGGGAGCTGCGATGAAGGCGATGATAAAGCAAGCGGTGGCGGTTAACAGGGTGGGGATCATGAGCCCGCCGACCCAGCAGATATAGAGGAGGTTTTCGGTGGAGGTGACCCACTCGCAGAACCGTTCCCAAACGTTGGCGCTTTCGCGACGTTGTAAGGTTGTGGTCATGTTGTGATGAGTGCTATTGAATTTTCTAGGTTCTCGGTAGTTTTGTCTCTACCTTGATTATGAGATTACATGTTCTATTAAGGTTTGTAAAGGGGTTTAAAATAAATTTTTAATTATAAAAATGATTTATTTTTCTTATAGTTAGGTGGTTAAGGGCTTTGAGTGAGGTATTGAAAAACCTAAATTTATAGAAACGGGGTTTCTAAATTCTGGCGTGCAGCTTAACAAGCATGTCTAAATGTAAAGAAAATAAATAATTCAGGCTATGTCTGGAATTGTTACCTACAGTCCGGCTTACACGCTGGTGCCGACTTATGAGTGCTTTAACCGCTGTACTTATTGTAATTTCCGCACCGAGCCAGGAATGAGTCCTTGGCTAGAATTGGCAGAGGCGGAAAGAGTTTTGAAATCACTACAGGGGAGGGGCGTTATCGAAATTCTTATTCTTAGCGGCGAAGTGCATCCCGAAAGTAAGCTGCGATCGCTCTGGTTCGAACGCATTTACAATTTGTGCGAACTGGCACTGTCTCTGGGATTCCTGCCCCATACGAATGTAGGGCCACTCAGTTTGGCAGAAATGGCGAAATTAAAAGAAGTGAATGTGTCAATGGGGTTAATGTTGGAACAACTTACCCCCGAATTGATGAAGACGGTACACCGCTATGCCCCAAGTAAAGTCCCAGAACTGCGGTTGCAACATTTAGAATGGGCAGGCGAGCTGCGGATTCCTTTTACCACAGGTTTGTTATTAGGAATTGGAGAAACGGCGGCTGATTGGCAGGAAAGTTTACAGGCGCTCGCTCGCCTTCACCAGCGTTGGGGACATCTGCAAGAAGTTATCTTGCAACCGTACAGCCCTGCTGCCAAAAACCAATCAGAAACCGGATTTCTTAAAAAAACCGGTTTTCTAAAACTAAAAGATGTTGTTGCGCTCGCCCGCGATATTCTCCCCCCAGACATCACGCTGCAAATCCCACCGAATTTAATTCAACAACCCGCTGCACTTCTGGCGTGCTTGCAAGCTGGGGCGCGAGATTTAGGCGGAATTGGGCCAATCGATGAGGTCAATCCCGATTATCCGCACCCGCATCTACAACAATTGACAGCTTTTCTCAAATCGGCAGGATGGCAATTAGTACCTCGATTACCGGTATATCCCCAATACGATAAATGGCTCAATCTCCGATTGCAAGCAGCCGTTACTTGCTGGCGAAGTGCTATCAATAATTCTGCCTTTGCTGTTAAAATCACTAATAAATCTTGCCCAACAAACAGTCTCCCTTGAGAATCCCGCCTAGGGCTTTATCCTCTGTGGTCCAACCTGTCGGCGAGCGAGCGCCAAAAAAATTTTTTCCAGGTGATTGCGCAGGCGAGAAAATATGCTACTATAACTATATAAATAGAAAACTTTTGGCGACATAGCCAAGTGGTAAGGCAGAGGTCTGCAAAACCTTTATCCCCAGTTCGAATCTGGGTGTCGCCTTTTTTATTTCTATTTTCCGTTTTGGAAACTCCAAAACTCTTAGGTTTACATCCAAATTTCTTCTTATTAGTTACTTCCACTCTCTTTTCTTGAATTGATTCAGAAATTTAAGTTTGTAAAAATCAGAAGTTATTATCAAATTTTTTTAAAAAGCTTAATAATAATCATTTCAAACCCATTTTCCAGAACTTAATTCAAACGCTGAATAGCTGCAATTTCCCCATAAAATCCAAATATCGAAACCGCTGATATCCTGACAGTTTAAAAGAACCAGAATTCACAGGAAAGTGACGAAACAAGCGCAACTGCTCTGTTGGATAGCGTCTTTGCCTGCTGCACTCAGAATCCAGGGAAATATCTTTTTCAAATTGGATCTGAGTTGCCACAGCCGCTCGCGGCTTTAATATTACCTTCCATACAGGCAGATTGACGACTCCCGATTGTTTTTCCGTATTTTTTTCTAATCCGCTTTTTATCTCCAACATACCCTTATGCCTGACTATAATTTATCTGCTAGGTTTCAAGTTAGCAACAGAGTGTGAAAAACTTGTGAATATTCTCTATTAGTTACAAAATTTAGCAAAAAAAAGAGCGCATTTGCCAGCAAGAGCTTAAGCTAGTTGTAGGGTTTTCCGTATCTACAACCGCGATCCCCAAAAAAAATACCTGAAAAGCAGACTCCAGCCCAGAAACAGCGAGCGCGCTTTTGCACGTCTTTCTCTACAACCCAAACAAAAAATCGAGAATGATTTCACCTTTAAGAAAATATAAGTATACTTTCACCTTTGCCACCGTGATTGCCTTAGCCATACTCTGTAGCTGCCTAAGCCACGGAGGCACCGTCGCCAAATCCCCAAACCTGAGTACCAACATCGACAACCTGCCTCGATTTGGGCTTCCCATAGACTGTAAACTTGGCCAAGACTGCTACATTATGCACTATGTCGATCGCGATCCAACGCCTGATGCTATTGACTTTGGCTGTGGGCGCCAAACTTATGACGGGCACAACGGCACCGATTTTGGCATTGCCGACGAACGAGCCATGGCCAAAGGCGTGGCCGTAAAAGCTGTAGCCGCAGGCAAAGTTTTACGCATCCGCGATGGCATTGCTGATAGACGCGTCAAAGATCAAACCACCAAAAACCAAGTAAAAGGCATCGAGTGCGGCAATGGAATAGTCATCGCTCACGGCAACGGTTGGGAAACCCAATACTGTCACCTGCGCAAAGGTAGCATTATTGTTAAACCTAACATGCAAGTAGAAAAGGGCACCGTACTCGGCATGGTGGGTTCCTCGGGATTAGCTTCCTTTCCCCACGTTCACCTTAGCGTTCGTTATCAAGGCAAAGTAGTAGACCCGTTTGTGGGACCAAATACCACAGAAGGCTGTCAGGTAGAGCGGCATCCCCTCTGGGAAGAGCCTCTAGATTACGTTCCGACGGGGCTAGTGCGTGCTGGTTTTGCCACTCAGCCCCCCAAACTAGACGATCTCTGGGAAGGGCGTTTTTCCGAAACCGTACTGACTTCTGATAGCCCAATGTTGACTTTTTGGGTGCAGCCCTACGGTGTTCTCAAAGATGACGTGCAGGTGATGCGAATGTTTGCTCCCGACGGTACAGTGGTTGCGGAAAATGAAAGTCGGATTCAATCATCCAATCGTGTGTGGATGAGTTTTATTGGTAAGCGGAACACCCAACAGCGCCCGCTTGTTCCTGGAGTGTGGCGCGGCGAGTATCAGCTGAAGCGAGGTGGAAACCTGCTGCTTGACGTTAAGCGAGAGTGCAAACTATTGATGCCCGAATCACAGTAAAGTCCGTACAAGGGTATGACTTCCTATCTGGTAACAGCAAGACTCGCAATCCTTCAGACTGAAGCTGGCAACAGGGCACAACCAGATATCTGTTATGGAATAACACTGGCGCGGGGAGTTTCTACTTTTAGGATTTTAAGTTGCCCAAGGGATAGTCTAGTGCTAGAATCTAAAATGCAACAGCATCGGCAGTCGTCCGCTCGGATGAGTATTGCCATAGCTTTGATTGATCATGCTGATAAAGAGAAATCAAATCTATGGAATACCCAAATTCTTTGAGAAGCAATAGTCTGCCCTAAACATCTTTAGCCCTACCATAATTATCTGGATACGGAATATCAAAAGAAATTACTAATATTTTTTCAATCATCAGATTACACAGCAATAATGTCGCTAATTTATTTTACTGAGAATATCATACACCATTTGTGCAGATTTATCCCAACTGAATAATTTTGCTCTTTGCAAACCTGCTTTACTTAAATTATCGCAAAGTTCTTGATTGTAAATCACTTTTTGTATTGCTGACGCAATGTCATCAGGGTCAAGTGGATCTACAAATAACGCAGCTTCTCCAACCACTTCAGGTAAAGAAGTATTATTGCAAGTAATCACTGGTGTCCCACAAGCCATTGCCTCTAAGGGAGGAATACCAAATCCTTCATATAAAGAAGGATAAACCAAGGCTAATGCTCCTGAATATAGTCCTGGTAAATCTTCGTCTGGAATATACCCTGTAAAAATTATTCCTTTCACATTTTTGACTGATTCTCGAAAGTCTAAATGGGAATAAATTTGACCACCAGCTATAACCAAGTTGAAAGAGTCTTGAATATCAGCGGGTAAACGCTGCCAAGCTTTAAATAGATTAGGTAAATTTTTGCGCGGAACCAGAGAGCAAAGAGATAGAAAATAAGGTTTTTCGATTGCATATCTTTTGATTACTGACTCGATTTCTTTCTTGTTCTGCTTAACGAACCGTTGTTGGTCAACTGCACAAGGAGCTACATAAACTTTCTCGTCTGAAAGATTAAATCTCATAAGTAGTTGCTGTCGGGTGTACTCAGAATTAGTCAAAATAAATCTTGCCTGCTTGACTAAACGAGGTATATAAAAATTGTTTATAGCCCCAATATGGCGGGGAAACCATTCTGGATGTTCTAGGGGGGTAATGTCATGGATAGTCACAACATGATTTTTTACCCCCAGAGGTCCGATCCCTTCTGGACTCCATAAGGTGTTGTTGTTAACATATCGAGGTAAGTCTAGTTGATTCCATACTCCAGACCCCAAAATTTTGCTGGGAAAACTGGGTGGCACCTCTAGAATTTGATCGGACTTGATCGATAATGATTGAAAGTTTGTTTTTTTTGGTAATGCTACATAAACATTTTGATAATTCAGCAACCGCGATGTAATTTCTACTGCATAGCGTTGTATACCTGTTATTTTACGTTTTAAAAATAAACCATTAATAATAATTTTACTACTCATGTTTTTATTAATATTTTATTTTTTCACTTTGAAGACTCAATATTTTAGATTTTTTGGCAGAATAACAAAGGTTTTCAAGAAATAAACCATTGATAATTCCAAGCTTTAGCTTTACGTTGCCAAGTGAGATAAATCCTAGTCATTGTGGCTATTTGAAAGCAAGATCTACAATATTTTTGGTAGGTAACATCCTCCCGTGCCCAAGAATCGTGAAGTTTCCAAACAATGGGTTTATTTAATTTAATTTGGACATAACCAGCTCTACTCCAATGTAAGTTAATCAGCTCTATGTGATGGACTTGAGGAGCGATCGCGTTGGGCAACCATTGTACAGAATACTCAGAAATCCGATGCTGAGAATTTTGATAAAATTTTAACGGCAAAATATCTAAACGAGGTACTATTCTTTCCCAAGCCCAAATCAGCTTATTTTGAGGTTGTATAATTTTAGGCTCGTCGCTGCTTTTGTTGCCAACCAATATTCTAACGTCACCCCCGGCTTATACAGCTGCGCTCGCCGCCCTGCTCGTTTCTACTAATTAAACAGATTTTCATTTTTTTAATTATCTTCAATAGTAAAGTTTGACTATCTCCAAATACTGGTAGCCTCAATCCATGTGGAACTGCCATGTAATTAATTACTATTAGTTATTGGATGCTTTATTAGCTTTAGCCATAAGATGATAAAATTTTGTAGCTGTAGCAATACTTTCTTCAACAAAAAAGTATTTTCCACTGATTTTGAACAAAAAATCGATTAACATTTCTTTTGGCATAGTATATAATACCTTGAATAATCTGGGAATTTCAATTGAGGGTTGAGTTATTATATTTATCCAATAGGGTCTAGCATAGTGATATGCAAGGATAGTGCGATCATAATACTCTGCCATTTCTACAAAAGTTTCCGCTAAAGTGGAGTCTAATTTGGTAGAGATTTCATGTCGAGTGCGCTCGTGAATTTTTTTAATGAAATTTCCATACTTTTCTTGCTCATTACGTTTTGTAGCTTGTCCTTCATATACTCTCCACCCTACTTCTATCTCAGGATGGTAAATAATATCTCCATATAAGCCTAGGCGAATATACCATTCACAATCCGCAGTAGGACCTACATCCTCTGCAAACCTAATCCCTTGATTCAAAATTTCACTTTTCATCACAAGTGAGTGAATACTGGTATAGATAGGCCCGATAAAATAACTCGCAATACTGCTTATTATTCCATTCCTTAATTGTGGAATAGATTCAGTCTTAAAAAATATTTCTCCAGCAGCGTTGTATATGGCGATTTGCCATTGGCTATCTGAATTAATTATCCTAGTTCTAGCTGCAGCTGCTATAGCATTTTTATTAGCCATGAGACTTTGAATTGCCACTTCTAACCACTCTTTGTTCCAAACATCATCACTGGTCAAAATACAAAAATATTTGTTTTTAACTTTAGATAAACCAAAATTCCAAATATGATATAAATTAACGTTTTTAGGTATTTGATAGAGTTCAAATCGCTTATCTCTCTCTGAAAAATCTTGAATTATTTCCCAAGAGCCATCATGAGAAAAACTATCAATAACAATACATCGCCAGTTAGTATAACTTTGGCTTATTAGTGAATTTAAACACTCTGTAATGTA
>DVEG01000012.1 GCA_015295835.1 Oscillatoriaceae cyanobacterium M7585_C2015_266
AACCGATTCTTCCTACGACAAAGAAAAACTGCAAGAGCGCTTAGCGAAACTAGCGGGAGGCGTTGCCGTGATCAAAGTCGGCGCTGCTACCGAAACCGAAATGAAGGATCGTAAGCTGCGCCTAGAAGACGCCATCAACGCTACCAAAGCGGCAGTAGAAGAAGGTATTGTTCCCGGCGGCGGTACAACACTGCTTCACCTAGCTCCGCAACTAGAAGAATGGGCGGCTCAACACCTCAGCGGCGAAGAATTAACCGGCGCGATGATAGTCGCTCGTGCTCTGTATGCGCCCTTGAAGCGGATTGCCGATAATGCCGGTCAAAATGGTGCCATTATCGCTGAACGGGTGAAAGAAAAAGAATTCAACGTCGGTTACGATGCCGCAAAAGATGAATATGTCGATATGTTTGAAGCCGGTATCGTTGACCCCGCCAAAGTAACTCGTTCGGCTCTGCAAAACGCCGCTTCCATCGCCAGCATGGTGCTGACAACTGAATGCATTGTCGTTGACAAGCCCGAACCTAAGAAAGCTCCTGCAACTGCTGGCGCAGGCGGTGGTGATTTCGACTACTAAAATCTACTTATTAAATAGGGCGTTTCTCTTACCGCCCTTCTAAAAAATAACCGTCTCCTTTTTCTAGGGAGGCGGTTTTTTTTTATTTTTATGCAGAGATATTTATTTCTCTCACATTACTCACATTAAAGAAAATAAATCTCACAAATTGAAATTCTAAACAGTTTTGCTTTTCTTACCATATCGATAGATTTTTTAATTCAGCGAAATCGAGAAGTCATGTAACAATATGTAAAAGAATGAAAAACGGTTGTTGAAAAGGAGGCCACTAATGGTTGTGCTTACAAACCAAGCCCAACGTCGGCTGACAATAGAAACCAGCGAAATTGCACAAGAAACAACAGCAATTCGCTCACTAGACTGGGATCGCGATCGCTTTGATATTGAATTTGGGCTGAAAAACGGCACCACTTACAACTCCTATATCATTCGCGGCGAAAAAGTGGCCCTAGTGGACACCTCTCACGAAAAATTTCGCCAGTTGTATTTAGATACCCTCACCAGTCTGATTAACCCCGCTGACATCGACTACCTAATTATTAGCCATACCGAACCGGATCATAGCGGTTTGGTACGAGATGTCCTACAACTGGCTCCTCAAGCTACCGTCGTAGGCTCAAAAGTGGCTATCCAATTTTTAGAAAATTTGGTGCATCAGTCATTTAAAAGGCTATTGGTGAAAAACGGCGACAAATTAGATTTAGGAAATGGCCACGTTTTAGAATTCGTATCCGCCCCTAACTTACACTGGCCTGATACTATTTTTACCTACGATGCAAAAACACAGATACTTTTCACCTGTGATGCATTTGGAATGCACTACTGCTCAAATGCAACCTTTGATGAAGATTTAGCAGCGATCGAAGAAGATTATCACTTTTATTATCAATGCCTAATGGCTCCTAATGCCCGCTCAGTACTCAGCGCTATTAAGCGTATGGAAGAATTGGGCGAAATCTCAACGATCGCAACGGGTCATGGCCCCTTATTGCGTTATAATCTAGGAGAACTCACCGGGCGCTACAAAACCTGGAGCCAAGAACAAACTAAAGCAAGCACTACAGTAGCAGTATTCTATTTCTCCGATTACGGCTATAGCGATCGCTTAGCTCAAGCCATCGCTCACGGCATCACCAAAACCGGCGTCGCCGTAGAAATGATCGACCTCAAAATAGCCGAACCTCATGAAGTCCGAGAATTAGTCGGCACTGCCGCAGGTTTAGTTATCTGCACTCCCCCAGTCTCCGCTCCCGGCTCTAATAACGCTGAAGCAGCTATCAACACAATTTTTGCCGCTGCCGAAAGCAAACAATGTTTCGGATTGTGCGAATCCGGAGGCGGCGATGACTTATCAGTATATCCTCTGCGTAACAAATTCAAAGAACTGGGTTTAAAAGAAGCATTCCCCAGTATCCTAATTAAAGAAACCCCTAACGAAGCAACTTACAAGCTCTGCGAAGAATCCGGTACAGACTTGGGACAATTACTCAGTCTCAAGAAAACTGTCAAACAAATGAAATCCCTCGACAATGAGCTTGACAAAGCTTTAGGGCGCCTCAGCGGCGGTTTATATATTATTACCGCTCAGAAAGGCGAAATGAAAAGCGCTATGTTGGCAAGCTGGGTTGCCCAAGCAAGCTTTAAACCCTTGGGATTGACGATCGCAGTCGCTAAAGATCGGGCGATCGAAGCTCTTCTTCATGTCGGAGATAAATTCGTTCTCAATGTTCTCGCTGAAGATAATTATCAAGCCCTCATGAAGCACTTTTTGAAGCGCTTCGCACCAGGTGCCGATCGCTTTGCTGGCGTCAAAACCCAACCCGCAAGCAATGGTTGTCCTATTCTAACAGATGCCCTTGCTTATCTCGAATGCGAAGTTAAAAGCCGTATGGAACTTTCTGATCACCATATTGTTTATGCAGTTGTTGAGCAAGGGCGAGTCAGCAATCCTGATGCTATGCCAGCAGTTCACCACCGCAAGGTTGGTAACCACTACTAAGCGAGCGCTTCAGCCTGTCGCTAAATCAAGCAGATTGGGGGGACAGTAAAAATTACCTACCCCCCATTTTCCTGAGAATAATAAAAATTTTCAAATAGGATTGCTATGCCAGAAACTTTAATAACAAATAAACCCAGAGACGTTCAGGCAATTAACATTGCCGAAGATACCCTCGCCCTGCGCTCGCGCACTTGGGATCGTCTCAAATTTGAAGTCGAATATTCCCTAGCTAAAGGAACAACAGCCAACTCTTTTTTGATTCTAGCAGATAAAATTGCTCTCCTCGATCCACCCGGTGAATCCTTTACTGAAATTTATCTAGCAAAATTACGAGAACGCATCGATATAAATAAATTAGATTACGTTATTCTGGGACATTTTAATGCTAATCGGGGAGCTACCCTCAAAGCACTTTTAGAATTAGCACCACAAGTGACAATTGTTTGCTCTAATCCAGCAGCGATCGCTCTACGTCAATTCTTTGAAAACCAAAAATTAAATATCGCTCTCGTCCGTGGAGAAGATACCCTCGATTTAGGTAAAGGGCACGAATTACAATTCATTGCTACACCAACACCCCGATGGCCAGACGAACTCTGCACCTACGATCCAAAAACACAAATTCTCTATACTGATAAATTCTTCGGAGCCCACATCTGCAACGATCAAGTATTTGATGAAGGTTGGGCAATTTATAGCGAAGATCGACAATTTTATTACGATTGTTTGCACGCCTCTCAGGCAAAACAAGTACTAGCAGCTCTTGACAAATTATCCGAATTTCAAGTAAAATTTTATGCCCCAGGACACGGGCCATTAGTGCGCTACGGGCTAACAGAAATTACTCACCTCTATCGCAAATGGAGCGAAGAACAAAAATCTAAAGACTTGACAGTTGCTCTAATTTATGCATCAGCATATGGGAATACAGCAACACTAGCACAAGCGCTCGCTAAAGGTATCTCCAAAGCCGGAGTCGCCGTAGAATCAATAAATTGCGAATTCGCCACCCCCGCCGAAATCCAAGCCGCTGTAGAAAAATGCGACGGATTTATTATCGGCTCCCCCACTCTCGGCGGGCACGCTCCTACCCAAGTGCAAACCGCTCTAGGAATTATTCTCTCAACAGCCTCGAAAAATAAACTCGCAGGCGTTTTCGGTTCATTCGGATGGAGCGGTGAAGCCATTGATTTAATTGAAAACAAATTGCGAGATGCTGGGTATAAATTAGGATTTGAACCGATTCGGGTAAAATTCAAACCCACTGATGTAACTCTCCAAGAATGTGAAGAAATAGGTACAGATTTTGCCCAAGCTTTGAAAAAATCTCAGCGACTCCGCACTCCCCGACAAACAGTAAGTGCTGCACAATCTGATCGTACAGCACAAGCAGTCGGGCGTATAGTTGGTTCTTTGTGTGTATTATCAGCTCGTCGAGGAGATGTCAGTAGTGCAATGTTGGCTTCTTGGGTATCGCAAGCTACTTTTAATCCGCCAGGGTTGACAGTTGCCGTTGCTAAAGAGCGCGCGATCGAAAGCCTAATGCACACCGGCGATAAATTCGTATTAAATATCTTAGCAGAAGGCAAACAGTTGCGTAAACACTTTATGAAAAACTTTGCCCCCGGAGAAGATCGATTTGCTGGCTTGGAAACTCAAGAAGCAAGCAACGGTTGCCGCATCCTAAAAGAGGCATTAGCCTATTTGGAATGTACCGTGCAAAACCGTATGGATTGTGGTGATCACTGGGTAGTTTATGCTACAGTAGAAAACGGTCAAGTGTTGCAACCCAGTGGCGTCACCGCTGTACATTATCGCAAAACTGGCGCCCACTATTAAAATGATAATTAATAATCAATAATGGATAATAGGTAATCAGTCTACTGGTAAAACCTATTATCCAATTTTCTTCTATTAGCTCAAATCGCTTCCCAAAATAAATAAACTTAAAAGAGTACCGCTATTCCAAAGACTGTGCAATAACATAGGGGCAAGGAGATTACGCGAGCGCACATAGATAAAACCCAAAATTCCCCCCAATGTTGCTAAGGGCAGAACCTCAGAAACACTTAAATGAGCGATCGCAAATAATAAACTACTCAAAGTAATCGCTCCCCACATAGGCACATAACGCGTTAGAGAAGGCAACAAAAACCCTCTAAACATAATTTCTTCAAACACCGGCGCCGCCATTGATGCCGTTATAAAAAATAACGCCAGTGCCACACCATCTCTTCCCTCCAAAGCAATCGGCAAAATCGGATTACTACCACCTTGCCCTTCCCAAATCCTTTGATTAATAATAGACACTATAATCACCAGCGGCAGCGCTGCCAAATAGCCGCCCAATCCCCACCAAAACCACTCCCCCCGCCAGTCAATGCGAAACCACCCTTCCGGCAGCGGTAAAAAAGGTTTCACTGATATATAAAGTATTAGCAATGCCCCCGCCGCAAAAAGAATATAACTAGCTAGAATATATAAAGCTTTTGAGCGCACCTCCAGAGCCGCCGGGTTGAAATTTAAAACATAAGAAAAAAACGACAGCAAAAAAGGAATAACAACTTGCCCAACAAAGAAAAAGCCAACAACAAAGACTAGCCAAACAGTTTCCCCATTCCAAGGAGTTTCCCAAACAACATCTGCATTTTGTGCTAGCAGAGATTTTTTGCGCTTCAGCAGCCATTGTATAATAACAAAAATTATCAATCCCGTACCGATTAAACATCCTAATACAGGAATAACTCCGACAATCGCTAATTTCACAGCAGCTTGCTTAGCTATTTTTTGCTCCTCAGCTTGTAGCGCTGCTAGAGCTTGAGAATTTTTTTGTATTTCATAAAGACGCGATAAAGCTCGATAGCGAAACCATCCGTCAAGATGACGCTGGATAAGTGTTTCGCTATTGGGAAGGATGCGGGGAGACTCACTCCACAGAGCCACCAACACCTCAGCCGTTTTCGTCAATGGCGTAGAGTCATCCTTTAAATTAGCCCATGTTGTCAGCGCCGAGGCAGTTTGATTTTGCTGAATCTGTAAAATGCCCAACCGCAAGTCGAATTCGTCAAGCAAAGTTTCTTGTTTGGAAAGTAATGCTTGTAACTGTTTAAGTTGCTGGGGCGTTGCTTTTTCTTCAAGTTGCCTTAATTGCTCGCGTATTTTCTCCGCCGACTTTTCGGTTATCTTGCGAGTTTGCTGATACTGTTTGAGCGCCCCAAAAAAGATATCATCGCCAAATATAGTTTGGCGAGCAATATCTAAATTATACCCAGCCGCATTACCTCGCCACTCAGCGGCGTGTAATACTAAATTGACTTGATATAATTCTAGGCGACTTTGAATCTGGGGCTGATTTAAACTTTGTATTAAATCCGTGCCAATCATGGAGAGCGCTAAAATAGTCAGCCCGCTCAAAATTAACCTTTTGAGGGTGGGCAGCCCTTGTAAAATCTTTTGTTTGAGTGTCATCCGCAGTCTCCGCCCGGTTTCAATCCCAATTTAATTCAAACTGATTGAATAGCACAAGTACCTGGTTTGGAAATACCTTCAGTTTGGCGGCGTGTTCGAGTCGCAAAGAATAAGTGATAAGATTTATTTCAGCGATCGCATTAACTCCTCCTTTAAAAAAAGTCACTTGAATCTCTATCACGCCCTCGCCCAAAGGGTACAATCTTCTTAACTGCTACTTATTTTGTGGAGGATAAAACCCTGAGCACCCGCGTTATCTTAGTCCGTCACGGCAAAAGCAGCTATAATCAAGAGCGCCGCATCCAAGGACGTCTAGATGCATCTATATTAACAGAAGAAGGCCGCGAAACAGCACGGTTAGTCGCTGAAGCATTACGCGGTATAAGTTTCGATGCCATATATTCTAGTCCCCTACAGCGAGCGAAAGAAACCGCATCGGTAATTCTTTCCCATTTACAAGCAGACGGGCAACATCCCCCTCTAGAGCCAAAAGCAAGTTTGATGGAAATTGACTTGCCCGCATGGGAAGGGATGCTGCGCCAAGAAGTGATAGAAAAATATCCACAAGATTATCGCTGCTGGCAAGAGCGCCCCCACGAGTTACGAATGTTAGTGCCAAATGCCAACGGTTATACTGAACACTTCCCCGTATTGGCTATTTACAAACAGGCGCAACAGTTTTGGGAAGAGATACTTTCCCGTCACAGTGACGGCACAATTTTGGTTGTTGCCCACAATGGTATTAATCGGGCTTTGATTAGTACCGCTGTTGGTATTTCGCCGGCTTTTTATCATTCTATTCAGCAGTCGAATTGCGGCATTAGTGTATTGAATTTTGCTTCTGCTAGTGATTCTGCACAGGGAGCAAGAGGCTCAGTGCAGTTAGAATCAATGAATCTGACTTATCATGTGGGAGAAAAACTTCCCAAGCCGAGGGAAAATCATCACGGCGTGCGTCTGTTGCTGATTCGTCACGGAGAAACGGAATGGAATCGTCAAAGTCGCTTTCAAGGGCAAATTGATGTTCCTCTCAATGAGAATGGTAGGGAGCAAGCGCGGCGAGTGGGCGAGTTTCTCAAAGATGTTGAGATTGATTTTGCTGTCAGCAGTTCAATGTTGCGAGCGAAAGAAACGGCTGAGGTTATTTTAAAATATCACCCGCAGGTGGAGCCAAAGTTAGATGATGGGTTGCGGGAAATTAGTCACGGGCTGTGGGAAGGAAAGTTTGAATCGGAAATCGAGCAGATATTTCCAGGGATGTTGCAGCAATGGAAGCAAGCCCCTGAAACTGTACAAATGCCGGCAGGGGAAAATTTGCAACAAGTGTGGGAAAGAGCGAGCGCATCCTGGCAGACAATCGTAGCATCAGCAGCCCCCGGTACAACTGGTATTGTCGTCGGGCACGATGCCATCAACAAAGCTATCCTCTGCCACCTTTTTGATCTTAGTCCAAAATCTTTTTGGTGTTTTAAACAAGGCAACGGTGCCGTCACCGTCATCGATTATCCTAAAGGAGCCGATGCCCCACCAGTGTTGCAAGCAATGAATATTACCTCTCATATCAGTGGGGGTATACTTGACAAGACAGCGGCAGGGGCTTTGTAGAACGCTCTAGCTATGATAGAATTGCTAAAACAAGTAAGAGTGATCGATCCGCTTGCTAAAACTGATCAGATAGCTGACGTGGCGATCGCTAGTGGATTTATCCAAGCGATCGAGCAAGAAATTTGCGATCTTCCCACCGACAGCCAACAGCACGATTGCCGAGGACTAATTCTTGGACCTGGATTAATAGATCTTTACAGTCACAGCGGCGAACCAGGGTTTGAAGAAAGAGAAACCATCGCATCTCTTAAACGTGCCGCCTTTAAAGGCGGATTTACCCGCCTCGCCATCCTGCCCGATACTAATCCCCCAGTCGATAACCCTGGAGGGCTAGCTCTATTGCGAAAAGCCTCCGAAATCTCCAGGGATTCTGCCCCTAATTTGTATTTTTGGGGAGCTCTGACGATAAACATTCAAGGGCAACAGATGACAGAATTAGCAGAATTGGCTGCAGCCGGAGTAGTAGGCTTTGCTGATGGGCAACCAGTCAATAATCTGGCACTACTGCGCCGGATATTGGAATATCTCAAACCGCTGCAAAAACCTGTTGCCCTGTGGCCAAAAGACCGGAATTTGGCTAGTAATGGCGTTATGCGCGAGGGAGCAGATTCAATTCGCCTCGGCTTACCTGGGAATCCCGCCATCTCTGAAACTTCTGCCCTCGCAGCTCTTCTGGAAGTCGTCGCCGCTACTGAAACTCCTGTACATCTGATGCGCATTTCTACGGCTCGCAGTGTCGAGCTGATTCGAGACGCTAAAGCGCGCGGCTTGCCAATTACTGCTAGTACTACTTGGATGCATTTGTTACTTGACACGAGTGCAATAAGCAGCTATAACCCGGCATTACGTCTGGAACCGCCGTTAGGAAATCCTAGGGATCGTACCGCACTGATTGCTGGAGTAAGAGAGGGGGTAATAGATGCGATCGCGATCGATCACGCCCCCTATACTTATGAAGAGAAAACCGTCGCCTTTGGAGAAGCACCTCCCGGAGCGATCGGATTAGAACTCGCCCTCCCCCTCCTGTGGCAAGAACTTGTGGAAACAGGATACTTAAGTGCCTGGCAGCTTTGGCGCAGTCTCAGCACCCAACCCGCCCATTGCCTACAACAAGAACCGCCAGCCCCAACCGTCGGCGCTCGTGCCGAACTGGTACTTTTCGATCCCCTGAAAAAATGGACAGTTGACACCCAAACCCTTGAGAGCCGCTCTCAAAACACTCCTTGGCTGGGGCAAACCCTAACAGGTCGCGTTTTACAAATTTGGAATTAACTGCTAATAATTAGCTTTTATTTTGCAAAAAAATAGACGGACACCAATCCGTCATGTTTATTAATTAAGAAATTGCAATTAAAATTATTGCGGATTTTCTTCCAAATGATAAACCGGCTGGGGATTAATCTCCCCAAGGCGAGTCAAAGGCCAGAAACGGACCACTGCTCGACCGATAATATGATCGCGGGGGACAAAACCCCAGTAGTGACTGTCATAGCTGTTATTGCGGTTATCCCCCAAAACTAAATAATGGCCAGGCGGCACTTTCACTGGGCCATATTGATAAAGCGGTTCCTCTTCGATATAATTTTCCCGCAATAGGCGATTGTTAATGTAAACCCTTCCCCCTTTCACTTCCACAGTTTCTCCCGGCAGCCCTATCACCCGTTTAATAAAGGCATCATGAAAATTCTGCCGCTCTAGGGTGTCGGTTGGAGAAAATACCACAATGTCACCCCGTTTAGGATCTTGGAATCTATAGCTTAATTTATCGACGAGCAGGCGATCATTAATCTGTAGGGTGGGCAGCATAGATCCCGATGGGATGTAGCGAGCTTCGGCGACAAAAGTACGAATCCCAAAGGCTAATAAGGCACTCAACCCAATAGTCTTGAGTGCTTCTATCCAGGGATTTTCAGTATTTTGTTGAGGCTGGTTGTCAGGTATTTCTTGCTGCACGCGAGTCATATCTACTATATTTAGTCTATAATGGAAAAACGTAAACGATAGAATAAAAAATATTTCGCACAAGAGTTAGGTTTGGCTGAAATTTTTGCAAGCTAAGGTATATTAAAAGCTATACTATTTTTCTAACAATTGTAATAATTATTAGTGTTAAACGGTTCTGATTTTCCCTTTGCCGCCAACGGAAGCAGTCTAAGCCAGAAGCCAAGCGACTTGATTGATTCCTCCTTAAAGCTCAGTTTATCAAAAGCAAACTACTTTCATTTCATATTTTTGCGAAAGTACAGTCATGTCTGCAACTCCTTGCTTATGGATTCGTAACGCCCGCATCCTCTTACCTAACGGTGAGTGGATGGTAGGAGACGTACAAACGCGCGCTCGCACCATCATTCAAGTCGCGCCAGAGATTGCTGCCGAGGAGATTATACCCACTGCTCGCGAGATAGACGCTTCTGGATTAACTTTGTTGCCTGGAGTCATCGATCCCCAGGTACATTTTCGAGAGCCAGGGCTAGAACACAAAGAAGACTTATTTACAGCCTCAAAAGCCTGCGCCCGCGGCGGAGTCACCTCATTTTTAGAAATGCCGAATACGCACCCCCTAACGATTACTCAAGCGGCTTTAGATGACAAACTGCAACGGGCTGCCCAAAAGTGCTTAGTTAATTATGGCTTTTTTATTGGCGCAACTCCAGAAAATTTACCAGATCTTCACACAGCCAACCCCACACCGGGAATCAAAATTTTTATGGGCTCAATGCATGGGCCATTATTAGTAGATGACCAAGAGGCACTAGAAGCTATCTTTGCAGCAGGTGAACGCTTAATTGCGGTTCACGCCGAAGATAAAACCCGCATCGAAGAACGACGGAAAATATTTTCAGGGATAACAGATCCCGCCATTCACTCCCAAATTCAGGATAATCAAACTGCACTCATAGCCACCAAGCGGGCTTTAGCTCTTTCTAAAAAATATCAGCGACGTCTGCACATCTTGCATATGTCCACAGGCGAAGAAGCAGAATTGCTGCGTCAAGATAAACCTAGTTGGGTGACGGCAGAAGTCACGCCCCAACATTTGTTGCTAAATGTCAGTGCTTATGAAAAAATAGGCACATTAGCGCAGATGAATCCCCCACTGCGAGCGCCTCGTGACAACGAAATCCTCTGGCAAGCCCTACTCGATGGTGTCATTGACTTTATCGCCACGGATCACGCTCCCCACACCTTAGAAGAAAAGGCGAAAGAATATCCTAATAGCCCCTCTGGGATGCCGGGAGTCGAAACCTCTCTGCCCTTGATGCTCACCCAAGCCATGCAGGGACGCTGTACCGTCGCTCAAGTGGCCAACTGGATGTCAACAGCCGTTGCCAAAGCTTACAAAATTCCCAAAAAAGGAGCGATCGCCCCCGGTTTTGACGCCGATTTAGTCCTCGTAGATTTAAATACTTACCGCCCAGTCTTGCGGGAAGAACTCCTAACCAAGTGCGGCTGGAGTCCCTTTGAAGGGTGGAACCTCACCGGTTGGCCAGTTTTCACTATTGTTGGCGGAAAAGTAGTTTATGAAAAAGGCAAAATTAATACAGAAGTTCGAGGCGAAGCCTTAATTTTCAATTAAAAAAGATTTTCTATTAATTTTTCCATTTCAAAAGAACCGAACACCGTGAATTCAACAAAACGACTGCCATCAGAAGAATAAGTCAAGCTAACTCGCAAATAGCTAGGAGGCAAATAAGGTAGTTTTTCCGCCCATTCAATTGCGACAATTCCCAGGGGAGTTTCTATTCCTTCCCAATAAATCTCAGGTTGCAGTGCTGAAACTTCTGACGGCTGCAATCGGTATAAATCGAGGTGGTAAAGGGGAATGCGCCCTTCTAGATATTCGTTAATCAGGGTAAAAGTCGGGCTGACAATGGCATCGACAATGCCCAAGCCGGTGGCAATCCCCTGAACAAACGTAGTTTTGCCAGCGCCTAACTCCCCTTCTAGGAGAATGACGCTGCCTGCCGGAAGCGCTTGCCCCAAAAGAGTGCCCAGAGCGCGAGTAGCCTCAGCATCTGGAAGAGAAAGTTTGATCACTGTGATATTTGATGTTTATAAATTTTGGGCGCGACTGTACCAACGCAGCAAAACTCGAGCCAATTGGTGAGGATTATGACGAACGTAACCGCTTTCTGGATCTTCTTCCATAACATTACTCAAGACAATCCGACGCCCAAGTTGGATTACAGCTTCGCGATCGAGAAAAACTGGGTGGGATTTTTCCTGCCCGTAGCGGATTAAAGCTTGTGCTGAAGGAACTTTGCGCTGTACCAATACTGCACTGAAAAGCTTTTTGCCGCCACAAGCTTGGTCGATCGCCCGGATGTGATCAGCAACTGTATAGTTTAAAGTTTCTCCAGGCTGCGTCATAATGTTACAGACATAGATTTTGGGCACCTGCCTAGCTGCGATCGCCTCAGCAATTTCCGGCACCAACAGATTAGGAATAATGCTAGTATAAAGACTACCAGGGCCAATAATAATAAAATCAGCTTCCCGAATCGCCTGTAAAGCTTTTGGTAAAGCCGGAGGATTGGCAGGGGTGCAGCCAATTTTAACAATTGTACCCCTAGCTTCCGTAATACTAGATTCTCCCTCAATCCGGCGACCATCTGCTAGCTCAGCCCAGAGGTTGACATCGGCAAGAGTTGAAGGCAAAACCTGCCCCCGCACCGCTAAAACTCGGGAACTTGCTGCGATCGCCTGTTCCAAGTCTCCCGTGATATCGCTCATCGCCGTCAAAAACAAATTGCCAAAACTATGTCCTCTTAGCCCATTGCCAGCCCGAAAGCGATATTGAAACAATTCTGTCAGTAATTTTTCTTCATCAGCAAGAGCCGCTAAACAATTTCGGATATCCCCTGGCGGCAGCACACCATTTTCCCGCCGCAACCGCCCAGAGGAACCTCCATCATCCGCTACCGTCACGATCGCCGTAATATTCGCACTATATTTTTTTAATCCTCTTAATAATGTAGATAAACCCGTGCCTCCGCCAATAGCGACAATTTTTGGTCCCCGGTGCAACTTGCGGTGGGTAAGCAGTACGTCAATTAGTTCTCCTTCCCCTTCCGGCATCAATACCTCAGTAATCGAACCCACTGTGCGGGTTTGTCCCCAAAAAATCAATAGTAAGCCGCTGAATAAAACAAGCGGCCCACTAATATAATTTGGAATAATCCTCGTTATGTATTCCAGTACGTTTTCGGTAATTTGAATTAAGTAAAAAATCGGAGTCAGCTTAATCCAAATGGCAAAACCAAGAATGGTAAGGATGACACCCGCAGCGCTCAACAACAACCAACGTTTAACTAGCAATCCTGGGGCTAGCCATTTAAACCACTGGCTGAGTCGAACCGGAGTCCGACTTCGGGGTTTAAGTATGTAAAGCGCTTGTTTTAATAGTCCAATTGACATAGTGTTTATGAGAGAGCAGAAAGATAAAAAATTTGACAGACCAGTTTAGACTAGAAAATATTTAGGTAAATAGCAATATAATTACGCTATTAGTGCCGTTAACCGCAATTTTGTCTGGCAATGGGCCATATTAGGCTATAAACGATATACTGGTGGCCAACTGGTAATCAGTAAACACGAGAATCCGAGGCGCTCTACCTCCAGGGAATAAATAAAAATCGTGTAGTATGTCTGAACCGTTCATTGAACTAAAGGGCGTTTGCAAGTCCTTTGGCAAAAACATGGTATTAGATAACACGAATATTAGCGTTTATCGGGGAGAAGCGCTGGCTATAATTGGACCTTCGGGAACGGGGAAGTCTACAAGTCTAAGAATTATGGCAGGCTTGCTGGCTCCCGATGCAGGAGAAGTCTACGTAAAGGGGCAGCGCCGCAATGGGCTGATAGGAGATGTGGAAGATCCGATCCGAATTAGTATGGTGTTTCAGCAGGCGGCACTGTTTGACTCTCTGACGGTAGAGGAAAATGTAGGTTTCTTGCTTTATCAGCGCTCAAAATTGCCACACCACCGGATTCGGGCGATCGTTAATCAAACTCTGGAAATGGTGGGATTGCCAGGAATTGGCGAACGCTACCCCGCCGAACTCTCCGGCGGAATGCGCAAGCGCGTCAGTTTCGCTCGGGCAATCATCGGCAACCCAGATGATCCCCGCGATACCCCAGAAGTTATACTCTATGATGAGCCTACTGCGGGACTCGATCCGATCGCCTCGACAGTGATTGAAGATTTAATCCGCAAATTACAACACAATCAACGTTGTTGTAGCACTTATGTAATGGTGACGCACCAAGAAAGTACCATCCGCCGCACCGCTGACCGCATTTTATTTCTCTATCAGGGCCAAATACGCTGGGAAGGCACTGTCGCCGATATTGATACAACGGATAATCCCCTGATTCGACAATTTTTCAGCGGCAGCATCAATGGCCCTATTCAGGCTCTGGCTTAAAAATGGCCTAAGAATACAAGCGAGGAAAATAAATATGCGATCGCGATCGCTCCGAGAAGGCTCTGTTGGTTTGTTGCTCCTGTTAGGGTTTATCTCCTTTGGCGCTTTATTATTGTGGTTGCGCGGTTTGACTTTCGGCAACCGCAGTTATCAGTTTGTCGTTCAATTTAAAGACGCTGGCGGTATGCAAATCGGCGCACCTGTTCGCTATCGCGGTGTCGCCATCGGTAGAATTATTGACATCCAGCCCAGTGCTAATGGGGTAGATGTTACTCTGGAAATTTCTCCGGCAGATCTGAAAATCCCTCGTGACGTGGCGATCGAAACTACTCAATCCGGTTTAATCGGCGAAACTTCTATTGATATCACCCCCAAAACTCGGCTGGAAAATGAAGCTAATATCGCTCAACCTCTCGACCCAAATTGCAATCCTAACCTTATCATTTGCAATAGATCCAGACTACAAGGTAAGAGCGGTATTAGCTTTGCTGAACTGATGCGTTCCACTGTCGAATTTACTCAACGCTTCAGCAATCCTATTTTCTTAGAAAACATAAATTCAGTTGTAAAAAATACAGCATCGGCTACAGAAGGGATCACACAGTTAACAAAAGAACTATCAGCTCTTAGTCAATCAGTAAGGGAAGAACTGAAAAATTTTTCATCTACAACAAGCACTCTTGCTAATACTGCAAATCGGGTTGGTAATTCATTAGAAAAAGCAACAAATCAAGTAAATTTTTCTCTGTTGCAGGTAACAAATAAAGTAGAAGAACTCTCGGAAAAATTTGGGGCCACAGCAGATGAATTCAGCACAACAGCAGTAAAAATAAGAGACAGTGCGTCTCAGTTTAATCGCGTTGCAGGAAATATTAATGGTTTAATTGCAGCCAACAGAGCGACTTTCATAAACACTCTGGATAATCTCAACCAAACGAGTCTTCAACTTCGTTCTGTAGTGGGGAGTTTGTCGCCAATTATTAACCAGGTGGAAAAAGGAGAATTGTTGCAAAATTTAGAAATGTTATCTGCTAATGCAGCAGCAGCATCAGCCCGCTTTCGCGCACTTTCTGAAGGGGAATTTATCCGCAATCTGGAACTTGCTTCTGCTAATGCGGTTAAAACAACTGATAATTTACGCGCTCTTTCCGATCCTTCAACTTTAGTAACACTACAGCAAACTTTAGATTCTGCTCGTGCGGTATTTAAAAATGCTGAGAAAATTACCTCTGACATAGACGAATTAACTGGTGATCCGAGTTTTCGGAATAATCTGCGCAGGTTGATTAATGGGCTGAGTGGATTGGTGTCTTCAACACAACAGTTGCAGCAGCAAGTAGAAGTGGCACAAACTTTGGCACCGTATGTAGATGCGCTCGCAGCTTCTAAAGCAGATGTTAAGCCGGAATTTAAAAAACAATTGCATAATATCCCGCCTGCTGTATTCAGCACTCCCCTACCGTCGGCAAAATTGCAATCGCTATCACCCTCACCTGTGCCTTCAGAATCGCCCTCACCTCAATCACTCCCCTAATTAACCGTCATCTTCTTCTTCTACTTTTTCTTCTCTCTTGCCGCGGTTTTTATAAACTTTAGCTTTGGCGTGAATTTTTCGCGTCTTAGCATAAAGTTGCTCTTCTGTCAATCTCCAAAGGTGGAGAACTTTTTGTAAGTCGGCTTGAATATCTTTGGCACCGGGAAAGCCACGATAGCGAATAAGCAGCCGCGCTAATTCTGCAAGGTTATAGTCGGTGGGTTGCCCATTAAGAAGAGTGTTGACGATTTCGCGATCGCTCCTAGCCTGGGGATGCTTCTGTTCTTGAAATTCCTCAGTTTCAGCCATTTCCAGAAGCCCACGTAGATCTGAAATTATAATAACAGCGATCGCCGTGCCGCTAAATACTAAACTAAACTTTGATATTTCTGCTAGCACTTATTTCACAGAGGAGTTTTGGCGTTGAGTACAGCAACAGAACCCACTACATTAATGAAACAGTTAGTCGGCAAAGCCGCCGCCTTACGCGTACAGTCGGGCATGATTGTAGGGCTTGGCACCGGCTCAACTACGGCGTATGCTATTCAGTATATCGGGGAACGCCTTAAAAGTGGTGACTTGAAAGATATTAAAGGCATCCCTACTTCGTTTCAATCAGTCGTTCTCGCTAAAGAGTTGGGCATTCCCCTTACTACCCTGGATGAAGTTGATCGCATTGATATTGCCATTGATGGAGCCGATGAAGTCGATCCTAACAAAAATTTAATTAAAGGCGGCGGTGCTGCTCATACCCGCGAAAAAATCGTCGATTCCCTCGCAGAGCAGTTTATTGTCGTTGTGGATGCGTCTAAGTTAGTAGATAAGTTAGGTTCGACATTCCTGCTCCCAGTAGAGGTACTGCCTTTTGCACTCACGCCAGTAATGCGGGCGCTCGAAAAGTTGGGCGGCAAACCACAATTGCGTATGGGCGTCAAAAAAGCAGGACCTGTGATTACGGATCAAGGCAATTTTGTTATTGATGTTAAATTTGAGGCGATCGACAACCCCGCTGAGTTAGAAAAAACTCTGAATAACATCCCTGGCGTTTTGGAAAATGGCTTATTTGTTGGCTTAACTGACTTGGTGCTAGTAGGAGAAATTAAAGACGGTCAACCAACAGTCAGAGAAATTTAAATAAAATAGAGGCGCGCGATCGCGTCTCTACACCTTCTTATTTAACAAGCATTTTTAACAAATTTTAAAATCAAAATATGATGCTATACAGAAGATTTGGACGGACAGAATTGCCAATGCCGGTTTTTTCCTGTGGCGGCATGAGATATCAGTACAAATGGCAGGATGTTCCAGAATCAGAAATTCCGGCTGACAATCAGCAGAATTTAGAAGCTACTATTCGTCGCGCTGTTGAATTGGGTATTAATCATATCGAGACTGCACGTGGCTATGGTAGTTCTGAGATGCAATTGGGTAAGATTTTGCCTAAATTTGAACGCGCTCGCCTGATTGTACAAACAAAAATAGTCCCCACGGAAAATCCACAGGAATTCCTGGTAAATTTTGAAAAATCTCTCTCTCTTCTAAAATTGGATTATATTGATTTGTTGGCTCTACACGGTATTAATAATGCTGAATTGCTTCACTATAGCATCCGCCAAGGTGGCTGTCTTGATATAGCAAAAAAGCTACAAGCTCAGGGGAAAGTGAGATTTATCGGTTTTTCTACTCACGCCCCAACGGATATCATTATCAAAACGATAGAAACAAATCAATTTGACTACGTAAATCTCCATTGGTATTATATTAATCAATTTAATTGGCCAGCGATAGAAGCGGCGACGCGGCACGATATGGGCGTTTTTATTATCAGCCCTTCGGATAAAGGGGGAATGCTTTATAAACCTTCACGAAAATTAGTAGAATTGTGTAAACCCCTCAGTCCGATAGTGTTTAATAATTTGTTTTGTTTGCACCATCCCCAAGTTCATACTCTTTCCATAGGAGCAGCACGTCCGACGGATTTTGATGAGCATTTAAAAACTTTACCTCTGTTGGAGAAAGCAGGGGAATTATTGCCGCCTATTTTGGAAAGGTTAGAAAAAGAAGCGATCGCCCGTTTCGGGGAAGATTGGGTGCGTAGTTGGCACATCGGTTTGCCTTCCTACGAAGAAACTCCCGGTGAAATTAATATTCCAACAATTTTATGGTTGAGAAATTTAGCACTAGCCTATGATATGATTGAATATTGTAAAATGCGTTATAATTTGTTGGGTAATGGCAGTCATTGGTTTCCCGGTCAAAAAGCGGATAAGGTACGAGAATTCGACTTAAGCCAGTGTTTAGCAAAAAGTCCTCACGCAAAAAAAATACCTGCACTACTAGAAGATGCTCATCGACTTTTGGGAGGAGAAACAATAAAACGTCTGTCTCAAAGTTAGCTTGACTGAAATAATAGTGCGTACAATACTAAATTTCAAGGAGCAAATAAATTCTATGACTATTAATCGTCGAAATTTCTTATTTTTAATAGGAGCTAGCGTCGGGGCAGTGACTATAGGTGCTTGCGGGGCGTTTGCATCTTCCCTTGAAGCCAAGTCAAACGTCGCTGAAAACACTGCAATAATCGAATTGCCACCTTTACCGTATGCTTATAACGCTCTAGAACCATACATTGATGAGCGAACAATGCAGTTTCACCATGATAAACATCATGCAGCTTATGTAAAAAATCTTAACGATGCTCTCAATAAACACCCGGAATTGAAAAGCAAAAGTGTCGAGGAATTACTGCGAGATATTAAAAGTGTACCAGAAGACATTCGCACTACGGTTCGCAACAATGGCGGCGGGCATGTAAATCATAGCATGTTTTGGAAAATTATGAAACCGAATGGTGGCGGGGAGCCAACAGGAGCGATCGCAGACGCTATCAAAACTACTTTTGGAAGCTTTGAAAATTTTCAAAAACAATTCAACGAAGCCGGTAATAAACAATTTGGCAGTGGGTGGGTTTGGCTGGTTCGCACCTCTACCGGAAAGCTGCAAATAATGACAACGCCCAACCAAGATAGCCCATTAATGGAGGGGTACTATCCGATTATGGGCAATGATGTTTGGGAACATGCTTACTATCTAAAATACCAGAATCGTCGCGGCGATTATTTAGCAGCTTGGTGGAATGTTGTAAACTGGGATGAAATTAATAAGCGATACGCACAGGCGCTTAGTTCTTAATAAAGAAAAGAATAATTTAAAGTGGTCGCTGAGTGGGCACACCGGTAGGGCGGGGAAATGCAGCGGGCGTTTTGCCCACTTTCCGCAAGTAGAGGCAATGACGCACGCTGTTACTAATTGGAGTAGTAAAACGCTCAATTGAAGCGATCGCACCGCCGAGTTTTTCAACAGCGGGAGACAAAGCTTTTGTTTCCTTATCTGTCCATTGTCCACGATAGATAATTGCCAAACCGCCTTCTTTCAGAAATGGTAGTGCATATTCTGCACAAACGGAGGCAGGAGCAACAGCTCGCAGCATGGCAAGATCGTAATTCTCTCGATGCAGCGGGTGTCTGCCCATTTCTTCTGCTCTACCGGTTAAGGCAAGCGCATTTTCGAGCTGCAATTGCATCACTAGACTATTGAGAAAGGCGATTTTTTTGCGGGTGGAATCCAAAAGCGTAACGGTACAGTTGGGAAGTGCGATCGCCACAGGCAGCCCCGGAAATCCCGCCCCCGTGCCGATATCGATCACCCGCAAACATAAAGCATTCCGATTTATTCTTTCTTCCTTTACCTGTAAGCTACTAACTTCTTTTAAAAAAGGAGCAATTCCTCGCAGTGAATCCCACAAGTGTTTTTCCCAAAACTCTACCGGAGCGGTAATGCGAGTCAGATTCATCTGCAGATTTCCCGATAGAATCAACTCATATAACTTTTGAAACAACTGCTGCTGAGTCGCATTTGGCTGCCACGATAAAGTTTCTTGCCACAGAGAAGCCATCTCCGGAAGCAGTACTTTTATTATACCTTTTTCTTTCATTTTTCTTTTTTCTTGTAAGTGAACCCTAACCCAGACTAGCTGCCTGCACTCTCTCGCCGAGAGCTAATTTTTGTGGTTCTATAGGTTGCAAATCCCCATGATTGAGAGTCCAACAGCGATCGGCTATACTAATCAAATCACTTGCATCATGAGTCACTATCAAAAGCGTCCAGTGAATTTTCAATTTAGCAAGCAAATTCACAAGCTGACGACGCATTGACCAATCCAGCCCGGCGGTGGGTTCGTCCAGCATTAGCAGATGAGGTTGACGAATCAACTGCACTGCCAGGGCCAAACGCCGTTGTTGTCCACCGCTTAGAGCGTAAGGCGAAGCGTGCAGAGGCAAATTCTCCAAACCGACTTCCTTGAGTGCTTCTTTAACTTGTTCCGAGCTTATCTCTGGATGTCCCAACCGCAATTCCTGTAAAATCGTGCTACCGCAGAAATGGCGTTCTGGAAATTGAAACACCAATCCTGCCAACTGTTGCAGGTGTTCGGGAGTAAGTTCTTGTTCGCGCCAGAATACTTTACCAGCGGTTGGAGCCGCTAGCCCAGCCAAAATTTCCAATAGCGTAGTTTTGCCAGACCCACTTGGCCCAACAATAAGCCCCAGCTGCTGTGGTGCCAGTTCCAGATTAATTGCTTTGAGAATAGCAGTGGGGCTTGCAGGTGGATGATAAACCAAATTTCTCAGATAGAGCATTCAGTTTCTTTTTTGTTTCAGTTTAAAAATGAATTGCATTCATTGGCTCGCCCCACCCTATCTACATGCTACAACAAAAATAAAGCTATTGAGGGCATAGCTCTTGTGACATTGGGCGAAGGCCGTTACACTTTTAATTTAAATTTTAAATTTTAAACTCTACATTGAAAAGTGTAGCTCGAAAATTCTGTAGAAATTACGGATTAAATTAAAAATTCTGCTGGAACCCAGCCACAGTCGTAAACGGCTAATATTAGGGATTGATTTACTCAAAACTATTTTCAGCAACCAACTATGCTAAAAAATTTTCTCACTCACATAAATCCGAAAAGTGACGCACGCCCGCTGCCTTGGCGGATTCAAACTAGCTTCGCCGCTTTGGCTGCCTTATCTCTTACGGCAGCGCTGACTCTAGCCGCGAATCTTTCCCTCGCACAAGATCCCTTCCGCAACAATAACCCTCAGATAGTCGGAGAAAAAACAAAAGCCGCCTTTAAAGCACTTTTCGAGAAAGGCGACTATGCAACCGCCAGTAAATATTTGCATGCAGCCACATCTAAAGAAGCCAACGAACCTCTCTTTTATGCCCTGAAAGCCTCCCTCGCTTATCTGCAAGAAGACTGGGGTGCTCTCGATGCTTACGCCCGCAAAACTCGCGAGACGGCTAAACTCCTAAGCAGTACCAATCCGCTGCGAGGCAATCTCTATATAGCTGCTAGTTATTTTTTAGAAGGGGCATCGATAATTTCCCAACAAGGCACCGTCAAGGGCACGCCACAAGTTTTGAATAAATTAAGAGAAGTGTTTCAATATCTCGATGCCGCCGAAAAAATCGCACCGCAAGATCCAGAATTCAATTTACTAAAAGGATACATGGATTTGATGCTGGCGGTGAACCTACCTTTTTCTGAGCCAACAGAGGCAATTAACCGATTGGAAAAATATGCGCAACCCCGTTTCCTTGCCGAGCGCGGTCTTGCTTTAGCCTATCGAAATCTGAAAGAATATGATAAAGCTCTGAATTACGTTAATCGTGCTCTTGAGCAAACGCCGGATAATCCAGAAGTCCACTATCTAAAAGCCCAAATTCTCGTAAATTTGAAAAAGAATGCTGAAGCAAAAGAGCATTTTAACCAGGCTTTAATCAAATCCGAGCAACTCCCCAAAAATAGTATACAGCAAATTTTTTACGAAGCCTGCAAAAATCGAAAACGCCTCGAAAAAGCACAGTGGAATTGTGACGGTCTGCGAGATAAAATTAGAGAAAATCCAGGTATATGGGGACCGAAGGAGTTGCCGCAACTAGAATAAATTGTTGAGAAAAATGAAAGTACAGTTTCGCGAGTTTAACCCGTTCGATCTGTGGATGTGGATAGAGTTCAGCACAGTTCCAAGCGAACTGGAAAAACAATATGTTGAGGAAGTGTTTAACTCCTGGTTTTTTCTGGGTAAACTAGGGGGGTTTAATGCCGAAAATCTCCAGGTTCAGGAGACAGGAATCGATATTAGTTATATGGAGTACGATACGGAGGCGGCTGAAAATAGCATGATGTCACTCATGCACAATATGGCAGAATTTGAGTATCAGGGCACTTGGGGGCGGTGTTGGTTCGATTTGGGAACTAGCGATGCGATCGCCCTCGATATTCTCATCAACGCTCTCCAACAATTCAGCCAAGAATATGTCAAAATTGAAAGATTAATAATAGGCGGCGAAAATGAAGATTGGCCCATCGATAAAGACCACCGCCACTCCAGTTTTTATAGTGAGAATTAGGGTCTTCTAAATGAGGGGTCGGTAAAGTAATTTACAGCTTTTATACATTACTTTTACCGTTCCCCATTTTCAAATTAATATACCCTGGTATACTGAAGATTAGCAGTTTAAATTTGAATTAACTCCAGGAAAGCGGAAACAAATAGGGCGCGGCATTTCCTGACTTCAGTATATCCCCGCTGTAGAAAAAAATAACTAAAATACCAATTCTATTATAGCAAAGATAATCGCTGGTGCAACTAGCCACAAACCCTCTCCTGGATAGTAAGAGTGTGACAGAGAACCCAGCCCTAAAAATTTCCAGTTTCAACCGAAAAATATACCGTCGCCTAAAATTGGCCCTCAGTCTACAACTGCGACGTCAAATTTTTATTGTCGCTTGCGATAACTTGTTATTACGCGATCGCTTAGCTCTTAGTTTACAAGAGGAACTTAACAATCCGTCTTTTGGTATCTACAACGGCAGTATCCAGCCCTCAGAAAAACTAATCTTTCCGCGATTAGTGAGCTTGCGGCTTTCCCTGCGTTATCCCAATCCCTTGGCTGAGATTTCTAAATGGCTGACTGAAAACCCCCAACCCAAAAACGTATCCTCCCTACCAGCTTTTCAGATATGGGGCGTAGAGCAGTTGACGCGACAGCCCCCCGCCGTGCAGTGGTCTTTTATCAATTACTTGCAAGAAATTAATTCCACTTCTCACGAGTGGAACCTTGTACTCTGGGTGCCGCAGCCTTGGTTGGTTTCCATCAAACAATCGGCACCTGAGTTTTGGAATTTGCGCACCGGAGTATTTGAATTTGAGGGAGAACCCACACCGTCACCATTGACGAATGCAAGCCATGATAATCTTTATTACGAAAATTTCTATGAAGAAAATCCCACAGCACACAGCCAGTCTCGCAACCGCAAGGGATGCGATCGCATCTCTAAAAAATCCTTTGTAACAGACAATTCTATTGACAATAACGTTTCTTCATGGGAAAATATAACTGCAGCACAGTTAACTGCAGACACGGTAACAGTTTCAGATTTTGATAAAACTTCAGAGGAGAAAGCAACAAGTGAGATTTCCCCTGGCGATGACACTACAAAAATTAGAGACTCGATACTTGTTGCCACCAATGCAGAAACGAGCCTGGAAAAAAAACAGCCAGAAGAAAATGTAGAAATCAAAGAAATTAATCAATCCTTAGAAAAATTATTTATTTTTCTTTCTCAAGAAACTGAAAACCAGGTTCATTTTCAACCGCTCATCGAATTGGCAAACTTAATCAAAGATGCTGCCTCTGAAAACGCTAGTTGGGAAATGTCGCTACTACAAAAGCAATCTCTGCAAATTCTTGAGGCACTCGCTTATTCATACCAACAAGCTGCCTCGCCAAATGCGCTCGCTACAGCCTATCACCGCTTAGGCGATTTATGGCGTGATTGCATCTCTAGGGGAGATTCCACACTCCAAAGCCTGACGATTGCTATTCACGCTTACGAAAAAATGTTAGAATTGCTACAAGGGGTAGCGACTGTAGAACCCGATACCTTAAATGCTCTCGGCAATCTTTACTGGATGTTTTCTCGCAACTTAACAAGTCTAGAGCAAAAAATACTTTATTTAGAAAAAGCTATTCAAGCATATGAGGCAGCATTAATAAATATCCAACCGCAGGAGCAGACACAATTGTGCGCGACGATTCAAAATAATTTAGGAGCTGTATACAGTGATTTAGCTCGTTATTGCGCTCCTGCCGATAACTTAGAGAAAGCGGTTAAAGCTTATCAAGCTGCCCTCGAATATTGCCGACTAACAGCAGAGAATACAGATAGTAGTGCCATACAATATGCCGCCACAGTAAATAATTTAGGCACTGCTTACTGGAATTTAGCGCAGCACCGAAACTCAGTGACAAATTTAAAACAAGCGATCGCTACTTATAATGAAGCCATACGTTATTATACCCCTACTCAGCACCCGCTAGAATATGCGATGATTCAAAATAACCTAGGCACTGCTTACTGGAACCTTGCCCAATATGAGCAGCCAGAAAACTATCTTTTACTTGCCATCAGTGCCTATGAAGTTGCCCTAAAATATCGTACACCGCAAGTAGCTCCTGGTGCTTGTGCGGCTACTCAGAATAATTTAGGCACCGCCTATTGGCATCTAGCAAATTATTATAAACGTAAGCCGAAAGAATACTTTCAGTATTTGCAGCAAGCTCTCGCCGCCTACGAAGCTACTCTTTACCTTGCCGAGCAGCTTGCAAATAATTCTCAAACTGCAAAACCTTTGACTTTTGATATTTATTCTACCCACAACAATCTTGCCCTCGTACACTATCAACTCGCCACCGATTCCTCATTTCCTATAGAGCAAGACAGCAGATTGCATCATTTAGAAACTGCTCTTCACCATCACCTGCAAGCTTTAAATGGATGGCATGATCAACCTGAATTTTATGAAAAAGAGTTAAATTTTGTTATTCAAAATATCCGCACTTTTTATAGAGAATTTGGCCTTCAAGGTCAAATAATAGCCCTCTCCAAAGTTCCGGCAAATTTACTGCCTGAAATTTTGCCTAAACTTTAAAAATAATATTTTAAATATTTTGTAATAACATAGATTGAATAGTTGAAATAGGAACTTTGCCAAAATATTCACGTCGAAAATTTTCTTCTTTTACTGCGTCAAAAAATGCCAAAATAGCACTATTTTTTTGAGATGGAGAAATATTTTCAAATTCGGGAGAATAGCGCAATAGCACATTATCTTCGAAGTGCGAAACTTGAAAACCAATTTGGGAGAGAATTTGTAGCCCTATGAGTAAAGTGCGAGCGCTGATACCAACTTTATTACACAATTGCGAGCGTTTGACAAGGCTTTGAGTGCGGTTCAGATATTTAGCAACACCTACCAGTCTTTTCCAAATTAAATCTGGTGGCAAGATTTCAGGTTTAGAATAAGCGATCGCCAATTTTTGCTGCCGAGAAAGAGCCAGTCGAAATAAATTTTGCAACTCTTCCCAACTTGTCGGACATTCATTAACGAATAGAAAAGATTCTGAATTTCCGTTAAATTCTTGAGAACGCAAATCCACAATCCAATCCGGCGGAATAACTTCCTTGAATTTCACCCCCTCAGTAGAGCGCACAGCTATCAACCGCACCTCATAGTCTTTTTTTTTCATATTATAATCAAGTTCAACGAGCGCATCACACCGCCCCGCCGGAACTTCATATTTATAATGTCCCCTCCACACCCCAGAAAACCCAGCATCCTTCGAGTCATCTTTAATTTTAAACTTCGTTTTAATATATTCAATCTTTTTCCCGTTTACATCCTTAATATTTTCATCCTGGAGATTTTCAAACATACAATTTCTAATCAGTAATCGCGGAACTGGATTGCCTATGCCGCAGGGTTCTAATAATTTCAATTCGCGAAATAGTGACTTTCCCAATTCCGCCACAGTAACCGTCAAATCAGCTTGCACACTTGGCTCCTTCAAAGCCACCATATCTTCCAGTTGCTGCCGCAATTGCCGATTAATTGATTCAGCAAATATGGTGATATTTTCCACAGGCAAACTCAACCCAGCCGCCATCGGATGACCACCAAATCGGTAAAGCAAGTGAGCATGTTCTTTCACCAACTGATATAAATCGATTTCAGAGACAGAGCGAGCTGAGCCGCGCGCAAGTCTGGGTTCTCCATTTGAAGTTTGTTCCGTACTTAATAAAATAGTAGGACGCCCGTATTCCTCAGCAATTTGACTGGCGACTAAACCGAGTACACCTATGTGCCATTGGGGGTCATCGAGAACAATCACACAGGTTGTGGATAAGTCTAATTTTTCTAGCTTAGCTTTCACTTGTTTGGTAACTTCCTTCTGTAACGATTGGCGTCTAGCATTTGCCAATTCAGCCTTTTCGGCTAGTTCCTGACAGTATTGTTCGTCGCGACTGGTGAGCAATTCGACGCAGAAGGTAGCGTCTCCGTAAATGCGACTGACGGCATTGATACGAGGACCAATTCCGAAAGAGATATCAGTAGGGCGAGCGCCATTTCTCTTGCATAATTCCAGCAAGCAGGCGACTCCTGGGCGAGTTCTTTCTTCTAGCTGCTTTTGTAGGCGAGCAATGCCGAGCTGCGCCAAATAGCGACAGTCGCCGCTCAGTTGCACTAAATCCGCAATCAATCCGATCGCAACTAAATCTAGCAAATCCTCTACAGGGCGCCTTGGCACATCTGGCAAAGTCATATAGAGCGCTTCCACCAGTTTATAAGCCACTGCCACCCCAGAAAGATTTTGCAAAGGATGAGCAACTGGCAAATAGCGAGGATTAATAATCGCCACCACCTGTGGGCGCTGGGCAGGCAACTTGTGGTGATCCGTGACAATAATATCGATTCCCAATTCCGCAGCGTACTCAATTTCTTCTAAATTCGTGCTGCCGGTATCGCACGTCACGATTAGCTTGACGCCTGATTTAGCAAGAAAATCAATTCCCTGACGGTTTAGCCCATGGCATTCCTTCAACCTATCGGGCACATAGTAACTCAGTTGCTGATGCTGCTGAAAAAATTCACCTAATCCATCCCACAGTACTGCAGTTGCGGTAATGCCGTCGGCATCAAAATCTCCCCAAATGGCTACTTTTTCTTTATTTTTGAAGGCGCTCTGTAATCGCTCTACAGCCCAGTGCATCTCCTGCCCAAATTCAAATGGACTAGCTGGCTGTACCAACTTGGGATTGAGAAATTCAGCTAATTTTTGGCAATCTTTTATTCCTCGCTGCCAGAGTAACTGTGCTGCATAATGCCCCGATATATCCGGCGCATGTTTTCTGACTTCCTGAAGAAACCACTCAGGCGGTTGAATCACTGGCTGAATAAGCCATCGTAGAGGTTGAGCAGACATTTTTTTGTCAAATCCCTGTTACAGTTTTTTTATTTTTACTTAAGTTGTTACTAGAAAACTATGAACGGGTTGAGTAATTAGTAATGGTTGTTGAAATAAAATTGAAATAAAATAAGTAAGTATTAAGTATGTGAATTTAAATCTTCAGATTCTGCTATTATGGCATTTAGGGAAACTTCAGCGGCAATGACTTCAGGCTGTCGCGGTGCCCTTCCTGCTCTTGAGCGCATTTTCCCAGATTTAGTAATTTTTTGCGTTTTTTCCCGCTTACGTTCTTTTGCTAATAGTTTTTTATAACGTTCGTGTTTACTTAAATTCATCGATAAGAAAATGTGTTCGCGGGTGTTGCCAAAACCTTTGCGAGTAAAAAAATTGACTGCTGGAATATTTGCAGGATCGGTGTCTGCTAGCATGAAACGCACTCCATCTTCTATCATCCGTTCTACTAATTTATCAACTAATTTGTCTGCAATTCCCCGCCGCTGAAATCGTGGACTAACTCCTAGCCAGATAATATATCCATAAGTCCAAGATGCTTTACTGATGACTGTTCCCAATACGAAACCGGCTAGCTGTTCGTCGACTTCTGCTACTAGGCAGTATTCGGGATCGGTGTTGTACAAGCCGATTACTTCCCATTCATCCCATGTTCGATATAAGTAAGGGTATAAATCACTGGTAAATAGTTCTTCTCCCAAGTGATATACAGGTGCAAGGTCATCTATTTCTAATTCACGAATGTTAATGGCAAGGGAATTACTAGAGTCGTTACTTTTATTAGAGTCAACCATAAATTAAGTGGTGTATTTGTCTAGGCGCCAGAGTCGAGGTAATCATTTACTGTATTGACTACTAATTTTTCTTCCTCGCTTACAGGCAGATTTCTTCTATATTAGCTAGATTCGAGTAAGCGGTTAAAGCGATCGCTTCTTCTTTCTGAATACGAGAGCGCTCGCACCGAATAGCAAATTTACAATCTATGCACTTTCTACTATTTGGATCTACTTGCGGAAACTGCTCTCCCTTTTCCATATATTTATCCAGCCAATCTTTTAACCTTTCCAGCCACATTGTTAAATATTTTTCTGTTTTCTTATGCTGTTCTTTATTGTAATCAAAATTCAACCTTTGCGGCCGCTCCCCTTTATTGGTACGAACAAACCAATAAGTCATCGAAATTTGTTCAGGCAAATACTCGCTTGTTTCTGCCAAAACATACAAATAAAGTCGCGTTTGCCAATTCTGTGCTAATTTCTGCTGCTCTTGAGGATGCGGATAAGTTTTCCAATCTAAAATTTGTGCTTTTTTAGCATCGGCAATCAAAAGGTCATACACAACTGTCAGTACATATCCTTTAAAATCCATAGTCCGAGAATACTCGGCTTGACGAAAAGTTTCACTGTCACGATTCGGTGCAAAAATTTCCGGTGCTGCCTTCAAAAAAGCTGTAAAACAATTTTTCATTTGCGAGTTTTCCCGCACAAGCAAATCTATAGGCAAACCTAATTCGCGCTGTTGCATCAGCAAGTGAAAGCGACTTCCCCACGGCCGTTCTTGCTGAGCAGGAGTTAAGGGAGAATCTAGTTGCTCTAGATAAATGTGTTGAAATTTGCGGGGACAAGTTTCGAGAAGATTTAACAATCTTTGGTATATTATCATAAAGTAGTAATTTATCTCACAAAAGTAAGATTTTCAAGCTCTCTAATTTAAACCTTTGGTCAAAACAAACACACTGCCCTCATTGCCGCGAGCAATCCTCAAGTCTTCGTCTAAATAAGTAATATCTAGCCAGCCTTGCTGTTCGCGGCTGTTGAGAGGGAAATCGAGGGCGGTAAATTTTTTGCCTGTTTCGATTTCAAAGATATAGTCGCAGGGAGATTTATAGCCGATTAGACGCTGTAATCCGATAATTGCGCGGTTGAATTTTACTTGTACTCGGCGCTGTGAAATTGGTTCAAAACTAGCGACAACACTGACAATGCTTTCCAGATAGGGTAAACCATAAATTTCAGCAATATTATAAACTTTGGCTTCGCGAGCGCGGATGCACTGATAGACTTGTCCCAATTTGGCGAAGGGCAAGCGATCTAATCCCAAGATACCGCGACTGGTGGTGTAGAGCAAGCGCCAATTGCCATCTAGTAAATCGAGGGCTTCTACGGGGCGGGGGGTGGGGTTGCGATCTTCTAGCTGAGCTATACTGGCAAGGATGACTAATTTATCGCTTTCGCTTGCTAAAAGACCTCGATTTTTGCCAGCGATCGCTTCAAGTAAATTATCTTTGCCTATCATTAATTTCTACCCCAATGAGTTTCTATTCGCAGGATATCGAATTTTAAAAGGTATACTAGGGTGCGATAGAGATAGGGCTTAGGGCTGTTTGAGGCGAATCGGCTGAAAATTTCCCCAACAGATAGCGGGCCTTGTTCTGCGAGCGCTGCTATAATTTGATCAATCTGCGCCAGTGGGAGTCTTTTATCAGGCCCATAACTGGTAAACCGGATACTTCTGATTTGTTGCAAAGCTTCTGTTGTTGCCATTTCTCCCAAACCCAATACCAAATCATCTCTGAGGCGAGCGCTGGAATAGTGGGAGAATAACCGGAAAGGGTCATCGCAAAGCGGATAAGGCGGCGTATCAAAAGCGGCAGGCACAATTTCGGGAGAATGGGCGCGAATTTCTGCCAATTCTTGCCAGAGTTGCTCATAAGTAGGGATAATTACTTTCCAGTCATAAATTTCCCTTGCCCGCATGCGTCCATTTTCTCCCAGGCGCTGTCTAAGGTTGCGATCGCTAATTAAAATAGTTAGGGCTTGAGCGCAGGCGTCCACATCTACAGCTGTAGCCAGAGCGACATGACCGATATAAGTACCGTAATTTAAAGTTTCCGTAACATAGAGTTCTGCGAAATCAAGCCCGGATAGAGGCGGTGGTGTCAGTGTCGGAATTTTAAAGCCGTCGATTTCATGCCGCACCGACTCTTGATAGCCATTCCAATCGGAAACCACCACTGGCAAGCCCGCCGCCATCGCTTCTATAGGCGTCAGTCCGAAAGTTTCTTGAACATTATCTGCTAGAGAGATAAAAATATCGGCAATATACCAGATATCGGAACGAATCTGGCGATCGCGACCGTCAAGAAAAATTATATTTACCGACGGGCAAAAGAATTTAGGACTATTTTTAAAATCACTTTCATCTCTTACGTCGTCAAACCAGCCCGCTTGGATGAGGTGGACTTTGGCGCCTGTTGTTTGGGCTGCGCGTTCTACCGCCAGATACATAGGCACCGGGTGGGCTTTGGCTGAAAAAATTAATCGTCCGACAAATAAAATAACGATATCGTTTTCCGAGATCCCAAATTTTTGACGCCAAGTAGCGCGTTTGGCGAGGGCCTCATTTCCTGTTGCGAAAGCATCGCAATTGATCCCCAGGGGGATAACTGGCAATTGTAGTACCGCCTCTGCTTTACCGCCAGTTCGCTGTGCTAAGTACTCGCCCCACGTTTGCAGTAACTGTTCGACTGCTGTCTTTACTGCCTTGGAAGTGCAGATTACAGCATCCCAGGGCTGCACTGGTGCGAGCGCTAGTTCTGCAAGTACTTTCATCGCCGCCTTTGTGGCGATCGTGTGTGTCACTCCACAAATGCTATACGCCCTCTGGGAAGCAAAACGCCGTTGCCAAACCAGTTCAATAATATCGGGATCAGGCTTATAGAGAGTTCCCACTTCCGCTAAACTTGTTGGCTCATTCGCAGACAGCCAGCGCACGGGACGAGGCTTTTTGGCCCAAGGATGAATTAGGTTGCAAAATTCTGAGAAATCTTGACGGGTTTTTGCGTAACAGTATAAGCGCTCTGCTGTTCCGTACTCAACTAAACCTCTAAGAAAGCCTTCTCCCGCTGCTTGACGACCGAGTAATTTTTTGCCACTTGTATCATAAGCATCTCTAATATAATGAACCGCTGCCGTCTTCCCCATCCTTATCCTACACTCCTGTGTTGAAATTATTAGAGAGCAAGCTGGCATCCGATAACCCACATCGTTTCTTCCAGCTCTTGTAAAATCAATTGTGATTCACACTTTCAAAAAAGTAAGTTATAATCTTGTATTGCCTGTATCCGTAGAGAAACTAGGTGAGCGTTTCAGATGTATAATCCTTCTTTGCGGGAGGAACCCCGTCACTTACCAGCCCAGATAATTCCATTAAAGCAAGAGTCATCTATTTTAGACTGGCTAGAGAGTACGGGTCGCTTGCTCGCGCGCGACGTCCACGAACCCGATAGTTATTTAGATGATGACGATGTGGAAATATCCGAATTGATGTCAGGGGATGAAGTGGCATACGATCTTGAGGACGAGGAACTTGAAGACGAAGATCTAGATCTAGAAGAATAGGGAAAAAGATATAAGTGGAGAGTGGGAATGTTGAGGGTAAAGTAAAGAAAAATTTATTTTATTACTTGCCTTTTCTTCTCTCTCTCCCCCTTTCTTCTTCTCCTACTTCGGATATGGTTATTTGCAAATACCAATATACTGAGAGCCTCTGGCGGGATTAACCGGAAAGAAGAGGCTGTTTTTAGCATTAGGGTTGTGTGGAGTGAAATAGGATTCTGTGGACGCTAAATTATTATTTTCTTCTAGAAGTTTATTAAATTTCTCAGGCACCACTCTTTTCTGGCTATTGGGTATCGGGCTGAGCATTGCGGCAGTGATTTTTGATTACACATCTGGTGGGTTCGAGAGACTGGAACTGTCGTTGACGCTACCTATGCTCATTTGCGCAGTGAGTGTATCTCTAATCGGCGCTTGGGTAGTTCCCCTTTTACAGCGGCTGAAAGCAGGACAAGTGATTCGGGAAGATGGCCCTCAAGCCCACTTGAAAAAAGCAGGGACGCCAACTATGGGGGGCATCTTTTTTGTGCCAGTGGGGATTCTAGTGGCGCTGATTTGGTCGTTTGCTTCCCCTACAGTGCAGGCAGCGGATAAATTATCTGTGCTAGCGGTATCAGCTCTGACTTTGGCTTACGGTTTTATCGGCTGGCTGGATGACTGGCAGATCCTGCGTCGTAAATCGAATAAGGGTATTTCTCCTCAGATGAAACTGGCGCTGCAATTTGGTTTTGGAGCGCTATTTTGCCTTTGGACAGCTTTACAAGTTTATTTCTATCAGTCTATACCGGCGGAAAATATTACAGCGATCGCTTTTCCCTTTGGTTTGATTTTGCCTTTGGCATGGCTGTTTTGGCCGCTGGCAGAGTTTGCCCTCGTTGCTGAAAGTAATGCAACAAATATTACTGATGGCGTCGATGGATTGATGGCTGGCATGGGAGCGATCGCTCTGCTCGGTTTAGGGGCGATCGTTGCCCCCACCACCCCCGGTTTGGCCCTTTTCTGCGCTTGCATGAGCGGTAGTTGTCTCGGCTTTGTCTCCCATAACCGTAATCCTGCCCGTGTCTTCATGGGCGATACCGGTTCTCTCGCCCTAGGAGGCGCTTTGGCTGCCGTGGCCATCCTCACTAACACTCTATGGCCACTTTTTCTGATTAGCGGTATTTTCTTTGTCGAATCTCTATCTGTGATTGCTCAAGTGGCTTATTACAAAGCAACAAAAGGCCCCGATGGCATCGGCAAGCGTCTTTTCAAAATGGCACCCTTCCATCACCATTTAGAACTTTCTGGCTGGTCAGAATTGAAAATTGTTGGTGTATTTTACGTCCTGGAAGCTTTTCTCGTTATCTTAGCGCTGGCATTTCGTTAAGTTTTATTATCTTCAATAACTTTCTTCTTTTACATCCCACTAACTGCTATAATTCAAAAGTTAGTTTCTACTTGAATTTAGCAGGGGATGTATTTATATTTTAAATAAAAAATGTGAATTCATTACCGAGAATATCAGTAATTGTACCGATCTACAATGGCGAGGCAGAATTGCCAGAATTATTAAATTGTCTGCGCTTGCAAACATATCCAGTTGAAAGAGTAGAATATTTGTTGGTAGATAATAATAGTAGCGATCGCACTGCATCTATACTCCAAGCAGCAGAAAAAGATGCAAATATCCCTATACGCTACCTAACAGAAAATCGTATTCAATCCTCTTACGCAGCTCGCAATGTAGGCATCCGGGCTGCCAGAGGTGAAATTCTCGCATTTACAGATGCCGACTGTCGCCCTCAGTCAAACTGGTTAGAATCGCTAGTAAAACACTTTGCCGAACCTTCCATAGGTATAGTAGCAGGAGAAATTGTCGCGCTTCCTGGCAAAACACTTTTGGAAAAATATGCTCACAGGCAAAATATTTTATCTCAAAAACATACATTAGCACATCCATTTTGCCCTTACGGTCAAACGGCTAATCTAGCAATTCGCCGCCAAGTATTTCAAGAAGTAGGATTATTTCGCCCTTACCTAACCACGGGTGGGGATGCAGATTTGTGCTGGCGAATTCTCAGACAAACTAAGTGGAAGCTAGAATTTGCTCCAGAGGCAATCATACAGCACCGTCACCGCTCCAACTGGCGAGAATTACAAAAACAGTGGCGTAGATATGGCGAGTCGAATCGCTACTTGCACGAACTCTACGGTATTGAGTTAATGCGAGAATTGACAGTAAAAGAAGCTGTTTATCGTTTAAGTCGCTGGCTGTTAAAAGAATTGCCAATTTTTCTGGTAAAAGCGAGCGCTGGCAAAGCCGATATAGTAGACTTATTTAAAGGACCGATTAGTCTATTTTGTGCGGCGGCGCGAACTATCGGGCAGCGTCAATCCCACCTCCCAGATGAAGCGCGACAAATTGAGCAGCTTTAGAAAGACGATTAAAAATAGTTAGGGAGGGGGCTGCAGGCAGGCAGGCAGGCAGGCAGGCAGGCAGGCAGGCAGGCAGGCAGGCAGGCAGGCAGGCAGGCAGGCAGGCAGGCAGGCAGGCA
>DVEG01000015.1 GCA_015295835.1 Oscillatoriaceae cyanobacterium M7585_C2015_266
AACCGATTCTTCCTACGACAAAGAAAAACTGCAAGAGCGCTTAGCGAAACTAGCGGGAGGCGTTGCCGTGATCAAAGTCGGCGCTGCTACCGAAACCGAAATGAAGGATCGTAAGCTGCGCCTAGAAGACGCCATCAACGCAACCAAAGCGGCAGTAGAAGAAGGTATTGTTCCCGGTGGCGGTACCACTCTGGCTCACTTGGCTCCTCAACTAGAAGAGTGGGCGCGAGCTAACCTCAAGAATGAAGAACTGACGGGAGCTCTGATTGTCGCCCGTGCTCTCTATGCTCCCCTGAAGCGGATTGTGGACAATGCAGGTCAAAACGGTGCTATTATCGCCGAACGCGTCAAAGAGAAGGAATTTGACGTTGGTTACGATGCAGCCAAGGGCGAATTTGTAAATATGTTTGAAGCTGGTATTGTCGATCCTGCCAAGGTGACTCGTTCGGCTCTTCAAAATGCCGCTTCCATCGCCAGCATGGTGTTGACAACTGAGTGCATTGTCGTTGATAAGCCCGAACCGAAGGAAAATACTGCTGCTGGCGCAAGCAGTATGGGCGGTGGCGACTTCGACTACTAATTCCTGTATCTTCCCCACCTATCGAGGGTGGGGCTGGAATTCCGAATGTTAGGGTGGGCAATGCCTGCCCTATTTATGCTTTTCTCCCAGTCTTACTCCCTAACCTAAATATCTTGTGTACCTCTTTATCCTGTTTACTTCGCTTTCAAATTCTCCGCTTTTACTAAGACGGCTAATTCTTTTAAAAGTACGTCTTGCTCCTGTTTAATTGCCTCTAGCCTTTTTAAAATATTTACCATCCTATTTAGCCTATCGTTTTTCTTGTTTTTATTTACATTTAAATTTAAAATCAACTTATAACTCCTTTTTTCAAAAATTTGAAAAAACAATTTAACCGGAGCGATTAGTATAGATATCCATGTTTCTACTATCAAAATGCCAAACGCTTTCAGCAACCCTGCTAATAAAACAATCAGCCCGATAAAAATCACAATACTTTGGATGGGGTGACTCACTAGCCAGAATATCAACGGATGAGTTTTAATCCATTCATTGATAAGCGAACTAATATAAAATTGATTAAATTTTTCAAATGGCTCTAAAAACGAATTTTTTGCTTTTTCTGTAAAAGTAGTGACAGCATGCATGGTTTCAGCTACCGCACTTTTGGATATATCGGTAATGGCTGAAACTGTCAATAAGGCACCATCAGCAGCGGTAAGAGCAGAATTTGTACTGATAGCGATCGCTTCTTTTGCTTGCTCTACAGTCTGAGAAAGTACCGCCAACACTTTTGCAGTCATTTCCGAAACGCTATGCGTCGAGCCTTCAGTAGCTGTCGATATTTCTGCCGCTGGAATGATAGAAGTAACCTCAGAGCAGGGAGGAGAAGCGAGCGCCTTTTTTCCTGTTACTACAGGCAGATAATTCTTAGCTTTTTCTGCAGCGTCTGTCAAAGATATTACCGCTTTCTGTGCTATTTCATGCAAAAAATCTTTTGTCTTCTGAAATTCTTGAGAAACATTCGGAAGTGCAAATTCCATAATTTACTTGCCGCTATCGACTAGAAAATTCTGCATCAGTTGCGATCTTATCACCTTTTAGCAACAGAAAAACCGGATTTCTTCCAAGAGAAACCCGGTTTCTAGCATTAACGACACATAACCAGACTATTTGCCGAAACGTAGCCAGCAACAGGAGCGGTTATCTCAATCCAGTTGCGCGCCTCTCCGTTTTTATCCGGGATAAGCTTATAGTTGGAAACCAGCGTTACTCGTGCATTTGCCGCTATACCCCCCCGAACAGCAGATCTTCTGGAGGCATCAGCACGAATCAACAAACCCTGCGGAGCCTTGCGGGGATCTACTTGGCGGCAAAGGCTTGCTGTCGAACCCGTTGAAGGGCTAGGGGTAGCTGCACTAGAACACATAATCAGATTAGTTTTGTTGTTGGCAAATCCAGTTGAAACATATCCTCGTACGGGAGAAACGATTTCAACCCAGAGACGACCATTTGGTTCGGAGATTTCTTTGTAGCCTTGAACGAGAGTCACCTGAGTGTTGTATCCTACACTACCCCGCTGACGGGAGGCGGCTCTGGGTTGTTCACGAACGATCAAACCTTCTCTGACATTAACGCGACGGCAGAGATTTGTTGTTGCTTGTGCGACTTGATAAGAACTGCTATTCTCAATAAAGGGCGATGCAACGGCGGTTGTAGAATTTGTCAAACTCCCTGCAGTTAACAAGAGTCCACTAATTAATAATGTGGGTTTTTCCCACTGAAGAGAAATTTTCATTTGGTTAACTCCTCATCTAACCACATTGTTTGTGTTAATGTGCTCACTGACGTATTTACTAGCGCTTTAAATCGACAGTTTGCGCAGCGCTTGTATCCTGACTGTAATGCTGTAGGCGTATGGAAAGCTGCGATCGCAGCCGAGCAGAATCAGCGCTCGCTATGAATTCCTTTCATGCTTACAGCTTTTGATACTAGCTGTTTTTTAATTCAACCCTGATGATAAATTTTCCGGCTTGAGTGGCTTGCCTATTTTTTTACTTTTGCTTGCACTTGCCACTTTTTAGGATTATGTTATATTATAATTAAAAGTTTCTTTGCCAATGTCCGGAGGTTTACAATACAGATACAAGCATAAAACTTTTTTAAATTTCAATAATTCTCTGTTATTGACAATCTCTGGACAAGCGAGTACCAACAGTCATAGACAGTCAAATAAGCCCATTTTTCATAAGACAAAATAAATGAATACTTATTTTTTATAAAAAAGTGGCGAAATGTGCAAAGGGATCATTTTTAAGACTATTAAAATATTTTTAAAAAATTTTGTTTATTTGTTTTTAGTTTTTAAAGTAATTTTTGCGCGGATAGTTGCGATTATCAGAAGCGACTATCCGTGCATTGCCTGTTATAAATTCAAATCGGTGACAGCACCCAAACTGCTGGAAGAAACCAATTTGGCATATTTCGCTAGCACACCTCTTGTATAGCGGGGTTGAGGTGGTTGCCAAGCAGCGCGACGTTGGGCTAATTCCTGATCGGAAACGTGCAGGTGCAAAAGACGCTTTGTCGCGTCGATAGTGATAGTATCGCCTTCGCGGACGAGAGCGATCGCTCCGCCGACTGCTGCTTCTGGAGCAACGTGACCTACAACCATGCCATAAGTCCCGCCGGAGAAGCGCCCATCAGTAATCAAGCCTACTTTATCCCCCAAGCCAGCGCCAATAATTGCCGAGGTAGGTGCGAGCATTTCTCGCATTCCGGGGCCGCCTTTTGGTCCTTCATAGCGAATTACCACAATATCACCGGCTTGGATTTGCCCTGCTAGAATTGCTGCCAAACAGGCTTCTTCAGATTCAAAAACACGAGCGGGACCAGTGATGCTGGGTACTTTCACGCCGGTAATTTTAGCCACTGCTCCTTCGCTGGCTAAATTGCCTTTCAAAATTGCCAAGTGACCTTGAGGGTAGACAGGATTATCCCAGGGACGGATGACATCTTGGCCTGCTGGCGGTTCGTCTGGGACATCTGCCAAGACTTCGGCAATAGTTTGACCGGTGATGGTGAGGGCGTCGCCGTGGAGCAAGTCGTGTACCAGCAGCATTTTCATTACTTGGGGAATGCCGCCGACTTTATGCAGATCGATGGTGACATAGCGGCCACTGGGTTTGAGGTCACAAAGTACGGGTACACGTTCGCGAATAGTTTCAAAATCGTCAAGGGTTAAGGGAACTTCGCTTGCGTGGGCGATCGCCAACAAATGTAGCACGGCATTTGTCGAACCCCCCACTGCCATTACCACAGCAATAGCATTTTCAAACGCCTTGCGGGTGAGAATTTGGCGGGGCAAAATCTGCTTGCGAATTGCTTCTACCAAGACAACGCCTGATTTTTCGGCACTTTCGGCTTTTTCGGCATCTTCTGCTGCCATTGTCGAGGAATAAGGCAGACTTAATCCCATTGCCTCAATAACACTGGACATGGTATTTGCCGTATACATGCCGCCGCAGGCACCGGCACCGGGGCAAGCATTTCGTTCCACTGCCATTAGCTCTGTTTCGTCAATCTTGCCGGCGCTGTATTCTCCGACTGCCTCGAAGGCGCTGACAATAGTGAGCTCGCGCCCTTTGTAGTGTCCTGGTTTGATGGTACCTGCGTAGACGAAAATAGAGGGGATATTCATGCGGGCGATCGCAATCATTGCTCCCGGCATATTTTTGTCGCAGCCGCCAATAGCCAGCACCCCGTCCATACTCTGGCCATTGCACACCGTTTCGAGCGAGTCGGCAATTACTTCTCGTGACACCAGGGAATATTTCATCCCTTCCGTGCCCATAGAGATGCCATCGCTAATTGTAATTGTGCCAAACATCTGGGGCATTGCGCCGGCGGCACGAACTCCCGCTTCTGCTCTTTGTGCCAGTTGATTAATGCCGATATTGCAGGGAGTAATATTGCTGTATCCGTTTGCAATCCCCACAATTGGTTTAGTAAAATCCTCATCTTTAAAACCAACCGCACGCAGCATTGCCCGGTTGGGCGAGCGTTGCACGCCTTGGGTGACGACAGAGCTTCTAATATTATCTGGCATTGAAGGTTCCTTCCCGTAAAAGCTTTTAAGCTGTCACCTTTCAGTTGTCAGTTGTCAGGTTTCAAGGCTGTTTGAAACCCTTGCGTCGAAGCACATTTTTTCGCTTACGAGCTGGGTGGCTAGCTATTTTTGATTGTCTGCTTGCTTTTGCAGCTCAGCATCAGCTAGAAACAATTTTTAATAAGCGCTCGCCGCGGTTGCTTCCTGCCCATAGTCAAGCTGAAAAATTGACAGCCAAAATTTTTTGCCCGATAAAACGATACATTAAAACCACCTCTAAAAAGACATGTTTATCGATAGAGCCCGTGAGGCAGATGTAATGGATGCCAATGAACTTATACAGCGCTATGCCGCAGGTGAAAGAGACTTTCGCGAATTAACACTAATAGGTGCCAACCTCCAAGGTATCGAGCTCAGCGGAGCTAACCTGCGGCTTGCCAATCTGCGCGGAGCCAACCTGCGTGGAGCGAAACTGAGCGGGGTTAACCTGCGGGAAGCCATTCTTGCCGATGCTGACCTCAGTGAGGCCAATCTTAGCCAAGCCAATCTGATCAGTGCTGATCTCAGCGAAGCAAACCTAGAAAAAACAAACCTACATGAAACCAATTTAAGCAGGGCAAACTTGATTAAAGCAATTTTACGGGAAGCAGATTTAAGTGAAAGTCTTTTAAGTGAAACAAAACTGAGCCAAGCCAACCTGCAAAAAGCTAACCTCAGTGATACCAATATGAGTCGGGCTTTGCTAATGGAAACCAATATGGAGGGAGCCAACCTAGAAGGAGCCAACCTTTCTCTCGCTATTCTCAATGGGGCGAACCTAGAATTAGTCAACCTGACAAACGCCATTCTCAATGGAGCTAATTTGAGTGGTAGTAATTTGAGCGGCGCGAATCTGAGTAAAGCAAAACTAAGCGGTTCAAATTTGACGGGAGCAAATTTGAGCAAGGCTCAACTGCGTGTGACAAATTTGAGTTGGTCAACACTGCGAGAGGTAAACCTTAGTGGCGCCACCCTTTATCGCGCCAAGCTGAGCTGGTCCAACTTGACTGGGGCTAACCTCAGTGATGCCATCCTCATCGATACAAATCTTTATCACGTCAATCTCCGAGATGCTCAATTGCGGGGGGCAATTATGCCGGATGGCAAAACTCACGATTAAAAACTAAACTAAAACTATCTCAGGAACTAAAATCAGCTGGGAAAGATTGCCAGAATTGATCAACACTTACAAATTCATCCCCCTGCTCCAGCAGCCAGGGGATTACTTCTGCCGCTGTTGCCGCCACGTCTTCGCCGCCGCAGTAGCCGTCATGCAAAACTATTAGAGAGCCTGGTTGCACTTGCTGCCGCAGCCGCTGCACAACGACGGATACTCCCGGACGAACCCAATCTTCTGGCACTACGCTCCACATCACTGTTCGGTAGTTCCATTGCCGCAATCTCTTTAAGGTACGGGCCACAAATAAACCGTTGGGAGGACGCACGTCTCTGAAGGTTCTGCGTACCTGCTGCAAATCTAGATCGCAGGCGGCTGCGATCGCCTCTTGAGTTTTTTCTAAACTCTGCCGCAGTTCGGCATCAGATAATAGTGGAAAGCTGCGATGATTCCATCCATGCAGTCCGATCCAATGCCCTCTGCGATATACTTCTTTAGCAACTTCTGGCCACCGCTCTACGCATATTCCTAACCAAAAGAAACTGGCTTTAATTTTGTAGCGTTCTAATACTTCTAGCAATTGGGGCGTATATTGCGGATGCGGACCATCGTCAAAGGTGAGAGCTAGCGAGCGCTCACTGCCATCACCCGCCCACAGGCAGTTGGGAAAGGCGGGCTTGAGTATTTTATACAGTAAAGGAATAAGCGGCGCCAATTGCATGGTCGCTTTCACTTTCACTTCTCTTGTTTTAAATATTTTTCTAGCAATTTGAGACAGGGCTTCCTCACGTCTAGCAACTATTGTTGCTAGCGTCACCTGCGAGCAGTCACTTGCGCGGGTTAAATCTTTATCGCCCCTTTATTTACTGACTACGGAAAGCTTTTTAGCCAAAAAGCTCTACCATTTGTCTTTCCTGAGCCAGATCGCGGATTAGCGACAGCTTCGAGCGGATGTAGGCATTGAGAACACTAGCTTCATCGTTGTTTAGTGGGCAATTGCTTTTAACTTGGTTGAGCAACCATTGCTCTAAGCTAGCATCATCCAAGTTTAACAGAATGTTTACTTGGGTGCTTTCAATCAAAGACCAGAGCTGGCGCAGCATTAAGGGAGTCATATAACCTCCTTCTAGTGTGAACCCATCTCCTGTATTCGGGATGGTGTGAAATCGGTCTTTTTTGGCCGTAAGTAGGGAGACCTACAGAACCCTTTTTTAGATTTGCTTAATTATTCCAGTCTGCTTTTACCATAGCTGAATATCTCAAAATCGCAAACGAAAACACACAATACGCAACAAGACTTACAAAATGTTTAATAATGTTTAATAACTCGCAATCATAGTTTTCCTTGAAGCGCTTAATCCCCCTAAAACCACGTCCCGCTCGCCTCTTAAGGCTGCTGCATGCCCCCTGTCTAGCTAATTTGCTTGAGTAGAAAAGTAACTTTAAGTGCCAAAAGCTAGCAGTAGAGCTGCTCTTGCCTGCACTCGCATATTTTATTTTTCCATGGAGAATACCGGACTCGAACCGGTGACCTCTGCGGTGCGATCGCAGCGCTCTACCAACTGAGCTAATTCCCCCTGGCGCGACATCACTTCTACCTTAATTGTAGCATTAACTCTTCAATATACACCAGAAATTTACCCAAATATTTTTTTCACCCCCTTTTTCCTAGCTTCTATTCAGGGTTTGGCTGAGAGACAGCCCGCTGATATACTTGCTGCACCCGCTCCCATTCTAAATCCAACAAGTAATCCACTACCCAATTAGCATGGCGTTGGAGCATGTGCATAGGATAACTATTGGATACCCCCACAACCTGCATACCCGCTTTTTTGGCTGCTTCGATCCCGACAAAAGTGTCTTCAATCGCCAGACACTCTTGCGCCTTTAGCTGGAGCTCCGGATAAACTAGGTTAAGACGTTCTACCGCCAACAAATAACCGTCGGGTTGAGGCTTGCTATTAGTCAAATCATCCCCGGCGACGATTACAGCAAAGTGTTCGGCAAGGTTGATGCGATTTAATACAATTTCGATCTCTCGTCGTAGTGCCCCGCTGACTATGCCTAAGACAAGTTGCATGTCTCGCAGTTTAGCAATGAATTCTGCCAATCCCGGATAAATCGGCAAAGGCTCAGTAGTTTCTAGGTACTGCTGGTAAGATTTGGCTTTGCGTTCAATCAGTTGCTTTAAGTAGCTTTCGCTTACTACCCTTCCCCTACTGGTGAGCAAGTCGCGGATGCAAGCGCGATCGCTTCGCCCCAGACACATCTGTCGGAACTCATCTCGTTTGGGTCGCAAGTTTTCCGCAATCAGCAATTCTTCTATCAACTTAGCATGAATGCGCTCATCGTTTATTATTACCCCATTGAAATCAAATAAAACAGCTTTTAAACTCATGGACTCAGCGGAGCTTAGGTAAAACCAGAGGAGGAATGCCCTTGGGGTGCTGAAAGCGTTTGGACGTTTAATGTCTGAGGCGCTACTTTTAAAGTGCTGCTCTCTTTATTTATGTACCAACTTTTTTATGTACCAACGTGGTTACTCCAAATCTCGCGGCTCCCCTACAGGCATCTACATAAAGGGTGCAGGCTTTCACCTACTGTTTTTTAAAATATCATTTTATCAATCTCTCTGGCACTATTGACTTGCGCGCTCGCCCTTCCTGAAACCCGCTTTGGCCACTTTCAGAAATTTTTCTTACTTTCTTAATTACATGTACATATTCTTTGTTTTCCAGCTATCTCTTTTCACATAAGCCAATTTCCCCCTCGACTCAATTGATATAAACTTATAAACTAACACAAATACATAACTTGATAAAAATTCATTTTTACTTAAATTTTGTCTATATAAAATCTCTTGACATTTCGATAAAAAATTGCTAGTTTCTACCTAGCCATGTGCTGGTTGTAAAATTACTGTAGGTAAAAGCATGAAAATAAAAGATTTGTTTTTAGGAGCAGGTATCAGCCTATTATTATCCAGCATAGCGCTTCCTGCTGTTTCTGAAACCACTATAACCTCCATCAAAGTAGGCGGCAAAGACGTAAAAGTTCTTAACATGCCCATTTTTATAGTACCCGATCGCTTTGGAACGCCCATAATGAAGCCGACTAAAGAAAGTTCCGATCGCCGATACAAGTTACTAGAAATTTTGCCGAAGCCGATAACGCAAGAAGTAGTGCAGGAAAAACCGCCAAAACCGAAAAGACTTTACAGAATGGTGCGGGTTCGAGATAGAAAAACCAGAAAGTCAATTCAAGTAGCCGTAGAAGTTATCTCTCAAATACCCAAGCGGTAAAGTTAAACCCTAGAGGAGCAAGGAAGGCAATTCATTCAGCCTTCCTGCTTCCAAGAGGAAGAGTAGAATATCTAGGTACTTTTTTTGACACTGGTAAAATTATATTCTAAAAACTGACTTGATTTTCCAGAGCTTCTTTTGCGAGACGCGTAACAAAAAGTGTCACTAACACTGTGGCAAATAAACCTATGAGGCGCAATATCCACTGCCATGTATGGGATTCAACCTGCATGCCTATTGCTGTCACATCCTTGGCAAGAGAACCAATATAAACATACATTAAAGTTCCGGGCATCATGCCAATCCAAGAAGCGAAAAAATAGTCGCGCAGGGAAACCCGTGTTACGCCAAAAGCATAATTTAAGAAATTGAAAGGAAAAATAGGAGACAATCGAGTTAAGCCGACTATTTTCCATCCCTCGCGGGCAACTGCTTCATCAATTGCCTTAAATTTTTGATTCGATTCGAGTTGCTTTTCAACCCAGTTTCTGGTTAAATATCGCCCTATTAAAAAAGCACAAGTTGCTCCCAAAGTAGAAGCGAAGGAGACAAAGATAAAACCCCATACCACTCCAAATAGAGCTCCGGCACCCAGCGTAAGCACCGAGCCGGGTAAAAAAAATACTGTAGCCAAGATATATAAAACGATAAAAACTACTACCCCAAAAGCGCCGAGATGCTCAATCCAGCTCAGCCCCTGTTGCAATAGTGCCTGAATGTTGAAAAAATGGGCAGCAACTAATAAGTCAAAAATAAAAAAAATAGCTGCGCTCGCTTTTACTTGTCTTAAATTATTTTTCACTCTGCTCCCAGTATTTACTCTTCTTTTAGTATAATGAATAAATATTTTCAAACCAACGCCCCACCACAACTAGAACCTTGCCCAGCCGTACAACCGTAGCAATAGGGTGCAGTTGCCACTTCCTTAATTAAATCTAGGCTGCCTGCTGCTAGTAATTTCGCCACAGTCAACCTTTCGCCTGTATTAGTTGTAGCAGGCAGATTTTCCATCTGGTTGAAATCGCAGTCATACACCCAGCCTCGATAGTCAATTGAGAGTTGATGGCGACACATTAATTTTTCTACCGTTTCTGGATTAAAATTTTCTTCTAAAAAATGCAAGTAAGATTGAGTGAGCTTTTTATGTTCTAATTGTAATTTCGCCCTCCCTATTGGCAAATTTTTGAGAGTAAACAATCGGTTAAATTTAATGTTAAAATGTTCTTGTAAGAACTTTTTATATTCCTTTTCTAACTTTTGCTGATTGGGAGTCAGGTAAAATTTATCAGTTGTGGGAATTTGGGGATTATAAACCAAATCTAAGATTAAATTCGGATTTATACCGTAGCCGAGCTGATTGAGTCGTTGTAACGCCCGTATTGAACTTTCATAAACTCCGCTTCCGCGCATTCTATCAACATTATCTGGTAAGTAACAGGGCAGAGAAGCAATAATTCTAACTTGATGGCGGGCACAATATTCTGGGATATCTTCAAAGCCTTGCTCGAAATAAATAGTTAAATTAGAACGAACGATAACTTCTTTGCCGCCAGAGCGAGAAGCTTCAACGAGGGGCTTGAATCCGAAGAGCATTTCTGGAGCGCCGCCAGTAATATCAACTGTTTTGATTTGAGGAAACTTTTGAATTAGCTGAATCAGTTGGTTGCAGATTTCGGGAGAAAGTTCTTCGGTTCGTTTTGGGGAAGCTTCGACGTGACAGTGGTTGCAGGCTAAGTTACAGCGCTTACCTAGATTAATTTGCAAGACGGTAATGGTAGTTTTGGTTAAGGGCGAATTTAACTTTTTTTTGAAGGGGGTAATTGTTGGTGCTGGGGATTGGGGCATGGATTTGGCTTTTTTGGCTAGTGGTAAGAAAAAAGGAGCTTTGATATTACTATAGTTATTTTATTTTAGCAGGAGATAGTTAATTTGTAATGCCTTGTATTGATAAAGATGATAATGCTCCCGATAGGCAAGAGCAGTTTGCCTGTCGAGAGCAGGTTGTTTAAAAAAAGCGCTGGTATCTAAATCAGTAGATTTTGCGAGCAGTAGCGAGACGAGAGAGAATGCTAGTAATCAAGACGAGCAATACCAGAATCAAAGAAGCCGCCCAAGCGAGTTCTTTTTGGTTTTCATAGGGGCGAGAGGCGAAATTGTAGACTAAAACTGCGAGGGAAGCGGTAGGCTCAGCCAAAGCAGCCAGCCCTTTTTCGTTGAAAGGTAGGTAATATTGAAAGAAGCGGGCGGTAAATAATACGGGAGCTGTTTCGCCGGCAGCCCTAGCGATTGCTAAAGTAATGCCAGTAACAATCGCGGGCATAGCAGCCGGCACAACAACTCGTGCTACAGTTTGAAAATTAGTACCACCCAAACCGAGAGAGGCTTGTCTGATTTCTTGGGGAACTAACTTCAGCGCTTCTTCTGTAGCGCGCACGATAATCGGCAACATCAAGATAGCGAGAGCAAACCCACCAGCCAGGGCTGAGGGAGTTTTCATATTTAAGACAATTACCCCATAAGCAAATACGCCGACAATGATTGAAGGAACGCCGCTAAGAACATTTGTGAAAAACCGAATCCATTTTGCTAATTGCGTATCGGCGGCAAATTCTGAAATATAAATAGCGGCTAAAATCCCGATGGGGATACTTTGCAGCGCTCCCAATCCTACCATAATCAGAGTACCTTGGATAGCATTGCCAAAGCCACCACCTGGTTGCAAAGCAGCAGGCGGTAGCTCGACAAATACGCTGGGATTGATGCGAGCGGCTCCTTTGACGATTGCATAGTAAAGCACGGCGAGTAGGGGCAAAAGGGCAATACCGGCACACAAGAAAGTTAAGCCCGTCATTATGATACTGAATAGTGTGCGAGGAGAAGTAGGCGAGCGCTTCAAACTTCTGGCAGGATATCCCGAAACTTTATAATCTGGGTTTTGTGACATCATCTGTATTACTCCTCTCTCTTCTGAGTAATGGGTAATTGGCTAAATTTTGTTAACTCAATTACTTTTTGCCGAATACCCATTTCAAATTCGCTGGACTCGACGCACTAGCAATTCAGCCAATATATTGACTATAAGAGTCATAAGAAATAACATCAGCGAGGCATACATCAGCGCCGAGATTTCCAAGCCGCCTGCTTCTGCGAATTTATTTACTAATAGAGAGGCGACGGTGTTGCCCGCTGCCAAAACAGAAATACTAATTTGATTGACATTACCGATAACCATAGTCACAGCCATAGTTTCGCCCAAAGCGCGACCGAGGGCGAGCATTATAGCGCCGACAATTCCGGAAAAGGCGGCAGGAATTAAGATCTTAATAATTGTTTCCCAGCGTGTCGCGCCCAAACCGACGGCGGCTTGTCGCAATTCTGGGGGCAGGGTGATGAGGGCATCGCGGGAGATAGCGGCGATCGTTGGTAATACCATAATTGCTAAAACAATTCCAGCCGGCAACATCCCGAAACCGGTGGCACTAGGGGGCGTGCTAAAAAGGAATAGCCAGCCATATTGTTGGTGAAGCCATGTGCCGATGTTTTTAAAAAGGGGCACGACAACAGCAATACCCCACAGCCCATAAACCACACTAGGGATGGCGGCTAGTAATTCTACAAGGAAAGCTAAGGCTTGTTGTATTTTGGGGGGCAAAAAATCCTCTGAAAGAAAGATTGCCACGCCTAAGCCGATGGGCACGGCAAACAGTAGGGCAAGGAATGAACTAAGCAGGGTACCGTAAAGTTGCGGAAAAGCACCGTATTGTTCGCGCACGGGGTCCCAGGTTGTTTCCGTGAGGAATCTCAAACCGAATTTGCTAATAGCTGGGAGCGCTTCTTTGGCTACTATTAATGCTAGCCAGAGTAAAATTCCGCCAATGGCGAGGGCGCACAGTTTTGTCAGCGGGATGAAAATAGGGTTCACCGCTTGCTCAAATTTTAAAATTGCTAAATTGAACCACTCCGTGTTTTCGATATTCGCTTGGTTTTGTGTATTATTTGTCATAAATTTTATCGGTTAAAAAATAGAAAAATGGCTACTTACAGTTTTTGGCAGCGAGGGGTTTTTTGCCAGTGCTTGACGCTTGTTAGATTTTTTCAACTGCATAAGCCTTTACTATTTTTTCTTGGGGCACCTAGTTCAAAATAATACCCCCTTGAGTTGTTTGGAAACAACTACAAGGGAGGGTGATTGTTATTTCACAGGTACCTTTTGATTGACATCTGCGAGTAAGGTTTTAACTATTTTATTTTTTTAAGGTGCGATCGTCTCTACAACCGGTTGAACTTTAGCGACGACTTCTGGTGGTAAAGGAATATAACCCACTTGGGTGCTGTATTTCTGCCCTTCAGTTAAAGCCCACTTGAGCGCGTCTTCAAGGGCCTGTGCTTTCTTTGGATCGTCGTATTTTTTATAAACTAGCAGCCAAGTGTAGGAAACGATTGGATAGGATTGTTCTCCTTCGGGATCGGCGATGAAGGCGCGGAAATTTTCCGGAAGGGTGACTGCTGCGAGGGTTTTGGATGCCGATTCAGGTGTGGGTTCGACGTATTTTCCGGCTTTGTTTTCTAGTATTGCCATTGACAGCGCGTTATTTTTGGCGTAACCGTACTCGACATAACCGATCGCTCCTTCTGTTTGCTTAATCAGTTCTGTTACGCCTTCGTTACCCTTAGCACCATTGCCCACGGGCCAGTTAACACTTTTTCCTTCCCCAGGGCCATTTTTCCACTCTTCACTGATAGCGCTGAGGTGTTTTGTCAAAACTCCTGTAGTTCCGGATCCATCTGAACGGTAAATTACTGTAATTGGTTTGTCAGGCAAGGTAACTCCAGGGTTAATTTCTACTAGCGCCGGATCATTCCATTTGGTTATTTTGCCGAGCAATATATCGACATAGGCTTTGCGCGACAGCTTCAAATTTTTCACTCCAGGCAAGTTGTACGCAAACACGATGCTGCCTGCAGTCATTGGTAGCATCAGAACGCCTTCTGGAACTTTAGCAATTTCTTCATCTTTCATCGCCACGTCGCTGGCTCCAAAGTCTACCGTTTTTTTGATAAACTGTTCTACACCAGCGCCGCTTCCTACAGACTGGTAGCTAATTTTGACATTAGGATTTTGTTTATTGTATTCAGAAAACCACAGCTCGTACAGCGGTGCAGGAAATGTAGCTCCCGCTCCATTTATTGTTACAATCCCACCGCCAGCAGCTGCAGCAGTTGTTGGCGTTGGGGAACTTGCACTACCCCCAGTTGATGTTTGAGAACCTGATTGATTTGCTTGCTCTATATTTGTGCCGCTACAAGATACTAAGCTAAGCGATAATACAAGTACGGAGCCTATAAAAAACCTGCGAGTTATCTGTGTTTGATAAAACATAGTATCCCTTTTACACCTGAACGATATTAAAGGTTACTCCCTACCTGTAAGCATTGGTTAATCATTTAATTAATTTTACATTAACTTTAGGTTAAATTACTATGTAAATTTGACAAAAGTAAGCCCTCGATAAAGACATAATAATTAGAATAATTTTATACTGTTCTTTTTTGTCTTTGTTGCCGTAAATTTCGGTATTTATTGATAATACTACAGATTTTTTTATTTGGCAATACTCATATTACTATCGTTATTTTTTTTCAAAAATTAATTATTTTTTTATTTTTTACGGTGCTCGCTAATGCACTTTCTCAAAGGGGTATTACCCCTCTTACCACATAGCTCAAACCTTTTTCTGTCTAGCGGCAGACTTTTGCCTTCTGATTTAGCCTATTTCTCACCTCATTTTCTATCCAATCTAAAATTTCCTGATTCACCAGCTGCGGATATTCATCAAATGCACAGTGCCCTGCTCTTTCAATTTCTACTAACTTCAACTTAGGATTTAACTGCAGAAAACGGCGAGCTTCGGTAAACGGAATTACTCTATCTTCTTGCCCCCAAATTAACAGTGCTGGTAATTGCAGCTCCGGCAGCAAATCTTTCACCTTAGGGCTATAATCGTCATGACTTTTATATTGAGACAAAAGACAAAATACTTCCAACGCTCCTCTATCTTGCGGCGGAGTTGCAAATAATGCTACTAATTCTTCATCTACTAATTCTGGGCGGAGGTAAATTTTTTGCAATACTTTACGCAATACCCAGGGCTGGCGTATTATCTTAAATATCGGCAATAATAACAAAGGATTTGCCAAGGCTCTTTCTATTGCTCTTGCCCAAGCTGGCGGCTGTTTTTCTTGTACATCTGGCAGAGTAAGCATTGCTAAACCACACGCCATTTCTGGATGTTTTGCTACTGCTGTTAGCGCTACTAAAGCGCCCAAGGAGTGAGCGACGATGACAGAGCTTTGATTGATAAAATTGCGCCAGAAATCGTATACTAAATCAGCCCACAACCAAACGCTATATCGAGCGGAAGCTTTTTCAGAAGCGCCAAAGCCAAGGAAATCGAGGGCGTAAATATAATGCTGTTGGCTCAGGGGAATTAAATTTGAGCGCCAATGCCCGATAGCTGAGCCAAATCCGTGCAAACAAATCACAGGTAAAGCTGGTTTTTCCGGGTTAAAATTTGCAGGGCGAATATAGGTGTAGCGAATTTTCCAGCCGCGCCAAAACCAATCTCGTTGACAGCCAAGCGGTTGCGGTTGTGATTTTAATAAAAGTTGCGATCGCACCTTATTCATTCTCTTTATCTTTTCATTGCCATGCCGTTTACTCTAGCTCTTATTTTATCAAAATTTCGAACAGCTATAGCGCCAATATTATTCGATTCGATAATAAAAATATTTAAGCAAAACCGAAAAATTATTTTCAGTGGCTACGCCTAGCTTATCTTGCCCCGTTTTTATGATATAATGACTATGTGTGCCGTACCGTGCCGCCTGTAAGTGCAGGCGTCTGAGCTTTTCCTTGCTTGATTTAAGAGGAGTGCGCCAGTCTTCTCGAAAGTACCGCTCTCATATGTTACCCGAATTAATATAAAATATAAACATAGTAGCCAGCAGGCAGACTATGGGATACTGGCACGTTAGCGCTTTCTTACCCACTTTGCCTAGTCTGTAGAGCGCTGAATTTATTGTAAAAATGACAGTCAGTAAATTATACCAAAGTTGAATGAGTATAGAAAAGATAGTCGAACAGTGTTTGCAAGACGGATATCTAACTCCGGCAATGGAAGCAGAAGTAGGAAGGATTTGTAATATGACTTCTGAATTGTCAGTTGAAGAGTACATGGCGCTAGATCGCTTGATGGAGGCTTTATTAGTCGGGGAAGTAACCGTATTGCCGCGCAAGCAATTTATCAACGTCATGGAAGAGTTAGTAGTTTCGGAAACAATCGCGCGGGTGGCAGAAATAGAGGCGAAGGAGCATAAAGTTTTGGATATCGGAGATATTGCCGCCTATGCTTTGAATCGCCTTCCGCCTCTATACGCAACTACTTCGGAAGGAGCTGATTTTCAACGCTCGCTGGCGCGGGAAAAACTGCAAGATTTGATTACCCAGAAAGTAAAAGAAGCGATCGCTCACTATTTAGAGCAACCCGAATTTTTCCCAGAAAGGCAAATTTTAGGAAAGAGTACCGGAGGTGAAATACTAGCTGCCCTCAAACATATTCTCAGCGAAGATATACAATCTGATGCTACCACTCTCAAACAATCTTCACAACCCGATTTGTAAAAAATAGGTAGCATGGTTTTAGTGAATTGTGCTTGTCCCCAGATTTAATCTGGGAACGAAACAAACTACTCAAAATCAAGCCATTAACTTAGCCAGAACAGTAGCTAATTTAGCGCCGATATTTTCAACAGCTTGCTGTTCTTTAGGATCTTTTAAATTACCATTGCTATCGAAAGCAGCAAAAGCATTGGGAATAGCTTTTTGTTCAGGGAGCACAAGAACATTAATATTACTGAGGAGCGAGCGCAAATTTACCAAACCGCGTAACCCGCCGCTTCCTCCAGGGGAAGTACTCATAATCGCCGCCACCTTGCCATTAAAAGCCGCTAACATTCCTTCACCCGGATAAGGGCGCGACGCCCAATCAATAGCATTTTTCAACACAGCACTGTAAGAACTATTATATTCAGGAGAAGCAATTAAAAGCCCCTGATGTGCCAGCATCAAATCTTTAAATCGGCGAGCATTTTCCGGTATTCCTTCCCGCTCCTCTAAATCTGCATCGTAGAGTGGCATTTGATAATCGCGTAAATCAACATAAGTCACCTCTGCTCCTGCAGCGGTAGCTCCGGCTGCAGCAATTTTCACAAGCTGCTTATTCAAAGAGCCAGAGCGAGTGCTGCCGGCAAAAGCGAGAATTTTTGGTTTATTTGTCATTGCTTACTCCTAGTGTATGGGAAAACGTGTTAAGATTAACGATTATTAATTCGAGCGCGCTATACCGGAATAATCAATATAAACCGTCTTCCATTCGGTAAAAACGTCGAGGGCAGCAATTCCAGCTTCGCGGTATCCATTCCCGCTTTGTTTGACGCCGCCAAAAGGCAAGTGGACTTCTGCGCCGATGGTGGGGCCATTTATATAGGTGATGCCGGCTTCAATATCGCGGATAGCTTGAAAAGCACGGTTAATATCACGAGTATAGATAGAGGAAGACAAACCGTAGGGGGTATCGTTAAGAATAGCGATCGCTTCTTCAAACGAACCCACCTCTATCAAACATACCACTGGACCGAAAATTTCCTCCCGCGCCACACGCATATCGGGAGTGACATTATCCAGAATAGTTGGTTGAAAAAAATAACCGTTTCTCAACTCCCCATCTGTTATCACCCCGCCGCCGATTAATACTTTAGCTCCTTCGCGACGTGCTATTTCCACATAATCACTAATCCGCTGCAAATGCGAAGCGTTAACAATTGGCCCTATTTGCGTGCTGGGGTGACTGCCAATACCGACGCGCAAACGATTAACGCGCTCAATTAGTAGCGTCGTGAATTTACTTTTTATATCTCGGTGCAGAATCAGACGCGTCGTAGCATTACACCGCTGTCCACTGGTACTGAAAGCTCCCCAAATTGCCCCTTCCAAAGCCAATTCCAAATCTGCATCCTCCATAACTATTTGAGCATTTTTGCCGCTCATTTCCAAACAGATGCGCTTGTGAGTGCTCGCACAAATCGCTGCCACCTTTGCCCCCGTTTCCGAAGAACCGGTAAATGAGACTAAATCGACACCGGGATGTTCTACCAGTGCTTGCCCTGCTTCTTCGCCGATACCGTGCAGTAAATTGACGACTCCTTTTGGAAAACCAGCTTGTTGAAAAATTTGAATTAATAAAGTAGCAGTAGCGGGCGTCTCTTCAGAAGGTTTAAGGATGATGGTATTGCCGCAAACTAGGGCTGGCATTGCCTTCCAGCAGGGAATAGCGACAGGAAAATTCCACGGCGAAATCAGGGCGCAGACTCCCACCGGCTGGCGTACTGTCATGGCAAATTTATTGCCCATTTCTGAAGTGGTAGTTTGTCCAAATAGTCGGCGCCCCTCTCCTGCATAGTAAAAGGCGCAGTCGATGCCTTCTTGTACATCGCCTCTAGCTTCGGTGAGGGGTTTGCCCATTTCTCTACTAATTAATAGGGCAAGTTCTTCTTTGCGCTCGCCCAAAAGTTCCCCTACTCGATAGATAAGTTCAGCCCGTGCCGGGGCAGGAACCAATCGCCAGCTCTTATACGCTTTGCGGCATGCTTCCACAGCCGCATCTGCATCTACTGCTGCCGAACGGGGAAACGTTGCCACCAGTTCCCGCCAGTCAGAAGGATTGCGACTTTTCAGGGTGGCTCCTGAGCGGGCAGGCACCCATTGGCCATTAATGTAATTCAGGCAGGTAAGTGGTGCATTCCCCATACAGCTCTTCCTCAATGCAGACTTACAAGCACAGTGTGACTCAAGAATTCTAGTTGGTCAAGTTATAGTTTTGAGTGAGTTTTTAAGTGATAACTTTTCTTTTTAAAGTAAGGTTTTTATTTTTTTACAATAGCCATTACTGCTAAGCCGATAAATACGTCGTGTCAGCCTTTTTGCAACAGACAATTTTAAAACTGGTGCGATCGCAATTTTTTTATCCTGATGCCGCCGCCGTTTTTGTGAATCACTGAGCAGTAAGTGATTCAAAGGTTAATTTACTATGCGCATCTACAATATTGCTTTATCCGGTTTTTTGCTGGCTGGCAGCACGGTTTATTTTGCGTATTTTAATACTCCCGCTTATTCTCAATCTTCTACTTCCAATACCAACTCTCATCTATTAATAGCTCAGCCATGCGACAACCATAAAGGCAGCAATGAACGCTGCGAAAATACTCAGGATATTATACAACAACTTTTAGCAAAAAATCAAACCGAAAATGACGAAGAAACAGCTCACCGTGGCAGTGGGCGCAAAGAAAAACAATCAGCTTTCAAGCAATTCTTAACTGCTCAAGACACAACTGAACAAAAACAAGCCCATCGCGGGAGCGGACGCAAAGAACAATCGTCTTTACCTGGGAAAAAGTACAGCGCACAAGCGTAAGGAGAGAAGCTTAAAAAATATTCACTTTCTATCTTGTTTATCTACGTATTAACTCGCCATTTCTCGCCCTTCATAAGTTTCCGGAAAGACTTCAAACAGAAGCAAAGCATTTTTGAGTTTCATATTTCTCTATTTACAAGCGAGCGCGTAATGCCTGCTTACGCAATTGCTGTGGCAGGGGAATACTGGTATTAGCAGCTCCCGCCCCAAGCGGGTCAAATTATTGATAGTGTATTTAGCAAGCATTGCGAACATATATAATTCGGGAGGGGCAATTTTCTCTGGTTGCCCCTAGTTCTGTTAAATTGTTAAAGATCGCTTTTGTAAAAACTCCTGCACCCGCTGCCAAACAAGCTCTAATAAATCCGGATTATCAGCATCAAACCACTCGATATTAGAAACAGCGCGAAACCAAGTACGCTGTCGCTTAGCGAATTGGCGAGTGTGCAAGATTGTCAGCTCTTTCGCTTCAGCTAGCGTTATTTTGCCAGCCAAATATTGCGCCATCTCTTGATAACCAAGGGTATTCATTAGCGGTAAAGAAGCGCCGTATTTTTCTAGCAAATATTCAACCTCAGCGAGCCAGCCAGCAGCAAGCATTTGTTCAGTACGCCTCGCAATACGAGCGCGCAACTTATTAGTATCTGAACAATCCAAACCTATTTGTAGAATCGGATAATTGGGCGGGTTTTCTCCCTGCAACTCAGAAATAGGGCGCCCCGTGATATAATAAACCTCTAAAGCCCGCAAAGTCCTTACTGAATCATGGGGATGAATTTTTTGGGCAGCGACAGGGTCAACCTGTTGCAACATAGTGTAACATTGAGATTGACCAAGAGAAGAAAGTTGCGAGCGCAACTGCGGCTGTGGTGCAACCTTGGGAATTTTCAACCCCCGAAGCACCGCCTTCAAATAAAGCCCCGTGCCTCCCACTAACAAAATAGGGGGAGAAAAAAGCGACAGAGAAAAAGAAGTAATCAGGGTTTGAGCTTGCTGCTGGTAATCAGCAACAGTCAGAGTTTCTGTCGGTTCACAGATATCAATAAGATAATGGGGTACAAGTAGCCGCTCCGTCTGGGAAGGTTTCGCCGTACCGATATCAAATTCGCGGTAAACCTGACGGGAATCAGCACTGAGAATCACCGAACCCAGGCGCTGAGCAAGAGCGATCGCTAGCCCCGACTTGCCAGTAGCTGTAGGGCCACAAATCGCCACAAGAGCCGGTTGAAAATTTGTTGGGTGCATCCCCTAGATAAATATGTTCTAAAATAAGTCTCTAGTCGCCTATAACCCTCTCATGCTATGATTTCTAGGAATTTTCAAGTAAATGAAGTCCGAGGGGCTTCTGACCCATTATAGGAGACAAAAGCTTTTTATGACCAGCAGTTACGGCGCCGAACAGATTCAAGTTCTGGAAGGTCTTGAGGCTGTCCGAAAAAGACCGGGAATGTACATTGGTTCAACCGGGCCACGAGGACTCCACCATCTAGTTTACGAAGTTGTAGATAACTCAATCGATGAGGCGCTAGCTGGCTACTGCACCCACATTGAAGTAGACATCAATGCCGACGGTTCCGTCACAGTCACCGACAACGGGCGAGGTATTCCTACCGATATTCACCCGAAAACCGGAAAATCAGCACTAGAAACAGTGATGACAGTTCTCCACGCAGGCGGAAAATTCGGTGGCGGCGGCTACAAAGTTTCTGGAGGATTACACGGAGTCGGCATATCGGTAGTAAACGCCCTATCGGAATGGGTAGAAGTCACTGTCTGGCGCGAGCAAAAAGTATATAATCAGCGCTATGAACGTGGTAAACCGGTAAGTGAGCTAAAATCCGAGCCATACAAAGAAAATCGCACCGGCACATCGGTAAGGTTTATGCCGGATGCGGAGATATTTACTACTGGCACAGAATTTGATTACAATACTCTAGCAGGTCGTCTGCGAGAACTTGCTTATCTGAATGCAGGGGTTAAAATTACTTTTACCGACTACCGCCTGGAATTGCTCAAAAGCAATACGCCAAGGGTAGAAACATATTGCTATCAAGGCGGTATTCGCGAATATGTTGCCTACATGAATGCTGATAAGCAACCGCTGCATGAGGAAATTATTTACATACAGGGGGAGCGCAATAATATTCAAATAGAGGTGGCGCTGCAATGGTGCGTTGATGCCTACACGGATAATTTGCTGGGTTTTGCAAATAATATCCGCACTATTGATGGCGGTACACACTTGGAAGGGTTGAAAACAGTGTTGACGCGGACGATAAACGCGCTCGCCCGCAAACGTAACAAGCTTAAAGAAAACGATGCTAACCTCGGCGGCGAAAATATCCGCGAAGGCTTAACAGGAGTAATTTCCGTTAAAGTACCCAATCCGGAATTTGAAGGGCAAACTAAAACTAAATTAGGTAATACTGAAGTAAGGGGAATTGTTGATTCCCTCGTCGGCGAAGTATTGACGGAATATCTAGAATTTCGCCCTAATGTCGCCGATGCGATCGTGGAAAAAGCTATTCAAGCATTCAAAGCCGCTGAAGCAGCTCGCCACGCTCGTGAATTAGTGCGGCGCAAATCTGTACTGGAATCTTCGCCGTTGCCAGGAAAATTGGCAGATTGTAGTACGAAAGATCCTTCAGAATCTGAAATTTTTATCGTAGAAGGTGACTCGGCAGGGGGTTGTTTTGCAGGAAAAACTAAAGTCGCTTTGGTAGATGGGCGCTGCTTGAGTTTTCTGGAACTGATTGCTGAACAAAAACAAGGAAAAGAACATTTTGGTTATACTATTCGTCACGACGGCACGATTGGTATCGAGCGGTTACTGAACGTGCGCAAAACCAAAACTAATGCAGAGGTTATTAAGGTTACTTTAGATAACGGTGAGGAGATTATTTGTACTCCCGAGCACCGTTTTATGCTACGGAATGGGGATTATAAGCAGGCTAAGGATTTAACTGATAATGATTCTTTAATGCCTTTTTACGGTAAAGTTTTTGGTACTCCTGAGCAGAAAATAACAGTCGATGTAAGTCCAGCTTTAGCAACTGTTCAGAATTACAATCATCGAATTGTGTCTATCGAGGCAGTCAGTGAAAAAATTGATGTTTACGATTTAGAAGTGCCCGCAACCCATAACTTCGCTTTGGCTAGTGGCGTTTTTGTCCACAACAGCGCTAAACAAGGTCGCGATCGCCGTTTCCAAGCTATCTTACCTCTACGTGGTAAAATACTCAATATCGAAAAAACCGATGACGCTAAAATCTATAAGAATGCAGAAATCCAGGCTTTAATTACCGCTCTCGGTTTAGGAGTAAAAGGTGAGGAATTCGACCCCTCACAATTGCGCTACCACCGCATCATAATAATGACTGATGCTGATGTAGATGGCGCTCATATACGTACTTTACTTCTTACTTTTTTCTATCGCTATCAACGAGCGCTCGTGGATCAGGGGTATGTATATATAGCATGCCCTCCCCTATACAAAGTAGAGAGGGGACGCAATCACCAATATTTTTACAGCGATCGCGAATTGCAGGAGTATCTGCGGCAACTACCCCCCAATGCCAACTATACCATTCAGCGATTTAAAGGGTTGGGCGAAATGATGCCAACACAACTGTGGGAAACAACCATGAATCCAGAAACCCGCATCCTCAAGCAGGTTGAAATTGAAGACGCTGCAGAAGCCGATCGCATTTTTACAATACTTATGGGCGAGCGCGTTGCTCCCCGACGCGAGTTTATCGAAACTTACGGTCCTAAACTCAACCTCAAGGATTTAGATATTTAAAATTTAAATATTAGTATTAGAATCTCCCTACGGTTAGAAACTGCTAATCTAACCGTATTTTTTTACCGTTCTCCTTAATAATTCTTAACAAAATTTCTCATCAAAGCAATTTAATATATAAGGGGCTGCTTAACCAGTTGCCGTATCAAAACTCCTGCACCGTCAATTAAACTGAGAAATTAAGCATGAGCTGCAATCTATCGACCAAATTGCGTGAAGGGACAAAAAAATCCCACACGATGGCAGAAAACGTCGGTTTTGTCAAGTGTTTCTTAAAAGGCGTTGTCGAGAAAAACTCTTATCGCAAGCTAGTAGGGAACCTCTACTTCGTCTACTCGGCGATGGAAGAGGAAATGGAGCGGCACAAAAATCACCCAATCGTGTCAAAAATCTACTTTCCCGAACTCAATCGCAAAGCCAGCTTAGAGAAAGACTTGTTTTACTACTACGGTGCCAACTGGCGCGAAGAAGTAGCTCCCTCAGCGGCGGGTGCTGCTTATGTACAACGGATTCGGGAAGTATCTGAAAAAGAACCCGAACTCTTAATAGCCCACTCATATACCCGCTACCTGGGCGACTTGTCAGGGGGTCAAATTCTTAAAGGCATTGCCCAACGAGCTATGAATTTAGAAGGAGAAGGCACGGCGTTTTATGAATTCCAAGATATCCCCGATGAAAAAGCTTTCAAAAATATTTATCGGCGGGCATTAGACGAATTGCCCATCGACGAAAATACTGCTAATCGGATTGTAGATGAAGCAAATGCCGCTTTCCAACTGAATATGAACATGTTTAAAGAATTGGAAGGCAATTTGATTAAAGCGATTGGGTTAATGCTGTTTAATACACTAACGCGCCGCCGTACAAAGGGCAGCACTGAGTTAGCAACCGCTGAGTAAACTAAACAAATTTTAACCACTTCCCACTTCCAAGATAACCCCCCTAAAGGGGGGATAATAAGTCCAATCTTTTCCTTTATTGAAAACAATAATGCTTTCTGACAGCACTGCGAATCTTCCAAGTGCAAGACATGCCTGCAGGAAATGTCACTAAATCACCTTTTTTAATTTCCACTGGTTCCCCATTATCAGGGGTGACTATTACATCTCCTTCTAATAAATAGCAGATTTCTGTCGTGTCATAAGTCCAAGGAAATTCCGACTCTTCCTTAGTCCAAATTGGCCAACTTTTGACCTGCATTTCTTTGAGGCGCTCTTCAGAGGGATTGTGTTCTACTTTTATTTTCATTGTTTGTTCAATTTCCATAGTTTATTTCCTCTGTTGTAGTTTCTTGATTAATTGATTATGGAACTGGGAAGATAAAGAAAAATAATCTTACCAATAAGCAATTGTTAATTTTCTCAAGCAAGAATCGGTTCAGGTAGAGCAGCTTGCATCTGGCTCAGCAACTCAATAAGACGCTCAAGCTGTTTACTAGCAGAAAGAACACCCAAACCGCGTATAGTCACTTTACCGGGAGTATAGACACAAAGCGAACGCTGGTGCTCTGGCAACTTCGCCGCTAGAAGATTCCAGGCTGGTTCCTCCATCGGGGTTTCCAAAACAACATGCTGCTTACCCTCTGGCTTAATACGGGAAAAACCTAGCTTTTTAGCAATTTGTTTAAGTTTCATAACCCGAAGTAACTCTTGAGCAGGAACAGGAATAGTACCGTAGCGATCGCGCCAATCAGCCTCAATTTGCGCCAACTCCTCAGAAGAAGTGGCTTCTGCCACTGCCCGGTAAGCACTCATTTTCTGATCAAGATCTGGAATATAATCCGCAGGGATAAACGCTGTCAAGTGCAAATCGATTTGAGTATCATCCACTTGCGGAATTTCCTGCCCGCGAATTTCCCGAATTGCCTCTTGCAGCATTTCCATATACAAATCAAACCCGATTGCATCCATTTGCCCCGACTGCTCAGTACCCAACAAATTACCGACACCCCGGATTTCCATATCACGCACTGCTAACTGATATCCCGAACCCAACTGAGTAAACTCTTGAATAGCCCGCAGCCGTGCCCTAGCTGTTTCTGTAAGTTCAGCTTGTTTGCGATAAAAAATCCAGGCATGGGCTTGAATCCCTGCTCGCCCCACACGCCCCCGGAGCTGATAAAGTTGCGCTAGCCCAAACTTATGCCCGTCTTCAATTAAAATAGTATTAACGCGGGGAATATCCAGCCCTGATTCAATTATTGTCGTACACACTAAAATATCTGCTTCGCCATTGCTAAAGGCTAGCATCGTAGCTTCCAACTCCGACTCATCCAATTGCCCGTGAGCGAGCGCAATCCGAGCGCCCGGCACCATTTGCCGCAATTGAGAAGCAACCTCCTCAATCCCCTCAATGCGCGGCACAACATAAAACACCTGCCCGCCACGAGCCAACTCTTGACGGATAGCGCTGCGTACCGTTTCCGGATCGTATGGCGCTAAATGAGTTTGAATCGGGCGTCGTGATGCTGGCGGTGTTGCAATCAAACTCATTTCCCGAATCCCAGAAAGAGACATATACAAAGTACGAGGAATTGGCGTCGCACTAAGGGTAAGCACATCAAGTTGAGGTTTCAGAGCTTTAATTTTTTCTTTCTGCGCTACCCCGAAACGCTGTTCTTCATCCACCACCAGCAGCCCTAAATCACGGAAAGTGACGCCTTTGCTCAAAATCGCGTGCGTGCCGACGACGACATCTAATTCGCCACTAGCAAGACGGCGCTGAATATTTTTACGTTCTTCTGGGGTGCGGAAGCGGTTGAGTAAGCCAATTTCAATAGGATAGGGGGCAAATCGTTCTTTTAGAGTATGATAATGTTGTTGAGCAAGAATAGTAGTAGGCGCGAGCAATGCAACTTGTTTGCCTGCCGTAACAGCTTTAAAAATAGCGCGGATAGCAACTTCAGTTTTGCCGAAGCCGACATCGCCACAGATTAATCTATCCATAGGGCGAGGGCTTTCCATATCACGCTTCACATCTGCTGTAGCCTTAAGCTGATCCGGTGTAGCTTGGTAAGGGAAAGAATCTTCTAATTCCTGCTGCCAGGGAGAATCGGGCGGGTAAGCGAATCCTTGTTCCTGGGCGCGTTTGGCATAAAGTTTTAATAAATCAATTGCTAGTTTTTTAACTGCCTTGCGGACTTTGTTTTTTGTGTTTTCCCAAGCTTTACCGGAGAGATTGTTGAGTTCTGGAATTTTGTTATCTGCTGTACGATAACGAGATAGCGAGCCCAATTGATCTGCTGGCACTCGCAGTAAACCGTCACCATACTGCACTACAAGATATTCTCGGTTTTCTAATCGTTCGAGTCTGAGAAATTTTCCGATTCCGTGGTGGCGGTGAACGACGAAATCCCCTGGGCGTAGTTTATTAGGATCGACTTGTTTGGAAGCTGCACGACGACGCTTACGAATATAGCTGGGGGTGGCAAGGGAGTGCTGCCCGAAAAATTCGCGATCGCTAATTACCGTAATACGGAAAGTAGGTAATATAAAGCCCTCAATTTCTGCTATTCCGGAATATTTTAGGGCAATAGGTATTTTTTGAATTTGCAGTTTTTCGATGCTAGAATAGTCGTTAGGATTGACGACAAATTGGGCTGGGCAATCGTGTTCTTGTAGCAGGGAAACTGTGCGCGATGGTTGGGCAGAGATAATGAAAACGTTAAAGCCGCGCTCGCGCTCTCCTCTTATTAACTCTGCCAGTTTAGCAAATTGGTGCGGCATAACTGGCAGAGGGCGACTGGCGAGATTTAGAGTATATGGTATATTTAATCCGGTTTCTAATGTTGTCCGAGTTTCTGCTAATTCTGATAAGTAAATGCGCTCGAAATGTTCAATATCGGCGAGAGATTCATTAAAGGGGCGGTGAATTTTGGGCAGGTTTGCTTTAGCACTTAGAGTTTGCCAATGTTCTTCTACTTGTTGAAACCAGCGCTCGCCATGCCCTCGGCACTGTTCGATTTCATCTATAGCTATAAGTGTATCGGGGGGCAAGTAATCTAGCAATGATGCTGGGCGAGTAAATGCCAGCCCTAATAACCGTCGGGCAATTCCTTCTTCTTCTTCTGTTTCTGGGATAGTATAACCTTTTTCTTTGAGAGCGGCTTTGACTATTGGGGTAAAGTCTGTCGGGGTTAAAATTATTTGTTCAATTTTATCGAGGGAGCGTTGACTGGCGGGATCAAACTCTCTTATGTCTTCTAATTCTTCTGCAAACCAATCTAAACGTACTGGCAATTCTGCCGAGACGGGAAATATATCTATAATATTCCCGCGACGGCTCCACTGCCCTTCTGTTTCTACTTGCGGCACCCTTTCGTAACCCAGAGAAGCTAGTTTTTCACTCAATGTCGCCAAATCCCAGCTCATCCCCCGATTCAGGGTGAGACAATAGGGTTGAAATGCTTCTTTTGGCGGCAGGTGAGGTTGTAGCGCTCTTTCGGTGGCGACTATGGCAGCATTTTTTGCCCCGCGCACCCAGTCTGCAAGTACTTGCATTTGCCCCCAAGTCATCTCTGATTCGGGAGCGAATGGCTCATAGGGAGATGCTTCTGATGTAGGGTAAAAGTGTATGCTTTCCCAGCCCATTGCTTCTAGTTGGGCTGCCCAACGACTTGCTTCTTCTAGGGTGGCTGTCACCACTAATAAATTACGTCTCTGAGCCGTGGCTATTGCTGAAGCTACCAATCCTTTTGGTAGACGAGGAATGCCATTTAACTGCACACACTTGTGGCGCTGTAGTTTGGCTTGTATCTCTGCTGTTAGCTGCGCTCGCCCCAGAGCCCGAATAATTGAAGAAAAAGTCATGCTTTTGCGTTTTTCTTAATCGGTTGTTTTGAAAAATTACATAGAGTGTGCCTATGTTGATTATTTTACTGTTAAGAGTTTTTACTCCTGCTTGCTAGTGGAGCCTCCTGCTGTCTGTGGAATTCCTAATTATTTTCTTACTAATCTTAGCCAACGCCCTTTTTGTCCTTTCAGAAATGGCCATTGTCTCAGCCCGCAAGGTGCGGTTGCAACAGATGGCCAACCAGGGTGATGTCAAAGCGCGTGTAGCTTTAGATTTGGCAAATGCTCCTAATCAATTTTTGCCCACTGTTCAAATCGGAATCACTTTAATTGTTATTCTCTCCGGTGCTTTCGGTGAATCAACTATTGCTGCTAAATTAGTTCCTATTTTAATACAGATTCCGGGGTTGAAACCTTATTCGGAAGCGATCGCCTCAACAATTTCTATTTTTACTATCACTTACTTAACCTTAATTATCGGTGAACTGGTGCCTAAACGGCTAGCCCTCAACAATCCAGAACTTTTGGCTGCTGCTGTGGCAATTCCTATACGGATTTTAGCCAGAATTGCCGCTCCTTTTGTTTATCTGTTGGGAACTTCTACTGATATGGTAGTGCGTTTGTTGGGTATTCAACCCTCTTCTAAACCAGAAATTACTGAAGAAGAAATTAAAGTTCTGATTGAACAAGGCACAGAGGCTGGAACTTTTGAACAAGCCGAACAATATATGGTTGAGCGTGTTTTTCGTCTTAGCGATCGCCGTGTCAGTGCTTTAATGACTCCTCGCCCAGATATTGTCTGGCTTGATATTGATGATACTATGGAAAAAAACCGTCAAAAAATGCTCAACAGCACCCATACTCGTTTCCCAGTTTGTCAGGGCGGGCTTGATAATGTACTCGGTATTATTCATGTCAGTGATTTATTATCTCGCTCTCTTTCTGGTTTGCCTCTGGATTTAACAGTTTCTTTGCGCCGCTCTATTTATGTTCCAGAGAGTATGCGCGGTTTAAAAGTTCTGGAATTATTTAAACAATCCGGTACTCACTTAGCACTGGTAGTAGATGAATACGGTGTTATTCAGGGATTGGTTACCCTAAATGATATTTTATTTGAAATCGTCGGCGACATTCCTTCCACTGAGGAGCAAGATGAACCGAAAGCTGTGCAGCGCGAAGATGGCTCTTGGCTTTTAGATGGTATGTTGCCGATTGAAAAGTTTTTTGAATTGTTTGATATTGAGGATTCACTCGAAGACTGTAGCTATCACACAATGGGCGGTTTTGTGATTGCTCACTTAGGTCGTATTCCTGTTGCAACTGACCATTTTGAATGGCGAAATTTCCGGTTTGAAATTATGGATATGGATGGCCATCGTGTAGATAAAATTCTTGTTCTGCGGATTCCTCCTCAGTCTACTGCAAATTAGAATTAAATTCTTTATTAAGAAAAGCAACAAAATCTTCTACTGTTGAAAATTGACAAAGCTGCAAGCGCTCGCTAATATCTATTCCGAAACATTGGAAAAAATCTTCACAAAGATTTAACTGCCAGTCAAACCAGCAAATAAGACTGAAGTGTAAATCTCGCTCTAAGCGATCGCTTGGTCGAACTCTTGCCATCTGCAAACCGGAATATTTTTCTAAATATATATATACAAAAGCTACTACTGATTTAGCAATACATTTATGTTGCCAAAAACACTCAAACCACTCATCCAGCGACAGAGCAGCTCGATGACGCAAGGCTTGATTAACAAGGCGTCTAATTTTAAGATCGGGACAGAGGTAATTGTAAGTGATAACACTGAAGAAAAAATTTTTAAGTCTACGCCACATTTTTTGTTAAAATAAAAAAGCTAAAGTTGAGCCTTTGTTATAGTATTCCCAACTCAACTTTCAGCTATACAGAGATAACAATTAAGTACAAACTTGCTGTAAGGTAGCAATGAAGTCGGGATAGGAGATAGCAGCACACTGGGCGCGGTGGATAGTAGTAATGCCTTTAGCATTAAGAGCAGCGATCGCCAGACTCATGGCCACGCGGTGGTCATCGTGACTATCTACATCAGTACCGACAATAGGCGCGCCACCGACAATTTCAAGCCCATCAGGCAATTCAGTAATACGGGCACCCAGTCGTTGCAATTGCGAAGCCATAACAGCAAGGCGATCGCTTTCCTTAACACGCAATTCTTGCGCATCCCGGATAACAGTAGTTCCTTTAGCAAACAGCGCCGCCACTGCCAAAATTGGAATTTCATCAATCAGACGCGGGATAATATCGCCACTAATCGTACAACCTACTAACTGACTAGAGCGCGCCCGCAAATCCGCCACTGGTTCCCCAGCAACAACACGTTCATTTTGCAATTGAATATCCGCACCCATCATTGCCAGGGCATCCAGAATCCCTGTGCGAGTGGGATTAACACCGACATTTTCAATCACCAGCTCCGAATCAGGCACACTTATTGCTGCCACTAGCCAGAATGCAGCGGAGCTGATATCCCCTGGCACGATAACTTTCTGAGCGTGTAGTTGAGCAGGTCCGGTTATTGTGACACTTTTATTTTCCAAATCAGTAGAAACTTCCGCCCCGAAAGCCTTAAGCATTCGCTCACTATGATCTCGCGATAAAGCCGGTTCAGTGACAGTAGTTTTGCCCTCTGCCGTTAAACCAGCTAAGAGGATACAGGATTTTACCTGAGCAGAAGCAATAGGGGAATTATAGCGAATAGGCTGTAACTTTTGTCCGCGAATTGCCAAAGGTGCTAGAGCTCCGTCTTGACGCCCCCAGATTTGAGCTCCCATTTGCCGTAGGGGTTGAACGACGCGAGACATAGGGCGCGAGCGCAGAGAATTATCGCCAGTAACAGAAAAAAACCGTCCAGATTGACCCGCTAAAAGTCCAAGCATTAGACGTATAGTAGTACCGGAATTGCCGGCATTAAGAACATCAGCAGGTTCTTGCAATTGGTTTACCCCAATCCCCCGTACCCGCACCAATTCGGTATTAAGTTCAGAGATTTCTGCTCCCAGTGCCCGAAAGCAATTAGCAGTGCTGCGCGGATCTTCCCCCAGCAGCAACCCTTCAATTGTAGTTTCTCCAGAAGCGATCGCCCCCAGCATTAAAGCCCTGTGGGAGATTGACTTATCTCCTGGTACCTTTACCCGCCCAGAAAGAGAATAACCGCCACTTAGTGTTTTAATTTGCAATTGCTGCTGTTGTGTAACTGCGATCATAATAGTTATCAGTTTCCCAGAATCTACGCGATCTGTTATCGTATTAGAACTGGTGTCAGCTTGTTATATTTCAGACATTGTGCCCTCCCCTGCCGCTTTAAGCCTGTTTCTGCCCAGCCTTCTCTGCAACAAGCCTTCACCCTCCACAACCCTTATTTTCTCGACAATATAAAAATCATCTACAGCCATGCTCACCCATCATCGCAAGCCCGTTTCCCTCTCTCTCGTATCCACAGACATGCCCATCTGGTCTGTAGTCGAAACAGCAGCTACAATTTATCAAAAAGATCGCGATCGCTATCACCTGCTCCTCAACGAACCCGCCATTTACGAAAAAATCCCCTCCCCAAACACACCAGAAATCGCCACCTTACCAACAGCAGCAAAAACTCGCCTCCTGTGGCTTGAATTCTCCCCCTACCGAGTAATTCTGACTATGCAAGGAAACGGTTTTTTTAGTTACCGCCACCTTTGGGAGCGAGGCATGTACGGGCTGAGCCGTTACTGGCTGCTTGGTGATTCTTTCGGCAACAATAACCAAATTCGTCTCCGAAATTTCACCCGCAATCTCATCCTTGCCGGCAAACCCTTACCCGAACTGTTGCGTTTAGATTACGAACTTTGGGCAGAAAAAATACAATTAGGACGATATATTTTAAATTTGGAGATTCATTACTGAGTCTATCGGTTTTAATCTGCTTTTTTGCCGAGACAGTAGTTATTAATTTCCGCTGCTAAAACATCTGCTTTTTCAGCTGCTTGCTCGGCGATTTTCGCAGATGCTTCTACTTCAGATCTCGCCTTTTTTACTTTTTCTAAACCTGCTTGCGTCTCGTCAGCGCTTTTGGCAGTGACTAGGGCTTTTGCCGTAGTGCGAAATGCTTTACTCAAATCTCGATAGATTTCAGTGAAACGACTTTTAAATCCTTGCAGTTGCTTGTCTTTTAACTCGATTTTCTCTAACTGGGCAAGGGTGCTATCAAGCCCATCAGCAAGCTTATTTGCCGCTGCCGCATCATTACCTTGAAAATTAGTAACGATAGCGTGCCCTTTGTTGATGCCATCAATCAATTGATTGCACTCAGCTACTTTGTTATAGCCACAGGCAGCCACAAGCAGAGTCACGGAGGCGCTGAGTGAAATCATAGAATATATTTGAAACAAATGCATCAACGCGCTCCCAGTAAAAGTAAACCACTAACCGAGGCATTATAGCAATGAATGCTATGTTTGTAAAGGGGTGTTTGGCTGTAGCGCCCTCGTCTTCAGAGAGAAAAAAAAGAAAGAGGAATAAGAGAAGTTTAACCTATTCCTCACGAATTTTGAATTTCCAATTCACCAATTAGAAACTAAAAGTTGTGCGCACAACCCCAATCACAATATCTTCATTATTCTTATTGTGATCAGGAGCAGTCAGCCAAATGATCCCAGGGGTAATGGCAATATTATCCGTCAATTTATACTCATAAAAAGCTTCCACATGCACAGAAGTATTCTTATCGGCGCCGAAGACATCAGGTAGCCCCGGTACAGCAGCAGAAACACTGGAATTGCGCACCATAGGTTCTACCCCAACGATAATCGCTGCAACATTGCCTTGTTTACCGAGGTTGGGAAATGTCAGGGTAAGAGCTCCATTCCAAATATCCATATCGCCCCTGTCAATTTGCCCGCCGAGGGTAGATAAAACTTGGGTGTTAGTATAACCAACCCATCCGCCGATAATAAACCGCTTACTAACTTGCCAAGAAGCTTGTAAACCGTAGGAGTTACTGGAAGTTGGCAAATCCAAGTCGGCTTGATTGGCAAGCACTGTGCGCAAATTGGCGCGGTTGCTGCCAGTGAGCATGTCATTGTTGTAAGAATTTAAGTAAGTAAGCCCAAGGGTAAAGCGCGCGCTTGGCTTAAAAGTAACCTGCGCCAGAGCGCCAAAAGCTCCATTAAAAAAACCATTACCCGGTTTGGGATCAAAGGCGTTAGTCGCTAAATATCCTAAGCTGACTTCTAGGCGCTCGCTGAATTCGTGCCTCACCCCAATTCCAGCATTATTAATAAGATAATAAATCGAATTACGGGTAGCGAAGTTAGAAAGGGCACCGCTTGCTCCGTCGCCGTCGATATAAGGGTTAACAGTATTAGCAAAGTCATCTACAGCACCAGCATTTGCCTCAATAACAACCCTTGTCTTCTTGCCAATAGGGAAAGAATATAGCAGTGCATCTATAGCAACATCATTACTCCCCGTACTATAAGCCCCGGCAGCAAAACGCAAATCCCCCTCAGGTGCAGGGTGAGAATTAGCAGAAAAAGCATCCAACCCTACGATTTGCAATCGGGTTCTCAAGAGATCTTCGCCAGTGAAGCTGGTGTCGAAATTTAAACGAGTCCGCTGCCCTATGATTGTAGCAGTATTGGTATCTTTACCGAAGCTATCTGCCACAGCAAAGATAATTTCGCCATTTAGTTTGGTGGTGGTGGAAAATTGATTCGCTTCTAGTTCAGCGGTGCGGGCTTCTAGGGAATCCACTCGCCCTCTTAGAGTCGCCAATTCGCTAGAGAATTCTTCCATTAGCCGCTGGAGCACGGCTAAATCTTCTCGCGTCGCTAATCGGGAGGTATCGGCAGAGCCGATGAGTTGTGTAATTGTTTCTAAACAGGCATTTAACCCGGCGGCGAATTCGTAGCGTGTCATAGCGCGATTGCCTCGGAAGGAGCCGTCGGGATACCCGGCGATACAGCCATAGCGCTCTACTAGGTTTTGCAAAGCTTGAAATGCCCAGTCAGTCGGTTGAACATCTGAGAGTTGAGAAACTGAGGTTATTCGGTTGAGGGCGGTTTTGTCGAGGAAAGGGATTGTGTTCGTAACTGGTTTATCTACTGCAACTGCTTTGCTTCCGGCTGCTACGACAAGAGCCGCTGCCAGTGCTCCTGGTGTTATTTTTAATAATATTTGTAATAATCTTGAGGAGATTTTCACTGTTTTTATCCTTTTGCGCTTTTAAACACGTGCAAAATTTTATAAATTACGATTGCGACTGTATAAGCCTAGTGACAACAAATGATAATTATTATCATAATGATGGCGGGTTGGCAATGGGGGATTATAAACGGGCTGGTGTTTTAGAATTAAAAAGCGAAAGTGTCTGTGCCTTGGGCGGCGAATTCGAGGAGTGGAGGAATTAGCAAAAGTGCAGGCACAAGCACAGGTTAAGGAAAAAAAAGAGATGACTGCAGACAGCAAAGACATCAAGAGTGTCGAGAAAAGTTCTGGGGCATACCTGGTTCTATTGATCCTGATCGTCATTGGGTTTGTGGCCCTCGCCGAGGCTGAAAAAATTGTCCTACCTTTAGTTGCGCTTGCCGGGATTGGATGGGCGTGGAAGCGCTACCAGAAACAGCAGCAAAAAAAACTGGCTCACCTGAACGCAGTTTTCTACAAGCTGATTCAGGAAAATCAGGGGCGAATCACTGCCCTAGACTTAGCTATGAAATCTAACATGCCTGCAGAAGAAGTGCAGAAGTACCTCAACCAGAAAATGAGAGAATTTTCTGCACAACTGGAAGTAACCGAGCAAGGTGGTTTATTATATTATTTTGAAACCGCATTAGCGCCAGTTTTTAAGGAATATAATATAGATGACTCCCTGAAATTGTCGCTGACGCAAATTGAACTGGCGAAACGCTTGAAAGTTCATCCCACTACTGTAAGCAAGTGGAAAAACAAGCCAGAATTTCCCGAATGGAGCCGCAGCAAAGATCCAGAGGCGCGGGCGTGGAAGTATGACGCTCTCTCGAAGCGGTTTGCTCCGTGGCGGGGAGAAGGGCGTATTTTAAATAAGAGGGAGTAGGCATGAGTAGTGATCGCAGTCAGCAGTTGCATATATTAGATTAAAAAAAATTGCCCTGGCAGCAAAAATAAAAACCCGGTTTTTTTCGATAAGTGCGCTTGCCCCCCAAACTCAATTTTTTAAAAAACCGGGTTCTAAAATTAAAACTCACACTATTCAAAGGAAGGCAGACTATGACCGAATCTCACAATAGCGAAGGAATTGACAGCGCGCCGACATTGCCGGAAAATAAAAATATTCAGGAACGATTCTGGGGAAAAGTCACCGTTTTAGAAGAAGGACCGCGCTATCGAATTAATCACATCGTCATCAAGCCCAACCATACCATGACGACGCAAATTCACTATCATCGCAGCGAACACTGGGTAGTCGTTTCCGGTACGGCTAGGGTCATTTGTGGCGAAAAAGAATTACTGCTTACCCCCAACCAATCAACTTATGTGCCGCCTTGCACACCACACCGCGTTGAAAATCCAGGAATGATTCCTCTACAGATTATTGAAGTTCAGAATGGCGAATATCTAGGGGAGGATGACACGATCCGGCTGCAAAAGAATCAGACTCGTGCAACTGAAGAGGTTTCTAGCCAGAATGCCGGTACTTGATTGGAAACAGATAAAAACGTCTTGGGTGGGCAAATCCCACCCAATTTAGTTAGTGACCCTCTATTCGGATTACCGAGTTACCCAACGGTAGAGTTGCTCCTCCTAGGGAGACATTGCTGAGGTCAACATTTATCAATTTAGCACCGATGAGATTAGCACCTGCGAGATTAGCGTGGGCAAGCTCGGAGCCGTTGAGAATAGCACCGGCGAGATCAGAACCGCTGAGGTTAGCACCCGCGAGATTAGCTCCGCTCAAATCTGCATCGCGCAGATTGACACCATATATTTCTAGAGGCATGGGAGTGCCGCTGATGAGAACAACATTTGCCATTTTGGCGATAGACTGCTGAGCTTTATAAAGGTTGGCACCCTTGAGATCGGCACTTTCCAGATTGGCTCCAATTAGATTGGCTCTAGTGAGATTGGCATTTTGCAGGTTGGCAATTACCATACCCGCCATGCTGAGATTTGCACCTTTTAAATTTGCTTCTTTCAACTGGGCTCCGTGCAGTTTGGCTGCTACAAAAGAAGCACCCTCTAATTTAGCCCCAGTCAGATCAGCTTTATTGAGATTGGCTTCATTGAAATTAGCTCTTCTGAGGTTGGCACCCTGAAGATTAGCTCCCCTGAGGTTGGCACCGCTGAGGTTCACCCCGACTAATTGAGCTCCGCTGAGGTCGCAACCTTGACAATCTTTAGTTTCGAGCAACTGTTTCAGGTGTGTGGGATTTTCCGCTACAACTGGAGTTGCTATAGCGATCGCTATCGAAACTGCTGTTGTTATTAAAATTTTTAGTTTCATTGTTACTCCCCTCAACAAGCCCATATTTATTATTATGAAATATTTTTTCATCAACTACTGTGACGCGCTCGCTCTTTTGTTTGTGATTCAAAACACATCCGATGAGCGGCCCACTGATGTTAAAAATAGTTTTTTTGTAGTTGTTTATATCACTTTACATTTTCTGCTAAAAGTTTTTCACATAAGCAACCAAATTTTATAAATATAAAGAAAAAATTTGGTATTTACGGCAAGAAGGGGGAGCACAAGAAAGAATTTCGGCTAACAATAACGCTTGAGAAGAGAAAATAATTCGTACTATCTATGTCCAAAAAGTCTAAGTCTAAGTCGGGCGACGAGCCAAAAAAACTCAAAAACAAACAGGAGCGAGCACTCCTGCTATCAACGGTTTTGCGATTGGAAGCACAGTTAGAAGAAGTGCGATCGCAGTTACAGAAAGCACAAGAAGAGAGAGGGCAATTGCAGCTACAGTTACAGCAGGCGGCGCAGGAAAGAATTCATCTGCAATCTCAACTCGACTGGGTATTGTATCGCCTGGAGCAGGTAAACCCAGAGCAGGTGCAATCCGTACTTGCTCGACTGGATGACTGGCTAAACAGCAATCAATCTCAAACGCCTATTTTTTCAGAAGTCGGAATTGACTACACGCCACTAGCCAATCTGTTAGCAGCCGGCAAGTGGCAAAAAGCTGATGAAATGACTTGGCTGTTGGTGCTGAAAGCAAGCGGGCGAGAAGAAGAAGGCTGGCTCAGGAGTGAAGATATTGCCAATTTTCCCTGCACGGATTTGCAAACTATTGATTGGTATTGGCAATATTACAGCAATGCTCGCTTTGGTTTGAGTGTGCAGCAAAAAATCTGGCACAATGTCGGCTGCGACTATACCAATTTCTGCGATCGCGTAGGCTGGCGCGTCAGGCAAAACTGGGCATACTACGACAGCCTCACTTTTTCCCTGGATGCCCCAGAAGGGCATCTCCCCGTTCTCGGCTGGCGGCGACGAGCGTGTTATGGTGTTGGCAAAAGTACTGCTAGCGAAATTATTTCCTATTTGCTATCACGTTTGACAAGCTGTAGCAATGCTAGTGGGAATTACTGAGAATAACTGTTGTGGCAGGAAAATGCTGAGGGAGGATTGAATTAAAGGGAGATTGGGAACTCCCTCTAGAAAGATGGTGTCTTGGTGATTAAGTGAACGGATGTGCGACTCGAGGCTCTAAATGCCCGGTATGAGTACCGGGTATTTTGTTAAGCATGGCTCTCTAGGAAGAAAGCAGGCGATCGCAACTTTATTTAACAATTTTATAACAGAAAATGGCTAAAAAGCTCTCGATGAACTGAGTACTTTCTCGAAAAATTCAAATACTGCCGGCAGTTGCCCGCCCCAAAAATTGTAATCGTGTTTCGCCCTTACAACGGTATAATATTCTATTATAATTTTATTGCCGAGACTGCCTATCAGCGCCTCGTAAAATAGGCGACTTTGTTCTTCGGGAATGATATCATCAGCGGTTCCGTGGGCAAGATAAAGGGGCATCTTCTATTCAGAAACTCGTGCCATTGGATTGTCACGCCCTTTCCAGCGCAAGGGTTCTTGATAAAAAGAACCGTACACTGCAGTCATTAAGCGCTCATCAGGGGTATTTTCTTGGCTGAAATCCCCGGAAAGACTAGCTCCTGCTACAAATAATCCCGGATTCTCTAAAGCAATGAGAGCAACTCCCCTGCCACCAGTAGAAAGACCTAGTAAAGTGTTATTTTGATTGGGTAAAAGTAGGTTATGTCTTTTTTGAATTTCTGGAATAAAGTGGTTTTTGATGAATTCTCCTCCCGGTATTGGATTCCATTTCATTTGCGTTTCGGGATAATAGGCGCTTTCGTATAGAGTTGTTAGCATTTCTGGAAGAAGAGCAGATCCGTATTTTTGAGCATATTCTACGAGAGGGAAATTCTCTACCCAACTGCTGCGGGGAAAATTCCAGCCGGGAAGTACGACAATGACGCGATCGCGATAATTTCGAGGAAGATAAAGATCATATTCAACATCTTCTACCCTCAGATTTTTATTCCAGCCCGGGCGGCTTTGACTTGCAGCTGTTGTTTAGATTGGAAAGGAGTTTGAGCCGGGGTATGAGGAGAATTCTCAGTCATTGCCTTTGGTGAATTTTCATTTATATACTGTGGCTGTTTATAACATGCTGCGATCGCAGCCATAGCAATAATAGCAGTATTTTGTTTTTTAACATGTAAATATGCATGCCAATACCGAGATATAATTTTGTTTTTAAAATAAGCGCGCCCACAAAATAAAAAAATAAAGTATACTAGAGAAGTAAACTGTGAAGAAGGTGAGGAATTGATTGTGGGAGAAAAAAATACCGCGAAATGGAATATAGGGAGATTTGCCAGAACCCTTGCATACTTTGGGGTTATACCCTTTGTCGGAAGTGTCAGTGGGTGGCAGCAAATTTTTAAAAGTAACAGAAAAAAGGTAAAAGATGAAAAAAACAAAAAACAGGGCACAATCTTAGTTGCCGGTGCGACGGGGGGCGTAGGTAAACGTGTAGTACGCAAATTAATAGAACGCGGATACAAAGTGCGATCGCTCGTCAGAGATGCCAAAAGAGCAAGAGAAATCTTAGGGCAAAACGTAGAAATAGTCGAAGCAAATATTGCCATTCCAGAAACTCTGACTCCTGCCATAACAAACGATGTAACAGCCGTAATTTGCTGCATTGGCACGCGGGTGCAACCGATAGAAGGTGACACGCCCACACGCGAAAAATACTATCAGGGTATTAAATTTTACATGCCCGAAGTTGTAGACGTACCCGAAATCGTCGAATACAAAGGAATTCAAAACCTCTTGCAAGTCACTCGCCCTCAATTATTGAGCCTCGGCACTCCCGGCGAAAAAATAATCTTTGACTTCACGAAACCATCTCAAGATTTGAAAGAGATTTGGGGGGCTTTGGATGATGTCGTCATGGGCGGCGTTAGCGAAAGTTCTATCCGATTAATAAACGGTGCAGCATTTTTTTCTGGCAACGTTTCAACCGCCAACTCTGGCGGCTTTGCCTCCATTCGCACCCGCAATTTTGATCCTCCGCTAGACTTATCTGATTATAGCGGCATTGACTTGCGGGTAAAAGGAGATGGTAAGCGTTATAAATTTATAGCCCGCAATGATGCAAAATGGGATAGTATTGCCTATTGCTATTCATTCGATACAGTATACAATATTTGGGTGAACGTTCGTATCCCTTTTGATGCGTTGATTCCAGTATTTCGTGCCAAAACCCTAAAAAATCGCGCTCCTTTTGACCCTAGCAACATTTACTCATTCCAGTTAATGCTGAGCAAATTTGAGTACGATGGAGCCTTTAACCCCAAATTTGAACCTGGTATTTTTCAGCTTCAAATAGAATCTATCAAAGCTTATGGCGGTAAAATTTTACCACAATGGATTCACGTCAGTTCAGCAGGCGTTACCCGTGCTGGGCGCCCTGATTTAAACTTAGATGAAGAGCCGCCAGCAGTGCGGTTAAATGATCAACTTGGGGGAATTCTAACGTGGAAATTAAAAGGCGAAGAAGCAATTCGTGCTAGTGGTATCCCTTATACTATTATTCGCCCTTGCGCTCTGACAGAAGAGGCAGGTGGCAGCGCTTTGCTGTTTGCTCAAGGGGATACGATTAAGGGCAAAGTAAGTCGAGAAGACATCGCCGAATTGTGCGTGCAGGCGCTGGAGGAATCAAAAGCGTGCAATGTTACTTTTGAGGTGAAGGAAAGTGCAACAACTGAGCGCCAGAGTTGGGAAGAATTGTTTTCTAGCTTGAAACCAGATCGTTAAGGGCATTGCTTTTATTGTAAAAGAAACCGGGTTTCTGATATCAGACTATCAAAAAACCCGGGTTTTTCACGGAGTTAAACGTAGATTTTATGGTTGGTTGTATTTACAGGCAGAAAACGAGTTATGGCAAAAATTTGTGTACTTGATAGTTGAAATTTTAATACACGAAGACAGTGGATTAGCAATTTTAGTTGCGAATTTTAAATTAAAAATTAAAATTTTGGCAGAGAGTGCAAAAATGTGGTATAGTTAAAAATGTAAAATTCAAAGGAATTAAGTCACGGTGAGATGAAAATTACAGTAACCAATAATAAAGACAGCAAAGAAGATTTGCTGAGGGTGCTGAAGGTGCTGAGGGAGGCGCTCGCCAAGTCTACTACCAGTTTTGCCAATCAAACTATTACTGTAACAAGCAGTCAGCTAATCCGGCAAGCGATCGCCACAATTATCCTTCCCTTGTGGATAGCGGCGCCACTTCCCGCTAGAGCAGAAAAAATCCTCCTTACTCAAGCCCGCCCGACACAAAAACAAATTCTACAAGCCTGCGCGAATAACCAAATGCGCTCCCTACCCATGCCTTTTTCTGACGTTCCAGTAGCTCACTGGGCATATGACTCTATAATGAAATTGTACTACTGCGGAGCCGTTCGCGGGCAAATAGCAGCAGCAAAACTAGAAAGGCTACAGAATCAAAGTTCCCAACCAGGGGAAATAACAGTACTTCCCGAAATGAATACACTCTTATCAGCACCAGAAACTGTAGAAATCAAGGGTCGACAGTATGTTTTAGAAACCTATCTTTGGCGGGATTTTATGCCGATTAGCCCGCCTGGAGGCAAGCCCCTGATAGCATCCATTCGCGTCATTGCTAAAGACGAGAAAGCATTTCCTACGACACTGAAAGTAGATCACTTGTGGGTAGTAAAAGATACACAACAAGTTTGGGAAACTGACTTGAACGGTGAAGCGAAACAGATAACTGCTAATAAATTAGAAACTCTTGCCAGAAATGGCCCTAAATGGATGCCCGGAACTACAGTCGATGTCGTTATCAGACTGATTGACGAAGATAATCGTAGCTATTTGCTAAGAGCCTCTCAGCAGCAAATTGTACGTACGGACTAATCATAGTTTGTAGTCAGAAAAAAAATGAAAAATAGGTAAAATATGGGAAGAAATGCCAAACTACGCCAACAGCGAAAAGAAGGAAATATATCAAGTGGAATAGCTGCTCAGAAGTTTAAAGATCAGTTTTTTATTGGAAAAGAGATATCGCTAATAAAGAGAGCGCCATCAGTAAAGCCGAAGGAAGTAGAAATAAAAGCATTAGAATTTGCTAAAAAAAATAATATAGCAATGGGAGCGATGGCTAGGGAGGGATTTGAGAAATTAGGGAAAGGTTTAATCTTTGTTGAGGAGGGGGAAGTTTCTAAAATGGAATATGTGGCACAAAAATTAATCAAAAAAAAGCTGAATACAAGAGGATTGCATCCAGAAGACGTAAAAGCGATCGCCAATATGGTTGAAGAGTACAATCCAGAAAAAAACCTAGTCATGGTGTACATAAGCCCGACTGGAGAAATCACAGCCACCTCAAACCTCAAACTGCAGCCGATTTCCCAATCCGGCTACATTCAGTAATCTAAGGGCAAATTGTACCGTTCTAATGTAGCAGCATCTTGCAGTAATTCTTGGGTGGGCGCGTCTATTTGAATTCTACCTTCAGCTAAGACTAGCGCGCGCTGAGTAGTTTTGCCAATCCAGTGCAAATCGTGAGAAGCAATTAGGAGTAATTTTATAGGCAATTTTGATAAGACTAGAGCAATATGACGCCGCCAGTAGGGATCAAGCCCATTCGTCGGTTCGTCTAGTATTAACACTTCTGGCTCTAAGGCTAAAATAGCAGCAAGAGCTGCTAGCCTTTTTTGCCCACCAGAGAGTTCGTGCGCTGAACGGTTGGCATAAGTTTCTAAGCCAAATTCTGCCAGCAACTTGCGAGCTTTTGCATCAGCAATGGCAGCAGGAATGCCGTAGTTAAGAGGACCAAAAGTTATGTCTTCTAGAATAGTGGGCATAAATAGTTGCTCGTCGGCGTTTTGAAAAGAAAAACCGACGATGCGGCGCACTTGTGGCAGAGTTTTCGGTTTTAAGGGAATACCTTGAATCCAAATCTCGCCGCAGAGGGGTTGTTTTAAACCAATTAGGTTTTCCAGTAAGGTGCTTTTTCCGCAGCCTGTAGCGCCAAGCAAAGCAACGCGCTCGCCAGGATAAAGAGTCAATGAAATCCCTCGCAAAATCGGTTCGAGATTGGGATAGGCAAAAACTAAATCTCGAACGATGACTATGGCGTTAGAGGGAAGGGAGATTGGGGGTTGGGAATTGATGAAATCAAAACTCAAAATTTATAACTTAGAATCAGTATGAACTTAGGGTAACTGCTGTAGCAACTAGGGCAGTAGCCGTTAGGGCGATAGTTTCTTTGGGAGTTAATTTAGTGTCTACAGGTAGCTTGCCCTGATAGCCGCGAACTACCATTGCGCTGTAAACTCTTTCGGCTCTGTGGAGGGTGCGAATATAGAGGGAACCGATGGTGGCAGCTGAAATGTAGCGTAGCCAACCGGCAGAGCCTCCTAAACCACGCAGTTTGGCGGCTCGCTGCATCTGGGTAATTTCTGAGAGTAAAATTTCTAGGTATTGGGTGGCAAGAAGGAGGATTTCTTGCAGTGGTGCGGGTAGAGGTAAGCCTTTGAGGGCGAGCGTTCTACTGTGGGGGGGCAAGCTAAGCAAAAAGCTATTCATCGTTAGCAGACAAACGAGGGAACGCGCTAGTAGAAAACTCGCTCGCTCCCATCCTAAGGGCAATGCCATTAAGGTTAGTAATAGTAATTCTGCCCCAAGTAATTGTACTAACGGGCGAAAGCGCACTCGCAGCCACAATGCCCATAAGAGAGCGATCGCTCCGTAAACGCTCAAGTTCACCCACGTGCCTACTTTTAATAATGCTGTCCCGATTACTATCACTAAAGATAGGCGCAGCCGCAAGGTAATTGAAAACTTATGCATTTTTCGGTTTTGCTAATTGCGCAATTCCAAATGCCATTGCAAATGAAAGAGCGCTGCCGACAATACCAGTGATGCTCGTACCTATTTTTCCCCACCCTTGGAGCTCGTAATCCGCAAATGGTGTGGGTACTGTTATGCGTGCGTTTTCCGCTAGTTGAATAAAGCCTAATTCTTCGGCCACTTTTTCTAGGCCATCGGGCCATGCAGAAGCTAGCAGCGATAAAACGCCTGCGATTAGGAAAATGCTCGACACTACTATTAACCAGTTTTCTAACTGCGGTTGCTCTTTGAGCAATAAGTCTGGTTGGGTTTTCTGTAGGTAAGTTAAAATACCGCCGGTGATCAAACCTTCTCCTATTCCTATTAAAACATGAATGCCGCTCATGGCTGGTAAAACTAAATTGGCGGGTGCTGTACCGGAAAGCACCAGTTCTATTGCGCAGGCGATCGCTGCAGCTACTACGCTGATCCCAGCTGCTATTCCCGCAGCTAATGGCAAGCGCGCTTTCGCTCCCCCCAGTATTCGGTGCAAAACTTGTGTCAATCCCCAGCCTACCCAAACTCCAATTACTGCCATGTTGAGCGCGTTCGCTCCCAATGCGGTGATGCCGCCATCGGCAAACAAAACTGCTTGAATTATCAGAACGGTGGTAATACAGAGTGTACCTGCCCAGGGACTCTTTAGCACTACTGCGGCTAGGGTTCCCCCCAACAGGTGACCGCTTGTGCCACCTGCGACTGGAAAATTTACCATCTGGGCTGCAAATACAAATGCGGTGGTTAAACCTAGCACGGGAGCTTGCCGAATTCCATACGCTTGGCGACAGCGAGTGAGGGATACTGCCACGGCTGCTACACTGGCTAAACCTGTCACTACAGCGACTGGCGGTGAAATAAAGCCATCTGGTAAATGCATTAATACCTCCTCACTTTGTTGTAATCATTCTTTTTATATACAAGCAGTTTGGCAAGAGTTTTTTCAATGCCCCTTGCGGGCATTTTTTGTTCTTGCTGCAATGATTTCACTCAGACTGAAGTGTTCTTTTCCCCGCGTCAACAACTCTTCAGCTATTAATAAAAATTTTGTTAATAATCTTAAACTGCTGTACTCTTGCTTCCCCAATAAATCTGCTGTAAAATAAAGATAATATGCTACTTATTCACACAACTAAAAATGAAAATAAGTATACATCAATAGGTGCTATTTGTCAACTCCAAAGTTCAAAAATTATTGGTAATTGATAATTGACACTGGCTGCAACTAAATATAAGATAGTAAGGGCGATCGCAATCTTTGTTAAGATTCATAATGTTAACGAACCATGAAAGAACTCGATCATAAAAAAACTACAGAGCTGCTGAACACGATTATGGAGTTCGAGCTGGCAGGGGTGGTACGCTACACCCATTATTCCCTGATGGTTACAGGTCCCAACCGTATTCCGATCGTGAATTTTTTTAAGCAGCAGGCAAATGAATCTCTTGCTCATGCTCAACAAGTAGGTGAAATTCTCACTGGGTTAGAAGGGCACCCTACCCTGCGGATTGCACCTATTGAGGAAACCAATCAGCATACGGTTCGAGATATTTTAGAGGAAAGTCTTAATCACGAAAAAAAGGCACTGAATCTCTATAAAGATTTATTAGATACCGTAGAAAATGCTAGTATATATTTGGAAGAATTCGCCCGCACGATGATCGGAACGGAAGAATTGCATATGATAGAACTCAAAAAAATGCTGCGTGATTATAGCTAATATGGGAGGGAAAACGTGAAATAATACATTTTGTTAAAGAGCTCAAGTGCTAATAATTTTTCAATTTATTTAAAATAAAATTATGGATTTTAGCGCAGCAATACCAACTTTTGTAATTGCGCTTCGGGAAGGTGTCGAAGCGGCTTTAGTTGTGGGAATAGTATTGGCATGTCTGAAAAAAGCCGAGAAAAGTCAGTTGAATTCCTGGGCGTATAGCGGAGTTGTTAGTGGAATTCTGGCGAGCGTAATAGTGGGAATAGTATTGAATTCCGCAATTCAAGGAGTAGCAAGGAGCGAGCGCCCTTATGCGCTAGTTTTAAAACCGCTATTAGAGGCGGGTTTCTGTGTGGTTGCAATTGCAATGCTCAGTTGGATGCTAATTTGGATGACGAGCCAAGCCAAATCCCTTAAATCTGAAATCGAAGGCTCTCTAAATACGGCTCTAAATCAAGATAGCACTGCTGCCGGTTGGGCGGTTTTCACTTTAATATTTATTGCCGTATTGCGAGAAGGCTTTGAAACCGTTTTATTCATCGCTGCTAATGCCCAATCTGCCTTTATGTCAGTCATTGGCGCTACAGGCGGTTTGCTTTTAGCAGCAGCTATTGGCGCGGCAATCTTTCAGTGGGGCGTCAAAATCAACCTGCGTCTATTCTTTCAAATCATGGGCGTCTTTTTGCTGCTAATTGTTTCTGGTTTGGTAATTTCTGCCTTGAAAAACTTTGACGCTGCCGCCTACACCCTCGCTCAGCTCAACCCTCAATTTGCTAGTTTGTGTTTTTCCTCTGGCTCTTCTTGCCTATTGGGAGCGAGAGTTTGGGATGCCACTGCTATCTTACCAGATAATCAATTTCCCGGTATTATACTAAAATCACTTTTTGGCTACCGAGCTAAACTCTATTTTGCTCAAGCAGTAGCCTACATTCTGTTTTTAGTAACCGTAGGCGGTTTTTATTTCCAAAGTCTTGCCAGTCTCGCCGGCAACGCAGGAAGCCACCAGCCCTCTGCACAGCCTAAGGGATAGCAAAAGGATAGAGATAAGATTACAAGATATTCAGACTGTTGTAGCGCTGTCTTTTGGGGGGCGTTTTGTTGTATAATTTTTATGATTAAATTTATACAGGAAAAAGTTTCAATCCAGCCGTTACGAGCGGCTGCAATGGGAGAAAGCGGGCAATATGTCAAAATACCCAAGAATTACTCATGTTATTTATGATTTAGACGGTTTGCTGCTGGATACAGAAATATTTTATTCAAAAGTCGATTGCGCTCTTGTCAGCCGCTATGGCAAAATATTAGATGAAGTCGTCAAGTCTAAAATCGCTGGCATGAAGGCGCAAGATGTTGCCAGAATTTTAGTTGAAACTTTAGAATTGCCCGTCACTCCCCAGATATATCTTGAAGAAAGACAGGAATTGTTACTTGAATTGTTTCCCCAGGCTTTGCCTCTTCCAGGGGCGGTTCGTCTGACGAAACATTTACATGAACACGGTATCCCCCAAGCGATCGCTAGCAGTTCTGTGCGCCGCTCTTTCGAGCGCAAAATTACTAACCATCGCGATTGGTTTGCTCTATTTGACTGTATTGTACTGGGAGATGATCCTGATGTCAAGCAGGGTAAACCCGCACCAGATACTTTTGCGCTCGCAGCTGAGCGTCTTAAAGCCAAACCTGAAAATTGTCTTGTCTTTGAAGATGCTCCTGCGGGTGTCGAATCAGCTCGTGCTGCAGGCATGTCAGTTGTTGCAATTGCTAATCCCAACTTTGACAGACACCTCTACCAAAATGCCAATTATGTACTCAATTCTTTAACTGAATTTGAACCACAGCTTTGGCACTTACCTCCGTTCAAGCCCTAACATTCTACTATCAAATCAAATTATTATCAAGCGATCGCCATTTGTTCTGCTAATTCAATCGCTTCGCTAATTTTTACAGTTGCTCCCAAATTTTGTATATCTTTTAACAGTCGTGAGGGGTCTGCTAAATGTGCTTGTAGCCAAAGCCCATCTTTTCTTATCGAACTATCTAGGTATTGTAACAGACAAGCAACCGTAGAAATAGCAGTTAATGCGTAGCCGTCTGGGTGCGATACTTCCACTCGCATCGCTTTGTATTGTTCATTTTTCCACCCACTCGCCTCCAAAAGCAAAATCGTACGATAGGGCGGGTGGCTAAAAGTTTTTAATCCCCACATCAGCAATTTTTCCACAGGTTTTAATGCTTTTTGTGGCCATAAATTTAGCGCCGCCAAACCAAGCGGCATGACTAAATAATCCACAAACCAGTTAAATCCTCCTATAAAAAAACCCGTTTCTTTCAGTGATGGAATTGTCTGCGGTAAAGTTCGGATTTCTTCCAAAAACATTGGCAAAATCGTTTGTTTGCCAAACTCCCATCCAAAGTAAAACTGTTTACTTCTGTTTTTACACTGCCAGTGCTGACAATTACAGCTTTTAAATTTTTTCAATTCTTCTATTATTTCCCATACCGTATAGTCTGAAAATGATAGGTTTTTCCAATTTATTTTAATCATACTCCCTACATATGCTTTTTCTAGAGAGTCAAAGTAGGGAGCAGCATATCGGATTAAAGCCGCTGGTAATCCAGGATGAAATCCCGCATCGGTGATAAAACAGCAACCTGCACCCTCGATTTTTTTCTTTAAAGAGTTTAGAATCTGGAGTTTAGCTATGGAATACTGACAGTCTATATAGTCTATTCCTATTTCGATCGCAGTTTCAGCTATGTTGCGCATGTATTCGGAGCTACTGGAAGCTACTATTACCAAATCTACTCGCTCAAAAGCGTTTTTAAGAGTAAGCTTTTCAGCCGCATCTACTCTTTGTGCAGAAACGCGATTTCCCGGATATTTTTGATTAAAATTAGCCGCTAGCATTTCTGCTTTTTCTATATTTCTTCCTGACAATACCAGGTTTGTATCCGTTTGTTTCAGCAGTAATTCTGCAATAAGACGTCCTATATTGCCATAGCCGCCCAAGATAAGAAATGTTTGGCTAATCATGGCTTTCCTTGCTGTTAAAATTTTTTGATTATAAGAAAAAGTAGACCCCCGACAACTTAAAACTATAACATAGCTGTTATACAATAGTATTGAGCATTTTTTATCTGACGTCAAGTTAAAATATGTAAATTTGTTAATAAAATTTTTAAGGCAATGACAGCAAGAGTTAAGCAAATATTCATACACCCAGTTAAGGGTTTGACACCGCAGGCGAAAGAAAGCGTAGTTCTGACGCCTGGGCATGGAATCAAAGGCGATCGCGCATTTGCTCTAATGTTTGCAGATTGCGCACCCGATTATGTGACATCGACGGTTCCTTGGAAGAGCAAAAAAAACTTTGCCGTCCAAAATGACTGGCCATCTTTAGCAGCGCTAACTTGTAATTATAATCCGGAAAAAGACGAGCTGACGGTGCAGCGCTCTGGAATAACACTACTGGTAGAGAAAACACAAACACCACAAGGGCGCGAGCGCATTGGCGCATTTTTTACGGAATATCTAGCGACACAGCAACCGACAGAATCGGCGCGGCATCCACAGCGAGCGCGTCTAAACTTAGTAGGTAGTGCCAGTGGCGAGACGCGTTATCCCGATCGCGAATCAGTACATATTTCTCTATTAAGCCAAGCCACCCTCGATGCTATCGGGGAAGTGTGCGGCAAGCGCGTAGATGTTCGTCGTTTCCGCCCGAACATTTTGCTCGAAGGTGTGGCTGCGTGGGAAGAGTTCACTTGGGTAGGACAAAAATTTCTCTTAGGCAGTGCAAAAATTGCGATCGCGGCTCGTATCAATCGCTGTGTCAATATCGAAGTCAATCCCGATACAGGTGATCGCGATTTGCCCCTGTTATCGGTACTCCGCCAGCATTTTGGTCATCTACAAACAGGCATCTTAGCCACTGTTGAAACAGAAGCAACTGTCACCATTGGCGATACTTTAACCCTCCTCAATCCTAAAGATTAAATCTTTACAAAAACATAACAGCTAGGCGATCGGAATCTCAATAATAAATTCCGTTCCTTCCCCTGGGGCGGAAATACACTTTAGCTTTCCTCCATGCTTTTCTACCACAATCTGATAGCTAATCGACAACCCTAATCCCGTTCCCTTTCCTAGAGGTTTCGTAGTAAAAAAAGTGTTAAATAACTGTGATTGCACTTCCGGCGTCATACCTGGACCATTATCTGTAATCCGTATCACCACAGACGTGCCTTCAATCACTTCAGTACGAATACGAATAGTCGTATTTGCTATAAAATTATTCTTATCGATACCTGCTCCCTCATACTCCTCTAAAGCATCAATCGCATTTGCTAATATATTCATAAAAACCTGATTTAGCTGCCCTGGGTAGCACCGCACTTCCGGCAAATTGCCATATTCTTTAATTACCTTAATTTCCCGTTTTACTCCTTTAGACTTCAGACGATTAGAAAGAATCAGCAGCGTGCTATCTATACCCTGATGTATATTTGCCCATTCTTTAGTAGTAGTATCCTTGCGAGAAAAGTTTTTCAGCGATTTAACTATCTCGCTAATCCTATCAGTACCCATTTTCATAGAAGAAAGCAATTTTGGCAAGTCTTCCATCAGATATTCTAAATCGACAGCCTCTACTGCTTTCATAATTTCTGAAACAGGATTAGGATAGTGCTTTTGATATAATCGTAAAATTTCGATCAGCTCGCGGCTATATATAGCTGCATAAGAAATATTACCGTGGATAAAACTGACTGGATTATTTATTTCATGGGCAACCCCGGCGATGAGCTGCCCAAGACTAGACATTTTTTCACTTTGAATCAGTTGTAATTGGGCTTCTTGGAGTGAGTGCAGGGATTGCTCTAGTTGAATAGCCTTTTGCCGCTCCCGCGCTTCTGATTCTTGCAAACTTTGATACAAGAGAGCATTTTCTATAGAGACGGCGGCTTGAGCGGAGAGAAGTTTTAAAACTTCCAATCTTTCAGCAGTAAAGACGTCTGTACTTAGGTTATTTTCCAAGTAAAGAATTCCGATGCGCTTGCCTTTGTGGAGTATGGGAAAGCAGAGTAGGGATTTTGGTATTGCGGTTATATTTCCAATACAGGTAAAGAGCGAGTCAGACTCGGTATTATTCAAAAGTACTCTTTCTCCTGTGCGCTCAACATAGTGGATGACGGCAACAGGAATTTCCTGATATTCGTCAACGGGGAGCGACTGCAACACGGTTACTTCTTCTGTATCGCTCGTAACCGATGCTTCTACAAACAGTTGACCATTTTTTTCTAGAATCAGGCAGCCTTTTTGCGCTCCTGCATTTTCGAGGATAACTCGCATTAATTTAGAAAGCAGTTTGTCGAGAACAATTTCTTCAGATAGAGCAGTTGATGCTTTCATTATGGTTGCCAAATCCAGCAATTTTGCATTTGTTTTTGCAGTTGAAGAAATTGTTTGGATGCTGTTGTTAGATGGGGAGTTGAGAAGCGGTAGGTATTCGGTAATTTTTCGGGCAGAGATGCGGGAGAGTAAGTTGGGATATTTAACTTCTAAATCGCGAACTTTGGCGATTGCTCCCCAGCGAATGAAGCCATAGTAGGCATCGATGAGGTAGGTTTGAGCGATTTTTTCTTTTCCCCAAGCAAGGTAAAATTTTGCTGCTAGTTCATTGGCTAGGGCTTCTTCCTGAATGTATTCGTATTCTTTGGCTAGGGCAATGGCGCGATCGTATGCTTCCATCGCTTCAATATATTTACCGAGAATCCGATATTTTTCCGCTTCCACCAAAACAAATTTATCCAAGTAATTCATCGGGGCAAAATCTGCCCAACGCTTCATTTTTTCCTGATTTGCTTCTACTTTTTCCCAGAGTATTTTTCTTTCGTTTGCAGGTGCATCTGTTGCCACTGCCAGCCGCGCCAGAGAATCGTAGAAATAGAAGAGGGGAATTGTGAATGCACCTGATATGCTGTATAAATATGGTTTAGCAAGCTCCGAATATTCGATAGCCTGACGAGAATTTTCAAAAATATAACAGAGATTTAGTTTATGATAATAATAATTGACGATAGCATGATAATTTTTGGTTTGCCAGTAGAGCGGCAGCATTTTCTCTTCGTTATAACTTTCGCCGATTAAACGGCAAGGATTTTCGCTCCTGCCTAGTAAGTTTAAAACTGCTTGTCGGAAGATTTTGTGATTGTTGAGGGCTGTTTTTTGCTCGATTTGCGCGAGCGCAGCCTCGTAATTCTCCATATCTCGTTCTACCTCCGACAATTCCTTGCCGGCGAAATATTGATAGCAGCAGAAAACGTAAGCATTATAACTGGCAAATTCCAAATCTCCCGTTTCCAGCCCGCAAGCATAACCTTCTTGTAAAAGATTAAAGGTTTCGCGGATATGCTCTTTCCAGTGAATGACATTTCCAGAAACTACAAGTAATGTTCGAGCTTTAATTTTTTTAGCATCCAATCGCGACAGCAATTTTAAAGCCAATTTTCCAAATTGATATCCGGATTCGATATCTTCAACCATCCCGCATAGAATTAGCCCGTAAACAGCATACACATATATCGACTGCTCGGCATTTCCGTAATCCAGAGACATCGCGATTTGTTTAAATACTAATAACGGCAACAATGACGGCTGGGCTTGATATACTGCGGCTCCGGCTGCCGACATGATGCGCATGGCGGCTAACTTGTCAGGCTCTTTCATTTCTGGTAATTCTATTAAGTCTTCGATGCTCTTTCTGCTTAAAAGAGCTATTGTTTGTTTTAGCCCGTGTTCAATATCTGACTGGCTCGGTTTTTCAGGAAAATTGATGCCTAACCATTGTAGTGCTTGCAGGGCAGTCTGCACTGCTAAAAGCAGGTTATTCTGAGCTACGCAAGCTTGAATTTTGATTGGTGAGACTTTAACTTTGTCTAAAATGGTTTTGGCGTGGTTTTCTATCTGTTGTGCCAGTGCTTCCATTTGTTCAAAGTCGCCATTTAGATAGGCGGCTTCTGTGGCTTCGAGGTGGAGTGCTAGCGTTAAGTCGTATTCAGAAACCCAGCAATCGGGGGCTAGCAATTCTAAGCCTGTTTTTAAATACCGCAGTGCTGTTTCGGCTGCTGTTGCTGTTTTGGCTTTTCTGCCTACGGCTAGGTTGAGTTGCGCTAGTTCGTATCGTTCTGTTTGACTGGTGATTAAATCGGCTCCTTTATTTAATTGATTAACTATTTCAAAAATTTTTTCTTCTCGATGCGCAGGTTCAAGATTTTTTAAAAGTAGTTTGCCGATTTTTAGGTGTGTGGCTTTTTTGTCGGCGTCTGGAATGAGAGAGTAGGCGGCTTGTTGCACGCGATCGTGGAGGAATTTGTAAGTCGGGGATTGAATAGGTAGGGAGTTTATTTGTAAAGTGTGATCGCTCTGAAAAAACTTATAAATTTCGCTCATTGGCAAAACTAATCCCGCCTGTAGTGTTTTCCACAGTTCAGCCGCTGTTTCGGCTTGAGATTTTTCGCATACTGTTGCCAATGTCTCTAAGTCGAATTTATGTCCAATACAGGCTGCTATTTTTAAAATTTCTTGCACGTTTTTTGGTAAAAATTTTAGTTTGCTTGCTATAAACTCAACTACATTTTCGGAAACTGCCAAGGCAGTTACTTTAGCAATATCGCACTGCCAATATCCCGGTGTTACTGTAGTCTGTTTCTCATCCAAATTTAGGGGTTGTGGCTCTGCTTGATAATTTTCTACATATTCTAACAATCCTTGCTCATAAATAGATTGCAAAAACTGTGTAGCAAAGAAAGGATTGCCTTGAGTTTTCCGATACACCAGTTCTGAAAGGGGTTTAGCCCGATTTTCGGAACAATTAAGAGCCTCAGCTACTAACTGATTCAGGTGATTTTCGTCAATTGGCTGTAAAATAATTTTATTTACTGTAGTGCCTGAATGGGCGATCGCTTCTGCTGTTTGCATCCAGGGATGAACGGGGCTGACTTCGTTATCTCGATAGGCGGCAATTAATAAGAAATATTTGATTTCAAAAGCGGTGGTTAAAACCTGAATTAATTTTAAGGAGGCTGTATCTGCCCACTGTAAGTCATCTAAGAATAATACTAAGGGATGCTCGGCAGTAGCTAACACTCGAATAAATTGTTTAAAAATTAGATTAAATCGATTTTGTGCTTCTTCCGGTGGCAGTTCGATAACGGGTGGCTGTTGCCCGATTATTTTTTCTATTTCTGGGATGACGTCAATAATGACTTGCCCATTGTTTCCCAAAGCGGTGCTGAGTTGTTGTTTCCAAATGGCGATCGCTTCTTGGCTTTCGGTGAGCAATTGTTTTGCTAAACTGCGGAATGCTTCAATCAAAGGTGCAAAGGGAATATCCCGCTTGAACTGATCGAATTTTCCAGAAATAAAATAACCCCGTTGCTGCAATATTGGTTTGTGAATTTCGCGCACGAGGGAAGATTTGCCGATACCGGAATACCCTGCCACTAACATGAGTTCTTTTGCACCGTTGGCGATACGAGCGAATGCTGCCATTAAGGTGGCAATTTCTTTTTCTCGCCCGTAGAGTTTATCGGGAATGAGAAATCTGTCTGCAATATCTCGCTGCCCCAGTACGAAGGGTGCGCTCGCACCTTTGGTTTCTAGTTGATATAGGCAGGTTTCTAAATCTGCTTTCAGCCCTTTGGCGCTTTGATATCGCTGTTCGGGGGTTTTTGCCATTAACTTGATAATGATATCGGAAATCGCTTTTGGGCAGTGATTTTCAGGCGGTACTGGCTGCTTTGCAATGTGACAGTGGAGCAATTCTATTGGCTCGGTAGATTGAAAGGGTAATCTTCCTGTCAGCATTTCATAGAAGGTTACCCCTAGAGAATAGAAATCAGTACGGTAATCGATCCCCCGGTTCATCCGCCCTGTTTGTTCTGGTGAGATGTAGGCAAGGGTACCTTCGATCACGTTTGGGTTTATTAGGGAAGTTTCTTCTCTGGGCAATAGAGAAGAGATGCTAAAATCTGTTATTTTAACTTCTTGTGTTTTTGGATTTATTAAAATATTGTAAGGATTAATATCTTTGTGAATGATTTTATTTTTATGAATTAATCCCAAAATTTCTGCTATTTTAATTGCTATTTTTAAAAAATCTTCAATTTTTGCCAGGGGTTTATCTATGTAGTTTTTTAAAGAGATGCCCTCGAAGTCTTCGAGGATGAGGGCTAAGCTGTTTTTATAGGGTTCTAGACTTAAGGGTTTAATGATGCCTGGTATGTTGAGATTTTTTGCGATCGCGTATTGATTTTTCAGCCGGATTATTTCTTCCATTGTGGGATATTCCGTGTTGGGAATTTTCACTATTACTGATTTGCTTTTCCCAATTTTTCGCCCGCGATAAATAACCGTTTTAACACTTTCATGAATTTTTTCAGTGATAATGTATCCGGCTATTTCTTCCATCTTATATCTCCTTTTAGCAGTTACAGTTTCTGATCCGACGGGCAATCAAGATCAATTTTGCTCGTTGCTCTTATGTATTTTTACTTACTTTTTATTATCCGGTACCTCTGAATAAAGTTTTTTACATAGTTTTTGGCATATTTTTAATTATATAGACTATTTTATAATTTTTTAATGCCTTCATGTTAAATTTTATAAAACTTAAAGATACAAGTTTGAGTTTTGGCTGCCGAGGGAGAGTACAAAACAGGTTTCAATACTGGGCTAAATAATGCTGACCTTGTCTGCTCTATGTTAAATCTTTTAAATTATATAATATTAAATAACGGCAATTTTGTAAAAAATATAGTTATAAAAATGATTAGCAGAAATATTTCTTTTACATTTTTTGTTGTATTTTAAAATTAAAAGCTAACAAAAAATGATAAAAATAAAATAGTAATTATGAAAATTAGATGTTTGAGTGTGAGGCAGAGCTAGAAATCGGAAAGGGTATCGGTGACGTTGGGGTTAAGGGCAAGCACTTGTTGCCATGCACTAACAGCCTGAGCGTGTTGTCCCGAAAGCTGATATAATTGTGCCAAAGCAATCCAGGCTTCTTCGCGCTTAGGATTAATATTTACGGCGTGCTGACAAGAATCGATTGCAGTATGATAGCGAGCTAGTGCTTTAAGGGCTAAGCCGCGTCGATACCAAGCCCAATAATCGTTTGGTTTAATTTCTAAGGCTTTGTCAAAAGTAGCGAGCGCCTGTTCATAGCGCCCAAGCTGGTTGAGTGCGAAGCCGAGACGATAGTGTGCCCAGAAATCGTTGGGGCGAAGCTTGAGGGCGGTTTCGTAACAGGCGATCGCGTTTTCGCAGTGGTTGAGGTTGTAGAGCCAAACGCCACCGAGACGATACCATGCCCAGTAGTCATCTGGGCGGGCTGCGAGAGCCTGCTCGAAGCTAGTGATCGCTTCTGTATAGCGAGAGGATTCGCACAGAGTCATTGCTCGCTGATACCAGCTCCAGTAGTCATTAGGTTTTAACTGTAGAGCTTTATCGTAACAAGCGAGCGCTTCAGAAAAATTGCCGATTTCGCTGAGTACGCATCCAAGCTGATACCATGCTCGATAGTCATCCCTGCGACATTCCAAGGCTTTTTCATAGCTAGCGATCGCTTCATAATAGCGGTGCACAGCTTTGAGGGCATTTCCGCGCTGATACCAAGCCCAGTAGCCGTCGGGTCTGCACTCTAGGGCCCTCATATTCAACAAGATCATTTCCTCATAGCCACTAGAAATGCGCATGGCATGAAAAGCTTGCATGGTCGTTAGCTAGGCGCTCGCTGGAGAGGTTTTTCCGTTCTTTTTAATAAAAGTATACAGAACTGAATCTCTCTATCGTGCTTAATAGCTTCCCAAGTTTTGCAAGGCTAAAGCCCGATGAGTAAGGGTCCAATCGGCAGGATAATCAGGAGTGCATTGCAGGGCTTGTTCGTAGCTGGAGAGAGCCGCCTCATAACGACCTAGCTTGTGGAGGGCAATGCCACGATTATTCCAGGCTCTAGAATAGTTAGAACAAAGGGCCAGGGCTTGGTCGTAGCTGACGACGGCCTCTTCATAGCAGCCCAGGGTATCGAGTAAAATGCCCTTATTGTTCCAAGCTTCTGGATAGTTTGGCTGCAATTTTAAGGCTTGGTCGTAGCTAGCGAGGGCCTGTTCGTAACGTTCCAAGTGTCCTAGAGTAATGCCGCGATTGTACCAAGCTTCTGCAAAGTCGGGTTTAATCGCCAGAAGTTGCTCGTAGGTGGCTTCGGCTTCGGAGTAACGCTGGAGCTCGTCGAGGGCGATCGCCTTTTCCAGAAGCGCTTCGGGGTTATCCGGTTGTAATTCTAATACTTTTTCAAAGCTGGCGAGGGCTTCAGAGTAGCGAGCCATATCTCCCAGTAGCAAGCCGCGCTGATTCCAGATGTCGGCGCGCTCAGGGCGGAGTTCCAAGGCTCGCTCATAACTGATGAGTGCCTCTTCGTAGCGACCAAGTTTTTCGAGAACTTGCCCACGTTCGTACCAGATTGCTTCACCTCTGCGCCAGCTTTCCAAGGCTTTATCGAAGCTTGCCAGTGCTTCTTCGTTGCGTTCTAATTCGTGCAAGGCTTGCCCACGCCTGTACCAAGCCCAGTAGTCCCACTTTCTTACTTGAGTTGCTTTGTCAAAGCTATCCAAGGCTGCTTCGGGTTGCTTTAAGTCGTATAGCTCCACGCATCCCCGTTGATAATAAGCCCAGTAGTCGTTGGCTCTAATTTCTAGGGCTTTGTTGTAGCTGGAGATAGCTTCTGCGTAGCGAGCTGCGTGTTGCAGTGCGCCTGCCCGTTGGTAATAAGCCCAGTAATCGTTAGGTCGAATTTCTAGGGCTTTGTCGAAGCTTGCGACGGCTTCAGAGTGTCTGCCTATTTCATCGAGAACGATCCCCCGCTGATACCAACTCCAGTAATCTTCTGGGTTTTGCTCTATGGCTTTGTCAAAGCAGGCGAGCGCCTCAGAGTAAAGACCTTTATCTCGCAATATATTCCCCTCGCGATACCAATCTCTGTAGTTTTCTGGCGTATTCTCTAGTTTCTTCTCAGTTGCGTTCACTTTACCTATACCTCCTCAACTCTCTCCCACAATTTATCATCTCTCTCTTTGTCGTCAGAGACTTACTATTTCTTTTTTAATCTTTATAAGAATTTTATTTTTCCCCTGCTAATCTAAAACCATTTTAATCAAATTTTACTTTCAAATTTCTTATTCCTGCCTTGCTGGTTTCTATGGCGATTTTAGCATATTCGTTGACAATTAACTGGCTGGTCTGATTGAGTGCTCGCTTCTGTTTATAAAATTAATTAAAATAATAATATAAGCCCTCCGATGAAAATTACGTAATAGCAATGAAAAGCGACTTAATGATTGGAGCGATTAATTCTGATATTAAATAATTATTGTAGTATGTAGATTTGTTATTGACGCGCGCTCGCCTACATTAACCAGTGTTTCTGCAATCAGAATTAAAGTTACTGTATTAGGCGCTTGCCACAGTAAAAAACTCAAAAAGCCCGCCAAATTTTTACCGTATTATCACTACCGCCGCTAGCGAGAAAACGCCCGTCATAGCTAAAGGCCACACACTTTACATCCCCCCCGTGTCCCGTCAGAGTTCGTAACATAGAACCATTTGCCACTGCCCAAATTTTAACCGTGTTGTCGCCACTGCCTGTAGCAATAAACTGTCCATCAGGACTAAAAACTACAGCATTCACCCAGCCGAAATGCCCTGTCAGGGCGCGCAACTCTGCTCCAGTCGCCACCGACCAAATTTTCACGGTTTGATCATCGCTGGCGCTGGCCACTAACTGGCCGTCGGGACTATAGGCGACGCCGCCAACCCAGCCTCCGTGCCCTTCTAGAGTTCGCTGTAATAATCCCGTAGCCACCGACCAAATCTTGACAGTGTTATCCCAACTACCAGAAACGAGAAACCGCCCGTCGGGGCTAAATGCTAGAGATTTTACATCGCCTGCGTGCCCTTTGAGAGTGCGCTGAGCTGCGCCGGTGGCCACCGACCAGATAATTATAGTTTGATCGCTACTGCCAGAGGCTAGTAAAGTACCGTCGGGGCTGAAGGCTACAGACTTGACGGCTTCGGAATGCCCCACGAGGGTGCGCAGGGGCATACCCGCCGCCACTGACCAAATTTTGACGGTATTGTCCCAACTGGCGCTGGCTAAAAACTGGCCGTTGGGACTAAAAGCGAGGGCTGTTACTGAGTTGTCGTGTTCTGTAAGGTGGCGTAGTTCTATCCCTCGCAGCACTGACCAAATTTTAATGGCGTTTTCGTCGCAGTTGGTGGCAAGCAATTGAGAATCGGGGCTGAAGGCAAGCGCGCAGATGGGGAAGGAATAGCCGCTGAGGGTGTAGGCAAGTGTCCATTCAGGCGCATATTTTTCGATGCCGCTATTGGCGGCTTTTACCCAGATGAGTGGGGAACTGTCAGCAGCGGCTCCTATTTTTTCCTTTAACACTTCTGCCTGCTGACGAATCTTAGCAGCTTCCTCTTCACGCCCGATTGCCTCAAGCGCTGCTGCTAATTGCACCCAGGTATCGAGGTGATTCGGATTTAAGCTACTTGCTTCCTCGAAACAGGTGATAGCCAGTTCGTACTCTCCCAGACTCGCCAGTGCTCGCCCCCTCCAATACCACGCCTCATCTAATTCTGGGTGATTTTCTATGACTTTTTCTAAAGCTGCCGCCGCTTCAGAGCTATGCCCTAATTCGTGTAGGGTTGCCCCCCGTTTGATTTCGGCATCTGGAAAATCTGGCTGCCACGAGAGTGCTTTTTCAAAGGCTGCGATCGCCTGTTCTCTATAGCCCAACTCAGCAAGCATTAAGCCGCGATCGTAACATAACCCCGCTTGATTTACCCGATAAATTTTTTGGAACATTTCCACATAGGGAGCAACCCATTCCGAAGGAAACTCTGACTCTAAGTTAAACAGTTGTGGTTGGTAATTGCGATCTAAATTAATATAGTACCAATCTGCAAAAAATGCGGCAAATAGTTTGTACATTTTAACTATTTCCTGCCGCACTAGATACTCGCATTCGTCTTCCTCCTCTCCCAAAGCCATCAAGCGCTTTTTTTCCTCACGCCAGTTCCATGGTGGAGATGGAATTTGGAAAAAGTTATTATCTTGCCATCCCCAAACTCCTATATTAAAATATACTTCCCTATCTGTAATATCGCAGTACAATACTGCTGTCGGAATTGGAGATAGAATCGTCCGCAATTGTTTGACATCTATATCGAAAATATCTCGGTTGAAATAATCGCCGTAAAATTCTACGGGAAATAGGGTATTTTCTGGATAATATCTATGTAAGAAAGCTTTTAGACGGTTGCGGAGTTCTTGCGGTAAGTTGTAGTGAAATGAATCGGGGCAACTTTTACTAATATTGGGAGGAGCAACGAATAGCAACAGGGGGTATTGTTCCCGCCCTTTGACTAAAATCTCTTCTGTGTCGCGACGACTGAGGCGAGAGGGCCAGTTTTTTTCGATGGTATCCCAATTGGTTTGAATTTCGGCGAGTTTGAAATCTATTTCTCGCGCTTTAAAGTCGCGCAGCACTTTTCTATAGAGGGCGCTTTCTTCTATGCTAAATTGCTGTTCTAGGCGAGCTAGTTCTTCTTGTTTTTTCTGCCAACGTGATGTCAGTTTGAGCTGTTCCTGCTTGAGGTGAATTAGTTGAGATTGAAGTTCTAAAGCTTTTTGGCGATCTTCTGCTTCTGCGAGCGCTCTTTCCATTTTCAGACGAGTCTCCTCTATATTATTGCGCTCTTGAATTAGTTTTAGAGCTTCTGATTGAACTGTCGCTAGCTGTTTTTGATGTTCTAGTTGCACGTGCACTAATCGGTAATCAGTCTTTGCCCTGTCAGCGGTAATGGGTGGCTGTTGTTCTGAGGGCGCAATCAGAAGTGAGGAGGGTGTAGGCTTGGGGGCAATCGACTCTAAGGATTCGCCAGCGAGCGCTGCGATCGCTTTGCTGGCTGTCTTTGCAACAAAGCCACTGATAGCGGTTAGTACGGCAGGTATTGACATAAACTGTATTTATGCTAGCATTTGACCAAACATTGCACAGGGGCGAGCGCCTCCCCCCTCTGTTTGATTCTAGCTTGATCTTTTTGCTTGCGGAAATAAGCTACTTTGCCCCATACCTATGGGGTAATTCACTATCTTCTTTTGAGTCGCCTGCTCAGAAAGAAGTTATTCTCCTTCAGTTATTTTTTGTTGAATAAAAGCCTGAAATCGGGCATCTTCCCGTATGGTGTCGAATTCAGGGCTGATTTTTACTATTTTTTGGTATTGGTTGGGATTAAGTTCGAGCGCTTTTTGCAAGTTTTCTATCGCCATATCGACGTTTCCTGTGTCGGCATAACAGCACGCCTTGTTATACCAGGCTTTGTGCTTATCGGGTTGCAATTCTAGGGCTTTGTCGTAGCATGCGATCGCACTGTGATGACAGCCCAATTTCTCTAATCCCACTCCTCTAAAGTACCAAGCATCTGGATTTTTCGGTTGCAGTTCTAGGGCTTTTTTCAAGCTGACAATTCCTTTCCCGTATTGCCCTGCATTAATCAGCGCTATTCCCCGATTGTACCACGCCCAGTAGTAATCTGGTTTCCATTGTATTGCTTTCTCGTAGCTAATTACTGCATCTTCATAGAATCCTAAGTTATATAATATATTTCCTCGGTTATTCCAAACTTCGTAAAAGTCCGGTTTTATTTCTAGTGCTTTATCATAGCAGACAAGTGTTTTTTCCAGGCGACCTAAGTTTTTGTATGCTAATCCTTTATTATACCAAGCCCAATAGTAATCTGGTTTGAATTCAATAGCACGATCATAAGACGCGATCGCTTCCTCAAAGTGGCCCAAGTTTTTCAGGGCAACGCCGCGATTATTCCATGCCCAATGGTAATCGGGCTTGAAAAATATCGCCTTATCATAGCTAGCGAGCGCCTCAGAGTAGCGACCGAGGTCATCTAAGGCATTACCGCGATTATTCCATGCTTCATGAAACCCTGGATTTAACTCTAGAGCACGCTCATAACTTGCGAGCGCTTGTTCATAGCGCCCCAAGTGGTAAAGAGCATTACCGTGACTGTACCAAATTTCTGCATAGTCTGGGCTGAGTTCCAAAGCTTTTTCGTAGCTAGCAACTGCCGCTGCATATTGTTCAGTTCGGTTTAGATGCAATCCTTTTTGGAAGAAGTATTCAACTTCTAGGTTCGTCATCTCCTGGTTCATCATCTAGCATCTAACTTTAGGAGGATTTTCATTAAAATACCTAAAAACTGCACCGAATTCAATAGGTTCTAACCACAAGGTGGAAAAGCCGCATCTTTCTTAAGAAAGATTTCCAGCCAAAATCTGCGCAGGGGGAAAATGATAGAATAGCCTGTTGATTCTCTGCCCAAGAGAAAAATTGGCCAAAAGCTGAAAAACTATTCCTATTAATACTTTTACCGTGAGCGGAAATATTAAAATAACATGAATCAAGAGCCTATTGCCAAATATCGCACAGAAAGAGACTCGATGGGCGAGCGCCTCCTGCCGGCAAATGTTTATTATGGAATCCAAACTTTGCGGGCAGTAGAAAACTTTCCCATTAGCGGGCTAAAGCCGTTGTCAACTTATATAGATGCCTGCATACTGATTAAAAAAGCTACGGCAATAGCAAATGGAGAACTAGGATGCATACCAGATGAAATTTGTCAAGCGATCGTGAAAGCGGCTGATGAAATTCTGGCGGGCAAATTTCGCGATCAGTTTGTTGTAGATATATACCAAGCAGGTGCAGGCACTTCTCACCACATGAATGTGAACGAAGTGCTGGCAAATAGAGCACTGGAAATACTCGGAGATGAAAAAGGGAATTACAAACGCGTCAGTCCTAATGATCACGTAAACTATGGTCAGTCTACCAATGACGTAATACCAACGGCAATTCGTATAGGCGGGCTATTAGCTTTAGAAAGAACGCTTTTGCCAGCTTTGGAGGAAGCGATCGCAGCACTAGAAAAAAAAGCTTTTGAATTTAAACATATCGTCAAATCCGGTAGAACCCATCTGCAAGACGCAGTGCCAGTACGTTTGGGAGATACCTTCGGCGCATGGGCACAAATTCTCAAAGAACATCGCGCTCGCATCCAAACCGCCTCTATAGACTTAACCAAATTGGGATTAGGCGGTTCGGCAGCTGGCACCGGCTTGAATACCCACCCCCAATACCGACAACGCACCGCTGAAATCCTTTCGCAACTGATTGGGCGTCGCGTCGAACCCGCAGCCAACCTGATGGCAGCTATGCAGAGTATGGCACCCTTTGTCAATGTCTCAGGAGCTCTGCGCAACTTAGCCCAAGATTGCGTTAAAATTTCCCACGACTTACGACTTATGGATTCTGGGCCAAAAACTGGCCTGAAAGAAATTCAGTTACCGCCAGTACAACCAGGATCATCGATTATGCCAGGAAAGTACAACCCAGTGATGGCGGAAATGACGACAATGGTGTGCTTTCAAGTAATGGGTTATGATAGTGCGATCGCCCTTGCCGCCCAAGCTGGACAGTTAGAACTGAATGTAATGATGCCACTGATTGCCTACAACCTCATTCACAGCATCGAAATTCTGGGAAATACCCTCTCGGCACTTACACGCTTTTGTCTGGTGGGAATTACTGCTAACCAAGAACGCTGTAGGGCTTACGCCGAAGGCAGTCTCGCCCTCGTCACCGCTCTCAATCCCCATATCGGCTATCTCAACGCCGCCGCCGTTGCTAAAGAATCTCTGGAAACCGGCAAATCCCTGCGGCAAATCGTACTTGAAAAAGGGCTGATGAGTGAATCTGAGCTGGCAAAAGTCTTAGACTTGGAAAAAATGAGTACCAGGATCGATTCCCTCCCAACTGAGTGAAAAACACTGTATCTATTCCTACCAATTGGAGCGATATTTATGAGAGGTTCTTTTGCAACAATGCAGACACAACTTAATGTAACCGAGCTGACCTTTTATTATGATAACGGTCAGGCAGAAACTTTTAAAGTGCCTGTCTCTCCCCAAACTATACAGTCGCAGTTGAAGAATATCTTTACACAGCCGCTGCTGACTTTTCACCTCATTGATCAAACCGTAATTATCTACACGGGGAAGATTATGAAAGTAGAAATTAAGCCCGTTCTGTCGGAACTAACTGGAGAAGGTGTTTTTACTAATTCTGAAAGAATTATGGCTCTCCAGCGGGGAGCGGCACGGTAGCGTTAGAGAGGGGAAAATTTTGGCTTTTTTATAAAAATATAAAAAATCAAAAAAAAGATGTGTTAAAATAGACAGAATTTTCCCCGTTTATTTATTTTATATAAAAAAAAGGTAAGAGCATGACAAAAGTCAGTTTAATAAGGGCGGATGGCTACGAAGTGCGAGCGCTGCGTAAATCTCTAGAAACCCTGTTGCAACCCTTAGGCGGCATAGGAGGAATAGTCAAAAAAGGCGATCGCGTCTTACTCAAACCCAACCTGCTAACAGGTTCCCGCCCCACCAAAGAATGCGTCACCCGACGAGAAATAGTTTACTGCGTCGCCAAAATGGTACAGGAAGTCGGGGGCAAACCCTTCATAGGCGATAGCCCAGCTTTTGGCAGTGCCAGAGGAGTAGCTGCCGCCAACGGCTACCTACCCCTAATCGAAGAACTAAATTTGCCTATAGTAGAATTTCGCGGCAAGCGCTACGAAACCGTCAGCGAGGAATTCAATCACCTACTGCTTAGCAAAGAAGCAATGGAAGCCGATGTCATCATCAACCTGCCGAAATTAAAATCCCACGTTCAACTGACAATGACTATGGGAGTAAAAAATCTATTTGGTTGCGTTCCTGGTAAAATGAAGGCATGGTGGCACATGGAAGCGGGCAAAGACAGTGCCCGTTTCGGGCAAATGCTTGTAGAAACAGCGCTCTGGATTAATCCAGACTTAACTATTCTCGATGGTATCATCGCTCACGAAGGCAACGGTCCGAGCAATGGCTCGCCACGTTTTCTTGGGATTTTGGGGGCTTCGCAGAATGTATTTGCTCTTGATCGCGCTATTTTAGAAATCCTCAAAATTGATCCGCAACGGGTGCCGACAGCTGCCGCCTCGATGCGACTGGGGCTATGTCCCGATCTTGCCGAAATGGAATTTCCACACTTGCGCCCAGAGGAATTAACAATATCTGACTGGAAACTACCTGAGAAGCTCATGCCTATCGATTTCGGGATGCCGCGCTTGATTAAGTCTATTTTCCGGCACCTTTATATCCGGTTTATTAAAGAACCAATGAGCGCTTATGTGGGACGATAGGTTTTTCTACGGTTGCCCTTGGTGAGAAAGCCCGCCGAAAGCGGGCTACGAGAGGAAGTTCACCCGTAGAGATTAAAACAGACTAAATTAATTTGACGGCTCGGAAGGTGAACATGAGAACGGCTGCAAGGATAACACCAGCACCGACAAGGGCAAAGTAAGTTATGGCTCCGGCAATACTCATTTATGTTTCTCCACAAAGATCTAATGAAACTAATGAATGCTCCCCCATTTGAAGAGCGCTTCGGTGTGGGTTTCCGTCTTGATTACAAGGCGTAAGCCCTTACGATAGGCGGCGAGAATGCCGAACAGATACCGTACCGCTCAAGACGAAAAAATTGTATCATAATCTGACTGATTGGTGAAACTCTTTAACCGCGCCACCCCTACCTGCGAGCGCTTCGGATAAGGAAGTACAAGTATTCAAACACAGGATGCGGTAAAATCAGCGCACGAGTGCTTTTCGATTGGGTTAGAGCCATGACTTCTGTCGTCCGCGTAAATTTGCCGCAACAATCTTATGATATCGCGATCGCTCCTGGCAGCTTAGATAAGCTGGGAGAGTGGCTACAGTCGCAGGCGTTGGGGAAGAAAATGCTGTTAGTGTCTAACCCGCAGGTATTCGGATATTACGGAGAACGAGTAACCGCCTCACTAAAGTCCGCTGGCTTTGAAGTAGCCGACTGTATCCTTCCCGACGGCGAGCAATACAAAACTCTTGAATCTGTGCAAAAAATTTATGATACGGCTTTAGAAAACCGTCTAGAGCGCTCCTCTACCCTTGTTGCTCTCGGTGGAGGCGTAATTGGCGACATGACAGGCTTCGCAGCAGCTACCTGGCTGCGGGGTATTAATTTCGTGCAAGTGCCCACTACCTTGCTGGCAATGGTAGATGCCTCCATCGGCGGTAAAACCGGTGTCAATCACCCCAAAGGTAAAAATCTTATCGGTGCTTTCTACCAACCCCGCTTTGTTTTAATCGCTCCAGATGTTCTTAAAACTCTGCCAGCGCGGGAGTTTCGTGCTGGAATGGCAGAAGTAATTAAATACGGTGTTATTTGGGATAGTGAGTTATTTGCTAAATTGGAATGCTGCGCTCGCCTGGATGAAATGCAATATTTAGATGCAGCTTTTCTACAAGAAATTATCAGCCGTTCTTGCCAAAGTAAAGCTGATATTGTCAGCAAAGATGAAAAAGAATCAGGACTGAGAGCTATTCTCAACTACGGACACACCATCGGTCATGCAATAGAAAGTCTCACTGGATATACATTATTGAATCACGGGGAAGCTGTCGCCATTGGTATGGTAGCTGTTTCTCGTATAGCATTAGAATTGGGTGGATTATGGGATAAAGATAGCGACTCTCGTCAGTTAGCATTGATAAAAAAAGCCGGATTGCCAAGTAAATTACCGGCAGGGCTGGATATCGATGCCATTTTGGAAAGCTTACAAACTGATAAAAAAGTGAAGTCAGGAAAAGTGCGATTTGTTTTGCCTGAAAAAATAGGTGCAGCAACTGTAAGCGAAATTAATTCTGCAGATTTGATTCGCCAAGTCTTACAAAAATTAGTTTAGGTATTCTTGATTAGAAAAAATATTTTTTATTATTTATTTATATAAAATTTTTGATGGTTATATAAAATGCTCTAGGGACATTTCTATTTGATAATAACCCTAGAACCCTCAGAGATGACAGCAGGAAAGTGAAATGTTGAGATTTGCTAAATTATTTGGCATCCAGCTAGCACCCCTCTGTCGATAGAGGTAAACTCTACAATCAGAAAAGTCTTCGACGGGAGATTTTTAAAACAAAGTTCTTTTTCGTCTGATTGCTTGCAGTCGAAATATGCAGCGGGTATATTTGATGTTTCGCCAGGATGGAGTTTTTGTAGGCAAGGGCTTACACGAGAACCTCTGCTTTGGGCCATTTTTTTGAGTATTTATACTCAGAAATGAATGCCAACCCCGACTGCACGGGAATGTTGACTGAATAATCATCAAGGATGGAGGCGATTTACTTTTTCCAAAGACTTGCAACTAATTAAACTGAATGAATCTAAAAATACCACAATAATTCACTCTTTTGTAAATCCTTTCAGAAGTTAAACTTAATTTTATGTTTATCGAGTTATTGAAATAGTCAGATGAATAATACTAATTATCTGTTTTGTATAAGAGCGTTTGACATCTACTAAGAGAGAATCAGCAAATTTAAATTTGATTGGGAGGGTGGATGTCGCGATTTTATACGATGCAGTAAAAAGAAGCATTCAGGCTTGGCGAGCGCTAAATATTTAATTATGACTTATCCGCGTGAATCTTCGCAAAGCCATAATCAACGAGCATTAAAAATTTTGGCTAGAGCCATTACCCTTTCTCAGGGTCAATTTTCGCTGATTTTGGCGCGCTGTAACTATGCAGAATTGCAAGAACGGATGGTGCAGCAGCTCCGCGAATATCTACAAAATCGTAAAAAAGACAGCGATCGTTTTGAGGAAACGGCGGCAACAGAGATTAAAGAAATTATTCTATCTGAGTTAGCAAGCTCCCTATATAACAGCATTCAGGAAAATGTGCAAGCACAACCCCCGCAGGCTTTAATGATTTTCGGTTTAGAGTCAGTAAGAAACCAGGAGCGCCTGCTAGCATCTGCCAACCAAATGCGGGAGGAGTTTCGCAAAAGTTTTCCATTTCCCTTAGTGCTGTGGGTAAACGATACGGTAATGCAAAAGCTTACGCGGTTAGCCCCAGATTTCAAAAGTTGGGCAGCTACATCGATTAAATTTGAAATCGCTACAGAAGAACTAATCAACATCCTACGCCAGCCATTTCATCAGCTGTTTGCTAGTATAGAAACCCCATTTCTTGAAGAAACCTGGTTTCTGAATAAGCTGCCTTCTTGGATAAGTAGCCGCGCCACAGAAATCGAATTTGCCCTACAGGATTTGCAATCTCGCGGCGTCAGTTTGGAACCCCACGACGCAGCAGGAGTGGAATTCTTCCTAGGCGCTGTTGCAGCAGAAAACAAGCAGTTTGATGTAGCTTTAGAACATTATCAGCAGAGCTTGAATTTTTGGAATCAGCCAGAAAACTTAACTTCTGCACAGCAGCCTGACTCCTTATTAGAAAAAGCAACTATCCTGTTTTATATAGGTTTGTGTTATTGGCGCAAAGCAGAAACCGAACTTTCCCCCAATCGTGAATATCTAGAAGCAGCACGTGAACACTTACAGCAATCGATTAATTTATTTGAAGAAGCGCGGCGACAAGATTTAGTAGCTAGATTTAGTGTAGAGCTAGCTGAAATTCTACGACGCTTACAAGCGTGGGATGACTTAGAAATATTAGCACAAAAAGCTCTGCTACTGCATTATGCCGACAACTTGCCAGTGCAGTTGGCAAGAGATTACGGCTTTTTAGCTGAAGTAAACTTAGAGCGTGCAGAAGCAGCTTTGCAGTCAGGAAATATTAATAGTGCCCAGTGGTTAGCGTCAGATGCCAAGTGGGCGGCACAGCAGGCATTAGAGATACTGGCTGAAGTTTCTGAAGATGTACGTGTGTATCGATGTTTATATTTGTTTTTGCTGGCGCGAGCTCTATTAGTTAGATTAACTGGCTCTAGAATTTCAGATAGTCGTCGCGCAAATGTTAGAAAAAATGCGATCGCTTATTTAGAATTAGCCAGACAACTAAGCAGCCCCGAGCAAGCTCCTCACCTCACCATTCGTATCCTCCAAGAGTTGCGCTCGCTTTACTTCCAGCAAAAACAATATCTAGAAGCTTTTCACATTAAACAATACCAGCGCGCCCTCGAACACCAATACGGTTTGCGAGCCTTCATCGGAGCCAATCAATTGCAACCAAACCGACAAGGAATTTCCTCTTCTGCTATTGCTCCTGAAATTTTAGTCTCTTGTCGCTATCGCGATATCGAGCGCTTACTCGCCCGTTTACAACGAAATGACTACAAACTTACAATTATCCACGGAAATTCAGGCGTTGGTAAGTCATCTTTAGTAAATGCTGGCATAGTACCAGCATTGCGCCAGCAACCTATTGGCTCGCGCATTGCCTTACCTGTGGTGCTTAGAGTGTACAGCTACTGGGTAACCGATTTAGGGCTAGCTTTAGCAGAAGTCTGCGGCAAAGAAGAAATAAATTCTTCAGAAGCAATTAAGCGTACTTTTAGACAAAATGCCGAGCATAATTTCCTCACTGTTTTAATTTTCGACCAATTTGAAGAATTTTTCTTTGTTTGTACTGATGCTAACGAGCGACGAGAATTTTTTGAATTTTTGCGTGATTGTCTAGATATTCCCTTTGTCAAAATTATCCTTTCTCTACGAGAAGATTACCTCCACTACTTGCTGGAGTGGGAACGTCTCATGCCACTCGATGTTATCAACAATAATATTCTCGATAAAGACATCCGCTACTACATAGGCGATTTTTCCAAACAAGACGCTCGTGCTGTTATTACTCGTCTAACAGAAAGGGCACAATTTTATCTAGAGCCTGAACTGATTGACGCCTTAGTTGAAGATTTGGCAGACAAAAAAGAAACAGTCAGCCCAATCGAGTTGCAACTTGTGGGGTTGCAATTGCAAGAGGATAAAATTACTACTCTTGAAAAATATCGCAGTCTAGGCGCTCGCCCCAAAGCCACACTTGTTGAACGCTTCCTCGAACAAATAATTAACGATTGTGGACGCGACAACGAAGATGTCGTTTGGGCAGTCTTGTTTGCTCTCACTGATGTTAAAGACGAGAAAGTTAGACGCCCCCTCAAAACCAAAGATGAATTAGCTGCACTAACTTCTTGCCCCGAACAGATAAACTTGATATTAGAAATATTATTTGGTTCAGGGCTGGTAGTTCGCCACTGGCAAGAACCCGGAGAACGCTATCAACTCGTTCACGATTATCTTGTGCATTTTATTCGTAAAAAATATGAAAATAGGGAAAAATCTAATTTCAAAGAGCGACTATCGAAAAGTGAAGAGGAAAGAAGACTGTTTAAAAAAATAGCGATCGCTGGTTTGGGATTAGCTACTCTGGGTTTATTTGCAAGCGGTTTATGGCTGCGAGCCGAGAATTTAAAGCAAAAAGCAGAAAACTTACGTTCAAAAGCAGAAATAGCCGAAATTAATGCCAAAATAAAAGCCCACGTAGCCTCTTCAGAATTGATGTTTATTTCTAATCAAAAATTAGATGCGCTCGTAGAAGGGTTACGAGCGTGGAAAGCGCTACAACCGGTAGTTCAGCAACAGCCAGAAAACCGCATCAGGGTAGCAAGTATATTGCAACAGGCAGTTTATGGAGTAAGTGAGCGCAACCGCCTCGAAGGGCACCGAGACAGCGTATGGAGCGTTTGTTTCTCACCAGATGGAGAAATAATTGCCTCTGCAGGAAATGATCAGACAGTGAAACTTTGGAATCGAAAAGGTAAACTATTAAAAGTATTGGAAGGGCATAAAGACAGCATCACCAGCGCTAATTTTTCTCCAGACGGAGAACTGATTGTTTCGGCAAGTCGGGATAAAACGGTAAAACTGTGGCGGCGAGACGGTACACTATTGCAAACTTTTATTGGACACAGCGAGCGCGTTTACGATGCGGTTTTCAGCCCTGACGGAAAAGCGATCGCTACAGCATCTCACGATAAAACAGTAAAACTTTGGAGCCTAGACGGTAGACTCCTGCATACTTTTAATGGACATACAGAAGCAGTAGAAGCCGTTAGTTTCTCTCCCGATGGACAATTAATTGCTTCCGCCAGTGACGATAAAACAGTAAAACTTTGGCAACGAGATGGTACTCTCATAAATACATTAAAGGGACATTCTCACTGGGTAATGGCAGTCACTTTTTCTCCTGACGGAGAGTTAATTGCTTCAGCTTCTAGGGATGGTACTGTTAAACTCTGGAAACGAGACGGCACTCTAGTGAAAACCCTTCAAGGTACGAACAAAATCGTTTACAGTGTAACTTTCAGCCCCGATGGGCAACTTATTGCCACTGGCGGCGATGATCAAACGGTAAGACTCTGGAAACGGAATGGCACTCTGCTAAAAACATTTTATGGACACAGTGGGCGGGTGACGCGGGTGAGTTTTAGTCCCGATCGCAATCAATCCGGGGAGAAAACCCCGCTGATTCTCGCCTCAGCGAGTTTAGACAAAACTATAAAACTTTGGAGTTTAGAGCCTATCCAACCAATCTCTCTCAAAGGTCATAAGGAGCGAGTTAATAGTGTCAGTTTCAGCCCAGACGGAGAGCTGATTGCCACTGGTTCTAGAGATAAAACAGTCAAATTGTGGAGTCGCGATGGACACTTAAAAAAAACTCTTGTTGGCCACAGCGATCGCGTTACCAGTGTAAATTTTAGCCCTGACGGACAATGGCTAGTTTCCGCCAGTTTAGACAAAACCGTAAAATTGTGGAGTCGAAACGGAGACTTATTGCGCTCGCTGTCGGCAGGTACTCCCATTTACGATGTCACTATCAGCCCCGATGGTGAAGCGATCGCTGCTGCTGCTTTTGACAAAACAGTCAAACTTTGGAACCGACACGGGCAATTGCAAAAAACATTCATTGGTCACACAGAACGCGTTAATAGCGTCAGATTCAGCCTAGACGGAGAATTACTTGTTACCGCAAGCGACGACAAAACCGCGAAAATTTGGAATAAAAACGGACAGTTGCTACAAACCTTAGCGGGAGAAGATGCTCACCTTTCTTATGTCACGAGCGCCAATTTTTCTCCCAATAACACCCTCATCGTTACTGGCGGTTGGGATAATACAGTCAAACTGTGGCCAGTCAAAGGTGGCAAACCTAAAACCTTTTTAAAAGGCTACAGTGATAGTGTCACGAGCGCAGTTTTTTCTCCTGACGGTTATATTATTGCATCTGGCGGTTGGGATGGCATGGTCAAATTGTGGGGTTTAGACGGCTCTTTACTTAAAACATGGCAGACGCGAAATTCTGGTATACTCGATGTTTGTTTTAGCCCTGATGGGGGAGCGCTCGCTGCTGCCTATGCAGACAATGTTGTAATTTTGTGGAATTTAGATTTGCAAGATTTACTTACACGCAGTTGCGACTGGGTGCGCGATTACCTCGAGAACAATCCCAATATTAGCGAGAGCGATCGCCATTTGTGCGACGGTATTACTACTCACTGATAAATACCGAATCTGCTCCGTTTTTTTCCATTTCCTGTAAAGATTGCCAACCCGGTTGCCACTGCGATCGCTGTTTCAGAACCTGAGCATTAATCCAGAAACGTACCTTCGGATCACAAGAAGCCACCATTTCTGCAAACACAAACTCCCCCTGATTTTTACGGTTAACAACCTGAAAGTGCCGCCATCCCCACATAGTTTGTTGAGCTGTCCATTTTGAGCCTACTAAATAAGGAAATTTCTGCTTTTTAGCCATTGACTTTTCCCTTGTCAATAAAAAACCCATAAACAAATTTTAGCAAGCCCTTTTCCTTAAGCTTTAAAAATACAGCAAATCCCCAAATCCTCTCACTTGCGTCGCGACAACATTCGTGCTGCCAAGACACCGCCTACAAATCCGAAAAAGTGCCCCTGCCAAGATATCCCCGGTAGCAAGGGCAACATACCCCAAAGCAAACCCCCGTAGAAAAAGCCGACAATTGCCGACAATAGGATAGATATAAAGTTGCGCTGAAAATATCCTCGCAGCAGCAGAAACCCTAAATAGCCAAATATTAGCCCGCTAGCGCCGATGTGGATAGTATTAGATGCGCCAAACAGCCAAACTCCCAATCCGCTGACTAGCGCCGTTATCCCTGTAACGATTAAAAAGTCACTAGTTTCTTGCAGCATCACCAGCCAGCCCAGAGTTACAAAAGGCAGCGTGTTAGCGGCTAAGTGCAGAAAATTGCCGTGCAGAAAAGGTGCGAATAGAATACCCTCAAGCCAGTGGGTATTTCTCGGGCGTATGCCATAATAGTTGAGCGCCCCTTTCAGGAAGAAAACATCGATTATCTCCAAAATCCAGAAGGTAGCGATAAATCCACCCAAGATAAACGCTTGAGTTTTCAATTCCCGCGCCAGCGCCTTAACGTCTTCGTTGCTCATGACGATACTTGAAAGATAGCTTATATCTTTCCAGCGTAGCAACTTTAGCTCAAACGAGCTATTAGTTGAATACTGATACACCCTGAAAATTACTTGCTTTTTTACTCTCGCTTGCCGACTAACACAATCCCACTTTGCCGCTCAATCTCTTACACCTGTTGCATTTGCTGGGCTACAGGCGGTTGAGGCATGGTATCCATCCACGGCACAGTGCGCAGCCATTTCCAGACACCTGTTTTTCTTCTTAGCGTCACCCCCTGACTGTACTCTTTAACCACTTCCTTAAGTTCTTCGGTTGTAAAAGAATATCCCCATTCTTCTGCTACTTTTAGGAAGTCTTGAGAATTGGAGACGGATTTAAAGCACTCTTGCAATTCAGCATCACGAGCAGCATGTGCTAAAAATCTGCAGGCACTTTCTTTAGACATTTTTACAATCTCCTTTGAGAACACCCCATTTTTATATTTTATTAATCCGGTTTGTCATGTCTCCTTCTATGGAGATATTTTCGGCTCGCCTTCTTGATATCTATTATAGAGCCTAGATTGGTTGTTGTTGTCAAGTTTAGCAGAAAGTTTTCTTCTCTCAGATAAGCGGTTCGCAAAAATCTAATTATCTTTTTACAATAACGAAAAAATCTCCCATATTGACATTAAAATCTTGCTTTGGGGAAAATCTATCCGCTCTGAGAGTGACAAAAAAAGGGAAAGCATGGAATATTTTTATTTGGCTAAAAACTAAGTTTTGTTAAATGCTGACTAGGTTAAAATTTTTACATTAATTTATTAAAAATTATATAAGTGAGATAAGCTGGTTTAAAAAACCCGGTTTAGGCGAGAAACCGGGTTTCTAAGGTTAAAGATTGTAAATCGCTACGGGTTCGAGAGAGTCAGCGGGCTGGAAGCCAAACACTTGCGAGTAAAAGTAAAATTCCCCATCAAGGGCGCGTTTAATATTTTCGGCTTTACGAAAACCATGTTGTTCGCCAAAAAATGGAACATATGCCACGGGCAAGTTCTTGGCTTTGAGGGCTGCCACCATCATCTCGGCTTGATTGGGTGGTACGACTTTATCTTCTAGCCCCTGGAAGAAAATGATAGGGCAAGAAAGGCGCTCAGTAAAATGAATAGGCGAGCGCTCAATATAAACAACCCTCTGCTCCGGATAAGGACCAATCAAACGCTCAAGATATCGAGATTCAAACTTATGGGTATCCTTCGCCAGCGCCTCCAGATCGCAAATCCCATAATAACTCGCCCCTGCCTTAAAAACATCCCTAAAAGTAAGCGCACAAAGAGTAGTATAACCACCGGCACTGCCGCCGGAAATCACCAGCCGACAGGGATCAACTAAACCCCGCTCCACTAGATAGCGCGCCCCATTGGTACAATCGTCTACATCCACAATACCCCAGCGATTGTAAAGACGCTGTCGATATTCTCGCCCATAGCCAGTACTCCCACCATAGTTAACATCGAGAACCGCAAAGCCGCGAGATGTCCAGTATTGTGTCCGCAAGCTGAGACTGCTGCTAGTGGCTCCTGTTGGCCCACCGTGACTTTTGACTAACAAAGGTGGTTTCTCTGTTTCGGGTGCTTTGTAGTCGCGGTTTTGGGGAGGGTAAAAAAATGCATAAGCAGTTTGTCCATTTTCCGTAGGGAATTCGATCGCTTGCGGAATAGAAATGTAACCAGGATCGATCGCTAATTCACTTGAACGCCGCAGTACTTGTATTTCACCAGAGCTTAAATTCATTTCCACAACTGAACTGAGTTCAGTTGGGGAAGCGCCTATGAACAGCAGGTGTTCGCCTTTAACATTAAGCGAAGAAAATTCCGTATAAGGCGTAGAGATTGACTGTAAGTGTTTTCTCTGAATATCTAAGCTTGCGAGATACCAGATACCTTGCTGCGTGTAGGTACAAATCAAGCGCTCCTTTGAGGCAAAAGTATAAGTATTCATGCCAAAAAGCCACTGCGGACGCCCAAATTCGGCTTGCATTGGCGACAACGGCTCTATTTCTGTGCCATTCCAGCGGTAGAGATTCCACCAACCGCTGCGATCGCTAACAAAATACAGTAGCCCATCAGGAGCCCATTCCGGCTGGAAAATTGACTCATTCGTACCGCCAGCAATTAAACGAGTTTCTTTTATAGAGCCATCAGCATTAAACTCGCCCACCCAGAGTTCCGTACCATCCCAGGGCATATTTGGGTGATTCCAGCTTAGCCAGCACAGCCGGGTGCCGTCAGGGCTAAGACGCGGCGATGCATAGAAATCTTCACCCCCTACCAAAACCCGCACATCATTCTCTTGTTTTAGATTAATGCTGACTAAAGTATTAACCGGCTCCGGGCGGGTAGTAGTATGATCTTCTCGCACACAGATAAGGCGATTTTGAAAGCGATCAAGTATAGCATCGGCATAGCGTAGCTCTCCTTCTGCTGTAATTGGTTGCGGTTCGCTGCCTACAGGTTGCTTATAGAGACGTTGCTCGGCAAAATTAGAAAAATAAACCGTACCATCTGCAATTAAGAAAGAGCCGCCGCCATATTCGTGAACGCGGGTGCGAACATTAAAGCCGGCAGGAGTGACATCAGCAACTTTTCCGTCGGGAGTGCGGCGTACCAGACAATTGCGCCCGCCTTCTTTTGGTCTTTGTTCTAGCCAATAGATATCGTCACCGTCAAGAGCTAGCGCTGTCAAGCCGATGAATTCGGAAACAATCAATTCTGAGGTGATGGGGGATTTCCAGGAGCCATAGGGAGCTACTTGCGGTTCTGTCATGGTTATTCTAAAATAGTCGGTTAATTAAGTATTTTCGTATAAAGTAGCGATCGCCACCCGAAAATCAACACTTGCCAAGTAAATTTCTTCCCCCAAACTATAAGTATATTCCAGGGTTTCTATTTGGCAATAGTCTGCAAATTTATCACCGCCCTCAATAAGGCAAATAAGTTTCCTGCTACGCCGCCAATGTATTCCTGCCTGGGCTTATTTCTTCGCCTTTTAAATATTCTTCTGAAGAAATGTAGTTGTAATCTCTTTTAATGCTCATATTTTTCAGTTTATTTATTTTATGAAATTGAAACCTCCAGTCCGCTATCCATTCATGTGCGATTTGTGCTATTATCTCACCTAGTAAAACTTGTCTGTTTCTTTTTTGCGTAATTTAGCGTACTTATGCAGAAACATACTTCATTTAACGATTCCCCTGGGTGCTTTTTCGCTTCACGTGTTGGCGTTTTAGCCACGAAACACCAAAAAGAGCGCGTAATAGCGCCGATTATGGAACGAGAATTAAATGTTAGAATAATAGTGCCGGCGGATTTCGATACCGATGTGTTTGGAACATTTACCAGAGAGGTAAAGAGAACTGGTACGCAAATCGAAGCTGCCAGGTTGAAAGCAAAGAAAGCATTAGAAATAACTGGTGAAACTCTAGCGATCGCCAGCGAAGGAACTTTTGGTCCACACCCGGTTTTTCCCTATATTCCCCACAATCTGGAAATTGTGTTATTATTAGATACAGAAAATAATATAGAAATAATAGGAGAAGAATTTTCAACGGAAACAAATTATAGTCACGAATTAGTAAAAAGTGTAGAAGAAGGGTTTAATTTTGCTAAAAAAGTTGGTTTTCCAGAACACGGAATAGTAGTGATAATTGGAGAACCTGAAGAAGGCAAAGGAGAAATTATCAAAGGGATTGTAAGAGAAGAAAAACTCTTCGAAGTATTAGAATACGCTCTGAAAAAATCCCCCGATGGCAGAGTACACATAGAAACAGATATGCGGGCAATGTACAATCCCACGCGGATGAAAAATATCGAAAAAGCAACCCTTGATTTGATAAAAAAAATCAATCAAATTTGCCCGCAATGTGGGTGCCCAGGATTTGACGTAGTGGAGCGGAAAAAAGGTTTACCCTGTGCCCTGTGCCACCTGCCGACACAGCTTACTCGTTCTTTGGTTTATAAATGCAAGAAATGCGGGTTCAGTAAAGAGGAATTATTCCCAGATGGTAGAGAATATGCCGAGCCGGCACAGTGTCACTATTGCAATCCTTAAATTAATGAAAAAAAGGCGATTGCATCGTATTGTAACATATTTTGGCAATAAAAAGTGCGATCGCCGTATTTTTTGGTTTAGAAATTTTTTGAAGAAAATAGAAAAAATCGCCCTGATGTAAAATAAACTACAAAATAATTATATATCAGCAAAGACAAAAACGTTACACCGATAAATATAATATCAAAGTATGGCTGGTGAATACCGGCTGGATGGGCACATACTCGCACTCTGCTTACTGCTCAAAGGAAAACTTGACAATGTGTCGATGAGCCCCGCTCCGGTTTTCGGATTCTTAATTCCAGATGTTTGCCCCGGTGTACCCAAAGACATACTTAAACCACAAAATACTTGGAATGACGGTAGTGCCTACAAATTTTCAACAGTTTGCGGATGTCGTTAACCCTTCAGTTATACAGGGTGCCCCACCTTTGATGCAGCGAGTTTATTAAATTTCTTTCCTCTATGAAAATAGTAGATGCCTCCCTCTGCGCTAAACTATGCCAACTTTTTAAATCAATTTGGACTTTTCCACTGATTTTGGCAGGTTTGAAGCTGTGGCTCTCTAGTCACCTGCCTATCATGGCATCGGTTGCAGGGCATGATAACTTGAGATATGTTATCATGGCAGCGAATTTTCTCCAATCTGACGCGCCCTATAACCAGTACGCGCTGATGAGGCAACCAGCATATCCCGCTTTTATTGTTTTAAATTATTTTTTGGGAATTCCTCTAAAATTTTCTCAGGAATTATTATACCTTGCCGCTGGGTTTTTTCTGGCTTGGTCATTTTTTAAATACTGGCGCAATCATTTCGTAATTCTTCTTTTTCTGAGTATTTATATTTTTGCTCCTGCCTCTTTTCAATGGTCTCGGCAAACTCTGCAAGAATGCCTCTATTTGCCTCTTACTGTTTTTATTGTAGCTTGTTTGATTCATTTGGTTAATATAAAAGAAATTGATTTGACAAAGTTTCTGAAATGGTCTGCTATTTTAGGGGTAATATTGGCTGTATTTTGGAATACAAGACCAGAAGGCGTGACTGTTTTGCCCTCCCTGGCTCTGGGGTATATAAAATGCAAATTAAAACATCTCACTTATTCTCTGGCTTTGATAATTATACCTATTTTTGTTCTGACTAACATATTCAGTTTTTATAATTTTATAAAATATGGTATATTTCTTCCTACCGATTTAAATTCTCCGGGAATAAAAGCCGCCTATGCCAGTATAACTAGCGTTTCACCCGCTCGCTGGAAATATAGAGTCTCTGTTTCCAAAGAAACTCGTCAGGAAATTTACGCTGTTAGCCCGACATTTCGGAAATTATCTGTTTATTTAGAAAGCGAGAAAGGGAAAGTGTGGAGACAGGCATCCTGTGAGGAAGCGAAAATTTGCGACGATTATGCGTCTGGGTGGTTTTTCTGGGCGCTACGAGATGCGGTGGCAGATGCAGGAGAGTATAAATCTGCACTAGCTACAGAATCGTTTTACTGGAAAATCGCTGAGGAAGTTAAGCTGGCTTGTCAGTCGGGTAAATTAAACTGCAAAGAGCGACGATTTTCTCTGTCTAGTTTTGCGCCAGATATCCGCACTGAGTACTTTCAGCCTTTTGTCAGGGCGCTTGTCACTCTCAGCATTAATTTAATTCCCTGTTCGCTAAATTTAAATCTATCTTCTGGCGAGGAAGATATTAAATTGAGAAAGATGTACTATGAAAAGATTACTAGAGAACCTGCTGATTTTATCCTGCAACGGCAACAGCCAATGAATCAACTCAAAGATATATTAATTGTTGGGCTGTGCGGGATTTATAAGTTTTTGTTTCCTATTTTAGCAGGTTTGGCAGTTATCGGAATTGGTTTGGCGGGGTGGAAAAGGGAAAAACCTATTGCGATCGCAATTATTCTCTTCTCATTTATTATCATTCGCGTGCTACTATTTGCCTATATCGACGCCACTAGCTACCCTATAGCAACAGGGTGCCGCTATCTGCGCCCGATATTGCCGCTGATGTGGTTGGGTATTGCAATCGGGGTTTCTTCTCTGGTGGCGAGACTATTTCCACGACTGAATGTGATACGATAGCTCGATTAAAGAAAAGTTAATAAACCCAATTCCCAATTTGTAGAATAGTGGCAGGGGAAAGGAGATGAGTTTATCAGAGTGCGAATCTATCCAAGTATCAATCGTTATCCCGTGTCTGAATGAAGTTATCACCTTGGGGGCTTGCATTGAAAAAGCTAAAGAAGCGCTCGCTAAATTATCTCTACCAGGAGAAATCATCATTTCTGATAACGGCTCCACCGATGGCTCCCAAGCCCTTGCCGAATCCCTAGGCGCGAGAGTAATTTATGCGCCTATTCGCGGTTATGGAGCGGCGTTGATTTGGGGAATACGAGCCGCAAGAGGTGAATACATTGTCATCGGAGATGGAGACGATTCCTATGATTTTCGTGAAGCAGTTGCCATGGTGGAAAAGTTAATCTTAGGGTATGATTTGGTAATAGGAACTAGACTGCGGGGTAAAATTATGTCTGGGGCAATGCCTTGGAAAAATCGCTACATTGGAACCCCGGTATTAACCGCCCTTGTCAATTTATTGTATCAGTCGTCTTTTTCTGATGTCAACTGCGGAATGCGAGCTTTTTCCAAACAAGCATTTCTAGAGATGCACCTGGAATCTTACGGGATGGAATTTGCTTCGGAAATGCTGGTAAAAGCCGCAGTTTTGGGATTGAAAACAACAGAAATCCCGATTACGCTATATCGAGATGGACGCGCTCGCCCCCCTCATCTTAAACCCTGGTTAGACGGTTGGCGGCATCTGAAATATATTTTACTCTTCGCACCGAAATTTATTTACTGGTTTCCCGGCTGTTTATTTTTTACTTTGGGAACTGTCTTGTTAACTGTTCTTAATCTTACCCCAAGCGGCAGTTTGATTTATTTGGGAAAATTGCGATTTGGCGATCACTGGATTGTCGTAGGAGCCTTGCTGTGTTTGTTGGGCTACGAACTCTTAGTGATGGGATTTTTAGCTTATATCTATACTTTAACACACCGACTGCGGAGGCGATCGCGCCATCTTGACAAATTCGTCAAAATGATTAACATAGAACGAATTATCCTGTTTGCATTAATTACCTTTATTGCAGGTATCTCCCTAGAAATTTCCGTTTTGAATGCCTGGCTCGAAGGAGATTTTGGTCCCCTCAATGCCTTTCGCCCCGCCGTGACTGGAATGGCGCTAATTTTAATTAGTACCCAAACCCTATTTAGCGGCTTTTTCTATACTATCCTATCGGAACGATATCAATATAAATTTTCCTCTCAATTCTCAGAAGAAAATTAATGCAAGTTGTAAAACTCATTCACGGCTCTTTCGTAATGAATCGGAGAGTAAAAATTTTAGCCAGACACCTGGCTTACTTGCTACCAGAGGAAGAATATCTGAAAGGGCTAGATGTCGGGTGCGGCAGCGGAGAAGTGGCATATTTCCTGCAAAAATACCGCCCGAAAATCGAGTTAGAGGGAATCGATGTACTTGTGCGTGAAACAAAAAATCCTAGAAAATCGTTTCCTCAGATACCCGTGCGACAATTTGACGGTGAAAACCTGCCTTTTCCTGACAAGCATTTTGATTTTATCATGCTTGTAGATGTGCTGCACCACACAAGTAATCCGGTACAATTACTAGGCGAATGCGTGCGGGTTTGCAAATCTTTTATTTTAATTAAAGATCACCTTTGTAATTCTTGGCTCGACGAGGTGCGGTTACGGTTTATGGATTGGTTTGGCAATTCTGCTTACGGTGTGGCGTTGCCTTACAATTATCTTTCGTCACGTCAGTGGGAGGAGCTCGAACTCGCACAGGGTTTAATTCCAGAGATAAAACTTGCTAAACTAAATTTATATCCCCTACCGATGGGGTTTATCTTCGATTCTCAGCTTCATTTTATGGCGCGCTATAAAATAAGCAGATAATTTTACCTAGTGTATGTAAAATAACAGGTTGGAAATAAAACCAAATAGCCTAAAATGTTGGGTAGAGATATTATAATTTTCGGGTATAATTTTTAAAAATTCTTTTTCCGATAAGAGGTTAAGATTTTCTTCTTTTGCATAAAAGTTTTTACCGAGTAATTTTAGAATTGCACGAAACCAAGGGGCAGGAAGCCAGTGAATCAAGGGCATAACTGTGTGGAATTCAACGGGATACCAACGATTGGGAGTTGTGATGCAACAGGCACAAGAGACGCGGCAAAGTTCACGTACAAATGCTTGTTGGCGAGCGCGACTACCGACATGTTCAATTACAGCAAAACTAACGGCTAAGTCAAAACTTTTATCGGGGAAAGGCAGTTGCAATCCGTCAGCCTTTATAAACTTTAATCCCGGATATTCATATTCTAAGAAACTTGCATCTTCCGTTCCCACTGCCGTGATATTGTGGGGATAGGGATAAAGCTTTTCAAAAAAATTAGCATCGACACTTTGTTGGCAAGTCACTCCCACATCTAACACCGTTGTTTCTGCCGTTGGGCGGGCGAGCTGCATTACTGATTCAAACATTTTTTTGCGGGCGTGCCAGGAAATTTTTTCCACAAAACCGCCTATTTTCGGCTGATGCTGATAATATTCGCTGTTAGCTTTGGAAGCAGGAGTCATAGTCATATTTTATTTTAACTTTCCCAAACTTGGCAAATTGTAGTAGGATGAATACGGTAGAGTTTGTAACATTTCTTTACAATAATGCTGCTTCGCCCTGCTGAGCGTACTAAATTAGACGAAACTGACGACGCGCTATTTTATTCTTATCCACGCTTTGTTACTCACGTGGATGAAGGATTTATCGAGCAACTTACCAACTTATACCGCGCTCGCCTCAAACCCAACACCCGTATCCTCGATTTAATGAGTTCTTGGGTATCGCACCTGCCCCCAGAACTAGAATTCGCGCACGTCGAAGCTCACGGCATGAATTCCGAAGAATTGCGTAGAAATCCCCGCCTGAACCATTATTTCGTGCAAGACTTAAACAAAAATCCAGCATTACCACTACCCGATTGCGATTTCGACGCAGTTCTCAATTGCGTCTCTGTACAATATCTACAATATCCCGATGCTGTCTTTCACGAAATTCACCGCATTCTTAAACCCGGCGGTATCGCTATTATCAGCTTTTCTAACCGCATGTTTTATCAGAAAGCAATTCAGGCGTGGCGCGATGGTACAGAAGCTAGCCGCGTTGAATTGGTTAAACGTTATTTTCAAGCCGTTCCCGGATTTAGCCAGCCGGAAGTTATCGCTCGCCCCTCACAAATTCCTACTTTTCTGCAAATGTTGGGAATAGGGGGCGGTGATCCGTTTTATGCGGTAATTGCTACTCGCCTTTAATTTTATATTCCGAGTATAAAATTATCCCCATTACTCCTAATCCCGCCTAGAAATATAAGCGAAGATTTGGGTTGATGGGGATTTTTTTTATAGCTTTGATAGAATTTTGGTGACTTCGGCGCACAGTTGTTCATGGCACTTGCCATTACTGGCGATCGCGCATCCCCACTGATTGGCGTCGCCTTGATTATACAGCAGTGGAGTGCCGTCAGTGCGGGTAAATTTTCCTCCTGATTCAGTTAGAATTAGTTCGGGAGCAGCTAAATCCCAATCTTTGGGGGCGAATTTCCCAGAAAGCAGAATGAAAGCATCGGCTTTTTGTTCGGCAATTGCTGCGATTTTGCAGCCGATACTGCCGCGATACTGTTTGTTTTGACAAGGCAGTTTTTGCAGGAGTTCGTGCAATCTTTCGCCGCTGTGTGTGCGTCGGCTGAGGAGGAGAATATCCTCTAGGCGCTCGCGTTTTGAAACTTGCAAGTGATAGCGCTCACCTGCTCTATTTTCTACAAACGCACCTCCTCCTTGCTGGGCGTAATATAATTTTTCTGTTTCTGGAGTGACAACAACCGCTACGACGGGGCGCCCTTCGTAAACTAGGGCAATATGTACCGCATACTGGCTGCTACGGCGCATAAATGCTTGCGTACCGTCAAGTGGATCGATAATCCACACCCAAGATTGAGGCAGGGGCTTTTTCTCGCTGCTACTCTCAGGTTCTTTGTAGGTTTCTTCGCTCAAATAGCCAAATTCTTGCGAGCCAAATGCTATTCGCAACTGCTGCAAAATGTAGTCATTGGTGGCTAAATCTGCTGCTGTGACTAGCCCTTCCTTTTTCTGTTTGACTGATAGGTAAGTCGCGCCGTCAGCAAAAGTATTTAAAATGTCGGCTGCGCCCCACCCAATCGTGCGAGCGATCGCTCCGATTTCATCTAGTCTCTTTTCAAAAAGCAAACCAGTCTACCTCCTACTCTCACAATTTTTTGTCACTTAACTTATAATTCTTCCCGCCTTTCCCAAATCTCCCGTGCCGCTAATATACAATCCAACTTAATACAATCTGTTCCTTCCATATTATATTTTTTACTTAGATGGTTTATTTTTTTGAAAATTATCTATTTTTTAAATTAAGCCTCTTAATAAAATCTCATAATTTATCCCAAAATTTATTAAAAACTAAATTCAAACTAATAATAAAAATAGAAAAGCAATCCCAAGTGAGAGTAAAGCCTGGTTGCAATACCACAAAAATTGCACGACCTGCTATATTAGAAAAAGTGCTACTCCTGTTAAAGAGCTCAATCCCTATAAGGGAGTAAAATAAATTAAGGCAAGAGCGTGAGAGGTTGTCACCGCATCAGGGGAACTATAAAAAAATACCAACTGGGTGCATCAATCGATTTACTACCGTGAAAGCTTGTGCTCTCGCTCAAGCCAGTCAGGTAAACTCCCTAACCACCACTAAATCCTGTGGAGGTTTTAGAGAAATCTGCCTGAGTGTCATTCGCAGGGGCTGCGGCTGAGCTTTTTCCCTAGGGGATATTTGCTAGTTGTCGCCTATATTAAATCTAAAAGAATATGCAAGATTGGCCTTTTTTAAAGTTCGCTCCCTGAGCGTGACATCCTCCTAAGGCAGGAAAACCCATTACAGAAGCGTGAATGGAAAATGCACTATAAGGGGGCGATTCGATGAAACTTCGCAAGAAGACACTGTTGATAATTGGCGCAGCACTTATCGTTAATCTAATCTTGTACGCAGCCGCCTCCAGCATCTTGCTACGCCATTTCCAAAAACTAGAAGAACAATCCCTCGGCAAAGAAATGGCGCGCGCCCAAGCGGCGCTGAAAGCAAATGTCGCCAATTTAGAAACAATAGTTAATAATTACGCCCGCCAAAAGAACAGCAACCTCAACGACATACTCTCGCATTTTACCACTACCACATTGGCGGTATCAGGGCTTGACTTTGTGGTGGCAACCGATGAAAAAGGGAAAATCCTTACCAGCGTTGCCTTCGAGGGCGCTCGCCAAGCCCCAAACCCTATTTCCCAGAGCTTGCTACAGCACTTGAAAGCCGATAGCCCCCTGATAGCACACCCTCAAGCAAACGAAATTGTCTCTGGAATTATACTCCTGCCAGAAAAAGCTGTAGCAGTTGCCTCGCACTCTATTTTAAACGGCAGATTAATTTTGGGACGCTACTTGGATAAAACAGATATCTCCCGCTCCCTGCAACTGCCTTTTCAGTCTTTGACTTTGTACCCACTTTCGTCAAAACCGCTGACGCCGGAAACATTGGCGGTGCTAGATGCTTTAACGCAAAAGGGAAACCCATCACCGACATTAAAGCTCGTCCAAATCGACAACGGCTACGTCGCCCTCAAACCGAAAAATCAAAGCAAAGATCCTCCGGAAATAGCGGCATATGCCCTCTTCAAGGATATCTATAATCAGCCTGCACTATTGTTACAAGTAGATTTTCCCCGCCTCATCTACCAAAAAGGGGAAGCCAGCATACGCTACCTCACCCTGTCGATGATAGTGCTGAATTTGGCATTCAGCACTGTTATCCTGCTGCTGGTAGAAAAATTCATCCTGTCTCGGTTGGCACGGCTAAATGCCAGTCTGGCAAGCATTGGCGAGCGCGGCTTACTTTCCATGCGCGTCAATCTCAGCGGTAACGACGAACTATCTTCCCTAACTGACACCATCAACCGCATGTTAGATGCTCTAGAAAATTCCCGCCACCAGAGCGACGAAAGCGAAGAGCGCTATCGCCTGATAGCCGAAAACTCCACCGACTTAATCGCCAGACATACCTTAGACGGCATTTTCCTATATGCATCCCCTGCCTGTCGCACTCTTTTAGGATACGAACCAGAAGAACTCATCGGACGTTCCTGCTTTGAATTTTTCCATCCTAAAGATATTAAGTCAATTCACAAAACCCTTAAAGCTCTGCAACAAAGCACATCTACCTACACCCTCAGCTATCGCATCCGCCGCCAAGATGGGGATTATATTTGGTTTGAATCCACTTACCGCAGCATCCGCGACACGAAAACTGGTACAGTGCAAGAAATAGTAACAGTTTCTCGCGATATCACCGAGCGCAAACAAACTGAGCAAGAATTGCGAGAAAGCGAGTCATATATTCGGGCTCTTTATAAAGTTACATCTACTCGTAAACTTTCTTTTGAAAAACGCCTGTCAGGATTACTGGCAATGGGAAGACGGCGATTTGGTATGGAATACGGTATTTTATCCCGTATCGAAGGCGATCGCTACCAAATCATCGCCGCCCAATCCTCCAATAAATCCCCGCAAAGTTTCACCTTCACAGAGGGCGAAGTTTTCAACTTGCAAGACACCTTCTGTCGCGAAACCGTACGGCACGGAAAACCCCTATACTTCGAGTCTGTGATGGTATCTCCCTTCTCACCCCATCCCCCAGACTCTCCCTTTCAGCAAGACGCCTATATAGGCATGCCAGTGATAGTATCTGGCCAGATTTTCGGCACCCTCAGCTTTTTTAGCCCCTCCCCCCTCAACAGACCTTTTAGAGCAGTAGACAAAGAACTTTTAAAACTCATGGCTCAGTGGATTGGGCGGGAACTGGAGCGTCAGCGAGACGCCAAAGATTTGGCCAGAGCCAGGGATCAAGCTCTAGAGGCGACGCGAGCCAAGAGCGAATTCCTTGCTACAATGAGCCACGAAATTAGGACACCCATGAATGGCGTGATTGGTATGACAGGTTTACTGCTCGACACGCCATTAACACCAGAACAACGTGAGTTTGTTGAAACTATCCGCACTTGCGGCGATGCCCTGCTGACAATTATTAATGACATTCTCGACTTTTCTAAAATTGAGTCAGGCAAGCTGGATTTAGAACAGCAACCATTCAACTTGCGCAATTGTCTTGAAGAAGCCATTGATCTTTTTGCATCCAAAGCAGCCGAAAAAAATCTGGAAATAGTTTATTTTATATCGCAGCAGACACCAGCAAATATTATCGGAGATGTCACAAGGCTTCGTCAAATTTTAGTCAATTTAATCAGCAATGCTGTCAAATTTACTGACAGCGGCGAAATTGTGATCTTGGTTGATTCACGAAGGCTTTCGACAGAAAAAGCAGAATTTGAAAATCAAATTCAATTGGCTCATAATAATGATAATACCGAGCAGTTTTACGAAATTATCTTTGTTGTTAAAGATACCGGCATCGGCATTCCAGCCGACAGAATGCACCGCTTATTTCAGTCATTTAGCCAGATAGATTCTTCAACAACACGCCAATATGGCGGCACGGGGCTGGGTTTAGCAATCAGTCAGCGCCTGTGCGAAATGATGGGAGGCAGGATGTGGGTAGAAAGTAAAGGGGCAAAGGGTGGAAATCCTCCGGGTTTGGATGAATTAGCAGAAATGAAAAATAAATTAGATTGTCTCGTGCCGGGTTTATCCTCATCACCGGAAACAGAGAAAGGCTCTAGTTTTTATTTTACGCTCACAGCAGCTTCATTCCCAGGCTTGCTACCCTTTGAGATAGAGCAAACCCAAAAATTGGCAGGCAAACGTCTGCTATTGGTGGATGATAACACCACAAACCTACAAATTTTGAGCCTGCAAAGTCAAGCCTGGGGATGTTTGCCTTATATAGCGCACTCGGCAGAAGAGGCTTTGCGCAAAATCTCTCAAGAAGAACCCTTCGATATAGTAATTCTGGATAAACAAATGCCAGAAATGGAAGGGCTGACACTAGCGAAAAAAATTCGTTCTTTGCCGCAAGGGAAAGTTTTACCTCTAGTATTGATTGAGGTTTTGAGGCGAAAAAATATTGGTGCTTCTGAAAAAGATATCGAATTCGCAGCAATTCTGAATAAGCCAATTAAACAATCTCAACTTTATAATGTTTTGGTAGAAATTTTTACAGGAGTGCCTCAGAGCGCCCAATCGCTGCAAATCGGGCAAGTAACTCCTGCTCTCGGGGCTGTTAACCCATTGCGGATTCTTTTAGCAGAAGACAATCCCGTAAACGTAAAAGTAGCACTACTGATTTTGGAGCGAATGGGATATCGCGCTGATGTCGCTGGCAATGGACTAGAAGTACTTGACGCCCTGCGCCGTCAGTGCTATGATGTGATTTTAATGGACGTTCAAATGCCAGAAATGGACGGTTTGGCAGCGACTCGTCAGATTTGTCGGGAATGGCCGAAAGAAAAACGTCCACGAATTATTGCCATGACGGCAAATGCTATGCGAGGCGATCGCGAGGAGTGCATCAATGCGGGAATGGATGACTACATTAGCAAGCCAATACGAATGGAGGAATTAGCGCGGGCGCTTTTCCAGTGTCAGCCATATTCTAAATCTCCAGAACAAATTGAAACACCAGAAGTAATGGCAAGCGAAAGCAAATTCTCGGCAAATTCCCCAGATTTAGAAGAAAAGCTAGATACGGAGGTGTCAGCTTTTCAGCCAGAAGAGCAAGCAACCGATGCAGCAGCCCCGCTCTTGAATGAAAAAGTCTTGCAGTCACTGCGTGAGATAGAAGCCCTCGACGAAGTGATTGATATCTATCTCGAAAATGTTCCCATACTACTGCAATCAATCCATGAAGCGATCGCTCTTAACGACGCGCCCGCTCTGCGCAATGCCGCCCACTCAATGAAATCCACCAGTGGCACAGTGGGAGCCTCCAGCCTCTTCGAGCTATGCAAACATCTAGAAGCAATGGGGCGGGCTGGCACGACTGCAGACGCGCCACCCCTGCTCAAACAAGTTGAAGCTGAATTTATGAAAGTTAAAGCCGCCCTAGAAATAGAACGGCAGCGCTGTCAATAACCCTCTGCTCACCCACATTAAAATTTGTTGAGATCGATCCCGGCTTCCTTTGCCATTGCCTGCAAACCCTTTTTTTCTATGGTTTTCAGTGCTTTAGTAGACAGGCGTAACCTTACCCAGCGCTTACCTTGTGGCCACCAAACACGCTTCCACTGTAAGTTAGCTTCTTGCAACCTGTGGGTGCGACGGTGCGAGTGGGAAACTGAAAACGCATTATTCGCCCTTTTACCAGTCAACTGACAGACTCTCGACATTACACAACCTCCTAAGTTTACTTTTTTACCGTGCAATCTCTCATTCTATCGAATCCCCTGCCGACATGACGACGTAGGGCAACGCAACCTTTCACTTTTCCTTCATCACCCCCGTGGGAACCTTTCTTATAAGCGTACCGCCATTTTTACATCAAATTAAGCTAATGATTATAACATTTTATGAATTATTGCTGGAAGAATTTAATATTATTTTTATAAAAATCCTCTATCATACTTGAGGAAGACAGGAATAGCAAAGAGTAGCATTATGAGCGAAGGGCTGTTTTTAAATAGGTTGCGACGACGCCATTTGACCAGACTGCTGCCGATCGCAGGAACGACTATAGCTTTGACAGTCACTGCAATCCTCAGCTATTCGTATGTGCGAGGTTTAATTCTTGAAAAGTTAAAGCTAAATGTCTTGCTTACAGTCGAAAAAGGGCGGGATAATATCGATAGCTGGCTGGCGAAGCGCAAAGCCGAAATAGAAACCCTCGCCAACTCTCCCCTGCTCCAGACTCTAGAACCCTCAGTCGTAGATTCTTATTTAAAAACAGAAGATAAACGGCTAAAGGACTTTTTCCTTCTGGCAATGGTAAAACCAAACGGAGAGTTCTACACCACTAAAGGAGGGCGGGGAAATATCAAAGATCGCAAGCACATCCAAAGGGCACTGGCTGGGGAACTCTACATTTCCGATCCGGTAATTTCTCGCTCAACAGGAGTCGTGAATGTGGCAGTTGCTGCTCCGATATGGTCAAATCAGCCTGATGTAAAAAATCCAATCGGCGTGTTAACAGGCAATATCAAACTCGATCGCATAGCCACAGTAGTAAACGACTTGAAATATGGCACAGAGAGTTATGCGTTTGCCCTCAATTCCGAAGGTGTGCCGATTGTCCATCCCGATCCAACAGTAATTGGAAATCTCGACAAACCAAAACCAAGTTTTTTGCAAAATAATGATCCGGCTTTAGCTAAACTTGCCCGCTGGATGGTTGATGAGGGCACCGGGATCGAGCTAATCAAAATGCAAGGAAAGTGGGTATATGTCGCCTATGTACCCCTGCAAGAAACAAACTGGTCTTTTGCCCTAGTGATTCCGCGAAATAATCTCGAAAAAGAATTGCACTCTCTTAACCTGCTAGCTGCCGTCGTTGGAGTACTACTGGGAATCGTCATATTCACCACCATTTGGCTGTTTTTGCTTTCAGAAAAAGCCGAAGCCCGCGCCGCTTCCGAGGCTATGCTCAACCGCCTCACCGAGCGGATTCGTGCTTCCCTAGACTTAGAAGAAATCCTGAAAACAACAGTTGAAGAAGTTGCCACCTTGCTACATTTAGAACGGGCAGCTTTTGCCTGGTACGATTGTCAACAAAATACCTTAATAATTGAGTGGGAATACTCTAAACAGCAAAAAGATAAAAAAAATCTCCAGTTAGAAATAGGAATATGGAAAGATTTTTCACAAGCCTTTAAAAAAGGCAAAGTAATGCGAGTGAATGGAAGAGAAGGAGCAATTTTGCTGGAAATTGCAGGGGAAAATTTATTAGCGCTTTCTGTTCCAACCGAAAATAAGCATCAAGGTTATTTAATTTGTAGCAAAATAAAACCAGCTTCTTCAAAGTTTATTAGCGCTCGCACCTCCATAAATAATAATTGGAATATGGAGGAGATAAAAATACTACAGCTCATAGTAGAATCCCTGGCGATCGCCATTAACCAATCTCACCTTTATACCCAAACCCGCGAATCCGAAGCCCGGTTTGAAAAACTGGTAGCCAATGCACCAGGAATGCTATATAGATTTATTTTCCCCAAACAAGGCAATTATTATTTTTCATTTGTCAGCTCTAAAGTACAAGAAATTTATGGATGGGAAGCCCAAGAAATTATAGAGAATGCAGATTTATTAATCAATGCTATTCATCCAAAAGACAGAGAAAGCTGGAATAAATATGCAGCAGTAGCAGACGAAAAACTGCAAACCTTAAAGTGGGAAGGAAGGATAATAGATAAATCAGGTTCAATAAAGTGGATAGCGGTATCTTCGCAACCAGAACGACAAGCCAACGGCGAGGTAATCTGGGATGGATTAGTAATGGATATTACAGAGCGCAAACTACAGGAAGCAGAACTAGAAAAAGAAAGACAACTGTTGCGGCAAATAATCGCGATCGCACCCGTATGGATAATGATGTTCGACCGAGAAATGCGCTATATAGCTTACTCCAATAAATGGCTAATCGAAAGCGGCTGCGAAGGACAAAATCTCATCGGGCGCTGCCATTATGAAATCTTCCCAGACTTACCAGAGTGTTGGCGAGAACTACACTCGCGAACCCTTGCAGGAGAAATCCTCTCCAATTCTGAAGAAGTTTGGCAGCGTGCCAATGGCGAAAAAATTTACTTTCGCTGGGCGTCACAACCTTGGTATACCAAAGAAGGAGAAATTGGAGGCATCGTCATAGTCGGCGATCGCATTGACGAATTAGTGCAAGCAAGAGAAGCAGCCCTAGAAGCCGCCCGCTTCAAATCACAATTCTTAGCAAATATGAGCCATGAAATCCGCACCCCAATGAACGGCGTCTTGGGAATGGCAGGGCTACTACTACAAACCAATCTCAACCCACAACAGCGCGACTACGTCCAAACCCTCTGCACCAGCGGTCAACATTTACTCAGCCTCATCAACGACATTCTCGACTTTTCCAAACTCGAAGCCGGGGAAATGTCTCTGGAAAATATCGATTTTGAATTAAATACTTGTCTGGAAGAAGTAGTCGATTTGCTGGCAGCCTCTGCAGAAGCCAAATCTCTAGAATTAGCATTACTAATTGATCGTGATATTCCTTTGCAATTGCGGGGAGATCCGGGAAGATTGCGACAAATTTTACTTAACTTAACCGGCAATGCCATCAAATTTACCGATTCTGGAGAAGTCATAGTACAAGCAACACTCCAGGAAAAAACCGCAAATACTGTCAAAATTCACTTTTCTGTAAAAGATACAGGAATCGGCATTTCCTCAGAAGGGCAACAGAAACTATTCAAATCCTTTTCTCAAGTGGATGCCTCCACCAGCCGCCAGTATGGCGGTACCGGTTTGGGGCTGGCAATTTGCAAGCAATTAGTCGAATTGATGGGAGGCTCTATCGGCGTTGAGAGTACTCCTGGCATCGGTTCTACCTTTTGGTTTACCGCTCAGTTTAAATTACAAAAAACAACCACTTACCCAGTGCCGCCTTTCAGTAAATTGAGAATATTGGTAGCGGCGAATAACGCTGCGATTCGCCAGTCAGTGCGGGCGCTGGCATCGGGATGGGGAATGCAGATAACAGAAGTAAATTCTGGCAGTGCTGCCCTGAATTGTTTAAAACAAGCAGCAGCAAGCGCACAACCCTACGACGTGGCGCTCTTTGATTTACAACTGAGCGATATCATCATCGAATCACTTGTACAACAAATAGCTTCCGAACCGACAATGGCGGTGACAAAAGCGATCGTAATCAGCCCCCTGAATCAGCGACACCGCGCTGAGTTTCTCCTTGAAATGGGAGCCGCTAGTTACTTAATTAAGCCGGTGAGAAGTTCGCGTCTCTTTGACTGCCTAATGAGTGCCCTTGCACCTCGGTTTGTAACAACTCCATTCGCAGTCAGCCACCCGACAGCACCGGAGAAAATAACCGACGCTAAACTGGTTAAAAATGAAATAAAACTAAGAATTTTGCTGGCAGAAGATCATCCGATTAACCAAAAAGTCATCCTTAATCAATTGGAGATATTGGGATATGAAGCCGACTGTGTAAATGACGGGCGCGAAGCTCTGCAGCGACTGAAAGAAAAGCAATATGATATTGTTTTAATGGATTGTCAAATGCCGGTTCTAGATGGCTATACTGCTACACAAGAATTGCGCCGCATGGAAGGTGCAAAACGTCATACAGTGGTTATTGCTTTGACGGCTCACGCGATGCCAGACGTTCGCGATAAGTGTTTGGCTGCAGGAATGGATGATTATATTACTAAGCCAGTCGAGCTCAATGATTTGGCAGGAGTTCTCAAACGCTGGTGCAAAGGTGGTAATATAGATACAGATTTAAAGGAAAATACCTCTCAAAAACACCTTGCTCAAGAGATAGAAGCAACAGAAATCTTGAATTCTCCTCCTGCTGATGCGCCAGATGCGCCTATTGATGTAGAGCGTTTGCAGCAAGTTTCCAGGGGTAAGGTGAAATTACAGCAGCAGTTATTGCAAACTTTTGTGAAAATGACGCAGAGCGACTTAGAAGCGGCTTTTTTGGCAATTCAAACAAGCGATATAGTTGCTTTGGAGCAGCGGGCGCACCGGATTAAAGGAGCAGCTGGAAATGTGGGGGCAAGAGCGCTTGCTTCCCTAGCTGCACAGCTAGAAGTTAATGCTAGCAAAATTCCTTTGGAAGAAGCAAAATTGCTGTTATTTAAAATCGAGGAAAATTTGCAAGAAATTCGCAATTTTTTTGAAATTTATTTTGTAGAAACGCAGCCAGTAGCAGTTGATTAAAAATGAGTTTCTGGTGCTGCACCTTATTTTTAGCTAAAATTCAACCAACCTAAAACTATTTCAACCGTTAATTCCAATGCAATTGCATTTAGTACAGGCAGAAAAGTTGCACCTTGATATAATTCTACTTTTTTTCCTGGGAATATTGCCACAATACTTTCTTCTTCTGGGTTGATTAACCACCCCAACTCAGTGCCATATTGCGAACAGTGTAGTAGTTTACTCAGAACTTTCGTGACGTTTTGTTCGGGAGAAATAATTTCAATTGCCCAATCAGGATTAATTTCAAAGCGGTAAGCAATTTTACCCGATGGCTGTAAGGGTATTCTTTCCCATCTGAATACCGCTATATCTGCAACAATTGACGCCCCGCCGAAAGTGCAACGCAATTCTGGAAAAGCATAAGCAATCTTAGCAGGTTCAGCTATTTGGTTTATAACATCGCAAAATTTACCACGCAATCTACTATGTTGAGCTTGTGGCATGGGCTTTTGAATTATTTCTCCATTGATAAATTCCGAAGCTGGCTTAGTTTCTGGAAGTTTTAGAAACTCTTCTAAGGTTGTTTTAGGTTGAATAACTGCTGTCATAGTTAATTTTATTCTTAGAAAACAGATAGTCTAATTCTAGCAGAAAGATGAGCGCATATCAATATATAAAGTAATCAATATAAACAAAATCAGCCCCACTAAAAGGGGGCTGACTAAATAGGATGCGGGCTATTTTATTTTCACATTAAATTTACGCGTTAGCAGCACGCTCAGTAAGCTGCGTCAGCAGTTTATTAGAACGTTCTACAAATGACTTCATCCCTTCAGCGTCAAATCCTTTCTGTGCCATCAGCGCTAAGTCATAAATATGATGGCAAATCATCTCAGCTAACTCAGCAGAGGGAGATTTACCCCCACTTTGAATAATACTGCCAGCGCTGATATTCGCCAAGTTTTGAATCAGCGGGTGCGCCGTATTTACGAGCAAAATATGCTCTTCCGGTAATTGCGCTAATTCTTGCTGCTGAAAGAGAGCATTCATATCCCGCAGGCGGCGCATGAATTCCGGTAATAATACCATCGCGGGAGGAGTTCCCAACGGAGCGTCTGACTTCAATGCTTCGGTGCGAATCGTGAGTTTAGGTTTATTTAGAGCTTTCTGGAATAGTTCTTTGATTTGCTCGCTGCGGGTTTTGTTAGTCTTCGGATCGATGATTTCAGCTTCTTTATTTTTATCGAGCAGTTTTTCATCAATTTCTGAGTCAACGCGTAAGAATTTGACGTCTTTGTGTTCGCGTTCGAGGAAGCTGATGAAGTGCGGATCGATAAATGAGTCCATAAATAGGACTTCTAAACCTTGATTCTTGTGCAGTTCGATATAGGTTGCCTGCGTCACTTCATCAGTGCAGTAATAAACTCGGTTTTCGTGGCGAGTTTTGTTGCGTTCGAGGTATTCTTGCAGGGTGGTATAAGAGGGGCTGCCACTCTTTTTGCTGGGGGTGACATCTTGCCAAGCGTCTCCCTCTTCTGTTTGTACTTGTACTTCCGGGGTGTCAGGTTTTGCTGAGTTGAGCTCGGCGGTGGTGCGGTAGATGATAATATCTTCGACTTGTTTTTTGAATTTGTCGTCGTTGAGAACGCCAAATTTGACGAAGGTGCCGAGATCTTTCCAAATGCTTATGTAGTAATCGCGCTCGCTGCAGTAGAGTTCCTTGAGGCGAGCGCCTACTTTCTTGGTAATAAAATCAGCAATCTTCCGCACGGTGCGATCCACCTGTAGGGCGCTGCGGGAAACATTCAGCGGGATATCCGGGCTGTCAATCACGCCCCGCATCGGTAGCAAGAATTTAGGAATAATTTCTTCGCAGTGTTCGCTGACAAATACCTGATTACAGAAGAGTTTAATTTGCCCTTTGGTGACATCTACGTCGGGGCGTAGTTTCGGGAAATAGAGAATCCCATTTACTAGGAAGGGATAATCTGTATTTAAGTGTACCCACAGCAAAGGCTCATCTTGGAATGGGTAGAGATAGCGGTAAAATTCTAGATAGTCTTCTTTTGTTAAACTACTGGGAGATTGCCGCCAAATGGCTTTTTGTCGATTGATAACTTCTCCATCCAGTTTAATCGGCACTGGCAGGAAGTCGCAATAGGTTTTTACCAGTTGCTTAATGCGGCTGGGTTCGAGATATTCTTTTTCTTCTTCTTGTAGGGTGAGGGTGACAGTGGTGCCGCGCTCTTTACGGGAAGAGTCAGTGAGTTCAAATTCCGGGGAGCCGTCACATGACCAGTGAACTGCTTCAGCGCCTTCTTTGTAGGAGAGGGTGTCTATTTCGACTTTGGAGGCTACCATAAAGGAGGAGTAGAAGCCAAGCCCGAAGTGTCCTATAATTTGTTGACCATCGGCGGCTTTGTATTTTTGAATGAATTCTTCGGCACTGGAAAAGGCAACTTGGTTGATATATTTTTTTACTTCTTCGGCTGTCATGCCGATGCCGTTGTCGGAAATAGCTAGGGTGTTTTTTTCTTTATCGATGGTAATTTTAATTTCTGGCTCTCCTATTTCTCCGGAGTATTCGCCTGCCAGAGATACCATTTTTAGTTTTTGAATGGCATCGACTGCATTTGAAATCAATTCTCGCAAGAAGATTTCGTGATCCGAATATAGGGATTTTTTGATAATTGGAAAAATATTCTCAGTATGAATAGTAATAGTGCCTTTTTCCTGTACGGTCATAGTTTCTAGCCTCTGTTAAAGTGTAAGCAGTTAAATTTTTTCGATGCTATTAATCATGTGCGATCGCGCTCGCTTCTGTGTCTGGTATTCCCTCACCCTCAGCGATTCGGATTTCCCCACTCTTCTGGTTAATTGCCCTTTAGAATGTTGACTAAATCGCTTAATTATGTTATTATATCCTTTTTATACCAAAATAACAACCGCAGGGAGGCAAAGCCTCCCTGGTTTCGTTAGGATGATGTTTATTCGCCTTTAACTTCTGCCAAAACAATGGCTGGGGGTGATTCGGAAATAGAAGCTGCCCACTTATTGGTAAATATCAGTTTTCCATTTACGTAATCAACAACAATAGTGTCGCCGGCAACAAATTTCTGTTCTAGCAAATAGGTAGCAATAGGATTTTCCAGCTCTCGCTGAATTGCCCGTTTCAGTGGGCGAGCTCCGTAAACGGGATCGTATCCTATATCGACGAGATAATCACAAGCTGCTGGCTTTAGTTCGAGGGCAATTTTCTGCTCAGCAAGTAATTTTTCAATGCGCTTGAGTTGAATTTCCACAATTTCGCGCAATTCCGAGCGGGTGAGGGGGTGGAAAATAATAAGATCATCGACGCGATTGAGAAATTCCGGGCGAAAGTGGGAGCGCAGGGCTTGCATAACTTGTTTGCGCATTTCTTCATATTTACTGTTGTCGCCGGCAAAATCGAGGATGCGATCGCTACCTATATTGCTCGTCATTACTATCACCGTATTGCGAAAATCAACCGTTCTCCCTTGAGAATCGGTAATCCGCCCGTCGTCGAGCACTTGTAGCAAAATATTAAACACATCCGGATGTGCTTTTTCTACTTCATCTAACAGTAATACTGCATAGGGTCGACGGCGAATCGCTTCTGTTAGTTGCCCTCCTTCATCATAACCAACATATCCCGGCGGCGCACCAATTAGGCGAGAAACGGAATGTTTCTCCATATATTCTGACATATCGATGCGCACCAAAGCATCCTCACTATCGAAAAGTGAATGTGCTAGTGCTCGTGCTAATTCTGTTTTGCCGACGCCGGTAGGTCCCATAAATAAAAATGAACCGATCGGACGAGCAGGATCTTTCATGCCAGCACGGGCACGACGTATAGCTGCAGCAACTGCGGCAACTGCTTCATGCTGCCCGACTACCCGCTGGTGCAGTTGCGATTCCATTTGTAGTAGTTTCTGGCGTTCGCTTTCTAGTAGGCGGTTGACAGGAATTCCAGTCCACTTGGCGACAATTTCAGCAATATCAGCTTCTGTAACTTGTTCACGCAGAAGGGTAGAACCTTGCGATTGTAATTTCAATAGTTCGGCTTCTTTGGCTTCGCGCTCGCGCTGTACTAATTCCAGCCGCCCATATTTTAATTGTGCTGCTGTATTTAAGTCGTAATTCCGCTCAGCTTGCTCAATGCGAACGCGCAACTGATCTTCTTGTTCTTTTAAGTTATTGATAGCTTCGAGAAGCTGTTTTTCTGCTTTCCACTGGGCGCTGAGAGATTGTTGTTTTTCTTTTAGAATCGAGATTTCCCGTTCGATGCGTTCGAGGCGCTCGCGCGATAGACGGTTGCCTTCTGCTTCTAGGGAAAGTTTTTCCATTTCCAATTGCATCAAGCGCCTATCGGTTGCTTCTAGTTCTTCTGGCTTCGAGGTTATTTCCATTTTTAATTTTGCCGCTGCTTCGTCTATTAAATCGATCGCCTTATCGGGCAGAAAGCGATCGGAAATGTAGCGTTCGGATAGGGTTGCCGCTGCTACTAAGGCAGAATCGAGAATTTTTACCCCGTGATGTACTTCATAGCGTTCTTTCAGCCCCCGCAATATAGAAATTGTATCTTCTACGCTGGGCTGATTGACAAAAACTTGCTGAAATCTTCGTTCGAGTGCGGCATCTTTTTCTATATGCTTACGATATTCTTCGAGAGTCGTTGCCCCGATGCAGCGCAATTCTCCGCGCGCCAACATTGGTTTGAGTAAGTTCCCTGCATCCACTGCTCCTTGAGAACTTGCGCCTGTGCCTACTACTGTGTGCAGCTCGTCGATAAATAATACGACTTGCCCATCGGAGTTGATAACTTCCCGCAATACCGAGCGCAGACGTTCTTCAAATTCTCCCCGATATTTGGCACCTGCTATCAAACTGCCCATATCTAGGGAAATTAAGCGGCGGTTTTTCAGGGATTCTGGCACGTCGCCATTAACTATGCGTTGGGCTAAGCCTTCTGCGATCGCTGTTTTTCCCACTCCCGGTTCACCTATCAGTACCGGATTATTTTTACTGCGACGCGATAACACTTGGATAACACGCCGGATTTCTTCATCGCGCCCTATTACCGGATCTAGCTTACCCGCTTTTGCTTGTTCTGTCAAGTCTCGCCCGTACTTTTCTAAAGCTTCATATTGATTTTCCGGGTTTTGATCTTTGACTTTGGCACTACCTCGGATAGTTTTTATCGCCGCTTCTATATTTGCCCTATCAACATTAAAAATTTTCAAGATACGGCGACCAATGCGTTCATCATCGGTTAAACTTAATAGTAAATGTTCGATAGAAATATAATCATCTTCTAGCGCTTTCCTGTACTCATCTGCCCTGTCTAACATTAAATCCAAGCCCCGCCCCAGATAAAGCGAATCGACTTGGGCTACTTTCGGTTGCCGCTGAGTGAATTCCTTTAATTTCTGCAAGAAACCCTCGGTTGGAATACCAACACGGCTTAAAATTCTATGCGCTAGCCCTTCCGGCTGTTCCATCATGGCAATGAGCACATGTTCCACTTCCAGTTGTTGATTCTGGTAGCGGCGTGCAACATCTTGCGATTTAACAATGGCTTCCCAGGCTTTATCAGTAAATTTAGTAGAGTCAGTTGGCTGCACAGTTGCTCCTTGTGATTTAAATTCCTGTTTGTTTAGATGGTTGATTTTTTGGGAGTATCTATATACAATAATAAATTATTATGGAATTTATATTCATTTCTTTTTCAGGTTCCACTCAATCATTACTTTAAAAGGAGAATACGGTACGAAAATTGAGCTGCCAGATTGTCCCGTTTGCTTTGTCATTATCGGCATTTGTTACTAAAATTAATGCAGGAGTAAAACTAATATTGTCGCTCAGCAAGAGGTTTAAAAATGCCTCGAAATTCGTCTGAGTGGCGTCGCCAACATCACCGGTAACAAATGGCTGCCCCAAACCAATGCCGGCAAGGGTTCCCGGTACAAAAAAGTTGCGCAGGGTAACACCCACTGCCCAAGAGAAAGGAGTCGCGTCTAGCTGACGATTAAGTGCTGTATTAAATCCTTTGTAACTGCCTCCTCCGAGGCGGGCAAAAATTCCCAGGGTACGACTGTATGCCCACTCACCGTTAATTCCAAAGGCATTAATGTCGGTGTTGTCAATAACAGCGTTGGTATATTGTAACCGCACAGCCCATGAAGGAGCGGGAGAATATTTTAATTCGATGCTGGCTTGATTGCGTTCGCCAAAAAATCCCCTATTCTCATTGGGGTTATCTGCGTCAGCGGCAATATAAAGGGCGGTGATGCTGAAAGGTTTTCCTGCGATATCCCAAGTAACAGCAGCACCTGCTCCTGCCTGGCGCTCAATTTGATTTTGAACGATAAGGGGATTATTGAGAAATAAACTGGAATTGAAATCAACCGCCTCATTATTAGCAAATCGGTTGCGATCGATAAAATCACTCGCAACCATTTTTGCCCCCAGAGATATTGAAACATTTGACAAAGGCTTAAAAGTATAATACAATCTATTTATACGCAATAAATTATCTGACTCGACATAATCCAACCCGCCCCCTCCTGCGAGCAACCCGTTACTTCCGAGTAGATTTTTTCCTTTATTTTGGGCGCGACTTACCCCATCGCCGCCCCCATTTCCCATTTCCAACTGGGTTGTGAGTAAACCGCCTGTTTTCCAGCCTGTCAGCAGTTGTAAGCGCTCTCTAGAGATAAAAGATGCAGAGGCATCGTTGCTGTCTGTGGCGGCGAGGATGAGCTGACTGTTGAGTTTAGTTGTGGCAGAAAAGCGGTTGTCTTCTAGAGTTGTCATGCGATTGTCTATATTGTCGAGACGCCCGCGCAGTTGGGCTAAAGCTTCGCTAAATTCTGTTTGCAACCGCTGGAGGGTGAGGAAGTCTTCTTGTAGTATTTCTGAATCGGAAAAATCTAAGGATTGAATTTTTGTCAGCGCTTCTTCGACAGCGGCAGCAAATTCAAAGCGTGTCATTGGTTTGTTGCCGCGAAATGTGCCGTCGGCATATCCTAGATTTATCCCGTAGCGTTCTATTAGTGATTTGAGGGCTTGATAAGCCCAATCTGTCGGCTGCACATCGGAGAGTTGTGTAATAGATGTCACCTGCTCCATTGCTTCGTCTGTTTCGTCTGAATTTTCGGCAAGGGGAGCCGGGATTTGGGGATTTGGGGATTTGGAGAGGGTGGGGAAAAAAGTCTGATTGATTTTGGTTTCGTAGAGGAGGGGGGTGAGGGAAGAGATTTTTAAATCCGCCTTTGGCACTAATTCTACTGACTGGGCAAATGCGGGGAGAATTAGGGTGAGTGTTTCTAATATATTTAGGGTTAGTGCCAGAGGATATTGCTTCACAGTTTCACTCACTCGTTACGCTTGAGCTGATTGTAGAGACGCTATTCTTGCGCCTCTACAGTGCGATCGCTGTTAATAATTATTTTGTTTCTGCCATAATTTTTTCTTCTTGTTTTTGTTCTTCAGGGGATAGCAGTGTTGTTCGCTGAATTAGTTCAATTTTGTATCCGTTAGGATCTTCGACAAATGCGATTACAGTTGTTCCGTGTTTCATCGGTCCTGGTTCACGGGTAACTTTTCCGCCTTTTGCTTTAATTTCTTCACAGGTAGCATAGATATCGTCTACGCCTATAGCAATGTGGCCAAAGGCGTCGCCCAAGGTGTAATTTTCTACGCCCCAATTGTATGTCAATTCTATGACAGTTGAGTCAGATTCTTCGCCGTACCCAACGAAGGCGAGAGTAAATTTTCCGTCGGGATAGTCTTTTTTGCGCAATAGCTTCATCCCTAGGACATTGCAGTAGAAGTCTAGGGATTTTTCTAAGTTGCCCACTCGCAACATCGTGTGCAGAATTCGCATGGTTTTCTCCAGATTGCTTTATTTTTCTTAATTATTTTAACGATTGTAAAGCAAGCTTTCTCTTCCGGCAAATGGCCATATTATGGCATGGTGGCGGGGAAAATCTACAAACATCGTTAATATTGGAGGGAAATTAGGTTTTAGCCCGTATCCTAGCGATCGCAAACTTAGCGATTGAGAGTATTAAAAATGCAGGATACGGCAATAGAATCTATCAAAGCCAGGGAAATTCTCGACTCACGGGGACGTCCCACCATTGAAGCTGAAGTTTACCTAGCTAATGGCGTTATGGGACTGGCTCAGGTTCCCAGCGGAGCCTCAACCGGCACTTATGAAGCCCACGAGCTGCGGGATGGAGACAAGAGCCGCTATGGCGGTAAAGGCGTACTCAAAGCAGTGGAAAACGTCAACACAAAAATCGAATCTAGCTTAGTAGAAATGGATGCCCTCGATCAAGTAGCGATCGATCAGGCGATGATCAAACTTGACGGTTCCCCGAACAAATCCAATCTCGGAGCTAACGCCATTCTCGCCGTCTCCCTTGCCACAGCCAAAGCGGCAGCAAATGCTTTGGGAATTCCCTTATACCGCTATCTCGGCACACCACTTTCTAACGTGCTGCCGGTGCCACTAATGAATGTGATTAACGGCGGGGTTCACGCTGCTAATAACGTCGACTTTCAGGAGTTTATGATCGTGCCAGTGGGAGCTTCTTCTTTCCGAGAAGCCCTGCGCTGGGGTGCGGAAGTTTTCGCGTCTCTGAGTAAGGTACTCGATGATAAGGGTTTGCTCACCGGCGTCGGAGATGAAGGCGGTTTTGCCCCAAATCTAGAGTCGAATCAGGCGGCTTTAGAATTATTGATGGCGGCGATCGAAAAAGCAGGCTATAAACCAGGCGAGCAAGTAGCTTTAGCGCTAGACGTCGCGGCAAGCGAATTTTATAAAGATGGCAAGTACGTCTACGAAGGAAGCGTTCACGAGCCTGAAGAACTGATCGAGTATTTGAGTAAATTGGTAACAGAATACCCGATTGTTTCGATTGAAGACGGGCTGCACGAGGAAGATTGGACTAACTGGGTGCAATTGACTCAGAAAATAGGACACCGCGTGCAATTGGTAGGCGACGATTTGTTTGTCACCAATATTACTCGCCTACAAAAAGGAATTGAAATGGGTGCTGCGAATGCTATTTTAATCAAGCTGAATCAAATTGGTTCTTTAACAGAAACACTGCAAGCAATTGACTTAGCGACTCGCAGTGGCTTTCGTTCGATTATTAGTCACCGTTCGGGAGAAACTGAAGATACGACTATTGCTGATTTAGCGGTAGCAACTCGTGCTGGTCAAATTAAAACTGGTTCTTTGTGCCGCAGTGAACGGGTGGCAAAATATAATCAGTTATTGCGGATTGAGGATGAATTGGGCGAGCGCGCAGTTTATGCCGGCGCGATTGGTTTAGGACCGAAAGGTTCTAAGTAATATAGTGGTTTTCTTTGATTAGAGAACGTTTTTCTGAAAAACCCCGGTTTTTTTGAAAACCGGGTTTCTTCAATAATTTGATAGCATAAAAAAAACTGGGAAAATAGTTTTGACTGTTAGGCTGGCAGTTTGAAATTGAGCTGCTAAAAATAGAGCGGGCAGTTCTGCCACCATGACAGCAAACACAGTAGGCGTTGTTGCAGAAACAGAGGTAGAACGCGCCCTAGTACGCCCTTAATTTCCCTAACAATTAGGGATAAAAACTGATTGCGGGGAGTCCCAAAGTTTCATCCCAGCCCATCATCAAGTTTAAGCACTGGATGGCTTGACCAGCTTGCCCTTTAATTAAGTTATCGATCGCTGACATAACAATAACGCGAGCGGTGCGGGGATCGACTTCGACGCCGATATAACACAAATTCGTGCCGCAAGCCCATTTTGTTTGCGGATAGACTCCCGGCGGCAATATTTTCACCCAGGGAGCATTGCGATAAAACGCCGAGTAAATTGTAATTAAATCCTCGCGCACCAGCCCTGGATCGCGCAGAGTGGCGTAGACGGTAGACAAAATCCCACGTACCATCGGCATTAGGTGGGGGGTAAATTGTACGAAAACGTCATGCCCTGCTAGCTCGCTGCAAATGGCTTCTATTTCTGGGGTATGGCGGTGACGGGCAACGTTGTAGGCAGCTACAGAATTATCGGCTTCCGCGAGTAAGAGGTGGGTTTTTGCTTGTCGCCCGCCGCCAGATGTGCCTGATTTGGCGTCGATGATGGCGGTTTCTGGCACGATTAAGCCTTGTTTGAGCAGGGGAGAGAGGGCAAGTAGACTGGCGGTGGGATAGCAACCGGGGCAACCGACTAATTGAGCTTGTTTTATGCGCTCGCGGTACAACTCCGGCAAACCGTAAACGGCGGTGGCGGCGACTTCTTTATCGCAGCGAGAGCCCCCATACCAAGATTTATAAGTTTCCAAATTAGAAAAGCGATAGTCTGCCGACAAGTCTAGAACCTTGCATCCCTTTTCTAAAAGTGTTGGAGCTAGCTGGTATGCCAAACCGTTGGGCAGTGACAAAAATACTACTTGACAGCGCTTTGCGATCGCTTCCACGTCTACTGGCTCAATTTGCAAATTTACTGCATGGGCTAGGTGGGGATACAAATCTGAAAAAGGCTTGCCAGCACTGCTGTCACCTCCCAGATAAACTATTTCCACCCCTGGGTGCTCCATCAACAGACGCACTAGCTGCACTCCGCCATATCCTGACGCCCCGACGATGCCAACAGATATACGCCCCGTTTCATTCATAATACTTTCCTCTTAAAATTTTTTCCTTAACGATAGCTTAGCGTTTCCTGTACTTTGTCGCTATTGTCTTTCTAGACAGCTTTCCAATAAATGCTGTTACCAATTTAAAGATTAGCATTCACTGCAGTACATTGCTAGTCTTTTACCGTCTTGCCAAAGTTTCAATTTGCTAAAAGCAATAAAATCTAAACTTTTTAATGATAATAAATCTCATAACTCCGAGACTTTATATCCTTTATATTACTTCAATAAAGCATATTTACAACTAGATTTTTGCGAACTAATAAACGGAAAAGTATAATAAAAAGTGTGGGGGGTATTAAGCGATCGCAAACATTTTTAAAATTCCGATAATTATTAATTGCCTACTGATGGATGAAGAGATGAATATTTGAATGGAGTAAAAAATTTTAATATTTAGTATTTTGCTAATTGACAGATAGCAAAAATTGAGCCAGAAATTCCTAGAGAGCATATTACTCCCGCTTTTCCCTTTTGCTTAGTCCTTTATTATACAGAGGCATAGAGATGCTAGGCGCCGTGTTTCCTGCCTGAAAACAGGCTACAATTGAAAAAAAACACAAACTTTAGAAAACTTTACGATTTATAGGCCAGATCGTGCAAGCGCCCTCAAACTCCATAACCAAAACTATAGAATTTGACTCGATAGACGCCGCTTTAGCAGAATTAAAAGCGGGTAGGTGCATAGTAGTAGTAGATGATGAAAACCGGGAAAATGAAGGCGACCTCATGTGTGCCGCGCAGTTTGCCACGCCGGACATAATCAATTTTATGGCAGTAAATGCGCGGGGTCTAATTTGTCTAGCAATGACAGGCGAGCGACTCGATCAACTCGAGCTACCATTAATGGTTGCCAACAACACAGCCTACGATCAAACAGCCTTTACCGTCAGCATCGACGGCGCCAGTCACCTAGGAGTCACCACAGGCATATCTGCAGAAGATCGCGCTCGCACCATCCAAATAGCTATAAATCCTAACACGCGCCCCAGTGACTTGCGCAGACCAGGCCACGTCTTTCCCCTGCGCGCCCGCGACGGCGGAGTTTTGAAAAGAGCGGGTCATACAGAGGCGGCTGTAGACTTAGCCAGACTTGCCGGGTTGTATCCGGCTGGCGTAATATGCGAAATCCAAAATCCTGACGGTTCGATGGCGCGGTTACCGGAATTAATAGAGTACGCCCGCACCTTCAACCTGAAAATTATTAGTATTGCCGATTTAATAAGCTACCGGTTAAAAAACGATCGGTTTGTGTGCCGAGAAACTGTAGCAATGCTACCGACAGAGTTCGGACAATTCCACATTTACGCCTATCGCAACCTACTAGACAATACAGAACATGTCGCCCTAGTCAAAGGCGAGCCGGCAGAATTTCGTGACAAACCAGTGATGGTGCGAGTGCATTCAGAATGCCTCACCGGTGATGCCCTTGGTTCCCTACGCTGCGACTGTCGGATGCAGCTAATCTCGGCACTAAAAATGATCGAAAATGCTGGCGCTGGGGTACTCGTTTACCTGCGCCAAGAAGGGCGGGGAATTGGGCTAGTGAATAAATTAAAAGCTTACTCGCTACAAGATATGGGGCTGGATACAGTAGAAGCAAATGAGCGCCTCGGTTTTCCAGCGGATTTGCGCAACTACGGTGTAGGTGCACAAATATTAAACGATTTAGGGGTGAATAAAATCCGCCTGATTACTAACAATCCTCGCAAAATTGCAGGGTTAAAAGGATATGGAATAGAAATTGTTGATCGCGTGCCCTTACTGATTGAGGCGAATCCCTACAACTGCACCTACTTAAATACGAAAGCAGAAAAGCTGGGGCACATGCTACTACAGACTTATCTGGCAACAGTAGCGATTCACTGGCAAGAAGAACCGCGCTCGCAAGAAGAACGGTTTGAGCGCTTAGAAAAACTGCGTCTGTTAGCAGAAAGCCATAATTTGCTATTGCGGGAAGAAGCGCGCTTTGCGATCGCCCCTTTATTCGGCAAACCATCCCTAGCAGTGCAATTAGGCTTAGACAGCCCCCAACTAGCATCAGCAGATTGGTATCTGCAATTAGAGCATCCCTACGTGCGCGCCCTTGCCCAAATCTTAGACAACATAGCCGCATGGCAGCAAGTCAAAACCCTGCAATTTCTAATATCCTCCGGCGTCGATCCCCTTTCCAACCTTAGCGTGCAGCTCAACCGCAAAACATACCCCCTTTCTCAATTACCTTCCTCGATATGCGCTTGCCTAGAAACTCAAATAATTTACTGTTTCGTACGCAACGGTTTGCCTTCTGAGTGAGGAAAATTAAAAATTAGAAATTAGTTATAAAACTTCCTTACCGACTATCCCTATCGCCCCATTACCCTACTACCCCATTACTCCTAATCCCGACTCCCCTACCTAATTCCGGAAAGCCTGCAGGTGCAGGTGCATCGACTCATCTGATGCCTCTAATTTTAAAATCTCTTGAATATGAATAAACTAAATACTGCTGTACATTGCGGATAATTGCCATTTCTACCCGTTTTTATATAAAGATGTTTTAGCAAGTAAATATGAATATACAGCCTGTTTATGATAGCTTACCCTTTTCCTGGGAAAAAAAATCTCTGGAAACAGTACAGAATGACTGCCAGTGGTTAGAATCGATTATCCGCAATGCTGCACCTTTTTCCGACGGGTGGGTGAAGGCGAGAATTGTACAATTAGCTTATCCCGTGCCGCCCAATGTTGTACCAACGCCCGAATTGCGGCGCACTTACCAGGGGTTGACTTCAGAAGCGGCAATAGCTCAAACTATTCTTTCTTTGTGCGAGAATCTTGACGAATATCCCTACCTTGCTAAAACTGTAAATGAAGAATACGTCATTGATACGCTTAACCACTGGAAAAATAAAAAATTTACACAGGCGAGCGCTCGCAATTTTGAAGTTTATGCCTCTCGCCAATTCAAAAATGTTTTTTTAGTTACCAGTACCGCACCTACTTCTTTGCATATAAACCGAAAACTGCCCCCTTCTGCTAGTTTCCGCCCCCTGTTCAATATTAATGAATTAGCAGAAATCATGCGCGCTCGTTCCTGCGCTCGCCTTACTCTGCGCACCCACGGCTATGCCAGCCCTTTTCAAATTTTCTATAAATTCTTTATAGCAGAAGCTAACGCACTCAATAACTATACTCCAGAAACAAAAAACTCTCAAAGAGAGTCTCTGAGCGAACATCACTTTTACATTGGCTACCACTGGCCTAGTGAACAGCCCATTTTTAGTCCTGGATTGTGGGTAGACTTTCGCTACAATTGGGAAGTCATTCTCAAATTTTTATTTCTCATTTTCGGCTTTGCAAGTATTTTTGGTATTTTTTTATATCTATTCCTGAAATTATTTATTCCCCTGATGGCAATTTTTGCCTTCCTGCCAGGTTTAGCAATATTGAATCAATGGAGAAATTTTTCCAGTCAGGTATCGATAACGTGGTATTGGTTAGTGCCAGTGGTGTTTGTTTTGTGGTTGCTACTAATGCAAATTTTGCGAATAGTAGTTTATCAGCGCGATCGCTACCGTTCGCTCCACTACGGCGCTCCCGATTTAGCCGAATTTTTCTGGCGTCTCGACAAAGCATTGAACAAACTTAACAAACAAGAAAATGAACATATAACAGAGCAAGTAAAACCAAATTCAAAATTTATATCCGTTAACTTGATAGGGCATAGCATGGGGTGCTTGCTATTAGTTAACACCTTACGTATTCTATCTGATCGTTTTGGAAAAGACGACGAAACAGATCTAAATTCAAACGAGGGATATGAAAAAATCGGGGATTGGCTTATTCTAGATAAATTAATTTTAGCTGCTCCAGATATTCCCTTAGAATTTCTGCGAGAAGGGCGTAATAATTACGTTCGCTCAGCAATGCGTCGCTGCCGCGAGATTTACCTACTCTCCAGTGATCGAGATCTAGTATTGCGCTATCTTTCCACCCTTGGTAACTGGTTTAGCGAACCTAGTATAGAAATGTCTGGCTATCGACTCGGCAATGTTTATCTGCAACCAACAAGCCCATCCGACGACGTTCCCTATCGCCCATTTGTTCGCAATATGTTTCGTTCCCAACCAGCAGTAAAACCAACATCTGCTTGTGACTTATTTGAGCTTTTCAACTATATCGATTGCTCCGAAATGGAAGGATTAAACAGCGTTAAACTTCCGCTAAATGAAACCAACAGCATAGTCATTGATACTGTTAATTTTATATCTTCTATATTTAAAAAATTAGATACCCACGGAGGTTATTTTTTCACAGATACACCGGTTTTTACAATTTTGAAATTGCTAATCCTGGAAAAGCTCCAAACTCCAGATGAAATTGCGCAATTGATTGCTGGTAGTACACTGCGCTTTTTACCCAGCTATTTGAATTTTAACCGCCCTCAAAAAACCCCCAATCCCTAAATACCGGCTCCAAAACTGAAAATTATTGCAGACGCGCTCGCAAAATAAATTCAGCGAGCGCTAAATCTACCGGCGTCGTCACTTTCAAATTAGTTTCTTCTCCCTGCACAATCCGCACAGGCAGAGAACACTTCTCAAATAATGCCGCGTCGTCTGTTACTTCCCAGCCCTGCTGTTTTCCTTGCTCATGACATTGTTTAAGCAGCGACACTTCAAAACCTTGAGGAGTCTGAGCCGCCCATAGATTTTGTCGTTTTGGCGTTTGCTGAATAAGCATAGTTGAGGAGTCTACAATTTTAATTGTATCTTTGACTGGTACAGCGGCAATTAAACCAGGACAGTGGCGCAGGGCTTGCGCACAGCGATCAAGTAATTCCGGCGTCACCAAGCACCGCGCTCCGTCGTGAATTAAGACGCGATCGCAATCAGCCGGAAGCGCTTGCAAGCCATTATAGACCGATTCCTGACGCGTGGCTCCTCCTTGTATCAGTTGCACCGGCTTTTTGAGAGATAGCGTGGCCAAAATAGCCTTGAAATCGGGCCAGTCTTCCGGTTGGCTGATAATCCCGATCCACTTGATTTGGCTAGAGGCTTCTGCGGCTTGTAGTGTCCAGGCAATGAGCGGTTTGCCCAGTAATGTCAACAAGAGCTTATTGCGCTCGCTGCCCATGCGGCGTCCTCTTCCTGCTGCTGGAATCAATAAATGCACGGCTTTCGTTTATAGAAAATTTGAGATTTTTTATTTTACACTTAAGCGTCACCTGAAAATGCCCATGTCTTAGGCTAATGCCTGTAGCCTTATACCCAACCTGATAAGATTTTGCAGAAGAAAAACGCCGCAGAGGAAGACTTCGGCGTAAAATGTATCTGTTCAAAAAAGCTCATTGATTGAGATGCGCATACTAGCCCTAGTTCCAGGCGGAATTGGCGACCAAATCCTGTTTTTCCCGACGCTGGAGGACTTAAAGCGGTTTTATCCTAACGCCGAGATCGACGTGATAGTGGAACCTCGTGCGATGGCAGCGTATCGTCTCTGCAAGTTTTTGCACGACAAGTCCCTCGATTTAATTAAATTTGATTTTCAAGATCGCAACGGTTTGGCAGATTGGGCGAATTTGCTGGGGATTATACGCGATCGCGAGTACGATGCCGTCTTGTCCCTGGGACAGAGTTGGGGTATGAGTTTCCTACTCTGGCTGACGGGTATTCCCCAGCGCGTAGGCTACGCTTCCAGCAGCGGCGCCATGTTTTTCACCTACTCTGTACCTTTAAAACCTTCTCAGTATGTCGCCTGCATGTATCACGACTTACTGCAAGGTTTAGGCATTTCCACTCCCTGCCCGGATTTATCTGTAACATTGCTCAAAGAAGACATCCAGTGGGCAGAAGCAGAACAGCAACGGCTGGGAATTAAAGACAGCGGTTATATTCTTATCCACGGCGGTTGTAGCCAATCAGCTATATCTCGTGGGCTTGATAAAATTTATCCTGTTAAAAATTGGCAGCAGATTATTCAAGACTTGCAACAGCGTCAGCCTCAGTTGCCAATCGTGGTGAGCCAGGGGCCAGATGATCGCCAGTTTGTGTCCGAGCTTTTACAAGTCTCTCCTAATCTGAAAGTTACCACGCCTGATGATGTTGGCAAGTTGGCGGCTTTGATTGCTGGTGCCAATCTTATGCTCTGTACTGATAGCGCCCCCTTGCATATAGCCGTTGCTGTGCAAACTTATACAATTGCGTTGTTTGGCCCCACTGAACCAGCGCAGTTACTGCCGAAAAGTGATAAGTATATTGGTATTAAATCACCCACCGGCAAAATGGCGGATATTTCCCCGCAAATGGTTCTGGAAAAAGTATGGGGTGGGTAATCTCGCAAAAAAGACTAGCAAATGCTCTCGGCGATCGCCTCTATTAGCGCTAAACTCACAGGAAAAGCCTCAAATAGAAGGCTGGCGATCGCTTTTCATCTTGCCAAGCAAAGCAGAGGTTTTCAAAAAATTACTAAGAACAAGTGTGATTGCGATCGCCTCAAAAGATGTATAACGTCATAAACAAGTAGTGATATTGATCGCAACAGTAAACAGGAATTATCACAACCTCTGAGGAGGAGCATCACTTAACATTACGCAAAACTACCAGATATTTAAATACAGCCAACGAACCCGCCCTAGATGCGATAGGAACAAGTAAAAAAGGGGGGTAAAAAAATCTGCGCTCAAATTCAAGCAAAGCCCGTAATTTTTCCCACGGTGCATCTGCCTAGGCTGGAATAGTCCAGTAGTAAATCAGTCTTAGTCAGAACAGGAGTATTCAATCGTGGAACAATTCAAGCCGGTGACCGAATCCAACTACAAGGCTCACAAATCAGCCGCCGCCCTCGGACTGGCCATTTCTGTAGGGGCTTCGACCATTTTACTGCCCCAGCAAAACTCAAAGGCATATGCGACACCTTTGAATCAGACTAAAACCACCGATGCCGCAGCAGATGAATCTGGAGCCAAACGTGAGTCAAAGCCGGCAAATTCATCACTAGAACTATCCTCCGCAACCCCTTCCGAACTCCCCCAACAGCAACCAGCCCAACAGGGAGCAAATGGAACACTACATGAGACTGAGAAAATTTCCTCTGAGTTCCCCAAACATAGCAATAGGGAGGCTCCAGTTGAAATAAAGCAAGCTTTTCAAAGCCAAGAGACTGTAAGCGCAATCAATCCTCAGTCTCAGCCCACCTTCACCCGCCTGTTGCTGCACCGAATACAACCAGGAGAAACCTTAGAAATGATCGCTAGCTCCTATGGTATTTCTTTGGCACAACTAGAACAGGCAAATCAATTCATCAATCCCTATCGGCTGCAAGTAAATCAATTTCTGAGAATTCCCCTCTCAGAAATGGAATCACCTTTATCCCGTTCATCAATAATGCCAAACCCAGGCGTCATAGAAGTAGAAGACACCAGCAGCACCGCAACATACCTAACGCCTGCGGTTATTAACCCCTTGGAGATGCCCTCCGAGGCACCTACCCTCCCGACGAAAAACCCCAATGATTACTATGTTGACAATTTGAAAAACGAAATTGCATCCCTAAGGCAGAAGTATCGCCAAAACCAATCAAACCGCCCCACCCATTTCTCGGCAAACTTGCTTTCTGCCCCGGCTGATGCCTCGACGTCTCCTAAGCCGGCTTCTTCAGACATCAGTTTCCAGCAATATACTGATACCCTAGAAGCCAAAATTCAAAAGCTGCGAGAACGCCAGCGCTCTATTGTCTCGCAGCTTGCATCCGAATCTAACTCAACCGCTACAGCCTCCGCCCAATACGAGCAAAAAAGGGTAGCAACGGCAGCAATTTCATCTGAAACCTACGCACCCGCGATTAAACCTATTATGGTTTCTCCCGATTTGCCTCTCTTAAATGGCGTAGATAAATACCTGCCGGAAAAGTCGGTTATTTCGGGATATATTTGGCCCGCAAAGGGAGAACTCACTTCTGGCTATGGTTGGCGCTGGGGACGGATGCACAATGGAATTGATATCGCCGCCCCCATTGGCACGCCGATTGTGGCTGCCGCCTCTGGAGTAGTAATCTATGCGGGCTGGAACGACGGCGGCTATGGCAATCTTGTCGAAATTCTCCACCCCGACGGCAGTATCTCTCGCTACGCTCATAACGAACGTATTCTCGTGCGGCAAGGGCAATCGGTCGAACAAGGTCAACAAATTGCGGAGATGGGCAGTACCGGTTTCAGTACTGGTCCTCACTGTCACTTCGAGATCCATCTACCTGGTCAAGGGGCACAAAACCCTCTTGCATTTCTGCCCCGTCAATAGAAATTATCCTCTTTTATTCCTACTGCTGGCAAGGGGCGATTATTAACACTCCCCCCCTAAGAGACGAGGATTCTTTCTCAGCCAGACAAAATCCCTACTACACTAAGCCTGAGGCTGAATCCTCCTCTCTACTCTTCAAACTGCCGATACTCGAATGTGCAAGTATTCGCAGTAGGTAAGGCTGCTTTCTCTTGAGGGAAAGCTAATAGCACTAATTAATAGCCTAAAGTCTTTCTTTCCACCATGTTTTTAAAGGCTTGACTTGTTGGTGAGCAGGTCAAAAAACGCATCATCCAGCTCATAACCTAAAAGCAGAGCCATTGATTTCAATTTAGATTTGTTGGAAAGCCCATGCTGCTCTAGCCAGTCAGCGATCGCAAAAATCTTGCCCATCAAAAAAATTTCTAAAGCTTCTGGATTGTACTGGATGCCCTCTGTGCGGTGAAACTGATGCGGTACTAACATAGCCGCATAGCGAGTAAATTCCTGAGGTTGAGAAATTAGTAAAATTGGCAGCCAGGGATAGCGCGTGTCGAGACGTATAAACCACAGCCGCAACTCCGGGATTTCCGAAAGTTCTCGCGGATCAGTAGGATCAGTGGCTAAGTCTATGTCAAAACATAACTGCTCTTCGCAAGCAGCGCTCGCCCCTTTTACTAACAATTCTTCGATCACCCTGCGAGCCGGCTCCAGATCAAGCCTATACACGCACTCAGAATTCACTTTGACAGTAATGGCCATTGCAACCAATTAGAAGCCACAGAGAAAATCAGAACATTTTTACTTCTCTGTAGTCTAGCAGACTGTCAGAGTGCGGCTACCACCCTCAGAACCTACCTCTGGGGCAGCTCTTTTCTCGACTACCTTTAAGATCCTAGGATAAAATCAATCAAAAAAGAGTCCTCCAACACAACTGGTGAAACAGAACATAAAAAACAAGGATGAAAAATGAGGCGGAAGCTGTGAAACCAATACGCTCTTTAGAAGATGCCATCTCCCGCTGTCAGGCACTAGGTATGCGCCTGTCTCGCCAGCGCCGCTTCATTCTGGAACTGCTCTGGCAAGCCAAAAAACACATGACTGCTCGAGAAATTTATGATTGCCTGAACCAGCAGGGCAAGGCCATTGGTCATACCTCTGTGTACCAGAATTTAGAAGCTCTCTCAAGTCAAGGCATAATTGAGTGTATCGAGCGAGCTGATGGTCGCCTCTATGGCAATGTCAATGAGGCTCACAGTCATGTCTACTGCCTAGACACGAATGAGATTATAGACGTTTATGTAGAACTGCCAAAGGAGCTGCTCGCCCACATCGAACAGCAAACTGGCGTTCGCATTGATAACTATCGCATAAATTTTTACGGCACTCGCATCTCCCCTAGAATTGCCCAGGCTGAAATACAAGCTCCCACTGAGTGCTGCTCACAAAATGGTTCGAAGGCAAATTCCCCCCAAACAGATGTTTCCCTAACCCGCTAGTCCCTAAAAACATCCCTTCTACTATACCTAGAAAAAACATAATCAATATTTATTACACCTAGAAAAAGCATAATCAAAAGGTAAGGCGAACCCGCTGCCTTTAGAGGTTTTCCAAGTGGCGAGTTCGCTTGCATCTGGCTGCCAATACTTGCAAATTAGTATAAAGTTGAAATAAAATAAGCAGGCGCTTGTCGTGGCATGCGGATAGTAGATTAAAGCAAAAAGCAAGAAAAATGCTTTTCCCAGGAGCAAGCAATGGCAAACAAACTTGACCAGTCCCCAACACCAGAGAGTGGCAATATCGTCGGCATGTCCACGGACAGCTACCACCAACCTACTGCTGCTATGTCAGAACAGAGTACAGAAACAATCAATAACCTTGAGAAGGAAACCACACCTGAAAGCAGTCCAAAAAAAGACAGTGGATTGGGATTGCCACTCCTATGGTTGAGTATGCTACTGGTGTTTGGGGGAACAGCCACCAGCGCCTTTCTCTGGTTGATCACTATGCCGCCGCCTGTTAACTGCCAGAATATTACTCCCCTGTCGCCAGATATGGAGCGTCTGCATTGCGCTCAGCAATCAGCGGCGACTCGCAAGCTAGAAAAATTGCTCGAGGGTTTAAATTTGGTTAAGGATTGGCCAGAGGAAAATCCCCTCTATTCTCAGGCTGCACAATTGCGAGATCAATGGTCGCGCTCGCTCCTAGAATTGGCACAACAAAAGATGGACGCCGGAGATATCAAGAGCGCTCGAGAAATAGCTAGCAAAATTCCGCCAAATGCTTCTGTCTATAAGGAAGGGCAAGCAGTTGTAGGGGTCTGGCAAAATGACTGGGAAAGAGGCGAAACAATTTATAATAAAGCTTTGCAAGCTCTGAAAAATCAACAGTGGCAGCAAGCAACAGCATACGCCCAAGAACTGTCTCGCTTGCGGAATGAATACTGGAGGCAGCAACGCTTAACAGAGTTAATCAAGCAGATATCGGCAGAAAAAGAAGGGTGGCGCAAGCTAAGAGAAGCACGGAATCTGGCAAGCTACGAAACTCCGGCAGATTTAGAAGAGGCGATCGCATTGATTGGCAAAATATCGCCCTCTACTTATGTCTACGCCACCGCTAAATCAGAAATGACAAAATGGAGCAGAAAGCTGCTAGCAGCGGCAGCAAAACGACTAGAAGAAAAAGATTATGAAGGAGCGATCGCAATAGCAAAGAAAATTCCCTCAGAATCAACTCTCTACCCTGAAGCCCAAGATTTCATTCAGCTCAGTACAGCTAATATGATTCTCCCAGAAACGGCAGTCTCTTCAATGCCGTTTGCAGTCCATATTTTCGCCCTTATGGAAGCTCAAGCTGCCGCCCGCAAGATAGAACCCAATCGTCCCCTGTATAAAGAAGCTCAAACAAAAATTAGCGATTGGCAGGAACAAATAAAAGACTTCCTCCAACTCCAGGTAGCAAGTATCCTGGCAAATGTGGGCCAAGGTTTGACCCTGCAACTAGCTATTGACCAGGCTCAACAAATAGGTAAGAATCGACCTAAGCGTCTACATGCCCAAACCCTAATCGCTCAGTGGCGTAAAGAATTAGCAGTGGCTCAAGACCGACCGTTTATCGTCAGCGCCCAAATGCTGGCAGCAAAGGAAACGCCAGAAGGATTGCGCTCAGCGCTCGCTCAGGCTCGTCAAGTCGCTCCGGGAAGACCTCTGCGCTTAGAAGCTCAAACTCTTATCGCTTCTTGGAATAAACGTGTTGAAATTTTAGAAGACCAACCAATATTAGACGAAGCAAAATCGCTCGCTAAGCAAGGAGAACTCAAGAAAGCAATTCTCACAGCTGAAAAAATCAAACCAAATCGCGCTCTCTACGCCCAAGCACAGCAAGCAATTGCAGACTGGACATACCAAATTCAAGTCAAAGAAGATCGCCCCATCCTAGAAGAAGCCACGAAACTAGCCGCGCAAGGTCGCCTCTTTGAAGCTATTCAAAAAGCTTCTCAGATTGCTTACGGTCGGGCCCTCTACTATGAAGCACAAGAGGGAATAGCTCGCTGGAGCGCTGAACGAGATGCTTACCTCCGAGCTCAGGAAGCAGCAGTTGCAAGAGATACCTATTCACCCCCCGCTTATTCACCGCCGCAAGAAGCTTATGCGGCACCGGCAGAACCTTATTATCCGCCACAAGAAAATTATGCGGCACCAGCAGAACCTTATTATCCGCCGCCGCAAGAAACTTATACGGCACCGGCAAAACCTTATTATCCGCCACAAGAAACTTATACGGAGCCGGCAGAACCTTATTACCCGCCGCAAGAAACTTATACGGCACCGGCAGAACCTTATTACCCTCCAGCAGAAGCACCGCCAGCAAGGGCGGAAGCCCCCGCTCCTGAACCTCCTCCAGCAACTGAACCACCAGCTGCTGCCGAACCCCTGCCTATCGATGGCATAGAGTAAAAATGCTATGAGCGCTCGCTCTTCAAAACTACCTTTAAAATTGTTCTTGATTGACGAAGACCCCATCTTCCGCATCGGTTTGCGCTCTGTATGTCAGCATTTTCCTGACTTACAAGTAGTCGCAGAAGCGGAAGAAGCGGCTTCGGCACTTGAGGCGATCGCCCAGCTTATTACTAAAGCAAAAGAGCAACCTGTAGACTTAATCATTCTGGAATTGACATCGGGGCGGTCTTTTGGCCAAACTCCGAGCATTGCCCAACTAACTATTTGCCAACAAATCGCTAAAGAATACCCGCAAATCCCCATCTTATTACTTACTTCTGTCACCGAGCCGGAATTGCTCTCTGCAGCAAGGCAAATTGGCGTCAAGGGTTATTGTCCTAAAGGCACCCCAACACCTGAGTTAATCCGTGCCATTCGTCTGGTGGCTGGTGGTCAATTTTATTGGAGCCAGATGCCCTCTGTCGGTAAATTCGATACCCTCACTAAATCCAGTTCCCTTAAACGTAATTCTAACTCTCCTCTAACTTTTTTAAAACGTAATCTTGGGTTATCTAGTCTGCGACAAATTGATGCTAAGATTAAAGAATTAAGCACTCAACTGCATTCATCCCAACTCTCCATTTTAGAACGAGCTGTTATCGAAGGACAACGCCGAGAACTGTACGCTGCTCGCTGGTTACTTAATAATTTGTTAGGCGTTACTGATTACCATAATAAAAAAAATTACCTACCAGCAAGTGCTACTTCACATATTTCCCATTCCAAAAACCAGCCTTCTTCTGAAAAAATCGAATTTGACGATGAGGAATCAGGGAAGTTAATAATTCCAGAAGAAATTACAGCCGCCAGCCCAAGAGCTGTACAGTCTGAATTATTCGATCTGACTTTATCTAAATTGACATCTCCTCTATCCAACCTCAGTTATGTAGCTCTAGAAATCGACATTCTGCGAGTAAGCAAAAAACGAGAACTGTTTTCAATCGTTTTGCGGCAGTTAGAAGAATTGCTCGATGAATTACGTTTTTCCGAAATCCAGCTTCCTCAGCTCATCGAAAAACGCTTTAGCATATTACAAGATTTGTGGCAAAATGTAACTGAAGAGTTTTTTGGAAAATACTACACAATTCAAGCAGGCAACCCCCTCCGCGAACCTTTTACTAAACAAGAGATTGAAGTAGTTGAAGTTTTGCTGCAAGATGCTAAAATTGTTCGCCGCGAAATTCTCGAAAAAATTCCTCTGGTAGTAGAATTATTTGCTCACTTACTATTTAAAAGTAATTTAATTATCGACAATAATTCCTACCCTATTGGCAGCCCAGAAGCAAGGCGGCGAGCTGAATTTTTACTACAAAATTTGATGATTCAAGTAGGAAATGCAGTAATTCAACCACTACTAAATCACTTGGCTGATTTTGAAGAAATAAAACAAGTTTTTTACGATCGCCGCTGGCTTTCAACCCGTTCTATTGAAAAGTTTCGCAATAACTTATCCTGGAAATATCGACTAGAAAAATATTTCGGCGAACCTACAGCAATTTTTGAAAGTCGTTATTGGCTCTTCGTTTTAGATGAACGCGGCATTATCAAAATCCCTATATATGCCCCTCGCACTCACGAGTTAGCGCAACTCAGAGGAATTCCTCTCGCTGTCACATATATTCTCGAAAGCCGTGACGCGATCGCTCCTCGCCTGCGCTCAGCACTTTCTTTCATAGGCAGTGGTCTAGTTTATATACTCACACAAGTGATAGGACAAGGCATTGGTCTAATTGGTCGCGGTATCATCCAGGGCATCGGCAATTCTTGGCAAGATACTAAAGTAAAAAGGCAAAAGTAAAAAGATAAATTTACCTTTGCCTTTTATTTGTTTTTATTTGTTTATGTTAGGGGTGTGTGTGGGAATACGCCTCTACCGGCAGACAGGAACAAACAAAATTGCGATCGCCAAAAGCGTTATCAATCCGCCCAACTGCTGGCCAGAATTTATACTCACGGCTCCACGGTGCCGGATAAGCCGCTTGTTCACGCTCATAGGGATGCTCCCAGATATTTGCTGTCACGGCTTCTGCTGTGTGAGGTGCATTTTTAAGCAGATTATTGCTGGGGTCGGCTTTCCCCAATTCGATCGCCTCTATTTCGCGACGAATCGAAATCATCGCATCACAAAAACGATCAAGTTCTTCTTTAGATTCACTTTCCGTCGGTTCCACCATCATCGTTCCCGCTACTGGCCAAGAAATGGTGGGAGCGTGAAAACCATAATCCATAAGACGCTTAGCGACATCCTCGACATCGATACCAGCAGATTTTTTTAGCGAGCGCAAATCCAAAATACACTCATGAGCCACAAAACCATTTTTCCCTTTATACAGTACCGGATAGTATGGCTCCAACCGACGGGCAATATAATTCGCATTCAGAATTGCCACACGAGTCGCTTGCGTCAGCCCCTCGCCTCCCATCATAGCAATATACATCCACGAAATAGGTAAAATGCTGGCACTGCCCCACGGAGCCGCCGAAACCGCCCCAATTCTATCTTTCCCTTCCAACTTAACAACCGAATGCCCAGGCAAAAACGGCACCAGGTGTTCCGCCACACCTATTGGTCCCATACCAGGTCCGCCGCCGCCGTGAGGAATACAGAAAGTCTTGTGTAGATTGAGGTGGCAGACATCAGCGCCAATATCTGCTGGTCGACACAGCCCTACTTGGGCATTCATATTTGCCCCATCCATGTAAACTTGCCCACCGTAGGCGTGTATAAGAGCGCAAATTTCTTTAATATTTTCTTCGAATACGCCGTGAGTAGAGGGATATGTTACCATCAGCGCTGCCAATTCGCGGCTATGTTTTTCTGCCTGACGCTTTAAATCAGCCAAGTCAATATTCCCATGCTCATCGCAGGCGATCGCTACTACCTTCATTCCGCACATTACTGCACTAGCGGGATTAGTGCCGTGAGCCGATTGCGGGATCAAACAGACATTGCGATATTTTTCTCCTCGATATTCGTGATACTGACGAATCACCAATAATCCTGCATATTCTCCCTGTGAGCCGGCATTAGGCTGTAGAGAAAATCCTGCAAATCCGGTAATTTCTTTCAGCCAATTTTCTAGTTGCTCAAACAGGATTTGATACCCCTGTGTTTGCGCTCGCGGGGCAAATGGGTGAATCTTACTAAATTCTGGCCATGTTACAGGCAACATTTCCGCTGTAGCATTTAGTTTCATTGTGCAGGAACCCAGCGGAATCATTGAGGTTGTGAGTGATAAATCTTTTGTTTCTAATTTGTGTAGATAGCGTAGCAGCTCAGTTTCCGAATGGTAGCGATTAAAAACAGGGTGACGTAGATAAGAGGTAGTACGAGCGATCGCCCCCTCATACTCGAAATTTACTTGACTTGCCAATTCCTCCACCGAAAAATTAATATTTTCCTCCCCTGCGAAAATCTGCCACAGAGCAAGCAAATCAGTAGGAGTTGTAGTTTCATCCAGAGAAATTCCAACACTATTTGCATCAAAAGCCCGCAAATTAATCCTACGCGCTTCAGCCGCATTAAAAATCTCTTGCAGAGATTTCTTCCCCAACTCCACGCGCACAGTATCAAAAAAGATTTCCGGAACAATCTTATAACCCAGACGTTTGAGCCCCTCAGCCAAAACCACAGTCAAACCATGCACTCTTTGTGCAATTCTTTTCAAACCAGCCGGTCCATGATAAACTGCATACATACTAGCAACCACAGCCAACAGCACTTGGGCAGTACATATATTGCTAGTAGCCTTTTCGCGGCGAATATGCTGTTCACGGGTTTGCAGAGCCAGCCGGAGGGCAGGTTTTCCATGAGCATCTTTTGAAACGCCGACTATTCGCCCCGGCACTTGTCGCTTGTATTCTTCTTTGGTAGCGAAATAGGCGGCATGAGGTCCCCCATATCCAAGAGGAACACCAAAGCGCTGAGTGCTGCCAACAGCAATATCCGCGCCAAATTCTCCAGGGGGAGTAAGCAGAGTCAGGCTCAAAAGATCCGCAGCAACAGTGACTAAAGCTCCGGCAGAGTGAGCACGTTCTATAAAATAGCGATAGTCATAAATACTGCCGTCGGTAGCCGGATATTGCAGCAGCGCACCAAAAATAGGAGTATCGAACGTAAAACTCTGGTGCTCACCGACTATAACTTCAATACCCAGAGGTTTGGCACGGGTTTGCACTACTTCTATGGTTTGGGGGTGACAGTCGCTAGCAACAAAAAAAGCTTTCGCTTTGTTTTTGCTCAGCCCGTAGCACATAGTCATAGCTTCGGCGGCAGCGGTAGCTTCGTCGAGTAAAGAAGCATTAGCAATTTCCAACCCGGTTAAATCTATAACCATTGTCTGGAAATTTAACAGAGCTTCCAGTCGCCCTTGGGCAATTTCGGCTTGGTAGGGAGTATAGGCGGTGTACCAACCTGGATTCTCTAGGATATTGCGTTGGATTACTGGGGGAGTTATGCAATCGTAATAGCCGCAGCCAATAAATGAGCGAAACACTTGGTTTTTGGAAGCTATTGTTTTTAAATGCGCCAGGGCTGCCGCCTCGCTCTGGGGTTGTGGTAGATGTAAGGGTTCTGTCATCCGAATTGCTTGCGGCACTGTTTTTTCGATCAGAACGTCTAGGCTGGGCAATCCCAGTGTGGCAAGCATTTGCTGGATTTCTTCTGGTTTGGGACCAATGTGTCGCTGCACAAATTCATCCCCAGTAGTGAGAATGTCGAGAGGGGATTTTTGGGCAATTTCGGGGGATTTCGGGGGCTGGGCTTCTAAGGTTGTAGCTTTCAAATTAGGCATGTCACTGCAATTTGTTAACAGTTTGAGTGGATGTCTGAAAGTGAAATGCAGACGGTTTGTATATGAATTTATTGTGCAGTAATTTTTGAAAGTTTGCAGGTGAATAAATAAACAAATAAATAAATAAATAAAATATAGCCCTGGAAAAGGTAGTGAGAAGCCTTTCCAGGGCACACTGCAAGCTATTGAAAATTTCCTTCCAGGGATTGGCTGTACGAAAACTAAATCCAGATATGCGTTTTAATTGTTTTGTTAGCTACCCACGACTAAAGTCGTGCGGCTCTAGCCGTCGTCTTTACAGACTTAGGTTTCTGGCTGACTTACAATCAGCCCCAAAAGGTTTGAGAGGAATAAATTATAGCTGTTTCTCCTTGCGGAGTGCCTTACTCCCAATTATACCAGATAAATCTGGTTTAGTGGCTTTTCTCTCCGTACTTAAGGTGACTAGACAGGGATGCTTGTAACATTTCAACCCAGAGCGCTGCTGGTTGTAGAAGCCCCTATACAGAGTTGAAGTTGTTTGAATTTACAAAAAAGAAAAATCTCGATTTCTGGGAGCCTGTTCCTGATAGGATTTTCAAAAGGGCTTTTAATGAAGTTGATTAAACTACCCTTGCCTCAAAGGCTATGGTAGCATAAAGTCGCCCTAAAGAACAAGGCTTTAGAGCAAATTTTTATTTTTTGGTAAGAGGCAATCGCTAATCCCCTTCAACCAGTAAGCGGTACTCACTGGCTGTCATAGCATCCTCTAGCTCGTCGGGATCGTCGATGCGAACTTTAATCAGCCAGCCTTCCCCGTAAGGATCTTCTGCCAACAATTCTGGCGACTGCACAACTTCAGTATTTCGTTCTACAACGGTGCCTGTGATAGGGGATTTGAGATCTTCAACAGCTTTGACAGACTCGACTGTGCCAAAAGAATCTCCTTTGATCACAGCTTCTCCGATTTCTGGGAGTTCAAGAAACACGATATCACCGAGCTGTTCGACAGCGAAGGCACTGATGCCAATGGTAGCAATCTCGCCATCAAGTCGGACGTATTCGTGAGAGTCGAGGTACTTTAAGTCTTCAGGATATTCTAGAGTCATGTTCCTTTCTCACATAATACTAATCAATGCAGGGATTCGTGCCACAACTGCCCGACAACTATAAGCCAGCAGTAGTGAGTTCCCCGTACAGATTATTCCGCAAAGTTTTAACTCTCGGTATGTGATGCTGCCAATAGACAAAAAAACTCTTCATAACCTGCTTGTGGGGGATTTTTCTCTCAAACGTTTGCTTGGCTCTGCTCTGTTTATCTATGCTTGCGTCTGTGCTTACGCCTATTTTTTTAGCGAGCGCCTAATTTTTCAGCCGCAAGCAGCCAGCTACTCAGATACCTCCGATATTATCAAGCTCTCCTCAGGGGAGAAAGGCGTGCAAATATCCGCCCTCTACCTACCCAACCCCAAAGCCACCTATACTATCCTCTTTAGCCACGGCAACGCCGAAGACTTGGGAGATATTCGTTGGCTGTTGGAGAAATTGCGGCAAGAGGGATTTTCTGTCTTTGCCTACGATTATCGTGGCTATGGGACTAGCCAGGGAACTCCCAGCGAGCAGAATACCTATCGGGATATTGATGCAGCTTATCATTATCTAACCAAAAAGCAAGGAATCTCAGGGAATCGAATTATTGTTTACGGACGCTCGGTTGGTTCTGGCCCTTCTGTAGATTTAGCCAGTCGTTTGCCTGTGGCTGGTTTGGTGCTGGAAAGTGCTTTTGTGACGGCGTTTCGGGTTTTGACGCTAGTGCCGCTTTTTCCTTTTGATAAGTTTGCCAATATTGACAAAATTAAGCACGTGCGATGTCCGATTTTGATTATCCACGGAACGGCGGATATGGTGATTGGATTCTGGCACGGGGAGAAATTATTTGCGGCGGCGAGGGAACCAAAACGCTATTTTTGGGTGGAGGGAGCGGGGCACAATGATGTGTTCGAGGTGGCGGGCGATCGCTATTTTCAAGTTTTACGGGAATTTGTACAATTGGTTAATAAGCACAGTTAATTTTTAGACATACGGGAAGGGTTTCGATAAAAGGGTTTTTTGACGACTTCTGCGGGATAGAGTTTTCCTCGGATTTCGATTTCTAGCTGTTGTCCGATATTGGCTAGTTCTGTTGGTACATAAGCTAGAGCGATGGGGTAGCCTAGGGTTGGGGAGGGAGCGCCGCTGGTGACTTCTCCTACGCGTGAGCCTTGATAAATGACGGCGTAGCCGTGGCGGGCAATATGACGTCCCTGCATTTTTAGCCCCACTAATCGTCGCTTAATTCCTTCTCGCTTCTGGGTTTCTAGGGCTGCCCTGCCGATAAAATCGCCTTTGCTGTCGAAATGGACAAGCCAGCCCAGCCCAGCTTCTAGAGGAGTTGTAGTTTCGTCGATATCTTGGCTATAGAGAACCATTGCTGCTTCCAGACGTAGGGTATCGCGACAACCTAGCCCGCAGGGAGTGACGCCGGATTGAAGCAGCGCTCGCCACAATTCTACCCCTGTTTGTGCATCTACCATTACTTCAAATCCATCCTCGCCTGTATAGCCTGTGCGAGCGATAAAACTTGTTTTTCCCAGAACTGGGGCTTCTAAATGGCCAAAAGCTTTGACTGCTGACAAGTCTGCTTCTACAAACGGCTGTAGCTTATTGACGGCAGATGGTCCTTGAATTGCAATTAAAACTTTTTCTAAGGATAAGTCTTGCATTGGTAATTCTGCCCTCGCCTCTACTGAGAGTGATTCCAAGTGTGCTAACAGCCAAGCTTTATCCCGAGATTTGGTGCAGGCATTGACGATCGCTATTCCTCGCTGAAAGCCCTTTTCGTCTTCGCCTTGATAGTAAAAAATAATGTCGTCTAAAATACCCCCTCTGGCGTTTAACAAAACTGTGTACTGCGCCTCTCCTGGTTGCAAGCGGGATAAATCTGAACTTACCAAGGGCTGTAGGCGCTCAATAATGTTTTTTCCTTTAAAGGAAAATTTGCCCATGTGGGATATGTCGAACATTCCTGCTATAGTGCGAACTGCTTGGTGTTCTGTGTTTATGCCTGCAAACTGCACCGGCATTTCCCAGCCGGAAAAGTTTGTCATTCTAGCATTTAGTTGGGTAAGTGACTCGTAGAGGGGGGTTCGCGCTAATGAACGGCTCGTAGAGGGAAGCATCGATTGCATTTGGCTTACTACTGTTGTTGTTTTTATTTTCAATTCCTGAAATGGATTCTTACAATTTTTTATCTTAACTGAAGAATTGTAAATTTTCTAGCTTCTGGCCACTCTTCATTATTGGCCTTAGAGGAGAGGCGATCGCTTCTCTTTTATACCTATGAGCAAAATTACTCAAGCGCCTTTTAAAGCCTTCAAAATAACGTAACAAGTCTTAACAAAGATTGATAAAAAGTTTCACTAACCAGGGAGTAGTTGAGCTTATAATTTAAGATAGAAAAGTAAACAGCAAATATTAAAAATACTTGAAATTTAGAAGGAGAAAAAAATATGAATCACTACTGCGATGAATGGATCAAAGAATGGTGCAATGAAAATGGCTGGACAGATTTATTTAGAGAGCGTTATGGAAATTACTGGGCATTTCCACCAGGAGCAGTGATACCAGAGCCAATCCCGAAAAAAACGCTGCGATTGATAAAAGCAACAAAGGGAATGAGCCCAGATGAGAAAAAATGGTCGATAGCAGCAAGCCTTGTAACGTTGGTTGCTGTGGTTTTGAGCTTTGTGCTCAAATGTCCAATGCCGATGGTGCTGGCATTTGCATTTAGCGCGATCGCAGTAGCAATGCTAGAAGTTGAGGATTGTTAGCATTTCCAATAAGTATAGTATAAAATCTATGATTTTAAAAATATTTTTTATATTTTCTTATGATAAAAAAAATTTTAAGGCTAAGAAAAGGGTTGACACCAAGACATTTAGGAAGCTATAGTAGCGAGTGGCAATGCGAAAGCAGGAGCTGGCAATTTCTTTTAAGTTTTAAGGAAAGCAAATCAATGGAAAGTTCTGGTAGGTGTTGCTATTCTGCAAGACCTGAGAAAGCCAATGTATCTGAAAAAACCATTGTGTCTGACGAAGACCGTGAACCCTATCCCGCGCGTGAGCTGGCGGCGATCTTGTAGATGAAAATGCCCTATATGACTCTAGTTGAGAGTCAAAGGTTCATCTCCTGATCGCCACCACGGTGATCGCTCTGATAAAGGAGATGAACAATGCAAGAACTAAGATATCTACTTTATAGCACTTCATAGATAGCAGACATCCGATATGGCAGTCTAAAGGATGTTTTGCTGCTGAATAGAAAGTTTGATAGAAATAGCTTCCGTTTGGTGCTGATTAGAACAACATAAAGTTGAGCGTGGGAATCAAATAAATACGATTCCGATGGTCATTTGCTTGCTGTTCTACAGCCAGTAGAAATGGGCTAATTTCTACCAATAATTTGCCATGTCTATAATTTCGAATATTCCCAGATAATCCGTTATTGATATCAAAACGGACTTACTTTTTCAGGCTTTAAAACTAAGAAATTAGCATCAAAAATTGTGCTGGATTTTTGTAGAAATCGCCAGATATTTTGAGTATGGGAATATTTAAAAATTTATCTCCTAAGCAAGAGAAGGAGGCTAATCATGCGGAACACTTTTATTTCTGTGCGGCTTGGGCGGGGCAACAAAGGAAACAGTGCCTTAGAAAGCGCCAAGCTATCCCTTCGTGCTTTGGAAGAAGCTGGAAATAATGTTGAGCAGGTGTTGCGCTCCCTCAGCAGCAGTCGTCAGGGCTTAACTGAAGCCGATGCAGCCGCTCGGCTACGTAAGTATGGCAAAAACGAAATCAGCCACGAAAAACCGCCCACCTGGTATATACAACTATTCAAAGCATTCAACAATCCCTTTGTTTGGGTTTTAGTAGGGCTAGCAATTGTTTCCTATATTCTAGACTATGCTCTAGCTGAACCGGATGATAAAGATCTAACAACAGTAATTATCTTATCTGTCATGGTGCTAGTCAGCGGCTTACTGCGGTTTTTCCAAGAATACCGCTCCACTCAGGCAGCAGAAAAACTAAAAGCACTGGTAAGCACCACAGCAACGGTAATTCGTCGGGCTAGCCTAGATGCCCCAGGAACTCGACGAGAGATTCCCTTAAGCGAGATAGTTCCGGGAGATATTATCTGTCTATCTGCTGGGGATATGATTCCGGCAGATGTGCGGCTATTAACTTCAAAGGATTTGTTCGTAAGTCAGGCAGTGCTGACAGGCGAATCCTTGCCAGTAGAAAAGTACGACACCCTTGGCAGTGTGGTGGAAAAACGGGCAGATTTACAGGTAAATCAGGATCAGGTGAGTGCGCTGGATATTCCCACTATCTGCTTTATGGGTACTAATGTGGTAAGCGGCACGGCGACGGCAGTGGTGGTTTCCACGGGCGAGCGTACCTACTTTGGCTCCCTTGCCAAAAACATTGTCGGCAAGCGGATTCTTACCAGCTTTGAAAAAGGCGTCAACCGGGTAAGCTATCTCCTCATCACCTTCATGGCGGTGATGGTACCAATTGTATTTTTCATCCAATGGCTCACTAAAGGCAGCTTCCTGGATGCATTGCTATTCTCGCTATCGGTTGCCGTCGGATTAACCCCTGAAATGTTGCCCATGATCGTAACCGCAAACCTAGCGCGGGGAGCTGTAGTAATGGCGAATCAAAAGGTCATAGTAAAACGCATCAATGCCATTCAAAACTTCGGTGCAATGGATATCCTTTGCACAGACAAAACCGGCACTTTAACTCAAGATAAAATTGTCTTAGAGCGGCATGTAGATATTCACGGCTATGAAAATGATGAACCGCTGGAGTATGGGTATTTAAATAGCTACTATCAGACTGGTTTAAAAAACCTGCTGGATGTAGCAGTTCTTGAACATGTTGAGTTAAAGAAGAAACTCAAACCAGTAGAAAACTATACCAAAATCGATGAAATTCCCTTCGATTTTGTACGGCGGCGGATGTCAGTAGTAGTAGAGCCGCAAACATATCAAGCAGTGGGCAAACATATTCTGATTTGCAAAGGAGCAGTAGAAGAAATATTCAATATTTGCTCCCATGCAAAATACCAGGGCAAAATCATTCCCATGAATGACTTTGTGCGGATGGAAGGGCTACGGGTAACACAAAGTCTGAACGAAGAAGGCTTTCGGGTAATTGCCGTTGCCTATAAGGAAATCCCCATTCCCCAAGATACGGTTCCCACCTACAGCATTAAGGATGAATCTGATTTGATTTTGGTGGGTTATTTAGCCTTCCTTGATCCGCCTAAAGATAGTGCGATTGAAGCGATCGCCGCTCTCCAAGACAATGGCGTTGCCGTGAAAGTAATCACTGGCGACAACGATATCGTCACCCGCAAAGTTTGTAGAGAAGTAAACTTGGAAGTTCGTGGGGTGTTGGTGGGTAACCAAATTGAGAGTATGAGCGATGAAGAACTCAAAGCTCAACTAGATACCACCACCATCTTTGCCAAAGTTTCTCCCCTGCAAAAAGCCCGTATCATCCGTCTGTTGCGGGAACAGGGGCACACTGTCGGCTACATGGGCGATGGCATTAACGACGCAGCAGCACTGCGGGATGCGGATGTAGGGATTTCTGTAGATACTGCCGTAGACATTGCCAAAGAATCAGCAGATATCATACTGCTAGAAAAAAATCTAATGGTACTAGAGCGAGGGGTAATTGAAGGACGACGCACTTTTGCCAACATTCTAAAATACCTGAACATGACTGCCAGTTCCAACTATGGCAACGTATTCAGTGTTGTCGGTTCAAGTGCTGTACTCCCCTTCCTGCCAATGCAGCCGATTCAACTGCTAACCCAAAATCTAATCTACGATCTTTCCCAAACTACTATTCCCTTCGATAGTGTAGATAAAGATTTTCTCCGCAAGCCCCAAAAGTGGAATGTACCAAACATTGGACGATTCATGCTATTCATTGGCCCGATTAGCTCTATCTTTGACTACGTCACTTATATCGTCATGTGGTTTATATTTGGGGCAAATACACCAGAAGAAGTGAAACTATTTAATTCCGGTTGGTTTGTAGAAGGGCTGCTCTCCCAAACCCTAGTAGTCCATATGTTGCGGACAGCTCGTGTTCCCTTTTTGCAAAGCTGGCCTTCTTTACCAGTATTGCTTTCTACTGGAACAGCCGTTATTGTGGGTATGATTTTGCCCTTTACGCCAATTGGAGCTGGATTAGGCATGGTTCCTTTACCTGCCAGTTATTTTGGCTGGCTTTGGTTCATTCTAGGTTCCTACTGTCTACTGACTCAATATCTCAAAGGATTTTATATCCGCACCTTTGGTAAGTGGTTGTAGACTTAAAGTTTTCATACATACAAGTGCTAACTACTCTGCAATACTCTAACAAACTGGAGTAGTTGGTACTTTTCTTAATTCAAGCTTTGAGCTATTACTGATTCATACTTGGCTTCATTCCTAATTTGGAGGTTTGTTTAATGCTAGTTTTAGAAAACATGTGGGCAGCTATTTTCGCTGTTGCTATTTTATTTATCATTTACTACGTTTTGATATATTTTATTGTCGTAGTAGTAATGAAAAAAGGAGTAAATAAAAAACGCAGACTCCGTTTTTGAGATACTAAAAAATTATTATTTCTCAAATATAAAATTAATTCAAGGGAAATAATCATGAAAAATAAAATACAACAATTTGTCTGCCCGCTCGCCCCGGGGTAGAAAAGATACATTCAGCTTAGAATTCAACACTCATCTCCAATTATTTGCTAATCAGGTATCACTGCTTACTTGTCTGCACACAGGTGGGAAAATATCAACTCAGGAAAACTATCAGGAATTACTGAAATTTTGGGATGAATTACAACCCTATATATCTTTAGTTGCAGAGAGCGAGCAAAAGCATATACCTGAGCATACTACTTTGTATAATAGACAACCAATAAATGATATCCTAGACGACAGATAAATCTGCTTTAACATGTAAACGGATATACAGGAGCTTTAGCGATCGCATCTGACTTTAATTATCTGAGCCTGAAAACCCCGATCAATGTGTGTGTTGTAAGCTCAAAAACTTTAACTGAAAGATTAAACTAACTTCTAAGCGGGATGATAAATTGTTTTTGGACACATTGGGGTAAGAGATGACTCAGAAAGAATTTATTATTCGTATGATTGTTGCCTTTCTGCTAGGTTCAGCAATAGGGCTAGAACGTCAATGGCGACAACGAATGGCAGGATTGCGAACTAATACGCTAGTAGCAACAGGGGCAGCTTTATTCGTTATGCTCTCTGCTCTCACACCAGGGGATTCTAGCCCAACCCGCGTTGCTGCCCAAGTAGTTTCCGGCATTGGCTTTTTAGGCGGCGGTGTAATTTTGCGGGAAGGATTAACTGTGCGCGGATTAAATACAGCCGCAACCCTCTGGTGTGCGGCAGCTATTGGCTCTTTATCGGGTGCTGGGCTATTGTTTCATGCCAGTACTGGAACCCTTGCCGTTTTGGCTGCTAATTTATTACTGCGCCCATTAGGGTATCGTATTAACCAGCAGCCTCTCAAAGGTACAGAATTGGAACTGTGTTATCGCTGTGAGGTAATCTGTCGCGCAAAAGACGAAGCTCACGTTCGCGCATTACTGCTGCAAACGGTAGCAGGTGGAAAAGTAATGCTGCGATCGCTTTATAGTGAAGATTTGGAAGATACACCTGACCGCGTTAGTGTAGAGGCAGATTTAGTTACTCAAGAACGTAACGATGCCTTTTTGGAACAAATTGTCAGTCGTCTGAGTTTGGAACCTGGCGTGATTTCCATCAGTTGGCGTATTATTGAGCAGGAGTTTGGTTGAAACTATTTTCCCCAGCTCAAGATATTTTCTTAATTACGGATTTGTTTACTTAATCCTTAATTATGGAGCTAAGCGGACTCGAACCGCTGACCCCCTCAATGCCATTGAGGTGCTCTACCAACTGAGCTATAACCCCTTGCGTGCTTTATTATAATCGCTCAACTCTCCTGCATTTGTCAAGCCCCTTAGTAAAAAATTTTTTCTTTTTTTTCAAAGAAGGCTAAAATACCCTCCAGCTCTTGGTTACACTGCCTAAGACTTTACGGCTTCTATTGGGGGCTGGGTTGGCTTTCTACTGGATAGACTTGAACAGAGCTAATTTCCGGGGCTATTAATAAATGCGCACTTTTTTCCCTCCCATCCCACTGTGAAACCCAGTTTAGGTATTCGTCAGTATTGAGGTTAGGAGGTATATAAGACTGCTGGGTCATTTCTGTAACATAGCCAACATAAGCCCCCATGAGAAAATAAACTGCTACCATAGCTGCTGCTGCTGTGGCTACTAGCGTGCCTGCCAACATAAGCGCAAATTCTTTATTTTTGATCGCTTCTTGCATTAGGTGCAGGGACCAAGCTACCAGGGCAATGACAATAAGCAGTATTATGAACATCACTTTATATATCTTAACTATTTAACCTTGACATATTGTAACACTTGCTTCAGAAACCGCCACTCATCTTTACTGAAAATTCCCGGCTATTGGCTTTTAGCCGTTACCGGGTGGCTGTGACTGCCGTAACAAGATGTAAAGCAGGGAGTGGAGTGTTGCTTTTATAAACGCACAGGCACTTGATGCTCAGCCAGGTAATTTTTAATTTCCGCTACAGTTAACTGCCCGTAGTGGAGTAGAGATGCCAAAAGAGCCGCTTCAGCTTTTCCCTGAGTGAGTGCTTCATAAATGTGGTGGCAGTTACCCGCACCACCAGAGGCAATCACGGGAATCTGTACTTGGCTTGCGATCGCCCGAGTCAGCTCCAAGTCGTATCCAGCTTGAGTGCCGTCGGCATCCATACTGGTAACCAGCAGTTCACCAGCCCCTCGCTGTTCACACTCTTTTGCCCAAGCGAGCGCGTCGAGCCCCGTATTTTCCCGTCCGCCTCTTATATAAACATCCCAACCAGGGTTGGTAGTATCTTTACGACGGCGGGCATCTATTGCTACTACAATACACTGATTGCCAAAACGGTCACTTGCCCTATTAATGAACTCAGGATCTCGCACTGCAGCGGAATTGATGCTTACTTTATCTGCTCCGGCGCGTAACAATCTTTTAATAGTTTCTAAGTTTTGTATACCGCCGCCCACGGTAAGCGGGATAAAAACCTGCTCGGCAGTGCGGTAAACCACATCAATAATAATGTCCCGGTCCTCGTGAGTGGCCGTAATGTCCAAAAATACCAACTCGTCAGCCCCAGCATCATTGTAAGCCTGGGCCAATTCTACTGGGTCGCCAGCATCTTTCAAATTGACAAAATTTACTCCTTTGACAACCCTACCTGCTTTAACATCCAAACAGGGCAAAATTCTCTTAGCTAACATCGCCAATCCTTTGCATAAAAATGACAGGGAATTGGGCATAGATTTCTCATAACCCAATCCAACTCTACAAAGGGTACCGCATACACTGATAAACTTTGGAGTGGTCTACGAAAGTGAAGTGAGAATGGAAATCGGTCAGAAAGTAAAAGTGCGTCGTCTCAGAGATCGGCTGGAAACAGGCATGATCAACAAAATCAAGCAAAATCCTGTCGGCACAGTTTGCGGCTTCAAACCAGTCGATGGGCAAGCCATTGGCGTCATCGTCCGGTTTGAGCAGGGATGGTCCACCTGGTTTTTTGAAGACGAACTAGAAGCAGTTAACTAGGAGGAGGAAAAATTCAACCAGCCCCTCCCTGTAAGCTGTCATTTGTCGCTAGTTGGCAGATTCCCAACTGTTGACAGAAAACTAATAAGGGACAATTAAGCTAGAGTGTGGCACGCGACAACCTTGGATGTTGCAGTGCTGCACTCCAGCATTCACCCCCTCACAAAAAAGGGAAAAAAATGGCCCTATTTTTAACATTTTTAGGCAAAGGCGGCACAGGTCGTACCACAATGGCGATCGCAGCAGCAAAGCGGTTTGCCTGTCAAGGGCAACGCGTACTCCTTGCCGCTTCTGACCCCAGTCCAGCCCTCGGCTTAATGTTAGGCGCTGAAATCGGCTCCGAGCCAAAAGAAATCGCACCCAACCTGAAAGTTTTGCATTTGCAAATGACTGTACTACTCGAACGCGGTTGGGAAGAACTCAAAAAACTAGAAGCGCAATACGTCCGCACGCCGTTTTTCAAAGATGTTTATGGTCAAGAATTAGGAGTGCTCCCAGGCATGGATAGCATTCTGACAATCAACGCCATGCGCGAATATCAGGCAAGCGGAGAATACGACGTGATTATCTACGATGGCGAAGGCAACCAAACTATGCTGCGCGCCATCGGTTCGCCAGAAATTCTCAGTTGGTATATCCGCCGATTTCGTAAAGTATTTACCGATTCCGAACTCGGCAAAACTCTATCTCCCTTCGTGCAACCTATCACCAGCGCCGTTCTCAACGTCGATTGGTCTAGCGATAACTTTTCTCAGCCACTCGGACAATTTAACCAGTTGTTAGATAAGTGGAAAGAAACTCTCGCTGATCCTAACCGCGCTGTCGCTTATCTCGTTACCACCAATAACCCAGTTGCTGTTGCTACCGCTCGTTACCTCTGGGGCAGCGCTCAACAAGTAGGGCTGATTGTTGGCGGCGTTATTCTTAATCAGGCGCTCGCTACAGATAAAGTCTCCTTCGATGTCACCCAATTCGCACCCCTACAAGTCACCTCCGTTCCCTTCCGCAGTGGTGACGACTGGCATAGTCTCTGCAACGCCCTGCCAGATTTCAGCCAAGCCGCTCAAGCTCCCAAACCTATATCAATTAATGTCGCCGCTCGCCAAGTTAGCCTTTTCTTGCCCGGATTTGATAAAAAACAGATTAAACTCACTCAATATGGGCCAGAAGTTACTATCGAAGCCGGAGATCAGCGGCGCAATATTTTCCTACCCCCTGAGTTGAGCGCTGCACCCGTTAAAGGGGCTAAGTTTCAGAATCAATACTTGATTATTTCCTTCGGGTAGCAGTCTCAGACAGTGCTAAGCGCAGTAACGCTAAGGTGAAAACACTAAACTACAGCAAAAATTACTGCCAAAATTAAGAAGATTAACTATTTACAAAAGGGCATGTCTAATCTTCCCACTTCTTCTCCCTCCCCAGCAACCCAGACTGAACGCAGCGCTAAAACCAGACAGTTGCTGGGAATGAAAGGCGCAGCAAGCGGAGAAACATCGATTTGGAAAATCCGCCTCCAGCTAATGAAACCCATCACCTGGATTCCCCTGATTTGGGGCGTAGTTTGCGGGGCTGCTTCCTCTGGTGAGTACACCTGGACTTTAGAAAATATCTTGAAAGCAGCAGCCTGTATGTTGCTATCTGGCCCTTTGATGGTGGGCTACACGCAAACTTTAAATGATTTCTACGATCGCGAAATCGATGCTATCAACGAGCCTTACCGCCCAATCCCCTCTGGCGCTATTTCTATGGCGCAAGTTATTACTCAAATTCTGGTGCTATTGTTTGCTGGGCTGGGATTGGCTTTTATTCTAGATAAATGGGCAGGGCACGAATTTCCTACAATTACTCTCATAGCTATCGGCGGAGCATTCCTGGCATATATTTATTCGGCTCCCCCTATAAAGCTTAAGCAGAACGGTTGGCTTGGTAATTACGCTCTCGGTGCCAGCTATATAGCCCTACCTTGGTGGACGGGTCACGCTTTGTTCGGGGAACTAAACGGCACGATTGTCGTACTGACGTTATTTTATAGTTTGGCGGGGTTGGGAATTGCGATCGTTAATGATTTTAAAAGCGTTGAGGGCGATCGCCAGTTGGGCTTGAAATCTCTCCCCGTCATGTTCGGTATTCAAACCGCCGCCTGGATTTGCGTACTGGCGATCGATATCTTCCAAGTCGGAATTGCCGCCTACCTAATCGCTATTCACCAGCATCTCTACGCCGTAATTCTGCTGCTGCTAGTCATCCCGCAAATCACTTTTCAGGATATGTATTTCCTGCGCAATCCCCTGGAAAATGATGTTAAATATCAGGCAAGCGCCCAACCTTTCCTCGTTTTGGGAATGCTCGTAGTAGGTCTCGCTTTGGGACACTCCTCTATCTAGGCGTTTTGCTATTGCAGAAGTGCGATCGCCCCTAGGGTATACTCTTAGGTATTCTTAAAATAGCGATCGCCCCTCTGCACCCACCCAAAACTACAAATCCTCACTCACCCTATCAATTTTTTCCTTATACCATAAAATAAATTTCATTCCACAATCAAGCTCAAACCTTACAAAAAACAAGCATTATCAAAACAAAAAACATTCAATCAACCCCTAAAATTTAGCTTAAAATTGCAATTAATTTCAGATATTTTACTAGTATTGCATCAACGTCAACCCTTATTGTATACTGTCTAAAGTATTAAAAATAAAACATACGAAAATCGATTACCTGGTTGTGTGTGAGTGAGGAGCTATCGTGTCAAAATTTCTTTCAAAGCTATTTAAGCTAGCAACAATTTCAGGCAAAGGTTCCCAGCCCATAGAATCTAAAACACCCCCTTCCGAAAAAAAAGACGGCGAACCGCTTCAGTATCAGGAGCCGGAGCCAGAAATTAACAATTCCCTACTAGATAGCAATACTACACACGCCCAAACACCTCAACAAACCTGTCAGTCATATCCTTGCCATCAACAGCCAGCACCAGAAAAAGCAGAATCAGAAAACACAACCCAGCCATCACATCGCCCCAGCAAATCTTTCATCCACCCAATCGCATCTAGCATCAAATATATAAAACCATTAGCTTTATCAATACAAGCCAGTTGGCGCCAAAAACCCCTGCACAAACGGCACTCTTTCTGGATAAGTATAGGCGTAGCTAGTATAGGCGGCGCTTCAATCGCAGTAATATTAGCATTTCAGACATTAGAACGCTCCCTACCGCCAACCGACGAGATCTTTACCTTCGTCAGAGAAGGAACCTTGACAATTAAAGCTGCAGACGAAACAATATTACAACAAATCGGCCCCGCTACGAGAGAAAAACTTAAAATAGAGCAAATCCCCGACAAACTAGTAAAAGCATTTATCGCCAGCGAAGACAGACGCTTTTACAAACATGCCGGCATCGATTTTCAAGGCATTCTGCGAGCGACTATCTCCAACTTTCTCGCCGGCAATGTAGTAGAAGGAGCCAGCACCATCACACAACAGTTGGCTCGAATAGTCTTCCTCAATCAAGAGCCAAGCATCAAACGCAAAATTCTAGAAGCCCTGCTGGCGCTGAAAATCGAGCGGGAGATGAAAAAAGAGCAAATCCTTGAACGCTACCTCAATCTTGTTTATTTGGGAGCAGGAGCCTATGGTGTGGCAGATGCCGCTTGGGTTTACTTCGGCAAAACAGTAGATAAACTTACCCTGGCAGAAATGGCGATGATTGCAGGCTTGCCTCCCGCCCCGACAGATTATTCGCCGCTAGTCAATCCAAAAGTAGCTCGCGCTCGCCGCAATCTTGTCCTAGAAGATATGCTAGAAGCAGGCTACATTACCGCCGCTGAAGCAAAAGCGGCTAAAGCAGAAGAACTCAAACTCGCTCCCAAAACTCCCAAGCGCCTACAGTTAGAAGCTCCCTATTTCACCTCCTACATTCAGAAAGAATTACCAAAATACATCTCACGGGAAGCACTGGAAATCGGCGGGTTGACAGTGGAAACTACTCTCAATTTCAAATGGCAAAAATACGCCGAGAAAGCAGTCAAAGATGCAGTGGAAATTGATGGCGTATCTCAGGGGTTCGAGCAAGCAGCACTGGTGGCGATCGACCCCCGCAACGGCGAAGTTAAAGCAATGGTAGGAGGAACAAATTTCGCTGATAGCCAATTTAATCGCGTTACTCAAGCTCAGCGCCAACCAGGTTCGACTTTCAAGAGTTTTGTCTATACTGCAGCAATAGCCGCTGGCTTTTCTCCTTACGACGGCTACCGCGATGCACCTATGTCAATCGACGGCTATAAACCAGCAAATTACGGCAACTCCTATAGCGGCGGTTGGCTGTCTATGCTCGACGCCCTCACTAAATCCACCAATGTTGTTGCTGTTAGAGTACTCGCCGATGTGGGATTTGAGCCTACTATTAAACTGGCGCACCAAATGGGGATCAAATCCGAACTCAAACCTTACTACGCTCTGGCTCTGGGTGCTATTGAGGTTAATTTGCTGGAGCTAACTAGCGCTTACGGCACTCTAGCAGCGCAAGGCAAACATGTTGAAGTCCATGGCATTCGTCGCGTTATAAATGGGCGCGGAGAAGTTCTTTATGAAGCGAAATTCCAACCTAAACAAGTTTTAGATAAAGACTCTGCCGCTATTATGACTTGGATGCTGCAGTCAGTAGTTAATAATGGCACAGGTCGCCCAGCCTATATCAACCGCCCTGTTGCTGGCAAAACCGGCACTTCTGAAGAAGCTCGCGATCTTTGGTTTATTGGTTATATTCCTCAACTTGTTACCGGCGTTTGGCTGGGTAATGATGATAGCTATCCTACCTGGGGCAGTAGTGGTACGGCGGCTTTTACTTGGCATGAATTTATGTCTAAGGTAGTAGAAGGGATGCCAGTTGAGGAATTTCCCAAGTTGCCGAATTTGGAAGGACGCAAAGGCAGTATCGTTGCTAAACCTGTTGAGGCGAATATTTCATACTACGATTTTCAAAAACCTCAAGAAAACGCCGGCACTTCTGGTTACACTGTAGATAGTGCCTATTACAACAATGGTGTAAGTTCAGAACAATATTCTGATGGAGGTTACTCTGGAGGTTATCAGAACAATAGCTGGTAGTCTCTTGTTGACAGAGCAGAGAATTTTTAGCATAAAGAGTGACTTTGTTTTTTATCTAATAATGACTCTCGGATTTGGTAACGCTGAATCTAAAGGGTTATGGTATGTATAGCTTAAGAAAAAAAGCGGCTTTAGTGTGTTTAAAGGTGTTTTATGAATATATTGATGGATGTATCTGCGGGAAATAGCAATTTTCCAGTTGCTTTTGCCGCTGTATATGTGGTGGGATTTATTGCCGCAGTTGTGCTGGGGTCGATCGCTTGGTATAATTCTAAACGTCCTGTAGGTTGGGAAGATAAGGAGCCTCCCTCTATTGTGCCGAAAATTAACAAAGAAGAAAATCCAGATAATTAAACTATACCAGCGCTCGCAACTCCAATACTAAACAATACCAAAATTTAATACCTAGTGTTGGAGTTGATTTTTACTAAACGCAGGTAAAAAATATTCTCGAATAAATCATACTTTATTCTTTCCCTTTATCAAACGTACCATAAAAAATCCATCCATTTGATGTCGATGGGGCCAAACTTTGATCCAGCCTTCGGGGGTGGCAAACGGGGCGACAGGAGACTCAGGAGCAGGCGGAGAGATTTCCCAGTTAGAATGACGCTCCAGAAAAGCGCAAATTAAATTTTCATTCTCTAAAGGATGCAAAGTACAAGTAGCATAAACCAAAACGCCACCCTCTTTCAACCATCCCGCCACTTGTTGGAGTAACTTTCCCTGCAATTCGGCGAGTTTTTGGACATTTTCCGGGGTATGTCGCCACCTCGCGTCAGCACGTCGGTGCAGAGTGCCTAATCCCGAACATGGGGCATCTAAAAGCACGCGATCGCCAACATTCTCAAACTGCGATATATTACAAACATCCCCCCTAAAAATTTCTATAGACTTATGCTGCAAGCGTTGCGCATTTTCTGCTAGCTTTCTAAGCCGAGATTCCGCCTTGTCACAGGCAATAATTTTCCCCTCATCCCGCATCAATTCTGCAAGGTGAGTCGTTTTCCCACCCGGAGCAGCACAAACATCAAAAACCACCTCACCTGGTTGCGGCTCAAGCAAATAACCAACCAGTTGCGCACTACTATCCTGCACTGACCACCATCCCTGTTTATATCCGGGTAAATTTTCAATCGCCCCCGTACCACCTTTTAACCTCAACGCCTGTGGCAAGTGAGGAACACGAGTCACCGTAGCACCTGCTGCCTCTAGCGCTGCCTCAACTTGTTCTATCGACGTTCGTAGCGGATTAACACGTAAGTCAATCGTCGGCGACTTATTAAACCACTGACAAAGCTGTTCTGCTTCCTCAAAACCAAGTTGTTCTATCCAAAATTGTACTATCCAGTCAGGGAAACTATGTAAAATTCCCAGACGTTCTGCGGGATTTTCTGGCAGTTGCAGGGGAGTGTCTGTATTGCAGATGTATTGTCGCAACAAAGCATTGACAAATCCGGCAAGTCCTACTAAAGAATTTTTTTTGCAAAGTTCTACTGTCGTATCAACGGCGGCGGCTGCAGGAATATTGCTGAGATAACGCAGTTGATATAAGCCCAGATGCAGGATTGTTCGCAAGTCTGGTGGTTGTTGTCTAGATTTTTTCTTAGCAAATAAGTCGATAAGGGCGTCTAGGGTTCGCATGCGGCGGATGCACCCATAAACTAATTCGGTTGTCAAACGGCGATCAGCGTCGCTGAGCTTGGCTTGACGCAGCCAGCGAGTAAGGGCGATATCGGCGAATGCGCCCCGGTGTACGTCTCGAAGTGCTAGAAAAGCAATTTGACGGGGATTATTCATATAAATTTAAGAATTTAAACCGCTTCCACGCTTTTCCGTATGATAGGCGGCGATATATTTTAGATTACTTTTTCAACAATAAAGATGTTTTATTGTGTTTTTTTTCTCTTTTTAAACAGGTTCGGCGGTCTTTCCTCTAGAGGTATGTCTGGTATTTCTGGTTTTGGAAAAGCCGAAGTTGGAGGCGACTTGATTAAGGTTTTCTGACGATATGGTTTGCCTGGAGGTTGTTTGCCTTTACCTTTTTTACCCTTTTTCTTCGGTTCTTCTTTTTGCGGTAACTCAAACACAGTTTGAGCCATGAATTTAGCATCTTCCAGAATCAGCTTGTTTCCCTCACGGCTGACGTCAAAATCCCAGAACTGGCCATCTACTTTTCCCGGCAAGAATCCCTCAATAGCTAAGATGAATGGCTGGTATTTTTTTCTCAGTTGTTTCTTTGGGGGGATAATATTGCGACAAATGAGGACGTTGATTATTCCAGTGCGGGGGTCTTGATTGACTATCTCGCCTCGCACGGAAAAATAGTCTAATCCTACGCTCACGTCTTCGATTGTTTGTCCTTCTAGAGGCAAGCGCAGATTTTTTAGTTGCATGTGCAGAATATTGTCTTCGGTTCTGGGCCACGCAACCCAGACATGTTCGGTTTCAAACAATTCCGGTTTAATTTTAATTAACCAGCCGGCAGTTTCTGTTAGGTTTGCTGGTAGTATGGTACCATCATGGGTGACGAGTGTACCTCTGGTGATTTTGTTTTGACTGGGCAAATAGCGCCCGCGCACGATGCCGATCGCCCTATACTCCAATGGAATTGTAGGCGGTAAAAATACAGAATTTGTCATAGGGCGGGGTTCTCCAACTTTTATTCTCTAATTATTTTTGTTTGCTTGATACAAATTGCTTATTTAATAATAATAAGATTCTAATTTCCCAGAAATGTTTATTAGTTTAGTTAAGATGTGAACAGTGCGGTGAGGGCTTTACTTGTGCTGTCAAGCTCTCCAACTTTGAGCTGAGAATAGCGGTGTGTTCGTCAAACTAGAAAACCATGACAACCGACCAAAAATCTGCCCACGCAATTCAACCTCAGTCTAATGTTAACCTCTCTAGTGACTCTAGTGACAATCCTGGCAAAGATACGACAGTTGAACCAGCGGCAGGGATGACTACAGAAGTACACCCGCAACCGCGTCAAGTTTATAAAGCTAGTCCGACTTTGACTATATTGGTGGGGATTGTTCTCATTAGTGCGGGTTTGGTCACTAACAACCGATTTCTGGGACTGTCGAGCGCGTTTGCAACCATGTTTGTATCGGTTTTAGTAATTTTACCTAGGTTGCAAGCTATGTGGGAGCGGTTATTGTCTGCACGAAATCGGGTGCAATTTGTTGCTGTTTTGGGTATGTTGATGGCAGTACTGGCTTCGCTAAAGTTTCTAGGGGGAAGCGAGCGCCTTGCTGCTTTCAGTCGTCAGATAGACTGGAATGTCTCTGGCTCAGTAGCTGAATGGGTTGGAGCCGTGGGGCAAATCTTTGTTGCCATCTTAGCCTTATACATTGCCTGGCGACAATACATTATTTCTCGCGACTTAACCCTGGAGCAAAACCGGCTTACCAATCAGCAAAACATTCTTACCCAACAACAAACTATTGATGCCTATTTTCAAGGTATTTCCGATCTTGCTTTGGATGAAGAAGGCTTACTAGAAGATTGGCCCCAAGAGCGTGCTTTTTCAGAAGGGCGCACGGCAGCAATTCTCAGTAGCGTTGATGCAGCAGGGAAAGCTAAGGTGCTGAGGTTTTTATCCCGCTCGAAATTGCTGACACCGCTGAAGCGCGATCGCCATTTAGGCAGACCTATTCTCAATGGTGCTGGTGGTTACGAAGAAGATCGCAATGAAGGTGTACGCGTCATCGATTTAGGCATCATGCTAGCCGGAGCCAATCTCTCTGGCACCGATTTGCGCTGGACAGATTTGAGCGATGCCAATCTTATTCGTGCCAATCTCTCTGGCTGCGAACTCGTCAAAGCCAACCTTTCCCGTACTATCTTGTATGAAGCTAATCTTAAAGGTGCCAATCTTAAAGGTGCTCGCTTATTCTACGGCTTTGTTGAACATGCCTCTCCGCGTAGTCGTACCGAACGCCCCAACTACGAAACTGGGGAATATACTGGCGCTGTGATTGAAAACGCAGATTTTACTGATGTCAAGGGGCTTTCGGATGCCCAGCGTTACTACTGTTGTGCGTGGTGTGGCTCTCGTAGCCGAGCTACTATCCCAGGGGGTTGCGATGGTATTCCCAATAAATTAGGACGATGAATTATATACCATTAGCCTTTTAATTTAATTCTCCGTAAAGGACGTTCCTCGTTTTTTACGTGCTTCCATTGCTTTTTCTAAGACTCTCAGCAATCCTGGCGCTTCTTCTTGTAGCGTTAGTAGCAATCTTTCGCCTATATCTTCGTCTCCCGGATCTTCGCCAGTTTCCATAACATGTTTTAGGCGCGGCATGGCTACCTCATCGACAATTTGAATTAATCCATTCAAACAGCGGTTGAATTGTCTTTCTGTTAGCGTTGAATCTTCTAGAGGAAATTCAATAATAGCGCGAATTTCTCCGTCAGTCGGATCATACTCCCATTGTAGCATTTTGGTTTCCCAGGAAATACAGAGCATTGTCTGTAAAATAGCATCTTTGTGGGGATGATTCTGTATACCAGAAAGTACTTGAGGAGCAAATAATTTAAAAAATTCTCCGTCTTCGTCGAGTTGAATCACAATCAGGAAATTGTCTACATTTTCAGCCGCTACTCCTGTAATGATCCGACTATTTTCTTTATCTATATTGTATCGCCACCCTCTTTCGTCTAGGTAATGGGCAATCTGTTCCAAGGTTGCAGCCATGATTCCCTCCAAATATTAAGTTAAGTGTAGCCTAAAGAAAGATTTCTTAAAAAATTGTTTAGTCAAGGGCTACTGTTTGGGCAGTTTCAGCGGAGCGACGGGCGGCATCGGCTACTTTGAGGGCGTATAAGCTGGCTTTGGGGGTGATGTAGAGGGGAGTGCCTTCTATTAAGTGATCTAAAACCATGGCGGTGTCTTTGGCAAATAATCCTCGGCGGCTCCCTACTTGTAAACAAGTGATTTCACTGCCTCGCACGAGTTTTCCCTTGTCTTTGTCGAAGATTAAGGTGCCGCGATCGCCGTGAACTTCTAATTTGCGTTCGCTTTGCCAGAAAACTTCCCCTTTACCATAAACCACCTCAGCAATCATGCCGCTTTTGAAGCGCATTTGGGCAGTACACAGACAAGCAGTGAAATACCCTAATTCTTTTTCAGGCGGCGGGGCATCCCAGTATTGCGCTTGGCAGCTCACACTTTCTACTTGCCCAAATACGTCTGTCAGTCGCTGCACACGTGAGAGAGCACCGATAAGGGGAAAGCCAAATAAATCTCGCTGATAGCTCCAACGACGAGGTGCGGGTTGCTCGGGGCTGAGGGTGGCATAGCGAACGTAAAAAACTTGGCCTGTATCCGGCAAGGATTTTACTAATGCCTGATGTACGCCGCCTAGTAGTTCTAAATGTTCTACATGCAAAAACTTGCCGGCTTTCTCTGATAAGGCAATAATTTCGGTAGCTTCTGCTACGTCCAATGCTAGGGGATATTCGACAACTACGTCCTTTCCTGCTAGAATTGCTGCAAGAGCGATCGCTCCATGATCTCTACTGACTGTAGAAATTATCACTAAATCTATATCTTCCCTCTCTATTAGCTCGCGCCACGAAACTGCTGCCTCGGTTTCATATGTTTGAGCAAATTCTTCTGTTTTTTCTGGTATGTGACCCGCTACTGCAACTAGCCGCGCTCGCTCATCCCCTTTTATTGCCTCTGCTCGCAATTTGGCAGCATACCCAGTCCCTACTAAACCTATTCTTATAGGAAGCCTTGCTGCTAATTTAATATTTGAATTCATAACTTTACCAGAAACAGTGACAAATTGCAAGCTCTTTCAGAAAAACGCTCTTGAATTGCAATACTAGGCTACTCCCGCATTCAAAATATAAGTAAATAAGATTAAACCAAGAGTTTTAATTAATTAATTCCGTTCAACTTATCGGGCAATTAGTGTTACATATTTTAAAGAGCCTGTAAAGGCTGCGGGCTAAAAACCAACCTTGCCACTCAAACTACCTTGGCTGCTCGTTCTGGTTGTAACAAACTAGAATTCGATCGCTAGTCGGGGCATTGGCGGGAAAGGCTACTCTAGTTTAGCAAAAGCGGCCTACTGTTCCGCAGGTGGCTCAGATAAACTTTCGCTGCCGTATTACACATTTGAGAGGAACGCTACATGGCAACTTACAAAGTAACCCTAATCAATGAAGCAGAAGGGCTAAACGCCACGATTGACGTGGATGACGATACCTATATTCTCGACGCAGCTGAGGAACAAGGTATTGACTTGCCCTACTCCTGTCGCGCTGGTGCTTGCTCCACTTGCGCTGGCAAGCTGATCAAGGGTACTGTAGATCAATCTGATCAGTCGTTTTTGGATGATGAACAAATTGAAGCTGGGTATGTCTTAACCTGCGTTGCTTACCCCACTTCTGATTGCGTTATCGAAACTCACAAAGAAGAAGAACTCTACTAAGCATATCCCCCTGTACAAGACAGAGAACTTGACTCTTTCCTCAAGAATCTCTGTCTAGAGGCAAATGCTAAGCTTGAGTTTTTAATTAATTTCTTTTGCAGATAATTCACCACTGGGACGCTGTATTGGCGTCCCTTATTAAAAATTATAATATTTAATAATTTATAATATAAATAATAGCGATCGCAGCCAGAAAACCGACTTTTTCAAAAAAACCTAAAATTTTTTCGGAAAAGTCGAATGACAAATAATAAAAATCAGTTTCCGTACAATCCTCATATGGAAAGACATTAGTTGCTAGTACTCGGCTGTATGGCATCTAAAGTAGGCTCTCGCCAAAAAGCGATATCTTCACTAATAGGTTGTATCGAAGTTCCGGGATAATAAAAACCGAGAATGCGCGCACTCGACCAACCCTTCTCAGCAAGTGTGTAAGCGCCGGTTTGGCTCAATCCGACGCCATGTCCAAATCCGCCCCCGACAAAAGCAAAGCCCCAGAGAACTTTCTCAGATTGATAAATAGGCTCCAGATAAAATAAAGTACTCAAAGGAGCATAGAATCCTCTGAGAATCTCGTCTTTTTCCAATTCAACTTTACCAATATCAGTAGTCACAGCCAATTTCAGAACTCGTCCAGAGGGGGCACGCTCTACTACTTTCACATCTTGAATAGTTTTAAAATTTGCCAGGGGATGTTTTTCCTCTTTCAGATAATCCTTAAGATTTTTATTCATCTGAGCTAGAGAACTAGGCTCTCGCCAGCGAAATACATCCCAGTCGTCGCCATTAAACCCTTTTGTCAGATTGATAAAACGCCGGAAATTAGACTCCACAGCTAAACTCTGCTTGGACAAGTTCCAAATATTATTAGCGGAATCTAATACTGCTCGTAGATAGGGGCGCTCGTCTCCGTGCCACATGTCACTAAAAGCAGCGGTGACACCGCCACTACTGGAAAAATATAAAGCGTCTACTAATTCATTTTGATAAGTAAGCACTAAACCTGCAGTATTAGCGATCGCTCGATCTACTTGCTGCCAAGTTTCCCCTATCCCCTTATAAACCTGACATTCCGTATCCGCACACAATTGATAATTATCCACCGCAAACCGCCGCAAATTTCTCAGGGCATAAGTTCTAGCTATAATCGCCTGTGCTTCCAGGGCTGCATAGGGAGCTGTGGCTCCTATCTCATAAGGCACCACCCCTCGCAGGTAGGTTTCTAGCGGCACCTCATTCACTAGAGTATAAGTGCCATAGGCATTAGGCTGAAGGTGCAAGCGCCCTTCGTATAGGCGCTCCCATTCTCCTTGTTTACCTCGTATAACAGCGATCGCTCCTGCAGAAGACATTATCTCTATTTGTTCGCGAGCGTAGCGCTGCCCTTTTACCAATAAAGTTGCCTGCGGCACCTGCTTAAGAATATTTGTTTGTAAGTAAGCTATTTCATATCCGTTTTTACGCAAGCTTTCCAGCAGCAATCGTCGCAATAAAGGCGTGCTGTACGTCGCCCTTTTGGCCCACACTTGCCACCGTTGCGGTTGACCAATTTCTACCTCTATACCTTTAGCTCGCCACTGATTAGCACTTTCTTCAGCATTCTCAAAACTGCGGTAAGTGCCCAAAACCACTCGCTCTTCTATCACCGGTGCTGACAGCCGTTTCTTTTGAATTTCTAATTTCACCTCCGACGCTTCTAAAGTGAGCGGTTGCCCGTCATTGCCTTTAAACCTTATAATCAGGCGCTCGCCCTTCTTTGCTTTCAGCGTCAACTGATCATTTGGTTTAGAACCAAATCGCTGCACTATACCTACTCGCAGCTCAATATCTTTGCCAGTCTGCCCTCGTGTCGGTTCTCCTGAAAATACCACCAGACAGGCAATCAGCACACTCCCCGACAACCAGCTCAAGCCCTCGCCTGTAGGAAAAACAAGTAATTCAGAAACAGATTTAAACATACTTTTGCTCTTAATAGCCTTCTGTATTGGAATAGCCCCTATCCACTAGCCATTTATAGCCTATTATCGACCAAAACCCAGAAATATTTTTTTATTGATTCAATTTAAAAACTAATGTAATTCCCTAAAAATATACAAAAATTTTTGCATTTTAAAATTAACTAAAAATTTAATAGCAAAACGAAGTCAGTATGAGTATGATTAAAGCAGAACCAAAAAAACAGAAAGAGCAATGAGGATAGAAGAAATACCGATCAACCGAATTCGTCGCCCCCTGCCGCGACAAAATGACCAAAAAAAAGTGGCCGCCCTTATGGAGTCCATTAAAGGCTGCAAGAGCCGATAGAAGTTTTAGAAGTAGACGGAGAATACTACGGCTTTTCTGGCTGCCACAGATTTGAAGCTTGTCAGCGCCTAGGGTACGAAACAATTCGCTGCAAAGTTCGCCGCGCTCCCCGCTCGGTGTTGCGGATGCACCTAGCCTGAAGCTGACAATCTCTTCAACCCTATAGTAAAAAAAGGAAACCTTATGCAGATTCAAGCAAAACCTATGAAAATCGACATTGGAATAGAAGAGAAAAGCAGACAAGAGATTGCCGAGGGGCTGTCTCGGCTACTTGCAGATACATATACGCTTTACCTAAAAACTCACAATTTCCATTGGAACGTCACAGGACCAATGTTCCAAACTCTGCACCTGATGTTTGAGGCGCAGTACACTGAACTAGCAACAGCAGTTGATCAAATAGCCGAAAGGATCAGAGCTTTAGGATTTCCCGCTCCAGGCACATACAGTGAATTTGCTCGCTTAAGTTCAATTCCAGAAACCCCTGGTGTGCCGAAGGCAGAAGAAATGATTCGCCTGTTGGTAGAAGGGCAAGAAGCTGTGGTGCGCACGGCGCGATCGATTTTCCCGATTGTTGAAAAAGTCAATGACGAACCCACTGCCGACTTGCTCACTCAGCGGATGCAAGTACATGAAAAGACTGCTTGGATGTTGAGAAGTTTGCTAGAAGAGTAAAACTGGATAATAGGGGAGCGGCACAGGGAGTAATGGGTGTTATAAATTATCCATTACTAGCCCCTGATTTTTTTGAATTTTCATAATATAAGTATGGCAGAAACGGCGAGTCGAAAGTATGTTGAGCAGTTGCGGCAGATGATGCGGCGAGTCGGTATTGCGGATTTTAAGGCGCTGCGACAAAAAGCAGGGGTTTCAAAACAACAGATAAAGCTGTTGCGGCAAGGTTTAGTAGCGCAGATGCGGCTGGAAAATTTGGTAAAAATTGCAAAAGCGCTGCAAGTGCAGACTGGGGAGTTGATAGGGATGTTGCTTTCGGAAGAAGTGACTACAGTAATGGCTGCACAGCTACAAGAAGAATGTGCTAGACTGCGATCGCAGCTTGAGATGCAACGACAGGAATTACTACAGGAATTTCAACGAGAAAGCCTACAAGTACTAGAATCCTGGCTCATCCAGTGGCCAACAGCTGCCCATGCAGCACGAGAAAAACCCGATTTGCCAGCAGAAAGATTACTACCACTGCTACGCCCGGTGGAGCAGTTGTTACAAAAATGGGGGGTAGAAGCGCTCGCTACAGTCGGTGCAGAAATCCCCTATGATCCCAAACAACATCAACTCATGGAAGGAATTGCCCAACCAGGTGAGCCTGTAAAAGTACGCTACACTGGTTACCGACAGGGCGATAACCTCCTCTACCGCGCCAAAGTTAGTCCAGTTAAGGAGTTCCCAGAGGATTAAGCCAGCGGAGAATTTCTTTTTGCAAACAAAACAGTTCCCGTGAGATTTGTTGGCGAAACCACTGAGCGAGCGCATCTAGCGGCGAAAATTCCCTCCCCGCTTGCCAATTAATATCTTGACTCAAAGGAGTCAAATGATTACCGGGGAGTTTCTGCAGAGCTACCATACCTGGAAAACGTCGCTCAAGTACAGAAATCAGTGACAGAGTTTGATCAATATCATCATCCATAAATTTAATCATTAGATTACGCCGAATTTGATAGCGCTCCGCAACGAGCTGGCTAGTTTCTAGGGGAGAAGGAGTAAATTCCACTTCAAACAGCGGCAAAAACTGCTCCCCAAAAGGAATAGCGCGGCGAGCCGGATAATTATTATAGGAAATCAAGATATTGCCTGCACGTTCAACCTCAAATAAACTACCAATCAGCAAGTGTAGCTTGCAACCCATACTGTGCCCCATACCGTAGATAGGCAAATATCCTCTTCTCAACTGTTTAGTTGCTTGCAAGCGAGCCATAGTCTGCTCAAAACTCCAGAGCACACTTCGAGCAATCTCTGCGTGATCAAAAGTATTTAAAAATGGCGTTGCTACTATCACATAGCCCGCATTTCCGATTTGCTCCAACAAATGTCGATATGTTATTTGCGGAGCAGCAGCAACAAAAGCGCCGCCGAGAAAATGTACCACAGCTACAGCCCGTGGGGGAATGAATACCCAATTACCTGCAATTTCCTGCCAGTTCATATTAATATTCACTTAAGTATTTATATTTTATCATATTTTAACTTATTTTTACATTCTCTTCTCTGCTTGCAGACAATAGAATTTTTTACTCACTGTTTGTTTAAATTATTTTTAGAATTACCAATAACAACAGAGCAAAAGCGCAAACCCATACAAAATCGTGATCCCCTTATTCCTGGTTATTTTAATAGCTCCCTGTTGAATTTAGCGCTAACCGATGCACGCAGCCCATCTTTGATTTTTTCTCTTGATACAGATAGATTAGCACCCCTCTTCAGATAGATATTTTTTAGGCGGCGATACCTAAGTATTCTTGCTTGTGGCGGCAGCAAATACCCCTATTATTGTCTCTTTTATGTTCTTATATATAGGGTTAAGTGCTAATTTCTAAGCTAGCAGCCGAGATGCGGAGCTACTGGGAAATGACAATATTTTGCAAATAAAATGAAAATAAAACTCAAAATCAAAGAAGTGTTAAAGGATTATTATATCATATGTCTAAGTTTCTGCCTTCTCCCTCCCCTTTCTCCTTGATTTCATTGAGTAAGTGAATGTAACTCTAGCGAATATAGCTGGCATCAAGGGCTTCACTCTTCTCAAAATTAAAAAATTTTTAATTTGTAATTTAGATAACAAAAAAAAAAAAAAGATTTTATAAAAATAAAAAAATAATGTAAAAATAAACGCTTGTAGCTCAAAAAGAATAAACTAAGTAAACAGAATAGAAAAAGTTATCTATGAAATATTCCGAGGGAATGGGAGCTTGAAAATACTAAAAAAATAATAAGTGAGGAGGAAATATGATTACAACAACTGAAACAAGCGAAAAAGTAATAAACATTGTCAGAAGGAAACAGGCAATAGACAGACAGATATCAGCTCTTATAAAAACCAACGACAGACACAAAATCGAACACTCAGTTGAGTTGCTGCATTCAATCCGTCAGGCGCTCGATTGGCACGAGATGCGTGCGGAGATTCAGCAGCAAAAACGGAAACTACAGATGCTCGAAGCTCGTTTCCGCAGTGTCATTGACAAAAACGCAGATAGTATTATTATATTAGACTGCAAAGGGATTATTCGTTTTGCTAACCCGGCAACGACTTCTCTTTTTAACTGTAAGGTAGAAGAGCTTTTGGGGAAAGAACTTTTCGACAAGTTTGTCTTAGAGAAAAAAGCCTGCGAGATCGATACTTCAATAATGTCGCGAGAAAGCGATAACGGAACCGACGATATACGTGTAGTACAAACTTTGGTAGATATTATTCCGGTAAGGGGAGAAAAAGCGATCGCAGAAATGCGGGTAGTAGAAACAGAATGGGAAGGTAAAATCGCTTTCCTAGTATTACTACGCGACATAACCGCTCGCGTGCGGGCAGAAGAAGCACTCCGGCAAGAAAGAGATTTTAGTAGAACCCTAGTAGAAGCATCACCAGCCTTTTTCATTGCCATCAACCCAGAAGGAAAAGTGCTGATGATGAATGAAGCCATGCTCACGGCTCTAGGCTATACTTTAGATGAGGTGATAAGTCGCGATTACCTGTCAAAATTTGTGATTGCAGTCGAACGCGATCGCGCCAGAGACAATTTTGTAAAATTAATTCATTTAAAAACAAACCTTACTCACGAGAACCACATCTTAACAAAAGACGGACGCCAATTGCTAGTCGAGTGGCACAGCAGAGCCGTATTCAAGACATCTGGTGAATTAAACTTTATTTTTAGCGTCGGGCTAGATATCACCGAGCGCAAAAAAGCCGAAGAAGCCCTGCGCCAGTCAGAATCTCAATTTCGGGAACAAGCGCAAAGATTAGAGCAAGCACTGCAAGAATTACAGCGCACTCAAGCCCAGTTAGTTCAGACAGAAAAAATGTCTAGTTTGGGGCAGATGGTAGCGGGATTAGCACACGAAATTAACAATCCAATCAATTTTATCACCGGCAATGTTCACCATGCCAAAGAGTACATACAAGAATTGCTAGAACTGATACGCTTGTATCAGAAACACTACCCCGATCCCGTGCCGGAAATCAAAAAATACCAGGAAGAGATCGAGCTAGAATTTATCATGGAAGATTTGCAGAAACTGCTTTCTTCTATGGAATTAGGCACGGATAGAATCAGGAAAATTGTTTTGAGCTTGCGAAACTTTTCCCGCTTAGACGAAGCAGAGAAAAAGTCGGTAAATATTCATGAAGGAATTGATAGCACGCTGCTGATATTGCATAATCGACTGAGAGCGAAACCAGGGCATCCTGAGATTGAGGTTATTAAAGAATACGGCGAACTTCCCAATGTGGAGTGCTACGCTGGGCAACTCAATCAGGTATTTATGAATATTCTTAGTAATGCGATTGATGCTTTGGAGCAAGAAATGGAAAATCCGCCAGAATCAGGTGTGAAGAAATTACCAAAGATATATATTACTACTGCACTCAAAGACAGCCAGTGGGTACAAATAAGAATTCGGGACAATGGCCCTGGTATGAATGAGACAGTTTGCCGTCGCTTATTTGATCCTTTCTTTACTACTAAACCAATTGGTAAGGGTACTGGGTTGGGATTGTCTATTAGTTATCAGATTGTAGTGGAAAAACACGGCGGACAGTTGCAATGTTTTTCAGAACCAGGAAAGGGAGCAGAATTTGTTGTTGAGATTCCTATTAAGTAGGAGGTGATTAAAAAATAAGAAACGTTTAAATTTATAATAAATTTTTTATTTTGGAATCAAGGGAAGCGCCGACGAAATCGTCTGGTAGCGGGCTAGATTATTGGCAATAAATTTTTATTATTTGTCCTATATTTTAGCGGTTTGTAAAAGAAGAAAGAAATAAAAAAATATATAAAAAAATGATATTTTGCTAGAGAAAAGAGGTATAATACTGAGAAAATAATAAGGTAGAGAGAAGCTATCTAGCAGCGGGGGGAGGACGGGGTTAAATAAAGAACTCATTCGGATAAGAAAAGGTATTGGGAGGAAAACAAAGAAACTGCCCCAATAAAATAGCAAAGATTTAAAAGTCGAGAGCTAGCCAGAATACGACTAGGCGATCGCTAAAAAGCCCTAATCTTGAAAAAAAACAAGAAATATTATGATGTCCCAAAGGTTAAAAAACAAAGCGATTAAGAACGATGCACTGCGGCAATACGATCCGAAAGCCGCATTGACAGATATTACTCGCTTAGCAGCCTATATCTGTGGGACCCCAAGAGCATTGCTATGTTTGATTGATGGCACCCGACAGTCGTTTAACTTAGAACTGCCAGAAAGTTATTGGGAGGTAGACTTCTGGGCTCATGCTATCATGCAGTCTGATGTATTAGTAGTGAAAAATACAGTTTTAGATGTTCGTTTTGCTAATAATCCGATTGTCACAGGAGCACCATATATTCGCTTTTATGCAGGAGCGCCGTTAATTACGCCAGAGGGGCACGCAATTGGAGCACTATGCGTGTTTGACTCGGTGCCGCGAGCGCTGACGCCCCAGCAAATAGAAACCCTAAAATCTCTCAGTCGTGTTGTAATGCGAGAGCGAGAATTGCACCGCCACCTCAGCAATTTGACAGAAGCTGCGTTCAGATGCGAACAGGTGGAGGAAGAAAGATATCAAGCAGAGCGAGAATATCTGTCACTATTAAATTATCTTAAACAAGGCATCTTTATAGTTCAAGATGGTTTACTGACATTTGTAAATCAGGCTTTTGCGCAGCTGCTGGGTTACACACCAGCGGAAATCATAGGAATGGAATTTGCAAAACTAGTGGTGCCAGAAAAGCGTAGCCGGAAAGAGCGGCAGCAAAAGAAAAGAGTGCCTGGGAATAGGCGAGCGCGAATGTATACTTGTCGGCTGCAGCACAAACAGCAAAAACATAAAATCAGCTTGCAAGTGAAAGTAGCGCGTATAGCCTATCAGGGAAAACCCGCCAGAATCGGAATTATTATGGATACTAGCCCTTACCAGCCAACCCAACCACCATCACTACCTGATAATTTTTATGACACTCTCACTGGTGTACTTAATCAAGCAGGGTTTATGGAATGCTTGAGGCAAGCTATAGAGAAAGCCAAAAAAGAGAAAGATGCCGGGTTTGCCGTGCTAATTTTAGATATTGATGATTTCAAGATGCTTAAACACAGGTTGGGATGGCAACAGAGTGAATGGCTGCTAGTTGCCATAGCAAGACGATTGGAAAGCTGCTTACGTAAAGGGGATAGCATTGCCCGCATTGACTCTGACGAATTTGCCCTGCTACTAAACAATATTATATCTGTATCAGAAGCTATTTACTGGGCGGACATTCTTTACCAAAAACTTGCAATCCCATTTCAGATAGATGGAAAAGAAGTATTTGTGACGCTCAGCACTGGTATCGTCACCAGCCACCAACACTCTGCTTTTTGCTCGAATTTTGATATTTTGCCGGAGGAGTTTTTGCAGTATGCTGGTATTGCTATGTATACTGCTAAAACTAGGGGTAAGGGTAATTATAAGGTGTTTGAGCGGGAAATGTGCGCTCGCACCCTAGGAAGCTGGCAGTTAGAAATCGACTTACGACGCATGATTTGCGAACAATTTGATTGGGTTGAAGAAGCGAATTCATTTTTGTTGCCAAAGAAGAAATATTCTGGCGTTACTGCAATGACGTCAGCGGTAGCTCGTGATCCTGAGATTGATGCGTTTATTTCACAATCTTCGATATTTTTCTTAAACTATCAACCGATAGTATCTTTAGATACAGGTAAACTAGCAGGATTTGAAGCACTACTGCGCTGGCATCACCCGACTAGAGGGGTGATAAAACCGACAGAATTTATCCCAGTTGCAGAGGAAACAGGGGTAATCATTCCACTTGGCGCCTGGGTTTTACAAGAGGCATGTCGCCAAATGCGTTTATGGCAGGAAGAATTTCCACGAGCAAAAGAGCTGACGCTGGCGGTTAATCTGTCTGCTAAACAGCTTTCTTATCCTTACTTTGTTTCTCAAATCGATGATATTTTGCGGCAAACGGAAATTAATCCCAGTTGTTTGAAACTGGAGATTACCGAAAGCATTTTTGTGGATAATGCTGACGTCGTTACAAAAGTTTTTGATTTTTTAAAATCCCGAAATATTCAAATTTGCATTGACGATTTCGGTACGGGTTACTCATCCCTGAGTTATCTGCGCCGCTTACCTGTTAGTATATTAAAGATTGATAAGTGTTTCGTTATGGATTTGCTTGCAGAGCCTTCAAATTCGGAAATTGTAAGGGCAAGTATCTCTCTGGCGCACAATCTGGGAATGCAGGTAGTGGCAGAAGGAATAGAAACTCAGGAACAAATGGTACATCTGTGGGCGCTTCAGTGTGAATACGGGCAAGGCTATTTTTTCGCTAAACCGCTTGATAGTGTAGCGGCGGGAGCAATGATAGCAGCCGATCCGCAATGGTAACAAAAGTGAGGTACTTATAAAGGTAGTAATTAAAAATTAAGAATAATATAAAATAAATTAAGTAAAAAAGCACCTCACTTCATTTTACATTTGAGAATTTGAGATTAGAAATCTTGCGGGCGATAGCGAGTGGCTAATTCTGAGGGAGGGCGATCGCTACTCCAAGCCCACCAAGCCAAGCCACATTGACAGTCATAGAATTCCTGCCATTTACGGCGGTGATCTTCAGTATAAACAGGCGCTCTGCGGTTGATCCAAACCTGTTGCGCCTGCATGGGGGTAGATTTACATCTAGGGCAGCAAAATTCTGTGGCGTGAATTGCTTTATTCGTCCACTCCGGCGGTACTAAAGCGAAAGCATCCATAAGTTAAAATTCCTAAAAGCAATTGCCGACAATTGAAAGTTTCGGATTGGGAGCGTCTTATACGGCTAAGCCGAAGGTATATAGTAAGTCTTAGGGTTTGGCAAAATAATTTTGCTGCTACTATTTTAGAACCATGGGCGCATTAAAGCACGTCATTTTTGGATATTGTTTTATTGTCTTCAGGTAAAACTGGTTAGTGCATCAAGATTCCATCACAGTAATAAAATCAATCTCCGGAGATAGCTCATGCCTAATTGGATTTATAATATTATTTCATTTTTCGGCATCTTTGGTTTATGCGCGCTCGCCTGGCTGTTTTCAGAAAATCGCCGCATTATTCCCTGGAGGGTGATGATCTCCGGTATTACCTTGCAACTGATTCTTGGAGCCTTTGTTTTTCAAATCCCAGTCACCAGAGACGCTCTTTTATGGTTTAGTAGTTTACTAGATAGTGTTTTTGCAGCCGCAGAAACCGGGGCGCGGTTCATATTTGGTCCTCAGATCGTTCCCAGAGTCTATGGTGAAGAGCCACCTCTCGGTTACATTTTTGCCTTTCGTGCCTTGCCTACGGTAATTTTCTTTTCTGGTTTCATGGCATTACTGGAAAACCTAGGCGTCATTCAAAAAGTCACAGAATTTTTTGCCAAAGTTTTTTACAAAGTCATGGGCTTGAGTGGAGCCGAAGCCTTAAGTGGAGCTGCCAATATTTTTGTCGGCATTGAAGCAGCGATCGTTGTCAAACCATATCTTGCTAAAATGACACGCAGTGAGCTTTGTGCAATTCTTGCTTGTTGTTTTGGTACGGCAGCGTCTTCAACTCTTGCTATCTATGTAAGCTTTCTCAGACCAGTTTTTCCAAATATTTTGGGGCACTTAGTTTCTGCATCGATTATAGCTATTCCAGCTTGTTTTGTCTTGTCAAAAATTTTAGTGCCGGAAACAGAAATTCCTCTGACAGCAGGGGGAATTAATTTGGAAGAGAAACTGGTAAAGGAAGTAAAAGATTATCAAAAAGAGGACAAAGATATAGAAGAGAAAAAACTAGAAACCGTAGCCGGAGAAACTATTCAGAGAGTAAGTCCCTTAGATGCGGCGATCGTAGGGGCATTAGAAGGGGTAAAAATGGCAGTTTCGATCGCAGCAGTACTGATTTTAATTTTGGGCATGGTTTCTCTGATCAATCAATTCTTTAGCTGGCTGGGGAATTGGCCAGGAATTGGATACATTTTCAAAGACTATGTAAACTTAGCCAATATTCAAGGAGTGTTATTTTACCCGGTAACACTGCTTACTGGTGTACCCCTAGAAGACTCTTGGCGAGCTTCGGTAATTATAGGTCGTCGTCTTTTAGAAACGGCTATTCCTCCTTATCAAGCTTTGGCAGAAACAGCAAAAGCAGGGTTGATAAGCGATCGCACTGTCGTGATAGTCAGCTATGCTCTATCTGGATTCGCTCACTTCGCCTCCGTGGGCATCTTTGTCGGCGGTACAATCGGACTAATTCCCGAAAGACGCAAAGATATCTCAGAATTAGGTTGGAAAGCATTATTCGTCGGTACCCTTGCCACACTAATGATTGCTTGTATCGCGGGAGTTTTTGAAAACGGTAGCCCCAGCATTCTCGGTGAAAAGACACCCGTTGCTCCCGTAACTGCGCCGGCGACAAGTAGCCCATCACCGCAACCTACCCCGACAGCAACTGTTTCTCCTAACCAACCTGCAGCGAAACCGACTCGTTAAAAGCAAATGGAGCCTACTGCTGAAATTCAACGCCTGTTAGACTTGATGCCAGCTTCCGGGCGAATGATGACAAAAATCATCAGTAAGCCGCAACAGCCAAAAGTTATTGATGTTCCTTTTCCCATGCCTTGGAATCGAGAACGACGGATTTTTATCAATTTTGACTTGTGGCGGCAGTTGACAAAGCCACAGCGGGATTTAATATTGTTGCGCTCCGTTAGTTGGGTGATAGCTATTCGCTGGTTTAAGCCAGATTTGTACCAGGGATTAGCGGCTGCTGGGGCGTTGGCTAGTTGCCAAGAATTACTACAAGCAGATGCGATAGGAGCGAGTGTGGCGAGTTTACTTACAGCGCTGGCTATCCGTCAACTTTGGCGCAGTTACCGCAGTTCGCAAGCAGAAATTGCTGCTGATGAAGCGGCTTTGCGAGTGGCTTGTCGGCGCGGTTACAGTGAAACGGAAGCGGCGAAACACCTGCTGACAGCTATTGAAGCGCTCGCCCAAATAGAAAAGCGAGGTAATTTGAATTTTATCGAGCTAATTCGTGTACAAAATTTGAAAGCGATCGCTGGTTTATCCCCTGTAGGCGTACCCGACAGCATCAAGCAGGAATAGAATTTCTTGAGAATTTTGCCAGGCAGCTACATGAGATGATATAAAAGTCTTTTTAAGCCACCAACCCCTGATTTACCCATGCCCTACAAAATACTTTTTGTCTGTCTCGGTAATATCTGTCGCTCGCCTGCTGCAGAAAATATTATGAACCACCTAATCGCAGAAGCCAATCTCAAAGATCAGATCATCTGCGATTCTGCCGGCACTAGCAGCTACCATATCGGCGCTCCCCCTGATCCTCGTATGACTGCCGCTGCCAAAGCCAGGGGGATGACTTTTGTGGGAAAAGCCCGCCAATTTCAAAAATTAGACTTTGAAAAATTCGACCTGATTTTAGCAATGGATCGGGAAAACTACCGTGATATTCTTTCTCTAGATCGCGAGGGAAAGTATAAACATAAAGTCAAAATGATGTGCGATTTTTGCACTAAATATAAAGACAAAGAAGTTCCCGATCCCTATTATGGAGGTCCCGAAGGGTTTAACTATGTGATTGATTTACTCATGGATGCTTGCAATGGACTTTTAAAGTACATTGTCAGCAATTGTCTCAAAGAAGTAGTATAATCCAATAGAGAGACGCGAACAAGCCGCGTCTCCTGCCAATATCAATTTAGGAAATAGACACTCTCAAACTCGCAGGTTTTCCCAAATTTCCCTCTAAAACAATACCCCGTTGATTAGCGTGGAGATGACGAAGAATTTTATAAATCGCCTCAATGCGAGCGCTTTCCCCCACCTTTTCAGCCAGTTCATTCAGAGAAAGAGGAGCTTTTTCGGCTTTTAAAACTTCCACCACCCGTTTTTGCAAATCCAAAATCGCCGCCGCTGCCTTTTTACCAGCTTCTACCCCTGGTTGATGATAAGAATTAATATTCACCAAAAAACCATAAAGCCCGACAGCGCGTTCATAAAGAGCAATCAAAGCACCCACCGTGCGAGGATTGACTTGAGGAATCGTCACCGTAATCGAATCGCGGTAATTTTCATAAAGCGCCTCTCGAGTTCCCTGCAAAAACCCAGACAAATAATCTCCTGAAGTCACACCAGGATCGATTTCCGGTGAAGGACCATTTCGATCTTCTAAAACTTCTATAAAAGTTACAAAGAAATTCGGCACTCCCTCTCGTAACTGTTGAACATAAGCGTGCTGATCCGTCGAGCCCTTATTACCGTAAACGGTAATTCCTTGGTGAACAATATTGCCGTCGAGATCTTTTTCTTTGCCGAGGGATTCCATCACCAACTGCTGTAGGTAGCGACTAAACAGTAGTAAACTGTCTTTGTAGGGCAGCACTACCATGTCTTTTTCCCCTCGTCCGTTGCACCCATAGTACCACGACAGCGCTAGCAGGGCAGCAGGATTATCTTTAATCTCGGGCTTGCGAGTTGCTTCGTCCATTTCTTTGGCTCCAGCTAGCATTTCTCGAATCGCAATTCCCTGCAAAGCCGCTGGCAGTAACCCGACGGCGGAAAGTTCTGAGGTGCGCCCGCCTACCCAGTCGTGCATTGGGAAAGTAGCTATCCAGCCTTCGGATTTAGCTAATTTTTCTAAGTTACTGTTGTGCCCTGTGATGGCAACGGCGTGTTTGGAAAAATCTAAATTTTGAGAGGCAAAGACTTTCTGAACCTCGATCATGCCGTTGCGGGTTTCGGGAGTGCTACCAGATTTGGAAATGACGATAACTAGGGTGCTTGTAAGCCGATCTTGTAATTGCAGAAGAATTCTGTCAATGCCGGCTGGATCGGTGTTGTCGATGAAGTGAATGGCCATCCACGGATAATCCGGCGCTAGCGCATCGGCTACGAATTGAGGCCCTAGGGCGGAACCTCCGATGCCAATTGAAAGAATGTCGGTAAATTTGGGGGCGTTGGGCGGTTGGATGGCTCCGCTGTGGATTTTTTCGGCAAAGGCTTCGATTTGTTCGAGGGTTGTGATAATTTCTTGTTTCAGTTCTGGGGTGGGTGCTAAATCGGGGTTGCGTAACCAGTAGTGACCTACCATGCGGTTCTCGTCGGGATTGGCGAGCGCACCCTTTTCCAAGGCGGCCATATCTTTAAAAGCCTTTTCAAATTTGGGTTTTAATGATTCTACAAATGCGTCATCAAATCGCATCCGGCTGACATCGACGTAAAATCCCAGCTCTTCGTGATAATATAGCCAATCCTGATACCGTTGCCAAAGTGCTGTTGCGTCCATAAGTCCCCATTTGGTTTTTAGTTATTACAAGCTTACCGAGAGAAGTTTATCGAACTCTTAAGCTACTATGGGCAAAATCTGGGTAATTTTTATTTATTTGAGTATGGTACTTTTTCCTCCTGCATACTTTTCATTTATTTTTTCACCAAAAACTAGAGAATCTCATTACTTGAAATTTTACTTTTTTCATCTCTAGTAGGTAATAGCTCTGCAGGCGGATTAGCAACTGTTCCCCATTTTTTTAATAGTCTGTTTAATAATTCTTCTTGCTTAGCACGGAATCCTTCTTGATTATAGCCGACGTTCATAATTGCTACCCAAACAGAACCTAATTTTTGTGTTGGCAGCACTCCTGCTAAAGAACTTACGTTATTGAGAGTTCCGGTTTTGGTGACAAAAAATGTAGGCAATTTACGCTCCTGTAAAACTCCTAAGTCTTTGCCTGCGATCGCAAAAACATCGGCTAATGTCATATTATAATTTCTTAGATACTTTTCAAGCGCTTGAAATATTCCCACAGCAGCCCTTGGTGAAATTTTATTTTCTTCCCCCAACCCCGAACCATTAATGAGTTGAATTTCTTCCGCTGGTACTCCTGCAGCTTCAGCCGATAAACGCGCCACTACTTCCGCTCCGCCTACTGAATCTGCCAATATTTCAGCCATCATATTGTTGCTGTACATATTCATTTTTTTTAGCAAAGTGAAGAGAGGGAAAGATAGGTGTCGCACTAAAGGTTTGACATTGGTGGGAGCGGCAGGCAAAACTTTTACTGAACCTTCTATTATTACTTCTGGGCGGGGTGTGCCGGCTGGTAATGTCTGAAACTGTGTTTCTGCTTCTGCTAACCAAATTTTACTGTTTAAGCCTTCTCGAAGCAATTCACCTGATTTTTGTGGGCTGGATTCATAGTTCATGTAAAATTTGCCGGTTATCACGAGATTACCTGCAACGCGCTGGATGCCGATTTTGTTTAAGGTGTTACCAAGAGCGATCGCTTCTTCCCATACAAAAAACGGATCTTCTCCGCCTTCAATTACTAAATCGCCTTTTAATACACCTTTTTCGATGCTACCTATTGCTCCAATTTTGGTGACAAATTGATAATCGGGACCATATTTTTGCAAAACTGCTAGAGTTGTTGCTGCTTTTGTAACGGAAGCAGCCGGCAGAGGAATTATACCTTGGTGATTTACTAATAGTCTGTCATTTGTTTGAATCCAAACACCTTGATTTTCTTTTGCAAAACCTTGAGCTTCCAAATCATTAAGGTAGCGTTTTACTTCGGCGGTAATATCGGGATCGGGATTATCGAGAGATAAGGCGACAACTTGTTTGACAGTAGTTTTATTAGTTTTTGGCGTGTTTAATTCTGCTGTTTTATCCGAATGAGGATTAGATACAGATGTGGCTTTGGGCGAGTCAGGATTAGAGCATCCTGTAATCAAGGGAAGTAGGAGTAGGGGAAGTGCAACAGTTAAGCGTAAAATTTTGAACATAGTAGTTGCTGAAGTATAGACTGAGTAAATTTTTTTGGCTAATATCGATATCTTTATATCCCGCTAATTGATAGAATTTGTTAATTTGCTGGCGCCCGCACTGCCTACTTTATCTATACTGATCCTCTATTATCCAGCTATTTTTTCCTGCCTCCCAAACCAGTAAGAAACGTTTAGACTCTGGGCTTACTCTTCCGTCTTTCATCAAGTATGTTAATTCTACATCTACAACAGCTGATTCAGTGCCGGATTCTACTAATTTGACTTGCTGCAAGTCTACGCGTTCGACTTTTTCCCACCAGTCTATATAAACATCATAACTATCGGCGGAATATTTTTTTTGGAAGTTGTGAGAAAGCATGTTCCAACCTATTTCGTACTGGCGGTTATTAATGATATTTGAGTAGTAATTTTGCACTGCATCGGCTGGTGATTCTTTAGGTTTAGATGGTGTAGCAGGCTCACGCTCTTTTCTGTCAGCTATTGTATTCTTATACAAGACTTCAACACTCACTAGATATTCTGAAGCGGTGGGCGAGGATATTTCTACTACATAATCTCCTGTTTCTGGCAGTAAACCTTGCCATTGCATATTGCCTGCGATCGCTTCTCCAATTGTTTGCCCATCGGGAGCAATAATTGTCACGTTCACATTTCCTTGCAACACCGAAACCGTAAACTCTTGCCCTTCTATACTTCTAATTAAATAACGCTTTTTTTGATTTGTTTGTATGCTGCCGCTTAGCTTTGTTCCGGTAGCCCCCCGTTTAAAATAAACTCGCTCTGTTGTGACAATTGGCTCAGAATTTGGTTCTGTTATTTCTGGTGTTTTCGTCGCAATAATTGGCTCTGGCGAGCGCCTTTTATCAAAAGAATCTTGGGCTTTATCCGGTTGATTTGTTATTATATCATTCGGAACTAACGGCGATTTCGGGCGTATCGCAATTATCACACCTGCAAATACTGCCGCACCAATCAATCCTCCAATCAGAGCAGACACATACCAATTTCTCATATTCATCTGCCTAGGTGGAGGAATTGGTACAGGTACGCTACAGTCAGGAGAAACGGCAACAGTCTCCATATTAGAAATATTCGCTGTTGCCACGGTTACAGTAGGCGGCATAGCTTGCGACTGGAGGGCGGCGAGCATTTCCCGCGACGTTTGGTAGCGATGGGATAAATGATACTGAATAGCCCTATCCAGCACTGCTATTAACTGCGGAGTTATATTGTAAGCGTGCTGGTGCCAGATTATTTCGCCGCTGCGGGGGTTTACTTCTAATTCCTGCGGTAGCTTGCCAGTTAGCAGATAAATCGCCGTCATCCCCAAACTGTACAAATCACTGGCATAAACAGGTTTGCCTACTGCCTGTTCTGGGGGCATAAATCCAGGAGTGCCTATAACAATAGAGTTGGTAGGATTCCCCTGGGTATTAAGCTTTGTCCCCATTGTTTCTTTAACTGCGCCGAAATCGATTAATACTGGCATGCCATCGCGGTTGCGCAGGATGATATTGTCTGGCTTGATATCTCGGTGAATAATACCTTTGTTGTGAATGTAATCTAGCACCGACAACAGGCTGGTTAAAATATCCCGTACTTGGGGCTCGCTCAGTATTCCCTGGGTTTTTACTTTTTGCAAGAGGGTTTCGCCTTCGATCCATTCTTGAATTAAATAAAATTGTCCGCCTTCAGAAAAATAAGCATATAATTTAGGTATCTGGCTATTTCCCTCACCTAAATCTTCTAATACAGCCGCTTCTCGCTGGAACCGCTCTAGAATTAGCTGATACCTTTGGGGATCATTATTAACTGGTTTAAGTTGTTTGATAACACAGGGGCGAGAAGAAGGCATATGGGTGTCTTCTCCCAAATAAGTTTCGCCAAACCCGCCTCCTCCCAGTTTGCGGATAATGTGATAGCGATTGTTTAAAAGTGTCGGTGCCATTAGTTGCGAGCTGTGTAAGGTTACTTTTTGTAAGATAGCACTTGTCTACGTATCTACCTGCTCTATGGCTTTTTCAGGGTGGGCGGTAGTAATTTCCAAAACGGTTTTTCTGTTGCTTGGCGGCGAGTATTTATGGCGGAGTGGGTATTGCCTCTAAGTTCATGATAGTAGCGAGCGTCGAGAAAATGAACTTTTAGTTTAGAAGGGGCTATGCGTTCGCGAAATGCCTCCTGGGTATAATCTTTACCATTGATAATAGCGCCGCGAGGATCTGACACTAGCAAATGCCCATTTACTTCTACCGAGTTTACCATATTTGGCCACCAGGAATAACCGCCGTACCCAAACATTGCTGGAATTGGGATTATTTGTTCGTCTTTCAGATTGAATTCTTTTTTTAGTTTAACGATAATGGGATTGACATTTTCGCGTTGTAATTTTAAATTATATTCTATCAAATTTTTGTTATTCAGCGCCGCCTCTACAGTAGTTTGTTCTTTCAGTTCCCGATTTATTTTTGCTTTCCCATATCCTTTATAAAAAAGTTCTTTTAGGAGATTTACGCCTGCTTCTGGGCTTACAACCAACATCAATGGTGTTCCGGAAGGAGTAGAAATAAAGTTAATTACTTCGTCTACATGGCGAATCATTAGCCAAGATGTATCGATTTCGACTGGCGTACCTTGGATTTCTTGCGCTTTTATAAAATCTAGCACCTCTGGATGAAAAGAAACGCTGCCTGCTTTGCCGTAATAAATACGCCCTAGTGGAAAGCCGGGTAAAGGTGGTGTTACTTGTAAATTTCCGTAGCCATCTATCCATTGGTTGAAAACATCTAATTGGCGGGGCTTGCTTATTTCAAACCAGCCAAAGTCATTATTTAAAAGCGAGCGCGCGTTGCTCTTGAGGTGGCTTTCTAAAACGACGCTGAAATTTTGTAAACGCGATTGATTAGGAAATTGAACATAGCCTATTTTCATAGTATCTTGCATCCAAGTATTGCCTCCAGGCACCACCTGCACTGTTGTGTTGATAGATGACGCAATAGCTCGAATTTGGGAGATAAATTGGCTGTTGTTTTTACCGCGATCGCTTACATACATTTCTACAACGGGTGCTGTATTTGGTAGCATAATCCAAGGGCTGACGCGCATTTTAATTGTATCTTCGGCAACGATTTTGCCATCTTGTATAGCCAGAGCCTTTAGCCTCAGTAATCCATTCCAATCTTTATTAGCAAATTGTTTAGCCTCTACACCAAAGAGGATGTCACGATTATAGGCGAGCGCGCTTTTTCCGTCAGCATTTACCAATTTCCATCCCCCCTCATCTTTCTGAAAAATATTAATATATGGACTAGCTTTTTCGTCTGCTTCCAGCACTAACTTAGCCTTAGCAAAATTTGAGCCAACCTTGAACTTTAGTTTTGCTAAATCTTCAATATCTTTATCGCCATTAATTAATTTATCTTGCCAATCAAGACTTTTATTTCCATCATCATCATCATTGTTAAAAAGTATAATTGCACCTTTTTTCCAATTCCAATAATGACGTTTAAAATAATCTTTTGTATCTAGTATACCATCTCGATTGGTATCGCCAAAAAGGATAAAAGTATTTTTCTCGCCTGCATTGGTTGTTTCTAATTCTGCCGAAAGTATCTCATAGGGTTGTAGTAGTATATTGGATGGGTAGGAATCACCGTAGAAAATCAAATCCCCACCAGTGGCGCAGTGATTGATTACATTCGGCAAGAGATTTACTGTAATAAGAGATTGTGAAGGTAATTGCTTTTGCACCAGCGCGCAAGATGCAGGCGGAGCAATAATAATAGGAGTATTAGTCAACTCCATGCCTGCTAACATGCCGATTGTAGTAGCCAGAGTGCGCGCCCACCGAATTTGGTGCATAGTTGCTTTTCACCTTTTGATTTCAAAATAATGATTGTACTAATAATTTTTTTTACAGAACTTTATATATTTACCACATGCAGAAGATGGATAATGAATTTATTTGAAAGCGCTCGCCTAAAACCACTTGAAGAAATCGCCAACTAGGTAAGCCCTTGCTTGGCAGTACACCCTTTGTAGGAGAGCGTCAGCGTGTCGAGAAAGCCAAAATCTTGCTAAAACAAAAATAGCAGCGGTTTAACCCAGCTATACAGTTTTTTTAATGAGAGAAATTACCTTACAAGTTAAAAATACCAAAGACCGACTGGATCGTTACCTAGCCACACAACTAAGTGACTTATCTCGCTCGCGTTTGCAGCAATTGATATCGGAGGGTAACGTAAAAGTAAACGAACAAATTTGCAAATCAAAAAAAGCCACCGTGCAAGAGGGCGATCGCATTCAAATTCACATTCCCCCTGCCAAGCCCCTACAGCTACAAGCAGAAGAGATCCCCCTAGATATACTTTACGAAGACGAACACCTAATCATTCTCAACAAACCAGCAGGTTTAGTTGTCCATCCGGCTGCTAGTCACGAGGGAGGCACCCTAGTCAATGCTCTACTTGCCCACTGTCCCGATATTGCTGGGGTTGGCGGCGTGCAGCGGCGACCGGGAATTGTTCATAGATTGGATAAAGACACCACAGGGGCGATCGCGATCGCCAAAACCGACCAAGCGCATCAGAACCTACAAGCCCAACTGAAAGCCAAAACCGCCCGTCGGGAGTATTTAGGGATTGTTTGCGGTGCTCCCAAAACCGAAAGCGGCACAGTAGATGCTCCCATTGGGCGTCATCCTAAGGATAGAAAAAAAATGGCAGTTGTGCCCATAGAGAAAGGCGGGCGCCCTGCCGTTACCCACTGGCGAGTCAAAGAACGACTAGGCAATTATACCTTAATGCACTTCCAGCTTGAAACCGGGCGTACGCATCAAATCCGTGTTCACAGTGCCCACATCAAACTTCCTATTGTTGGTGATCCGATTTACAGTAGCAATCATTCCGTGGGGGTAAACCTGCTTGGGCAAGCCTTACACGCATGGCGTCTTACCTTGCAACATCCGGTATCAGGGGAAGTGATTGAAGCGATCGCTCCTCTTCCGGAGACTTTCAATACTCTTTTAGAAATCTTGCGGCGGCGTATTCAATACTCATAGGTAATTATTAAAACCAGATAGGGACGGAAAACTAGCGACTGCGGACTGAGAATGAGAACTAATTCTAGCCTCCAGCCTCTAGTTTTCTGCCCCTAGTTTCTAGCTAATAGAGTTAGCGACGGCGATAAGGTACCAATGCTTCGTAATTGAGGTTTTGAGTTGAAATCCTGGGAAGGTTAGTGGAAACAGGTATTTGCCGAGCCATACCCAGATAAAGCGACGGATCCCCGGCTTTAGGTTGTTTTTCTTGGGGGGTAAAGCGGCGCACCTGATTTTGCCAGATGACTTGCGGGAAGCCCAACTGAGCGCGGTGGTATGGGCCATAGCGAGGGGTTTTAAGGTTAAATGGAGTTTCCCCGATCGCCCGTTGCGGCAGAATCCGGCGCAATTGATAGGGCACCGTATTTTCGCCGAAGTTTTTCAGGTATTCTTCGCTGTTAACCAAAGCATCGATAAAGCCTTCTAGCCCTTTGGTTGCTAAAACGATTGACCAAGCAATTTTTTCGCGTTCGCTATAAACGTCGCGCCCTAGGATGCGCTGCACGCACATTTCCACAAAGCGATAATTGCTGTTAGGTTCGTAATTCAACCGCCGGAAAGCATCGGAAGTTGCCAGCCCGCGAATAAAATCGCGCACGGTGATTTGACCGTATTTGAGCTGAGATTCCAAGAAGGTTTGGCGAGTGCTTTTTAGAATTTGGTGTTCACTGAAAATTTGGCGATAGGCTGCCCAAATCAACTCGTCTAGTTCAGAGGGCGAGAGGATATTGTCAGTGCTGTAAATCCGGGGTTTTTCTTCACCCGGTTTTTCATAGCCAGCTACGCGCTGGTTTTGGCTTTTGGGAGCGTACTCTAGCAGAGGTATAGCCACGTCACAATCTCCGTAATCTGAAATTTTTGTTTGTTAGTTATTAGTTGTCTTAGGTTTGAAATCCTTTGTCCAAGGTCTTTTTTAGGTGACTGGGGACTCAGGAGTTCAAACTAGGGACTGGGAAGTGGGAATTGGGTATTTTTGACCCGCAACCCGCGCTCGCGATTCTGCCGACTTTAAACCAGTCAACACTCAGGGTAGGGGATTGCGGCGCTATTAGTCTCATTTTTGTAAATAAATGCAACAATCTGTAACATTTTTTGATATCAGGGTTAAGTTTGGCCGCACCAAAAGGCCAAGGGGTCGGGTCTAGGGGTGCAGTGGGGCCAGTTGCGCAGCCAGGATTCGCGATCGCTTTGATTAAATTTCTTCACCTGTGGCGGTTCTAATCCCAAACCCAAACAGAGGTGCTCCAGGATAGCCAAAAAGTTGCGATCGTGTCCTGGGTAGCCCAAATGGGCGTGAGCGTATTCATGGGCAACGATACTTAGCCAATCCTGAGGGTAGATGCGTCCTACATCAATGACAAGAGCGCGAGGCTCAGCCGAAATATTACAGAAAGCGTCTACCCCCAGCCCTTCAGCTAGAGGTGCTGCCAAAATTTGCATTTCTCGCCTTTCTTGGGGATGAAAGCAACTGTGACAGGCTTCTAAACAGGTTTGCAGTTCGGCATTGATTACATCGATATTGTTGCCAATCCAGGTACAAATGCGAATGCGTGAGTCGATATTCTCCGTCACCTCGATCATTCCCGGCTGTACAGCCAACTGCCGCACCGCTCTCAGATAGTCCGAGCCGCGAATAAATGCATCAGATGACTCAGAAGAAGCAAGCAACCGAGTGAGGGGAGAAACTACTTCCCAGCCCTCACTCCCCTCTGCAACGCCGCCAGTCTCTTTTACCATCCCAAAACCGAATAAAAAGATTTAGCGTCGGCTTTGTTTTGTTTGGCAGGCAAATCTACAGACTTACTAGATTCTGGCTCCGACAAAATCCGGCTCTCGGTACAAAATGAAGCTGTGCTAAACCCGCCAAACCGCTTCACCGTGCTGGTTCTCATCCGCAAGTTAGGATTAGCAAACCAGAAGCGTTCCACTGAACTCATTGTTTCATATTCTGTAATCAAAACCAGTCCGCCTTCTTCATCGATGAGATAGCGCCCAGCAACAGGCACGATTTCTGCATAGCCCCTTTCTCTGAGCATTTGCCCCCGTTTGGGATTGTCGGGATCAGGCACGATCGCAAAAACTGTGGAGCCGGAGTGATTCTCGTTTTCTTTATCCCATGCCATAGATCCTTGCCACTGTACGAATGCTCCTCCTACAGCTTTGCTGGGATCTATTTGATGCAGTTGGCAGATTTCTGCCACTTTCGGATCATCTGCCTCTAGGGTTTCTACTATTATTTCCGAATCACCTATCTCCGCTCTTCTAAAGGGTAGGTGGTGTGTGGCTCGCTGCGATCGCCACCGCCCCGCACTCCTTTGAAAAAATTCCATCGCGTCCATCTTACAATTCTTCCCCTTCTCAAACAACTGTTTTTCCCAGTTTTCACCCTTTTATAATAAAACCTTCAGCCTTTATTAAATTTTTGTATCCCAACTTAATCCCTACCCCCACATCACACCCTTGACATCCTGTCAACCATTTTTACAAAATTTTACAAATTCTTTGAAATTTTGCTTAAAAGCGACATTTTCTCTTGCCCTGTAGTTTTTATAAAGCAAAAGTGTATAATATCTGTCTTTTTACAACTAGATGATATGCGACTGCTCAATGAGGTTGAAACATCAGATTGCTTAAATTACTTAGAAAAATTGTAACTCTCTGATTTGCTGCTAATTCCTAACTTGCTCACAGAAACAGCAGCCGACGAGGTAAATGGGGGCTCTTCCTGTGCTACAGCAAATCGTCTTTTAGAACCAAAAATCCCCGCCCGGTGTAATATCAACCAAACCGCCCGCTGACATATTCCTGAGTCGATTCTTTAGAGGGATTGTGGAAAATTACTTGCGTCTCATCGTACTCGACTAGATAGCCAGTTCTCTCTCCTTTCTCCGTCGCCTCGACGTTAAAAAACGCCGTCATATCGGAAATCCGGGAGGCTTGCTGCATGTTGTGGGTGACTATAACGATCGTGTAATGTTCTTTTAGTTCGTGGAGCACTTCTTCGATCCGCAACGTAGAAATCGGATCGAGGGCAGAACAGGGTTCATCCATTAAAATCACATCCGGCTGAACGGCTAGTGCCCTGGCAATGCAGAGCCGCTGTTGTTGCCCCCCTGATAGAGCTAAGCCGCTTTCCCGCAGTTTGTCTTTTACTTCATCCCAAAGAGCGGCTTGCTTTAGACTTCGCTCCACTAACTCGTCCATATCTCCTTTATAGCCGTTAATCCGAGGGCCAAAAGCGACGTTATCGTAAATTGATTTCGGGAAGGGGTTAGGCTTCTGAAATACCATGCCAATGCGCCGCCGCACTTCCACAGGATCGATTTGAGGTGAATAGAGATCGTTGCCGTAGTAGCTGATTTTTCCTTTGGCGCGAAAATTTTTGATCAGATCATTAAGGCGGTTGTAGCACCGCAGCAGCGTACTTTTTCCGCAACCTGATGGTCCGATAAAAGCCGTAATCCGATTTTTATAAATGTCTAAAGAAACATCCCGCAATGCTAGGAAGTTGCCGTAGTAGACAGACAGGTTTTCCGTCCGCAAAACGATTTCGGTTTGTTTGGTATTTTGATAATCAGATGCCATAGTGATCAAAGTGTGGCTTAAATATGCTGGAGCTGCTAGCAGTTGCAACCTACCTACTACAGAGAAAATTCTTTGATAAATAAATGATTTGATTTAGCTTAATTTCTACTTGATAAGGGTTTTGTTACCTGCCCACAAGCACTAGCTAGTTTATTTTTTTCCTTTAGCATACTTTGTATTTTTTCTCGCTATAATTTGCTAAAGCGAATATTTTTTTTGCGCGCGTACACCTACTTTTTGCTGCCCATGGGCAAGCAGGCTTTTAAGCGCCTTTTTTACCAGTATCAAGTATAATTAGTAAAATAACGATTGTCTACAGGTTTTCAGATTGATTCTCACCTCTGGGTAGTTAAATGCTTTTCTGGATTTATATTTGAACTACAGGCAAATAATACAGAGTAGAGAGTTAAGCAGTCGTTAAATTTTGATTAAGAGTATCTCAAGGGAAAGCAAGCTCTTCTGACGCTAAACTGCGAGCTTGGCAAGTTATAGAATTGTAACCAAAATCTGCTGTCAAGCCCAAGGCTTTAGAAATCAGGAGCTTGGTTAAGGCAGTATCCGACTGCTAAGTGGTATAATTGCGAAAACCAGAGAAAATTATAAGTACGGTGGAATACACCGGAATTTATGTCTGGAAGGCAAGCTTTGAGTGGGCGTCTAGAAAGAATATTCTAGTAGGCTTGACTGGGAGCTTGTCGTAATCTATATATAAATATGATTAAGTAAAAGGCTGAAAGTGGTTCAAGCAAGGATATCAAATTCCCCTAATCTGTGGCAAGAAAGTTTCTCAAGACGAGAGCCTGTGCCAATTGATGGGACACGAGAACAATTGCGAGAGTGGCTGGAAAAGTTAACGGCAGCAATTATTGCAGGCGAGCGCATAAGTCGAGAAGAAGCGCTCGCCCTCACCCGCATATCCGGCGAGGAGAATATCTTACTGCTGTGCGAAGCAGCAGATAGAGTACGGGTTGCTTGCTGTGGCAATACAGTAGACTTGTGCAGCATTATTAATATCAAATCTGGCAATTGCTCAGAAAATTGCAGCTTCTGCGCTCAATCTGCTCATCATCCCGGCAAAGATTCTCCTATATACGGTTTGAAATCTACTGAGGAGATAGTCGCCCAAGCAAAAGCCGCAGAAAAGCAAGGTGCACGACGATTTTGCTTAGTGTCTCAAGGTAGGGGGCCAAAATATAATAGTCCCAAACCAGGAGAATTTGAACGTATTTTGGAAACAGTAAGGCAAATTGTCGCTGAAACAAATATTAAACCCTGCTGCGCCCTAGGAGAAGTAACAGCAGAGCAGGCGCAAGCTTTAAAAGAAGCAGGGGTGACGCGCTACAACCATAATCTAGAAACGTCGGAAAAGTTTTTCCCAAATGTGGTAACGACACACAGTTTCCGCGATCGCGTAGCCACAATTAAAAACCTGAAAGCAGCCGGGATTCAAGCCTGCAGCGGCGGGATTATCGGTATGGGTGAAAGCTGGGAAGACAGGGTAGATTTGGCTTTAGCTCTGCGGGAGCTAGAAGTTGAATCCGTGCCTATCAACCTCCTCAATCCCCGCCCCAATACACCTTTGGGCGAGCGCCCTAAACTCGATCCATACGAAGCGCTAAAAGCGATCGCTATTTTTCGGCTAATCCTGCCAGAACAAATTCTCCGCTACGCCGGCGGGCGTGAAGCCATCATGGGTGAATTACAAGCAATGGGGCTGAAAGCCGGGATTAACGCTCTGCTCATTGGCCACTACTTAACTACTTTAGGCCAACCTCCAGAAAAAGACCACGCCATGCTTGCAGAACTTGGACTCGAAGGTGGAGAAGCGCCGATACCTGGCATGTATCGGCAAAAATCAAAATAGTAAAAAGTAAAAAATTTTCTTTATCCTGCTGCATCTAGTGGCCACTCCCCTTGAATTACTGTGGGCTTTGATTGGCTTGCTGCTCACCATCGGCGGCACTTTTGTAGAGGCTTCTATTGCCAGCCCTTCTTGGAATTTTGGCTCGGAAGCGCTTCATACCCAATCTTTGGGCGTCAACTATCAAATAGGAGCCGTCCTTTTGGTGGGCTGCCTGGGCGGTAAAAAAGCTGGTGCTCTTTCCCAAATTGCTTACCTGGCATTGGGTTTGGCATGGCTACCGGTATTTACTAAAGGCGGCGGCTTGCAATATCTCTGGGAGCCGACTTTCGGTTATTTACTAGGCTTCGTGCCGGGAGCCTGGGTATGCGGCTGGCTAGCGTTTAAAGTTGCTCCACGCTTGGAGTTTCTTGCTACCAGTTGTCTGGTAGGGTTGTTGAGCATTCATGTCAGCGGCTTGATTTATTTGGCCCTGATTTACTCGTTTAATCAAGAACAAGTGATGACGGCGGCTGCAAAATACTCCCTCTCTCCCCTGCCGGGACAATTGGCGATCGCCTGTGCTGTCTCCGTTCTCGCTTTTATTCTTCGCCAGGTCATGTTTTATTAATTTTTTATTAATTGAAAAAAGGGTATGGGGTATATTCCCCATTCCCCATTCCCCATTCCCTATACCATGTTCAAAAATCGTATCTTTTGGTCAGTCGCTCTCGTCAGTTTAGTTTTCGATCGCCTAACTAAACTTTGGGTAGTGCAGACTTTTCCCCTCACCAATCCCCCGCAAACTTTACCCCTATTGCCCGGTGTCTTTCACCTTACTTATGTTACAAATACCGGAGCAGCTTTCAGTCTATTTGCTAATGGTAGTGCTTGGTTGCGCTGGCTTTCTTTAGCGGTGAGTGCAGGGTTAATGGCAATGGCTTGGTTTGGCCCTAAAATGAATCGCTGGGAACAGGCAGGTTTTGGTTTTATTCTAGGGGGAGCGCTGGGCAACGGTATCGATCGCTTTATTAGCGGTGAAGTCGTCGATTTTCTTGATTTTCGCCTGATTAATTTTCCGGTTTTCAATCTCGCAGATGTATTTATCAATGTAGGCATTGCCTGCCTATTGATTGTCACCTTCAAAGTAGCCCCGGTACGGAAAGAACGATCATAATATCATTTATCTAGCGCTCGCACCCTGTTTTTTTCAACTCAGCCTGAAAATAGCAAATTTTACTTTCAACTTATAATTATTATATACTGTAAATTTTAAATTTCAATTATTATTTTTTTTTCATTAATTATTCACGATTTTGTAATGCAAATTCATAACAAAATAGTATGAATGCACCACAGCCTCCACAACCGCCAAACCAGCAGCAGCCGAGAACAATTCTCAACGTTTTAACACAGGCGGTACAAAAGATCACCAAAGTAAACTTTTCCCAGATAGCCCTTAAACCCAATGCCAGAGTAGCAGAACTATGGATACAGGATGCTAATTCGCCCAAAGAGCAAGTATACCCACTACTTGGGGATTTCTACCTAATTGGGCGCAGTTCCAAATCTTGCGACATTGTTATCCGCAATCCCGTCGTCAGTCAAGTACACTTTTCCATATCTCGCGACAGCAGCAAATCAAACGCCCCTTTTATTCTCAAAGACGAAAACTCCACCAACGGCATCTACTTTCGCGCTCGCCGCATATCTCAAATCATTCTCCGCCACGGGGACACCTTCACACTAGGGCCGCCAGAATTGGCCAATGCCGTCCGCATTCGCTTCGTAGATCCGCCGCCCTGGTATGTATATGTATTTCGCTATACCATGTACGGTGCAGGAGGCATAACTGCACTGATAGCATTATTTATTGCCATAGAATGGCAAAAATTCGACGTTCGCCCCTTACCAGTTTCCACACAAGGACCAGTAGTCGTCTACTCCCGCGACGGTGAAACGCCCCTACGCCCTCCCTATAATAACGCTCACCGGGAATTGCGGCAACTATCAGACTTTTCCCCCTACTTGCCTAAAGCCATAATTGCCTCAGAAGACAGCCGCTATTACTGGCACTTAGGCATCGATCCCATTGGCACCCTGCGGGCTTTATGGGTGAATCTTCGCGGCGGCAGCCTTCAGGGAGGCAGCACCATTACCCAACAGCTAGCGCGCAGTCTGTTTCGCGATTATGTAGGCACCGAAGATTCTGGGTGGCGCAAACTGCGAGAAGCAATAGTAGCGCTGAAACTAGAGACATTTTACAGCAAAGATGAACTGTTGCTGTTTTACATGAATCGCGTATTTCTAAGCCTCAACCTATCTGGATTTGAGGATGCAGCACAATTTTACTTTGACAAATCAGCGAAAGATTTAACTCTGTCGGAGGCAGCAACTTTAGTGGGGATTTTACCAGCACCGAATGCCTTTAATCCAGTTCAAAATTACGAGCGGGCAGTCAAACAGCGTGACGGCGTAATTTATCGGATGCTGGCGTTGGGTAAGATTACTCAAGAAGAAGCAGAGCGAGCGCGGCGCTCGGTAATTCAAGTAAGCCCCAAAGCTAGGCAAATCCTCGGTAATACGATCGCTCCTTATTTTTACAGTTATGTTTTCGACGAATTAGAGCAGCTATTGGGGGAGGATTTAGCAAGAGAAGGCAATTTTATTGTCGAAACAGGTTTAGATCCGAAAATACAACAAGCAGCGGAGTCGGCGCTGCGGAATTCGGTAAATACTTCTGGTGTTTCAATCGGATTTTCGCAAGGGGCGATAGTGACGCTTGATTCCAGCACCGGAGAAATTTTAGCTATGGTGGGCGGAGTTGACTATAAGCGAAGTCAATTCAATCGGGCGACGCAAGCACAGCGACAACCGGGTTCGACATTTAAAGTTTTTGCTTATACGGCAGCACTAGAGCAAGGGATTCCGCCGTCAAAGGCTTATTCCTGTGCTGATTTAAATTGGGGCGGGCAAGTGTTTCAAGGATGTGGCGGCGGCAGTTTGGATATGTACTCCGGGCTTGCTGCTTCTGAAAATGTTATCGCTCTACGGGTGGCGCAGGATGTGGGGTTGGATAAGGTGGTGGATATGGCTCGGCGTATGGGTGTAAAGTCGCAGCTGCAAGCGGTGCCGGGGTTGGTATTAGGGCAGAGTGAAACAAATTTGCTGGAAATGACGGGGGCATTTGGGGTGCTGGCAAATCGCGGAGTTTATAATCGCCCTCACGCGATTAAGCGTATTTTGGATAGTAGCGATTGTAAACAGCCAGAAAATCCACAATCCTGTCGGGTAATTTATGATTACGCTCAAGATCTGGCTGCTAACCAGCGGGTGATTTCGTCAGAGGTGGCGGATACTATGACTGTTTTGCTCCAAGGTGTTACCCGTTCGGGTACGGGGCGAAATGCTTATTTGGGTTATGGGGAAGCTGGCAAAACTGGTACGACAAATGATGGGGTTGATTTGTGGTTTATTGGTTATCTTCCTAATCAGCAATTAGTGACGGGAATTTGGTTGGGAAATGATGATAATACGCCGACGAATGGCGGTTATGGTGCGATCGCTGCCCAACTTTGGGGGGATTACATGCGCCAGGTTTTGCGTTAAAGGTGTGCCCGGAATTCTATTTGTTTAGCTCTCGCACCACTATCTACTATCTATTTAATAATTCGTGTCTGCCATTCGTAGTTAATTTGGTATTAATTTGCTGATTGGATCTTTTTTTTGTCAATCTCTCTGCTGCTAAAGCACCAGTAACGCCAAAAAACATTTCACCCTTTTTTCTTCCACTATTAGACGAATAAAGTTTTCTTCACTGCCTTTACGAATTAGCTCTTTTTGTTCATCCGTCAGTTCATAGTCGGCTAGGAGAGTTTCGATATCTTTGCGATACTGCTCAAATTTTTTTGCTTTAAGGCGTTAATGTTTCAGAGGGGTTTTTTCTACTATTAAAACATTTAATTGCTATGATTCAAGCTATTTAGGTTTTTTAATCATGAATCGGTCATTGGCAATAGAAAATCAAGCATAGAGAGTCGGGTATAGATTTTTTCTCCCACTCTCCTACTGCCCCTCTTTCCTGCTCTCTTGCTGTTATGTTATGGCAAAGTTAGGAATAGAATAGAGAATAAAGATAAGACATCTGCTCACCTCACCCATGCGTCGTCTATGCCTCCTTCGCGCCTGGTAACGCTCGTTGCTGCGATCGCTATTATCCTAGGAATGGCGATATGGCTAATAAGTTCTATCGCTTGGCTATATGCTCAAGTTTCTTGGAATGCTCCTCCTCTGCTAGCTAACCTTTTGCTGCTCGTTCTCATCGCCTTCTTAGGAATATTAATTTGGGCGGTGCTTTATTATAGCAATTTGCTACAGCCTGGGAAAACTTCCAAAATCAAAGGCAAAAAGCAACTGCCTAAGATTCCCCAACAAAAAAGCGAAGTAGCTGCGGAAACCCTCAAAGCCGTGCGTCAGCAGGTAGAGCGTATTCAGGATGAAGTGGCTCGTGAGGCGCTATTACAGCGGGCGCGGGAAATTGAGCGCTCTCTGGCGCGGGGCAGTGTACAGGTTGTAGTATTCGGTACGGGTTCAGCAGGCAAAACTTCGGTGGTAAACGCTCTCATGGGGCGAGTGGTGGGGCTGGTGTCGGCTCCGATGGGCACGACGGAGGTAGGAGAAACTTATTGCTTACAATTGCAGGGATTAGAGCGAGAAATTTTAATTACTGACAGCCCCGGTATTTTAGAGGCAGGAATAGCAGGAACGGAAAGGGAAAAATTGGCGCGACAGTTGGCAACAGAAGCGGATTTATTATTATTTGTTGTCGATAACGACTTGCGTCAGTCGGAGTATAATCCGCTCAGAACACTAGCGGAAATCGGCAAGCGTTCTATTTTGGTTTTTAACAAAATTGATTTGTATACACAAGAAGATAAAGAGAAGATTTTAGCTAGACTGCGAGGGCGGGTGCGGGGGTTTATTTCGGCAATGGATGTAGTAGCGATCGCTGCTAATCCCCAACCGGTGCGTTTAGAAAATGGCGAAATTTTCCAGCCTCAGCCCGACATCATGCCACTGATTCGACGGATTGCTGCTGTTTTGCGAGCAGAGGGAGAAGATTTAATTGCTGACAATATTTTACTACAATCTCAGCGCTTAGGAGAAGAAGCACGGCGATTAATTGAGCGCCAGCGTCGCCGTCAAGCGGAGAAAGTTGTGGAGCGGTATCAGTGGATAGGAGCAGGTGCTATCGCTGCCGTGCCCCTGCCGGTGATAGACTTACTAGCAACAGCTGCCGTTAATGCTCAAATGGTAGTAGAAATCGGTAAAATTTATGGCTGTGAGCTTAATTTAGAAAGGGGGAAAGAATTAGCGCTTCTTGGCGCCAAAGCCCTCGCTAGCTTAGGAATAGTGGAAGGAGCTGTAAAACTGGTATCTACTGCCCTACAGTTAAATGTAGCTACCTATCTTATCGGCAAAGCGATTCAAGGTGTGAGTGCAGCATACCTTACTCGAATAGCGGGAAAAAGTTTTATAGAATATTTTCGTCATGATCAAGATTGGGGAGATGGTGGTATTACTGAAGTCGTACAAAGGCAATTTCAGCTAACACGTAAGGATGAATTTGTCAAGGCTTTTGTTAAAGATGCGATCGCTAGAGTCGTCGAACCCCTGCAAATTAACCAACCACAATCCGAAATTATAGAAAAAGAGGAAGAAACCACCTACCAAGAAGAAGAATACGAGCCGTCGCCTCTAGATTGGGGGCAAAAAAAACAGCGGCGAGAAGACTGGTAAGGAATGGGTAATGGGTAAGGTGTAATCGGTAAGGCTCATACAACCAATTACCAATTACCAATTAAACACAAAAACTTCTATGCAATTAAACCTACCAATTTTAGATCGTTTGTCTGCCTGTAAAAACTTGCTCATTGCCGGAATGGGCGGCGGATTTGACATATTTTGTGGATTGCCAATCTATTTCGAGTTGCGGCGACGGGGGCTACTTGCACACCTAGCGAGTTTCAGCTTTTCTGATATTGCAACTCTCAAAGATGGGATGCGGCTGACAAATACTCTCGTAGGTGTAACATTTGAAACCCAAGCGGAGGGAGTGTGTTTTCCTGAGCTTTATCTTGCCCAGTGGTTTCACGAGAAATTCTGGGAAGACGTACCAATCTGGTGTTTTCACAAAACTGGTGTTCGTCCTTTGATAGAAAATTATCGGGTACTTATCAAACATTTGTCAATAGACGGAATTTTGCTAATTGACGGCGGTGTTGACAGTTTGATACGCGGCGACGAAGCGGAAATGGGAACGATTATCGAAGATTCTATTTCCTTATGCGCTGTTAATGAATTAATTGATATTCCCCTGCGACTGGTAGGATGTTTGGGATTCGGCGCGGAGCAGGATGTCAGTTATGCTCATGTTTTGGAAAATATCTCGGCTTTAGTTAAATCCGAGGGTTTTTTAGGCTCGTGTTCCCTGTTGCGCCAGATGCCTGCTTATCAGGATTATGAAAGTGCGGTGATGTATGTTCAAAGTAAACCTTACCAGGAAACAAGCGTTGTCAATTCGTCGGTGATTTCGGCGGTGCGGGGGCATTATGGCGATTATAATCTTACTGAGAAAACCCAAGGTAGCCGATTATGGATTTCGCCGCTGATGTCGATTTATTGGTTTTTTGAAATGTCTGCAATCACCGAGCGGCATTTATTCCTAAATGAAATCAGAGCAACTGATATGTTTTCCGAGGTGATGCGGGCTATGTTTCTGGTGATTGGCTCTCGCCCTAAGCGCCCGCCTGCCAAAATTTGGCTATCTTGAATTAAAAATCAGGTATGGGCATGAGTTGGTGGGGCTGCTGGGATTGTGCACTCTTGTAAAAACCTTAAACTGCTCTTAATCTCAAACTTTCAAAGCGAGCGCTCGCCAGGGCAATATTCCCCTCGCCCCCTCCCACATTCTCATCACTATTTTATAAAGCAATTAACCGGATTTTACAAAACTTCTTATTTATAAAAATTAATAGCTTGTTGATTACACATAAAATTATTTTGCGTTATCCGTTTAATCACTTTTGTATTTTGCCGCTCCGGGCCAAGCCCGGAGGCAACGCCAAAACCAAAAATCTGAAGATTGACGAGGGCTAGACACTCCGGAGCAGCTCAAGCCTCCTTTTTTTCCGACACGCCCATCAACTGTTTAAGTGTCTCTAAGCCCTTCTTAACGTGACGAGAAACCGTCACAGCACTGATCCCCATACGCTCAGCCGTTTCCTTTTGCGTCAAGTCGTAAACAAACACAAACTCCAGAATCTGGCGTGTTTTTTCTTCGAGAAGTGCCAGGGCTTGCCGCAAGCGGATAACATCTTCCTGAGCAAGCTGGAAACTGCGATAGCGAGGATCGGGCACCAAATCTGCTAAAGAAGTAGTACCTTCTTCTTCATCTTGAATAGGTGCATCTAAGCTGAGGGGAGCGCGATTGCGAGAAGCCAGTTTAACTTCCTGCCATTCTGCTAGGGAAATTTGCAGAGCTGCTGCCATTTCTGCATCGGTGGGCTGGCGTTTCAATTTTTCAAACAGTGAGCGGGCAACAGAGCTAGCTTGAGATTGTAGAGCTTGCCACTGACGAGGTATGCGCACTGTTGAACTTTTATCGCGCAGATAGTGTTGAATTTCGCCCCGGATATAGGGAATTGCAAAAGAACTGAATGCGTGCCCTTTGGAAATATCAAATCGCTCGCTCGCTCGAATCAAGCCGATGCAGCCGACTTGCAACAAATCCTCGTAACTTTCTGAACACTGATTGAGCCAGTGATTGACTTCCTTTCTAACCAATCCAAGATTAATCTGTACCAACTGGTTGCGCAGCTCGGGCGAGGGACATTTCTTATAAGCTCGCAATAATTCTAAGCTTTCGCTCTTCAGTTCATTGCTTACCGTCGTAGTAGCCATGAGAGAATTCCGTGGGTAGAGCACTTAAAAAAGGATGCACCTGATTTAGAGTATAAAACACAGCATTTGGCAATTGCTGCGATCTAAGTCACAGCTTCTGAATGGGTATAACACTCAGAAGGATGCTCATTTCTTTGGCAACCCTTATCTTTCTCTGGAAGAATAGAGCAGGCTGCCGCTGCCAGTATTATAGGTATTAATTTTTAGGAAATCTAGTTTTGTATAAATTTTTACGTCCTATTTCTTAGTTTATTTTTGCTTGCGGTTTATCACAACCGTATTTATACGAATTTTTATGACTTTTTTAGATTATTTTTTTTTAAATTTTTTTTAAATTAAAACAAATTTAACGGTCTCTGTATTTTCACGTATAAAAAGTTTCAGAGGGGCGGTAAGCCCCTCCGTAGCCTATAAGCTAGCCAATATTAGGAAACAGGTTGAACTCGACCGTAGAAGACGCCGCGAATCTTAACATCTAGAGGATCTTTAGCACCCAAATCAGTATCGGAGGGCTGTTCACTTTCAAAAATCCCGGCGATCTCTCCAGTAGTCTCATCTACCTTAGAGACTTGAAGGGAAATTTTGCCCTTAGCAACGTCAGCACGCTTGACATTTGTGCGCTCATATTCCTCAACGTCAGCCCGAGCGGGAACGGCGATAGCGTTGTCATAACCAGTTGCTTCTCCGCGACCTTTAGGATCGAGGAAAGTAGAACCGCGATAGGAGGGGACTTTAAATTCGCCTTGAAAATCGGTGGAGGTATTAATACCGTTCAAGCCAGGTTGGCTAGTTGCCACTAGACTTTTAATCGTAAACAAGAAAGGAACTAACTCGCCGCCGGGCAGCTTAACGGTGATGGGTTGGAAATCAATACCATCTTGTTCGACAAAAGTAACAGCTCCATTGCTTGCGAGTTTGAGTTGCCCTTGGATATCACTTAATGAAGTTGTTAACCGAGTCATTAATTTGCCAGCGACATATTCTGCCTCTTGGCGTTTATTGAGCGGTTCTTCCTTGACAAAAAAGCTCGTGGGCTGCAAGCAAACATCAGTCAAAACATAAGACTTGCTGGGATCGAGAACAATAGAGCCGCGAGCAGTTTCTTCCAGGGTAGGACAGTTATTGGCCAATCCAGTTCCTTTAATCTGGTCGTAAGTTAGAGGAACATTGCTGGCGGTTGCTGGCCCTTCACTACAGGCAGTCAGTAAACTCAGGCAAACTGCTAAAAGTGCGGCAATGATAGCGCGATAGCTCATGGTAAACCTCAATCTCCAAAATCAAATTGCCTTTCAAAACATTAGGCTGCAGTAACTAGGGGCGTCTCGTTGCGACTAGACAAGCCGCGTGAGCGAGAGCCATTACCCTGAAGCTGTCAAGCTCAATTCTGATAATGGCTGGAATCGTTCGGTCAAGAACTGATTACAAAAAATTGTACAGGGGCACGCTACTCTGTACGCCGCGTTCTTGAAAAGCAAAAAATTGAATTAATTTGTGGGAGAAGGTTGTGCCTGCTTTGCGGGTGGAGTGGTAGGTGCAAGAGGGGGACTAGTCTTTTTGGGAGGCAGTGCCCCTGGTTTTTCTTGTTTCAGTCGTATCAAGATGTCGGAGTGAATGATGCGCTCGCTAGCCATGACTGTATTTACCCCAATAGTGCGAATGGCAGCGAGTATAGTTTTAGGCACTGGTGGTAAATCAAGAAAGGCAAACTGCTGGGCGTTATTCATGCGCTCGATGTCAATAAAAAAGTTGCCGCTACTGACATCGATGGGTGAGGGAAAAGCCTTTTGGAATTCCGGGTTTAGGGCGAGGGGGGCTTGTGGTTTGGGGGTGATGGCACTAGCGACGGGGGCTCCAAGGGTAAGGAAAGCGATATTGCCATTTAACCAGCCGCGAGAAAGGGTGACTCCGCCAAATTGAGATGTCCAGTTAATTACCGGTTGATTGGCGACTTTGACTTCTTCGACTTTAAATTTGTAGCGATCGCGCATTACTTTATCGAGTCGCTCTAAAGATTTTTCAGCAAGACGGCGATTGGAAGCGCGTACCATAAGCATCAGAGCAGAAGGAAACTGAGAGGGATTATTTTCAGCAGCAGGAAGCAGCGACAGGGAAAATTCCCCATCCATCCAGGCTATAAAATCTTTCTCCCAATCCATACCAGTACTAGAGGCCACACCTTTTTGTAGCCATTCTGGGTTCATAGGTGTTAGCGGATTGAAACGCGCTCCCTCGGCGTAATCCTGCCACATATGAGCCAGGCTGCTGCCGGAAATCGTCATTAGGGTGTTGGATGGCAGACGAGAAAGAATTTCTTTAGCCCGATTTTCTACCCGATGCTTTTTCTGAGTATCTGGTTTCAGCCAGGATACGCTGTTGAAGCGGATGCCTTCTGGTTCGAGGGTGATATTTGTCGCAAAACCTTGCTGTTCTTTTAGGGGCGCTTGGGCTTGTGGTGGAATCGGTTTAGCGGAGTGAATAGCTGCCACGGCGAGAGCAGCTGGCACGTTGATGTAGACTCTTGCCAAAGGATTGGAGGTTTCTATTTTAGCCAGTGCTTCGCTGTAGCCTGGGGTAGTTGTCAGGGAGGGGCTACCTTTATAAGTATCGATCGCTAAATCTATGGCTTGCGGATGATTTGTCACTACCATGAAGCGCTCGTCAAACAGGGCTATAGAATAAGTACTCCCATCGGGCAAGCCCTGTATTTCTCTAATTTTGACATTTTTATAAGTGCGTTCCACCCATTGCCCTTGTTTTAGCGGCTTAGGATTTTCCAGTAGTGCTTTAGCGCGAACGGCGTTTTCGATTGGCAAGATAATAACTACTGACTCTTGCCCTATAGGTAAATTTGTATTTACAGCACTTTTATTTGTTGAAAGACTGGCTTGAGAGGGCAAAAAGGCGATCGCGATTTCTCTGCCTACCCATGGCTGGATATCTTGCTCATAGTCATATCCATTTGCCTTCAGCAACTCTTGCCACTTTTCTAGATATTCATCTAGTAGCGCGCGGCTTTCATTGGTGCCGAAATCCCGTAGCTTTTGCCACTGTCTTTTATTTGTAGATACAGAAACCGCCACAAAAACATCTTGAGGAATAATATTAGCAGCGAGAGGAATATTTCCTGACGGCCCTTTTTGAACCAGGGCCAAGTAGGCAGCGATTCCGCCACCGATAAGCAGGATAACCCCGCCTGCAATTAACAGACGAGGGTGTTTGAATTTTTCAATTGCGGATTTTGTTTTTTTGAGAAGGGAGTCATCCATGATCACTTGCTTCGGGGGTGATAAACGGTAGACGGATTATCTGCCAATTTAGGGCTTTAAGAGTTGAGAAGTTTCTATACAAAAGTAATTCTTAAAATTTTTTACTTCACTTAAGTGATTTGAGGTAAATTAGAGTGGGTATCGGAAATAACCGAACGATACAGGGTATCCCGTTGTCGCTCAGGACGCCCCAGGGAATGAATCGCTGCCCGCAACTGCTCAACTTTCATCTCAGAGCCGCCTCGTGCCCCAGCCATTGTCGTAATATGTTCCTCCATCAAAGTGCCGCCAATGTCGTTGCAACCCCATTTCAAAGCTTCTGTTGCGCCTGCGAGGCCGAGTTTAACCCAACTAGGCTGGTGGTTGGGAATCCAATTGCCGAGAAAAATTCTAGCCACTGCCGTAAGCAAAAGAGTATCGGCGAGAATGGGTTGATCTCGTCCGACGCGGCGACGTAGGGGTGCAGGTGCCTTCTGACCGACAAAAGGTAAGAGAATAAACTCACTAAAGCGAGCAGGATATTGTTGAGCGATCGCTCGTTGCTGTAGCGAGCGCAACTTTTCCAGATGCCCCACTTGTTGCGCTGCCGTCTCGATGTGGTTGCAAAGCATAGTGCTAGTAGTCGGCATTCCCAGTCGATGTGCTGTCTCCACAATTTCCAGCCAAGTCTCAGTATTAATTTTCTCCGGACAGATAATGCGCCGCACTTCATCGTCAAGAATCTCAGCCGCCGTCCCAGGCATCGAACCCACCCCAGCTTCCTGTAGCGCTGCAATAACGGCAGCATAACTTATCCCATCTTCCCTAGCAATAAATTGCACCTCTTGAGGAGAAAAAGCATGCAAGTGAAGCTGGGGAAATTCCTGCTTGATAATTTTCACCAATTGCAAGTAATACGGCAGAGAAGCTCCCTTAATTTTAGCTTTCGGATTCAAACCTCCCTGCATACAAATTTCTGTTGCCCCCTGCTGTACCGCCGAGGCTGCCTTTTCCAGAATTTGGGCCATGTCTAGCCAAAAAGCCCCTTCTTCTCCTTCATCCCGTCGAAAGGCGCAGAAACTACAGTGCTGTTCACAGATATTTGTGAAATTGATGTTGCGGTTGATAACATAGGAAACAGCATCACCGACTTGTCGCTGGCGTAATAAGTCGGCAGTATCGCGGATGGCGGCTATCTCCTGCTTGTCTTTAACTGAAAGTAGTGCGATCGCCTCTTCAGTAGAAATATCTACACCCGAAACCGCGCGTTCAAGAATAGCATCAACAGTTTTACTAATCACAGTCATTTACAAAAAAATTAGATTAATCCTTTCCTATGCAAAATTTTCAGGTACAATTATCTGTGTTATTTTTGCGGCCTATATTATTTTCAGCCAAGAGAACCGAACAAAAAATCAATTGTAGACTAGAAAAAAAACCAACTACTTCCTGCCTGAGAGAGATTTTTAACAATAGGCGCGCAGTTATCCTCGTTTTATAACGGTCAACTGCAGCAAGGTGCAAACCAACCATAAAACCCAATAATAGCAAATCAGCGCGGGTTTTACAGTGTCGGTTTCGACAGCTACAGAAACACTTCCTATTGGATAAGTTCGCTCTAAAAGGCCTCGTGTCCCCTTCTTATCAGCGCACTAAAATCCGCCCAATGAGTATCACTCAAACCACCTCACTTTTACCCGTACCTTCAGGGCCTTTAGTGATTTCGCCGCTACCACCAACAGCAAACGGTTTACAGAAAAGCCCCCTGGGTTTTTCTCTAGTTATTCCTACTTATCAAGAAAGTCAAAATATCCCTGAGCTTATCCGGCAATTGAGTTTGCTGCTGGATAGTATCCTGCCCGACGACTACGAACTAATTGTCGTCGATGACAATAGCCCCGATCGCACTTGGGAAGTCGCTCAATCCCTTATCCTCGAATATCCCAAACTGCGAGTTATGCGCCGCCAACAAGAGCGTGGACTCTCTACGGCAGTGATTCGGGGATGGCAAGTAGCTAGAGGAGAGGTTTTAGGTGTTATCGATGCTGACTTGCAGCATCCTCCAGAAACCTTATTAAAACTATGGTCAGAAATCCAGCGAGGAGCAGATTTAGCGGTGGCAAGTCGTCACGTAGAAGGGGGCGGAGTCAGCGAATGGAGCCTGCTCAGGCGCTTCTTATCTCGCGGCGCTCAGACTTTGGGATTAGTAATCTTGCCTGAAGTAGTGGGGCGTGTTTCCGATCCGATGAGTGGTTTTTTTTTGGTACGGCGAGAGGCGATCGCTGGCAAGGTTATGAATCCCCTCGGTTATAAAATTCTTATTGAAGTATTAGGGCGGGGAAATATAAGCTGGATCAAAGAAGTAGGCTATGTATTCCAAGAACGTCTAGAAGGAAAGAGTAAGGTTACTTGGCGACAATATATAGACTATATCCTCCACTTACTACGGTTGCGCTTTGCTTTATGGCCAGTTGCCCGCTTTCTCCGTTTTAGCTTGGTTGGCTTTTCCGGGGTATTCGTGGATATGGCCTTCCTCTACCTGTTGAGTGACCCCTCTGCCCTTGGTTGGGGGCTGACTCGCAGTAAAATAATAGCTGCTGAGATGGCAATTATCAATAATTTTCTGTGGAACGACTTGTGGACTTTTGGCGATATTTCTAGTCATCAGCGAGGCTGGCGCAAGCGCCTCAAACGTCTGTTAAAGTTTAACCTTATCTGTTTGGTTGGGCTGATATTGAATGTGCTGCTGTTGAACTTACTGTTTAATTTTCTTGGCTTTGCTCATCTTCCCTATGGCAGATATATAGCAAATTTAATAGCGATCGCAGCAGTTACTATCTGGAATTTTTGGATTAACCTAAAACTCAGTTGGCGAGTGACGGAAGTCAATGATTAACGATAAAAAATCAAGGATGAAGAATGAAAGATAAATTATTCAGTCTGACCAAAAATTTTAAACTTCATCCTTCAGATTTCAAACTTCTGTTGTGGTGGATAGCAATTGGCACACTATTGCGGTTTGCACGGCTGGATGCAAAATCTCCGTGGACTGATGAGTTTTCTACAATGGTTTTTAGTCTGGGAAATAGTTTTCGCATGGTGCCGCTAGAGCAACCAATTTCTATTGATGTTTTGCTACAGCCGCTAGTGCGATCGCCAAAACAAATAAGCGCACTTGCTCAAGTTCAAAACGCCATCGAGCGTCTCCTCGATGAAAGCAACCACCCACCAATTTATTTTGCCTTAGCTAATTTGTGGATGCAACTATTTCCAACAGCACCTGGGGAATATGTTTCCCTTTGGGTAGCGCGTTCCCTACCAGCGCTTCTAGGTGTTGCCTCGATTCCCGCTATGTTTCTCTTGGGAAAAATAGCCTTTCGCTCCCGCTCTGTCGCTCACCTTGCTGCTGCTCTCATCGCTGTTTCTCCTTACGGCATCTATCTGTCACAAGAAGCTCGTCACTACACTTTAGCAACTTTATTAGTTATTGCTTCTCTTTGTTGCCTTGCCGTTACGGTGCAAGCAATTGTTCAGCGCCAACCTCTATCTAAAAAAATAGCACTGATTTGGATAATTATCAATAGTTTAGGCATTGCCGTTCATTATTTTTTTGTTTTCACTCTCTGCGCAGAAGCTTTGGCATTAATCGAATTACTATGGCAACAAAAAAAGACACAGACAGAAAAATTCTTTTCCCTTTTTTCTTCTCATCTGAAAACTATTTTCATCGTCGCTCTAGGAACGATGATGGCAGGATTGGTATGGGTACCGGTTTGGTTGGGAAGTGCCGACAGTCGTCTGACGGAATGGATTTATAGTGACGAGCGCACCGGTTTTGCTTGGCTCAGCCCAATTTTTCAAGCTATTGGTGGTTGGATTCCAATGCTGTATTTGCTGCCAGTAGAATCGCCCTCCCTGCCAGTCGTGATAATTTCTGGTTTGGCAATGCTGATTTTTTTTATTTGGGCAATGCCGATTTTGTGGAGTGGTTTACGAGCGCAATTAAACTCGTTGGAAAATCAAGAAAATACAAAATTTTTTGTAGTTTTTGTCATAGTAGCGATCGCTATTTTTTTTGGCATTACTTACCTAGCAGGAATCGACTTGACGCGCGCAGCTCGCTATAATTTCGTCTATTTTCCAGGCGTCATTGTTTTGTTAGCAGCCAGCCTCGCCGTCACTTGGAATCAATATTTTTTTTCCCAAAATAATAAGCAGCATCCTCCCGCAAAAATTTCCAAAATCTCTGGAAAAAAAGCAGTCATTCTTATTTGGCTGATGGGATTATTAAGTGGATTAACTGTTGTCAGCAATTTAGGCTATCAAAAATATTACCGCCCCGATTTGTTAGTTCCCATAATTCACAAAACCTCTCTTTTTCAAAATTCTGCACAAATGCCAAACCCTCCTGCAAAAGTACTGATTGCCACCACCCATAAAACCCACGTTCAAATTGGCGAAATGATGGGTATTGCCTGGGAATTCCGACGCCTTTATCCGCAAGCTAACTTAATAGCAGATATCAAATTTTTCCTAGCTCATCAAGAAAACGCTTATTGTCAAAAAAATAACTGTAGCGCAGGAAAAAGCTTGGAAAAAGCAGTAGCAAAACTGCGCCAACCAACAGATGTTTGGTTGGTGAATTTTCACGCGCCAGTCAATTTAGAAGCACAAAATTGTTTTTCTGTCAAAAAATTGAACGGCGCGTCAGGGGTGAACGGTTATAATTATCAGGTGTATCGCTGTTGGCTCTAGGGATTTGAAATTTTAGAAACCGAAAACTAGAACTAACTAATAATAGTAATAAGAAGATAATCTGATATAAAAAAGCAGAAGAAAGCAAGACAGTTTGTACGTTAAGGTAGGAGTGAAAGCGAAATAAACGTGCCATTGGGTTTATGAGAACAAACAAACTCAACAGTAAAGCCATAACTAGCGCGGCATTGGTGCTAGCCGCTATTTTTTCTCAAGCCGGAGCGCTTTGCGCGCGTGGCACGCAACTCGAATATTCTCAAATTTCTGTTTCTCTGCCGCCCTTCGCAGCCGCCTATAGAGAGCGGCAGCCCTCTTTGTTGGCTGAAAGTGATGCGTTTGCAGAAGGGATTAAAAGTGCTAATAGAGCCGTTTCTCTAACGCGAACGGCAAATTCACCAGAGGAATGGAATAATGTCGCCGTTGCGTGGCTAGAAGCAGCTACTTGGATGCAAGCGGTTCCGCCTCGAAATCCCAGACGCGCTCTTGCTCAGAAAAAAGTTATTGAATATTTGAGAAATTTCGCTTTCGCAAAACAAAGAGCCGCTGCCACCACTTCCAATTTGCCCTTTCCGACTTTTGGCAGTGACATACTCGATCAGCAGTTACAGCTTTATCTGTCTTATTTATCTGCTTTTGGTCCTCCGGATATTCTGATAGTGGGCAGTTCTCGTGCTTTGCAAGGAATTGATCCGAGAACTTTGCAACAAGCTTTAGCGGCTGAAGGTTATAGGGGTTTGCGGGTATTTAATTTTTCGGTGAATGGGGCGACAGCACAAGTGGTAGATTTTAAATTACGAGAATTGCTCAGTCCGAAGCAGTTGCCGCGATTGATTATCTGGGCAGATGGAGCGCGGGCTTTTAATGAGGGGCGGGTTGATCGTACTTATGAGGCGATTGTCAATTCTCCCGGTTATAGCAATCTTAAGTCGGGAAGGCGTCCAAGTCTGAGTCTGGACGATTTTTCTGCTTCTGAAGAATCAGACGCGTTCCAGGCAAGGGTTTATAGTATTTTCCAGCCAAACCTTGCAAAAAATTTGAAACCTCAAAAGTTTGATAGTGATTTTTTTGACACTTCGCCGGCGAGCGCGGATTCTTTAACCGCATCCCTATCTTCTGAATTTCAGTTTGCTTTAAATGCCCTCCTCAACCAGTGGCATAATGTTATTGACTCTAATGGATTTTTCCCCGTATCAGCGCGTTTCAATCCGTTTACTTATTATCGACAAACTCCCAGAGTTCCAGGTCAGTACGACGGCGACTATGCTTCTTTTCGATTAGGGGGAAAGCAGGCAGCCGCTCTCAATTCTATTGTTGCTTTTACAAGAGCTCGCCGCATTCCTCTCGTTTTTGTTAATCTACCTCTTACCCAGGATTATTTAGATTCTGTAAGAATGTCTGCTGAACAACAATTTGTACAGGATATGCAGCAACGAGCGCGCTCTTTGGGATTTATTTTTCGCAATCTATCTCGACGGGAATTAACCCGGAATGACTTTTTTGCCGATCCCAGTCATATCAATCGCTTTGGCGCCGCAGCCGTTTCCCGCGCCTTGGCTCGCGATCGCTCTATTCCCTGGCCAAAATAGTATTTTTTCCTATTTCCTATTAATATTTTTCTTTTAGGATAGCTAGCTTTTAGATAAATCGCCTATCCGTGCGAATAAAAGCAAGCTACCCTTTTATTAAAATTAAGGGCTGAAAATTTTTCTCAGCTATAGCCGAAAAAGGGGGTTAGTTTTCCGTTACAATCCCGGTATGTTCAGCCCTCCAGTAAGTTCTTCCATGCGTTCGCGCATAGTAGCGGTGGATTTGTCGTAGGCATCTTTCATTGCTATCTGCACGAGATTAGATACCACTTCAGCTCCTTCGCCTAAAACATCGGGAGAAATGATCACGCGCAGCGGTTCTTGGTTGCCACTTAGGTAAACCTTGACTAACCCGCCGCCAGCAGTTCCCTCGATTTCCATGCGATCTAGTTCTTCTTGGAGCTTTTTAGCTCCTTCTTGTACCTGCTGTGCTTTTTTAAAAGCTTCGGTCAGTTCTTTCATTTTCCCAAGACCGAAGCTAAATCCCTGTCCTTTTGACATAATTAGTTGACTCTGTGTAAGTTGGGTTTTTTGCAGTTTACTGCCGCTGCCTGCAATCTAGAGTAAGGAGCGGCTTGTTAAACAGGCAGACGCGAGCGCCCACGAGTAGCCGAGTAGCGTTCTGCGCCTCCTTTATCCTTTGAGTTCTTATACTGCGCAGATGTTGCTCCACAAACGGGAGGTACTGTCTGCGCTCTTGTTTTTAAACCTTGATCAGGATTATTACAGAACTGCAACCGTTACTCCAAATTTCAAACCCGATTAGATTTTCACTATATCACAGAAAGCCTTTTTTGCTGACCTTTTACTTTTTTGATTGCCTTTGATTGCCGAGATTACCCGTAAGGTATTTTATTCTGGATTGAGTGATATAGCTTATGTTCCAGCTTTAAGTTAGAATAGGGAGCCCCAAGCTCCCTTGTAGATGCAGCTCGAATTACCTTTGGAGTATCAAGGAAGAGTAGGGTTTAGTAGGGCTGTAATAATGGGCTATATTAAGCGGTTTGAAATTCTCCAAGTATTTTAACTTCTGGTTCTAAATACACTGACCAGCGCTTTTCCACCTGCTCCTGAACATAGCGGATTAGTTGATAAATCTCGCTAGCCGTTGCTCCGCCACAGTTAACAATAAAATTAGCGTGGCGTTGAGCGACTTGCGCTCTACCAATCTGGTAGCCTTTTAGCCCAGTTTGTTCGATCAGCCATCCGGCTTTGTGAGGAATGGGATTGCGAAAAACACTGCCACAGCTTGGTAGGTTATATGGTTGGGTGGCTTGTCGTTGTTTGAGGTGAGCTTCAGTAGCGGCTTTAACTAGAGCCGGAGCGGCTCCAGGCTGTAACTGGAAAGTCGCCTGAGTGACAATGCGATCGCTCTTTTGCAGGTTCGAGGTGCGGTAACTATAACCGAGTTCTTTGGGAGTGAGTATTTCCGTCAAGCCGGTATTGATTGAAAGTACATGAACGTTGACTAGGATATCTGCCATGCAACTGTTGTGAGCGCCGGCATTCATGACCACGGCTCCGCCGACGGTGCCGGGGATGCCGACTGCCCACTCTAAGCCTTGCCAGCCACGCTCAGCTGCTTGCCAAGCGAGACGCACGAGAGGTTCGCCGGCTGCTGCCGTCACTTGACCCGTTTCCGGATCGAAGTGAGCAAAACGCATTCGGCGTGTGCAGATTGTCAATCCGGGGAGTCCGCGATCGCCGATCAGTAAATTAGAACCCGCGCCGATCAGAGTCACTTGCACTCCCTCTGTTCGTGCCCATTCCAAGCCTGCTTGCAAATCTTCTAGAAGTTTAGGAGCCATGTACCATTCAGCAGGTCCGCCCACGCGATAGGACGTAAGTGTTGCCAGAGGAACTTGTGGTTTAATCTGACAATCGCTGCCAGGAAGATAAATGGGCGATTTTGGGAAATTCTCTTTTTTGAAAGCCTCATTTGTGGCTTTTCCCCTCGATGCTTCGAGGAGATAAGGAGGATCATAGGAAAGAGTCATGATAATACGGGTGCTTAAATTCCTATAGACCTGCACTGTGAAAATTGGAGTAAAGAGATTCTATTTAGGGGACAACGACCACCTGAGCTTATGCCAAATAGCGAATTTCTGTGGCCATATCCCGTTCGACTGTTTGATGAAAAGATAGAACCTCTGGAATCACTTGATTCAGGTTGCCTGCTCCTAGAAATAGGGCAAGATCTCCGGGCTGCAAAATTTCCGAGAGGAAGGCGGAGATAGATTTCAGAGTAGGTTTGTAGTACACTCGATTGTGATTAGCAGCAATCGAATCTGCCACTTGCTGTCCACTGACTTGGGACAAGTCTGGTTCGCCAGCGCTGTAGATATCTGAAACCACGACTACATCTGCATCGCTGAACGAACGAGCAAAGTCGTCTAAAAATTTGAGAGTACGGCTGTAGCGGTGGGGTTGAAAAATGGCAACAATGCGCTTACGAGGCGAAGAACCTGCTGTGTTGGATTGCAGGCGTGCTGCAGCTAGGGTAGCGCGGATTTCGCTGGGATGGTGGGCGTAGTCGTCTACAAATACGATGCCGTTGGCTTCGCCCTTGTACTCGAAACGACGACGAGCACCCTCAAAGGTAGCGAGCGCTGTAGCGATGGTTGAAAAATCTAAACCCAGCAATCGCCCTACAGCTACTGCTGCCAGAGCATTACTGAGATTGTGTTGTCCCAACAGTTTCAAGTTCAGTTGTCCGAGAATTTCTCCTCGTTCCCACACTCTTGCCGTTGTGCCGTCACCTCGATAAGCAATGCAATCGACTGTATAGTCGGCGTTATTTTCTTTGTTTAGGCTGTAGCTAATCGTTGGTTTAAGTTGCTTTTTAACTGTGGGACAGTCTATTGACCCTACCAGAATTTTACAGCGTTGCGCAAATATCTGGAAAACTCTCACCACCTGCTCGAGGGATTGATAGTGATCTGGGTGATCTAGTTCGATATTTGTTACGACGCCAATGTAAGCTGAAAGCTTTGCCAACGATCCATCCGATTCGTCTGCTTCTGCAACCAGATAGGGACCATTCCCTTGACGGGCATTGCCCTCCCAAGCTTTTACTTCTCCCCCAACTACAATTGTAGGGTCTAGACCAGCTTGCAGTAGCAGGTAGCCAATCAAACTGCTTGTGGTGGTTTTACCATGGGTGCCCGCCACAGCGATGCTCTGATAGTCTTCGAGCAGAGCTGCTAGTACGTCCGAACGATGAAAAATCGGACAGCCCATATCTAGCGCTGCTCGATACTCAGAATTATTCGGTTGAATTGCTGTCGAACAAATGACTTGCGGCAATTGGTGTCTTCTGTTGGCAAGCTGTGGCTCTTTGTCTTCTTGCTGTTGGCTCGTCCTTAGTTCTTGACTGGAATCTCCGCTTATGTTGACTTCGTTACTCTTATCGTTGGCGGGCTTGAAGAATTCTAGATTGCTGGCATCTTGACGCCAAAATATGTGTGCCCCAAGTTCCTGCAATCGTTGGGTAATGTGGCTGGATCGAATGTCCGAACCATACACGGGCAATTTACGTTTAGCCAGAATATAGGCTAGGGCTGACATTCCAATCCCGCCGATTCCGAGAAAATGGAATGGTCTGCCGCTGAAATCAATAGAACTCGGCATATTTAGCTCCTTTCACACCACACCACGCCAATAACACGCGATATCATATCAGGAATTGTTTTTTTAGGATACAGCTTCGTAAAAATTTAAGTCTCTCCCTGCCAGCAAAGTCAGGAGGAAGTGCTGCTCACTGGCTCGGCTTGGCTGGTTATTGGTGTCTATCTGTAGGCTGTGTTTTTGGTTACTTTCTGGATACATTCTTTTTCAGGGCATTTCCCGAAAAAATAATTGCTAATGAAAGCACGCAACTCTAAAAATGCTTTTTTTTGGGACTTCATATCAACGGCTATTGATTTTTGTTGACCGAAATCGAGTAGCCCGACAGCAGTAGTAAATTTGACAATTGAACTTTCAGGATTAATGGGTAGGGAAAAATGTATAAAAGACTTTGCTCCTATTAGACATATCTTTGAGTTAGGTGGTATTTCCATGCAGAAATTGGCGATTTTTGGCGGTAGTTTTGATCCTGTTCACTGCGGTCATCTGGCGATCGCTCAGGTGGCTTTAACTCAGCTTAATCTGGATCAGGTGCTTTGGGTTCCCACTCGCCAACCGCCTCATAAAATCGGGCGCTCGCTGCTTGATTTCGATCTCCGCAAGCAAATGATTCAGCTGGCTATTGCCTATCAACCGGCTTTTGAACTCTCGCTGGTGGAAGCCAATCGCACCCCACCTTCCTATGCCATCCAAACTTTAACAGAGCTGCAGGCAATTTATGGGAATGCTCAGTGGTTTTGGATTGTTGGTGCTGATACTTTTGCAACTTTGCCACGATGGTATGAAAGCGAACAACTCGCTGCGTTAGTTGAGTGGTTGGTAGCACCGCGCTCGCTGCCCGCCACTTCTGCTTTGGCAGCACTGAATTGGTCAGATTTCTGTCAACAGGTGGCCCGTCATTGGAGCGATTCCCGCCCCAGAGTACCCTTGCGTTGGCAAGTTTTGCAAATGCCGATGATCGATATTTCTTCGAGCCTGATTCGCCAGTATTGCCGCGCTCGCCGCTCGATTCGCCATTTAGTCCCCGAATCTGTCAGCATTTATATCGAGACACACCATCTTTATCAAGGTGATTCCAACTAGAGAAGGCTCGCAAGGGGCAAAAGTTAATATTCTTCTTTCCTATCACCGCTACTCCATTTTCTTTTGCCCATGTCTGTGAAGCCCCTCGAAACACAGGATTTTATTTTAACAAATCCGCTTTTATCGTTATTCTACAAATTATTTTACTTTGAAAGTATTTTATTTATTTTTTTGAAATAGTTCTTAATTTAATAAATTTATTTAATAAGAACAAATCAAACAGATAAAAAATTAAATTTTTTGAAAGAGTGAAAGAGAAGAGAGTGATTCGTACTATCTGATGAGCTGCTAGTCTAGAAAGAGCAAGGCGGTATAGAGGAATCCCAAACCCATCCTTTTCAGAGATTGAAACAAAAATTAGGTAACCTTTAAGGTATGATGTCGGTCAAAGCGCGATCGCTCTGTCTTCAACAAACAGAGTACAGAACCGCCGTTAACCACCCCAGTGGTAGGCACGGTTAAAGAGGCCTGACAAATGGGCCCTTTGGCGAGGGAGATTCCAGAGTTAAGGCTTCAAATAACTGGGCGAGTAAGACGCCATTAAAGAATCCGCTAGAAAGTAAGCTTGCGCAAATTCCCTAAAGCGGCATGTCGTAATCAGCGCGTCTTCTGCAATCCTATTTAATAGGATAACTCGCCCACTTCAGTGGGGCGGCTTTTACAAGCTAGGGAAACCTTACACTTACATCAGCCCTAGGCAAAAAAACCAACACTACCGGAAAAAGTAAAAAATATAATTGGCTTCTCCCCAGTTCTAAAGCCTGGGAATGCCGCAGTTAGGAGGAAAAAGGTGATTAGAGTCGCGATCAACGGTTTTGGACGCATCGGACGCAACTTCTTGCGATGCTGGCTCACTCGGAAAAATAGCAAAATCGATCTGGTTGGAATTAACGACACTTCCGATCCAAAAACCAACGCCCATCTTCTGAAATACGATTCAATGTTGGGTAAGTTGGATGCAGATGTTACTGCCGATGAAAATTCTATTACCGTCAACGGTCACACAATCAAATGCGTATCTGATCGCAACCCCTTAAACTTACCCTGGGGAGAATGGGGCGTCGATCTGGTTATCGAAGCGACGGGCGTATTTGTTGACTATGCCGGTGCCTCCAAACACATTGAAGCTGGCGCAAAGAAAGTATTGATTACCGCTCCGGGCAAAGGCTCAGAAATAGGTACTTATGTCATGGGAGTAAACCATGACAAATACGAGCACAGCAAGCATACTATCCTCAGCAACGCAAGCTGCACGACAAACTGCCTCGCTCCAATTGTCAAAGTGCTGCATGAGCATTTTGGCATTGTCAAAGGCACGATGACCACCACTCACAGTTATACCGGGGATCAGCGCTTGCTCGATTCTAGCCACCGTGATGTGCGGCGAGCGCGGGCGGCTGCTATGAATATCGTACCAACTTCTACTGGAGCCGCTCAAGCTGTGGCTTTGGTTATTCCTGAATTAAAGGGTAAATTAAATGGCATCGCTATGCGCGTTCCCACTCCAAATGTCTCGGTAGTGGATTTTGTCGCCCAGGTGGAGAAAAAGACTTTTGCCGAAGAAGTCAACGAAGCTTTACAGAAAGCCGCTGAAGGTCAACTTAAAGGTATTCTTGAATACAGTGATCTGCCTTTGGTTTCCTGCGACTATCGCGGCAATAATGCTTCTTCAATAGTCGATGCTAGCTTGACTATGGTGCTGGATGGGGACTTGGTGAAAGTCGTTGCTTGGTATGATAATGAATGGGGCTACAGTCAGCGGGTGGTTGACTTGGCTGAATTGGTGGCCGAAAAATGGCAGAGCTAAAAGCTGGGGTATTGGTATCGGTAATGGATAATAAGTAATTGCTAAAAAACTAAAATTCCAATTACCAATTACCAATTAATTAGTTGTAGTCAGTTTCTAAAAATGCTGAAATCCCCGCGAGCGCATTAGCGGTTCGTCGGGGTACTTTTTATTTTTATCGACTAATAAAATATCTTTGTCGGCAGCGATCGCCCCTACAATTGCCGCACCGACGTCTAGCTTTTGTACAAATATCTCCGCTGCTACAGGCGGTAAGCACAGTACTAACTCAAAATCTTCCCCACCATATAATGCCCAGTTTAGGGCTTGCTCGGCAGAAACAATCTCACTGAGTTGTTTTGGTATAGGAATGCGATCCCGTTCTATTCTCGCTCCCACTCCACTTGCTTGGCAAATTTGCACGACAGCATCCGCTAAACCGTCACTGCTATCCATGCCGGCGACTCTGGGAGAATCTTCCAGAGAAGACCACAAAAATGGCAAAACGTCAAGTCTGGGGCGAGGACGCTGGTGAGCTAGAATGAGAGCATCGCGAGCGTCTGGATTCAAATTTTGAGCTAATTCTGGATGAAGTAGCAATTCTAAGCCGGCGCGGGAGGCTCCGTGAACCCCCGTCACTACAATCGCGTCTCCCGGTTGAGCAGCAGAGCGACGGATAATACGTTTAGAATTGACTTGCCCAAAGGCAGTTATAGATAGTGTATTGACAGGCGATCGCACTATATCACCGCCTACAATTAAAGTATTGTACTGCTTTAGGCAACTCGTCATGCCTTGGTAGAGGCGCTCTACCCAACTAACGAGAGTATCGCCGCGAATCCCTAAACCGACGGTAATAGCGAGAGGCTCAGCTCCCATTGCCGCTAAATCCGATAAATTAGCAGCTGCGGCGCGCCAACCCGCATCTTCTGGTGAAGTAGTGCCCTCGCTGAAATGTACACCATCTACAAGCACGTCTGTGGTGATGACTAGAGATTTTCCCGGCTCGATTTGCATGACAGCAGCATCATCCCCTACGATTTCTTGGGCACAGAATGACTGTAGTCGTTCAAGTAGCCCTTGCTCTTTGATGTCGCAAACTTTGAGGGAAAGGGATATATCTGTCACGATTGTTGGCAGGGCAGACGCTCGATTTGAAGCAAATAGTCTTTCCAATTTCTACTTTACCGCCATTGAAATGGCGCATTCACTGCAATAATTTTATCTGATTTGTTAAGATTAAAACAATACGCTATTTTTTACGAATCATAATGCCTTCATAACGAAAGTTATCAAAACTGTCACTTGCTCTCCGACAACTTACTGCTAGCCAACCTTTTCTACCATATTCATTCATTTCTGAATCAAAAATTAAATCATTTGGAGAAACAATTTCGTATTCGTAAGCTATCGGCTTAAATGATTGAAATGCTTGAAATAAGTTTACTAAAACATTAACAATAAGCATTATAAAAATATATAAAAAATATAAAAACCCACCAGCTTTTAGCTGCCTCTAAATTTCTGGCGTATTTTTCAAAATCGTTAACTTTCTGATTGATTTTTTTCAGTTCATTTCTTATAGCCAATAACTCAGAAACTACTGCATCGGATTTATGGAATGAGTCTGGATTATTATTCATTGACAATTTTTATTTTACTCCGTATCACGACGAGTCAATGGAGAAGCGATCGCATTCATGCAAGTACTAGCGGCAATAGGCTGGACTATTGATAGTGAGTAGATTTTCACTTCAATTTATAACACTTTATAACTATAATCTGATTATAATGTCATAAGGTACGTGAATAGTAGATTATTTAATTTTCTTAACACTTCTAGAACTGCCGATAGGGTTAAAATCATCAATAACCTAAAACTTTCAAAAATAGGGAGCTGAGAAAATGTCCGTTGAGCTGACTGCAGGGACAAGCCCCAACCCCGTCGTGGACGAGCAATGGCAACCCCCCATGCCGCCAACGGATTTAATCTTTGATGATGGTGAACCCTTGGAGAGCAACCGCCACCTTATTGCCATGAATATCCTGATCCGCTCATTGCGGCAAGCTTGGGCTGAGCGCAATGATTTTTTTGTCGGCGGTAATATGTTCATTTATTACAGTAGCGCTCAGGCTCGCAACCGCGATTTCCGAGGGCCAGATTTCTTTGCCGTCCTCAATGTTGAGGGCACAAAAGAACGCCTCGGCTGGGTGGTGTGGGAAGAAGATGGTCGTTACCCAAATGTAATTATCGAGCTGATGTCACCGAGTACAGCTCATATAGATAAGGGAATTAAGAAAGATATTTACGAG
>DVEG01000021.1 GCA_015295835.1 Oscillatoriaceae cyanobacterium M7585_C2015_266
ATAGAGTTCAAATCGCTTATCTCTCTCTGAAAAATCTTGAATTATTTCCCAAGAGCCATCATGAGAAAAACTATCAATAACAATACATCGCCAGTTAGTATAACTTTGGCTTATTAGTGAATTTAAACACTCTGTAATGTAGGGTTGTTTATTATAATTAGGAATGATAATATCAATCTTTTCGCTACTCATGTTTTATTTACTTCCTTTTAAGTGTTTTATATTCTTCGAAGAATGAATAACGCAAAGCGGGTTTTTGCGTCAACAGATATAGTAAAAGAGCAAAAAAACTAATTGAACTTGATAAATATAAGCCAAAAATACTTACGGCAGGGGTTAGAAACATGGATGTTGCAAATACATAAGTAGCTATAGCATTAATAAATATTCCAGCTCGACATAAACTACCATAAAGCCAGCCTACTAACCAACCTGTAAATAATGATGCGACTAGGGAGCCAATATAACCAAAATCCAAAATAAGATTACCAGGATCTCCAAACCAACCAGGGCCTACAGCAGGAATCTCTTTAACTGCAGCATCTTGAACTTTTAATAAGTTATCTCGAGCTATATTTGAAAAACCTCCGTCTAATTTTAATTGTGCTAAGATTCGATGAAATACAAAAAAGTTTCTTAATCCCCACGTGTGTAATCCTGTATCTGTGGCAATGCGAGCGATTACACCTCCGCTAGCTACTGTTCCTCCTAAATAGAGAGAAATTTGTGTAATTGTCATATTAACAGAAGGAAATGGAGAAGTTACAGTCAACCATGATTGTTTTTTTTCTGCTCTATAATATTGTTCTATATTTTTCTCTATTTTTTGATAATCATATCTCTCATGTATGGTCATTCTGTAATATGTAAGTGTTACAAATAATGCAAGTATTATGGCTATGATTACAACAATTTTTTTAAGAAAGTTAAGAAAGTTTTTTCTTAAAACAAGAAATAAAAGTTTATTACGATAATAAAAATATAACTTCTTATTATTGTTGTAAACTGTATAAAAACAAATAATTATTAAAAACATACTATACAATAACGCCGTTCGGGAATTGGTGAAAATGTTGATTACTAACATAAGAAGCGACAATATTATTATTGGTATGTATTTTTTCCTATAAAAAGCATAAGTAAAAACAACAGGAGACATTATTTCAATAAAACTGTCAACTACATTATATATAATATAATCAAAAATATTAAAATTCATCTGAGAGATAGCTATTCCTGAAAATCTTTCTTCAACAGCACCATATAAACTAAAATTTCTTAGATTAAAAAATAGGTACGTAAAGTACGTCAATAATGTAATATATAATAACCAAAAATTTTTATTGTTAATATTGAGATCTTTTACTTTTTTTATGCAAAAATTTTCCCCTAAAATTATTCCTACAATAAAAAACGTAATAATTAAAGCATATACATAATAGTATAACCAATGTATTTTTACCAAATAATCGTATTGTCCTAATGCAAAAACGATAAAAAGCAAACCGTTGACGAAAGAATAAATGAATCCTGGATGAAAAATTTTTCCTTTTCTAAACCATTTAAAAAAAGAATACGAGATTGAAATTAATATAAAAATAACAGATATGTAAATATGTAATTTTTCAGACATAATCTTATTACTTAGTTTAGATAATTAGATATGACCTTATAAAAAAGGCAAAATTTGTATGTAATTTAATAAATCACCGTCGCACCTAGGGCGACACTGGCAACTGCGACACCAATGCCTATTGTGTGAGCGGATAGACCAACTTGTACCCCAAAAAGTTCCCGTAAATGAAGAATGGTTAGAAGATTGCTGTTTTCTGAGGTTGCGTAGTACGGACGGTTTTATCTATGCGAGCGTAGCCCTGCCTGTAGTTATCATGGGTTTGCCTGTACTGGCAAGCGAATGAGGGATAAGGGTGTTTTCAAAGGAGACGATTTTGTAGCAAGGGATATCTAGGGATTCGGGAAAATCGACGGCGGTGGGGGGTGCTAAAGCCAATGATACCCAGTTCTTGACAGCGTTTGAGGATGGGCTCGTGCCATTTCCAGGGAGTGTGTACTTGCTGGTACAGTTTGTAGAGACTGTAACCTTACCATAAGCTGTAGGGGTCATTAATCAAAAACTCCTTTTCTTTGATATTTAAGGTTATTGTATCAGCAGTGTAGGTTTGCAGCTTGAGGGCATGTGCGTCTGTTTTGGCTACTGCTTCTTATGCTCTTTCTAAGGATTGGTTGTGGTTGCCTGACATTTCGGCAATGATAAAGGAGGATGATTGATTCCAATTAAAATGTTAACTCAGATTGGCGAGCTAATTCAGCAGCGATCGCTCATTTTCTGCCAAAACCAATAATGGGCAATCTAACTTTTAAGCACAATTAATTATGAATTTAAACATATATAAAAAATTTTCTAAATTCAATATCTATCTGATATTGGCAGCTGAAAAATTTTCAAATAACTTTTAGCTTGTTTTTCTAGGGGGAACTCTGTTATAACTTTTTCCCGAGCCCGCTCGCATAATTTATGCCAAATTTATAGGTGGCTCAAGCTCCAGTAAATACCTTGATCTAAATCTTTAACATCATCGTCATTCGTCCTATAACTGTTTGCTCATCACTTAACTTATGTTGAACTAACATCCGAGAATCAACATTAATCATTTGCAAGCCCTTATGCAGTCTGTAAGCTGCACGAGCTGCTCCATCTAGGATGTCATTGGTATTTAGCAGTAAAATTTTCATAAAAAATTTATCAAATTTATCAATCATATATCAACAGTAAATCCATAGTAAATGCCATCAGCTATAAATATTTTATTTTTTATTTAATCAAACTGTAAAGCAAAAAAACAAATATGTCAAGGTCAAGGAAACAAAATCGCGTTTCGATGGAGACATGGCCTATTGGAGCGATCGCAAGTTGTATGATTTCGCCACTGTCCAAGCACTAAAGAGGCAAAACCATACGTGTGGATACTGGGGACTAAAAATAAACCGATCCAAATGAGAGGGGCAGGAGTTAATACTCCTTCTCGACTCAACCAGTGGAACTCAAGTAGTAAGAGATGAATTTTCTAAAATCCTCCCCCTAGGCATTTTATCAAAAAATTCTTTCCCACGCCTCAGCTACTATTTGACTGAGCCAACGCCTTTGTACTTGATCGAGGAGCTCGTCGTCGGCGAGGAGTTCTGCTTTCAATTCTTCTAGCGAGCGCCCCTGAGAGCGGGCTATTCGGATCACCCCAGCGATCGCTGCTGCCACCAACTCTTCACTTACTGGCTGCTCACGCATCGCCACAATTTCTTGAGCACTACTCGGAATAGGATAATTCATAGCTAGCAACTACAGACTTTCTTCTGGGTTAACAATCTGAAAATTTTGTAAACTTTTTTTAAGCTATTTTAATTCAGTATCCGGAAGTGTAGCGCACTTTATGCTTCTGTCAACTCTCTCCTTAGGTGATTTATAAGAAACCCCACGCCGGCGATGAAACAGCTCCTTTACTTAGAAATTCCTACCCCGGATATAGAAACTGTCCGCAAATGGCTGCACGAAGACTTTCAGCCGATAAGTGGCCAAAAAAGGCTCACCCCAGACGGCATTCGTGTGCAGTTTTACTCCTCCACAGCAGAAGCTCCACCGGAACTGTCAATATTCATTTGGTCAGTGCAGCGAACAACCTACTTAAAAATCTTTCGCTGGGCTAAAAAACCAATTAGCGGCGAAAACCAGTTCCTTGCTCACCTAACAGATAACTTAAGAAAGCAATTTCCTCACCATTATCCGGAATTACCGAATATTGATCTATCTCAGCAGTCGATTTTTGAAGCATTAGCGCCATATTACCCCTTAACAGTAAAATACTTCCAAAAAATACCCAACGGGGAATACGACCTCAAGCGAGTATATTGGTGGGAGCAGCGCTGGCGCGAAAGTGTCCGCAATCCGCAGCAGCCCAAACAAGTAATATTTAAAACAACCACACAAGTAGACAATGAAATAAGCCATCCCACCTACGACATAATTTATGTCGGCGGAGCCTTAGGAGTCATCCATGCCGCCGTTATGGCTAGGTTAGGCTATAAAATACTGCTAATAGAGCGCTTACCCTTTGGGCGCATGAACCGGGAATGGAACATTTCCCGCAGTGAATTTCAAAGTCTAATCGATTTAGGTTTATTTACTCAAGCTGAATTTGAAAGCATTATTGCCCGAGAATACAAAGACGGCTTTCACAAATTCTTTGACGGCAATAATCCACCTTCGGCAAAAGCGCCAATTCTCCACACTCCAAAAGTACTAAATATCGCCCTCGATGCCGAAAAACTGCTCCGCCTGTGTGGAGAAAAACTAAAAGCCGCCGGGGGTGAAATTTGGGACGAAACTGAATTCCTTCGCGCTAATATTTACCCCAAACAAGTAACTGTACAAGCCAGACACCAGACAAGTAACACAATACGAGAGGCAACGGGCAAACTACTCATCGATGCGATGGGAACCGCCTCGCCAATCGCCTGGCAGTTAAATGGGGGGCGCACTTTTGACAGCGTTTGTCCCACCGTTGGAGCTGTAATTGCCTCTGGATTCGAGCAGGGGGTGTGGAACCCTGAATACGGGGATGTGCTTCATTCTCACGGAGATATTTCCCGAGGACGACAACTGATTTGGGAGTTATTTCCGGGAGCGGGAGATGAAATAACAGTGTACTTGTTCCACTACCACCAAGTCAATGCTATTAATCCAGGCTCGCTGCTAGAGATGTATGAAGACTTTTTCGCAATTTTACCGGAGTACCGCCGCTGCGATATGGAGGCGCTGAAGTGGAAAAAAGCTACTTTTGGATATATTCCAGGATATTTTAGCGTGGGAGAAAGCGATCGCCGTGTAGCCTTTGATCGCCTGATTGCTATTGGAGATGCCGCTTCCCTCCAGTCTCCCCTCATCTTTACTGGTTTTGGTTCCTTAGTGCGCAATTTACCCCGCTTAACAGATCTTTTAGATACAGCCCTCAAACACGATCTCCTCACTGCCCGTCATCTCAATCAAATTCGCGCCTATCAGAGCAACGTTTCTGTAACATGGCTGTTTTCCAAAGGCATGATGGTACCGACAGGGCGATACCTGCCACCCCAGCAGATTAATACAATTCTAAATGTGTTTTTTGGTATTTTGGCAGAAGAAAACGAGACAGTTGCCGAGAATTTTATTAAAGATCGCACGGATTGGGTTACTTTCACTACCCTAGCACTAAAAGCAGCCCGGAAAAATCCTCGCCTGCTAATTTGGATTTTGGAATTTGTCACCCCAAAAGAGGTAATGCGCTGGCTTTTAAGCTATTTGAATTTCAGCATAGCTTCCCTAAATGGCTGGCTGTTTGCATGGTTGCCAGTATTGAGCCGTCGTCTACAGCCGTGGTTGGAACCCCGCTATCCTGGGGCATGGCTGCGCTTGAAGGCAATATGCTACGCCCTCAATGATGGTTTGGGGCGACCTTTAAAACCAAGCGATCGCTGGGCAATTCGTTTGCAGCAGCAACAAGTGAGTAGTTAGAAAATTAGGTTAGGTAAGTTCTTCTCCCCCCGCCAATTATTATTGCAAGCGCGGAAAACTTGGCAGCTCGATCGCCGCCAGAGACTGACGCTTTTTTATAGTTTGTTGCGGATAAACTAGAGGTGCTGGCCAATTGGGCTTGTCGAAACTAGACGCTTCTTTAGAAGTGGGATTAGCAGAAGGCGAGGGGGATGTTGGTACAGTTTGCTCCGGTGGAATCTGAATTTTCGCCTCTGTCGGTGAGTTGAAATTGCTCGTTGCGGCTGTATCCTCAGTCAACTCGGCTATTTCAGGGGGAGAAAAAATGGAGGGTTCGACTGGCTCGGCAGCAGCAGTTTCTCCAGATTGTGAGCAAGTAGGAGTTCCCCAAGGTTTGATCGGTTCTGTTTTTGGTAATAATAAGGTTTCGATGGTTGGCAAATTGCAGGCAGTATTGTCTTCGTTTTTTGGCTGGCGGAAATATTGGTTAATTTCCGGCATTTCTAGACATTTTTCTAAGGCGGCTTTGAATTGTAAGGTGTGGCGCTGCTGTCGGTATAGGCGCGCTCGCAAGTCTCTACAAGTGGCTTCCGCTTGCAGCAGTTGGTGAGTTTGTTCACTATAACGTAACTGAGTAAGTGCGCATTCCCGCTCCATTTGCGCTAATCGCTCTTGGCTGGTTTGTAACTGCTCTGTTATATTGCAAATCAAGTTTTGCTGCTCTTGGCTTTTTTGCTTTAAGTATACTACTTCCTGCTCAAGATGTGCTACTTTTGCTTCTGCCGTGAACAGCGCTTCTGTACGCTCGGCTAGGAGATTTTCTTGCTCTCGCGCTCGCTCTAAATGAACTTTTAGGGTGCTTTGGCACTCATGCAAAATGTTTTCCAGTTGTGCAACCCGTTGAGATAAGTCGTTATTTCGCTGGCGCAAATGTTGGATTAAAGCCACCAGTTCTGCTACCTGCGGCAAATTGGCACTATTTTCTGATGGCTGCAGGGCTTCTGTGCAAAAAGCCATCTCTCCCGGCTGTGACAATTCTATTCCCTTTGCTGTTTCTTCCTCCCAGCTCTCTTTTTCTAATTCCTCTATGTTGAGGGCATTTGGAAAATTTACTGTCTGCCACTCTTCCTCTGATTCTTCTGACTGCTCCTCTGGCAAATGACTTTCGGCATAGACTGGATCTATTGGTTCTGGAAATGATGGGTTCTTGGGCATATTGGTTTCTCTCATCAATCGGCTCTAGAGAGTTACAAATCCTTACCGCAGGCTTTCCGCATGCTTTCCCATAGCTTATCTAATATTTTGATTTTTTCTGTACTCCCCTAGACGAATATGTTATGCTTCTATCAATAATTTTTAACTGGCGCAATTCATGACTTTACCTGCAGTAAAATGGCTGGTTGTGTCATTTACCACAAGTCATGTCATCAGCGTCAGCTAAAACTAAAATAGCTCAAAAAATTTTATTCTTCTAATTCCTCTTAATTAAAAATTTATCTGGTATAATTAATATTTCAATTATAATCTATAATAAATTCTTTTTGTACAATTCAAATTGATTTACCATATGTAAATGGCCAAATAAAGGCCACATACTACCAGAAATAAATTGCTCTGCTTCCAAGTAAGACTTTGGTAAGGCTTACTACGGAATAGTAGTTGGTAGATTAAGATCAAATATAGATTCTAGTATCTATGGCAACAAAATTCCACTCTAATTTTAGTATTAACCGTGCCCCAAAATCTCCAAGAGCAAGCGCTTGATCTAAAGACACTATTTCCGTTTGAGCTAGATCGATTTCAACTAGAAGCGATCGCAGCCCTCGATATCGGACGCTCCGTCGTCGTCTGTGCCCCTACTGGCGCCGGTAAAACCGTAATTGGAGAATATGCCATCTACCGCGCATTGGCAAGAGGGGGGCGAGTTTTCTACACAACTCCCCTGAAAGCACTCTCTAACCAAAAACTACGGGATTTCCGCAACCTATTCGGAGCAGAGCAAGTGGGATTGCTCACCGGAGACGTATCGGTGAATCGAGACGCCCCTATCTTGGTAATGACAACGGAAATTTTCCGTAACATGCTCTACGGCACCCGCATCGGAGAAGTGGGCACCTCCCTAGTCGGCGTAGAAACTGTCGTCTTAGACGAGTGCCACTATATGAACGACAGACAGCGAGGTACAGTATGGGAAGAATCAATTATTTACTGCCCTTATGAAATTCAATTAGTAGCCTTATCGGCAACGGTAGCTAACAGCCGTCAACTGACAGACTGGCTCAGCCTAGTCCATGGGCCAACAGAACTTATTTACTCAGATTTTAGACCCGTACCGCTACAATTTCATTTCTACACCCCCAAAGGGCTATTTCCTCTGCTCGACGATAGCGGTAGAAAAATGAATCCCCGCCTTAAAACTAAGGGAGGAAAAATAGGGCGTTTAGAATCCCCAAAAATAACTGATGTTCTGTCTGAGTTACAGAAACGGGACATGCTACCGGCTATATACTTTATTTTTAGCCGCCGGGGTTGTGATAAAGCAGTGGCTGATTGTCAGGAACTTAATCTTGTAAGCGTAAGCGAAGCCCAAGAACTAAAACAACGCATAGATGAATTTTTGCAGCGTAACCCAGAGGCTGTTCGCGCTCATCAATTAGATGCATTATATAGAGGAATCGCTGCTCACCATGCCGGCGTCTTACCAGCTTGGAAAAGCTTTATCGAAGAACTATTTCAAGATGGGCTAATTAAATTAGTATTTGCTACAGAAACTCTTGCCGCAGGCATTAACATGCCCGCCCGTACAACAGTAATTTCTAGCCTGTCTAAACGTACTGACGACGGGCACCGACTATTAAAAGCCTCCGAGTTTCTGCAAATGGCGGGAAGAGCGGGCCGTCGGGGCAAAGATGTATTGGGCCACGTTGTCACTATTCAGACTCCCTTTGAAGGAGCAAAAGAAGCCTCATATTTAGCCACAATTGGGCCAGACGCCCTGGTGAGCCAATTCACCCCTAGCTACGGCATGGTGTTGAATTTGCTACAAACTCACAGCATTGAAGAAGTGCGAGAACTGGTGGAAAGAAGTTTTGGCCAGTATCTTGCTAATTTGTCTTTGCAACCCCAGCAGGAGAAGATTGCAAAGCTAGAAGAAGAATGCGCGAATCTGAAAGCGCAGTTTTCAGGAATCGACTTTAATCAAATAGCTGGCTACGAGAAATTATACGAACGCCTCAAAGCTGAGGGCAAACTTTTAAAAACTCTGCAAGAGCAAGCTCTGCATGTATCCGCTAGTAAAATATCTAACGCTCTGCCCTATATTATTCCTGGCACTGTTCTCCAACTTAAAGGTAAACACGTACGCCACAGTCAACCGCTGCCGGCTATTTTAGTGGCACGAGTACCTGGACCGGGACAATCCCCCTATTTGGTTTGTTTAGGACAAGATAACCGCTGGTATGTGGTAACAAGTATTGATGTCTGTGGATTGCACCCGGAATTGCCCCGAATCCAAGATGTTGAGAGTTTGGAAGCACCTCCATTGGATATGCCCTTGAAACCAGGAGCGTCGCGTCACGGTACAGAAGCAACTGCTCTGGTGGCACAGCAGATTCCTACGCCTTCATTTGAGGATGCGCCAGAAGTTATTGCTCAAATGCATCGGGTGGAAGCGGTGCAAGCCCAGATAGAAAAACACTCGCTGCACCAGTGGGGGGATCCTGGATATTGGTTAAAGCGTTACCACCGCCTTATTAATCTGGAGGAAGAAATCGCTCAACTGAAAACGCAATTGCAGCGACAAGCTGAGCGCCACTGGGAGGAATTTCTTGACTTGATTGCTATTTTGGAGCATTTTGGCGGGTTGGAAAATTTGAAACCTACGCCTCTTGGGGAAACTGCTGCAGCGATTCGCGGCGATAATGAATTGTGGTTAGGGCTGGCTCTCGCTTCTGGAGAATTAGATCCTCTCGCTCCTCACCACTTAGCAGCTGTCTGTGCAGCATTAGTGACGGAAGCGTCGCGTCTTGATAATTGGACGAATTATGATATTTCGCCGGAAGTTGAAAAAACTTTAAATGCTTTGAATAAGGATATACGGCGAGCGCTCTTTCAGATGCAGCGTCGTTATCGGGTAGCTCTACCTATCTGGCTGGAGCGAAATTCAATCGCTCTCGTAGAGCAGTGGGCTTTGGGTGTGGAATGGATGATACTCTGTCAAAATACCAGCTTGGATGAAGGAGATGTCGTGCGTATTCTCCGCCGCACTCTTGATTTTTTATCTCAGATTCCTCATGTTCCCCATATTTCAGATTCTCTTAAAATTAATGCTTATCGTGCTGCACAGTTGATTGATCGTTTCCCGGTGAATGAAGTGATCGATTAGAAAAGTTTGGAGTGTAGAATCATCAAAAAAAAGTTGTCAATTTAGCATATGTATATTTCATAGTCGGCGAAATTCTTCCTGTAAGGCGCGATAGCGGGAATAGCGCTGACGCAGGTTATCAATATATTGTTGCCAAATATCTGGTTCTTTAAGAATTGATAAATAAATTGATTTAATCGCAGTAGCGTGACGGGCAGCAGTACGATAGCGATCGCATAACGACTCCGTAGGAGTATCGCGGCTTTGCAACTTGATATAACGCTCTACAAGCTGTTCATAAATTTCGATCGCCTCGCGGGGATGGTATTCTTTGATACCTTCTGCAACTAATACCTGCAAGCGTTCATCATCGGGTTGCTGGCGTGCTAGTTGGAGAGCGGCTACCCAGTCGGCTTGGGCGAGATAAATTTGCGCTAATACTTCAGAATTGCGTGCTGCTAGCGTCAATAATTTTGGTTGTAACTGCTGCCACTGTTTTGCCAAAGCACAAGTATTTTTGATTTGCTGATATAAATCGAAAGTGACGCCACTGTACTCGGCTATAGCCATTAATATACGGCATAAATTCTCGCACTCGCCTTTTAGCTCATAATAATCTGCTAAAGACTGCAACAATACACTAGGTTTTGCCGCTGCTCTCAAAAAATCGAAACCTACTTGCGGCTCGCGGCACTCCTTTAGTAAGTACGTGACTCCTGCTTCTAAAGTTGCAATATATTTCTTTTGCTCTCCTTTTTTTAGCCAATAATTTGCTAATTCTATATACTGTTTTTCATTTTTTAGGTTGGCTTGCCTGATTTTTAAATAGTTTTCTTCTTCTCCTAATTTCAAATAATAATCGGCAATTAATTCAGTTGCTCTGAAGTAATCACTGTTTTGCAATTTAGTGATCGCATAGCGATAGTCAGCTGCTTCTGTACGTTGTGAGCGCGTATTCCATACAGTCACTTACATCGCCGTATCTGCACATCTTCCAAGTAAGCGCATTTATAATAGCATCCAGATAAGATTGTTTATTTAAGCGATATATTTCTCTTTCTTCTCCATTGTTTTGGGCTAACGTAGCTTCCTGAAATAGTTGAATGACTGCATCAACATAAGCTGCAATCGCTTCTTCTATTTGCTGAGTTCCTATCCGACAATCATCTTCAAATATACGATTCCCACAACTCATCAAATACCAAAATATTTCTCCCTGCTGTTTTGGAGGCAAAGTTTTTGCTGCTGCCATAATCGGATCTAATTCAGGATATCTCTCATCTTCGTCATATTCATTTTCGTTGCCAATATATTGCTCTTGAAGAAATTCAAAAAAATCTCTTATTTTCTGTTTGAGTAACCCTACTTTTTGAGAAGCTTTAGACAACGGAGGCACATTGATATTAGCCAATAGAGCGCAGCAAAAGTCGACTCTGTCACTAGCCACTTTCAAAACTAAATCGAGCAATTCCTGATGCGACATTGCTGTCAAAGCATCTTTTAGGGCACCCGTTTTATCCATATCTATCAGCTCCGTTTTGTCAAATTGCACTGAAATCGAAGTTAATATATGATAGTAAGGGTAGCCTGAAGTTACTGGCAATTTCTTTTATTTTTCTTAAGGGAGAATGATACTCTCAGACGCTTGCCCTTTTCCCAACTCGACAAAAATTTCTCTAAATATATGTTTAGGGCACAACGTTAACTCCCGCCAATTCTAAGTATAAATACTTATGAAATAAAATTGGGGCGTTGGTGGAAGCGTTGCGGCTGGCTGCTTCAAAAACTGGCATAGAAAATGACGGGCTCTACAGTAAATGGCAAATAAAACCAAATAATATCCGACGGTAGTCTAGACTTTTTACTGGCAAAGAACTTACGCCAGCGCAATTTGAGTCTTCTCCAGTAATGGCACGAAGTATTCTAAGTATTTGCTACTGCGCGCTTAATAGCAGCAACTCGATTTATGGTAATTTTTGTAACAAAATAGCTATTTTTGGAAAAAATGATAAAATATAAATAAAGTCTAAAGTAAGCGCAGAGGAAGTAAGAAAATGTAAAAATGAAAACCTGGAGTTTATCGTATCAAAATTGGCTAATTTGGATACTCCCCTTGCCGGAAGGATGGGCATTCAGGTGCCTACCACCGGATCGTCAGCAATCCTATACTGACTGGGAAATTTACAAAACGGTTACTGAGGCAATCGCAGGGGCTAAAGAATATATCAACCGCGCCATAGCTACTTATCAGTTAGCAGAAGTGATGCTAGATTTGTTTGAAGCCGGCAAAATACAGGATAGGGAATGTTATAGTTTGTTACTATCCTTGGGATATGTCTAGCATCAAAAGAAGCCTTAGAATCTGGTATTTTGGAGACATTCTTGTTTGCAGGGATGAAAAAAATCTAGTTGAAAAGTTCTAAATGGCAGCAGGGAGAGTCTGCTAAAGACTTTTCTAGAATATTAATTGCGATGCGAGCGCGCCTCATCAATTCAAAGCAAGCAAGAAAAAACACTCTATCAACGTACTGTATCGCGAATCCAAAACAGCCAATGCTTCACCTCTAGCTTCCTGTGCCGCTGAATGGCAAAATAATTCTGGCTATGTATCGAACTGGAAACAACTATGAGCCTGCATCCCACCCTAAAGCGAGCGTTTGAACTCAAACGTGCCCTCAAGGTAATCAGCGGTTTAACAAATTTTGATCCCCACAGCGTTGCTCGTACTGTTAAGGCAGCTGACAAAGGAGGCGCGACGTTTGTGGATATTGCCGCTGACGCCGATTTGGTGCGGCTGGCAAAAAAATTGACAAATTTGCCAATTTGTGTATCAGCCGTAGAAGCAGAAAAGTTCCTGCCAGCAGTGGCAGCGGGTGCGGATTTAATTGAAATCGGCAACTTCGATGCATTCTACGCGCAAGGGCGGCGGTTTGAAGCTGAGGAAGTAATGCAGCTGACGCAAAAGACGCGCTCGCTATTTCCCGACATCACCCTTTCTGTAACCGTGCCCCACATTTTAGCCCTCGACGAGCAAGTACAACTAGCTGAAGAACTCGTCAAACTTGGTGCTGACATTATTCAAACAGAAGGCGGCAGTAGCAGCAAACCAGTACACCCTGGCACCTTGGGTTTAATCGAAAAAGCAGCGCCAACATTAGCAGCCGCATATGAAATTTCCCGTGCCGTATCAGTGCCAGTGCTATGCGCATCGGGGATTTCCAATGTCACCGCACCGATGGCGATTGCTGTTGGTGCTGCCGGAGTGGGCGTCGGCTCTGCAATTAACCGTCTTGACAGTGAAATTGCTGCGATTGCTGCAGTTCGCAGTTTAGTGGAAGCCCTGGCAACAGTAAGCCTTAACCCGGTTCGCGCCTAAATCTAAATCTGCTACTAAAAACCCGGCTTTTCCAAGAAACCGGGTTTTTTATTAGCAATCTTCTTATTTTATTTAGCCTTGGCTTCTAATTTTTCTAGCCGACTCTTCAACTCCTGATTTTCCTTTTTCAATTGTTCAAGCTCTTCTCGCAGTTTTTTAACTGCTTTGTCAGAACCGATATTTTTCTGTACCTTCTGAATTGCTTCCTCAGCAACACGACGTACCCGCCCGTCGGGGGTTTGCTCCGCTAAAGCCTGTAAAATATCGATCGCTTTGGGGGTTTCCATTTGCCCAAGAGCAGAAACTACAGACATTTGCGTCAGGAAAAATGTCTCCCTAGAGAGTTCCCCAAGACGAGCGAGAATCCGTTCTAGATTTGCTGGTGATTGAGCTGTAGAAATTGTGCCAAGAGCGCGAATCGACGCCAAACGCAAAGGTTGTGGTACACCAGGGAGGGTGTATTGTAAAATAATTTCAAGGGCTTCTGGGGAGGTTTTTAGCTGACTTAAACCAGCGATCGCGCCACTGCGGACGACTTCATTCCAGCCCGCTCGTTCCTCGAGAACCGATTTAAGTAGACTAATAGTTTTCCCTAGCTCAAACTGGGATTCTGGCTGCGCGGCTGCCAGGGTTCCCACGGCGCGACAAGCCGCTGCTTCTACGTAGTAGCTGGGGTCTCCTTTTGCTACTATTGCTGCGATCGCTTGATAACTTTCTATCGTCTTTATTTTTGCCAGAGACTCCACCACTGCCGCCCGCACGTTAGCATCAGCATCCGAAAGCCCTACTAACAAAGCTTCAAACGCCTGATCTAATTTTACCTCAGCCAGTTGCTTTGCCACTTCCAAACGCACTCCCCAGAAATTATCATTTTTGAGAGCATTTGATAGTGCCTTGACTGCCTCTAACCCGCCTTTCTTTGCCAGAGCTTCAGCTGCATAAATCCGCGACAGAGGATCGGGATCGTATTGCAACTGTGCTTTTAATTCTGGCATTGGGTATTCCAGTGTCACTTTTTTCAGCAAGTGATTGCCAACATCAAAGCTGACAAATTGTGGTTTTTCTTCCAAAGGGAAATAAAAACTCTGTTCGCGCTCGTGGATGCGAACGGTGAAAGTTTTCAATTGCAAAGACGTGGTAGAATTTGTTTCCCCTGAGGTAGGGGAAACATATCCGAAGCCAATCGGTACTTTTAAGTCAAATAGTTCTTTCCTGGGAGCGGAGCCATTTTCACTCTCTTTTACGTGAGTTTGTGTTACGGTTACTTTAGCGAGTTGGTTGTCGCTATCCCAGGAATAAGAAACTTTATATTCAGGATGACCACCACGATAAACGTATTGGTCGAAGAGAAAAGTGAGGTTACGCCCGGTTGCCTTTTCGATCGCCCGTAGCAAGTCGATTGTTTCGACGGTTTTGTGTGCATTATCTTGCACGAAAGTATGGATAGCTCGGAAAAACATTTCCTCACCGAGCTCTGCCCGGATCATGTGATAGACACAGGCACCTTTTTCATATAGATGGCGATCGTATAATTCGATCGGTTCGCGGTATATATGAGTAACTATGGGGCGGCGATAGCGAGTGCTATCTTCATCAAAATAATTGCGTGCCTCTTTGAGTCGATAGTAAGCGGCTTCTTGGCTACCGTATTCGTGTTCTGTCCACATTACCTCGGCATAAGAGGCCATCCCCTCTTTGAGCCAGGCATGAGCCCAGTGTTTGATTACAATTAAATCCCCAAACCACTGGTGAGCGAGTTCATGAGCTACTAGAGTTTCAGTACTACGGTTGTCAAGGGCAGCGCGTTCATCGAGTAAGCAGCGCTCGGTGAGCAAGGTAGTAGAGGTGTTTTCCATTCCCCCGAAGATAAAATCCTCGACGCAAACTTGAGCGTATTTGGGGAAGGGATAAGGATAGCCGTATTTCTGGCTAAAGAATTCTATCATCGCCGGCGTCTTGCCCATGCTGCGGTGTACGTCTGCAACCCGATTTTTTTCGACGTAGTAGGTGACTGGTTTGCCTCTCCACTCATCTTGTATTTCGGCAAAGTCGCCTACTGCTAGAGTCATTAGATAGGTGGGGTGGACTTGTTTTTGTAGCCAGTGGTAAATTTTTTCGTTGTCGATTTCTTCGGTAGAGAGCAACTCGCCGTTGGAGATGGCAAGAAATTGTTTAGGAACTCGCACTCTAATTTCAGAAGTGGCTAGCTGCCCTGGATAGTCGAAACAAGGGAACCAGAATCGGGAGTCTTCGTCTTCGCCTTGAGTCCAGACTTGTACGGGTTTGTTGGGATAGTATTTGTCTGGTGCGATGAAGTAGATACCGCGCTGAGGGTTTTCGACGCTATAAGCGATCGCTAATTTTATTAGCTTGCCTGTTTCCGTCGGTTGTGCTAGTTGTAGGTATAATTTTTCGCCATCATACTCAAAATTTTGTTGAATTTCGCCAACTTTTACCGATTTGATGTTGAGATTCACCGCATCGAGTGTCAGGCGCTCTATACCATTGCGCACTGGCGTTAGCGAAATTGTACAGGTGCCATAAAGGGTTTTTTTGGGAATATCAAGTACCAAGTCGAGAAAAATATGTTCCACTTGCCCTGGGCGATCCGGGTTATAGTGGGGACGAGCTCCTGGCAATTCAAAAGATTTGTGGCTGTTATTTTCTACGTCAAAGTGAAATTGCAACATGGGGCTTTGTTAGCCTGCTTGCGCGGGCAGGTATGACTAATTGTATTATTTTTTGAACGCTTGTTCCCTATTCCTTACCAGATTAGCGCTTTTGCGTTAGCGTATCGACAGCACCCTCAAGGATAAAAGATTTTCGCAGGATTTTGCTGGTTTAAAAAAGGCGCTACAGTCGGCATGTCCATTTTCTGGCAAAACAGCGTTTCCCTCGAATAATGGTTATGGACAAATCATGGAGGTAGGGAAAAGCACACAATTTAGGTGTTTATTAATGTAGCAGGTTATATCAATGCTTGTAGTCACCGGCAGTGTTGTAGTCTATCTATCTGTATTTTAAGGGAATTCCGGAGCGCTCTTGCTAGTGCCTGATGTTTATGGTTTCTTATAATGAATGAGTAATCTTGAGGAAATTGTTACGGTTTTGTCCCTTATCTTTTTTAAATAAAATTTATGCTATTACTGCCTTATTCTGGGAATGCCCAAAATAGGATTTTTTGATTAAAATTTGATTTTTTCTATTCTAGAGTGTGAATTTTTTGATTCTTTATTAATTTCAATGCGAAAATGGGTAAAAATTTTATAAATTTTTTTTAAAAAGTAGCCACCTTCAGCTAAATTTGATATACTCATGTAGGAAAGCGAATACGCTAGATTTAGCGGGGTTTGACATCAGCTCCGCGCAGTGTCATCAGAAAGTGCATTGTTTAGTAACAATCAGGATATAAAGTCAAAAACAGCGATTCGCGCTTGAAGACAGAGAAACGCTTCACACCCATCAGGATGCTACTACCAAAAGCCGGGTGAAATTCTACGATCCCAACGGCTGTCACGACACTTCTTTGACAGCGAATTTGACAGCGAAAAACCCGGTTACTTGCAGAGCCCGGTTTTTGTAGAAACCGGGTTTTTTACTAGGATTTGTCAGGAAAAAGTTTACTAATCTAATCAATTAGTTAGTTTTGAGATTTTTGGCAGGCGCAGTGATAACTCAACTTCTAGAGTTTGCTCTGGTTTTGCTTGTTGTAAAGATTTCAAAATTGCAGCACTATCGGCGACTAACTGTTGCACGTCTATATTAAAATAAGTAGGCTGGTAATTTCGCAACCGACTAATTCCTTCTCCGAGCAATATTGTCGCGCCGCGCAGATTGTGGTTGCCCAAATGATAGAAAGCAACGGCTATTTGTAGGATACCCTGATAAAACTGCTTTTCAGGTTCAGACGCTTCTATCCACAAAGCCTCTAAAGTGTCGTGGCAGGCGTAGAACTCCTGCTGGTTGAATTGTTCTACACCCTGCCAAAACTGCTGGGGAATTGCTTGCGGTGACATTTATTGCAAGCTCGCAGAGATAGTTTTGATTTCTTCGAGGGAGATTTCCTGTTTATCACCGGCAAAATCGTTATCTGGAGTCAAAAATAACATACAATGGCACTCCTTACGTTCGCGCATTGGCACGCAGGGGCAATTCCAGAAAGCAAGTTCGACTTCAGCTTGTTTGTCTTCATAGTGGCGACAGGGGCATAGGGGGGAGCCGAGTTCTTCTTTATGTTTAGCCAGCCCTTCGATAACCACAGCGGTAACGGAAAGATCGGAGCAAAAGTAGGTGCCGGTGCGCTGAGCGTAGGTTTGAGCGAATTGCCGCATGGCATCTAGGGTTTTTTCGCTGACTGTGTTTTTGGTGTCGGTTGGCTGCATGGAATTATACTTTTGGGGTGGAAGTGAATCATAACTCCCGCATTATAACGCAAGAACTGCGCCGACAATGCAGCTAGTTTTTAATAACGGCTATTTTGGTAAAAGTGCAAGTTAATCCAAATCCTGTTTCTTTTTAAAAAACATAAAAATTTTTTTGCATAATTATTGAGTTTTTGTAATAGAGTCTTACAGCCTAGTTAAGGGAGACTGCAATTGGAATTCTAAAGGCTTGTCAGGTTGAATTTCAAATCCCGGTTTATCGCGAGAAACGATAATTTTTTCTGTTTCTGTAGTGGTGGGCGGCCACAAAACCCAACGGCTTCCTGAAGGTAGGGTATTGAGGCTAACAGGGTTTTGTGTCAGCCAAATGAGGGGTTGCGAGGGGCGCTCTCCTATAGTATCTTCTCCGGGATTGGTGGCGGCGAGGGTTTCTAAAACGACGCGGTTTCCACAAACTAAACCAGTTTGTGCTGTCCAGAGTTTGACTTGGCGTTGTGTTCGGTTTGCGTAGAAGTACAGGGAGGCGGCGGCACTGACGGCTTGTTCAAAATCTTCAGTATGCCAGAGGCTGGCACTGTCGAGGGCGATGATTATTTCTTGCCCGCCAGTGAAGATTTCTAATTCGCGCACTCGAAATTCGCCGTAGCGGGCGCTACTACGCCAGTGGATTAGACGGAAGGGATCGCCGTAGCGGTAGGGGCGTAGGGTGCGGGTGATGCCTTCGGTTGCCATTTGCGATCGCTGCTGACTGTAGACTTGTGGGCTGTTTTCTCTGCCCATTTCATCTATGAGGGGGCAGTTTTTGATCGGCAAAATTATTGGATAAACGACGGCGGTGGCTTTGGCTTCCCAACTACGTCGGTACCAGAATAAACCAAGAGGTGCTCCGGTTCTTAACTGTACTTCATGCCAGCGATAGATGCCTCGGCGGGGGGCGAGTTGGTAGTATGCCCACAAATAGACTGAGTGGGGGGCAATTTCTTCGATCGCCTCTGGCACGGGAGTACCTAAAACATAAGGGAGTATGTCTTGTATTTGCAGCATGGTTTTAGCAGAGGCAGTTGGATTTTCTATTTCTATTTCTATAGTTAGGTAATCGCCAGCGCTTACCGGCTGAATAGGGCGGCGACGGATTTTTAGTTTTTGCAGGTTTCTGGCGGGTAGTATTGCAGCGATCGCTAGTATTGCTATGCTTACTCCGCTGATTACGTAGAGCCATCCTGCCATTGTATTTGTTGCTGCCCCGAAAAAGAATATCGCAAGCCCTATTAGTACCCAACCGGAGTAGGCTGGTGCTGCCCAGTGGCTTTCCAGCCAGTCGGCAATTGCTTTCATGGTTTTCATATTTGTTCGATTTCTCCTTACTACCTGCTCATGCCTCGATTCCAGCTTAATGTAATTAATTTTGTAAATTTTTATGAAATTCTGCCCTACTGCTAGCACAGTTAACTCTGATGCGATTTTTAATTATTTTGCCAATATGTGCTGAATTCTTGCTATCTAATCTATAATTTTCCTTTTTCGACTAGCGCTTGCTCAGAGTACCAAGCTGTCGGCTGGCGCTCGCTCATTCCTTTATAATTTTAATTAAATCTCACATAATAGCGAAAAAACTCTCAACAACTTTTAACATCAGGGAAAAGCATATATTCATTTCCAAAAATTAAGCATTTACTTAACTTGCCTAGATAAGGAAAAACACCATGAATACACCAATAGCACCAGGCTCACCAACTCAAGCAGGGCAAAAAATACCACCTCCACCGCCGCCAAAACCACATGCTCAAGCACCTACTGTTGTTCCAAAGATTAGTATTCAGGAGATGGTTAAAGATGCGTTAGCTCGTAAATGCTCCGATATCCACATTAGAGTCGGACAAGTTCCGAGATTTCGGATTCGCGGCGAAATGGTAGCGATGAATGATTTTGGAAAAACAACAAAAGAAATTTTTGAAGCTTATTTATCCGAAATTCTCACGCCGCAACAGCGAAAAGAATTCGCCGAAACAAAAGAACTGGATACAGCAATTTTTTATCCGGGATTAGTAAGGTGTCGGGTAAACTGTTTTGACTCTCTGACAGGCGGGGCGATGGTGCTGCGGTTAATCACACTAGAAATACCGTCGATAGACGAGTTGCGGCTGCCGCAAGTTTTGAAAAAAATTATCATGTCTCATCAAGGATTGATATTAGTAACCGGACCGACAGGTTCGGGGAAATCAACCACTATGGCAGCAATGATCCGCTATTTGAATGAGACAGTATACAAACATATTGTCACGATTGAAGATCCGATTGAGTATGTTCATCCATCGCAAAAGTGTTTAATCAGTCAGCGAGAAGTAGGTTTGCATACATTGGATTTTCACAAGGCACTGAGGGCGGTACTGCGGGAAGATCCAGACGTAATTTTAATTGGGGAAATGCGCGATCGCATCACTGTCAACACAGCCTTGCAAGCAGCCCAAACAGGTCACCTTGTCTTAGGCACTTTGCACACGCGCAGCGCTATCAATGCAGTTAATCGCTTACTGAATCTATATAGCCCCGAAGAACAACACGCCATGCGGATTCAAATCGTAGAGTCGCTGGTTGCCGTGATTGCTCAATTATTACTGAAAACAACTGATGGCAAACGCACTGCTGTTCATGACATTTTAATCAATACCGCCGCAATGCGAGATTATCTGCTCAAAGGTGAGGAAGATGAAGCAATGCGGTTGATGGCAAATGACACTATAGAAGGAATGCAGCTAATGAATACTGCTCTCTACGAACAAATTATTAACGGTAGGATTACTATCGAAGACGCAATGAGTGTTTCTCCCGATCCGAATGAGCTAGAGCGGCTGATGAGAACCGGCGGATATGACTCGGCAAAATCTCCTCGGGATTGGTCTTAATTATTATTTTAGGGGTGATTTTTTTCATTGTTCCCAGGCGTAGTTTTCCTGGGAACGAGATATCAAAAATCTACGCGCACATTTGCTAGACGGCGATTCCGCATGACTGTGAAAACGGCAGAATTGGGGCGGGTATTGAGAAATTCCAGCACTTCTGTGCTCTCCCGAATGCGACGCCCGTTAATCGCAATCAGACTGTCGCCTGGCTTGAGCCCTACTCGCTCTGCTGGTGAGCCTTGGGCGACGGCGCGAATTATGAGATTGGAGTCAACGGTGACGCCCAGACGCGGGGGTGGAGGGAAAGGGTTATTTGCGATCGCGTCACTTCCCTGTCTGTGGCGGTTTTGGGCGATGAAATCTCTTGCCTTTAAGACGCTCGTGGCAAATCCGATGCCGATATTCCCCCCGCGATCGGGACTTAAAATCGCTTTATTAACTCCAATAAGTTCGCCACGGGAATTGAGCAAAGGGCCACCAGAATTGCCGGGATTGAGGGCTGCATCGGTTTGCAAATCCCCATTGCTGGCTATGCGGCTAAGGATGCCTGTAGTAAATGTTCCCGATAATCCAAAGGGAGAACCAATTGCGTATACCCGCTGACCTACCCGAATCCCGTCTTCATTGGCTAAAGGTACGCTGGGGAAGCGATCATTTGTATTTAGTAATCTAACTAGGGCCAAGTCATTGCGAGGATCGCTGGCGATTACTTCTCCAATATAATTTTTGCCGGTGGAGGTTGTGACGCTTACTCTGCCAGTTCGGGAACCGAGTATGACGTGCTGATTGGTTAAAATTAGCCCTTCTGGGCTGATAATCGTTCCTGAGCCTTCACTTCTGCTGGTTCTGATAGTGACTACTGCGGGACTAACTTTTTGATAAATAGTGATATTGGTTTGTTCTTCTCCTTCAAATTGGGCGAGCGCGGGAGAAAGAGGAAAGCTTAATCCCACGGGTACAGTAACTGATAATGCAGAGAGGACACACAACAAAAGCCGCTTTGGTTTCATGGCAATTATATTATATTAATTTTCGGGTTTTAAAATAGATTATTATGTTTTGACGTGGATTGAGCTTGATTGTTTCTTATTGCCACGCTTGCCACCCTTATTTCTAGGATAATACAATCGGGCGCTGCGTCAGTTTTTTATTCGCTAGAATAATTTTTGTTGCGATCGCCTTCCAATTTTCTCATCGTCATACTCTCTTTTTACTTGCCAAATTGATAAATCCCATTTCTTGCTTGTATTTGATTTTGCTATAGCTAAAATTTCTTCGTTTAATTATAAATTATTAATAAACACATTTTTATTGGCAGCGTCATTTTTTAGGATTTTATAAAGTAGTAATTCATGTCACTCTTTTTTGAATGCTATTCGACTCTAGCTCGACTATATTTGTAGAAACTAGAATTCAAACTGGCTTATCATTATCATTTTCCGATAGATATAAAAGTTAGTTGAGTAGATACCTTCCCGTTCGGGATGAAAAGACCCGACCAAAATCTGTGCAGTTATAGAGGTATAAAAATTTAGGGTGAGCCTTGCCCACCCTATCTGTTATTCTATCGCTTCACCAACTTTTTACTAACCTTGCGCAAACGAATTGATTGCGGCGTCACCTCTACCAATTCATCAGGACCGATATATTCCAAAGCGCGTTCGAGACTCATTTCAACTGGCGCTTGCAATTGCACCAGTTCTTCGCCGGTTGACGAGCGGAAGTTCGTCAACTGTTTAGTTTTACAGACATTCAACTCCAAGTCTTGGGGACGGTTATGTTCGCCGACAATCATACCTTTATAAACTTTCGTGCCCGGAGTGATAAAAAACACGCCGCGATCTTCAGCATTTTTCAGGGCGTAGAAAGTGGCGACACCTTCTTCAAATGCAATTAAAACGCCATTGCGTCGGATATCGATATCGCCGACGAGGGGGCGGTAGTCGAGGAAGCTGTGATTCATAATTCCTTCGCCACGCGTCAGGCGCATGAATTCGCCTCGGAAGCCGATCAAGCCGCGAGCTGGGATAGCAAATTCTAGCTGAGTGCGACCGTTACTGTTGACGCGCATGTCTTGCATTTCGCCCTTGCGTTGTCCGAGTCGTTCGATGCAACTACCTACGGCTTCTTCGGGAACGTCGAGAACGAGATATTCGAAGGGTTCACAGGGTTGCCCATTGACTTCGCGGTAGATAACTTGGGGTTGGGATACTTGGAATTCGTATCCTTCGCGGCGCATGTTTTCAATCAGAATGCCGAGGTGTAATTCGCCGCGCCCGGAGACGAGGAATTTATCGGGGGAGTCGGTTTCTTCCACGCGCAGGGCAACGTTAGTTTCTAGTTCACGCATTAGGCGAGCGCGCAATTGTCGCGAGGTGACAAATTGCCCTTCTTGCCCTGCAAATGGCGAATCATTCACCGAAAAAGTCATTTGTAAAGTCGGCTCATCTACCTTAATCAACGGCAGTGCTTGCGGTTCATTTGGGCAAGTAATAGTTTCGCCAATATTTGCTTCTGCGAATCCGGCAACTGCTACTATATGCCCTGCTGAAGCTTCTTTCATTTCAATTCGCTTCAGTCCTTCAAATCCCATTAGTTTTGTAATTTTGCCCTTGATAATTGCGCCAGTTTCTGTCACCAGAGCTGCTTGCTGACCGGCTCTGATAGTGCCATTATGGATGCGCCCGATGACAATCCGCCCCAGATATTCGGAATATTCGAGGGAGGTGACTTGCAACTGTAGGGGCTTGTTGGGGTCGCCTGCGGGTGGCGGCACGTGCGCGAGAATTTCTTCAAACAGCGGGGTCATGTCAACTGCTTTGGCGTTGAGATCTTTTTTGGCGTAACCGCCCAGCCCCGATCCAAATAGATAGGGGAAGTCGCACTGATTTTCGTCTGCGCCCAGTTCGATGAATAAGTCTAATACTTTATCAACGACGCCGTAGGGATCTGCTTGTGGACGGTCGATTTTGTTGATGAAGACGATCGGGCGCAGTCCTTTTTCTAGGGCTTTTTTGAGTACGAAGCGAGTTTGGGGCATTGGTCCTTCGTTGGCGTCTACTATCAGTAGGCAACCGTCTACCATTCCGAGTACTCGTTCGACTTCGCCGCCAAAGTCGGCGTGCCCAGGGGTATCGACGATGTTGATTAAGGTGTCTTTATATTTGACGGCGGTATTTTTAGCGAGGATGGTGATGCCCCGTTCCCGCTCTAGGGGGTAGGAGTCCATGACGCAATCTGGTACGTCTTCCCCTTCGCGGAAGAGGCCTGATTGTTTGAGAAGGGCGTCAACGAGGGTTGTTTTACCGTGATCCACGTGGGCGATAATGGCAACGTTGCGAATGGGGAGAGACATAGGTTGGTCTGGAATTGACGGAATGTTTCTAGAAGTTACGGAATATTCAAATATCTTAATAATTGTAGCTAATCTGTACGGTGAGTGTGAAGCGCAACTCTGGTTTTTTCTGCTAAACATGGTACTTGAGTTAAATTACCTATTTCAATAGTGAAAACCTTTGAGAAAAAGATGCAACTTTTTGAAGCTAGAAATTTATTTTTAATTGAATGACAACAAAGCAGCTGAAACTGAGATGCTGCAATAAATTCTCAGCTTTATTGTTGAGGCTTTTGGCTAATAAAAAATGACTCTAAAATTGCTACGGTCTTTTTAGAAAGTTTGCCATTTTAAAGCCAGCTGTAGCAGTGTTGCAACTTCAAAAGGATTTCGCGATCGCATAGAGTTACCCCTGTAAAACTATACTAAACCCACGGTGTTGAGGAGCCGAAATGAGTGTGGATCAAATTCTCAAGCTATATGCCACAGGAGTCAGAAATTTTAGCAAAGTCGATCTGCGACTTGCTGACTTAAGCAGAGCCGATTTGAGGGGAGCCAACTTTCAGAATGCAGATTTGAGCAAAGCAAAATTGAAGGGGGCAAATCTTCAAGGTGCTAATCTCAAAGGGGCTAATTTGCGTCAGAGCGATCTTAGAAAGGCGAATCTCTCTGGAGCAGATATAACTGAAGCAACTCTAGTTTTGGCCAACTTGAGTTGGGCTGATCTGATTGGCGCTAATCTCACCCAAGTCGATCTAAGAGGTGCTCGACTTAGGGAAGCAAACTTGGTGGGAGCCAACCTATCGAGGGCAATTCTGATTAAGACTGATTTGCACGGAGCGAACTTATATGAGGTGAAGCTGCGTAGAGCTGTTTTGAATGGAGCAGATCTGATTGGGGCAAATATGATCCGGGTTGATTTGGGGGGGGCAGAGCTAATTAGAGCTAGTCTAATTCGGGCGAATTTAAGTGAGGCAATTGTCAGCGCGGCAGATATGAGAGAGGCTAACTTGCTGGGAGTCAATTTACAGGGAGTTAACTTAACTGGTGTCGATTTGTCGGGAGCAATCACGCCCGATGGCTGTATCCATAATATATACAATCAGGAATGAAAACTCTAGTCTCGTCAGCGGCGAGCACATACTAAGATATTTCTGCGAGCGCTGGAATTTTCCAACCTAGCTCCCAAGATTACTTGACAGCAATCAGCCTCCCCTGCTTCAGTCTCCTAAAATTCCTCTTAGCTTTTGTCTTATAACAGACTGGCAGTTTTTACGGCAGGGACTGCCACTCTTTCCAAAACTTCCAATCTAAGATATTATAATCTAAAATAAAATATAATTTGTCTTGACTAGCTCTGCCGCTGCACTCAGCATCACAAAGCGCGAGTGCAGATAATCACACTGATGAAGCGGCTTAGATCACACGGAAACCCCCCAGAGATACGTCAACATCTATCCAGAATCTAATATTTAAATAAGAACGTTGTTTTTATATGTAGCTGAGGAGGGGACTGAAATGCTCAACAGATTATTACTTGCTGCTGCTATCACATTCTCACTCCATGTGTTTCTGAACGTTTGCGTTTCCTCTTCTCCTCAGACTACTTCTGAGTTAAATCAACACCCAAAACTGGCGAAAATGGGCAATCTCTGGCGGTAATAAAATAACTGCCAGCAGTTGCCCACTGTTTCCAAAGGAAATAATAAGGGATCTGCTTGCGCTCCTCAAACGCAGAGACGAAGCTTTCGGCTCTGCCTTACCCCTTTTTTATGGGTAAAAATAGCCACCAAGGCGTTTCAGTCAGCTGCCCAAGTGGAAAATCTTGTTGCCGGGAGCAATTTATCGTATTACGAACAAGAACCCTTGCTCCTCAATCCCCTCCCCCCGTTTTCTCCCTGTTTAACTCTCCTCTATATCAAGTTTTTTTGACCAAATCTTCCAGAAGATTAAAAAAAATTTAAGGAGAAAAAATCAAAGATAATACCCCTGTTTCAGTAAGCTCTATCTTGCAGCCCACTTTTGCTGCTACTTCCTAACAACACGATTGGCAGCAGATTTTTACCCCTACAGCGTGCGCTTTTGAAGAAAGTAGAAAGATACTCGCCTGCTTAAAAAAATTACAAGAGCTTCCATTTTTTTTTTAAAGCTGGTACTATACTGAAAAGAGAAAATTTTTGTGGAGCCATTATGCCAAAAACAGCAACGACCAAACCCCTAAAAGGCAAAGCTCTCCTGCAAGAGTTGAAAAAATACGCCCACCTGCCTCGCCGTGAAACGGCAAAACTTTGTGGCTACTACACGGAAACAAAAAATGGTGAAATCCGGGTTAATCTTACGGAATTTTACGATGCCGTGCTGGCAGCCAGAGGAATTGAACTTGATGCTTCAGAAAATAAAGATTCACGCGGGCGCGAAGCAACCTATCGGGTAAGTGTCCACAAAAACGGTTCTATAGTCATTGGATCTTCTTATACGCAAGCAATGGGCTTGAAACCAGGGCAAGAATTTGAAATTAAGCTAGGCTATAAGCATATACACCTGATTTTAGTCGAAAAACCAGAGGATACACAAGAAGAAGAAGAAAAAAACGAAGCAGTTGCTTAATTCCTAAATGACCTAGGCTTTGAGAGTAGGCTGGGCGGATAAAAAAAAGCTAACATAGTACGAGACAACTAAAGTTGTATCAGCTATAACTCAAAAGCTCGCCAAGTACTGCTGTTTCATCTGTAGCTAATAAGCAACGCAGGGCGAGCGCTCGTGCCTCACCCCAGAGCTACAACAGATTCAAAAAAGTCTGAAGGTGTCGCTGTTTTGGGAAAAGTGCCCCAGAACAGCTATTTCGGCTGCACCTGTACAGAGTTTCATGTCTGCGATCGCAACCTATTACTTTAGAGCAATTGTCAAAGGAAAATAGGCAATAAAGAAAAAAAAACAGCCTGGCTGTTTGGCAATAACTTTTTAAAAATGTGAAAAAAATGAGATTTTGGGTAGTTAGGCGGTGGCTAGTTTTACTCCAAAATCTCAAATATATAGGAGTTACAAGACTTTTGTGATAGGTTTTGCCCCCGCAACCGCTCGCACGCTTTGAGAGAAAGAAGGTTCTACAGGACGAGGCAGTAAGTGCCAAAACCGTTCGTCAAGAATTGAACTCGCTAGTAAGCGGCGGTAAAGATCACTTAATTGAATAGCAACCCCAGCCCAACTGAAGTTCTGACGGACTCGTTCGGAGGCTTGCTTGCGCAATTTCCTCGCCCACAATTCGTCAGAAAGAATACGCTCGATAGCTGCTGCAAAAGCAGCAGTATCTTGGGGCGGAACAAGCAATCCGGTTTCTTCGGGAATAACGGTAAATTTCAAACCGCCTACATTAGAAGCGACAACCGGTGTACCACAAGCCATTGCTTCGATCGCAACTAAACCAAATGGCTCGTAGTGGCTGGGAATAACGCAGACATCTGCTGCCGTGTAGTAAAGCGGCAATACATCGTGCCCCAGACGACCTGTGAAAAGTGTCTGTTCTGTTAAATTAAGTTCGGCAACGATTTTTTCAATGCGATCGCGTTCTTGAGCGTCAGGGCGTTCGGGATCACTGCCACCAGCGATAATCAAGCGCAAATGTTTTCGTTCTTTTGCTTTTAACATTGCGCAGGCTCGCACCATAGTTTCGATGCCCTTACGCGGGTCGAATCGTCCCACATAAAGTACTATTTCGTCTGTTTGTGAAAATCCTAGTTTAGCGCGAGCTTCTGCTTTCGGCATCAGGCGGAAATTGTCAATATCTGTTCCGCAGGGAATTACTTCTATGCGCCCTTTACGAGAAACTAGTGAGCGCAAAGTCTCCATCTCTTGCGGACTGGTTGCCACTATGCAGTTAGCTTTTTCTAGAATTTCTCGCTCTACTGCCAGCCGCGTTTCGGCAATGGGTGGTTTCGTCGCAACTGATTGATATTTTACACTCCCTAGAGAATGATATGTATGCACGAGTTGAATATTGCTTTTTTTCTTCAGTTGTAATCCTACCCATCCTGAAAGCCAATAATTGGTATGAATCAAGGGGTAACTCGTGCTTTCTTTGAGCTGAAACTTTTGAAATGCCTCGACAAATTCTGGCATGTATTCAAACAGCTCATCTCGTGGTATAAAGCGTTGTGGCCCTGCTACCAGACGAATAGTCCGACAGTGGGGACTATGCTGCACAATTGTCGGTTCGTCTGGATTCGTTTTGCGGGTGAACATATCTACTTGCCACCCCAATTTTGCCAGCGCTTCCCCCACTTGACGAACATATACATTTTGACCTCCGGCTTCTTCTTTTCCTACTTCCGCTGCTGGATCGGCGTGTTCGGAAATTAGCGCTATTGGCTGTCTCCCTGGAACCGTTGGTCGATGAGTAACGTAGGGTAAGCTTTGCAGGCGATCGCTGTCTCGCGTCTGCAGCGAAGCAGGAGAGACTGTATTTTCCCTCCCTCCTACAAACTGTTCTTCAAATAATGACATACTTTTACCTCCTGCAGCGAAAAACTTTTCTCAAATTCTTCGCGAGACAGTATTTAAATTTTTAAATAAATATAGTTTTTCTGTCTCGCCTCACCTGCTAAATTACCATGCTGACACTTTTGAGATGACCGTTTTCTGAAAACCGTTCTCCTAGTATTTGTTTGTAAACTGCTTCGTAACCATCTGTCATTCGCTGCACGCTGAAATTTTTTACAACGTGTTCGCGACATTCGTAGCGTTTCAATTCAGGTACTTTTTCAAGTGCTTCAATGCATTCTTCTACTGTGTTGCACAAAAAGCCTGTCTTTCCGTGAACTATAATTTCAGGAGCAGAACCTTTTGCCATTGCAATCACTGGCGTTCCTGTTGCCATTGACTCTATCATTACTAAGCCAAAAGGCTCACGCCAAGTAATCGGAAATAGAGTTGCAAACGCATTCCCCATTAAAACGTTCTTCTGAGCGTGATTGGCTTCGCCCAAATATTCAATCTGCTTCCCGTCTATATGTGGCTCTATTTCTTCTTTGAAATATTCGCGATCGACAACATCTATCTTGCCTGCCATCTTCAAATGCCAACCAGAACGCTTGGCAATTTCGATCGCTAAGTGCGGTCCTTTTTCAGGAGACATCCGCCCCAAAAATGCTAAATATGGCGGCTCTTGAGGCTGTGGGCGAAAATCAAATTTGTCAGGATCTATGCCGTTATAAACTGTTGCTATGCAGTTTAATCCTAATCTCGGTTCCCGCTGCGCATTCGAGATGCTGACATATGGTTGCCGACGAGCGTATGAAAAAAGTTTTTCATTGTCTGGTGTAAATATCCCGTGTAGTGTGTGAACTGTAGGCGTTTTTACCAAATTCGCGTAGGGTAGTGCCGCACAGCCAACATGCGAGTGAATGATATCAAATTCCGCAGCCCGTTCATAAACCTTACTCAGTTGCAACATTTCATAAACGCCGTATTCCTTGACTGTCGGATCTAAACGTATCGCTCGCGGGTGAACCGATTCTAATTTGGCAAGAGTAATTGAATCACCTGATGCAAATAATGTGACATCATGACCACGTTTGACAAGTTCATCGCACAATAGTCCAACCACTAATTCAATACCGCCATAGGCTGGTGGAGGGACACGCTCCCATAAGGGTGCTACTTGAGCGATCCGCATTCCTGACCTCCTTTTGCAAGTAAAGAAAAACTTTAATTATAAAACGCTGGCAATTGAAGTTTCTTGCTCTTGCTACTGCGTACACCCTGATTTTAAATATACATTTTTATTTTGTAAAGAATGCAAAAGTGTGGAAAACCGAATTAATACAGTTCGGAAATTTACCAGAAAATAATGTAGTAATTTTTCATTTTTATTTGTTACGTTGTGAGATTGTGCTCACATTACAATTTAAGTAACTTGTATTTAAAATAACAGAATAATAAAAAATAATAAAAATTTGTCAAAGTAGTCGGTCGCTAATTAATAAAAAAATTATTTAGATTAATAATAATTTTAAATAAAAAAACCAGGAGAGAGCTAATGAATTCTGCTCTCTCCTTTGGCATTTTAACAGGAGCAATATCTGAGAAATACTGCCCGTCAAAATTAAACCTTTGTCGATTAACTGGAATCCGCTAAAGACAGCGATTTTTCTAGCGCCATTCGCTGCTCGACATTGCGCAAAAAATAGCCATTCATCATCGCAGAGAATAGCATGCGACCTAGATTTTCACGGCTGGTAGTAACCGTGACATCAAAGTGCTGTGAAGGAATGTTGCCCAACATCTGCACGATGTTTTGTTCCATAATCTTAAAAACTTCACTGGAGGCGGGCTTTGACAATTGGGCAACTGTCTCTGGGCTCATGGATTGAACGTATTGCCAAAGTAAGTTGCCGCCTTCCGCATCGTTGTTAAAAAATTCTGGAACACGACTCGACAGATTGTTCACGGTAGTAACCTACTGTTGCTAGTGTATAGATGGTTTGTTTATAATAATTGTAGCAACTGCGATCGCAGTAGCAAAGTAAGCTAAACCGAACTGCAGACAAGAGATTTTACGAATCTGGAAGCAGCGGCTTCCTCTGCCCGAAATTAGGAAGCCGTTGCCCATCCCGCTTCACGGGCAGATACGTAATTAGGAGCGTACTTCTTCGCTTTTAGCGTCTAGAGTTTGTTGCACTCCTTCGCCAAGCGCCCGTTTTCCATTTTCACCTAAATTGATTCGTACTACCCGTCGCTGCATTTCTTCCACTTTCGGAAGTGTCAGCGTCAGTATACCATTCTTAAATTCAGCTTCTACGCGCTCGTGCTGAATTGGTAGGGGCAAAGAAATCGTGCGTTGGAATTTTCCGTAGAGAAATTCCGTACGCAAGTATCCATCTTCTTTATCTTCGTAGCGGTGTTCTCCCGCAATATAAACCTCATCTCGCGAGACTCGTATATCAACATCCTTTGCTTCAACTCCAGGCAGTTGCACCCGCAGTATCAGGCGATCATCCTTGTCTTGAAGTTCAACTGCCGGCATCCAAGTTGTTTCAGACTGGTGGCTTTCTCCAGCTAATTCGTCAAACAGTTCATCGATTTGACGGCGTATAATTTCTATTTCTCGGAATGGTTCCCAACGTACTAATGCCATACGTTAAGTCACCTCCACAATAGTTTTTACGCAATCAATCGTTAGCTGCGATTTATTTTTGTCTTAGCGGTTTATTTGCCTTCAATTCAATCATGCGCCAATTTCTGTCACCAGTCAGTGGGGAAAACCCTACCCGACTAGGGCGATTTTCCGCACCAGATGTCGGCTCAGTTTCAAAAATGCGTCGTCCCCTTCCAGGGAAGTCTGTATAATAGTTATTCCTCATCAATTTTTATTCTAGCACAAATATGATCAATTTTCATATTCTAATTGTTAAAAATTATTTTAATAACATTGATAATATTTACATTTTAATTTGTTAACTATTTTATAATTTTACATTAAATTAATTCTTGATGCATAATTGCAGGTTGATTGTGGTAAGTAAGAAAAACCTGATAAAGTCAAAACCTTCACTACAATGGGAAAAGCCATAAAGATTGATTTAGGATTGACATACTTTGCTGTAACCAGCAATGGAAGTATGTATGAAAACCCGAGGCAGTGGGCAAAGCATGAACGGAATCTGTAAACAAAGCAGAAGAAGCTCAGCCGTAAGCAAAAGGGGAGCAAGAACAGCTTTTTAATTATACCTCCTATATATATAGTAGAGTTACTAGAAAGAGTCAGTTCTAGCTATATCTGAGAATTGGCCATGTTATAGTGGCTTTTGGCCCAAAAGCAAAGCAAAAACTTCCTATTCCGAATCGAAAAGGGCGAAAGCATTACCAGACAAGCATTTCAGCCTTGACAAAAAATTTTGCAAAAATTTTTAGGAAAAGTGTTGACAAACCAGAGTAGGCTTGCTAGAGTGGTATAGCGGTGAGGCAAAGAGACAGCGACTACCGCTAGACTGCATCACAGCCCGAACCTAGAAAAG
>DVEG01000013.1 GCA_015295835.1 Oscillatoriaceae cyanobacterium M7585_C2015_266
GGCAGAAGACCCTGAGTTTGAAACCTTCTACACCAAGAATATTCTCTTGAACGAAGGGATTCGCGCTTGGATGGCGCCAGCGGACCAACCCCACGAACATTTCAATTTCCCCGAGGAAGTTCTGCCTCGCGGTAATGCTCTCTAATTTCTAACCTGTGTTTCCTGTCTTTACGGAAAACTAATAAATAGAGCGATCGCCCCCACCAGGGGGCATCGTTTTTTACAAGCCAACTCCTGTCGTTTAATTTGCCGATTTCTAAAATGACAACCTTGACAATATAGAAACATTAAGCTAGACTATTCCTAACTGCGTTAAGCTATCAAAACAGGCAGTTAATCAAGTTCAGGTAAACTACTAGCCCTTATAACTAACGAGGGCTATAGCCAGTATCTGAAAATAATTAGCTAAGCACTGGACAATTTTTTTAGGCGAAAAAACGCACTAGAAAAAATAGCAAAGCGCAGAATCTAAAAACCAATGAGGGAAAAGTTATATTTTTCTCTACTTTATACAGCCTGTCAATTTTTCAGATAAAAACTTTAAAATTTACAACTCGAACAGGTTGCGCTTACTTGAAAAGGCTGTTATAGTGAGAAAAACAAACTCTCTGAAAATAAAACCGTTCAGGGAAACAAGGAGGTGATGCCTATGCAGGATAGTAGTAAATGCATGGGTCATCAGATTGAAGTAGGCCGGCTGTGTGCCGGGGCTGTTCTCTAAAACCTAGCCTTAGTCCCACTAGGGGACTTAGCTTTCTTAAGAAACAGGGCTGGGCAAGGGAGTTCCTCCCGGCAGTCAGGTTTCAATCTGAAGACCCGCTAGACCGCTCTCACATCAGCATCAAGGTTTCAACCGAGAAGCTGCCCGTGAGAGCGGATAGTTTATTGGGGTTTGACTAGAGAAGAAGAAGGTAGGAGATGGAGAATGAATGAGTTGAGTGCGAGCAGTAATATTCAAAATCACATGCGCCGCATTCTGTAGATAGGTTATAATTAACAGAGGGCTATACTCAGATTGGGGTTATCCCAAGGCAAGGCTTTGGCTCCTCTCAAGATACAAATGTCTGAGAGTAGCGAAAAGCCTAGAATAGCACCAGTAAAACTGCATCTTTTAAAGTGGTGAAAAATTTTTATCAAACCACTTAAAAAGATAGCGCCTGAGACAAAAAAATTACCAAACAATCAGGGCTGAATAATATGGCTAACTTACTGAGTGAAAATGAAATTAAAGCAGAACTCGAAAAAATAACTGGATGGAGTGTAGAAGGGAAAAAACTGCAACGTACCTGGACGCTAAGTAACTTCGTTGAGGCGATCGCATTTGTCAATAAACTGGTAGAGCCATCGGAAAAAGCAGGACACCATCCAGATATAGAAATATCCTACAATAAAGTAACAGTAAAATTGACTACTCACGACGCTGGCGGGTTGACTGAGAAAGACTTTCAACTGGCAAAAGTAATCTCTGAACTGACATAAAATAAATATAAATGCCAGAACAGGAAAAATCATCAATAAAATTCATAAATCCCAGCTCACAATGGTCATGATATTAGATAAGCAGGAACTCCAGCGACAAGCTGCAGAAAGAATGGAGTTAATCGAGCAGCTATTAGAAATAGGGGCGGCGCTTTCCAGCAGTTATGATTTGGGAGAATTGCTAAATCTAATATTAACCAAGAGCCGGGAAATAACCTGTAGCGACGCGGGCAGCGTATACCTAGTAGATAATAGCGACGGATTGCCAAAATTGCTGTTTAAAGCAGCCCAAAATGCCTCCCGCCCCAATGTTTCATTCCGAGAATTTGCCATTCCCATCACCTGCAAAAGTTTAGCCGGCTATGTGGCACTCACCGGCAAAAGCTTGAATCTGCCAGATGCATATAAAATACCACCTGGAGTTCCATACCAACTGGATCGTAGCTTCGATAGGGATATAGAATATCGTACTCGCTCGATCCTAGTCTTGCCCATGCAGAACCGCCAAGGAGAAATAATAGGGGTGCTGCAACTGATAAACCGCAAAATCCGAGCAGATGTAAAGGTGACTAGAGAAAACGTCCAAGAAGTAACCCAGCCTTATTCGGAATGGGAAGAACGAATTATCCGCTCTCTGGCATCGCAGGTGGCAATTTCTCTAGAACGTAATCAACTACAAGAAAGCATAGAACAATTGTTTGAAGGGTTCGTAAAAGCTGCAGTACAAGTTATAGAAGCGAGAGATCCTTGTACATCAGGACATTCAGAACGAGTTGCAACTATCACAGTCCGACTGAGCGAAGAAGTAAATACAGTAAATTACGGACGACTGCGAAATATAAAATTCAGCGAGCGCCAAATCCAAGAAATACGCTATGCGGCTCTATTGCACGATTTTGGCAAAGTCGGCGTGCCAGAAGCAATTCTGGTCAAGCAAAAAAAACTATATCCAGCCCAAATTGAAGTAATCCGCCACCGTTTTGCCTTGGCACAGCGAACCCTAGAAATGGAATATGCCCAAGCAAAATTCCAACACCTATTTAAACATCGAATTGCTCACTCCGAAACAGAGACTGACTGCCCTTTCTGTAAAGATTTGGAAAAATTAGACACAGAACTCTCTAAAAAAATTGAACAATTGAATAAATACTGGCAGTTACTACTAGAAGCAAACGAACCTAGGATTCTGGCAGAAGAACCACTCGCCCAGCTAAAAGAACTTTCTAATTATACTTATAGGGATATAGACGGGCAGCTCAAACCTCTAGTTTCTCCAGAGGAAATGGCTCAATTAATGGTGACAAAGGGCAATCTTACCGACGAAGAACGCTTGGCGATCGAAGCTCACGTCACCCATACTTATGAATTTCTGAAACGGATTCCTTGGACGAAAGACTTACAAGACGTGCCAATAATCGCTTATGGCCACCATGAAAAGCTAGATGGTAGCGGTTACCCACGGGGCTTGAAACAAGATGAGATTCCTGTTCAAGCTCAGATTATGGCGATCGCCGATATCTACGACGCCCTGACAGCAGGCGATCGCCCCTATAAGCAAGGGTTGCCCGTCGCTGTTGCTCTTCAAATCTTACGCCAAGAAGCAGCCCAGAATAAAATCAACCCCGATTTTTTAGAATTATTCGAGCAACGGCAAGTTTTTTGCGCAATCGGCCACACTTTAGACCTATAGCTGTCCCCGGCATAGCAGAGACTATCCCTATTAAATCCCAGCAAGAAAAAAGTTTATCCCCTATATTTTTTTATAGATTAGTCTACAAATAATTTATTTAGTTAATATAATAGAGTGCGTGCTATCATTGTCAGGAAAGTAGATTCCTCTGACAGAAAACCCAAGACTATTAGGTGCGGGCTAGAGCAAAAGCACTTGCCTAAATACCTAATAACTCGGCAGCATCAGTTGTAAACTGAGGCAAAACGAGAAATAAGGAAAGGAAAATTGACGTCTTCGGGAAGCATACAATTCCGCGACCTTGCAATACAAAAGTAAAAAAACAATATGGAGTGTTAAAAATAATAAAATATGCAGCCGCGAAGTTGTATAAATGAACCCAATTTAAAAACGGGTTTGAAAAAAACAAGCTCTTGCCAAATCAGAGGTTTCAGAAAAAAAATAAACCAAAAGGGGACAAAGAGCTACATAACGTCATTAAGTACGTTAGGACGTGCTAATTATAGTTTAAGCGTGGGTGCTGCTACCTATGTTTCAAAAAAAGAAGGAGGGAAAATTTCTGAGGACAAATCAAAAGATGGTAAAATAAGTGAGAGTGTGTTAGATATAAATGAAAGAACCATTAGTCTCTCAAAGTAAGGTGTGAGGAAAAGAGAGAATGAATAAGATACTGTGGAAATCTTTACTGGTAAGTCCAGCAGTTTTAGGAACAGCTTTAGTAGTATCAGGAACGGCGCTCGCCACCGAAACAGGATTAAGTTCCGAAGCGGCCACCATTCAACCTACAAAAGATACTGAAATTGCAAGCGAGCAACCGGGAATCATCGAATTCCAACAGCCTAAACAAATATCGCTAAACCAAAAAGAACAAATAGTTTCCGAACCAGCCGAAACCCCAACGCTTGCCGCAGTACCAGCAGCACAAGAAAAAGCAAGCGAGCGCCCCCTAGAAATAGCAAAAACCCCAATTCAGCAAGCACAAACCGCCGCACCTACAGCGCCCAGTTCATCAGTTTCCAGTAGCCTACTCAATCAAATCAAACGTTACAGCAACGAAGGATCAGCAAACAGCACCACCGTTGCCCAACGCGGAGGCAGAGTCACCCAAGTTTCGCAACTGTCAGACGTTCAACCGACAGACTGGGCCTTTAGTGCCTTGCAAAACCTAGTCGAGCGTTACAACTGTATTGCCGGATATCCCGACGGCACCTTCAGAGGAAATCGCGCCCTAACGCGCTACGAATTCGCAGCCGGGTTAAACGCCTGTTTGGAAGCCATCACCCAATTGATCGGACCAAACGTTGACTTCTCCCGGTTTGTCACAAAAGAAGACCTAGCAGTTATCCAGCGACTACTCGAAGAATTTCAAGCTGAACTAGCCACCCTGCGGGGTCGCGTCGATGCCCTAGAAGCTCGTGCCGCCGAATTGGAAGCCAACCAATTCTCAACTACTACAAAACTCGTCGGTGAAGCCATTTTCGCCGGCACCGACTCCTTCGGAGAAACCGACGACGTACCCGCCTTCCAACAACGAGTTCGCCTCAACCTCAACACCAGCTTCACGGGTAGAGACTTACTGATTACCCGCATGCAAATGGGTAACGCCACACCTTTGAGCGTTCTGGGGACATCCCGCGAAGGAGCTCAAACCTTCAACGTAATAGACAAAGACGACAATATTGTCCGTCTAGACACACTACAATATTTCTTCCCCTTCAGCAATAACATCGACTTGGTGATTTCTGCCAACCGGGGGACTTGGGATGATTTTACTCCCACCCTTAACCCCTACATGGAAGACTTTGACGGCGGTAATGGTTCCCTGTCTACCTTTGGTCAGCGCAACCCGATTTACCGTCTCGGCGGCGGACAAGGGATTGGAGCAAATATCAAATTCGGTCGCAGCAACTTTTTCAACGTTCTCAAACCCAGCTCCCTAACCATAGGCTACTTAGCGAACGAAGGCAGCAGTCCCAAACCAAGTGATGGCATATTCAATGGCAATTACGCTGCTTTGGCACAGTTGAACTTTACCATCGGCGGAGTATCAATGGCGGCCACTTACATCAGATCTTACTTCGGACCAGGCGATTTCGGATTTGATAATGGCCGAGAAATCGATGGCCTTGTAGGAACTAATGTTGCCAACACCCTAGCGGGTATCAACAATCCCGTCAGCGTCAATTCCTACGGCTTGCAAGCTTCGCTACAACCAAGCCGCCGATTTGGCATTAGTGGTTGGATAGGCTACAGCGATGTGAAGCTGGAAAAAGGTACAATTCCTCGCGAAAGTGCTAGTATCTGGACTTATGCCATCACCCTTGCCTTTCCCGACTTGTTCAAAGAAGGAAACCTGGGTGGTATAGTTGTGGGTGCACAACCTTATCTGACACAATTTAAGGGCGGCGGCGTGAACATTGATGGCGAAGATATCCCCTGGCACATCGAAGGTTTCTACAAGTGGCAGTTGACAGATAATATTTCGATTACTCCTGGCGTCATCTGGTTAATTAATCCTAATCAAAACGGACCCGGTGGAGATGATGATAACCCAAGTACTGTTATCGGTACTATCAGAGGCACTTTCTCGTTCTAGTCTTTAGAGTTGCTCTGTACTTCGCTTGCTATATTTTGTGCAGCCTCGCGTAAGGCGGGGCTTTTTGATTTTTGCTCTATAAACTTCACAAACCCCCGTCGAAAACCGGGGTATAATGTTTTTATACTCTTATGACAAAAAACTTTTGACTTTTAACCTTGGTTGTGCAACTTTCTTCCAAAAGTGAATACGCTATTTTAGCACTGCTAGAGCTGGCGGCTGAATATAAGAATGGGGAACCACTACAAATTCGGCAAATTGCTGCTAAGCAGAATATACCTGATCGCTACTTAGAACAGTTGTTGGCCAATTTGAGGCGGGGTGGCTTGGTTCGTAGTCTGCGAGGGGCCAAAGGCGGTTATGTACTAGGTCGGGAACCTTGGAAGATTACTCTTCTAGAAATTGTCAACTGTATCGAAGGATTGGATGCCCAAAAGCTCGATAAGGGTTCTGCCTATAAAACTCTCGAAAGTGCAGTAGTGTGGGATATCTGGCAAGAATTACGTCAGGCTGCTAATTCTGTGTTGCAAAAATATACTCTCCAGGATCTGTGCGAGAAACGAGATAATAAACGGCAATTGGATATTATGTATTACATCTAAGTAGCTTATAGGGAGAAAAGAAAATGTCAATTGATTGGTTTTTACAAGCGAGGCGATCGCACTTGTGTTTGTAATTTTTAGTTAATTCGGTGAAGATTATACAAATAGGAAGACTAAAGTCATCAATAGGAACTAGACTTTTAGATTTTTAAAAACAGTAACTTATTAACTTGGAAAATCCAAAATGCGAATTGCCCGTGATATCACCGAATTAGTCGGTCGCACCCCTTTGGTGCAGCTCAACCGCATCCCACAAGCGGAAAAATGCGTGGCGCGAATTGTTGTTAAACTAGAGGGAATGAATCCAGCCGCCTCGGTAAAAGATCGGATTGGCGTCAGTATGATTGAGGAGGCGGAAAAACAAGGACTGATCCAACCAGGCAAAACAGTTTTGGTAGAACCTACTTCTGGAAATACAGGAATCGCTCTGGCAATGGTGGCAGCAGCTAAAGGCTATAAGTTAATTTTAACAATGCCAGATACAATGAGTTCTGAACGACGGGCAATGCTGCGCGCTTATGGTGCTTGTTTGGAACTAACACCAGGAATTGAGGGGATGAGTGGAGCGATCGCTCGTGCTCAAGAAATTGTTAAAACAACCCCTAATGCCTATATGCTACAACAGTTTCGCAATCCAGCCAATCCCAAAATTCATCGGGAAACTACGGCTGAAGAAATCTGGGCAGATACAGATGGTAAAGTCGATATTCTTGTAGCAGGTGTGGGTACTGGCGGCACAATCACTGGTGTGGCAGAAGTTATTAAACAGCGAAAACCTTCTTTTAAGGCGATCGCCGTGGAACCATCTAACAGCCCCGTTCTTTCTGGCGGCACTCCTGGACCTCACAGAATTCAAGGTATTGGTGCTGGGTTTATCCCCGAAGTTCTTAAAATGGAGTTAATTGATGAAGTGATTACGGTTTCCGACGAAGAGGCGATCGCTTTTGGACGTCGTCTTGCCAGAGAAGAAGGTCTTCTCTCAGGTATTTCTAGCGGTGCGGCTCTGTGCGCTGCTATTCGCGTAGCTCAACGTCTTGAAAATCGAGATAAACTAATTGTTATGATTCAGCCGAGTTTTGGGGAACGTTATTTGAGTACCCCTTTATTCCAAGAGCTAGAATTGAGCACTTCTGGCTTTTTCGGATAAATAGTAATAGCAATCGCTTTTGCTTACTCTATTACCATATTTTCACGAATACGCGGATGAATTTATTGATTTTTATCCGCGTCTTTTAATATTTTATGATATATATATTTTCATTTCTTATCCCTATCTTATCACATTTGTGAAAAAATGCTACGCGCCTATATTTAAAAAAATTATTATAATTGCCGGTGTTGTTATGTTACAATTTTATTAGGTGTATTTATTTTAAATATTTCTAAAAAATAGCCGCACCAAAAAATAAAAACTAAAATTTAAAACTAAAATTTAAAATCGTATGATTTGTATATTCCAAATTGTATGACCACTTCCAACCATTACGAAGTCTTGCAAGTCAACCCGACAGCAACTCAAGCAGAGATTAAGCAATCCTACCGACGTTTGGTAAAACTTTTTCACCCCGACAGTAACAAAGAAACATCCAGCCACGAGCAAATAGTTCGCCTCAATGCCGCCTACGAAGTCTTGAGTGATCCCCAACTACGGCAATCTTATGACAAACAGATATACAACAGCAAACAAACAATAAATAGAGAATCGTCATTCGAGAAGAGGAGCTACTCCTACTCCTATGACTTTAGAAGCACGCAAACCGCCCGAACACAACAGTACCAGCGCAGACAAACTGGGCAAGACGCCGAACTCGAATTAAAACAGTGGATTGAGCGTGTTTACAAACCCGTCAATCAAATGCTCAGCCAGATTCTCAATCCCCTCAAAACTCAAATCGATTACCTCTCTGCCGATCCCTTTGACGACGAACTGCTCGCAGCCTTTCAAAGCTATATAAACACTTGCCGCAACTTCCTAAACCAGGCTCAGGAACGATTTCGTTCCCTACCCAACCCGTCACCAGTTGCGGGAATTGCCGCTCATTTGTATTACTGCCTCAATCATATTGGAGATGGCATCGAAGAATTAGAATTTTACTCCCTTAACTACGATGAGCGCCACCTACATACAGCTCAAGAACTCTTCAGAATGGCAGCCGATTTACGCCGGGAAGCTCAAGCTGCTCTCAAAAAAAACATGAAATTTTAATTCTGTCAACTACTGTTCTCTTCTAGGAGTGTCATTACCACACTCCAACAAGAGTTACAACTCAGACAAAATTATATAAACTTAACTTAAGTTAATTTAACTTTACAACTTAAATGAAGTGTACCATCAATCGTCGTGCCCAGTTCTCTGCTAGTCATCGCTACTGGCTGCCAGAATTGAGCGAAGCTGAGAATTATCAAAAGTTCGGCCTCTGCGCTAGGGCTCCAGGACATGGCCACAACTACGTCTTGTTTGTCTCAATGGTTGGCGAACTAGACGAATACGGCATGGTGTTAAACTTGTCAAATGTCAAACACGTTATCAAGCGGGAAGTCACTGATCAGCTTGACTTCTCGTATCTGAATGAAGTGTGGCCAGAATTTCAACAAACCCTGCCAACAACGGAAAATTTGGCACGGGTTATCTGGCAGCGACTAGCCCCTCATTTGCCCCTCGTCCGCATTCAGCTATTTGAAAATCCAGAACTCTGGGCTGATTATCAAGGAGAAGGAATGGAAGCTTACCTCACAGTCAGCACTCACTTTAGCGCCGCCCATCGACTGGCTCGTCCTGATCTCAGTTTTGAGGAAAATTGTGAAATATACGGCAAGTGCGCTCGTCCTAATGGACATGGTCACAACTATCACTTAGAAGTGACGGTGAAAGGTGAAATTGACCCACGCACAGGTATGTTGGTGGATTTGGTTGCTTTACAAAAGGCGATCGCTACTCTTGTCGTCGAGCCTTTTGATCATACTTTCCTGAATAAAGATATTCCCTACTTTGCTTCCGTAGTTCCCACAGCCGAAAATATTGCCGTCTACATCGCCAACTTACTGAATGCTCCTATCCGTGATTTGGGAGCCCAATTACACAAAGTTAAGCTGATTGAAAGCCCTAATAACTCTTGTGAAGTTTACGCGGCAGATTTGCAACCGCTTGCGGTTAATCTTAAAAACAAAGAGGGTATTTTGATATCAGTATAGCCAGAGAAAAGGTCGTCAGTCTAGATGCAGCGTTCTGCATTCAGACTGACTTTTTATTTTCAAATAATTTCATTGCGTTTTTTATTACCTGTTAAAATTTATTTACTTTACAAACTTGAAGAGCCTATTTTCGATATACTATGGCTCAATGATCACAGTCGTTCCCACACTTACTTGATCGTATAAAGCTATTACATCCTTATTGTGCATACGAATACAGCCGTGGGAGACTGCCTGTCCAATCAGTTCTGGCTCATTCGTTCCGTGGAAACCAAGTTGAGTTTTACCGTCAGTCCAAATGCCAATCCATCTTGGACCTAGCGGATTGTCGGGACCAGGGCCAATTTCTCTGCCAGTGCGAAAACTCTTAAAAATCGGATCTTTTTCCATTGTGAAAACTTTAAAAGTTCCTACCGGAGTTTCCCAACCAGGCTTACCGATCGCAACTGGATAACTGGCTTGCACCTCTGAACCTTTATAAACATAAACGCGACGCTGGCTCAACCGGAGAACCAAATGAACTTCTTCACCAGGAATAAATTTAGACGCCTCGCCAATTGGTGGCAATTCTACCATTATTGCGGGCAATTGCTTCTGAATTAAAGATTCCGGTAGCATTCCTACTTGCTCTGCCCTTTCATCTGCTACAGCCTGTCGTTGTCCTCCCAGTAATACAATTGATGTACCTAAGCAAAGTAGCATTAAACTTCGCACTAGCGATTCTCCTCGCACCATTGCTGTCACCTTTGATTCTTACAAGCAATTGTCTAAACTAAACCTCTAGACTTCGTAAAAACAAATATTGTTTCACTCTTCTTGGTTTAACTATAATATATGAGCTAGAATGTCAAAAACATTCTTTGACGCTCTCGGTCTGAACGTCATAAGTAAAACTAATGACTTTACTGGCATGAGGCAAAATCTACAGCTTAACAAAAATCAGAGAGCAATTCAAATTGCGCACTCATTTTTAGCTGGAACCTAATAAAAGCCAGAAGAACGTGAAGAAAATCCGAGAGAGTCTAGAAAATCAATGTGAGGTAGTGAAAGGGATGCAAAAAATAGCAAAATTAACAGGAACAGCACTTTTCCTGCTGCTCTCTGCAGGGTCAGCTCTAGCAGCAGAGCGTCCCGCTGAATTAACAACTCAGCAATTGGCACAAAGCTCAATACCCGCTGGGAGAAGTGTGCGGGGCATCGTCAAAAGTGTGGTTGGCGATGTCTTAATCATTCAACCGAAAGACGGCAAAACTAAAACTGTCACTGTACCAAAACGACTGAGAGGGTATTTGGGCCAAATATTGGGCAGTGAAGTAATAGTCACTTCTAATACCATTTATATGGCACCGCCGCCAGCACCAGTTGTCCAACGTCCAAGACCAATTCAATTTCCTCAGTCTTCTCCCCCGGCTCCAACACCGCCAACTCGGGTTCCTACAGTAACACCACCACCGCCAACACCTGTACCAACTCCGATTCCTTCTGTTCCCAGACAAATTATTCCCCAAACCTGGTAATTTAATTTAAACTCTTGGTTTGTCTTGGTTAATTTCGCGATGCTATTTCTAAAGAAGGCATCGCGATTATTTTATAAAATTTTAAGCGTAAGAATGAGTACAGTAGAGGTATTGGAACCAGGAGAGCTGGCTGTGGCCCTGGGGATGATGGCGATCGCACTCGGATTGTCTGTATGGCAGCAATTGGGATTAGAAGGAGAATTAATCATCGCCACAGGAAGAGCGATCGCTCAATTAACTGTTGTCGGCTACCTACTGGAAGCCGCCTTTGATAAAAGAAATCCTTGGTGGGGAGTAATATTAGTACTGATAATAATGCTCACTATCCCCGCAATTATGGCGCGCAACCGTATCAGCAAAAAGATACCCCGCCTCTTGCCAGTGGTGTGGGCAGCAATCCTAGTTAGTACAGCACTAACATTAATTTACACTAACTTACTCGTAATCCGACCCGAAAGATGGTACGAACCACAATATCTTATCTCCTTAGCTGGTATCCTCTTCGGAAATGCTATGAATGCAGCTGCGCTCGCTGGAGAGCGCCTCGTCAGTACAGTCAATACTAGCCAAATTGAAATCGAAACCCACCTGTGTTTGGGAGCTACTCCCGAACAAGCCCTTGCCCAATACCGCCAAGACGCCATCAGAGCCGGATTTATTCCCACCCTTAACCAAATCATGCTCGTCGGCGTTGTTACCCTGCCAGGAACTTTTACTGGACAAATGTTAGGCGGGGTCAGCCCCCTCGTAGCTGCCAGCTATCAACTATTGATTATATTCATGCTGGCTTTGACAACTTTAGTAACTGTAGTTATAGTAACACACGGACTGTGTCGGCAGTTTTTTAATCAATTCGCACAATTGCAAAAATTTTGAATTGAAATCAATTGTAGAGGCGAATTCAGCGCCCCTACAATTAAAACTCTACTGTTGCGGATCATAAGAATCAATTAAATAACCAGACGGATCATAAACTGAAATCGGTATGCCCGCATTGTTACTAATTGCTTCTAGCGCTACTTGCAACGTTTGTACGTGATTGTTCACTTTTTGTTTAGTTTTAAAGTCACGTTTTTTGTCAGCCGTCAGCGCTGCAAGTCTTAGAGCACGTCGATATTCTGAAGTAATATAAACTGTCATCAAATCACTGGTTACCGCATAATCACAAACCTTTGGCGAACCACTACAAGTTTTTTTCAAATCATCACGGGCTTTTTGCAAATTAACAGCTACTTGCAATTTAGATTGCGCTGCTTCTAAGTAATTTTTGTAAGAGGTTACAAGGGATTGAGCCTTCAGATAGTAATTACTAGTTTCAGGAACCTGTTGTGCAAGGCTTAGAGCCTGACGCCAAGACTTTACAGCTTGTGACCACTGGTTTTTTTGCTCGAATTTCTGTGCTTGCTCTGCAGCACTGATAGCTCGATTATAAGTGTTTAGTGCCATTTGTTCGGTTGTTTGGCGATTTCCCGATTCTGCTAATTTTAAGCGATAATTCTCTAGAAGCTGTTTCGCCTCCTGCTCAGCTAAAGTTCCTTTGGGAATTTGAGAAAGTAATTTCACTGCCGTCTGCCAAGTAGCTTGTACCAGTTGCCAACTCTCCAATGACTGCGCTACTCCTTGGCGAGCTTCTGCTAGTCGAGCTGCTGTTTTGGCAGATTTGAGAAGCTTTTGAGCCAGTTGCTCTGTCTTGACACGTTGGTTAATCGCTTTTAAATTTGCACGATATTCCTGTAACTTGCGCTCGCGCCATGAATCTAGTTCGCTGTCTGCAGGAATTTCTTCTAATAAAGCGATCGCAGCTCTCCAATCTGATTGGATATCTTGCCACGTTTCTACAGAATGAGGAGGATTCTTACTTTTTTCTGCAGCAGCAGCTCCTTTCTTTTGTATTTCTATAACTTTAGCTAAATTTTCTGCCCGCTTTTCGTAAGTTTGCAACAGTCCCTGGGCTTCTTGATAATAAAAAGACCAAAAGGGAATTTTTCTCAACAGTTCATTAGCCTCATTCAGTTGCGCTTTTGCTTGTAAAGGCGATCGCTGCGATTGCTCTCCCTTGATAATTTTTACTGCATCTTGAGCGAGCTGTCGAGCTCTTTGAATTTCCTTGCACCGCCCAATCACACACGGACGATTCAAAAAATACAATCCTACTAGCAACATCACCAAAGTGACACTCGCCCCTGCTACTAATGCAGATTCTACAGAAAAAATAGGCGATCGCTTTTCAATTCTTGGTTGGGATACGACTTCTTCAGAAGACTCTTGCGGTTTCGCCACCTGCTCTGATAAATCCCAGATATCACCTGTTAGCAATTCCGTATTCTCCTGTTTGTCAGTTATCTCTTCTGAGACATTGCCTGCCGCTGCGGTTGCAAACGTAAAACTGTGGAAAGCGTAGGGATATTTCTCGTTAGCCACTCTTAAGTAAAGCTCTACCTTTTGCATCCATTCTAGACGCAACCCTTGCACTGTTTGCTCTAAAAACGCAAATATTTGTTGACTATCTGGCACCACTACTCGCGGATGTTGGCCCAATATCATCAGTGTTCCTTCTCTGCGAGCACACTTTATCTGTAAAGGGCCATTTGGAAAAAATTTTAATTGCAAGCGTTCTTGTAAAATTTGCCCTAGTTGCTCTATTGAGGGCACTGCTGTTATTGTCATAAAATCCCGTCACTGGTATAAATTTTTTGATTCCTAACACTAAATAAAAACATAAATAGCATAACTCAAACCACGATCAAATTTTTATCCTTCGGCTTTAGCCTCCTCTATAGTGGGATTTAAAAGCGCTGCCGGCATCGGAATTTCTTCAACTGCTGGCAATTTTTCCAACGTCAGACGGGAATTATTAGCACCAGACAAACGCTTTAGCAGTTTTGGTTTAGGAGAGTGTAACAAATAAATAATGCGATCGCCCGCTTGCCAACTTTCAGAAGGCGACACTACTTGCAAATGATTGTCTCTTTCTCGCAACAGAGGTACCAATTCTCCAGAACGTATCAACGCCTGTAAGTGTTCCATCTGAAAAGCAAATCCAACCTGCTTCAATACTGTTTCTCCTAATTTCACCTCGCCGTCATTAATGTACTGGTTCCAAGTTTTCATAGTAAAATCTGCTACAAAAGGCTGGAGAATCTTACTATTATTCCCAGAAGCGATCGCTTCTGATTCTCCGGGAAATATTGCCAAAACCCTAGGCGGTTGAAACTCCTCCACCGCCCGCTGTGCCAATACCAAATTCACCTCTCCATTGCTCGTCATTGCTAAAAATGTACCTGCTTTTGCCAAGCCCGCTTCTTCCAGTACTTTTGTATCTAGCGCACTGCTCATCAAAACTGGCAGATTTTCTTTCTTTGCTTCCTGACACGCTTCTGGATTTGTATCAATTAGCACCACTGATTCTCCCCTTTCTTTAAACAGACGAGCAATCAGACGGCTCATAGGATTTGACCCTACAATCACCGCTCCTGTTGCCATTTTTGATGTAACGCGTAGCAACTTTGCTACCCAGCCTGCAGTCAGCCCTTGTACAAAAACCGTAATAATAATAGTCAAAAAAACTAAAGCTTTAATCGAATCGCCGCCGTTAATTCCCCGCTGCGTCAACAAAATTGAAAATAGCGAAGATACCGAAGCAGAAACAATTCCTCTCGGAGCAATCCAACAAATAAATAATTTCTGCCGCCAGTTTAAACCACTATCCAGTGTACAAAGCCAAACATTAATTGGTCGCACGATAAACATCAGTGCCAAAACCGTTAAGACGCTTCCCCATCCTAAAGCAACAATACTTGCTAAAGACAAATCTGCCGCCAATAGAATAAACAATACTGAAACTGCTAGGATTGTCAATTGTCCTTTAAACCGCCGTAGTAGGCGTTCTTCTGGTAAAGAAGCTGCTCGCAGCACCAACCCTGCTACAACAGTAGCCATTAAACCTGACTCGCTACGGATTTCTTGTGCTAAACCGAATAAGCCCCACAACCCTGCTAAAACCACGAGATTTTTTAAATCATCGGAGAGAAATTGTGCTTTTTTTAGAAAAAAACCCAGCCCCCAACCACCTGCTGCACCGAGTGCGCTACCAATTCCTAAGCGCAGTATTAAACCAGTTATTAGTTTTACTGGATCGGTGTCACCATTCAAGACAATATCTAGCACCAAGACGGCGAGAATCGCCCCCACAGGATCAATTAATACCCCTTCTCCTTCTAGTAGAGTAGCTACTTGTCGATCTACTTGTACTTGTTTGAGTAATGGCCCAATTACGGTCGGGCCAGTTACTACTACAAGGGATGCATACAAAAAGGCAATTGGCCACGGAAATTCCCCCAACCAGTGTGCTGCCATTCCGCCCCCCACTAGGGTGATGAGGGTGCCAATTGTCACTAGGTTTCTTAAGCTTCCTGATACTCTCCCCAAGTCTCTTAGTTCTAGATTCAACCCTCCTTCGAAGAGTATTAATGCCACTGACAGGGCAACAATTACTTCTAAACCGTCGCCTAGCAGGTGGGGATGTAATACTCCTAAACCGTCTGAACCCAAGATAATGCCAAATAGCAATAAGAAAACTATGCTCGGAACTTTGAAATAGTCCGCTACTACTTGAGCGCTAATTCCAGCAATGACGGTGAGAACAATTAGCAGGGTGATATTAAATGGTTCGTCCATAAGCGTGATTCATGAGCTGATATCCGCTCTGGTTGCTTTCGCCGAGTTTTGGTTTTTTTTTCAACATGGGTTGGGTTTTTATTCAACGGCAGATTAAGCCAGAGTGAATTATCTCAATGACAAGGGATAACTTTAACAAAAATTAAGCATTCTGGCAGGAGCGATCGCAGATAATATACTTGCAACCCTTAAAGTTGCGACTGCTAAATCTAAGTTAAGTTAAAATTTCCTAACATCAAAACTCTACTAACTACGCTCACCTGAAAAATCTTAATGGCAATCCTCAAACTGAGGATCGCCATGGCCAGCCTTTCAATTATTCTGATTCGTCAGTGTATCGTTCTACACTTGAAGTGTAGACTGGTTGTATCCGAATAGCCAGAATTCTGGCTGGACGCACTACCATATACTCGCCCTGAACATTTTTGATCGGCACGTTAATAAAATCATTTGAGCTAGATTTGGGCACTAACTCACCGCTGTACCACTTTTGAAACTCTTGAATCGTCGTAAACTGGACTTCTTCGCGGTGACCACCTTCCATAAGAATGTGGACGGCATAGTAACTAGGGGCTCTAGGCATAGAAAATCGCAAGCAGGGCTTTTTAGTTAAAAATGCATTTTTTTAGAATAGCAGATCCTTTTACTGTGGCCTAGTTTATTTCAAAGTACCCCGGCGAATATTAGCCTGCACTATAGCTTCCTATTTGATTTTTTGATTTTTTTATACTTATAACAGCAGCACCCGATGCTCTACTCGCTGAGGGATTTCCTCTCTTTTCTCCTACACTACAGAGTTGCACTGAACTCTTACCTGAAAATCCTCAGGAATGTCAGTCGCAGAGCTCCCTTTCCTCCAGTTTAGGAAATATCAGCGCTCAAGCTCGGGTGCTACTGGTTTTTGACGAGACAGACTTAATTCAAACAGCTCCTTTACCTCTCAATTTAATTAATATAATTTGGCTGTTGTATCTGCCAGGGAAGCTTTTCAGCTTCAACTATCACTATAGCACTCTTTTCTCTGGTGACAAGAACTTGTAAAAAAACTTTACTTTTTCTTGCCCTCAAACTAAAATTACCTTGAAATCATTGAAATCTTTCGCTTTAAAAAATAAGCACCCCTACTCTGCTTTAATAAATTTTGCCAAAATCAAAATTTTTCATTTTTTCATAAGTAAAAATACTTATTCTTTTCCGGTAAAGATAGTAGTGCGGATAAAATCAAAAAGATGGTGCGCCACATGTAATTTGCTGGCTAGGGGTAAGGTTACTTTACGCCCTATGGCATCGGCAAATATAACCTGATTAGTATCGCTGCCAAAACCACTATTTGGTTGATCAATAGGATTAGCAACAATAATATCTAATTTTTTTTCAAACAATTTTTGTCTAGCAGGTGATACAATATCTCCAGTCTGTGCAGCAAAGCCAACTAAAATTTGATGGGGCTGCTTGCGCTCGCCTAATTCCGCCAAAATATCTGGCACTGGTACAAGTGGAAGCGACGCCCCAAGTGTTTTTTTCGGTAACTTCTCAGTACTATACTCGGCAGGCTTAACATCCGCTACCGCCGCTGCCATCACCGTTATATCTGCATCAGCATGATACTCTAGCATCGTTTGTCGCATTTGCTCCGCAGAGGTGACAGCAATTGTTTTCACATTATCCAAAAACGTCATAACTCCATTCTCAAGGGCAGCATGTACTAATGTCACCTCCGCCCCCCTATGTGCTGCTGCTCTCGCTACCGCAATTCCCATCTTCCCCGTAGAAGGATTGCCAATAAAACGAGCAGGATCTATATACTCCCGTGTGCCACCAGCACTAATTAAAACCTTTTTCCCTATTAAATCCCGCTTCCCATCCGTATATAACAGCGATTCTGTATATGCTAAAATCTCCGACGGCTCTGCCATCCTCCCCACCCCTAAGCGATCGCATGCTAAAACCCCTATATCCGGACTTATTCCGTGATAGCGTGAACAAATCTTAAAAATCTGCTGCCAATTCCGTTGTACTGTCGGCTGCTCCCACATATCCGTATTCATCGCTGGCACCAATAAAATAGGCATAGTAGAAGCTAATACAGTACTTGTCAATAAATTATCAGCTATACCCCACTCCAACTTAGCCAAAGTATTCGCTGTCAAAGGGGCAATCACAAATACTTCTGCCCATTCCCCCAACTCAATATGTAAGGGTTTACCGCTCTCGCGCCCCCAAAAACTCTCATCCGTATAAACTGGATGGCGGCATAACGTCGTTACCGTCAACGGTGTAATAAATTTCTCGGCGCTTTTAGTTAGAATCCCGCGCACTTCAGCCCCTGCTTTTGCCAAAGATGAAATTACCTCACAAACTTTGTATGCTGCTATCCCGCCAGTAATACCAATTAGAACTCTTCTGCCTTTAACCATAAAATTCATAAAAAAATAGGGGTGTGGGAAAGAGCTCCCTCACAAAATTAGTCAGATGATATTTGCTCTTCCAGCCCCCTCTCACCCCTATATAGATTTGCCTTCATGCTTCATCATAAGCTTCTAAATCTAAAAGGTGAAGATAGGGTTCAACCAACTCTGGGCGCTGAAAGGCAAGCGCCCTTAGCAGATGCCAGTCGTTCAAACCGTCAAAAGCATTTGGATAATCATCTTCCTCCAGTCGTGCTGCTAATCTCGCTACATCTGCTGGCGTCATAGCAGCAATATCTGGTTTGGAAATACTTAAAGTTGCCATTGCTCGCTCGGCCCTCCCTAAGTAGCATCCCGGACTCTATAATAACTTTTTATCTCCCTTTCAACACTACCTCCATAACAAAATTTTGCATTAAAGGAAACATTGCAGGTATTATCTCATGTCCCATGTCAAATTCTTGATAATGTACCGCTGCCCCTAGATTCTCTAGAATTGAACGTGCTTGCTGGGCTGCACTCAGGGGCACTATGTTATCTTGTCTGCCATGTACTATTAAAATCGGTGGCAGCTTTTTACTTTCCGGCTTTGGTTGCGCATGTAAATAACCGCTCAGGGATATTAACCCAGCTAGTGGCAAGGTTAATCCCACGTCTAATGTCATCGCCCCCCCTTGGGAAAATCCGGCTAAGATTGTACGCGATAGGGGTATGCCCGTACTACTTTCTAAGGAAATTAACCATTCTTTTAGCTTTTTTCGGCTTTCTTCTAGCCCCTTGTAATCAGAACTTTCTAAATCATACCACGCTCTGCCCCCAGGTACGTGAGGATGGAGAAATGGTGCGTTGGCACACAAAAATTGCCAGTCTGGTAAGTTGAGAAATTGTGGCAGGGATGTTAAATCTTCAGCATTGGCACCCCAACCATGTAGTAAAACTATTAAACCCTCCGGAGGTTGAGGGTTTTTTGGCAAAATGGCGATCGCATCTATAGACAGGGGCTTTCTCCTCAATTCTACTTCCACTTATTTTAAGTCTTTTCTGAGTGCGATCGCAATTCCCTTGCCATAAAATAAGCACCATCTCTTTAATGGTGCCTTGTTAATAAAATTACAGTGATATAATTATTCTTATTTATAGCTAAATGCTCTCCCGGCAAATGACAATATATTTCTTTGAAATTTCTCAAGCTGCTTTTGGCTGTTGCGGCTTGATGACAATCCATCTGCCTGTGAGCGGATCGCGGTAAGCTAAAAATGGGTTTGGTCGAAGTTGTTTGCTGCTGGTAGCCATATCAAATCCTTCCTCAACTTCTTCTACCTTTAGGCTAATCTTACAACTTCCCCAAGACAGTGATAAATTTTGATTTTTCTTGTGATCTTTGTCAATGTCTGTTGCGATCGCACTTTCTCATGATTTATATCACCCTTTTGTGGTTTTACCCCTTCTGGCTTCTACTCATTAGCACTTAAATTTTTGTAAAACTTAACCTAAAGTATACATCCAACCATCTCTTGCACAGATTCTGACAATCCCATCCCAGACAACAGGAGTTGCTTCAAATGACACTTCTGGTTTAAATCGAGCTTCCTCTTCAACTACCAAACGGTAATATTCTCCCTTTTCATTCATTAAAGCTTTTTTTTCTCCTGCCTTTGTTGATTCAAAATTCAACTTAAATAAATAGACTCCGCCATAAGTAGCTACGATTAATTTATTTCCATCTGTAAAAATAGGAGTAGAAATTGAGCTGCCAATTTGTTGCTTAAAGGCAATAACAGGTGTATTGTACTCCTTATCGAGTAACCATCCTGTCACCTTTTTATGTTTGGCTCTCATTATTTGTGAGCCGATATACAAATTTCCGTCGATAGCACAGGTAGCAAACAGAGGTGGTATTTCTTCAGTGCGATATTCATCATTTATTGCAACGGAGCCGATGACACCTCCTTCCCAGCTAGATAATCTCAAATTTCCTGTTGGCAGAAACCATTCTACACTCTCTGAAGGTTTTTTATTTGGATCAAGTTTGACAACACCTCCATTCCCAGGTATATATTGTTTTTCAATGGTACAAAATAGTTTTCCATCTTTTGAAATTACCACAGTGCCATCTAAATCTGAACCGGTATAAAAATCCCAAACTATTTTTCGTTCAGGTATACTAATACCATATATATGCCCTGAGCCAGCTGCTAAAAATAAGCGATCGCCTAATCTTGCTGGAGAAGACTCTACCACCAAATTTCTCCTATGTCTACTAATATCCGCTTGTTCATATAACTTAACCTCTGTTAATATTTCCGGCTGTAATATTCCATCTTTAATTTTAGCAGCAGTAGTAGAGCTATTAATAAAATAACCTATCCCATTTTCTCCAGCATTAAAGAGAACACCATTGCCCAAATATAGAGGGCTACTATCATTATCTCGACTATAACTATCAGTTTGCTTAATATTCAATCTCCATATTTCCTTACCGCTGCGAAAAGAAATAGCGCGAAAACTAGGAACAATTTTAGAACTTAGAGACTTATTGACACCCAGACGACTACCTTGTAAAATAACAACTTTATTTTCTTCCCTGGCATTTTCATCGATATAAACAGTAGAAGTACCTTTTATAACATCATCAAATTTATACTGCCAGACTAGCTGATTAGTTGTCAAATCAATTTTTCTAAGACTGTGGTCATAGGAACCAATTATGAGATATATTTTATCATACTCTCGTACAATTGTAGGTTGACCTGTCCAGCCGGCACCGCTCCAAGTTTTTAAACTGCCGACAATTGTATTACCAGCTCCGAGTTTAAACTGATGTAAAAGATTAAGCCCTTGAGGAACACCTCTACCATAAAATCTTCTTTGGTCATTTCCAAGAAAAGTAGGTACAAGCAATTCAATTTCTGCTGGTATAGTAATTTTTTTTAAATTATTCAGCTGGCGTTCAATTTCCGAAAAATTTTCGCCAGCATAATTTTTTCGTTCATAATTATTTTTAGCAATTTGTAAAAACAGAGGAGAAAGTGTTCCTACAATTAAGAAATGTAAAAAATATTTATTAAAATTTCTGCGGTTCATTAATTAAAAGATTAAGGGTAAGTAAATTCTTGTTTAAACTGTTCGACAACTTTATCGAGAGCAACAGCATGAGAAGCTTTAAAAAGTAAGCGATCGCCGGGTTTAACAAAAGTTTTCAAAGATTGAATTAATTGAGACTTATCATAATCAGAAGTACTTGAATATACTTGTAAATAAGACAAACCGGCAGCACCAAGAGCCATTGCTTCAGCTTCTGGGGCATCAGCTAAAATAAAAAGAGCATCCAGATTTAGCTGACGTGCAAATGCACCTACCTTTTGATGAAACTCAAGCGAGCGCTCTCCTAACTCAAGCATTGTTCCCAAAACAGCGATATGCCGTCTACCAGGAGTTTCTGCCAACAGACGCAATGCTGCCAGCATAGATTCTAAGCCGGCATTATAAGTTTCATCGAGGATTAGTACATCACAATCGAGTTGATAACGTTTTGCCCGCCCTTCTGGCAATTCTACTGTCAACCCTTGACTTAAGAGTGTCCAATCGATATGAAGAACTTTAGCAACTGCTAGAGCAGCTAGATAATTTTGCGCATTGTGTCGTCCAACTAAAGGTAAAGGCAGCCTCACTCCCTCTACTTCTAGAGTTTGATTATCTATTAATGTACCGCGTAAGTCACCTGCTTCCAACCCATAAGTAAGAGTCTGCCCATGCCAGACAGTAGCAGCAGTTTCCATTAACAGAGAATTATCGGCGTTAAGAATAGCAATGCTATTGGGGGACATTTCAGCAAGAAGTTCGCATTTGGCACGAGCGATCGCTTCTTCCGATCCCAACAAACCAATATGAGCCGTGCCCACATTTGTAATCACACCGATTGTCGGCTGAGCGATTTGAGTCAACTCAGCTATTTGGCCAGGGCCACGCATAGCCATTTCAATAACAGCAAAATCATGTTCCGTAGAAAGTTCTAAGAGAGTTTTGGGCACGCCGATTTCGTTATTGTAGTTGAGTTGAGTTTTGAGGACATTACCCTGAGTGGCCAAAACTGCAGCAATTAGTTCTTTGGTAGTAGTTTTGCCAAAAGAGCCAGTTACGGCAATTACAGGGATTGTGAATTGCGCTCGCCACCAGCACCCAATTTTTTGGTATGCTTTTAGTGTATTCTCTACTACTAATATAGGTAACTGTGAACTTTCTATATGGGCGCAATGCTCCACAATTGCAGCAATTGCCCCAGAGGCGAGCGCTGCTTCCACAAACTTATGTCCATCAAATTTCTCCCCTTTTAAGGCCACAAACACCTCCCCTGGTTTAACAGTACGACTATCAGTGTTTATACCTGTTACTTTCTTTTCGCCGACATCAGATGAGAAATTTACAAAAGTGGCAGAGATTATTTCGCCTATTTTTACAAGAGGAATCTGAAAAGACATAGTAGTTAATGATTTTATTGAATTATAGAATTATAGATTGAAATTATCTTGAAAAATTTTTAATCTTATTTGTCTTTTATTGCCTAAAGCGACTGGTTTGCTTAGTCATCCATTTTTGGGCCAATAGGTGCTGTTTTTAGTAGGCTTTATCAAAATTTTAAGAGAAAACACGAATTGACAAGCAATCTTTAATGTTTCTTTATAGAAAGAGAGGGAAAATCATGTAAATTTAAAATATAAGTATAGGTAAGAAGACGTAAGGAGATAAAGGAGAAAAAGAGGATGAGAAAAATCCAGAGATAGGAGGAGGCGATCGCGATCACCAAAAAAAAGGAGAAAAATCACTGTAAAGAAGGAGGTTTGAAGATATGATGGGCCCGGGGTGAGGGGAGAAATACAAAACAAAAAGCATGAGGAGTAAAAAGAAATAGCGATCGCTATCGGCAAAAAGCGGGGGTGCTTAAGAAATGTATAATATAACAGATAGTAGTTACAGACAAACAACAAACGAAGAGCAGATAATTTACAATTACCTACTTCATTGGGTAAAAATAGAATCACCAGCGCAAATACTAAATCGTTTTCGGGCTTTATTTATAGACGGAGTAGGGGACAACGAGCCAGAAGTAGCAGCAGCGTTAGAGAAACTAATAAGTTCCAAGCAAGCGGATCACGAATTTAAGTTCATGATGAACCGATGCTGCCACATATTAATAAATCACTGGCAAATGCACACGCAAATGCAGAGTGCGATACCAGAACTGATTAACTTATTTGAAAACAGTCGTTCCAGAAGTAGCATTTACTCTTTTGCGCCAAAAGGTATAAGGCGTTTGCAAGAGTTAGTGCAGCAATTCACAAAGAGCGAGCAGTATCTGACACTGCGGCGGTTAGTAGAAGTAGTGAAAGGCTCATCAGAAACAACAGACACACCGCCAGAGACAAAACCGCTCGGGAGTTTAATATGCCGTTATCCTTATCTATACGAACATTGCCTACTCAGCGAAGGAAGCACATACGAGCACCAGCAAACAGTACGCAAAATCCAAGCCCAGCGGCAAAGACAATTTGAAATTGATTTATCACAATATGTTACATATCAGGTAAGAAGAGCACAACTAGCACGTAGTGGCAATGCAGCAGCGACGGCGAGATTAATACAGCCAGTAAAGAATCCTACCTTTTTGAGCGATAAAGAGCTTTACATTGCTCTTAAGCATTTTGTAGGGAAAGTAGAAGGACCTTACACTTACAGAGACTTAGCCCAAAGTTTCCTAACTCATACCAGTCAAACCATAAGCTATGGAACATTTAAAAACGAATTATATGAATATCTAACTTCATCCATAGATCCAGCTTACGGCAAAAGACAATTCAATACTAGACTGTATAAGCAAATACAAAACATCTTACCTCAGAGTGATCCCCAAAGATTAAACGACTTTTTAATAGTTAGGACTTGTAGTCAATTGCTAAACTTCCTAGTAGTGGACAGTCAAGCACGTCCAAACCACTTTGTATTTATAGACTTAATTTCTAATTTAGGGCCAACCCCGACAACAGGCTTACTACTGAAAATAGTACTTTTGTGCCGCAAAGTTAAACCATATCTAGAAAGACGATTTGCTATACTGTTTAATCATTATGAGTCTTCCACAAGAGCAGCAGTAGGCTGGCTAGTGAAAGCTTTAGAAAACGTCAACATTGCCTTAAGTACAAACTTTGGCGCAGTTGACCTTTCATTTATTCGCTAAGTTATACTAGAGAATAGAGCAGGAGATAGGTTGGATGGGGTGTGATTTGTATTAAATATTCTTTTAATAGATTCTTTTAATAGAAAAAATTGTGGCAAAAAAGATATGAAAAGAAAAAAGGAGAAAGCGATCGCTCCTAAACCATTCAGTATGCTATAATTTTAAAAAACAGTCAAGATCGGGCATCGAGGCATAGACTCCGGGCATAGAGAGACTGTAAGAGCTATTGCAGGCAGTCTTAATCAAGTGCCAAAAATCTTTCGCACTCAAAGCGAGAGGAGTAAGTAAAATAATCCCAAGTAGGGACAAAAACAGAGAAACAAAAAAAAAGAAAAAGCCCGTCTTGATGTGGAACTAGAAAGCAATCTAAGGAGAAAGAATGACCCAAGTAGTAATAGGCGAAAACGAAGGGATAGACTCAGCACTACGTCGTTTTAAGCGTCAAGTTTCCCGAGCGGGAATTTTGGCAGACGTGAAAAACCGCCGTCATTTTGAGACACCACTGGAAAAGCGCAAGCGCAAAGCCAGCGCAGCTCGACGCAAGAGACGTTTCCAGTAAAAGCACTGGGTTGTTTTAATTTAATTAGCATTAACAACCAGAAAGTGATCATAATTTAAATAATAGGTGAAGGCGGGCTTTGCCATAAAAGCAAGGTCCGCTTTTGCGTATTGGTATAGGAGGTTTAGTCTTGAACGATTCTACCCCTGACTTTCCCATTCAACAAAACTCTGAGTCTGAGTTAGATAATGTAATTTTAAGCTTTACAGATATTCAAGCAGAACTGAATTACAAACAAGCACGAGAGTCGCTGCGCCAACTCGTTGCCAAACTTGACTTGACGCCCCAGGAGCGCATCGGCTTAGAAACAGAAATCAGTGGATTAGAAACTATGCTCGATAAGTTAGAGCGCTCTTGTGTACAGATTGCGGCATTTGGCATGGTTGGGCGAGGCAAATCCTCCCTCCTTAATGCTCTAATTGGACAAGAAGTATTTGCAACTGGACCACTGCACGGTGTCACCCGTACCACTCAAACTCAACAGTGGGTTATCAGCGATCGCTCTTCTAGCCCTGATTCTCCTATTTCTTTTCGTCTCTCCCAACTTGAACTCATAGACACCCCTGGCATCGACGAAGTAGACGGAGAAACCCGTGAAGTATTAGCTAAAGAAGTGGCAAGTAAAGCCGACTTAATCTTATTTGTTATTGCCGGAGACATCACACGAGTAGAATATGAAGCTCTTTCCCAATTACGAGAAGCCGGAAAACCAATTTTACTGGTTTTTAACAAAATTGATCAGTATCCCGAAACTGATCGGCTAGCGATTTATGAAAAAATTCGCGATCAAAGAGTGCGGGAATTGCTTTCCCCAGACGAAATTGTCATGGCAGCAGCTTCCCCACTGGTAGCACAAGTGATACAGCGCCCTGATGGCAGCCGAGACATACAAAAAGTTCGCAGTACACCACAAATAGATGAATTAAAACTAAAAATTTTAGAGATTTTGGACAGGGAAGGAAAATCTCTGGTTGCACTTAATACAATGCTCTACGCAGATCTAGTCAACGAGCAGTTAGTGGCTAGGAAAATGGCGATTCGCTCAGCAGAAGCTAATAGGATTATTTGGAATGTTGCTATTGCTAAAGCTATGGCGATCGCTCTTAATCCTGTTACTGTATTTGATATCCTTAGTGGTGCTGTTTTTGATCTTATCTTGATCTTGACATTATCAAAATTATATGGTATACAAATGACCCAAAAAGCAGCAGTAAATCTGCTACAGAAAATTGCCCTCAGCATGGGCAGTATCAGTGCCAGCGAGCTAGTTGCCAACTTGGGCTTAAGTTCCCTAAAGGGGTTATTAGGAATAACTACCCCAGTAACTGGCGGAGCAACCCTAGTACCTTATCTTTCCGTTGCTATAACCCAAGCAAGTGTTGCCGGGGTTGCCGCTTATGGAATAGGACAAGTAACTAAAGTTTATTTAGCAAATGGAGCATCGTGGGGACCAGATGGCCCTAAAGCCGTAGTAAGTCGCATTCTTGCCACCCTCGATGAAAACTCTATTCTCAACCGAATTAAAGATGAACTACAAGCAAAATTGTTAGGATTAGGAATGAAAGGATAAGGAAAAATTATTCCTTATCCTAAGTGTTAGTTTTGTTTAGTTTTGTTATTTTTCTTTAAACATTTCTAACCATGCACGAATTTGCTCAGCAGCAATTTCACGCCCGCCCAAACCGAAAGCGATCGCAACAGCAACAGCGATCGCTCCCAACAATAAACCAAAAGCCAAATTAACAATATTAGGAGCAATTCCCATTTGCTGTAAAGCCATTGCACCCACAAGTACAATAATCGCAATTCGAGCCGTCTGTGCCAGGAGCGAAGATTGAGAAGTACCAGAAGAATGAATTAGATTGTAGGCGAGATTAGCAAAATATAAGCCGATAGCAAAGATAATAATCCCGATTAAAACCCGACCGGATATTTCCAAAATTTGAGTAATAATCGTAGTTAATGCAGTAAGACCAAGAATCTCAGTAGCCGTAATAGTCGCGAACAACATAATGCCGACTAAAACGACAATACCAACAATTTCAGAAGGAGTTTGCTGTGGAGACTGCTGAAGCACAGTAGCGTTTTCATCTGCCCTCTGAGGAGGTGAAGTTTCAGTATTACTGGTAGAAGATTGTAAACCCAGCCAAGAGAAAATATTATTGAAACCAATTCCGGTAAGAATATTAGAAACCAAATCAGCCACAAAACGCCCTAGGAAATAGGCAATCACCAGAACAAGCCCAGCAGTAAAGATATTAGGGATAGCGCTGAGAATCCTGTTGAGCATAGTCACTGCGGGCACAGAAATAGCGTCAATTTCTAAGGCATTAAGAGCTGCGATCGCAGTAGGAATTAAAATCAGAACATAGACAAGTGTGCCACCAATCCAAGAAAGAGACTGACTACCTGTAGTTCGCCCAATACCAAATCGGGCACCTAACTGATCAATACCTGCAGCTGCCAACAAATTCGATACAATCCTACGCACAACTGTTGCCAACAACCAACCTGCTGCACCGATAATTCCCGCTTTCAGGATTTTTGGCAGAGCTGAAAGTATTTGATTAACAAGATTATTAATTGGTTCAAGTGCCTGCTGGAGATTTAAAGTATCTAGAATTGGCGGCAAAAACAACAAAAAAATAAACCAATACAAAGCACTTGCTAGAGTATCCGACAACAGCACTTGGTTTTCTGTCGGCGTTGCACCTGCTTGACTCAAGCGTTCATCGACAGCAAACCCTCGCAGTGTTCGTGAGACTACAAATTTAACTACAGTAGCCACCAACCAGGCAAAGCCAAGTAAAATCAACGCTCCTGCTAACTTTGGTAAAAATAAACTGACTTGACTAAGAAAAGCCGTCAGAGGTTCTGAAACTGCCGTAAGTTGAAGCTGGTTGAAAAATGCCACCAGCGCAAACAGCATTATAATCCAAAATACTGCCGTAGCAATCCATTTTTCTATTGGCAGAACTTGTCCCTCACTTTCTTGCCCTGTCAGCCATGCTGCTAATTGATTATCTATGTTGGTACGCTTGAGCATATTCTCAACGAGTACCGATATTGCCCAAGCCAAAATCAAACCAATTACCAACCAGAGAACAGCTAAGCCTAGATTAATTAGCCCTCCCCAGTTAAAAATTGTGTTTAATTGCGACGCAGTCGCTGGTAATGTCGGTGGAACTGGTGTTGGTAAAGGTTTAGGTGGTGTTTGTGGTTGGGCAGCTTGGGTCAAAATTTCTTGAGGTTTAATAGTGTTCCAAGTTACATTCATAATTTTCTTAGGTTGTTTAACAGAGTTAGTAAATCCGCCTCTAGCTTGAAGTAAAAATGTCAAATCGTCAAGTTTTTGAGCAATCAATTCAAATTAACGCTACTGCAATTGCTGTAGAGCGTTGTATTACTGATAATGTTTTAATGCACCGCTGGCTGAATCCGATTTTACGTTGTGATCCGGTAGGAGAGTGGGGCACTGCCGTAGGCGATCGCTGTCGTTTTGTAATTCAGATTCCTTTCTTGCAGCCTACCTTGGAAAGTGTTGTAATAGAACGCTTACCCGGACTTATCGTCTGGGAATTTGATGGCTTTTTTAAAGGCTGCGATCGCTGGGAATGTCAGCCTTGCGGCAAAGGCACACTACTTCTTAATCGCTTTGAATTTGAGATTCCTAACCCTCTAATTCGTTTTGGCTTTCAACGTTTCGCCGCTACTTGGACACAAGAAGACATGAAAGCCCAACTTCGTCGCCTCAAACGAGTTGCCGAAGAATTAGATAAATCCTAAATTCTAAACTCTAAATCACCCGAAAAAGTTTAATTCTTTATTAAGAACAATTGGCAAATTATCTCAGCATCCTTGGTATCAGCAACCAGTTGCTGATAATAAAGCAAAATTCGTTCTATCAATCAAATGACTAATGCACCAACATCAAACATGCGATCACCCTTTACAGACAAACCGCACCTTTTACCGACCCTAGCAAACAATCGGCACACCTGTCATTTCTTCCATTTTTTATTTTATTTTAAGAATTCAAAACTCGAATTCCCACAAGTTATCCAAATCATCTGTCGCTCTTCTTAAAGAACTCAAATTTCTTTCCTGCTCAAGAAGATTATGCCAAATACAATTTCTCATTTCTATTGAATAACAAAAGCGGGAAAATTCATATTCAATAGTTTCTACCAACCTTTCCCAAGTTTCCCACTTAACCCAAGTGCGAATCAAAGCTATCACTTGATTTTGCCAGCGGAGAAACAGACGATAGCTAAAAAATGACCAACAGGTAACACCCTGCTCGTTGTACCACGAAATACATACTTGATGCTCGCGACAAGTAGCATTTTTCACTCGTTCTACAGGAATTTTTAAAACCTCTGCTATTTCTTCTTTAGAAAGACGCCACAACTTTGGTCTCAGCCAACCCAATACCGTTAAGCTTTTTGGTTTTTCCTTTTTTGGTCGCCATTGATAAGCCATTTTTGTATCCTCCTAATAAACAAATTAACTTATTGCAAATGAAATAGCCCCCTCAACCTTTCTTTTTTCGGCCGAGCTTAATAGAGTCTTGTATATAATTTCTCTAGCTTCCTGACAATTTTTGGTTTTCAGGAACTCTTAAGCTCAAGAGTTGTTAGTTTAAGCTCTTGAGTAGTTCTCTCTAAACCATAAAAGTCATTTTTGCTAGATAACGAATAGTATTAGCATAACATAAGCTTTTCCCATGTCAAGGGTTTGGGTGAAAATTTAACATTTTGTAACATTCATAATTTCTCCAATCCTCCAATCTCGGCTTAAATCCTCATTAACTGCAAGAGAGTAACTTCCCAAACCAATCTAGGCTGGGCATAGCTGAGGAGATAGTTGCGTGATTTTTCTAAAATTTTTAGAATAGATGTTGAATTTATTGAGAATTTAGAATTTTGCCAAAAATAATGTTGCATATAGTTAAGGAGCCAGAGTTGGGCTTGTAAATCGAGAGTAGCATCGATTTGTTTAGAAAGTTCTAGGGGTAGAGAAAGCGAGCGCTTTTCTTTAGAAGGTAAAAGTAATTCAACCACAGCCTCGATAAGAGAAGAAGGAATGGCGTGAAACTGTTCAACTAAGGCGATTGCCTCTCCAGGGGAGCCTTGTGCCAGAGAGAGTAAAAGTTTATTTTGAAGAATATCTGCATGACCGAGCTGGTGTAAAACCTGTTGAAGTTCAACATCATTCAAAGGATAAAAAGGAATGCGTTGACAACGAGAAACCAAAGTCGGTAACAAAGAATCAGGAGAGGGAGCAATTAAAATCAGAGTTGCCTGTTTAGGTTCTTCAAGAGTTTTCAATAAAGCATTAGCTGCAGCTTCTGCCATAGTTTCAGCATGTTCGAGTACAACAAACGCTCGCGGAGCTTCTAAAGGAGGGCGACTCAAAAACCGCTGAATTTCCCGCACTTGCTCCAAACGAATTTGCGGCAGCGCCTTACGCTTGACACCAGCTTCTACCACTTCTTTAGCCGAAAGTAGTTTTCCCTGGTGTTGATAAGTAGGCTCCACCCAAAGCAAATCCGGATGATTCTTTTGGGCGATACGACTAGGCAGAAGTGCAGCCTTAGTTTCCGCTAGATTAATACTAAACAACAACTCGATAAAACAACGGGCTGTCAAACTTCGCCCTATCCCATTAGCACCAACAAACAAATAAGCAGGGGCGACGCGATCGCGCTCTACTGCCCGTTTAAGTAACTCTACTGCTTGATTTTGTCCTATTACTCGACTAAAAGGATCTGACATTGTAGTTATTTTTTCCCATGCCCCATGTTAAGTTCATTCCCCATTCCTCAAATTTCTGTATCAGAATCCTCTGAATTTGTTGAAAAACCTGATCTTCGTTAAGACTGGCATCAATACGAACAATACGTTGAGGGTGAGCAAGTGCCAATTCAACATAACCTTGTTGTACACGACGATGAAAATCCAAATTGGCAAGTTCCATGCGATCGCTACTACCCCGTCTACGAGTTCTAGCCAAACCAACTTCAACATCTACATCTAGCCATAGAGTAAGGTGACTTTCCAAACCATCCGTCGCTATCTGGTTAATATAAGAAATCACCTCTAAACTCAAACCATGGGCATAACCCTGATAAGCGACAGTTGAGTCAGTATAGCGATCGCACAAAACTATTGCCCCTGCCGCCAATTGCGGTTTAATAAAAGTTGCAACATGTTCCGCCCTATCGGCAGCATACAAAAACAACTCCGCGTGCTTGTTTATTCCTCTGTCGGTGTTTAATAAAATTTGACGTAACTCAAGCCCTAGGTTAGTACCTCCCGGTTGACGGGTAAAAACTACTGGATATTCTAATGGGATCTCTCCGGATTGTAACCACTGATATACCCTCCGTATCTGAGTAGTTTTCCCGCAACCTTCTACCCCTTCAAAAGCTATTAACTTTCCACTATTGCGATCGCAATTATATGACATGTAATCCTTCTCCATATTTGCGATTAAGTTCCGGTACCCATTACTGTTTCATTAGTTCCCGCTGTAGTTTTTCCTAGCCCAGTATCTGCCACCGAAATAAAATCCTCTTGACTTAACAGAGCCGGAGAAGGAACAGATGCCAGAATCGCAAGCAACTTCCCACTTGCGTCATTAATAATAGTAAAGCGAGATAATACAGATTCAGAGACAAAATTAAAGCCCTCTATCAACTGTAGCGAATCGAAAGTCAGCCCATCTCCCAACCCGATAAAGTCCTCTGTATCTATATAGTCAGCAATAAAATCAATACCTGCACCCGCTGAAATCACAAATACATCCCTTCCTTTACCCCCGGTGAGAGTATCCCCATCGAAATCTCCATAAAGAGAATCATTACCATTGCCCCCAAGCAACGAATCTTCTCCGCGTCCTCCTCGTAATATATCGTTACCTTCTCCGGCAACGATTGAATCATTACCTCTATTACCGTGTAAATAGTCATCATCCAAATCACCAAACAAAACATCATTCCCTACCCCTGCTAACAAACTATCATCATCCCGCCCCCCAAAAAGTGTGTCGTCGCCATCTTGCCCAAACAGGAGGTCAATACCGGCGTTTCCGAATAATTCATCATTACCCCCTCCGCCGTAGACAGAGTCATTCCCTAAATCTCCCTGAAGAATATCAATATCTAGACTACCAAATAATGAATCGTTGCCCTGCCCCCCAAATAAGAAATTACGCCCTTCGCCACTAAATAATATGTCATTACCTTTGTTTCCATAAAGGCTGTCGTTACCCAAGTCTGCAAATAAGCTATCATCATCCATACCTCCCACCAGTATGTCGTTATCACGACCACCGTAAAGCAAATCATTGCCAGCGTTGCCTGTTAGCAAGTCATCCCCCGGCAGACCAAACAATGAGTCATCCCCTAGTAAACCTTGAATAGTGTCGTTTCCCGACGTTCCCTGAATTGAATTGTTTTCTTCATTCCCAATTATTAGTCTGGCCATATGACAAAACCTAACAACAAAAAAGTAAGTTATACTAAACTAACGCTCACTTATACTACATCAAAGAAAAGCCTATTTGTAAATTTTTATAAAAATTAAACTCTAACAAGACTAAAACCAAGGAAAATCAATTATGATTGAGTTAAATTGTTTACCTACAGTTGATTCGCCCATTAAATTCGGTACTGACGGCTGGCGAGGCGTAATCGCAGCAGATTTTACCTTTGAACGTGTTGCTAAAGTCGCTCCCGTCGCCGCCCAAGTTTTGGCTGATTTGTATGGTAATATAACAGGTAGTCGTACTATCGTAGTAGGATATGATCGCCGCTTTCAAGCAGAAGAATTCGCACGTGTAGCAGCAGAAGCTATTTCTACAGCGGGCTTTAACGTACTACTCTCAGAATGTTCTGCTCCCACTCCAGCTTTTAGTTGGGCAGTAAAGCAGCAAAATGCTCTGGGAGCACTTGTGATGACGGCAAGTCACAACCCTCCCGCTTATCTAGGTTTGAAAGTGAAGGGATATTTTGGGGGCTCAGTACCTCCAGAAGTAACTCAACAAATAGAAGCCCAACTGAAGAAAGAAAGTTTTAATTCTGTGTCACCAGGGGCAGTAAATTACTTTAATCCTTGGCCGAGTTATTGTCAAGAGTTGCAAGGAAAAGTTGATATTGCAGAAATTAAAAAGGCGATCGCATCTTCCGCTATCACTGTCTTTGCTGATGTCATGCATGGAGCAGCAGCTTCGGGATTGCAGCAAATATTACAAGAAAATATAAGGGAAATTAATAGCGATCGCGATCCTCTCTTTGGGGGCAATCCGCCAGAACCTTTACCCCGTTACTTATCTCAATTATTCCGTCTAGTACGCTTATACCACCGTACTAACCAAAAATTAGCCCTTGCTTTTGTTTTCGATGGTGATAGCGATCGCATTGCAGCTGTTGATACTCAAGGCAACTTTCTCAGTTCTCAAATTCTTATCCCTATTCTAATTCAACATTTATCCGAACGGCGAGGATATAGTGGAGAAGTCGTCAAAACCGTTAGTTGTTCTGACTTAATTCCCCGTGTAGCTGAATTGTACAATCTCCCTGTCTATGAAACTCCTATTGGTTATAAATATATCGGTGATCGCATGTTAGCAACTTCCGTCTTAATCGGCGGTGAAGAATCCGGCGGCATTGGTTATGGTAATCATATCCCTGAACGTGATGCTTTACTCTCTGCTCTTTACCTCCTCGAAGCTGTTGTCTTCTCTGGCAAAGACATAGGAGAACTTTACCACAATCTACAACAAAAAACTAACTTTTTTTCTACTTATGATCGCCTTGATTTGCCCCTAGCCAATATGCAAGTACGTGCTCGCCTCCTCTCACAACTTCAAACCCATCCCCTTAAGGAAATAGCCGGCAAATCTGTACTTGATTGTAACACAATAGATGGTTACAAATTCCGCTTATCTGATCATAGTTGGTTACTAATTCGTTTCAGTGGTACTGAACCTGTGTTACGCTTGTATTGTGAAGCCCCTACCTCTGAACAAGTGCATCAAACTCTCACTTGGGCTAAAAATTGGGCTTTAACTTAAACTCAAAACCCGGTTTTTTAAAGAACCGGGTTTTTAACAAATCCTAAATTGGCCACGGAATTGTCTTATCCTGCACTAATTGTTGAGCTACTGCTTCCGCTCCAAAACGATTTAAATGACTTGGATCAGCAAAATAATTATACTCTGTCAACCACTTTCGAGAAAAATCTCGGAAAATAAAACCATATACTCGTGCATTTTGTTGCATGAATTCTTGAAATATCCTCTCTCGCTCACTCCTTGTTCCATCTAAATAATCTTTAGTTAAAGGTAAATTAACTATCACTAAAGGAATTTTCTTATTTCTTGCAAAGGTAGCAACTGAATGCAATGCATTAGTCTGCTCCCCTTGTAATCTAAATGGAGTATAATCCCCATCATATTCTCCCGCCACTCGGCGAAACTTTTGATAATATGTAGTCGGATTATAACGAGTGTCAACAACTATAAAACCACTAAACTCGCGATCGCTCATTTTTGCCATTATAGCAGGAGGCAGTTGGGCTTGGCTAATACAAGCAATTTCTCTCCACAGTCTTATTGCTGTTATTGGTTTTCTTAGCCAGTCAGTATTACACTTTATCCTTTTTTCCGATTTTAGCATTTTATAATTTACTGATGTTGTCGGTACCCCAGGTAAAAAATTAATTTGATCAATACCAGGATGATTACTTGGTAGTGGCAACTTTTGAGGCAGTGGCTGTATTGGGCGTGGCTGTATTCTTTCTAGAGGTGTTATTATTTCATTAGTAGTAGTAGAATAATTTAACTGTGGACGAATACCGGCAATTAAACGCTGATAACCAGGAGAAGCAATAATCGCTCTATATGTACGATCTAACCTTCCACTGTTAAATGCTCGTAACCCGTCTGCCCAAATTATCATCCGCGGTAATTGCTCCGGGGTTAATAATTGCCGCAATTGTAATTCTACAACTCTAGCAGTTCCCCCATTAATACCAAAATTAAAAATCTTTAACCTAGGATAACCAATCGCTACTAATGCTTGTTGTAATGCTATTGGATCAACTCCCTGTATAGCTCTAGAACTACCAACAATTAATATGTCTGGTGGCCCAAAAGTGGCTATGTATCTTAGGTATTTTTCTAATTGTCGATCAAGAATTTCACTGTTAAAGCTAGGATATGAAAGTACAAATGAAGCATTCTTTGTAGATGTTTTCAACGTTAAACCTCTCTCCCTCTCCCATCCCCTAGTTGGTATAGCAGCAATAAACAGTAGTATAAGTATGAAATATAGAGCTAGTAGATTCATATTTTTATTTTTTATTTTTTTTATTTTTGTTTTTATTTTTTTGCTAAACTCTACTCTTCGCGTAATAACCAAAAACCACTATAAGTCATCCCTGAATCGTCTGGTTGTATAAGTAAAAAATGTAACCCTTTACTTAACAGTTTACGTTGTTCGTAAACTTTCCCAGCAGCTGCTACTTCTTGATCTTCAAATGTAGCAATAATCCAACGTTCGTTTAATCCCGCCTCTAGTATCAATCCATCTGGATTACCCGGTATATAAGAAAGTGCTACCGGTGTCTTCTCTGCTAATGCTCTTGTTAGTCTCATCGCTTTTTTCCCTCCATTTATTACTACCCCCGGTACCTGTATTGTTGATGCTATTCCTAAATTTAATGGCCATAAATTCTCCGGCATCTCTACTACTGGAATCGGAAAATCTCTAAATCTCTCTACTATTTCCCCTGCTTCTATCGCCGCAAACCTCCATACCTCCCCCCATAAACCTTCCGGTAACGGTATTGGCGGTAATTTTTCTATCTCTAATGGCTCATAAATCTCTCCTGTAGACCTCTCACTTAAGTAAGAAGAACTCCATCTCTCCTTTAACCATTCTTTTAAAATTTGGGTTTTTCTAGAGCCTTCAACCGGAATATTTAATTTTTCTGCCGCAGACTTTATGATAGAAGATAATGATTGTGGTCGAAATACTTTGATTGTTTCCGGTTGAACACTTTTAAAAGCTTCTAGGAAACGTTCTTTTACCCAGTCAACAGTGGCTTGCGATTGCGGGCAAAAAGCATTAAAACGAAAATTGCCACTTTCGTCACAAAGAAGTAATTCCCACAATGGTTGCCCTGTGCTGTCTTTAAGAGGGCGACGGTAAAAGTCGGCTTGTATGATTGGCATATATAAAATTAGGAAAAGTATTTCAAGATATATTTTATTTTTAGAATTGTTAAATTTGCAGCCAAAAGGGTGTTAATTCGTGGTAGCATAACCATATAATACAGGTTACAATGTTGTTTGACTACTATTACCAGACTATGAATCCTGCCCTGACAAAAATTGGCGCACAAATGTCCCACCTCACAGGAGTGCGGGCAATTATGAAGGATATAATCGAAACTTTACAAGCAGGAGGGCAGGAATTTATTAATCTAAGTGCAGGTAACCCGGTAATCCTACCAGAAGTTGAGGAATTATGGCGAGATTGCACAAATCAACTACTGGCAAGCAAAGAATACGGAGAAGTGGTGTGTCGCTATGGCTCCTCTCAAGGATATCAACCTCTGATTGAAGCAGTGGTGAAAGATTTTAATTATCGCTATAACCTTAATCTGTGCGAGCGCAATATTTTAATCACTCCCGGTAGTCAGACTTTATATTTCCTGGCAGCTAATGCTTTCGGTGGCTCAAATAATGGAAAACAGCTAAAAAAAATAGTCCTCCCTCTCAGCCCAGATTATACCGGATATGGTGGAATTTGTCTAGAACCAGAAGCTCTAATTTCTTATAAACCTACTCTAGATATCGATTTTAATAAACATCGTTTTAAGTATCGCCCTGACTTTAGTCAGTTACAAATAAATTCTGAAACAGGTTGTGTGATTTTTTCCCGCCCCTGTAATCCAAGTGGTAATGTATTGACAGATGAAGAAGTAAAAAAAATAGCAGCACTTGCATCTCCTTATCAAGTACCAGTAATAATAGATTCCGCCTACGCTCCACCTTTCCCAGCTCTTAACTTTACAGAAATGACCCCAATTTTTGGCGAGAATATTATACATGGTATTAGTTTATCAAAAGCAGGATTACCAGGAGAACGTATTGGAATAGCGATCGCACATGAAAATATTATACAAATATTAGAAGCTTTTCAGACAAATTTATGTATACACGCTTCTCGCTATGGGCAAGCTATCGCCGCCCGAGCAATTGCCTCTGGCGCTCTTCCTGAAATAGCTAGTAAAGTTATTCGCCCTTATTATCAGAAAAAATTTGCTATTTTAGAAACAACACTTGAACAAGTAATGCCTAAAGATTTGCCCTGGTTTTTACACCGTGGTGAAGGGGCTATCTTTGCATGGTTATGGTTACGAGATTTGCCTATATCAGATTGGGAATTTTATCAACAATTAAAACAAGCAGGTGTAATAGTTGTGCCCGGCAGCACTTTCTTCCCAGGTTTATATGAAAAATGGGAACATAAAAAAGAATGTATTCGTATTAGTCTCACCGCTAGTGATGAAGATATAGAAAAAGGAATGCAACGTCTGGCAGAAGTCATCGAGCGCGTTTATCGTCTACAAGTTGCAAGCTTTTGAATTATATAACTATGAATGACTTTCAGTGGATGGAAATAGGTACAATTGTGGCACCTCAGGGGCTAAATGGTAGCGTACGAGTCTACCCTAGCACCGATTTCCCAGAAAGATTCCTTCAACCAGGGCAACGATGGTTACAATATAATAAATCAGATGAACCTCAACCTATTCAGTTGGTAAAAGGTAAATATCTGCCAAATAAAAAACTTTTCGTTGTCCAATTCGCTAATGTAAATAATCGTGAAGAAGCAGAAAAATTACGAGGTTGTTTACTATTGGTGCCAAAAAGCGATCGCCCTAAACTAAACCCCGGAGAATATCATATTCAAGATTTAATAGGTTTACCAGTATTTAACCTACTTACTGGCTCTATTATTGGTAGTATTATTGATGTTATTATAATTGCAGATAATTATATTTTGCAAGTACAAGAAGAAACCACAGGGGGCACGGAGGGCACAGAGGGTGCAAAAACCACAGAGGACACGGAGGGCGCAGAGAGGAGAAAAAAGAAAGTTAATAAGAAAGTTAAAGTTAAGTCTAAAATAGTATTAATTCCTTTTGTGGAAGAAATAGTACCCATAGTAGACTTAAAAATAAGGCGTGTCGAAGTCTTGCCACCACCAGGGTTGTTAGAATTAAATTAATAATGAGAAATTTGACAAGCTTGAGGACGAGTACTTGTAATAATACTAGAACGATGAAAAGGCTCTTGTAAAGTAGGCATAATATTAAGCTCAACTCGCAAAGATGATATTTGAGAATATTGTTCTAAGAGAAATTGAACAAGATTTTTATTAACTATCTCCCAATATTCATTTTTATTGGAATAGGTTTTAAAAAATTCATTAATACTTTTTTGAAGAGAAATAGAATCAGGATAATCTCTAGACGCGATCGCATCTGGAGACAAACGATAAGCTACTTTAATACTAAGAGTAGAGCCACCTTGAAGGGAAACTCTATATGTGGGAATCTCAAGAGCAAAAACCTCTTCATACAAATCACAATTAGTAACTTGCGCTAACACAGGAAAAGTGATAAGATTAATCAGAAATATAAAAAGGCAACAAAACAACAAAAACCTCTGTCTAACTTTCATCCCCCAATCCCCAAATCCCCGCTACTTATTGTAGACTAAAAGAAATCATACAAACTAAACAGGGAATCAAACGATTAATGAATATAAACGAATTTTTTAAACAGAGCGCTGGCAAGTGGTTTTCCCAACGCACCAGCCACTACCTAAACTCCCCACAACTAGAAGTGGGCAAAACAGATTTATGGATAGAGATACTTTCACCAGAAGAGCCAGAAGTAATCCAACTCTGCCAAAAATACTCGGTAGAGCCAATGGTATCACCAATTAGCGTTCGTGTCAAGTGGGATGGCATAGTGGGAGTAGAACAAAAAAGACAAGTAGGATCAACAATATTAGTAGCGATCGCAGATAAACAAGCTCCACAAACAGGCAGCCTAATACAGCGTGCCAATAACCAGAAAACGCTTACTGGGCATTATATACTTAATAACGATGGAGCTTTAACATTAACAGTAGGAGATGACACAATCCAGGCAGAAGAACGAATTTGGTTTGAAAGCCCTAACCTAAGACTAAGAACAAGTAATATTAAAACAATAGACGGCACCAGTATAACATCATTTTGCTCAGAAATCCGCATGGGCATAACTCAAACCGCAGCTAAAGCCCCCTCCACCCAAACTGTATAATCCATCTTATCTTATCTTGTCAGGGCACTCAAAAGGGTGCCCTAGTCATCAGCCCATAAATCCTTTTCTAATTCATCATTCTCAGCATTAGGCTGTTCAGAGTCTATAGGAGCCTGCGCAACAGATTTAAGTTTGTCATAAAAATCAGAATTTTGTAAAGGTGGAATAAAACTGCCAATTGGTTGTTTAATAACATCACAGCGAGACCAATCTAACTGATAATTATAAGGAGAAAATTTTCTAGTTATCGGCGGATAGAAAGGCTTAGGAGTAGGAGAAGGAGAAAAAGCGATCGCATTATCAACCAACTGCAAAATAGCTTGAACATTTTGAGAAATAGGAGAGTCTTCAATATCAATGTCTATTTGTTCAATAACTGGAGAGAGCAAATCTTCAGCAGTTTGCCGAGGAGTAGATTCTAAATTTAGATTAATAGAATCGCTAACAGTTGAAGAAGGCTTCTCCTGAATAGGCGATGAAACCTGCTGTTCAGCTTCCCAAGGCAAACTATTAGGAGATAAAACAGTGTCCGCAGAAGAATTAGCCGCAGTTTCCGAAGCATTAAGATTACAAGGAAAATTGCGACAAACAATTCGTTCAAACTCAGTATTAAAATGATAAAGAGGTTGATTGCGACGTTTCCAACAGACTAAAATTTGCTCCACAGACACCCCTTTATAACGCCCCTGATAAAGAGCCTCGATAATAGCCCAAAAAATCCAGATAGGCTGGTAATCATTGAGCCACCGAGACACCACTTGCTCAGCAGTATTACCCCCTAAGTCGAAATTATAGCAAGTAAGCAGAGCAATCGCACTCTGTATCGCCGTATCTTTAGCAAGCTCTGTCATCGCTTCTCTGCGATTAAAGTAAAGTGTTTATTTATTATTTAAATTTTAATTACCCAAAACTTTAATCACGGCGCACCCCTGCTTCCACAGTACGCACATCAGCACCAGAAAAAGGTTCCCCCCCTCCATTCCAATTAAAATCACTAATCCGCAAAGTCAGAGAACCAATTTCCCGCACCGGATTATACCGGAGAATAATACCATAAGTGCGACGACTGTATTCAAAAATATAATCAGTATTAATTTCTCTTCCAGTATCCAGATTAAAAGCAGTTTGCAAACCAAAACGAAATGGGCCATAAATTTGCTGAGTAATACCAGCTCCAAGAACACGCACATCAGCAACGCGATCAAACAGAAAAGGAGACGAGCCGTCTTGTAGAACCTGAGTATAAGTGAGATTAAAACCAGTATAATCAAACCAAGGACGGGAAAAATGACCAAATTGACCTAATAGCCCCACAGAACCAGTAAGAGAAGACTGGCGCTCGCCATTACTATAATGAGAAGTCACACCCCTAAGCCCCAGTAACAATTGCAAATATGGAAAAACAGGATTAGAAGTATATCGTAAACCCTCCGTCGCCGTAGCAGGTAAAGATTTTCCTTTCCACAGATGAAAACCCCGACTAAGAGCAGCACTAGCTTGAAAGCGAGTAAGATCAAGACGATTATGATCACGAACAGGATTAAGTAAATCAAGGCGATCGCTATCAGCCTCAACCTGCTGAAGCCCGACTTGATAACTAAAATTAATACCAGTTTTCCCCAAAGGAATAACTGGCGAAGTCAAAACCGCCCCCACACTTCTTTGTACAGTTTGGAAACCGAGAGAGCCATTAAACAGGCGATCACGATAAGAATATTCTCCCGTAAGAGAATGAGTACCAATAGGAGTAGGGATAGCCTGATTAACCCTAAGACTAGCCCGCATATCATTTAAATTATTAAAATCAAAAGAACGAAAAGAAGCAAAAGCGATCGCAGTAGTACGTAGCCCTAAATTAGCATTTAATCTAACCTTAAAGCCAAAAAGCTCCCCCACCTTATCAAAACCATTTTCGAGAGCCCGTTGAATATAAAACTGAGGAGTTATCCGTAAACGCAGACGTTGTCGAGAAACAGGTTCAAGAGGGCTTTCAACAAACAAACCGCCCCGTTCTTGACGATCATAGCCAAAGCGAAACAAAGACGGTTCACGAGCTCTTTTATCGATAATAATACGATTAGGATAAAAAGGCAAAGACAGACCCTGATCAAAAACCAAACGAGGATTAGTAGCACGGATTTCATCCTGAAAAGGAGAAATACGCCTAAATCGTGCTTGTGGAGCTCGAAGTTCCAGTTCAGGAGGAGAAAAAGGGTCATTAGTCAAGCGAATATTTTTAGCAACACCACCTTCTGGAGTAAAATCTACTCTTTCAGCCTCATAACGTATACGTCGAAGTTGACCCTTTTGAGTAAAACCACTGCCCACAGTAACAGTTACACCACCCGGAGGAGAAACAACATTTTCCAAAGGTTGATTAGATGTAATGCGATCGCTTAGAGGTTGTTCCTGAAAAGAAGTAGCACTCACATCCGTAGGCAGAGTAGGAGAAAAATCCGCACCAGAAGTAGGCAAATAAAGCTCACCACTAGACTTAATCACCGTGCCCACCCCTTGGACAAAATTATATTCAATACGTTCCCCCCGCAGCACTTGCTCTCCCCGACTCCAAGCCACATTACCTTGAGCAACAACAGTACGACTTTGGAAATTAACTTGCACACGCTCCGCATTAAGTACAGAATTGCGATAGCGCATTAGCACATTGCCTTCAGCAGTAAGAATTTGACGCCGCTCATCATATTCTTGACGCTCAGCAGTTAATTCCACTACATCCTCCTGTACAATGAGGGGCATTTGTGCAGGTGATTGTTGTTGTCGTATTTGCTGGTGAATTGTAGGGAGGGTATAAAATTTTTTATTTTTAATTTTAAAATTAAAATTTTTTGATTCTAGTTTCGGCAAATAATAGGCAGCGAGAAACTCTGGAGCCGCTTGAGATTGTCGAGTTCCTTGAAAAACGCGAATTTCTAAAGCTCCAGAAGGAAGATCTTCAAAATTAACAGCTACAATCGAAGGCGGTAGAAGAGCAGAAGCGCGAGAGCGTCTTTGTAATTCTGGCAAACCACTCGCTTGTAAACGGGGAGCCTCCCTCACCTGTAGATTAAAATTAGAGGAACTAACTTGCCGTTGTGGCAACTGATAAACTAGAGATGGTGATTCAGGTGTTTGATAAAACATAGACTAATTAAAAAACGGTTGATAGCTATAGAGTACGTAACTCCAGCTACCAACACCAGATAGCTTCCGCTCAACTCAGCCGTTTTATTAGTAGATTATTCTGACAAATCGCGACGGCTTGGGTTGCGGGCAGGATCATTGGATAAAAAGCCAAACACAAATAAAGCCACAAAAAACGTAACAACGATATAAACAACGATTTTCAGGGTTAACATTCTCGACTCTCCTACAGATAATAAGTAGATACGGTTATAATACCGATATGTTGGGCAACAAAGTCAACCGCTCTTCTTCAGAAGTTTAAAACTAGCTTAAGCCAGCATAAACAGGCTACAACTAGTTTTTCCAACCAAAGCAGCGCCTTATCTAGCCATTCTAGCACCACCTCTAAGGGATGCTTAACATATCCAACAGAATAGGCTGTTGTTTCTATCCAGTCTGGTGTATATTCTACCTCTCTGATTTGAGGCATATGGGCTAGCTGTTGCAGCGAGCGCTCTTCAGTATTAGCTGGATTAGCTGGCAGCGAAGAAAAAGGCGGCACTAAAACTAAAGCCACACTTCCCGGCTCCTCATCCACTGGCATGATTGCAGGGGTTTTTTCTTTGGCAAAAAAATAATCAATAGCAGCTTTGAATAAAGACTGAATACCAAAAGGAGCTGTCTCCCTATTGACTGGTAAAGTAGTTCCAGGAGCATCGGAAACAAGAGCTATGCCCAGATTTTGCACTTGTTGTAGTAAATTGCGTAAAATGGCAGCCGGGAGCGGAGGATTCGGAGATAAGGCAAACGCTTTTTCTGAAAAAAGATTGAATGTTAAGGCTATAGGCACGATTTGTACCCAAGTGACAAAGTTGAAGAAAATCTGTATCGGTAGCCAATCCGAAGTTCCCCCTTTCTCCTTGACAGGGTTTTCTGAATGTGATATCGTAAGCCCCGTTTTCTGTAATAATCGTCGGGGGGTTACAGGTGGTTTTAATTGTTTCTTGGTGCTTTGAAGAAAGTTATAAATAGGATAGAGTAGTAATTGGATGCTCCAAAGAGTGGCAAGTTTGAGATGTCGGAGAGCACGCTCGCTTTTCTCTCCCAAGCGTTGCAATTGTTGGATGAAAAAGTTTAAAAGTTTACTTTTATACATGACAGGATTTTGACAAACTTTACTTTTAGTATAAACTAGAGTTTATAAAGGTGTTTGGGTTTTAAGGTGGATTCCTCAAGAATTATTACTTTTATAGAAAAATTGAGAAAATTAACACGAGTAAGTGTCCAAAAAAACTGGCGATATTTTCAAACAGAAACAAAAATTGAATACGCAGATATAAAAGAATGGGAGAGATGGCCACTGGCAGAATTGAATGAGAAAGGGCAAATAAAATGGTCAAAAGGGAAAAAGGTTTTATGGGCAATACAGAAAGTAAAAGTACCTAGGGATATACAAGGATATTCTTTAGAAGGCTTGAGACTGAAAATAGCGATCGCATGGTGGGCTGAAGACGCAGAAATATACCTAAATGGTAAAATAGTACAACGGGGAGATTTGTTTGATAATTCAGCAAGAATATTACTGACTGACTCGGCAAAAATCGGAGAAGAATTTATAATAGCCGTGAAATTAGTAAGCCCAGGGCACGATGACGGGGCATTGGTACAAGCAGTTTGTATATACGAAAGCAAAGAGAGCAACCGCCCAGAGCCGGGGTTTATAGCCGACGAATTTGCAGTATTATATGAATATTTTAATAACTTTGCACCAGAAAAATTAGAAAGTCTCCTCACCACTATCGAAAAAATAGACTGGAAAGCATTACCAGATAAACAAAAATTTGAGCGATCGCTATTTTCCGCCCGTCAAACTCTAGTAAAAGAATCCCCCCCTCTCAAACAACGTCATCTCTTATTACTAAGTCACTCTCACCTAGATCTGGCCTGGTTGTGGCCAGTAAGCGAAACTTGGCAAGCAGCCCAACGTACTTTTGAATCAGTTCTCACCCTACAAAAAGATTTCCCCTCCCTTATTTATTGTCATTCTACACCAGCTCTATATGAATGGATAGAAAAAAATCGCCCTGATTTATTTGCCGCTATTAAAGAACAAGTTAAAGCAAATCGCTGGGAAATAGTCGGCAGCATGTGGGTAGAACCCGAACTAAACATAATATCAGGAGAATCCCTAGTCCGTCAAATATTATATGGACAACGCTACACCCTAGAAAAATTCCATCAATTAATGTCTATTGCCTGGGTACCAGATAGTTTTGGCTTTTGTTGGCAATTACCACAAATCCTCAAAAAAGGCGGCGTCAAATATTTCGTAACCCAAAAATTACGCTGGAATGATACAACAAAATTTCCCTATGGCATCTTCTGGTGGCAAGCTCCCGACGGCAGCAAAATATTAAGCTTTATCTCTGCCCCAATTGGGGAAAATATAGAACCAATAAAAATGATAAAATATGCTTGTGAATGGGAAAAACAAACAGGCTTGAAAAAAGCCCTTTGGCTACCAGGAGTCGGTGACCACGGTGGCGGACCAACTAGGGATATGCTAGAAATTGCTCAAAGATGGGAAAAATCTCCATTTTTTCCACGTCTGGAATTTTCCACCGCAATTGATTATTTACAGAAAATAGAAAAAAATACCAAAGATATTCCAGTTTGGAAAGATGAATTATATTTAGAATTCCACCGGGGATGTTATACTACTCATGCAGAACAAAAACGCTACAATCGCCGATGTGAGGATTTATTATATCAAGCAGAATTATTGGCCTCATTAGCGAATATTACAACAGGTTTTTCTTATCCAAAAAAGAAAATAGAGACGGCTTGGAAAAAAGTATTATTTAATCAATTTCATGATATTTTACCCGGTTCTTCAATTACAGAAGTGTATGTAGAGGCAAATCGGGAGTGGAAAGAAGCAGAAAAAATAAGTTCACAAATATTGACAGAAGCAATAAAAGCGATCGCTAAGAAAATAACTCTTCCAAAACCTCCCCAACCAGATGCATTGCCGATAGTAATTTTTAACGCGCTTAATTGGGAGCGATCGCAAGTAGTATCAGTAACCTTACCTTCTCACGAAAAACACTGGCAAATCTTTAACCTCGCAGGTGAACCCTTACCTTCTCAAATATCTGATAACGCAACACTACTATTTTTAGCTAAAGATATCCCGGCAGTAGGATATAGTATCTTTTGGTTGTGTCATCGCCCAGCTGATAAAATAAATAGAACAGAAAAATTATCATTCTCAGATTCTTCAGATTGGGTATTAGAAAATGAATTTTTACGAGTAACAATAGACGCAAATACAGGAAATATAGCCAGCCTTTTTGATAAAATAAATAATCGAGAAGTCATCCAACAAGGCGGCGGCGGCAATCAACTCCAAGCATTTGAAGATAAGGGGCAATATTGGGATGCCTGGAATATAGATCCAAATTATAACCAGCATCCCCTACCATCGCCAATACTAAAAGAAATTCGTTGGTTAGAAAAAAAAGAAGTGCGATCGCGTCTACAAGTTGTACGACAATTAGGAAAATCTGAATTTTATCAGGATTATATACTAGAAGTATCATCCCCATTGATTAAAATTGTTACAAAAGTTAACTGGAAAGAATCCCACGTTTTAGTAAAAGCAGCATTTAACCTTAAAGTAGAAACAGAATTTGCTACTTGTGAAATACCTTGTGGTGTAATTACTCGCCCCACCCAACCACAAACCCCCCAAGAAAAAGCTAAATGGGAAATTCCAGCCTTACGTTGGGTAGATTTGAGTAACACCGATTTTGGAGTAAGTTTAATTAATGATTGTAAATATGGATACGATATCCAGCCTTCACGACTACGACTGACACTGTTAAGAAGTCCTGAATGGCCAGATCCAAAAGCAGATCGTGATTTTCATGAATTTACATATGCATTATATCCTCATTCTGGAGACTGGAAACAAGCAAATGTAGTGCGGCGTGGATATGAATTAAATATACCTCTACAAATAATGATATTACCATCTAGAGAAAATAAAAATACATCACTGCCACCTAAGGGTAGCTTTTTCGATTTTTCAGCAGAAAATATAATTTTAATGGCTTTTAAACAGTCAGAAGACAATTCAAAAGAATGGATTTTAAGATGTTATGAGGGAAGCGGGGAAACAGCAAAGTTGGAATTTAAAAGTGATTTATTAGAAGTTGTGAAAAAACGAAGAGTGGATTTATTAGAGCGATCGCACTCCCCTATTAACGAAAGAGAAAATATTATAATTTCACCTTGGGAGATAGCAAGTTTTGCAGTAGAAGTAAAAGCTAAATAAGCTAACTATAGCAAATTTAAGTAAACGCACCTCTGGGTAAAACCACCACAGCCAAAAAACTTGCAAAACCAAACACAACAAAGCGCATCCCAAGCTTGTTTCAGATTAAGCTCCCCTAAAGCTACCATAAAAACTAAACCAAGCGATCGCAACAGTAGCGCGATTCATCCGTAGTTTAAAATAGCAGTAGGGGAGCAACCCCCCTCTTGCCGAATCACCAACTTTAATCCTCGTGGTCATCAAATGGATCGGCTAAATTCTTGGAAGGGGGACCAAAAGCAATATAAATAGCGAAGGCAGTAAGGATAACTAATGCCACCCCTATGGAAATACTGAATACGACTCCTGATTCCATGTGCTAAATAAATTATGAGAACTGATAATATACAATTTTACAAAAAGTTAAAAACTTGTCGAGACTGATTATAGGTGACTTATGCCACAACGCACTCGCTTAGGAGACATTCTTCGCCCCCTCAACTCTGAATACGGTAAAGTTGCCCCCGGTTGGGGCACCACGCCATTAATGGCAGTCTTCATGGGGCTGTTTTTCGTCTTCTTGTTAATCATCCTACAAATCTACAACTCCTCCCTGTTGCTTGACAGTTTTACTGTCGATTGGAGAAGCTGAGGCATGGCGCCTCTGGTTATGTACATTTAATTTGCATCTATCTCCGGCAATAAACCAGAGTGGCTTTAGTGAAAATCAAAAAAATCACTAAAGCCAAAATATTATTAATGCAATTTAAATGTAAAATAACAAAAGAAAAATTCGTCCAGTTAAAATCAAAATCAGAAGTTGCAGGAGGAAAAACATGAATATATTTGGAATTGGCTTGCCAGAGATGGCCGTCATACTGGTTCTGGCCTTATTAATATTTGGCCCGAAAAAATTGCCAGAAATTGGCCGCAGCATGGGAAAAGCAATTAGAAGTTTCCAAGAAGCATCACGTGAATTTGAAAGAGAATTCAAGCGAGAAGCTGAGCAGCTCGAACAAGCAGCAAACTCTGCCGCTGCCTTAAAACAACCTGAAAAAATAACTACAGTCATCCCTGAAGAATCTACCGCCAGTCAGTCTCAACAAAGTTAGACAGAAAACTATCAGGTATTGCAAATATGGTATCAAGCCAGGCACCTCCGGCTCTAGTAATTCCCCAACTAATTGTAGGATTGGGGAATCCAGAGCCAAAATACGAACAAACACGACATAATATCGGGTTTAGCGCAATAGACGCTTTAGCGCGTGCTTGGAAAATCCCTCTAGCAGAAAATCGTAAATTTCAGGGAATATATGGAGAAGGAATAGGAGCAAAAGGCGAAAAAATCCGTCTACTCAAACCACTAACTTATATGAATTTATCCGGGCAAGCAATTAAAGCAGTCACGGATTGGTATAAATTACCCCCTGAATCAGTATTAGTAATTTATGATGACATGGATTTGCCACCAGGGCGGTTACGATTACGACTATCAGGCTCAGCAGGAGGGCATAATGGAATGAAATCAGCGATCGCTCATTTAGGCACACAAAACTTTCCCCGTCTGCGTATCGGCATTGGTAAACCCCCTAAACAAATTAATGGCAACAGCGAAACAAATACAGTATCCTACGTCTTAGGAAAATTTTCCCAAAAAGAAACTCAAATAATGTCCGAAGTGCTGCAACTTGTCGTTGAGGCTGTAGAATTAAGTCTTAAACAAGGTGTAGAAAAAGCTATGAGTTTATACAATAACCGTACAGTTGCGGAAATTAAATAAGTGAGTTCTAAGCATCTACCTAAAACTACAGCCTTCCTTCGAATCACTCAACAGTCTTGGCAAGAAGGTATCCTTGAAGGTGAAATCATTGCCAGTGATTTTGTTTGGCAATTTCAATGGAATTTTAAACGTAGACAACTAGTGATCGCGCCCTCTCGAGGAAGAGCATTAATCCAAGAACCCCTAGGGCGTTTTTTAGAAAAATACGACTACCAACTTGAACCAGGCAGCGACTATTCCTTTATAATTCGCGCAGAATTATAACAATCAATCGCCTTCAGAGCAATAGAATCATAAAATAAGCCCCCTTTCAACATCGCGATAAGCTTGCAGCGCAGCCTCCTTAGTAGCATCAGGCACCAGCGGAAAAGTACTAAGAATGTGAGCAAACTCCTCCTCCGTTAAACCATAGATATGAGCAATAATACCA
>DVEG01000020.1 GCA_015295835.1 Oscillatoriaceae cyanobacterium M7585_C2015_266
ATTGAGTAAAAGTTTGGTTAGATATTGCAGTTTTTCTATATTGTCTTGGGGAAATGCTCCAGCCAGTTGCACTTGCCATTTAATGACAATTTGTCCGTAAACTGTGAGTAGAATGGTGAGCAGAATGTAAAGATGATTCATCGGTATTTTTTATTTATATACTTTTCAAATATTTATTCAAACAGAAAATGATAGACATCTACCGGATTTCTAAAATTAAATCCTAAAGACGAATAAAGATTTAAAACAGCAACATTAGAAGCAGAAATTGAACTGGTTAATTCTTGATAGCCTTTTTTAAACAATTTTTGACATGCCAAACTCCAAAAATATTTAGAAAGCCCTTTCCCTTGATAATTTTTACTAAGAGCATGAAGTAAAATTTTATTATTAGAATAAGCCCAAAAACCTGCCAAATCTCCAAAAAACTTAAGTGAAAAAACTTGATTGCTGTTACACAAATCTTTGAGCCATAAATTGTATCGAAGATCAGCTATATTTTGATCTATATTAAAGTCTCGATGAAATCGATCATACTTAAAGTTATCATGAATTATACTACTTATTTTTTGAAAATCATCTACTGAGACTGATTCAACTTCTATTCCATTTTTTTCATAAAAAACTAAGTTTTTAAAGACACAATAAGGCTCTAATAAAGTATCACAATAATAAAAACCAAAATCATGCAATAGCTTTTTAGAAGATAAAGATAAAGGATTAATTTTAACTGTATAATGGCCTTTAACTTTTTGATTAAACACTTTTTCTAAAGTATTTCGTAATTGAACATCAGAAGTATATATAATTTCAAACGTTTTGATACCTAAAGCACGAGAATCCCATGAAGTAGCAATTATATTTTCAGAAATTTCCATATTTAAAATCCTTATTGTCATGTTAACTTATTTGAAGTTATGTTTTTAAATATTAGTATTTGGACTCTTAACTTTTCTGAACTCATATTGTTTTAGGTTAAATGTTGTATTTCTAATTAAATACAAAGGTCTTTTTTTTGTTTCATCAAATGTTTTACCTAAATAAATGCCGAGTATTCCTAAAATTATAATAATAATTCCTCCCAAAAAATATAAAGAGACAATTAAACTACTCCAACCAGTTACAGGAGAGCCATAAAATAAAAATCTCACCAGAATATAAATTCCATAGAGAAATGATAAAGTAGCAATCAGAAAACCTAACTTAATAGATAAGCGTAGGGGTTTATCGGAGTAAGCAATAATTGTATCACTAGCCAGTTTCCAGAGTTTAGCAAAAGTATAAGTGCTTTTTCCCTCAAAACGCTTTTCATGGCAAATATCAATACTCGCTGCAGGGAATCCCATCCAATCAATCAATCCCCCAAAAAATCTGAGTTGTTCACGCATCAAACAAAAATTTTCTACAACTAAACGAGACATAATACGAAAGTTTCCCACTTGACCATCATATTGCAATTCTGTGAAATAGTTAAACACTTTATAAAATAACCATGAAGTCAGTCGCTTGAGAGGAGGAGCTTGCCGTTTTCCTCGGCGAGCTACGACTACATCATAACCTTCTTGAGCTTTTGCGTAAAGTCTGGGTATTTCTTCGGGGGGGTCTTGCAAATCGCAATCCATGACTACAACCCAATCGCCATCACAATGATCTAATCCTGCGGTTATACCATAATGTTGTCCAAAGTTACGGCTAAATTGAATACCTTTCACTCGACTATCTTTCTTGGCTAATTCTAGGATAATTTCCCAAGAGCGATCGCCTCCACAATCTTCCACTAAAATAATTTCAAAATCTTGAGTAATAATCTCTAGAGATTTTTTTAGACGCTCATAAAGAACTGGCAAACATTTTTCAGCTTTATAAACTGGAATGACAACAGATATATCAGGCATATTTTAAGACTTGCTGTGGCAACGATACAAATCCTGGTCATTTTCTGATATTTTGTAAACCTGGCTAAATCCAAGTTTTTCAGCTTTGGTGCATAGTTCTGGTTGTGATAAATCCTGGTTTAGTGATTCTCTGCCATAATCTGCCATTCCATAATATAAAGTAACTTCACAGTTTTCTACTCCACTACGCACCCCATTTAACAATGGCAAACCAATGACTGCTGGAACTACTAAAGATTGGTCCCAACAAACTCTATGATTTGCTTTTTGTTGAGGTTCCCAAAACGCCTTATAACTAGGAGTAATATAGAGTAAAGTCAAGTCTTTACTTTCTGGCTCAAGATTATCCACTAATTCTTTAATTCTCCCCAAAGGAGTTTCAGCAATCAATCTTTTCTTATCAATTTTTGGAGGAGACATCAGTAGCAAACGGCTTACTCTTTCTCGGATCCTATAACGAGAAATGGCTTGATTCGGAGCTAAATAAACCTGATCTACTTGTTTTAGTAGGGTTCCAAAATTAAGGATTAATAGCAGATGGTTATAATAACTAGATCCTAATACTACACTAAAGATAAAGCTGAATATTAGCGCCGTATAGCCAATGGGACGCTGTATTTTTGTCCATTGTTGAGCAGAAATAGCTACTTTTTGCCTAGTTTGATTCTGCCAATTAACAACAAGTTCTATAGTATGAAATTTGGGAATAACAAAAACATCAATCAAAAGAGCTGCACATATTACTAATGCCATTATTAATACAGGAAGAATGAAATATCCAGCACTACCACCTTCAATTGCAAATAAAAATCCAGGAACTAGGGATGACAAAAATGTAAAAATCAAGACGATAGTAAGAGAATCTCGGAAAAATTTTTCTCCCTGACCACTGAACAGCCAGATAGCAGATATAAGGAAAGTGAATAAAACAACTTGGGGTATAAAAAATGATTTGTAGACAAGAGCATAGTGAAAAGGAAAAAACTTATAAATAGAGCTAAAGTAAAGTTTTTTAATCCCATAAAGTGATATGACACCAACTATAATCGTGGGAATAAGTATAGATAAATAACGCTTGGGATATTGTAAAACTTTGGGGACAAAAAGGCAAGCAAATAAATAAATAATTAGCATTAAACCTGTGGAAATTTTGGCACTCCAGCAGGCAGCGATCGCGGCGCTCGCCAGCACCCATTCCCAATGCTTAACAACCTTAAAAATAGTTTTTTGTATAGAATCTTTTAACCAACTGATGCCTATAGGCACCATAGCGATAAAGAGGGGCATAGAAAAAGTATAGGATTCTCCTATCAGATTAGTATATAAAGAATTTAGGCATTCATCTAGCCAGATAAACCCAAAAGTAAAAGCAACAAGGGTTAAAACAGAAATCTCTCTAGCGGAAAGATGATATACCGTCAACGTAGTGACAAAAAAATATACTGGGGTTAAGGCGATTTGTTGAGTTATACCCAATAGGATTGGAGTATCGCCACCTAACATTAATAAATTGGCGGCAACCCATCGATGGACGCCCACATGATAAGCCAAAGGTACAACTCCGTCTAACCCGGTTGAAGGAGTACCAAAACGGGCTATCATATTAACAATTGCTGAATGAAATAGAGTATCTTTGTGCAATAAATTGGTGTAAGCTGCAATATCTGAGAATACATGGGCATAATTCATGCCATTAGTAACAAAAAAATAAAAAATCCCCAGAAATATACCAGTAGCGAGGACGCCAATTAATTCGTATACAGATTTGAAAATTTTACTCTTCACACCAGAGTAAATTATCAAGGCAATTCCGAATATAGCCAGAGGCAATAGCAGCTTACTTCCTCCTATTGGAGCGAGTGCAAAAGGCAACCACATAAACCCTAGTACACATATAGGAAGCCCCCATAAACTTTTTATGTAATGACTACTTAATGCTACCGCCCCAAATAGTACTAAGGGGTATGCAATAATTCCTCTGACTTGTCTTAAAATTACTGTGTCATATTGGCGAAAATACAGAAATAGCCAAGCTACAATAAGAGTGTAAGTAGCAAATAATAATGCTAGTTTAGCTGTTATTCTAGGAGCCTCAGAGCTTGTTTGATTTTTTGAATTCTCAGTAGTAAGGAGCATATTATGTAGGCAATTCAAGAATTTTAAAAATTTTGAGAAGCCAGCATTTCAAGAAGTTGGGCAGGAGATAGCCATTCGGTATTTTTATCGGAACTATATTCAAATCCTTCTGGTACAGGCTCCCCTTTTTCTCCCAAGGCATTCACTTGAAAATCTACTTTTTTGCTAAATTGAATCGTGGGAGTAATCACATAATGGTCAGAAAACTCTAAAGTTAAATGATAGTCATCTTTTGGACACATCACCTCATGGAGTTTTTCTCCAGGACGAATGCCGATAATTTTAGTAGGAATTCCTGGTGCTATGGCTTCTGCTAAATCAGTAACTTTCAAGGATGGAATTTTGGGAATAAATATTTCCCCGCCCTGCATCCGCTGAAAACTTTTAATAACAAAATCTACCCCTTGCTGAAGGGTAATCCAAAATCGAGTCATGCGGGGGTCAGTAATAGGTATTTCTTTCGCTCCTTCCCGAACCAACTTTTGAAAAAATGGCACTACAGACCCCCTTGAACCGATTACGTTCCCATATCTTACCACAGAAAAGCGAGTTTTCAGCTCTCCAACTAAATTATTAGCAGCTATAAATAATTTATCTGCGGCCAATTTAGTAGCCCCATAAAGGTTAATGGGATTTGCGGCTTTATCGGTGGAAAGGGCAATGACTTTTTCTACTCCACAAGCCATTGCTGCATCTATGACATTACTTGCCCCATTAATATTGGTTTTAATACATTCCATAGGATTATATTCAGCAATGGGAACGTGCTTTAAGGCTGCAGCATGAATGACATAATCCACATTTCGCATGGCAAGGATGAGGCGATCGCGATCACGCACATCCCCAATAAAAAACCGCAGAGAATCTTGGGGGAAAGCCTGAGCCATTTCATACTGCTTTAACTCATCTCGCGAATAGATAATTATTTTTTTGGGCTGATATTTTGCCAATAAAGTAGAGACACATTGCTTACCAAATGATCCTGTTCCGCCTGTAATCAAAATTGATTTTCCGTCAAACATTTGCTGCTAGTTTTTATTTATAATTTAATTTCAAAAATATTTATACCCCCAACTTCCTTATAAAGGGTTCTTTTGAGAATTCAAAAAAGCCTATTTAGGTTGAACCCCAATTTGAGCCATAAGTTGAAATTCTCGATTGCGTTGGCAAAGTTCATCATAAGTGCCTGAATCTACAATCTTTCCCTGACTCATAAAGTAGAGGCGCTCGCAATTCTTCACAGTACTCAATCTGTGAGCAATTATAATCAGAGTTTTCTCGCCACTCAACTTCTCCACAGCCTCCATCACCCCAGCCTCAGTTTGATTATCCAAAGCTGCCGTTGCCTCATCCATCACCAATACCTCTGGATTATGATACAACGCTCTAGCAATCCCCACCCGTTGCCGTTGCCCCCCTGACAGCCGCACCCCTCTTTCTCCTACCAAAGTATCCAAACCTTCGGGTAAACTTTTAACTAACTCAGTCAACTGAGCTGACTCAACCGCAGACTCAATCCAATCTTCATTAATTTCATCTGCGGGAATCCCAAAAGCAATATTATTTCTCAGGGTATCATCACACAAATAAATACTTTGGGGAATATAACCAATCAACCGTTGCCAAGCAGATAAATCTTCATGAATATCTCTACCATCGACTAAAACTTGCCCCTCAGTGGGAGGCAATAGCCCTAGAATCACATCCACAATCGTGGTTTTCCCTGCCCCAGAATACCCCACAAAGCCCACCGATGTTCCTTTAGGAATAGTTAAAGACACTCCCTTGAGGGCATTATCGCTAGCTCCAGGATAACGATAGAATACATTCTGTAATGCGATTTCCTTTTTAAAAACAGGCTGCACCTCCGCGACTTGGCGAGAATAAACTACTTGTCGATTTAGCACTGGTTTTAGTTCCATCAAATCCTGATAAAGAACATAAACACTAGAAGAACTAAAACGCATTGTTGTAACTGCATTCAAAATTCGATTTATCGAGGGCATCAATCGAAAAGCCGCTGCTGCAAATAATGAGATCGTGGGTATTACATCGCTAAAATCTCTTCCCTGAGCTAAAACAAATACCACAATTAGCATCACCCCCACAATGGATACAGTTTCAATAAAAAATCGGGGCAATTGACTCACCACTTGATAAAACTTTAAAGCCCGATTAGAATAAATATTATGTTTTTCAAACTCATCAATAAAAAAAGGTTCTCGTCCTAAAACCTTCGCTTCTTTAATTCCTCCCAAACCGTGATTAATCATCCGAATCATTTGTCCCTGATGATATTGGCGCTGCCAACCCAAATCGCTTAACTTCTGGCGAACCATCCGATAAAAAATTATCGTCGCGATGCCAATTCCTCCTGCCGCTGCCAAAAAAGTAATTGGCTCTAAAATCAATAAAAATAAAGCAATACATCCCAGAATTGTAACTTCTGTGATAGCCAATAATCCTGGTATTAATACACCACTAAAAAACATGACAGTCTCACTACCTAAATTACGAATTAAGTCGGCACTATTGCGCTGTAAGTGAAAGGTATAGGGACTATATAAATAGGCGCGAAATAAACGAGAAGAAAGTTCTACTATTTTATTATTAGTAAAAGTACACTGTAAATAATTAAGCCACGTTAAATACGCATTTTTTAGTAAATTAATGCCGATTAATCCTAAACTAGCCCAGATTAAAAACTGCCGCAATTCTGGTTCGCCAACTGCTTGATAAACCCATTTCAAAAGTCCTGTTTCTTGAACTCGTTGCGGATTTTCCAGCAGAAAAATAAAGGGCAGAACTAAGCCTACACCCAAAGTCTCAAAGCCAGCTCCAATCAGAATGAGGATAAACAGCCCTGCGATTTGCCACCGTTCTCTTGTTGTAAATAAATAGAGTAATTTTTGGAAAAATTTCATCGATTAGTCTGACTCGTGGTTATCTGCTTAAGAGGATCACAGCTTGAACTGAACTGATGGATGAATAACGTTCATTTATATTGTATCGAATGTATGTTAATATAAGCAGTGACACCCTCCCATACTGACCTGGCGGTACAGTGAGAGGAGCACAACCTCGCGATTGTAACCTCCTTACCCTACGAGAAGCAGGGGGCAGCGCGTTTACCTAGGCTAGAGAACAACTAAGTCTCCACAGGCAGAGATTTATCAGAGCACGGAGCCTAGTTATACAACTTAGCGCATATGACCGCTACTGCTTGCTAAATAACAAGCTTAATTGTTGTTGTAGCACATCTTGATTTTGTCATTCCCCGTACCCTAAACTACGTTATAGTGGCAGTAATCGAAAGCGGAATCTTTGATAGTAGACTCCTGAAGGAAATGTAGCACTGTTGGGTAGTCTTCGGGGGGCGGCAGGGGAGTGGCATCGTTTTCTACATCTAATACATCTAATAAGTGTAAGCCGTAGATATTCCACAGGTTTTCACTGGCGGGAGGGAGGAATTACCGTCTGGGTGTTGTCTCAATTCATAGACTACAGCTGGTGGCGCAGCAGTTTGTTATGGCGATTTTGTTCTAAGTTCTGAGTTTTCAGTATAGTAAGTTGAGCGAGCGCCCAGCACCAAAGCATCTGCTATGCTAAGAATACTTGATGAGCTGATATCGCCAGCAAAAAATAGGGGTGCGGCTCCACCCCAGAAACCTTGGGATAAATTTAAGCTAAATTTAAGCCGAGAGCAAAATATTCTCAATATAAGAGCGCTCGAGGGAGCGACCTATGACCACTAGCTTTGTTTGACGGGGCTCGGCGGGTTGCCAGGGGCGATCATAAAAATAATCAAAGCGAGTGCCCACTGCTTGCAACACCAAGCGCATTGGCTTATTGGGAACGTTTACAAACCCTTTAATTCGGTAAATCTCTTGCTGCTGCACCGCCTGCTGCAACCTTTCTACCAGCACTTGCGGCTGAAACGCCTGCTCCAGAATAAAGTGAACCGAATTAATATCGTCATCGTGTTCGTGTTCCTCCTTAGTATCATGGTGGCTAGGGCGACTGTCAAGATTATCTTCTACCGCTGCATTAAAGCCCAGCAGTACCTGGGGACTGATTTTGCCACTTTCACAAGGGATAATCTTTACGCCGGGGCGCAACTGTTGTTTGAGCCAGTCTTCTACCTTGTTGCGGGTTGTAGAATCTACTAAATCTATTTTTGTTAGCAGCACTATATCCGCACAAGCGAGCTGATCTTCAAATAATTCTTCAATTGGGGTTTCGTGTTCTAAACTAGCATCTGCTTGTCGCTGCGCTGCTATAGCATCGAGGTTAGAAGCAAACCTACCGGCGGCAACTGCTTCACAATCTACTACTGTGACAACACCATCTACGGTGGCACCATGGCGAATTTCTGGCCATCGAAACGCTTGCAGCAGAGGTTTCGGGAGTGCCAGCCCAGATGTTTCGATTAACATGCAGTCAATGCGCTCGCGTCGTTTGAGAAATTCCTGCATGGCGGGGAGAAATTCTTCTTGCACTGTGCAGCACAAGCAACCATTGGCAAGTTCGACAATATTTGCAGCGGGCGCATCAGTCTCGTCGCAAACTTTACAGGAGCGGAGCAATTCGCCGTCAATTCCGACTTCACCAAATTCATTGACGAGAATTGCAATTCGGCGCCCTTGATTGTTTTGCAGCAGGTTGCGAATGACTGTGGTTTTGCCTGCACCGAGAAATCCAGTAATTACGGTAACGGGAATTTTGTGCATTTTAAAGTAAACTTAATTACAAGCTATAGGCTGGAGAGGGGGGAATTTTTGCTAAAATGCCTTTTTTTAGCAGTTGAGGGCGCTCTGCCCACGGCAGTAATCCGTCTGGTTTGGTATAGTAGAGGCTGGCACACTCTAAAATGGCGGCGGCGGCACTTTCGTTAACTGGCAAATCGCCAAATAAATAAGTAAATTTGCCAGGAGCTGTGAAAGAAACTGTGCAGGGATGACTGCAAGCACTCATGCATTCTACAGGCTGAAGAGAAAAGCGCTCGCTTTTCTCCCATTTTTGGTAAAGTTGAGAAATTTCTTCTAGCAGTTTTTCGCCACCGCTAGTACCGATACGCTTTCCGTCTTTCCAAACAGAGGCACAAGTGGTACAAACAAACAAGGTATGTTGGGGTTGCATGAACGAGTTTTTTGGATTAAACAGACAAAAAGAAATAAGCGCTCGCTCCTACGTAATAAAAGCTTTCAAGCGCTCATTGTAAAAATTGACCAAGAATAGAAATATCCGCAAAAAGTAGTCTTATTCTTACAGCCGCGTGTTCATTACTGTTGCGAATGGCAACAAGTAAAGCTTTCCCTGTAGCAAATTTCTCTGCTGCCAAAAGCTTAAATAAGTTAAGTTTTGCAATATCCAATTCATTTTCATCTGTACCTTGCAGAAGGGTTTGAAATTTGACATTCACGTCGGCATTCTGGCTTTCAAAGCCTAAGCTCTGATTACAGCTGCAAGACAGCGGCAAATTTGCACTGCACTTTCCCCCTTACGTCGGCTGCTCGCCGCCAGAACCGACTCATAGTTGAGATTATAACATTATTGATGTGTAAGGCGAGCGCAGCACTGGGAAAAGTCTATTTTAGAAACCCGGTTTTTTTGAAAAAACCCGGTTTCTGAAAAGTGATAAAGTTAGCGCGAGAGAAATTTTCTCAAAAAAGGCAAAATTGCATTAGCCAGTTCCCAAGGGTGTTCCTCGTGCAATCCCAGAGAACCAGGCAGCCAACATTTTTGCACACCAGTGAAACTAACTAAAACCTCCATTTCCAGACGAGACTTAGCAGGAGTTTGCTCACCTATGACAATCAGTGTCGGCACAGGCAATGGCTGAAATAATTCTATAAATTGTGGACGAGATTGCACAGCATCAAGCTCACCAGTGACAAAAGCAGCAGTAGCAAATCGAGCTCCGCGTTTTTGAGTGATACGCCACTTTTCCCTAATCAGGCTAGGGGTTACTGCATCCGGGTTGCCGTATACATAGCGACGGTACATAAAGCTGAGAAAAGGCGGCAGCGTATTGAGAGCATAAAGAAACTGGCCCAATATTGGCGTTGCAACTATCTTTCTCAGAATTTTGTAAGCCCAGCGATATTCCCCAATCATAGTAGGCAAAGGACCCCTCCAGGTAGGAGCCACTAAAACTACCCACAACCACACAGGGGGGTCTTGCTGAGCTAGTCGCATTACATAACTAGCAGCGTGACCAGCAGCAATGACGACTACAGGATCAGTAAAAGTATCTCGAACAAAATCCGCTAAAAAGGTTTGGTAGAGTGCGGGCTGGTACTGAAGAGGAGGGCGAGCGGAGCTGCCGAAACCAGGCCAATCAACGGCAATCACCTGAAACTCGCGGGCAAAGATTTCTGCCAGTTGCCGCATCTCAGTTCTGGAAGAGACAGTGCTAAAGGCAGGCAAAAACAAAATCGGTGTTCCTTCACCTAGGACTTCGTAGATGATTTTCACCGAGCGGTTTTTCCAAGTCCACAGGTATTCGCGAACAGTTCCGCCGATGCCAGTACTGATTCCGGTAGGGGCTGCAGGAGTATTAGTTTCCACGGTCAGGGCTGTAGTGGGCGAAAAATCATATTTATTATCCACAATAGCAGTAGCTTTTTCCGCCTGAGCAGCAAATATTCTAATGGCCACGCTTTGCTTGGCCACTACCTGCCATTATAACCGCAGAGGGAAGTTTCTTAAAAAATTTTTGAGTGGTGATAATCAACTCTAGAAATTTATTTTTTACTTCTCTAAAATATTCTTGTTTCTGAGTCGGTTAAAAAAATTTATTGTTGGGAAAAGGATAAAAAATTACTTTTCTGAGCTACAAAAGCAAGCGATCGCTTGCTTTGTCAGTGACAAAACTCACAACTACGGAATTTAAATCACAAAAAAACTGTAGAGAACAAGGGGTTTACCCCCACAGTTATTTAATTGGGCGAAGCTAAATATTTAAAATAAAAAGAGTTGAGTTTCGTGCTATGCAACCTCAAATAGATTTCAGTCAAGTGACAATCGAACAAGTCGTAGCGCGGATTTTAGTATTTCGACAGGTAACGCGTCTAGATCAATCTCTTTTGCAGTCTGTACTAACTTCACAAAACTCTATTAGCTCGCAACAGCTCTCCCTGCTCAAGCCAGTATTTGACGGCGTGCAAAAAGAATGGCTGTGGGTTGCCGATTAATAAAATTCCAATTTGCCCTTGCTCTATTGCTCTATAGCGATAAACTTTACTATTGGAAAAGAAAAACAGTTTACGCCTGTACCCCACTCCTGCGATAAAATTCCTAGGCGCGCCAACATTGGCGGAAATTATCCTGGATTTATCCAGTCTCTGCACGAAACTACTCAACCCCCATGCAAATCGACTGGCAAACAGCTAAAACTTACGAAGACATTCTCTATCACAAATGTGATGGGATCGCTAAAATTACCATCAACCGCCCTCACAAACGTAACGCTTTCCGTCCTAAAACGATTTTTGAACTATACGATGCTTTTTCTGATGCCCGCGAAGATCCGAAAATCGGCGTCGTCTTATTGACTGGAGCAGGTCCTCATACAGACGGCAAATATGCCTTCTGTTCCGGCGGGGATCAAAGCGTACGCGGACATGCAGGCTATTTGGATGATAAGGGTGTTCCTCGCTTGAATGTCCTCGACTTGCAGCGCTTGATCCGCTCAATGCCTAAAGTGGTGATTGCCCTGGTTGCCGGATATGCGATCGGCGGCGGGCACGTTCTTCATGTTATTTGTGACTTGACTATTGCGGCAGATAATGCAGTGTTTGGTCAAACTGGCCCAAAAGTGGGAAGCTTCGACGGCGGTTTCGGCGCTAGCTATCTTGCCCGCATCGTCGGTCAAAAAAAAGCACGAGAAATATGGTTCCTCTGCCGACAGTACAACGCTCAACAAGCACTAGAAATGGGATTGGTTAATTGCGTAGTGCCAGTGGAAAACCTAGAAGCAGAAGGAATCAAGTGGGCTAATGAGATTTTAGAGAAAAGTCCTCTTGCTATTCGCTGCCTGAAAGCAGCCTTTAATGCTGATTGCGATGGCCAAGCAGGACTGCAAGAACTAGCCGGCAACGCCACTTTGCTCTATTATATGACGGAGGAAGGAGCAGAGGGCAAACAAGCATTTCTGGAAAAACGGCCTCCTAATTTTCGTCAATACCCTTGGTTGCCTTGACAATTTGCAATTACCGAAGCTAGAAATCGCACCGCTTTTCAATTTCGGTGCGATTTAGTATAGCGGCAAACACTGGTATTTTAAAACAAGTCTTTTCAAAGATGCCTTTAGCTTAGTTTAGCTTAGCTTAGCTTAATAATTTAAGATTACTTATCGGTTATGCCGATAAGGAAACTAAAAATATGAGTTTTTGTTCGCTTTGTTCGCCTGACGTATTCCTAACATCGATGTAAACATTCGGTGTGGGTTCTTCCAGTCTTGCGGATGAACGCGTTTGATAGTGAGGCGATGCACGACCTCACTTTTTATTTATGCTACACACCCTTATTCGGCTCTCCCACACGACACCCTCCTAAAGGGTGCGGGGCTTGCCGTCGAATTAGCTAAACCAGGAGCGCCGATGTTGGGGCAGTAAGAGCAGTGGCGTTTTCGCGGGCAGCACAGCTCTCCTGTTGGTGAGAGTAGGTATTTTCCTGAGAACACTTTCTCGAACCTAGAAGCTGTGGCTTCTGACTAGCGAAACGACCTTGTTGCCACGCTATTAGTGCTTCGACAGTTTCCCAAGACGGCGCAAAAGGTGGAATCGCTAACGAGCAAGCCTTCCAGCCACCACGCACGGGTACGCCCAACTGTTCGCAATGTCCGCCGCGACGTCCCTCTGGCTGGTAAAAGCGACAATGACGGCAGGCTGAAGTGGGGCAAGTTAGGGTGTTCATAGAGTTCTCGTCTGCGAGGAGAAATAATTTTCTTCTTATATTTTTATTCGATACCTTAAAGCAGGTTTTTTGCCATAAATCCTTGATCCCGTATATGTTTTAGCTATACCATAACCTATTTTTAATTTAATCATTTTTTTAGATTTACTTAAAAAACAGAAACATTTGAGTTCAAAAATATATTAGCACACGTCTGAAATAATGGTCAAGCTTTAAATGAAAAAAGACGGGGATCACGATAAACTGCAAGTGTGTTGGTCAGTGAATATACTGAATTAATTCCTAAAACAACCTCTATAAGGATGAGATTTATGCCTTGGATCTTCCCTGAATCAAGAATACTAAAAGGCAGAGTTTGGCTTTGGTTGGATAGTAACCTTGTAAGGTATACGCCCATGCCAGGGGGGAAAAGGAGTTTTATTATGGAATTGCATCATATAGAGAAGCGATCGCTTACTAATACTCTTAAAAAAAGGACGGCAGAAAAGGCGGGCAGAGAGAAACCCAAAAAACAGCGGGGAGCACGCAGCAGCAAGAGATAGAACGAACGGAAAAGCAAAAAGCCAAAGTATGTGCCTTGCGTTTTAGGCGATCGCCTAAAATATCGATCAAGGATTCAAAACCAAAACACACCCAGATAGTATCTAACTACACAGGAGCGAAAAGCCTTTCATCAAACCTGCTTACCCAATAGCTAGTAGAAGCCAACATCATGAGCCAAAATACCGACATGCAGCCCTCCGTATCCTCAAACGAAAACAAACCCCTCAATACTACCTTGCAGATGGCTCTTGGTAGTTTAGACGTACAGCTGGAAGAAGAATTAACCCGATACCGACGCCATCGTCGCTGCGAACAGCTCAATTCTACCCAGCGGAAACTAGCTCGCAGCGCAACTGGAGAACCCGATTTAATTTACGTCACAGCCTCTGGCGGCAGAACCCAGCCCCAAGTCGCCTCAGCTCCAGAAACGCCAATTATTACCCTGCCTGAAGGAACAAGCCTCGAAAACCTCCAGGCAAACGAGTCAAAACCACAAGCATGGCCCGCGACATCCCCCTCTTTACTGCTCAGTGGCGCAGAAGCCGCGCCAAAAGAAATAACAGAATCCAACGTCAACAGCGAAAAAAATCCCGAAGGCTATCTTGAATCCTCAGAAGCCCTGCTCGAAAATCTCAAACCAGAAGAAACGCCAAAACAAACCGAAACCAATACCGACGACAGCCTGCTCAGCCCCCTGGGTATTGGCTCGATGCTGTTATTTTTAATGGCTAGCATAATCTTTGGCTATGTAGCAACCAATCCCGCCGGTTTAGCACACCTAGGGCTTGGTCGTTTCTTTAACCGACAAGCACCTTCTGCCACTCAAAAGCCCGCCAAAACGCCCGCAGCCAACGAAAATATTGCCGAAACACAGATAGCAACAAGTCCGAACTTAGCCTCTCAGGAATTTGTAGAGCTGAATTTGAGTACCCTTAGCAATCTCGATCCCAAAGCCAACTCCATTGCCCAACCTGAAGTGGCACCGGTTCCCACAGCCGGAGCTTCCCCGCTGCCGACAGTGACTATAGCACCAGCCCCAGGAGTAAAAAGTTCTTCTGGAAATGCCAGCGGCTTGAAAAATTTGAGTTCTGCCCTTCTGCCTCAAACCAACCAATCAACTAAAGTAAGCTCCTCTGCTCTTAAATTGCCGCGGCCACCGGTGCCGGCTCAGCCAGCAAAAGAAGCGCCCACAACTACGGCAACTATATCGCTTCCGATTAATCCAGTTCCTACTCCGACACCAGCAAAAAAAACAAACACAAACGCTGGAGGAGAAAATTTTTATTATGTGGTTATGGAATATGAGGGCGAACAGAGCCTGGAAAAAGCGCGGCAAGTTGTTGCTGACGCCTACACCCGCGAATTTCCTGTGGGAGTTCGTATCCAGCTTGGTGCGTTTGGCGATGCAAAAACCGCACAAGTATTGGTGCAGGAATTGCAGCGACAAGGACTACCTGCTCAGGTTTATCGACCCTAGCAATTATACGCAAGTGCGGTACCATAAAAGTATGACATTCGGTCGATTTTTTGGGGGCGAACTTCAAAATTAACTTTTAGTATATTAAAGTATTTAAGTGAGAAAAATGTTAAAATAAATAACTAAATATTAAAAATTAATAAAGAGACTACTGAAAAATAAAGGCCGAAAGGTAATAAAATTAATGGGCTTGAAGCAAGCTGAATCAACAATCCGGCAGGATTTAGCAGCCCTGGCGCTCTGTAAACTCAGTACCGAAAAAATGGAGATCCTTATATGGGATTGTTTAATCGAATCATGCAGGTGATTCGCGCTAACATCAACAGTCTGGTTGGCAAAGCAGAAGATCCAGAAAAGATTCTGGAGCAGGCTGTGAATGATATGCAGGAGGATCTGATTCAACTGCGACAGGCTGTAGCTGCAGCGATTGCCACCCAAAAACGTACCGAGCGGCAGTATTCTCAAACCCAGTCTCAAGCAGAAGAATGGTATCGTCGCGCTCAACTCGCCCTGCAAAAAGGAGATGAGAATTTAGCGCGGGAAGCCCTGACTCGCCGGAAAACCTATCAAGAAATGGCAGCAGACATGAAGGCGCAGTTAGAGCAACAAAGTACCGTAGTCAACCAGCTCAAGCAAAACATGCGGCAATTAGAAAGCAAAATAGCCGAAGCAAAAGCAAAAAAAGATTTCTATATCGCCCGGGCTCGCTCTGCCAAAGCCTCCGAAAAGCTCAACGAAATGATAGGGAAACTGAATACAAGCAGCGCTATCAATGCCTTCGAGCGGATGGAAGAAAAAGTCTTGCAACTGGAAGCACGCTCAGCTGCACTCGCTGAATTAAATACCCAAACTCTGGAAAATAAATTTGCCGCCCTAGAAGGTAGCAGCAACGTTGATGCCGAACTGGCTGCCATGAAGGCCCAACCTTGGCCTGATAGCCCCAAACCTCAATTGCCTGCTAGTCAGTCTAGCCCAAATGAAGACTCAATAATTATAGAAAGGGAATTACAACAACTGCGATCAGAAATGGAAAATCGCTAAACAGCATAACACAGAAAAAGCTGCTACAGGAATAAAAACCAGAGAATGCTTTCCTCCTCAATCACCACAAACCGCTGAAATTAGCAGCAGCTTACCCCTGTTTGAAAAGAGCAGACTAAACTAATAAATATAAGGGGTACAGGGGTTTCGGGGTTAAACCTAAAAAAATCTGGCCCGCTTTTGCTTAACTGTAGATGAACGCCCACAGTATTGACGCTTTCACAAATTTGCCAACCTTGCAAATCTCACCTACCTTATAAGGAAAAAATTATGGGATTATTTGATCGCATTAGCCGCCTCATTCGCGCCAACGTCAATGAGCTCGTAAGCAAGGCTGAAGATCCAGAAAAAATTCTAGAGCAGGCCATAATTGACATGCAAGAAGACTTGGTGCAATTGCGCCAAGCCGTTGCTAGCTTGATTGCCACCCAAAAACGTACTGAGCAACAGTACAACCAAGCCCAATCCCAAGTTAATATCTGGCAACAAAGAGCTCAGTTAGCCTTACAAAAAGGCGACGAAAACCTGGCTAGAGAAGCCCTCCTGCGCAAAAAAACTCACAGCGAAACTGCAGCAGCACTAAGCGAACAGCTCGAACAACAAAAAACTCAGGTAGAAACCCTCAAACGTAACCTCATCGCCCTGGAAAGTAAAATTTCTGAAGCTAAAACTAAAAAGAATATGCTCAAGGCACGGGCGCAAGCCGCTAAAGCTAATGAGCAACTGCAAAATACTATCGGCCACTTGGGCACCAGCAGCGCCATGAGCGCCTTCGAGCGTATGGAAGAAAAAGTCTTGATGATGGAAGCAACAGCAAAATCGGCAGCAGAATTGGCAGGAACAGAACTTGAACAACAATTTGCTCAGCTCGAAGGTAGCAGTGACATAGATGAAGAGCTGGCGGCGATGAAAATGCAACTTCTTCAAGGTGCTTCCCCCACTCAAGAAGCGCTCCCAGCCGCCGGAAAAACCAATGCGCCCAAAACCCCTCAAGCAGAAGTTGACATGGAATTGGAAGAACTGCGCAAGCAACTCAATCAATAAGGGCACTGATGCTGATTGTGAAGTTTTGTGTAGGTTTTTCTAAAAAGAAAGTAGTATGAGCAGCAGTGTCATAGCAATTACAGATGCCGAATTTGAAACAGAAGTATTAAAATCCACAACTCCAGTGTTGGTGTATTTCTGGGCATCTTGGTGTGGACCTTGTAGGCTGGTGTCCCCAATGGTGAATTGGGCAGCAGAAAAATACGGCGAGCGCTTGAAAGTCGTGAAAATGGAAGTCGATCCAAACCCGGAAGCAGTAAAAAAATACAAAGTAGAAGGAGTTCCCGCCCTGAGACTGTTCAAAGGTACGCAAGTGCTTGAATCCTATGAGGGTGCAATAAGCCAAGCAAAACTAGCCAGTCTCCTCGAACCCCATTTATAAAAGGGAAAAATGAAAAAATATGCAGTTTGCAAAACGGTTAGAACCCCTGCGCGTTAATGTCTTTGCTGATATGGATAACGCTAAAGCTAAGGCAAAGGCAGCCGGGCAGGAAGTGATCGATTTATCTCTGGGATCTTCTGACTTGGCAGCAGCTCCCCACGTCATAGAAGCGATCGCTAAAGCTTTACCCGATCCCAGCACCCATCGCTACATGCTGTTTCATGCTACCCGCGACTTTCGAGAAACAGCCGCTCAGTGGTACGAAAAAAAATTCGGCATCTCAGTAGATCCCGAAACAGAAGTACTACCCCTGATTGGATCTCAAGAAGGCACAGCACACCTGCCCCTGGCAATTTTAAATCCAGGGGATTTTGCCCTCCTCCTCGATCCTGGCTATCCATCTCACGCTGGCGGCGTCTATTTGGCAAATGGTCAAATCTACCCTATGCCTCTAAGGGCAGAAAACGGCTTTTTGCCCGTGCTGGAAGATGTGCCCGCCCCCGTACTAGCCCAGTCGCGGATGATGGTTTTAAGCTATCCGCATAATCCCACTACCGCACGCGCGCCTCTGTCTTTTTTCAAGAAAGCCGTCGCTTTCTGTCAAAAACACGATCTCGTTCTGGTTCACGATTTCCCCTACGCTGATTTGGTTTTTGAACCTAGTAGCGTAGAAGAAAATTTCCCTCCAACTCCAGCTCCCTCAATTCTACAAGCTGATCCAGAAAAAACGGTTTCTATTGAGTTTTTTACTCTTTCTAAGTCTTATAATATGGGAGGATTCCGTATCGGCTTTGCTATCGGCAATGCTGAGCTAATTCGCGCTTTGCGTCAAGTTAAGGCAGTGATTGATTTTAATCAATATCGCGGAATTCTTAATGGCGCGCTCGCTGCCCTCACAGGAGCGCAAGATAGTGTTCGTCAAACTGTCGAAATTTATCGCCAACGTCGAGATGCCTTCGTCGGCGCTCTCAACCGTATCGGCTGGGCAGTTCCCACTCCAGAGGCTACTATGTACGTTTGGGCAAAACTACCAGAACCCTGGGATAAAGATTCTCTAAAATTTTGTACCCAATTAGTACAATCTGTTGGCGTCGCTGCCTCTGCAGGAATTGGCTTTGGTAAATCTGGAGAAGGCTATGTCCGATTTGCTTTAGTCTACGAGCCCCCGATTTTAGAAAGGGCTGTGGAGAAAATCGGCGAATTCTTACGGCGCTCGCTCTAATACGCGCCACTATACTAACTGCGATCGATGAGCCTACCTCGTCGATCTTTTTCACGTTTTTTATTTTTTTCCCTGATTTGTCGCTCCAACCCCTGTCAAACTCTCGATTGAATTAAAACACTTGCCTCTCCTCAACTTTTAATTTCAGATCTATTTACACCAACTTTATAAGGATAAACCAATGGTTGCTGTTATAGAAGTTTTTGAAAACCTAGAAAACCCCGATCCTAATTATGCCCAAATGTATCGACGCTTTGGGTATCCTAATAAAGTAGAACCTTGGGAAACTCTAGCAGCAAAAAGCCCACAACCATGCCGCCTGCTTGACTTGGGATGTGGAACTGGCTATATTTCTATTCCATTAGTTAGACTAGGTTATAAAGTAATCGGAGTCGATGCCGATCCGCAAATGTTAAAAATAGCCAAAGAAGTTTGTCCGAATTTTGAAACGGTAAATTGCCAAATTAAAGACTTAGATTTAAAAGAAAAATTTGATGGCGTATTAATTTCTTCTCCTATTTTAAATATCTGCAGTGAAACTGAGCGATACAAAATCCTGGAAAAAGCAGCAGCACACTTGAAAACAGGAGGCTGGCTAGGTATAGAACTTTTTAACCCTGCTTGGTTGAAAAAGGGTGAAAGCTTCCATTCATCTCTTCAGAAAATAAGCTGTTATTTAGTCGATACAGACGATTTAGTCTGGTATGGGGAAATTCGCTATTGTTTTAAAGACGTGCATTATTTACAACGCCTAACTATTCGCGGTTTTGAAGAAGAATGGTTGAAATCTTACCTCAAGCAATGGAATTTAAATTTATCGGATAAATTTCCCATAAACCAAATGCAAAATGTTTATGTATCAATCTTGGTTTGAACTGAAGAGATTGAGATATAAATATTATTAACCCGGTTTTTTTGAAGGGGTTTCTGAGAGCAAAGCTTTTTTAACTTCGATTCAACTCCCGACACTTTGCTGCCGCCTCTTCCCAAGCTGTTTTGTAATTACTGCCTCCCAACATTAGCTCACCATAATATTCATAAGGCGGCTCACCATAAACTGGCAGCGGATCGTCTTCTGGATAATCTTCTTCCGATTCTGCTATAATTGCATTCAATTGCTTGACGCTGAGGCGATGGGCAGCAAAGTAATATAATTCGGAGGCACTTTTTTTAAGCTGAGGCAGTGTAGGATCGATAATTTTGTCTTCTACTTCAATCCAACTATGCTCAACGGGTTTAAATGGTGCTCCTGGAAACGCTAAAAAACCTTGAACATAGTTTGCACCTTTGATTAGCAAAACTGCTTTGCGAGCATTGTGAAAGCAGTTATTATAATAACTTTTGACGCGCTCGCTCATTTCTAGCGATGCTGCTTCATCCAATACTTTGCTCATACCAGCTCCACAGTATATCGTGCCATGTAGCAAAAGAATAACACATCAGACGCATAAAGTCAGTGTCTTTAGTTTGGCGCTTATTAAGCTATAATAAACATACACCAAACAAAAATGATTTTAAATGGGAACCGTGACAAAATACGCAAAAATAAAACCACTGATTAAAGATAGTGAACGTTTAGAAAAACGACTAAAAGAAATACCGCAGGAACCGGGAGTGTATTTGATGCGCGATGAGAGTGATCGCATACTATATATTGGCAAATCTAAAAAATTGCGATCGCGAATTCGTTCCTACTTTCGCGAGTCACAAAAACTCAGCCCCCGCCAAGCCCTAATGGTGCAACAAGTAACAGAAATCGAATTTATAGTCACCGACACAGAAGCCGAATCACTAGCACTAGAAGCTAATCTTATAAAGCAGCACCAACCATACTTTAACGTGCTGTTAAAAGATGACAAAAAATATCCCTACCTCTGTATAACTTGGTCAGAAGAATACCCCCGTATTTTCATTACCCGTAAGCGCCAACTGGGAAATAAAAAAGACAGATATTATGGTCCTTATGTTGACGTGCGCCAATTGCGCAACACTTTACAGCTTGTGAAAAAAATTTTTCCTCTGCGTCAGCGCCAGCAGCCATTATTTAAAGACAGACCTTGTTTAAATTATAATATAGGACGCTGTCCAGGGGTTTGTCAAAAGCTAATTTCCCCAGAGGAATATCGCCAAATCGTGCAAAAAGTGGCGATGATATTCCAAGGGCGCACTCAGGAACTAACAGAGATTTTAAAACAACAAATGGAGGCAGCAGCAGAAGAGCTGAATTTTGAACAAGCAGCGCAAATTCGCGAGCGCATTGCTGCGCTTCAATCAATAAATGCAGGGCAAAAAGTATCCTTGCCTAACGATACCGTATCTCGCGATGCGATCGCCCTAGCGACTGACGGAATAATAGCATGCATTCAGTTATTTCAAATACGTGCGGGTAAATTAGTAGGAAGATTGGGATTTATTGCCGAAGTCCCCTCGGTGGCAAAAATAGAACTAGGAACAATTTTACAGCGTGTTTTAGAAGAACATTATCAAAACGTAGAATCAGTAGAAATTCCGACAGAAATTCTTGTGCAACACGAACTGCCAGATGCAGAAATATTAGCAGATTGGCTATCCCAGCGCAAGGGGCGGAAAGTTAGCATATTAGCACCGCAGAGACAAACCAAAGCAGAATTAATAGAGATGGTAGAGCGCAACGCAGAATATGAATTAGCGCGAATACAAAAAATCAGCGCTCGCAACGCCCAATCTCTACAAGACTTAGCCGAAATCCTCGATTTACCCGACATACCCCGTCGCATAGAAGGATACGATATTTCCCACATTCAAGGTTCTAACGCCGTTGCCTCTCAAGTTGTTTTTATAGACGGATTGCCGGCTAAACAGCACTACCGTCACTATAAAATTAAAAATCCCACTGTCAGTTGCGGGCACGCCGACGATTTTGCCAGCCTTGCCGAAGTTATCGGGCGACGTTTCCACAAGTATGCCGAAAATCCGAAATTAGAACGTGTCGGCAACCCGGATTGGCCTGATTTAGTTATGATAGATGGAGGTAAAGGGCAACTCTCAGCCGTCGTTGCCGTCTTGCAAGAAATGAATTTATTGGAAGATTTACGCGTAATTAGTTTAGCAAAACAGCGGGAAGAAATATTTCTCCCTGGAGAATCTCTGCCTCTTAATACAGATGCCGAACAACCGGGAGTGCAACTACTACGCCGCTTGCGGGATGAAGCACATCGGTTTGCTGTCAGTTTTCATCGGCAACAGCGCAGAGACAAAATGCTGCGATCGCGTTTAGATGAAATACCTGGTTTAGGATTGCAAAGGCAAAAACAACTACTGGCTCATTTTCGCTCTATTGATTATATTCGGATTGCAACTCCTGAACAACTTGCAGAAGTTCCGGGAATTGGTCCGCGTTTAGCCCAGCAAATTTATGAGTATTTTCATCCTTGAAAAATAGCAACAGGCATCGACGGAGCATAGCTACCCTCGACACCCTCTATGAAATAGGGGAAAGTGTTAAATGTTTTCTAGAATTTTAGCAGCGATCGCCCCTAAAATCATTACTCCAAATCCTAACCGATACCAAATAAAAATCCAAGTGCTTTGAGTTTGCAAAAAACGCAGCAACCAAGCGATCGAAGCATAGGAAAAAACAGCCGCCGAGATTAAACCCACTAACAACGGCGCCATGCCGATACCGGAAAATCCTGTTTCTATGACACCTTTAAATTCTACTAAACCGGCTATGGTAATTGCCGGAATGCTTAGCAAAAAAGAAAACCGAGCTGCGGCGGCTCTTTCTAAGCCAATAAATAAGCCAGCGGTAAGGGTAGAGCCGGAGCGAGAAACTCCCGGAATCAGAGCCAATGCTTGCGCTGTACCCATCCAGATGCCATCTAGGAGAGTGAGCTGGTTAATATTGCGCTTGCGTTTACCGAAGCGTTCAGCAATGCCCAAAAGCAGAGACATGAGAATAGAAGCGCAGGCGATCGCTACCAAACTCCGCAGTGGTGAATTATCAAAATCTGGAATAAATATTTTAATTAAAATCCCGCCAATAATAATCGGCAGCGTTCCTAAAATAATTCCCAAGGCAATCTGGTAGTCTTTGTCATCGTACTTGCGCCTTTTGAGAGCAGAAAAAGCACCGATTGTCACTTGTGTCAAGTCTCGCCAGAAGTACCATAGTACAGCGCCAATACTGCCCAATTGAATTACTGCAGTGAAAGCAACTCCCGGATCGCCCCAACCCAAGACTGCCGGTACCACTTTTAAGTGAGCTGTGCTGCTGATGGGCAAAAATTCCGTCAACCCCTGGACGATGCCCAAAATAAATGCCTTAAAGATATCGATCTGAGCAGTATTGGTAGCACTGGGTGCTACTGGCGGTGCTTGATGCACAGCCGCAAAAGACAATTCAGAGCTTAATATTTTTAAGCTCGCTGCGCTAGCGACACCGACACCTACGAGGGTAAAAACTTGACTGCGTGACAAACCCATAATTTTTTCTCAATTTTTCTGGAAACCGAGGAGAGTGTTATAAACCTACGCTTGGAGTATTCCTCAAAGGTAGGCGCTTGCGGCATCTCAGACAGGCAATTGCAAAAATACTCCTTCTCTAAAACCTTAAATACCCCTATGGGGGATTAAATTTTCAAAATTTTAAATATTAAATAAGATAAAGTTACGTTAAGAAAATTAAAGAACATTGTTTAACCAAATTTCGTCCCTGTACAACTCTAAATCAGAGCCAGTAAAGACTGGCAGCCATTATTTGTTATTATCTAGGCAAAAAATCAGATTAAGCAAAACCCAAGCGATTTTCGCAGCGGCGGTTTTTCTGGTTTCCGTACCCGTGTTTTTCCAAGCCCCCCTAGTGCGGCAGTTGCCGATTCTGAGTCTGGCAATGACTGGCGGTTGGGCAGGGCTGTCTTATTGGCTAATGTCGTATCCGGCAACTAGAATCTGGGGAGAGCTGTTAACAGGATTTACCTGGAGCTGGCTTGCTGGATCGATTTACTGGGGCTGGCTGCGTTGGCAACCATATGTCCACCTGCCGATAGAGGCCATCGGCTTGCCCTTGGCCCTCTGGGGCTTGTGGCGCAACCACTGCAAAGTAGGGAATTGGTTTTATATCGGTTCCTTGTTTGGTACCGCTGTCACGGATGCCTATTTTTATGCTGTTAATTTAATACCACACTGGCGTCAAATTATGCAGGTGGAACCAGAATTGGCACTGCCCATTTTTCAAAGTGCGATCGCTAAAGTACAAACTCCCTGGGGAGTGATTTGTGCTATCGTCGGGGTTTTCGTTCTTGTTGCTGTCGGGGTTTTCCCCCTACAATCGCAAAAAAACCGCTCCGCCTTACACCATTGGGCATTTAGCGGAGCAGTTTTGAGTACAATTTTTGTAGACGGCTTATTTTGGCTGGCTGCCTGCATAACCTGAGAGTAACCTCCTCGGCTGCATACCAGTATAAAGACTGGGCTGCAGCCAGAAAAAAATAAAGTTTTAAAAAAGTTTTAGTAAAGATGCAGCCAATACAAAACTGTGGCAATTGCTATGATGACTTTGGGATAGCAGTGCAGAATAAATGACTTTCTTTCAGAGATTAAAATACCAAGCCTGTGGTGACTTTGCACCCCACTCCTTGTTTAGTACTCAAGACCGATTCCGGCAATCACATTTTTCCGCTAACGGGTTCTAATTGCTGGACTATAGGTCGGAGTGAAGATAATAACTTAGTTCTTCGGGATCGATGGATATCGCGCTGCCACGCCATGTTGCAGTGTATGCAAAATGGAGAGTTTTATTTAATTGACTTGGGCAGTCGCAATGGCTCATTTGTTAATGGTCGCCGAGTAAGCATTCCGGTTATTTTGCACCACGGCGATCGCCTGACTTTTGGCCAAACTGAACTGACTTTTTACTGTCCATCCCACCACTTGGCAAGAGAAAAACACCAGGATGACGACGATTTTACCGTCACTGAAGCCCTCCGTGTTCGCAGTTTGATTTCAGTGATGGTCGTTGACATTCGCAATTTTACCGTCCTGACTCGGCAACTAGACGAAAAACTACTCTCGGAACTGATGGGAAATTGGTTTCGTCAGTCAGGAGATATCATTCGAGAACACGGCAGTTGGGTTGATAAATACATCGGCGATGCAATAATGGCCGTTTGGTTCCACAATAAACAAAAGGTCAGTATTGAGGAAGTTATAGGTATTTTGCAGGCACTCAATCACCTGTACCAACTCACCGAAGAATTGAATACTCGCTATCCCCTGCCTTTTAGAATGCGCATCGGAGCTGGAGTAAATACGGGATATGCAATGGTGGGAGATACCGGTAGTCGCGAGCGCCCCGACTATACCGCTTTGGGCGATACTGTTAATGCCGCCTTTCGCCTAGAATCCTGCACCAAAGAAATTGGCGCCGATATCGCTCTAGGAGAAACTACTTACCAACCTCTCGCTTCTTTGGCACTCAGTCAAAAACTCTTCAAACAATATACTGTCCATCTTAAAGGCTATGACACGCCCACTGTAACCTATGCTAGCACGTTTGTCAACCTGAAGGCTTTTTTGCGGGCGCTCCCCTGCAATTGAATACAGCAAGTGACTGCATATATGTAAAGTAATGGTAAGATTTTTAATATTAGTGCTGTGTATGAGAGAGGAAATAAATTATGAGACGATTGTTTCGTATCTTAGCAATTATCACCTTGATAGTGGGCTGCTGGGGATGGTTGGGCATCAGCGAAAAGGCGATCGCTAGCGACTTAACCCGTTTCACCACATCCTTACAGCCGATTTTGGCAGAAACTCAACTGCGCAATCCGGTTGACGACAAAAGAATTGAAATCGGCGACAAAATTGACCTGAATAACACTAACGTACGGGCATTTCGTCAGTATCCTGGTCTTTATCCCACTTTGGCAAGCAAGATCGTTGCCAACGCTCCCTATGAAAAAGTAGAAGACGTCCTCAAAATCCCTGGTTTAACCGAGCGGCAAAAAGAAATACTGCAAGCCAACCTCGAACACTTCACGGTCACCGAAACAGAAGCAGCCTTCGTAGAAGGCTATGACCGGATTAACAACGGCTACTACTAAAATAATACTAAAAAGTGAAGAGTGAGAAGTAAAAATTGTAAAGGTAACTTGCAAAAAATATAAAGTGAGAGTAAAAGTAAGAAAAAGAGAAAAGGAGTCAAGTAAATGCTTTACTATTTACTTCTCACTCCTCACTAAAATAGAAACTATCCGTAGTATTCAACAGAAGGCGACTGTTAATTGATAACTGCTTCAAATTCCGCATCATCAAAACCCATCAACCTACCACGCTATTTTGACGTTATCGTGGTGGGCACAGGAGCAGCAGGCTTATATGCAGCACTCTGCATTCCGGAAAACTTACAGGTAGGCTTGATCACAAAAGATGTATTGCCTCAGTCGGCGAGTGATTGGGCACAGGGCGGCTTGGCAGCAGCAATCGCCCCAGATGATTCCCCTAAACTTCACATAGAAGATACCCTAAAAGCAGGTGCAGGTTTGTGCGATCGCTTCGCAGTAGAATTTCTCGCCCAGCAAGCCCCCCAATGCGTCGAATCCTTAATCAAACTGGGAGTAGCCTTTGACAGAAAAGGAGATGAACTCGCCTTAACACTAGAAGCCGCCCACTCACGACGTCGAGTTCTCCACGCCGCCGATACTACCGGTAGAGCAGTTGTCACAACCCTAGCAGCACAAGTCACCCGCCGCAAAAATATCTCTGTCATCCAACAAGCCTTCGCCCTCAACCTTTGGATAGATTCCCAAAACAATCGCTGTCGCGGAATCAGTTTAGTTTATCAGAGTCAGATAATCTGGATAAAAGCCGGAGCAGTAGTATTGGCAACTGGCGGAGGCGGTCAGGTTTTTGCTCAAACAACTAATCCAGAAGTCAGTACCGGCGATGGCGTCGCGATCGCTTGGCGCGCCGGCGCTGTACTACGCGACTTAGAATTCTTCCAGTTTCACCCCACCGCCTTAACCAAACCAGGCGCTCCCCACTTCCTAATTAGCGAAGCCGTGCGTGGAGAAGGTGCTCACTTAATAGATGATCACGGCTATCGATTCCTGTTTGACTACCACCCCGCCGGCGAACTCGCCCCACGAGATGTAGTCAGCCGCGCTATTTTTAGTCATTTTAAACACCTCGGAGTCGATCCGGCAGACGCTAACGTCTGGTTAGACTTGCGATCAATTCCAGAAGAGCGAATTCGCCACCGTTTCCCTAATATTATCCAGGTTTGCCAAAAGTGGGGTATCGACGTTTTCTCGCAACCCGTGCCAGTAGCCCCTGCCGCTCACTACTGGATGGGAGGCATTTTGACAGATCTTTATAACCGCACTTCTATCCCCGGTTTGTACGCTGTTGGAGAAACCGCAAGCACCGGTGTACATGGTGCTAATCGCCTCGCTAGTAATTCTCTGCTCGAATGTATCGTTTTCGGCGCTCAGCTTTCAAAAATAGAAATTTTCCCGGATTTGGCTTACTCCCCCCCTCCCCCCATTTCTCATTTATCTTTTCCCTCTCTGCCTAATTTTTCTAGGGAAATTGCTAAAATTGCCTGCTTGCGTCGGGAGTTGCCTCGATTGGTATGGAAAAGTGCCGGTATCTGTCGGGGAAAAGCAGGCTTACAAGCAGCGCTCGCCCAGGTAAAAACTTGGCAAGCAGAATTTGCCTCCCTTTCTCTTTCTCAATATCTTCTTAATTTACAGCCAGAACAAACTGTCAGCTTTTCTTTCCCTTCCGCTGACGCACATTTACGCACTTGGGGAGAAACCCGCAACTTACTTGATATTGCCTATTTAATTCTCACCAGCGCTCTGTTTCGCACCGAAAGTCGCGGCGGTCACTACCGTGAGGACTTTCCTACTCCCGATCCCAGTTGGCAAGTCCACACGCTCATACAGCACAATAAATGGTGGAAATCCCCCTAATCCCCTAATTACTTACTTTGCTTCTGTATTGTTTTATCTTATAGCGCGTCCCGCCATCAGATTGCGGTGGCACCTTTCCTCCTTTATCTGGCGGATCTTCTTCATTTAAAATTACCAGCTGGAGAGCAACCTCGCTGACTACTACATCCGTTAATCCATTGAGTTTGACTGCTGCAGTTGCAATCCCTGATATACTCATTGCCGCCCCAACCGCTACTACACTTATACTCACTGATTTTAGGAAAGTATTCATAACACCCTTCCTTTACTCCCCAACAGTCATCAACTTTGGATAAGCCCTTTTGACTGTTATTATATCAGTAGATTCACGGATGCAAGGGGCTAGATTTACTAATTTACGTAAATTTACGGTAATTTCATCAAAATTTACTAAACTACATAATCGGCGCCAAAAATTCTTAACAATAAAGTGAGTGTTAACTTAATTTAAACTTATAAACTTAATATTTGAAACCAGCACAGCAATAAATCTACGCAGCTTGATATCGGTTTTTACCTAGTTCCTTAGCTACGTACATAGCCGCGTCAGCTTTATTAATCAAACTATCTGCATCGCTAGCATGCAAAGGATACAAGCTTAGTCCAATACTGGCACTAACTGAAATAGTGCATCCCTCAATTAAAAACGGCGTAGATAAAGTATTAAGTATTTTTTCCGCAACCGTAGCCGCATCTTTCTGTGTAGGAATCCCCGGCAAGATGACGGTAAACTCGTCGCCACCGAGCCGAGCTACAGTATCGCTAACCCGCAAGCTGCTAGTTAGACGAGTAGCAACCGCTTTCAGCAACAAGTCGCCCATCTCGTGCCCAAGGGTATCATTAACGTTTTTAAAACCATCGAGATCGACAAACATTAAGGCCACTAATTGTCGATTAATACTGGCCCATTCTAAAGCCTGACTCAAACGCTCGTAGAATAATTTGCGATTCGGTAAGCCTGTGAGAGGATCGTGATAGGCAAGATAGCGTAAGCGGTCTTCTGAAAGTTTTAATTCTTCGTTGTAACGGGCAAGTTCTATAGCAGTTCGTTTCAGTTCTTCCTCCATCCGTTTTCGCTCGGTGATATCACGGATAACACCTACTAAAAAGATATTGCCAGCAGCATCGCGATGTAGCGATCGCTTAGTAGCAATCAGGTGAGTATTACCACGAGCATCAGTGAATTTTTCCTCAGATTCATGCTCTTTACCACTCTCAAAAACTCTTTTATCTTGCTCCCAAAAAAAATCCACCTCTGACTGCGGAAAAAACTCCCGCTCTGATTTCTCAATTAATTGCTCAAAAGGATAACCAATAAATTGACAATAAGCTTGATTTAAAATAATCCAGCGGTGGTTTTTATCTTTAACAAAAACTGGATCGGGAATAGTATTGATAACTGTAGATAAAAATTCTTTAGATTTTTTCCACTCCTGTTCCAGATAAGCAAAATGACTGACAATAGCCAAAGCCGAGCCGCCTAGAGCCAAAAAGGGAGGCACAAAAGGTAGCCACCAACCGACAAGAAATGCTAAATAATAAGAACCAGTAAGCACCACAGCAGCTAAAGCCAGACTCAGAATAAACCACTTTGGAGAACGCACTCGCCAACTCAGGGCAGCACCAATCCAACTCCAGACAAAAATCCAAACCCATTCTAAAGGTTCTGGCCATACATGGATAAGAGCGCGCCCGTCGAGAACAGCAGAAAGAATCTGACTTACGAAATGGGCATGTATTTCCACACCGAAAAAAAGCTGCGGTGTACTGTAGGGAGTGGAAAACACATCTTTCAAGCTAGGTGCAGTAGAGCCAATCAGGATAACGCGATCGCGTAGCCAATCCAAAGGCACCCTTTCCTCAAGCACCTCTACAAGCGATACCAAGCGAAACGGACAGCGCTCTGGTGCCTGCTTACAAGAAGGCCCCCGATAATTCGCCAGAATTTGGTAGCCCCCCGTATCCGCATTCACATATCCTCCATCATTTTCCTCAAATCTTTGAAAGACAGCCTTACCCAACTTTAAATAATCAGAACCCGGAGTCAGTTGGGAAGTAATACCTTCTGCCTTCAGATAAGCTCTTGCTAATTGCAGCGCAAAACTTTTGCGTGCTTTGCCGTCAACATACCAATATAGGAAGCTGCGGCGTACTTTCCCATCCGAATCAAGTATTAGATTACTGAACCCTACCTGCTCAGAAGGATTTACAACTGTCGGTGGGGCAATACCCTCTAGATTACTAGTCGCAGCAATTTTCTCGATCACAACTAAATTAGGAAGTTCAGCAAAAACCTTTTTTAATTCAGCGTGACCCGGTTCCACGGGCTGAGAGCGATAAATATCCAATCCAATTACCCGTGCTCCGGCGGCGTGCAGTTTAGGCAACAATTTAGCCATAACTGCATCGGGAATCGGAAAACCGTACTGCTGCAAAGCGGCTTCATCAATCCCGACGATTACTACTCGCTCGTCGCGGGGTTCTGGGGGACGCCAGCGGAAAGCTAGATCTAAAGCCGCTAACTCCCAGGACTGTAATATGCTTGTAAAACGTAAGAAAATGACAAAACTGGCGACCCCCATAGATGTGACGAGAACTCTGCGCTCTTCGCCAATTTTTTGCTTGAGTGTTGCCCAAATAGAATATAGGGGGTGTCTGACTGGCTGCTCGTTCATTGGTGAAATTCTCTAGCAGTCGGTTGAGATGACACCCAAATTTCTCAAGTGTTTGCCAGCTTATTATCATAGCGCCTGCAAAAGGTGAGACTAATAAGCTGGCAATTGACTGAATGTGAGAAGGTTAAAAACAAAGTTTCCGCCTCTTAGCACTTGCATCTGGATGGTTTGCAAGAGTTTTTGGCAGTTTTTTTAGAGAAGTTAGGAATAGGGAAGTTTGGCTGATACGCTATCGTCTGCTAAGACAAAAGCGTCAGCCTTAGATGTAATTTTATATACGGCGGTAATCAGCTTTGCTGAATTTGTCGCGGCAGTGCAGTACAGCTTAGGAATGAGAATAATCAGCGAGCGCAAAAATATAAATAGCGTGGGCTAACACCAGCAGCAGCCAAATACCAGTCACCCACGGAGTCCAAAACCAGGGTTCTGACTGCAAATTGCGGAAAAACCAAGCCCCTGAATTGCACGCTGCAAAGATAGCCACATGCAAAGCAAAATTCATCCGATCATCCAAACGTCGGTAGTCAGGATCTTTCCTATCCGGTTTACGAGACCAACGAGGAGGCATAGAAAACCTTTATAAAAAAACAATAGTTACAACTAGCGTATTTTAGTAAAATACTTACATACCTCTTAAAAAAACCTGTCAGGCATTGGGGATTAGTGCTATAATTTCCCAAGTGGAATAGAGTTTCTTAGGTTATTACCTAGTAGTAGATAGATTTGGTGAGGTTAAAAGTAGCACAGTAGCGTTAGAATGCAGATAAAGACCCTGAATATCCTCTACACCTAGACTTGTGTTGTGAATGCCTCGCGATTACTGCGCAAAGCCCCTTTTAATCGCTCCACCTATCTCGCAATAGTGGCGCTTCCCGACGAAGCCTCTGCTTTTCAAGCCTACCGTCTGCTGCAACATCACGGTATTTCGCCAGAACATCTAGCGATTGTCGGAAAAGGTTACAGCTCCCCTGAAAGTGTAGGTTTACTTGAGCCAATGCACATCGCTATTAACAAAGCCTGTAGTTTTGCTAAAATAAGCGGATTTTTGGGTGCAGCAATTGGTTTAGTGTTGTTTATTTTTTTTAAAGTTGGCTGGCAGATGTCGCTAAGTTTTAGTTTGATAGCTATTATACCAGCAGTTACGCTGATGGCAGGATTTTGCGGGGCTGTCTTGGGAGCCTTATTTGGTTTCCTAGGAGAAGGCAGCACCGCTGGGATTTACCATCACCACTTGCGACAGGGACATTACTTGTTGATGATGGAAGGGCCAAAAAAGCTAGTACATATGGGACAGGAAGTTCTCAAACAGTATTGTCTGCCAAAAGCGATTTGAATGAGAAGGTTTTTTTGTTTTTGCTTGCTTGGCGTGCGCTCGCCAAGCCAATTAGGCACCCTGGTTATTTATTCTTCAAACTGATAATCCCCCGACTTACCACCCTTCTTACTCAGCAAGCGAATGTACTCGATTTGAATAGACTTTTCCAGAGCTTTCGCCATATCGTAGAGCGTCAGAGCTGCCACAGAAACAGCAGTGAGAGCTTCCATTTCTACCCCCGTTTCTGCCTTTGTCACCACCTCTGCCCGAATCTCATATCCGGGCAAATGGGGAGCAGGCATCAAGTCTACGCTTATTTTGTGTAGCGGCAAGGGATGACACAATGGAATTAACTGAGCTGTCTGCTTGGCTGCCATAATGCCGGCAATGCGTGCCGTTGCTAAAACATCGCCTTTTGGGGCGTTACCTGCTGCCAGTGCCTCAAAAGTCGCCTGTGACATCCGCACTTGAGCAGCGGCAACGGCTTCTCGACGCGTAGACTGTTTGCCTGATACGTCTACCATATTTGCTTGCCCACTGACATCTAAATGGGATAGTTGCTCCTCTCTAGAAAAATTTGAAAAATTTGAAAAAGACTCTTGCGTCATTTTTTTTGTATGTGCTAATATGAGAATTCGTGAGGAAAAAAGCGAAACGCTGAAATCTGAGCAAAAAAACAAGGGCCCGTAGCTTAGTGGATCAGAGCGTGTGGCTACGGACCACAAGGTCGGGGGTTCGAGTCCCTCCGGGCCCGTTGTTAAAGTTAAATATTAAACAAAATTTAAGGTCTATTCAAGGCGTAGACATCTTGTTGAAGACCGATGGCAAATTTTAGGGAAGAGCGTAAATTGTTGCTAGACTGAGTAATAAAGGTGAAAAAAGCGATTACAGCAAGAAGGGCAGCGATCGCAAACATATTTTGCAAACCAATTATATCAGCGATGCCACCAAAAGTAGGCCCTGCGATCGCCATTCCCAAATCAAACCCGCCCACACAAAGAGAGAAAAACTGAGCGCGCTGTTTAGGCAAACACCGATCAGATAAGAGAGCGATAACAGAAGGAAATAATTTTCCCGCTCCTGCACCTTCCAAAAGCGCCGCGATAATAAACTCCGTGCGGCTGTTTGCATTCCACAACACTAGCATTGCCAAAACGTAGCAGGCGAGAGCACCAGTTATAAACACCCCACGTCCATAGCGATCAGAACCCCATCCAGCCAGTAAGCGGACACTAAAACTGGCTATAGCAGCACATGTGTAAAACAAGCCTGCATTGAAATCAACCCTGGTTTCTTTAATGTATAAAGGCACGAAAGTACTAAGGGTACCAAAAACTAACCCAATCAGCAGCATTACTAGGGTGGGGATGCGAAGGCGCTCGCTCCACAGCACTTGCCAAAATGACTCTTCTGGCTCTGACTTAGCTATATGATCCACAGATTGAGCCTGTATTTCGGCAGTCGGTTCTGGGATTGGCAGACTCCCCAAAATGCTAAGAAATCCCAGGGCTGTAGCGATCAAAAAAATAGACAGGTAGCCAGCTTGCTGTAGTAAAAATCCCGCCAATGCTGGGCCTACTGCCACACCAATCGGCTGAACCAAACTCATATAGCCGATTAATTCTCCCCGCTGTTTAGGTGGCGACAAATCGGCAACTAGAGCGCTGTAGGCAGTGGTAAAAGCGGCAATACTAATACCTTGGAGTGCTCGTAATATTATCAGCAGGGGGATAGACTGAAAAAGGAAGTAGCCAAAAGGAGCGATCGCTGACACCGTCGTTCCTAAAAGCAAAACCATCTTTCTTCCCTGCCGATCTGCCATTGGTCCTAGCCAAATCCGAGACGGTAGTAATCCCAGGGCAAACCCTCCCATCACTAAACCAATCTCTTGTTTATTACCACCTATATGCTGTACGTACAGCGGCAGCGTTGGCAATAAAGAGCCCATATTAGACCAGAAAAGCAAGCTTGCTGCGGCTAAAAGCAGCAAACTGCGGCGTCTATCTTTTTTTAGCGTGCTAAAAATATTCAAAGCGCTTTCTTCCCCGTTAAAGGATGGCAGCTAAAAGAGGCCATAAATTATCCTAACGTAGCGCTGCCGATTTGTTAAGTAATATTGCGTTTTTTTTATTTTTACGTCATGTTGTTTGACAAAAAAATCAATTAAAGTGAGGTACAAATGCCAGCAAGTGATGGCGGCGGCAAGCTAAACGAGTTTTAGAGTCTGTAAACTAGATAAAATCATATTCGTTACCTCACTTTACCCCTCACTTTTTACTTTTGGCTCAAATACTTCCCGCACACGATAAATTGGGCGTCTTTGCGACTCGTGGTAAGTGCGCATAAGCAATTCTGCCATCAAACCAAAACTAAACAATTGCACACCAGTCAATAACAATAAAACCGCCAAAATCAATAGAGGTCGATGGCCAATTTTTTCACCCAGCCCTAACTTCACAAAAGTGAGATAGACACCCAAAGCCGTTCCCAAGATCATAGAAACCATGCCAAAGAATCCGAAAACGTGCATAGGGCGGGTAAGAAACCTTTTCATAAAATAGATAGTAAACAAATCCATCAAAACCCGAAAAGTTCGCCCCAAACCATACTTGCTCTGCCCGTAACGACGAGGGTGATGGCGCACAGGTATTTCAGTAATACGTGCTCCCTCAATAAAAGCCAGTGCAGGCAAAAAGCGGTGCAACTCCCCATAAAGATTCATATCAGCAGCTAATTCTGCACGGTAAGCCTTAAGGGAACAACCATAGTCGTGCAACTTCACACCAGTAACAAGCCCGATAAGCCAATTAGCAATCTTAGAAGGAAGTAGACGAGTCAATTTAGCATCCTGACGATTTTTACGCCAGCCGCTCACCAAATCGTAACCTTCTTCAAGTTTGCTAACTAACATAGGAATATCGGCGGGATCATTTTGCAAATCGCCATCCATAGTAACGATAAAGCGCCCACGAGCGTAATTAAATCCAGCAGCCATTGCGGCACTTTGCCCGTAGTTGCGCCGTAAAATCACCACACGCAAATCACTGCGGATAAGAGTTTGCTGTTGGAGGAATTGAGCTGAGCCATCCGTAGAGCCGTCATCAACACATATAATTTCATAGCTGAATTGGCAATTGCTTAAACTAGAAGCGAGCGCCTCTAACAATTGCGGTAGACTTTCAACCTCATTGTAAATAGGCACAACAACCGACAGCTCTGGCACATTGCCGCCAAAACCCTTGTGGTTTGTCGGTTTTTCAGTAACCAAAGAAAACTTCATTGAATTATTACCCCTCATCAAAACCTCACACCACTAAAAGACTCGATAAACAAAATACTCTAGCAAATCTCCAAATCCCCAAATCCCGGCAATTCCATCCAAACCCTCAAACCTGACAATTTCCCGAAGGTTGGTAACTAGCGACAACACGCCCTGCTCCACGTAACTGCCGATAATAATTCTGCGAGATAATATCTCCCTGCTCAGAGAGAACATCAATACCGATACCATTGCGCCCTTGATCCTTTCCCGAACTATGGATATAACGCCCATCTCCTAGATAGAGAGCCACGTGGGTAGCTTTGTCAGGTAACCCAAAAAATATCAAATCTCCAGGTTCCAGAGAAGCGAGCGCTACTGGTTTAGTAAATGCTTCTTGCTGGTAGGCATCCCTAGGCAACCAAATGCCAGCAGAAAGGAAAGCTGCCTGCATAAATCCTGAGCAATCATAATTAGGTGCGACAGTACCGCCCCATAGGTATTGATTAGGCTGCTGCATTGCAGCGAGGGTAAAAGCAATAACAGCAGGTAATCGAGCTTTTATTTCTGCCTGAGTAAGAGCGATCGCTTGATAACGAGTTTGGGCCACTTCCAGATGCTGCAAATCTGTGATTGCAAGCCATCCAATATAATCATCTTCCACAAGCTGCACCTTCACTGCAGTTAAAGAATTGGGAATTTCTAAAATACGCAACTGACGGTTTACTACGGCTTGAGTTGCCAAGCGGGTACAGTTAGGGGAATCATAGAGATTAAGGGAAGCCAGACACTGGTATTCTGTATTGCTGGCTTTTGCAGAGTTCAGGGTTGCTTGCAATTGAGAGAGAGAAACCATTCAATGACGTTTTTTCGCGATGATGAACAACTAAAAAGCCTAGGCGATCGCATTGTAGAGGCTACACTAGTAGAGTTTCCAGAATTGGAAAAAAATCAGCTTGCCCTAACTTGGGTAGTTTACGATCCGCCAGTGCCAGTAAATACCGGCGGTGCCCTTAGTCCCGAAGCCTTTTGGCAGCACGAAGTGCGAGGCTACCATTATCGCGGTGAAGAGCGCATCTATCCTGCAAGCGTTGTCAAGCTGTTCTATTTAGTTGCCATCCACGAGTGGTTAGACAAAGGCATGATTCAGCCTTCTGCAGAATTAGATCGCGCTATCCGAGATATGATAGTTGATTCCAGCAATGATGCTACTAGCTTAGTGGTAGATATTTTAACCGGTACCACCAGTGGGCCAGAGTTGCCGCCGGGGCCTTTTGAAACCTGGAAATACCAGCGCAATATTGTTAATCGTTACTACAAATCTCTTGGTTGGCCAGAATTGGCAGCAGTCAATATTAATCAGAAAACCTGGTGTGATGGCCCCTATGGTCGGGAGCGGGTATTTCTTGGAGAATTGATGGAAAATCGCAACATGTTGACAACGAATGCGACGGCACGTTTGTTGCACGCAATCGTGGGAGGGGTAGCAGTGTCTGCGACGCGAGCACAAGCGATGATGGAGCTGATGAAGCGCTCGCTAGATGAAGAGGAATTAGCTGCCAATCCTGACAATCAAGTTTCAGGATTTCTCGGTGCTGGCTTACCTAAAAATGCCAAAATTTGGTCAAAGGCTGGTCATACCAGCTTTGTTCGTCACGATGCTGCCTATATTGAAATCCCAGATCGACAGCCGTATTTGCTCGTAGTTTTTACAGAAGGTCGTCAACAAAGTAAAAATGAGGCGATTTTACCTTTTATTTCTCAGCAAGTTGCCGCTGCCGTAAGCAAGCTCTAAAGTCTAAAGTGTAATTGTTGATTACACAGTTTTTTTTAGTGAGGAGTGACCGTGTACAATAAATTTATCTTTAGTCTTGCTTTCGCAGCAAGTCTTACAGCCCTTACTACTATCGGCAGCCAGTTGCCAGCGATCGCCGATACTACCAATGAAGCCCCAGAAATTTCCCGAATTCCAGTGCCGGCTACAGCTGAAACTTCTGCCAGTGCCCTCGCCTTTGAACCTCCCGTTTCTGCTATTGCCGAAACATCACAATTTCCCCTTACCCAGCGTACAATTCAACCAGGTCGCGCCACTCGTTCAGGTTCTAGTTATATCGGCATAGGTTTGAACATTGGCGTTGACGGCGACGGCAGTTCCTTGGGTGAGGGAGCCTTTGCTGTCTTCAGTAAAATTGGGATGACTAGGGAGTTGTCTTTACGACCTGCTATTTTACTTGGAGATAATGCTTTTTTTTCTATTCCTCTGACTATTGACTTTGCCCCCCGCGAAACCCCTGCTCAAGTCGAGATTGCTCCTTATCTAGGTGGCGGAGTTGCTTTTTCCACTGGTGATGACTCTGGCGTTGGTGGCGTCGTCACTGCCGGCATTGACGTTCCCCTAACTCCTGAATTTACAGCAACTGCTGCTGTAAATATCGGCATTCTCACAGGAAATTTTGATATCGGTATCCTCGTCGGTGGGGCTTACAACTTCAGTTTTTAAAGCTAGTTAGAGTTTGCGCCCCGGGCAGAGTTTTCTTTCCTCCCTATCCTTAAGGGTAGGGAGTGATAACCTTTCTTTTTCATTTTTTCATACGGAGAAGGAGGGATTCGAACCCTCGGTACGGAGTTTCCTGCCGTACAACAGATTAGCAATCTGCCGCTTTCGACCACTCAGCCACCTCTCCTGGTTCACATTCTTTTACTCTAGCACCTTCCTTTATGTTTGTCAACTATACGTGCTTTTATTTTCATGGCCTAATATAATAATAGCCAAACTGAAAGCAGACAGAATTGCTAAACTTACCTATATGACAGCTTTGAGCAGGAGGGCGGCATCCATCAATTTCTGGATACCGAGTTTAGTTTGAGAGATGCCGCTTGCGGATTGTTGTGCCCCTGCGTTAAGCGCCTTCATCGCATCGACAACCTGTTGGATAGCGATCGCTTGTTCCTTAGCATTAAGTGAGATAGTTTGTACATTCCTGGCTACGTCGTTTATTGCTACGACTATATTTTCAACTATTTTACTTCCTTCCTCAGTCGCTATCACAATTGCATTGGTTGCCCTTTGAATCTCTACCACCAGCTTACTAATCCGATGAGCCGACTCCTTACTACTTTCGGCGAGTTTACGAATCTCCGCTGCAATCACAGCAAATCCCTTGCCGCTCGCCCCGGCGCGAGACGCTTCCACTGCTGCGTTGAGTGCTAGCATATTCGTCTGATTGGCAATCTCAGTTACCGTATTGGCAATATTATAAATTTGACCGACTTGTTCATTCCAGCGTCTAATTTGCTCTGCTATTTGCCGAACTTTCTCCTGCATACTAATTTGGTAATTATAAGGAATATTTTGTTGAGAAGAAACTCCTACTGTCAGAGCTAAAACACTATGGGCTGCATTATTTGCTTCCTGAGCTTGCTCAGCCGACTTCTGAGATGAAGCTCCTAATTGATCCATCGTTACCGTGGTTTGCTGTACAGCCGATGACTGTTGGGCAGACAGGCGCTCCTGTTCTTCAATTGTAGAAAAAACTTGTACAGAAAAAGCTGATACTACATCCGTCATTTCTCTAATTAATCTGACAATTATTTGCACAATTATAATTCCTAATGATAAAACTACTATCAAAGATAAAGTGGCCGATAAAAAAGCCACAATCTTAATAGATTTAAGCGGCGATAACACTTCTTTTTTATTTAGTATAAAAACAAAAATAAATATTTTCTTATCTCCACTAAAAACAGGATAAAAACTTACAAGTATATCTTCATCGGAGATGAGTCCTTTTTCTCCAGATAAAATTTTTTCTGTTATCCTCTCAGGATAGTCTTTCCTTAAACTTTCGTTATTATTTAACTCAAACCCGAATTTTTTTTGCTCTTCTGGATGAAATAGATAATAACCATCTGCATTGACTACTAAAAGTTTGCTGCCACTAATTTTATTTTCTTGGAGTATTTCTAAAAAAGAATCGGCCAAAACTGTTGCTACAATAATTCCTCTTTTTTTCCCTTCTTGGCTATAAATCGGCGTACAGTAGCGCAGTAGTGGTTTGTATGGAATTTCTATCTTTCCGTTTTTTCTATTCAAAAAAACATCGGATATATAAACTTCTCCTGGTTTTAATTTCATAGTTTCGATAAAATATTCTTCGTTGGCTTGATTCTTCATTTGGTTATTTGGTATATTTCTCAGCAATCCGTTTTGTGACTCAGATATTGCCATTTCATCACCATTTTCATTGATATATGAAAGCTGGTAATAATAAGGTTTTGCTTCCATAAGTGCAAGAAAAATAACATATAAACGTTCCATCCAAGATGCGTAAGAAGAGTTGTATTTCGGATCTATTCCACGATTTTCTCTGGCTCTGACAATTCCTTGCACTGGCGGAGTTTTACTCAAGTAGGCTAAATCTCGATTGATATTGTCAAGAAAAGTAATTACTTTCTGAGCGCTATCGTTTGTTTTTTCTTCTATCTGTTGAAGCGCAATTTGAGTAATGATATTGGTGGCAGAAAAAATACTGTACGAACCTACAATCAAAACGGGTATAATAGTACTGACGATTAGCAATGCAATTAGTCTATTCTGAAATTTACTGAAATATTTTAACATAAAATATCTTGATTGTAAAGTTGATTTATGTTATCTATATAACACAAAAAAGATTATTGTAACAAATTTTATCTGTTTAAGACTAAAATAAACGTTTATTTGTAAAAACTGGAAATTTTTAAATATTTTTTAATGCTGAATAAGAGGGCACAAAGGCGATCGCTCCTGCAAGTATAAAAAAAACCGCGATCGCCTGATTTATAGTTTTGAGCTGCTGACTAAAAATAATTTTCAGTTACAAATTTAACAAAAACTCGCAACTGACAGCTAGACTGTTTGCTCTGCTGGCAGCTCCAGGGGTTGACTGACAGCGACGCGGGGAAGACGGTGTTTAAAACCACAAAGAATCTCCCAAGAAATAGTACCCAGAATATTTGCCCAATCGTCAGCGGTAATCTGACATGAGCCTTCTTGCCCCAAAATTGTAACCACTTCGCCGACTTGCAAATCCGGCAGTGCGCTAACATCAATCATAAGTTGATCCATTGTGATTGCCCCGACTTGTCGCACAAACTTGCCGCGCACAATTACTTGCATTTTATTAGAAAGGTTGCGGGGGATACCATCAGCATAACCAATACCGACAACGGCAAGACGCATCTGGCGAGGGGCAATAAATTTATAACCGTAGCTGACACCTGTTCCCGCTTCAATAGTTTTCACTTGGGTGATGCGCGCTTTGATTTGCATTACAGGTTTAAGCTGAGCTGCCGAGCGCAGGTGCTCTGCGGGATAAAGTCCATACATTGCTAGCCCTACCCGTACCATATCATAATGCAAGCTTGAGTCGGCTAGAGTGGCGGCAGAGTTGGCTAGGTGCAGGCGGGGTGCCGAAAAACCTGTCTCAGCTTTGATTTTGGCGATAGCTTCTTGGAAACGTTTCTGCTGTAAGCGCATCACAGTTTGATCGAGACTATCTGCCGTGGCGAGATGAGAATAGATGCTAGCGATTTTCAGATTGGGCAATCCTTTTACTAACTGCACAAACTCGCTTGCCTCGTGCCAGAGTACCCCCAACCGCGACATACCTGTATCTAATTTTAGGTGTACCGGCACCCAGCAATCGTTTTCTCGTAGCGTCTCTGAAAATACTAATGCTTGTTTGGGGCTGCATAGTGTTGGCTGCAATTGCCATTTTACCATTGCCCGAATTTGCTCTGGGGTATATGTCGCTCCTAAAATCAGAATTGGTGCTGTTATCCCTGCTTCTCGTAGTTCAATACCTTCGGGAATCGTGGCTACTCCCAACCAGTTGGCGCCTGCTTTTAGCACTGTCTGGGCAACCATAACTGCCCCATGCCCGTAAGCATCGGCTTTAATTACTGCCATTAAGTCTGTGCTGGGTTTTTTTAGGCGCTGGATTTGCCGGATGTTATGGGTAAGTGCTGATAAGTCTATTTCTACCCAAGCGCGATCGCATTCCATTCCTACAATACTGGGGTTTTTTTCCCAAATGAGCATTGCTATTCACTCCTGTCTTACACACCACTTAGCACTATAGAGCTTGCTATTTCTCCGGATGTTATTGATGATTTTAGATTTTAGGGGATATACGATGATTACTTTAAAATTTAATTTTTATTAAAATTTACAAATTAATTAAAATTAAAAATTTTTTGAAAAAGCTAAATTTACGAAGGCAAATAATTATTAACTATAGCATATAATAAAAATAATAACTTGTTTTTGGTATAATAAAAAAATGAAACAAAAGTTATATGTTAGCTCAGAAAACAAAAAATTTAGTCAGATTGAAAAGATTATATCAGAAGTACATGAAATGAGTTGGCAAAGCACAAGCAAAATAAGACAGTTTGCCGGAAAATGCCAGAAAACTATAAAGGTTATAAAAATGTCTCTGCTACAAAAATGGGGCCTTATTTACAACCATCAGTGTAGTAGAGGGGCAAAACTGGAAAACCTGCTACAGGAAAGTGCGACAGTGAGCATACGTCAGAAAACACTAGCGCTCGTCGGCACAACTATTGTGGGGCTGATAGGTGTTATGTATGCTATTTCCTCTTCGATTCTAGCGGACAGTCTGGAAAAAGCAGAGGAACAAGAAACCCGCCAAACCGTTCAGGCGGTTTTAAATATTTTTAGACAGACTGAAGATGACTTTAATTTGCGGTTTGCGGATTGGTCTGCGTGGGATGAGACATACAACTTCATCCAAAATGGCAACAAAAAGTATATTGAATCTAATTTGGTTCCCAAAGTACTGGCAAACTTACGGGTGAATTTGGCCCTGTTTGTGAACACTTCAGGAAAGATAATTTTCGGGACGGGTTTCGACCTAGAAAAGGGCCAATATGTACCTATTCCGGAAATAGTGCGATCGCACCTTTCTCCCAAAGACGTACTTTTAAACCACCCCGATCCCAGTAGTAGCAAAACAGGAATCTTACTCCTACCATCAGGCCCTCTACTGATAGCGTCGCGACCCATCCTCACCAATAAGGGAACTGGGCCAATTCGGGGAACTCTAATTTTCGGGCGAAATCTAGATAATGCTCAAATAAACCGCATAACCAAACTAGCTCGGCTACCGCTACAACTCTACAATATCGACGAATCAAGCAAACTGCCAACAGATGTGCAAATCGCCCGCGCCGAACTGTTGAAAAAAGCAGCAAATAGTGAAAAAACTTCTATATTCGCGCGCCCCCTCAACGAAAATGCGCTCGCGGGATATACTCTACTCAAAGATATATACGGTTCTCCAGTACTACTGCTGCGCGTTATTATCCCCAGACAAACTTACCAACAAGCCAAGCGTAGCCTCAAACACCTGATTATCTCAGTCATAGTAGTAGGCTTGGTTTTTGGGGGGTGTACAGTACTGCTGCTAGAAAAACTGGTACTTTCTCGCCTCGCCAATCTCAGTGCTGATGTCAGTCGGATTGCCTCTTGCAGAGACATCTCCCTACGCCTAGCACTAGCAGGTAGTGACGAACTTTCTAGTCTTGCTAAAAATATCAATGACATGCTCTCTGCCCTACAACAGGCTCAAATAGAACGCCAAGAGAGTGAAGAACGCTACCACTGTGTTATCGAACAAACTTCTGAAGGGATTTTTTTATTCGACGTCGAGACAAGACGTATTTTAGAAGCTAACAAGGCTTTTGCCCAGTTACTCGGTTATTCCCAAGCTGAAATTCTAAAACTAGGGATTTATGATCTTATTGCTCACGATCCAGAAAGTATCAATCGCAATATTCAGCGCATACTGAGAGATAAAAAATATACTATAAGCGAGTGGCGCTATCGGCGGAGTGACGGTTTTTTAGTGGACGTTGAAGTAAGCGCTAGCCTAATTATGTATGGCAGAAGAAAAGTACTCTGCAGTGTTGTCCGCGATATCAGCCCTCGCAAACAGGCTCAAGAAGCACTCTTAAAGCGTCAGCAGTTCTTGCGCAAGCAAAATAAGGTACTCATAAAACTAACCAAAAGTCGACGCCTGAGCCAGGGCGACTTTCTCTCCGCCTGCCAGCTCATCACTGAAGCTGGTGCCAAAGTTTTACAAGTAGCACAGGCAGGCGTGTGGCTATACAACGAAGATCGGAGCAAGCTCTCTTGTATGGATTTGTACTCAAGTAATACCAAGTCACACTCCCAAGGGTATGAGCTGGCAGTAGATGACTATCCGGTATACTTCGCAGCACTGGAGCAAGAACGTAGTATCGCGGCGTGCGATGCCCGCACCGATTTCAGAACTGCTGAGTTAGTAATGTATTTTTTGTCGAAATTTGGCATCACATCAATGTTGGATGCCCCGATTCGCCTTGGCGGTGTGGTGAGGGGAGTAGTTTGCCTAGAAGACACCACTTTTCGCCAGTGGTCTGCTGATGAGCAAAATTTTGCTAGTTCGCTTGCGGATTTGGTGGCATTGAGTCTGGAAGCCCGCGAGCGCGCTAAAGCTGAAGCAGCGTTGCGTTCTGCCGAAGAAAAATATCGCATGATTTTTGAAAATGCCCTCGACGGCATCTTCCAAATTGCCCCTGATGGCAAATTTATTAGTGCCAATCCTGCTCTCGCACGCATTTATGGTTATGATACGCCTGAAGATTTAATGAAAAATGTTACTGATATTTCTCGTTTTTATGTTAATCCGAAGCGCCGCGAGGAGTTTTTGGCGGCAATGAATGCTGGCGAGTCGGTATCGAATTTTGAATCGCAAATCTATCGCAAAGATGGCAGCCCGATTTGGATTTCAGAAAATGGACATGCTGTTCGCGATCAAACGGGCGCTCTCCTATATTATCAAGGGACAGTGGAAGATATTACCCAGCGAAAGGTAATTGAAGAAGCTCTCCGCTACCAACAACAACAAACAGAGAGGTTACTGTTAAATATTTTGCCAGAGGTGATCGCAGAGCGGTTAAAATTACACGAAGCTATCATCGCCGATAGCTTCCCAGAAGTTACGGTTTTGTTCGCTGATATCGTCGAATTTACCGCATTTTCTGCTAATATTTCTCCTACGAAATTGGTATATTTTCTCAATAAGATTTTTTCTGCTTTCGATTTGTTGACTGAAATACACGGGTTGGAGAAAATTAAGACTATCGGTGATGCTTATATGGTGGTGGGCGGTTTACCTACGCCACGAAAAAACCATGCTGAAGCGATCGCTAATATGGCACTGGATATGCAGCGAGAAATCGCTCGCTTTAATAAGCTTCACCATCAAACTTTGAGTATGCGCATCGGCATCCACACTGGACCAGTTGTCGCCGGTGTAATTGGTTTGAAAAAATTTATCTATGATCTATGGGGAGATACAGTTAATATTGCTTCTCGTATGGAATCCCATTCTCTGCCCGGTTATATTCAAGTGACAGCAGCTACTTACCAACTCTTGAAACATAAATATTTATTCCAAAAACGAGGCGCGATCAAGATTAAAGGTAAGGGGAAAATGCAGACATATTTTCTGCTTGGAAAAAAACCTAAAATTAGAATAAACTTAAAGCAAATGTGAAACTGGCTTGCCTTGCGTAAAGCAAGCAAGTATGAAAAGGGCAAATCAAGGCTATCTTGTCATAGGGATGCCATTAATCCGTTTGCAAAAACAATCGCCTCGGAGCACGGCTATATTGAGTTGTAAAGAATTGCAACGCGCGTCAATGGGAGTTGAGAAGTTACTAAAATAGCCGCAGGAAAAATTGCCCAATACCATTGCCGAAGCTGCTCTTAAGGTAGCTAATACTAGCTTCCAGGCTGTAAGAGAATTGAAGATGCTGCATCGAAAATCTCCCATCAGCCAGTATGTGAGTGTCAGTTTAGGAGTTTCCCAGTAGCAAATCCTCCTGTGCCACATTGATTACAGCTGCCGATAAAGCTTTGTATCAGACAAAGCAGGAAGGGCGCGAGCGCTACGCCTTTCAGCCTGAAGCTCTATATTTAGAGTATCTTTGCACCATTTTAATCTAAATATAGAAGCAATAAAAGAAAAACGCCTGCTGCCAGAGTAGACAAAAACTCGTCTGAGACTCTCAGTCGCCAAGGTAAGCTACATGACTCCTGTTTCTCCTATTATGCTGGCAATCTTACAGTTTTAAGGAACCAGGCTGCCGCAAACAACCAAAAAGCTGTGTTAATATCTCTTCAAAATCTTCTCGCTTACTTATTTATTATATCAATGGGCAAGGTCCTAGTCCTCAATGCCTCCTACGAACCGCTGAATATTACCAGTTGGCGACGAGCGGTGGTTTTGTTGCTCAAAGGTAAAGCGGAGCAATTGGAACACAACGGCAAATATTTGCACACAAATTTTCCACTGCCAACAGTGATTAGGCTACGTTATTACGTTCGGGTTCCTTATAAGGAGATACCCCTAACCCGCCGTAATATCCTGCACCGAGATGGCCACACCTGTCAATACTGCGGATATACAGGTGACGAACTGACTCTCGATCATGTAATACCGCGATCGCGCGGCGGAGGGGATACCTGGGAAAACATTGTCACCGCCTGCGTGCGTTGCAATGTCCAGAAAGGCAACCGCACCCCCAAGGAAGCCAATATGTCCTTACAAAACCCCCCGCGTCAACCTTATAGCAGCCTATATTTTGAAGTCAGCAAACACCTAAAAAGTGGACTGCATGATGAGTGGCAAAAATACGTAATTGGTAGCTAAAAAAGCCCCCTGCTGTTGCTGTCACACTGGGGGCTTTTACCTATACAAACAGACAGCCCTACCACCAGTGTGTAGGCAGCTACCCGCGCGCCTGCAGATTTTTTAGTGCAAGAGCGCCTTTTTTCTTTGATTAGATTTTTTCAATCTTTATCGGGAAAAGTAAGATTTTTGACTGACAAAATTTGCTTTTTTTTTTTAAATGCATTTCAAAAATACGCAAATCATAATTATTTGTAAAGACTATATTGGCTTGCGCGTGCCATTGAGAGCGTAGGCATTCACGGGAAAAACGCCCCTACAGTTTGTTAAGATAATATAACCAAAAAAATTGAAAAGTTATCAATATCTAGTAAAATTAGAGAGGTAAAAACCAGAAAGCAGCAGTAAGAGTAGGGAAAGCTTACAATTTTCGCTTTTGGCGCGGGTAATTGATTGCGGATTTCCTACGCTCCAGTGTAAGCTGGAATTGGTAAAATAGTCGCAGTAGAAGAAAAAAATAACAAAGTAAGAGCCGCGAAGGCAAGTAGCTAAAGTACAATCTTCCCATGCAGAGATGGAGTTGAGCGCTGGCAGCTGCGTGCAGCTTTTCCCAGAAAGGGAATCTTGCACGCGTCGTACGGTAAGGAGACTCTGAACTCTGAAAGGGAAGAAAATATGAATTTCAGACGCGCTCGGGCGAGCGTCATGTTAATTTTTTCGTATAAAGTAGCATCTCTTATGGCATCTAATTCGCTCCCCTCATTGAATAGGCAGCGATCGAAAATCGAACCGTACCCAAAAGATGCAGAAAAGGAGTCTGGCTCAGTAAACGGAAACAAAATTCAGTTAAACGCAACTGAATCGTGCTTAGAGGAGCTAGCAATCAGCGGGGAAACTTTAAAAATCCTGCCCAAAAGCACCGCCAAATCTCCCGATTTATCCCCTGAAGAAAAAATTGCAGCCCTACGGCACTTATTAGAGCAACACCGAAATCAGCGCCAATTGGTAATACTTCAAGACTTTCCCGACCCAGACGCCCTTTCCTGCGCTTGGGCATACAAATTAATCGCCCAGCAGTACGGTATACAATGTGATATAGTCTACGCCGGTGCCCTCAGCCACCAAGAAAACATCGCCTTAGTTAAACTCACCGGCTTGCCCGTACAGCGCTGGAGCGTGGAAATAGCGAAAAACAAAGACTTATCTGTATATCATGGTTGTATATTAATTGACAACCAAGGGACTACCAGCGCTTTACTACCAATCGTACAAGCTGCAAGTCTACCAATTGCCGCTATCATCGATCACCACAGCCCGCAAGGGAACCTAAATGCCGAGTTTGTAGATATCCGTCCTCAAATCCGCGCCACCGCTACTATTCTAACTCAGTACCTGCAAGCAGGATTGCTCAAGTTCGACAGCAGTATTGGCGAACATGTAAAGTGCGCTACAGCACTAATGCACGGGCTTCGTTCCGATACCGATGGGCTAAGACAAGCTCAAGAAGAAGATTTTTTAGCAGCTGCTTATCTGAGCCGATTTTGTGACAATCAGTTGCTCTCAGCCGTGCTACAGGCATCCCGTTCTAAACGGGTGATGGATGTGATTGAGCGCAGCCTCAGAAACCGCTTCGTGCAAAATAATTTTTCTATTGCCGGTGTCGGCTACCTGCGGTATGAAGATCGCGACGCCATACCCCAAGCCGCAGATTTCTTGCTGACGGAAGAAAATGTCCATACTGCTGTTGTTTATGGTATTGTCCACGATGAGGATGAAGATCTGGAAGTAGTTACGGGTTCTTTGCGTACTAATAAGCTAACCCTCGATCCTGACGAGTTTATTAAAGAAGCTTTTGGGCAAGATGCTTCAGGGCGCTTTTTTGGCGGCGGGCGATCGCTTGCTGGCGGCTTTGAAATTCCCATCGGCTTTCTTTCTGGCGGCAACGAAAATAAAGACTACGCCAAAATTAAGTGGGAAGTGTTCGATGCGCAAATTAAGCAAAAACTCCTAAAATTAGTCAGTCCTAAGGATAATATCATTCACGGGGAATAGAGCTTTTACGAGCACCAGTTAAAACTTAATACTGCCGCCAGTGTGTTTACAGGCATGTCAGCTAAACTATATTTAATACGTCACGGCATTGCCGCCGAGGCGCAACCAGGTGAAAGCGACGAAGAGCGAGCACTCACCGCAGCAGGCGAGCGCAAAACCAGAAAAATTGCCAAGCACCTGCGAAAGCTCGACATCAATTTTGACTTAATTCTCACCAGCCCACTTGTTCGAGCTCGCCAAACCGCCGAAATTCTCCAAGCCGTAGGGCTATCCACAAAAATAGAAGAATTCCAAGATTTAGCACCCGGCGGCTACCTGGAAAATTGGCTGAGCTGGTTAAAAAAATGGCGCCAAAACGGCGGCCATAGCTTAGCCCTCGTAGGTCACCAACCCGACTTAGCCAACTGGGCAGAAATTTTAGTCTGGGGCGAAGCACGAGAAAGACTTATCCTCAAAAAAGCCGGTATCATCGGCTTGCAGCTCCCCGAAACTGAAACCCCCGTGGGTAATTGCTTAATGTTCTGGTTAGTCCCCCCCAAGTTACTACTGGCATAGGAGCGCAGTAAAGCAAGGTATTAAATGATTCTGGTAAAAAACTACTCAGAATCGGGTCGTCTGGTAAGTTAGCTTGAAGAGATAATTAATTCGTGCCAAAGGGGGTCGGCTATGACTGTAGCCAGCGAAATCAAGGCAACTTTTGAATTTAAGCCTGGTTTAGAAGGCGTTCCCGCCACCATGTCCAGTATCAGCTTTGTAGATGGGCAAAAAGGCATATTGGAATATCGTGGCATTCCTATACAAGAACTAGCAGAAAAAAGTACCTTTTTGGAAACTTGTTATCTTTTAATATGGGGTGAACTGCCCACCAAACAAGAACTGGAAGCTTTTGAACACGAAATCCGCTACCACCGCCGCATTAAATATCGCATTCGGGATATGATGAAATGCTTCCCGGAAAGCGGCCACCCAATGGACGCCCTGCAAGCTTGTGCGGCTGCCCTGGGTTTGTTCTACTCCCGTCGCGCTTTGGATGACCCAGCTTATATTCGCGCTGCCGTAGTGCGACTGTTGGCTAAAATTCCAACGATGGTGGCGGCTTTTCAGATGATGCGCAAAGGGAATGATCCTATCCAGCCCCGCGACGACTTGGACTACTCCGCTAATTTTCTATACATGCTTACCGAGCAGGAACCCGATCCCCTAGCAGCGCGGGTGTTTGATATCTGCTTGATGCTACATGCCGAACATACGATGAATGCTTCTACGTTTTCGGCACGGGTGACGGCTTCCACTCTCACTGATCCCTATGCAGTAGTCGCCTCAGCCGTCGGCACTCTAGCAGGCCCCTTGCATGGGGGTGCCAATGAAGAAGTGATGACTATGCTGGCAGAAATTGGCACAGTGGAAAATGTCCGCCCTTATGTGGAACATTGCATTCAGAACAAAAAGAAAATTATGGGCTTTGGTCACCGCGTCTACAAGGTGAAGGATCCACGGGCCACGATTCTGCAAAATTTGGCGGAAAAACTTTTTGAGAAGTTCGGGCGGGATAAGTATTATGATGTTGCTGTGGAGTTGGAAAAGGTTGTAGCGGAAAAATTGGGGCATAAGGGAATCTACGCAAATGTGGATTTCTATTCTGGTTTGGTTTACCGGAAGTTGGGAATTCCTGATGATTTGTTTACCCCCATTTTTGCGATCGCCCGCGTCGGCGGTTGGCTCGCTCACTGGAAGGAGCAACTCGCAGAAAACCGCATCTATCGTCCTACCCAAATTTATACCGGCTCTCACCAAGCTCCCTATGTTCCTATTGAGGAGCGCTAAAGTGAGCATTCTTCTAGAAAACAGCTAGAAGATATATGCAATTTAAATGTAAAAGGGCGCCAAACGCCCTTACTTAAAAGAGATAAATAAAAAATTTTTTAATAAATAACTAAAAAAATATAAGCGAGCGCACAAAAGTAAATAAAAATAAAGTTGATTTTATATATATTTATAATAAAAATTTACAATACCCAAAACAGGCTGGATATTGTCGACATAATTTTCTAGCGTATCCAGGCAGCGATATACTAATCAATGAGGCAGTAAAAAAACTTAACAATCTGTGAGCGAAATCGGAAAAATGAACCCAGGAATCGACCTGCAAGCAAGCTTTATACAAACGCTCGTGGATTTGGGCGTACCAGCAGAGCTTGCCAAAGTAATCTGGATGCCGCTACCAATGCTACTGATGCTAGTAGCAGCAACCGTGGGCGTATTGGTTGCCGTATGGCTAGAACGAAAAATATCAGCCGCAGCCCAACAGCGGATAGGTCCAGAATATGCTGGCCCTTTAGGCGTGCTACAGCCAGCAGCCGACGGGTTAAAGCTACTATTCAAGGAAGACGTGGTACCGACAAAATCCGATCCCCTGCTCTTTACATTGGGGCCAATGATTGTCGTCATTCCAGTATTTCTATCCTACCTATTCGTACCCTTCGGACAAAACCTAATCATCGGCAATATCGGAATGGCGGCATTCCTGTGGATTGCACTATCTAGCGTGCAGCCAATTGGCTTGCTGATGTCAGGCTATGCCTCAAACAACAAATATTCCCTACTAGGAGGATTGCGAGCAGCCGCTCAGTCAATCAGCTACGAAATACCCTTAGCCCTGAGCATACTGGCGATCGCAATGATGTCCAATAGCCTCAGCACAATCGACATAGTGCAACAGCAATCAGGCTATGGCATCCTCGGCTGGAATATCTGGCGTCAACCCGTAGGCTTCATCATCTTCTGGATTGCAGCCCTCGCTGAATGCGAACGATTACCCTTTGACTTACCCGAAGCCGAAGAAGAACTCGTCGCCGGCTACCAAACCGAATATGCAGGCATGAAATTTGCCCTCTATTACCTCGCTTCCTACGTGAATCTAGTCCTCTCCTCCCTGCTAGTAGCCGTGCTTTACTTTGGAGGCTGGGAATTTCCTATCCCTGTAGGAGTAATTGCCAATTGGCTCGGCGTCAGCGAAACAACACCCTGGTTGCAAATAATTACTGCAACTCTGGGCATCACCATGACCCTGCTCAAAGCTTACTTCTTCATCTTCCTGGCAATCCTACTGCGCTGGACAGTTCCCCGCGTACGCATTGACCAACTACTGGACCTCGGCTGGAAATTCCTCCTGCCAGTAGGGCTAGTCAACCTGCTACTCACCGCCGCCCTCAAACTCGCCTTTCCCTTTGCCTTTGGCGGATAACAACTAACAGCAAAAAGCCCAATTTCTATTTACATTTACCCCTATCCCCCTTACCCACTTAGCAAAAAATCATGTTTAAATTCCTCAAGCAAGTAGGCGACTACAGCAAAGAAGCTATTCAAGCCGCAAAATATATCGGTCAAGGATTATCCGTTACCTTTGACCACATGCGTCGCCGCCCGATAACAGTACAATACCCCTACGAAAAACTTATCCCCTCCGAACGCTTCCGGGGACGAATTCACTTCGAATTTGATAAGTGCATTGCCTGCGAAGTGTGCGTGCGAGTATGTCCCATCAACTTGCCTGTAGTCGACTGGGAATTTAATAAAGAAACAAAGAAAAAACAACTCAAGCACTACAGCATAGACTTTGGTGTCTGCATCTTCTGCGGCAATTGCGTCGAATATTGCCCCACTAACTGCTTGTCAATGACAGAAGAATACGAACTCGCTGTCTATGATCGTCACGAATTAAATTACGATAATGTCGCCCTCGGTCGCTTACCATACAAAGTAACAATGGATCCAATGGTAACGCCCCTACGAGAGTTCGCTTATTTGCCTAAAGGCATTAATGAACCTCATGATTTGCCACCCAATAGCCAACGCGCAGGTAAGCGTCCAGAGGAAATCCTGGAACAATTGGAAAAAAACGAAACGGCGAAGAGTTAGTATTTGTACCCAGAGCGCGCGATCGCAGATCGCTTTTGTCTAAAACACAAACCACATTCCCACACTCTTACAAAGGATATTGACAGTGAATTTAGCCGAAGGCGTTCAAATAGTATCTTTTGGCTTGCTGGCTTTAATGATGATAGCAGCCGCCCTGGGAGTCGTACTCTTATCTAATATCGTCTACTCGGCATTTCTGCTGGGAGTCGTCTTCATCAGTATTGCCGGTATGTACCTGTTGTTAAATGCAGACTTTGTTGCCGCTGCTCAGGTATTAATTTACGTAGGGGCGGTTAATGTCCTGATTCTCTTTGCTATCATGCTCGTCAACAAACGTCAGGATTTCCCTCCCCTCCCCGGTGCCTCCCTACGTAAGGGAGCAACAGCCTTGATTTGTTTTGGCTTGTTTGCCCTTTTGGGCACAATGGTTTTATCTACCCCCTGGCTAATCTCCGCCAACCCTGCAGCTGGCGATACTTCGATCGTGCGAATTGGAGAACATTTCTTCAGCGACTTTTTGTTGCCTTTCGAGCTGGCTTCTATCTTGCTGCTGATGGCAATGATGGGAGCGATCGTTTTGGCACGGCGGGAATTGCTGCCAGATGAGGTAAGCACACAATTACCTCAGCAGCCGCCATTACTGACTCTGCCCGAACGCCCACGGGAATTAGTGGCAGCAAAAGAAACCTCTACCCCCAAGAATTAAATGAAATAGCAATTTCTCAAGCAGTAATTTTAACGTTTAGTGAATCAGAAATTCATGCACCTGCAACTTCAGTATTTTCTTTTATTAGCAGCAGCACTTTTTTGCATTGGCATCTACGGCTTGATTACCAGCCGCAACGCCGTTCGGGTGTTGATGTCTATTGAGTTACTGCTTAATGCAGTTAATCTCAATCTCATGGGATTTTCCAATTATCTAGACCCACAAAATATCAAGGGTCAGGTGTTCACAATATTCGTGATTACAGTGGCTGCGGCTGAAGCAGCCGTGGGTTTGGCTATAGTGCTGGCAATCTATCGCAACCGTAATACAGTAGATATGGAGCAGTTTAATCTGCTCAAGTGGTAAAATTTTCGTTTTCCCAGGCACGCGCCTGGGAATTAAGAAAAAAATATTTAAGATAAGAAAATTCTAGCTATTTTTCTAAAAACTCTATAAAATTAGAGGACGTGGAGTTAAAGCAGGTTATTATTGCTCATAAATCAGGAGATACTTTAAGCCGACGCTCTGCAGAAAAATGCGCCGCATCCCTGGAAAAACGAGGCTGTCGCGTTTTAATGGGACCGAGCGGCCCAAAAGATAATCCCTACCCGGTTTTTTTGGCGTCAGCAACACAAAGGATCGATATGGCCCTAGTGTTGGGGGGAGATGGCACGGCTCTGGCAGCAGCTAGGCAGCTTTCAAGTGATGGCATTCCGATTTTGGCAGTAAATGTGGGGGGGCATCTGGGATTTTTGACAGAACCCGCTGAGTTATTTCAAGAAATTGAACAGGTTTGGGAGCGGCTGGAAGAAGATCGCTATGCGATTCAACGGCGAATGATGCTACAAGCAACGGTGTTTGACGGCGATCGCTCTAACCACGAACCAGCAAGCGAGCGCTTCCTAGCACTCAATGAAATGTGTGTTAAACCCGCTGCTGTAGATCGAATGCTAACTTCGATTCTGGAAATGGAAGTAGACGGCGAGGTGGTAGATCAATATCAGGGAGATGGTCTGATTGTGGCAACTCCTACAGGTTCTACTTGCTACACTGCATCCGCTAATGGTCCAATTATCCACGACGGCATGCAGGCGATCGCCGTCACTCCCATTTGTCCCCTCAGTCTTTCTAGCCGCCCTATCGTCTTGCCGGCAGGTTCCGTCGTCAGCATTTGGCCCCTCGCTGATCGCGACCTCAGCACTAAGTTATGGATGGATGGCGTCCTCGCTACCTCAATTTGGCCAGGACAGCGGGTAGACGTGCAAATGGCAGACTGTCAGGCAAAATTTATTATCCTACGAGAAAATTATTCCTACTACCAAATCCTGCGAGATAAACTCCAATGGGCAGGCGCAAGAATTCGTTACAATAACGAACACCGCAATTAAGTTAAACAGAAACTACAGCATCCCCTCCTTAGTTAAAAATTGGAATATCACTTTTTATTTGATGAAAGACTGAGACGAACAGAGCGATCAGAACTTTGAAATTTAAAAGGAATATCTAACTCCTTGCAGAAATCAGCCACTAAAACATAAGTCACCTTGTTAAAAATAATACCTTGCATGAAAGGACGAGCAGGATGGGTAGAGTCGCTGATGATTTCTCCTCTGGCATCTTGAGGACGGTTCATGTAAATATCAACTACTCGGTATCCTAAAATAACAGGAGAATCAGCCAAATACTTGGGTTGAAATTTATCTGTCAATAAATTAATATAGCCAAGTTCGCTATTAACACTCAGCGGAATTCCAAAAGCAGCAGTCAGTTTGGAAAGCTGAACGTAACAGCGATTGTCTGATAAAATGTAACCTGTGGCAATAACCTGAGAATCAAGATAAACTTTGCATTCATTAGGTTGAGCAGGAGAGTTGCTTTTAATACTAATCTCAGGAACGTCCATTTGGCTGAGATATTTTTTGATTTTATCTCGTAAGATAAAACCTCCTTCACCTCGGCGCTCGCTCGGTTTGAGTTGCCACAAATCCCAGCGTTCAAAAAATCCAGCAGGCCATCCGTCAAACCAAAAATCGGGGCCATAGTTTTCATGAGGCATTCCCAAAGCGCGAGCTTTAGCAACATAGCGTTCAGCTTGTGGAGTAGAAGTGGGATAACTCCACTCGGAGACTTGCTTGACTTTTTCTAAGGGAAAATCTCGATTTGCTGCCGCTTCCGCGTGAGTCATGACGCGGTAAATATTAATTTCGTCTGGTTTCCAACCTAATTGAAAAGCAAGTAGAGCGACTTCCTTGCACATATTTTCAATTTGAATAGCTGTGGGAGGATAATCATCCCAACCCCTTTCACCCATACAAGCGATCGCGATCGCAACTGACTCTTCATTGCGTCCGGCAGTGTGAGCTTTGAGGGGCTGATCATAGCCAGTTAGGCGTTTGACACTACCATTTCCCAAAATAACTGTATGATAGTGTCCAGGTTCTGCCCAGTCATAAGAGGTGCCAGTCCAGTGTAAGTAAATTTTTTTGATATTTTGAGCCATTTGAGAGGTTATTGGTGGAAAGAAAGCAAAAACTTAGGCGGGCTAGTTGGTAAGACGGTTTTTCAATATTGACTGCCGCACTTATTCCAGCCCTTTAGATTTTCTATACGTCTGCTTGTTTCCTTTATCCGTAAGGCATCGCTTCTAGGCAACTAGAAATATTGAAATAAGCGGTGTTTTGAAAGCGATCGCAATTATTTTTGCTAAATACTTGAAAATATTTATTTTAAAAACAACAGCCTTATATTTTTAATTTTTTAAAGCTTGCAGACACTATTTTTGAATCATTTGAGAAGAGGAAAATAAAATGGGAAATAATAGCAAGCAGACGAAGGCTTGAAAAAACACGCAGTAATCTCACGGTAGCTGGCTTCAAGGACAAAAAATTACTCTTTTTCCAAGATAAAATACCTTCTGGAGATAAGAATCAAGATTAGGGGAATAAAGAATGAAAGAGTATAGTAGGTTGAGGGTTTTGGCGGCAGGTGCTTGACAAAAAGCAGTTATGAGGCCATCCAGGGGTTTGAAAACAAATCCCAGTGTAAGGGGCGATTGTGCTGCGCACAGACTTTGCCAAGACATCAGGCTATAGCTGGGTTGGCAGCATGACGATCTTCTCTTACTCCGATACAATAACAAAGATATCTTGCCCGAAAACCCTACAACACTAAAACTCGTTTCCTATACAACTAGGATGCGAACTATTTCGTGCCATAATCAAGCAAAAACAGCTAGGGGCTTTCCGCTATTATGATCGGTCAACTTTTGGATAGACGTTATCGCATCACTGAAGTCTTAGGAACAGCCGAATTTGGACAACTATATCTGGCCAAAGATACCCGCCGTCCCGGTCACCCCGAATGTTTTGTTAAACACCTACGACCTGCGACTAACGATCCTAAAGTTCTGGAAAATGCCCGCCGCCTTTTCGACAAAGAAGCGGAAATGTTAGAAAAATTGGGGCAGCACGACCAAATTCCCCAACTTTTCGCTTATTTTGAGGAAAATCACGAATTTTACTTAGTTGAAGAATTTATTCCCGGTCATTCCCTAGCAAACGAGATTTTGCCCGGGAAACCCCTGCCGGAAAACCAAGTCGTCAACATTTTGAAAGAAGTGCTAGAGATATTGGTTTTCGTACACGGACACGGGGTGATCCACCGGGACATCAAACCTAGCAATTTAATCCGACGCCACCCAGACGGCAAGTTAGTATTGATAGACTTTGGAGCAGTGAAAGAAATCGGCAGCCAAATGAACCAAGGGCCAATGCCACCGACAGTGCGGGTTGGTACCCTGGAATACATGCCGATCGAACAATTCCAATACAACCCCCAATACAACAGCGATATTTATGCCTTGGGAACGCTCGCCATCCAAGCGTTGACAGGTTTGCCGGTTTACGACTTACCTAAACTCCGAGATGCCAAAAATCCCACGAAGGGGGAAATTTACTGGCGGCACTTGGCAGTGGTGACACCAGAGCTAGCAGATATTTTAGACAAAATGGTGCGCCACGACTACAGAATGCGCTACCAAAGTGCAGAAGAAGTAATCGCTGATTTGATCAAAAGTGGCGAGCGCTCAGGGATTCACCTGCCCAAGCTGACAATCTATCGTGAAGAAGTAGAACGACGCGTCAGCCATCGTGGCGAAATATCGGTTGTCGGGCGCAACATTTTAGACGCACTGCGTACAAGCCTGGAATTGCAGGTAGAAGAAGCCCAGGCGATCGAAGAAGAGGTGCTAAAACCCTACGAAGAATACAAGCAAAAAATACAACGCTACGAACGAGCCTTAGTAGAAGCCTTGAACGAAGAAAATCCCCTGTCTGAAGAAACGCGGGATGAACTCAAACGCTTGCAACAAATTTTAGGGCTTAAAGACGAAGAAGTAGCGAAAATTGAAGAGAGGGTAGGAGTTAATCCCATACTAATAAAGCTTCCTAATCCCGTACCGCAGGTAGTTGCTAAACAGTGGAGCCGATATCTGCCAGAAATCTCTCAAGTTTTCAAGCAAATCCCCCCCGCAAAATTCGGAGTCGGTATGGCTGTTGGAATAGGCGCGATCGCCCTCACTTACGGCACATTTCAACTGCCCGGTATGCTGATGCTCCGCCAGAAACAATTACAACAGCTCGCCATGCTCGACGCCTTTTATAAAGATCGCAACTACGAAGAGTGCCTGCAGCAAGCAACACAAATCCTCAACAATTCCAAAACATTCCAAGAAATTCAAAATCTCCTCAAACAGTGCGAGGCAGGCATTAACTGGAAAAACATCGAAGTCAAAACCCTAACAGGGCATTCTGACGCAGTCGGAATTGTGGCATTCAGCCCCGACGGCAAAACACTCGCTAGCGGCAGCAAAGACAAAACAGTCAAGTTTTGGAATGTCGCAGAAGGAAAAGTCTTCCGCAGCTTCGATGGAGATGGCGGGGTGGTTTGGGCTATTGCTTTTAGCCCTGACAGCAGGCGATTCGCAACCGGCAGTTCATTTGGAAGAATCATGCTGTGGAATCCCGCAACAGGGGAATTAATGCAAACTCTCGATTATGAGGCTGCCGTTTGGTCCGTTACTTTTAGCCCTAATGGACGGAATATCGCCAGCGCCTATGAAGACAAAACTATCAGGATTTGGAATGTAGAAACTGGCAAGCGGGTGCAGCAGCTTTCTGAGCATTCAGACTATGTTTATTCTGTAGCAATTAGCGGTAACGGCAAGACGCTAGTCAGCGGCAGCAAAGACGGAACCGTAAAGATTTGGGATGTGGGAACGGGTACCCTCATTCACAATCTTCAGGGGCATTCATCAGAAGTAAGATCGGTAGCTATTAGTCCCGACGGCAAGAAAGTTGTAAGCGGTGGCTACGATAATATGGTTAAGATTTGGAATACAGAAACTGGGGAACTAATCCGCACTTTGGCAGGACATACAGGTGAAGTCGTCTCGGTTGCAATCAGCCCAGATGGTAAAATTATCGCTTCCGGCAGCCGAGATGGCACTGTTAAGCTTTGGCATCTCAATACTGGAGAACTGATTAATACTTTATCCGGGCACTCGGATGAGGTTTATTCGGTAGCCTTTAGCCCGAATGGTAAGATGCTGGCTAGTGCCGGTAAGGATAATATGATTAAACTCTGGCGGCGATAGGAAAGTAGTTGGGATCTACTGCTTTCCCCACTCTGTTTGGGTGGGGTTTGTTGTAGTGGAATTTGGGGATTAGCTGGGATTAGGGGTAATGGGGTTCGAGGTTTTTATGTTTTTGCAGATGATGCTTTTTTAGCTAGATCGATTCTTGAACTAAATGATCTAGTTCTCGTTGCATTTGATTGCGCACTTTTTCATAGCAGGCGTCTACATAGTCGCGCTCGCTTGCCGCTGCTCTCCCGTAGTGTTCAAAAACTATCGGCGCGCAAACGCGAGTGTGAATTTTCATCGGTAGGGGAATATTGGGAAGTGGACCAAAACTCAGCCCCCAAGGCAGCCCTAAATAAATCGGAAATACCATCGGATCAACCCCAAATAACCACGGCATCCCCATCTCGTGCAATTGCCGCATAAAATCGTAACATTCGGTTATAACAAATAAAGTATCGTGCGCTCCTTTGGAAATAAGTGGTACTATAGGCACTTCTTCCCGCAAAGCTAATTTAATAAAGCCTTTGCGCCCCGCAAAGTAAATTTGATGCCGCATACTGTGGGGGCGAAATACATCTTCAGCTCCACCAGGATATACGGCAACGCAAGCGCCTCTTTGGAAAGCTGCGCTTGCCATTTGCGGATGTGCCACTACTGCCCCCCAGCGAGTAGCTAATCTAGCAGCTCCTGGAAAAACTTTCCAAACTGTTGGATGCATCAACCCATAAAGTAAGCGCTCCGTACCAAAACGCCTAAACCAATCATACATAAACATGAACATATCCGGTGCAGCTAAGCCCCCATTGTGGGAACCAACAAACAACACTTTTCCCTCATGAGGAATGTGGTGCCAACCATCAGTTTGCACGCGAAAATAATACCGGTAAAACCATTCCCATACCGGCATCATCGCTCTAATCGCTTCCGGATCTCGTTCGTCTAATGATCTCCCGTCTAGCTTACTGTAAGTCGAATTAAAAAAATTAAACACTGGTTTTCAACAGCTCCCTTAACTAAATTATAAATTACCAATTCTCATTAACCATTAGCATTTTTATCATTCTCTATTTCCACTGCGGCGCGGCAAGCATTTCGGCGCAACATACCACGCACCTCCCTCATTTCCTCTTAAATCGCAGTTTTCAATAGGTCCGGCACCGTTAGATTCTACACAAATTCCCTGTTCTTTGTTTTTGTTGATGTTGCACTGCCGCACTGTCAGATTTCCTTTCTTTTTAATCCTCACTCCCGCACTATTATTCCCAATAATATCGCAATTTTCTACTGTTCCCTCGCCGTTACTGCTGACAAAAATACCGTCTGACTGCATGTCATGAATTTTACAGCGCCGCACAGTCGGGTTGCAACCTTTGAGAATATATATGCCAAATTTTTGCCCAAATATGTCACACGCTTCTACAGTAGCGCTGCTATTTTTGCTGAGTAAAATTCCATATTTTGCCGCCTCGTATATCTTACACTGGTGAATGAAAGGGTTAGTGCCCTCCCCACGAATATGAATGCAAGCAATACCCGTAGAGGAAATTTCGCAGTTTTCCAGTCGCAGTTTCCCTTTAGATATATCAACTGCAAATAGTTTTAACAATTTTTCGCTAAAAAATTTCCCTAAAAGATCAGCATTTTGATAATTTGTTAAATCTTTATAGCAAAAATTCAAATTTTTAACTATTGCCGCCTCAGCTTGCATGGAAAGGCAGGGAGAAAATAGACTTTCAACTATGATATCTTCTCTGGCTCCATTTCCAATTATTTCCAAAAATTTGTCAATTACTAAACTTTCCTCGTAAAAACCTGGTTCCACTATTATTTTCGTACCAGGCTGGGCATTTTTGATGGCTTCGCTAATTGTTCGGAAGTCTGCTTTGCCTAATTTAGCTACTCTAATAGTATTAATTAATGAATTATATATTATTTTTGTTTTTTCTAGTTGATTTAATAAATTTAAATCTTCTAGCACCTCTGCCGCTGATTGATAACGTTCTTGTAATGTTTGTTTTACCATTTTATCTAAAACTTTTTCCAGATTAGGGCTAATTTTTGTACCTCTTTCTAATAAGCGATCGCGCCACAACCAACGTCGCTCTAGCGGTTCATAAAGTTCATCTGGAGCCACTGTAGTCAGTAAATGTAAACACGTCATTCCCAAACTATACAAATCGCTAGCTGGATAAGCTTTTCCCCACAAAAGTTGCTCGATAGGTGCATATCCAGGAGTACCTAAATAAGCTGTACCGGTTTGGGCAACAGTTGTTTGAGCTAGTTGCTTAGAAATGCCAAAATCTATTAAAGCGTACCCCTTTTTAGCAGCACTATAAATAATATTTTCAGGTTTGATATCCCGGTGAATCACTCTATGCTCGTGGATATATTGAAGAATCCTTAATATTTCGCCCAACAATTCTCGAATCTTTTCTTCACTAAATGCTCCCTCCTCCTGCAAAGTGGCTGCTAAATCCTTTCCCTCGATAAATTCTTGTACCAAATATAAACGCGATTCTGCCTCAAAATAATCCAGCAGCGCCGGAATTTGTGGGTGCTGCCCCAATTGCTGTAGTTGCCTAGCTTCTTGATTAAAAAGATTAATTGCTTTTTGCAAGGCTTGTTGGTTATTTTGAATTTGTGGCAAGGGGCAAAATTGTTTGACAGCGCAGCGAATCCGTTGCTCGGTATCCTCAGCTAGGAAAGTTCTCCCAAATCCTCCTGGATTGCCAAGAGGGCGAATTATGCGATATCGCGAATAGAGCAGTAAGTTGCTGCCGCAATTGGAGCAAGTTTTCGCATCATCTGGATTGTACGGTTTTTTGCAATCGGGATTCAGACAATAGCTCATATAGGAAAAGTATCACTACCATATTTTTATCATAAACTGGCGCTTGCTCCGATTTGTCATTTTCCCAGATAGTTGACAAATCTCTCCTATTCAGATACAATAGAGTCAGGTATATTTATTTTAAAATTTAGGGTAAAAACAAAAAATGCATAGATACAGATTATAATATACATTTATGAGTGAAAGTTCTATCAAGCCGGCTGTAATTACTAAGGTTTTGCCGAATTCCATTGCTTCTGAAATAGGATTTGAAGTCGGTGACGCGCTCGTGGCTATCAATGGTCAAAAACCTCGCGACTTAATCGATTACAAGTTTTTGTGTGCCGACGAATTTTTAGAATTAGAAGTTTTAGATGCTAAAGGGCAAACTCATAAAATTGAAATAGAAAAAGAATACGACGAAGACTTAGGGCTGGAATTTGAAACCGCCATTTTCGACGGTTTAATTCAGTGTAACAACCGCTGCCCTTTTTGTTTTATAGATCAGCAACCTCCAGGGAAGAGAAAAACACTTTATTTAAAAGATGACGACTATCGGCTTAGTTTTCTCTACGGTTCTTATCTAACTCTCACCAATCTCACTCAGAAAGAATGGGAGCGTATCGCTAATATGCGGCTCTCTCCTCTCTATGTTTCGGTTCACGCTACAGAGCCAGAGTTGCGTATCCGTTTGTTGAAAAATCCTCGTGCAGCTCAGATTTTAGAGCAGTTAAAATGGTTTAAGAAACAGCGATTACAAATTCATGCACAAGTAGTCGTTTGCCCAGGAATAAATGATGGTAAACATTTAGAAAAGACTCTCCTGGATTTGGCAAAATTTGGCACAGGAAAGGTGCCGACAGTGGCGTCGGTAGCGGTGGTGCCGGTGGGGTTGACGAAGTTTCGCCCGCCAGATGATGAATTGGTACCGGTGACGCCGGAAAAAGCGCGAGAAACAATTGCGCTCGCACAATCTCTACAGGAAAAATTTCGCCGCCAAATGGGTACGAATTTTGCCTGGCTTGCAGATGAATGGTTTTTAATTGCTCAACAGGAATTGCCTCCAGAATCTCATTATGAAGAGTATCCCCAAATTGGCAATGGTGTTGGCTCAATTCGCCAATTTCTCAAACAATTTGAGGAAGCAGCAGAGAAAATGTTGCCCCCTGCTGTTTCCTCACCTCGTCGCTTTACTTGGGTGGTGGGAAATGCAGTTGAAAGAGCATTTCAACCTATTTTGCAGCGTCTCAATAGCGTGCAAGGGCTACAAGTTAATTTAGCTGCTTTATGCAGCTCTTACTGGGGGCAAACTATTACCGTTACCGGCTTGCTGACAGGGCAGGATTTGCTAGAAGGTTTGCAGGGAAAAGATTTGGGAGATGCAATTCTTTTGCCTTCTGTGATGCTTAAACACGGAGAATTGTTATTTTTGGATGATATGAGTGTTGCAGAAGTTGCTGCGCAATTGAAAAAGCCAATTTTACCTGTTACTGGAGTTGAGGAATTAATCATGACTTGTTTGAAGACAAGTTTTTAAATCTTTGATGTCTTCATTTCTTCCTAATAATTCTTTATAACGAATGATGTCTTCTAAAGGCTGAACCCAGACGGAAATTCCGAAAAAATTTTTTTTAATTGCTTTATTTAAGTCTGTATCTAACTTTACTCGCCTGCCATCTGCTGTAAAGATGAAAGCATCCTCAACTTGATTGATTTCAATTTCGACGTCATTCACTCGCAGGGTTAGTAGCATTAAGTCAAATTCATTGTCTACAAATCTAGCAAGCGGGCGAATTATATTCGGCATAAATAAAGAGGCTACTTGGTTTATATCTTTTTGGGATACTTCTATATCGATATCGTGCAGGGGCCATTTAGAACCGTAAATGTTGCCAGCTAAACCGCCTGTTATATGATATGCAATTTTGTGTTTTTTTAGGGTAGAGATAACAAATTTTAATGCATTTAGTTGATTTTCAGAAATAATTTCGGGTATCATTCGGATAAGCTAAAATAGATAGCACAGATAACCTTTTAACGGAGAAGTATCGATGAATTGCTATTTTATGGCGATCGCTTTTACTGTAGCCTTGATTTTAGCTCAAGGGAGTTCACAAATCAAGTCTGGGGAAACAGGCGCCCAAACTAATTCTTCCATTCTGGTGAGGGGCATGAAGGGCATTCGGCGCATCTTCCTTGGCAGTATTAATTATGTTTTCTTTGCAGGATGCTAAGACAAATAAACCCGTAACCGATTTGCAGCCTTATCTTAGAGAAAAGGGGCATTTAGTTACCCAGGCGCTACTGCAGGCGAAGTACATTTTATGACTCAATTTCCCCAACCGGGTAAATATAAACTTTGGAGGCAATTTCAACGCGGCAGATTTTAACTGCTGATTTTTGGGTTGATGTTCTATAAAAATTATTAATTTTTCAAAGCAGCAAGTAAATTTTTGTAAAAACTCTCCAGTAAACTGGAGGGCAAAGCCAGAAAATCAGGGTGTATGATTATATCACGTAAAGAGCGAGCGCTCTCGAAGGGGAGCGGAATCAAGAAAAGATAATGACAACAGATAGGGTGCGGAAGTAGTTGACTGCGAAGCAAACCGCCCTAATTGCAGTTTTTAATTATTGCTATCCTGCATAAAAGGGTAAGTCCGCAGTTGGAACTGTCTAACGAGTGCAGACTGAAACAAAAACGTATGCCAAAATATCGTCACCTGATAGCTGGCAGCATAGGAATCGCGATCGCCTTAGGCAATCTCGAAGCCACTGCCTCTGCCTCTAAACAACTCAAAATTCAAAACCAAATTGCCCAAACAGCACCATCTTTGCCAATGGTAAGCGAGCGCCCTGACAGATGCCCAATTGTGGAATATACGCCGCCCCAATTTCCGCCGCAGCCTCCTTTTAGCCAGCCCAGCACAACACCCGAATACCTCAACCCCGAACCCAATCCCCTGCGGCGAGCCAACAAGCCAGAGGATGTCGCCATCATAGGCACCCAGCCCATTACCCTACAGCAAGCCCTAGACTTAGCACTGCGCAACAATCCAGATTTAATCGAAGCTGACTTAACACTAGAACGAGCACAAGCTGCCCTAAGAGAAGCCAGAGCAGCATACTTCCCCACCTTAACCCTCAGAGGTGATCTCATCCGCAACGATTCTGCACAGGCAGATTTTCAAAACGAACAACGACAGCAACAAGGTCTTCCTTTAACTGACAGCACTTCCACCAGCTTAAGTAGCACCCTAGAACTAAATTATCCCATCTACACCGCCGGACGACGCTCAGCAGCCATAGAGGCGGCAGAAAAACAGGTGCGGTTGAGCGAGTTAGAAGTCGAACGGCTCACAGAGCAAATCCGTCTGGATGTCTACAATGCCTACTATGACGTGCAAACCGCCGACGAGCAAGTGAGAATTTCCCAGAAAGCAGTAGAAAACGCCAGACAGAGCCTAAGAGATGCTAAAGCATTAGAAAGAGCCGGAGTAGGAACCTGCTTTGACGTACTGCGGGCACAGGTACAGTTAGGCAATGAGATTCAAAATCTTACCCAAGCGCTGCGGGATCAGCGCGTCAGTCGCCGTCAGTTAGCGCAGTTATTGAACATTTCCGAGCAGTTTGACATTGCCGCTGCCGAACCGGTAGAAATCGCAGGTTTTTGGAATCTCTCCTTAGAAGAAAGTATCGTGTTGGCGCTGAAAAATCGTGCCGAATTGGAACAGCAGCTTGTGCAGCGGGAATTGCGACAACAGCAGCGGCGGCTTGCTAGGGCCGAACAAGGGCCGCAAGTAAATTTGTTTGCTCAATATAACGTAATCGAAGGGTTTAACGACAACCTCGGTAGCGGTGACGGTTTTGCAGTAGGAGCACGCTTGCAGTGGGAATTGTTTAACGGAGGAGCAACTCGCGCTCGCGCCGAAAGGGAAACCGCCAATATTGCGAGCGAAGAAACTCGCTTTACCAATCAGAGCAATCTGGTTCGCCAGCAAGTAGAGCGGGCATTTTACGATTTGCGAGCAAATTTTGAAAATATTCAAACCGCTTCTGTGGAAGTTGAACGCGCCACCGAATCCCTACGTCTTGCCCGCTTGCGGTTCCAAGCTGGTGTGGGCACCCAAACCGATGTCATTAATGCTGAAACCGAACTTACTCGGGCTGAAGGCAACCGTCTACGGGCGATCGTCGGCTACAATCGTGCTTTAGCAAATATGCAGCGCTCTGTAAGTAATCTTCCTCGCCCCACTGCCGCCCTTTCTCCTTAAGTATTACCCATTTGTGGCAAAGCCGTGGAGCAGCGGTGCGTCCTACCATAGAATTTATAGGCTGTTGATAAAAGAAATGTGCGGAGCCTCTCCGCAGGAGAATTGCTATGGGGATGACCCTCACCGAAAAAATATTAGCCCGTGCATCCAATCGCTCTACGGTTACGCCGGGGGAAAATATCTGGATCAACGTTGATGTGCTAATGACCCACGATGTTTGTGGCCCTGGCACTATCGGCGTGTTTAAACGCGAATTCGGCGCCAATGCTAAAGTCTGGGATCCTGAAAAAATTGTTATTATTCCCGATCACTATATCTTTACTGCCGACGAGCGAGCAAATCGTAACGTCGATATCCTGCGCGAATTTGCTTTAGAGCAGAATATCAAGTATTTTTACGATATTACAGATCGCTCTAACTTTAAAGCTAACCCAGATTACAAGGGCGTTTGTCATATTGCCCTCGCACAAGAAGGTCATACTCGCCCCGGCGAAGTCCTTTTCGGCACTGACTCCCACACCTGTAACGCGGGGGCTTTTGGCGAATTCGCTACCGGCATTGGTAATACAGACGCTGCCTTTATTATGGGCACCGGTAAGCTGCTGGTGAAGGTTCCCGCTACTATGCATTTTATCCTCGATGGCGAATTGCCGGATTATCTGCTGGCGAAAGATTTAATTTTGCAAATCATTGGTGATATCGGCGTATCGGGTGCTAACTACCGAACAATGGAGTTTTCCGGTGAGGCGATCGCTCCTATGTCAATGGAAGAGCGGATGACTCTCTGCAATATGGTGATCGAAGCCGGCGGTAAAAATGGCACTATTGCCCCAGACGAAACTACTTTTGAATATGTCCGCGCCCGCACTGACAAGCCATTTGAGCCTGTTTACACCGATGCCGATGCCAAATTCCACTCCGTATGGCACTACGATGTCTCCAAATTAGAGCCTGTCGTCGCTAAACCGCACTCTCCTGACAATCGCGCTCTAGCACGAGAATGTAAAGATGTCAAAATCGATCGCGTCTATATTGGCTCTTGCACTGGCGGCAAAACTACGGATTTTCTCAATGCCGCTCGTATTCTCAAAGGCAATCAAGTCAAAGTACCGACTTATCTAGTGCCTGCTACTCAGAAAGTCTACGAAGATTTGTTTACAGTCAAATATGACGGTCAAACTCTGGCGGAAATTTTCCTTGCCGCTGGTTGCATCGAACCTGCCCCTCCCTCCTGCGCCGCTTGTTTAGGCGGGCCCAAGGATACTTTTGGGCGGCTGAATGAACCAGAAATCTGCATTTCTACTACTAACCGTAATTTTCCAGGTCGCATGGGGAATAAAGAAGCGGGTATTTATCTTGCCTCGCCCTATACAGCAGCAGCATCAGCAATTACCGGCTTTATTACTGACCCTCGCGAGTTTTTAGCTTAATTCTGTTTGGGTGCGCGTGCTGCGTGCCCTTTTTTTACCATTGACTGAAAGGATGTTGAGCTAAATTGGCGTTGAAATATCGCGGATCTTGCGAAACTTCTTCCCCTATCCACTCTGGTAGTTCGAGGATTTGATTTTCGTCTGTTAGTTCTACTTCCGCAATTATTAAGCCTTGATTTTCTCCTGCAAATTCGTCAATTTCCCAGGTGACTTCGCCTATTTTAATTTTATAGCGGGTTTTTTCAATCAGGGGGCGTTCGCACAGCTTATCGAGCATTTCTTGTGCATCTTCAACAGGTATTGGGTATTCAAACTCTGCTCTAGAATTGCCCTGATTTTTCCCTTTGATAGTAAGATAACCTTTATCCCCAACAACCCGCACACGAACCGTTGTTTTACTGGTAGTACGGATATAACCTTGGCGATATAGCGTGCCCGTTGCCAGCGCTCGCCATTTATCGCCTTTCACTAAAAATTTGCGTTCTATTTCTGTGGCCATTTCTGCTTTTAGTGGTTTTGCTGCTATTTTTTGTTATATTTTTTTAATAAAAGTTTTTGCTATTTTTGAATGGCGAAATAGCGAGCGCATTTTATTATATAATATAACTTTAGTTATTAGTATAGCTCTGGCAGGGTAGTGATAATATATTACCATATAAATTGCCAAAATGAGTAAAATTGATCACTAATTTTGGCATAAGGAGTGTATTATCCCAAAACTGATGCTGTGCATACAGTAAAAATCAGGTAGGAATTACCCCTACAAAAATTTTACCTCCGTAAATGCATATATAAAAATGTAAAAGCGCAATTAAAAATATGTCTGAATTTTTCCTACAGTCTAGTCTAGCAATCATATCATGTAAACTACCAATACCAACTGCTATACAGTATGTTATTGGTAGTAAACGAAAGGGGAAGCAATAACTTGCTACTTTTGGCAACAGCCATTCCCTGGAGTCTAGACTCCTTAATCTACCTGTTAGCTTGACGAGCCTTCATGCAAACCGAAGCGTTTAGTGAGCTTTTCCCCCTTTTCAGTGCCGCCAATCCAGAAACCCTGGAATGGCTACTTTCAGTTGCCACCGAACACGAGTACCCCGCCAATAGAGCCGTGTTGATGGAGGATGCCTGGGGAAACGCAGTTTACTTTTTGATTTCCGGTTGGGTAAAAGTCCGACGCCTTGCCGGGGATAAAGTGGTGACGCTGGCTATTTTAGGTAAAGGCGATTTCTTTGGAGAAATGGCAATACTCGACGAATCTCCCCGCTCCACTGACGTAATTGCCCTCTCGCCGGTACATTTGCTTAGCGTTTCTGCCCAGAGATTTATCCAAACCCTTTTCAAAGACGCGCAGTTACACCATCGAATGCTACAGCTAATGGTAAGACGTCTGCGTCAGACTAACTTTCGTTTTCAACTGCGTAACCGCCCCCCTGCAGTCAAGCTAGCCAATACTCTAGTCGCCCTGGCGGAAAACTATGGTGAGAAAACAGAAAAAGCGATACAAATCTATAATATTCCCCTTAAAGACTTAGCCGACGTCACAGATATCAGCACTGAAGAAGTAACCAAAATCATGGCCAAGCTAGTTGAAAAAGGCTGGGTGAAAATAGATTCTCAGCGTCAGGCAATATATCTGATCAATATGAAACAATTGACACATCTTGCTGGCCATGCCTAAAGAGGTATAAAAGAGTTAATTTGCAAAAAGCTATGTAAAACATATCGTTGGTTGTAAGCGCTCGCCCTTTTTTATCAACAACCTCAAATCTAAAACCAAAAATCAGCATGACAGAAGCAACCCAAGTTCGCCTGACAAAATTACCTCAAACAGCACCAACCATAGACTATAAAGTGGCCATGCCTCAGCCAGAATCGCACCTATTTGAAGTGACGCTGCGGGTGCAAAACTGGCAAAAACCAGTGCTAGACTTAAAAATGCCCGTGTGGACTCCCGGCTCCTATCTAGTACGAGAATATTCTAGAAACCTGCAAAATTTTTCAGCCTACACCCTAGACGAGGAAAACTTAAGCTGGCGCAAACAAAGCAAAAATCACTGGCAAATCCAAACCCCAGATATTTCTGATATTATCGTTCGCTACCGCATCTATGCTAACGAGCTAAGCGTACGCACAAATCATCTCGACTCGACTCACGGCTATTTCAATGGGGCGGCACTATTTTTTTACCTGCCAGGATTTGAACAGCAACCCTATCGCGTCACAATCACCCCACCGCGCCCCAATTGGCAAGTGACAACACCTTTAAGTGCCGTAAGCGGGCAGGCGAATACTTTTTTAGCGCCGGATTACGATACACTGGTGGATAGCCCATTTGAAATTGGCACGCATCGGCTATATTACTTTGAGGTGTTGGGAAAAATCCACGAGTTAGCAGTGTGGGGGCAGGGCAATCTCCAACCGGAAAAAGCGCTCGCCGATTTCGAGAAAATCATCCAAGCAGAAGCCGACATTTTCGACGGGCTGCCTTACGAGCGCTATGTTTTCTTACTACACCTGTCTGCTCAAGGATTTGGCGGCTTAGAACACAAAAATTCCTGTAGCCTCAACTACCCTCGCTTAGGATTTCGCGCCAAAGACAAATATTACAACTTCATGCGACTGGTAGCGCATGAATTTTTTCACCTCTGGAATGTCAAGCGCATTCGTCCCAAAGCCTTAGAAGTATATAATTATGAAAGCGAAAACTACACACCTTCGCTGTGGTTTTCTGAGGGAACAACAAGTTACTATGATTCCTTGATTCCCCTGCGGGCGGGTATCTACGATGCTAAGACATATCTAGAAAATCTAAGTAAAGATATTACGCGGTTTCTTACGACTCCAGGGCGATTGGTGCAGTCACTGAGCGAGTCGAGTTTCGATGCGTGGATAAAACTTTATCGCCCAGATAGCAATAGTGGCAATTCTCAAATATCTTATTATTTGAAAGGAGAATTAGTATCGCTATTACTAGATTTGCTGATTCGAGCCCGCCACAACAATCAGCGCTCGCTCGACGATGTCATGCGCCTGATGTGGCTACAATTTGGTCAACCCGAAATCGGGTTTACACCAGAACAGTTACAGACAGTGATCGAATCAGTAGCTGGAGTAAAACTTGACGATTTCTTCCAACGGTTTATAGATGGTACTGAGGAACTGCCTTTTGACGAATATTTAGAGCCTTTTGGGTTGCAATTGCAAGCAAATGGAAAGGATGACAATGTGCCTTACTTAGGCTTAACTGCTAAAGCAGAAAATGGTAAAGAATTAATCAAATTTGTTGAAAGTGATTCGCCAGCGCAAATAGCCGGTATCGATGCCGATGACGAATTACTGGCAATAGATGGTATCCGGGTGACGGCAGAGCAATTGAATGAGCGCCTTAAAGATTATCAAGCAGGCGACACCATCACGGTGAGCGTTTTCCATCAAGAAGAATTGCGCTCGCTTCCCGTCACTCTTGCTCCTCCCCGCCCTAACAGTTACCAGTTAGTGCCGCTCAAGCATCCAACCCCCATACAGGAGAGAAACTTTGCCGGCTGGTTGGGAGTACCCCTCTCAAAATTATAGTCAGAGATTGAGGCTGGTTAATAATTAATACCGTATTAACCAGCAGTTAATCCCCTCGCCTAATACCTAGCTCATTTCCAGCATCCGCTGTATTGGTTTAAGGGCAGCGAGACGGATTTCTTCCGGAAGAGTAATTTCTGGAGTACGATTTTTCATAGCCAGATAAACCTTTTCCAGCGTGTTTAAGCGCATGTGCGGACATTCATTGCAAGCGCAACTGTTTGTAGGCGGTGCTGGAATAAACCGCTTGTGGGGAGCCAGCTTTTGCATTTGGTGAATAATACCCGGTTCAGTAGCGACTATAAAAGCTTTAGCGTTGCTAAACTGAACGTATTTAAGCAGGGCGGAAGTAGAGCCGATATAGCAAGCGTGGCGCAGCACAGAAGGTTCGCACTCTGGATGAGCTATCACCTCTGCATCTGGATTTTCGATTTTTAGCTGTACTATTTTCTTTTCGGAAAAATTTTCATGAACCATACAACTGCCCTGCCACAGTATCAAATCCCTGCCGGTTTGCTCCATAACGTAGCGCCCCAGATTTTTATCAGGAGCAAAAATAATCGGCTGGTTTGCAGGAATTTGGCTGACGATTTTAACAGCATTAGAGCTGGTACAGATGATATCGCTCATCGCCTTAATAGCAGCAGAGCAATTTATGTAGGAAACTACTATATGTCCAGGATGGGCAGCCTTGAAGGCAGCAAAGGCGTCTGGTGGGCAACTGTCTGCCAGGGAACAGCCAGCTTGCAAGTCTGGTAATAGTACTAACTTGTCAGGATTAAGGATTTTTGCAGTTTCCGCCATGAAGTGAACGCCTGCAAAAACAATTACATCCGCGCTGGTGCTGGCAGCTTGGCGAGAAAGTTCTAGGGAATCGCCAATGTAGTCGGCAATATCTTGAATGTCGGGTTCTTGGTAGTAGTGAGCAAGAATGACGGCATTTAGCTCCTTTTTAAGAGAGGCGAGCGCCTCAAATAAATCCTGCGGTAAAGCCGCATTTTGGTTGCGTCGTGGCAGGAGTGCATTTGTAAACACGGTTAAAACTTATCTCAATAAATATCAACTCTGCATGTAACCAGTAATTATAGTAGTTTTTACCAAAAATTGTCGGCACAAAAGGGCCATTATTTCTTATCCTGAATAAAAAAGCAGCAAGAAAACAGGCATGACGAGCAGTGGCAACGAGCAGAAAAATTTGATCAAAATCGCCGTGGTGGGAGATGTCCACGAGCAGTGGGAAGAGGCAGACGGCATAGCACTCAAACACTTAGGCATAGATTTAGTACTATTTGTGGGGGATTTTGGCAACGAATCAGTACCAGTGGTGCGAGCGATCGCAGCCCTTGACATTCCTAAAGCAGTAGTATTCGGTAACCACGACGCCTGGTACACCGCCACCGACTGGGGGCGCAAAAAATGCCCCTACAACCGCGAGCAAGAAGACAGAGTACAGGAGCAGATCGATTTGCTGGGAGCCGCCCACGTCGGTTACGGAAAGCTAGACTTTCCAGAACTGGGTTTAACCGTGGTGGGCAGTCGCCCTTTTACTTGGGGCGGCTCGGATTGGAAATATGGCGATTTCTATTACAGCCGCTTCGGAATATCCAATTTTGAAGCATCCGCTGAACGCATTCTCAACGCAGCTCGCCGCGCCGCCTGCGAAACAGTGATTTTTTTGGGCCACAACGGACCGAAGGGTTTAGGAGAATTGCCAGAAGATCCCTGTGGCAGAGACTGGAATCCTTTAGGAGGAGATTTTGGCGATCCCGATTTCGCCGCCGCGATCGCTGGCGCACGGGCACTCGGTAAAAAAATTCCCCTCGTCACCTTTGGACACATGCATCACCGCCTACGCCATACTCAGCAGCGATTGCGTCGAGCTATTCACGTCAGCCCAGAAGGCACAGTTTACTTAAATGCCGCTTGCGTACCCCGCATCGTCAAAACAGAAACAGACTGTCAGCGCAATTTTTCAATTGTCTCCCTAAAAGACAGTACTGTCTGCCAAATTTCTCTTATCTGGATCGATGCCCAATTTAAGATCGCTTCCGAACAGGTGCTTTATGCTCTTGGCAGCCCCAGGGGGAAATTTCACTTGCAGGCATTCGCCGATTTTCAGCGCTCGCAATTCAGCAGATAACACAAAATCGGTTATTATAATCCTATCCCTCTGGAGAGGTGGCAGAGTTGGTCGATTGCGTCTGACTTGAAATCAGATGAGCCTGTAAGGGTTCCGGGGGTTCGAATCCCTCCCTCTCCGTTCCCTACCCAAGGTAAATGAACACTTTTCACTTGTGCCATTTACCCGATTTTCAGCAATTTGAAAACGGCTATGTTTAAGGATAGTAACAAAAACTAAAATCTAGTATTGACAGAGGCAAACAAAAACGTTATAATTAATACCTGTATTAAATACAAAAGCTGTTCCCATCTTTGACAGCTTAAGCAGAACCGGGTGCTATTTTGGCGGCATATTTTGTCGCTATTAACTCAGTATTGTCAAATCCCCTTTCCTGCAACTAGCAGACAAATAAGAAAATATGGGGAACAAAAAATAGGATTTCGTGAAAAATCCAGTTTCTTGGTTTCAGGAAGTACTGGAAGTCAAGTTTTTTGTAAAATACCCACTTAACCTATACCAAAAAACGTCAAGAAGGAAGTGCTTTGACGGAGATGGTGAAACGCAGTGATTGGCGATTCGAGGTATAAAAGCGCTTGAACCAAAGAATTGCTATTTTGTTATTGCTATCTCGTCTAGAGGGAGAAAATTCGATAAAAAACTCGCAAATAAGTCAAGAAAATAATCTGTTTGAATACTAGAAATAAGCGATGGAAAATTCCATAGTTGAAGAGGCATGGCAAGCGCTGGAAAAAGCAATCATATATTATTATGATCGTCCGATAGGGACATTAGCAGCAAGGGATCCAAATTTAGAAGCCCTCAATTACGATCAGTGTTTTATCCGGGATTTTGTATCATCAGCACTGGTTTTCCTGATTAAAGGGCAACCAGAAATTGTCCGCAACTTTTTGATAGAAACTCTGCGGATGCAGATAAAAGAAAGGCAACTAGACTTTCTTGAACCAGGAAGAGGGTTGATGCCAGCAAGCTTTAAAGTAATAGTAGAAAATGACTATCAATATTTGCAGCCAGATTTTGGCGATCGCGCCATTGGAAGAGTAACCCCCGTAGACTCCTGTCTATGGTGGATTATGATTTTGCGCGCCTATGTAAAAGCAACTGGCGACATAGAACTCGCCCACCAAGACGAATTTCAAAGAGGAATCCGGCTAATTTTAGAACTCTGCCTAGTAGCTAGATTTGATATCTACCCAACCCTATTGGTTCCCGATGGCGCTTCCATGATTGATCGCCGCATGGGAACAAACGGACATCCTCTAGAAATCCAATCTCTATTTTACGCCGCGTTGCGTGCCGCTAACGAACTTTTGCTCGATAATAAAGTCAATCAATTTATCATTCAGGGAGTAAAAAATCGACTGGGACCCCTCACAGAACATATTCGCAAACATTATTGGCTAGATATGGAGCGTTTAAATGATATCTATCACTACAAAGGTGAAGAATATGGAGAACACGCTCTCAATCAGTTTAATATCTATTCTGACTCAATTCCCTATGCGTGGTTGACTGAATGGCTGCCAGAAAGAGGCGGTTATCTGGCGGGCAATCTTGGCCCTTCACAGTTGGATTGTCGCTTTTTTACTGTAGGTAACTTGATGGCAATTATCTCTTCCTTGGCAAGCCCTCGCCAATCCCAAGCCATTATGGAACTTATCGAACAGCGCTTTGATGATCTTATCGGTTACATGCCTATGAAAATTTGTTTTCCAGCTCTAGAAGACAGAGACTGGAAACTCGTAACCGGCTGCGATCCGAAAAATAGACCCTGGTCATACCACAATGGCGGCAATTGGCCAGTATTAATTTGGATGTTGGCAGCAGCTTCTCTGAAAACTGGGCGAATAGAATTAATATCTCACGCAATTGAAATTGCAAAAAGACGATTGAGTGCTGATCGGTGGGCTGAATATTACGATGGCAAAAACGGTAGACTTGTCGGCAAAGAAGCAAGAAAATATCAAACCTGGACGATCGCAGGCTTTTTATTGGCGCAAGAACTGCTAGCTAATCCTGAGCATTTGAAATTAATCAGTTTCGAGCCAGATGAAATCACAAATAGAGCATGAAAGTGTTCGTAAAAACTTATTAGAATAGGTTGGTAGAGGGAAGTAATACGGGGGTAAAAAGCAGCTCAAAAACTTGGCAAGAGGGAAAATGTTAAGAAAACATTCCCATAAATGAGTGAGAAAGTAAAAAAAATCTATAGATACAACAGCTGTGAGATACTTTAATAATGATATTTTGGCAGTAGTGTTTGCAGGTAATCCCTAGTTGTGAAGTTATTTGTCTACCATACCCCCGAACTGACGCCAACAGATAGCGTGCCCGATTGCGCGATCGCTATCGATGTACTCCGCGCCACATCGACAATAGCCACAGCTTTGGCAGCAGGAGCCGAAGCCGTGCAAGTCTTCAGTGATATGGATAAATTAATGTATGTCAGCGAACAGTGGCCACATGAAAAACGCCTGCGAGCAGGCGAACGAGGTGGAGCGAAAGTAGCCGGATGTGACTTAGGCAACTCCCCCCTCGACTGCACCCCCGAACTCGTGCAAGGAAAACGGCTATTCATCAGTACCACCAATGGTACTCGTTCCCTACAGCGAGTGCAAAACGCTGCTTCGGTTTTGGCAGGAGCATTCATCAACCGCAAAGCAGTAGTGGAATATATTTTAGCTAAACAACCAGAAACAGTTTGGATTGTAGGTTCGGGTTGGGAAGGCAGTTTTTCTCTAGAAGATACTGCTTGTGCTGGCGCGATCGCTCATAGCCTCCAGAGCGCTACAGGCACGCCCCTCGACGAATTCGCTGGTAATGATGAAGTCATCGCTGCCAGTGCCCTTTACCTACAGTGGAAAGATGAGCTTTTACAGCTGATGCACCACGCCAGTCACGGCAAACGCCTGCTGCGCCTCAACTGTCACGAAGACTTAAAATATTGTGTCCAAACCGATATTCTCGATGTGCTACCTATCCAGAAAGAATTAGGGGTGTTTGTCAAAAATGGGTGAGCTATTCCCCACTCCCCAATCGCTGCATCAAACAGGCAGCAATGCGGCGGGCAGCACCGGGAAAACCCATGCGCCGCTGCCCATTTTCTTCAATCAGGTGTAGCAAATCGGGATCACGTAGCAACTGCTGCACAATAGCGGCTATTTGCTGTGGCTGCTGCACTAAAATCAAAGATGGCCCAAGCAAACGGCTCTGGGCTTCCGCAAAGGCAGGGGTAAACTGGGGACCTGATCCTGGTATGGCAAGCGCTGGTTTGCCCAAACCGATAAACTGTTCTGTAGCTGTACCCGCCATGGCGAGCGCTATGTCACCTGCTTGCAAGCATTCAGCAAAAGCGTGCTGCGTCAGAATTAGGGTGCTATTTCCTAAAATAAAGGTTTTTGCCGTTGACTCGTTGAGGAGTTTTGCCGGTAGGTTTTGAAAAAAAATAGTCTCTTTGATGAGTAGATTATTTGTATTTTGCTGCCAGCCGTAAAATTGTAACCCTGAGCAAAATTCGCTCAAGCTTAAACTAGGAGCGAGCGCGGCAAGAAATATCAGCTTACGCTCAGCAAATGTTTCACACAAGCCTGCTACGGCTTGTAAAATTTTCTGCCAATTTCTATAAGCTTCTGGCGCTCTCGAACCGGGGAGAAGGGTAACAACCATAGAACGCTGCCTTTCCCTCCATTCCCTATCCGGCTCGTAAAAAATTGCCTCTGGCTTTTCTACCTCCAACTCATCCATCATCGGATTTCCCAAATCTAATACTGGAATCGAAAATTTTTGTAAAACCTGCGCTGTCAGCGAATCTCTGGGAAAAACTGCTTTGCATCTGTTTCTACTCATCAACCAGCGTTCCCAAGGTAAATATACTGAGCCAGACCATCCCTCTAAACGCTCCCACAGCGATCGCCTCGGCAGCATTCCAGCTTCATCCCGTATATAGTATTCTGATTTCGCAGTTCCCACAAAAGCATAAACAGCACCACTCATCCAGGCAAATAACAAAGGTACGATATCTCCCACGGCTAAAATTGCCCCGCCCTTTTTTGCCCAAGCACGAACGGCTTTTAACTGGCTAAAAGTCAATTGCAACAAACCATCTTTTAAGTCTCGCAATAATTGTTTACCATCCATGTATATAAAACCGCCAGATGGCATTTTTTTAACCTTGCCAATAATAGATACCCCCTCTAGCTGGGCATAGGCTTCTCCCTCCCCCACAAGAGGCAAGGCTGCCAATTCCGGCGGATTGGGTAGGCGTTGTAATTCCCGCAAGATGCGAACTGCGATAATGTCCTCTCCGTGACCATTGCTTAGGCAAAGTAGTTTCAAGTTTTAATCTCCCAGAAAAATTTAGTACACTCCCTCAAGATTAACCGAGGCAACGGTTGCAGACTGCATCGATAGCTAGTAGAATCTTTTTCTGCTAGGTTCGGTTTACCGTATAAAATAATTCGTTTATTACTACCGAAAACGGCCTGAAATTCTCCTGACAGGTAAAAAAATTTACTATAATCAAAATAGAAATGACACACGGGGCTTCAACGGTTTCGATGTGTCGGCGAAAGCTGATCCATGATCCAGGCCGAGAGTGAGTCTTCTCTCGTAAATACCAGGCTCGAAAGAAAGTAAAGGCGAACAACATCGTTCCTTTTGCTCGTAAGGCTGCCACTGTTGCTGCCTAATAACCTCTAATCAGGTTCGAGCGTCTGTAGGCTGACTCCGTTAAAGTCTGCAGACATAACCCCAACGGATGCTCTAGCAAGATTCCTTTGGTTGCTTGCTAGCTAAGACTTAACCAAAGAATCCTATCATCCGGGATAATGGATGATTCCCGCTCTGAGGGTAAGAAGAGCTAAGCCTGTGAATGAGTGGAAGGTGAATACCCGGCGCAGACATGGGTTCGACTCCCATAAGCTCCATAATTCTACTTGTTCCAGGGCTTCTTGAAAACTCCGGTAAGCATTTTCTAAAGCTTTTTGTTTTTCGGAGAAATTAATTTCAGGCAAATCAGGGTAGTGGAGAGTACTTTGTCTAATTCCAACGCTTGCACTACCTTGCCTAAAAATTCATCATCTTTAGCTTCTTTATTCATCATCTTTAGCTTCTTTAGCTTCCCCCCTGGCACACCAGCACCCACCCCTAATCTACTATTTCTCGATGACGATTGAGGATATCGTTTTTCCCCATTGATAGATATCTCCCAAACCGTAGCGACACTAATCAGCTTTTTTAATCTAATACAACGGGCTGCAGGCGCATTTTACTTTATCTTAGTACAAAATTTTATTGTAGTTTGTATTTTCTTTGGCAGGCAGTGAAACGCATAAAATTTACTCTTAAAACTATTGACAAAAAGGAAATTTTATGTTTTAAAAAAAAGGGGTTTAGCGTTTGACCTTAAAATAGGTTTTGAAGATTTCGTGAGCGATGGGGGCAGCAGCGACGCCGCCATAGCCGGCATTTTCGACGACGACTGCGATCGCAATTTGCGGCTCTTTGGCTGGCCCATAGGCGATATACAGAGCATTTGAAGTTTGTCCCAGCACTTCAGCGGTGCCAGTTTTGCCTGCCGTTAGTGGGATAGAGCCATCATTGAGCAGTTGAGCCGTACCTTTTTCAACCACAGCCACCAAACCCCTACGAATAGTTTCGATAGTAGAAAACTTAATACCAGTAGGTTCTGGTTTCGTTGCCGGAGTATTAGTTTGCGAAGCCAGTAGATGAGGCTTTACACGGTAGCCGCCATTAGCGATCGCCGCCGTCATCACTGCCAATTCCAAAGGACTTGCCAAAACCAGACCCTGACCGATAGACATACTCACCGTATCACCGGCATACCAAGGTTCCCCGTAAAGTTTTTCTTTCTCCTGCGGGGTAGGCAGCGAACCATACTGCCCACCTTCCAGCCCCAAGAGATTTAAATCAGTTGTTTTGCCAATTCCCAACTTTTGACCCCATTTAGCAATTTCTTCCGGCCCCACTTCCAAGCCGATTTGGTAAAAGAAAGTATTGCTACTATAAGCAAAAGCATCCTCAAACCCGATCACCCCATAACTGCCACTGTGTTCATGAAAACTAATTCCGCCGACAGTGATCGAAGAATAAGTAGCCAACAGAGAATCAGGAGAAAACTTACCCGATTCCATACCAGCAACAGCCGTCACCACCTTGAAAGTGCTGCCTGGAGGATAGCCTTGCAGAGCGCGATTGAGAAATGGCTTATCCTTTCGCTGCAACTCTTCCCATTCCGAAGATTTAACTTGCCGGGTGAACAGATTCGGGTCAAAAGACGGCCCGCTAGCCATGGCCAGCACCGCACCAGTTTTAACATCTAATACAACCACTGCTCCTCGTCGTTGATTGAGAGCTTTCTCAGCACTTTTTTGGAGCTCGAGGTCGAGGGTCAACTGTACTGTATGTCCGGCGGTAGGGGGTTTAATGCCCAATTCTCGCAACTCTTCCCCACTTGCATTCACCTCTATTAAGCGAGAACCCCATACCCCTTGCAGTTGATTGTTAGCCAGGCGTTCCACTCCCATTTGACCAACAATCATTCCCATAGGATAGTCTGGATTAGCTTTCAAATCATCTTCAGTAGCCTCTCCGATATATCCTAAGACGTGGCTGCCGATATTGCCGTTAGGATAATAGCGATTAGCTTCTGGGCGAATTTCTACCCCCTGCAATTCCTCTGCTTTTTCTCCAAGTACAACAAACTCTTCAGCCTTGAGTTCACCCTTAATTTTCACCGGCATTCCTGAGTCGAAGCCGACTTGTTGTAGTTTTTTCATAATGCTTTCTGCCGGGATATTCAGTACCTGTGCGAGTTTCTGTGCTGTTATTGACCATTTTTCTTTTGGCTGTTCTTTCGGCCACAGGTATACAGAACGAGACAGGCGATTGGCTGCCAAGAGTTTGCCATTGCGATCTAAGATATTGCCGCGTTCTGAACGCATTGGTACTAGGCGGATGCGGTTGTTTTCTGCTCGTTGTCGGTGGTATTCGCCTTGGATAAGCTGCAAGTTGATGAGGCGGAAAACGTACAAGCTCATAAAGCTACTGACGATCGCCATAAGCACGAATCCTTGAACTGTTCGGCTGCGGCGAATTTCTGCGTCTCGCAGCTTATTGCCGTTAAATCCCCGTATTCCCGAATCAAAAAAAAGTCCGCTTGCCATCAAAGAATCCGCAAAAGTACTGCCACTATAGAATACCTTAGGAAATTGCAGTTGCCATACTACAAGTGGCAGTTATAGAATTATTGAACGGAAAAAAATGTCCCACTGGCCCTGTGCCTTGACCAATTGACAGGGCGTGTTTTAGGGTACCGGTGACATATTCTTTAGCTTGTTTGACTGCCAACAGCGGCGCTACACCCCGTGCCAGATTAGCTGCGATCGCTGCCGATAGAGTGCAACCGCTGCCGTGAGTGTTATTAGTTTCAACCTTAGTTGTTTTCAAGGTTTCCCAATTATTCCCATCGAACCAGACATCGACGCCTTTTAAATTGCCGCTCATGCTTCCGCCTTTTACGAGGGTAGCGGCAGCTCCTAGGGAGCAGATGCGTGCGGCGGCAGCGCGCATATCATCCAGGGTGTGGATTTCTAATCCGCTTAATAATTGAGCTTCATATCGATTGGGGGTAGCGATCGCTGCTTTTGGCAGCAAAACTTCTCGCAGAGTTATTATAGCATCGTTATCAATTAATTGTGCGCCGGTTCGCGACACCATTACTGGATCGACTACTAAATTTGCCAGTTTCAAATTTTCTACCTGCTCTGCCACAGCGACTATAATTTCTTTATTCAGCAACATACCAGTTTTGGTAGCGTAAGCCCCAATATCTTTTACAACTGCCTCTATTTGGGCTACTACTGCTGCTGCTGGTAGGGCATCTACTCGTGTTACTCCCAGAGTATTTTGGGAGGTGATGCAGGTTATAGCACTGGTGCCATGAACGCAATGGAAGGCAAATGTTTTTAAATCTGCCTGTATTCCTGCGCCGCCGCCGCTATCGGAACCTGCGATCGTCAATGCTACTGGCACTGGAGCTATATCGGTTGCTGTCATAGGCTGAAGTTTTTTCTTTTGAAATTAATATCATTTATTTTATTTAAAATAAACCTTCTCCTGCCTTGTTAATTTATGATGCTTATGATGCGAGCGCCTCTTTTTTTTACTTACCCAATATTTTACTTACAAAAACACTTAAATGTTTTTTTCCTCTTGAATAAAGCCAACTAAAAGTAGGAAACCCAACCTCCCCGGCAGCTTTATTGCTCCGGGGTATACCTGTTGCCATACAGAGATTTTAGATTGTCATTGCAATCCAAAATCTACAAATCCACCTTATCTTGGAGGACGACGTTTTTGGAGAAAGTCGGGAATATCCAAGCCACTTCGTGGTTGTGGTTTTTGCGGCTCAACAGCAGGGGGAGGCGGTGTCGAGGGTCTATTTATAGTAGGTCGTTGGGGGATAACAGCCTTTTGAGACGGCAGGCTGGGAGTAGTTTCGCCACTAAATCCAGTTGCGATCACAGTAATTCGGATTTCGCCTTGGATGCGCTCGTCGATCACCGCTCCGAAAATAATATTTGCATTCGGGTCAACAGCTTCATAAATAATATCTGCTGCTGCGCTGACCTCGTGTAAAGTCATATCAGGGCCGCCAGTAATATTAAACACGACCCCTTTTGCCCCTTCGATAGAAGACTCCAGCAGCGGCGAGGAAATAGCCGTCATAGCCGCTTCCCGTGCTCGTGACTTGCCAGAGCCAATACCGATTCCCATCAAAGCCGAGCCTGCATCTGCCATTACTGCGCGCACATCGGCAAAGTCAACATTAACTAACCCTGGAATAGTGATGATATCCGAGATGCCCTGCACGCCCTGACGCAGGATGTCATCAGCTATGCGAAAGGCTTCTTGTACAGGAGTTTGTTCGGAAATCACCGAAAGCAATTTATCATTAGGGATGACTATCAGAGTATCGACACGACTCTGGAGCGCGGCGATGCCTTCTTCAGCTTGGTTGGAACGGCGTCGACCTTCGAAGGTAAAAGGGCGTGTGACGACGCCGACGGTGAGAGCTCCGAGTTCTTTAGCGACTTCAGCAACAATGGGGGCTGCGCCCGTCCCGGTGCCGCCGCCCATGCCTGCAGTGATAAAAACCAGGTCGCTATTAGCGAGTGCATTAGCAATTTCGTCACGGGATTCTTCCGCTGCTTTTTGGCCAATAGCGGGATGCCCACCAGCTCCCAAGCCGCGTGTTAGCTTTTGTCCGATTTGTAGGCGTTTGGGAGCGCTCGACTGAGCGAGAGATTGGGCATCGGTGTTGATTGACCAGAATTCAACGCCGGTGACATCGCTGGCAATCATGCGATTGATGGCATTGCCGCCACCGCCGCCGATGCCAACGACTTTAATTTTGGCTACGCTGCTGGGTACTATGTCAGGCATTTTTGTTTCTTCCGCATTCACGCCTTTTCCCTCGCGAGATGGTTTGCCCAAATATAACCCAGCGTTGCCATAGGGGTTGGAGTTGTCCGTTGCAAACGGAAAACCGATTTGTGCTTGGGAATTGGGGCTGTCATTGCTTAGCCCTTGATTATTATTATTAATTATCATTGCAGAAGTGGGACGGGGTATAAACAACTCTTCAACTCTAGGCAACTGAAGTTAAATATAGGCTATGTCGTTTATAAAACCAAGCATAGTGATCGATAGGGAGTTAGTGGGGCAAGAGACTAGGGCTGCGCAGCAAGAGTAATTGCCGTGCTTGTCTAAAACTATCAAGATTAGGAACCCTTTAGTTTTGTTTTTTCGGCTGGGGACACCAGTTTTATGGCTGGTGATGCGGGATTTTTCAGATCTATGTAAGCAATCTGGCTAGACTGAAGGCGTTGGGGTAAATTTCGCATCTTGTCTAAGACGGTTAATTGCTCAACACATTTGGAAATATCCGACCCCAAATGCACGGTTCCCAGTTCGGTTTTTAGGATTAAATTGCTTGGATCTTGCATGTCAATTTCAAACACTTTTACTGCTGAGCGACTTACGGCTCGATACACTTGTGGCCAATATTGCCGATATTCTTCGGGATTGCCGAGCGCTCTGAGGGTGGGTAGTTGTACTGTTTGTTCCAAGGAGGTATAGCTTTCTAGGGGTGCCCAGGAGCCGTTTTCGTCTAGTACCCCTAGTTTCGCGCCGGCGGCAGTTGCATTTGTCGCGTTTCTTTGTGCGATCGCCACTGGATGTCTTTCTTTGATTTGCACTGTTAATCCTGGTGGAAACAAGTGCCGGGTGACGCTGGCTTTGGCTATCGGGCCAACTTTTTCTAATTTTTTAGCCATTTCTTGTGGTTGCAATCGCAATAGCGACTGCGGATATGATAATGACAGTAGCCCTCGAATTGTCTTTTCTGAAAGAAATTGGTTACCTTCAATAACAACTTGCTCCGGTTGGCTAATCACCCACCCTGGGCGGGTACTCACCCACAGTAAGCCGCACGCCATACTGCTGACTGCAAAAGTTTGCCAAACTGTCTGTAGTACTTTTTGCCGTCGCGCTTGCCGTAACTGTTTGCGTCTACGGTCTAATTCTGTTTGAGAGACTGATGCTATGCTAGTCATGCTAACTCTCAATTGCCTGAAAGCTGAATATTAATAACTAAATTTAAATTTCTATATAAGTGGCTTTCGCATGGCAGTTTTTTCAATCCGCATACCTCCTATAGTTTTTATCTCTGCTGTGAAAAATTTTTCTTTCTCTATTCATACCTATAAGCCAATGGCAGCGAAATTCCTGTTAACATGAGGAGTTGAGCCGTTTTCCTTGTCGAGGGGAAATTTTCTCAAACCGGCTCCTGCTTGCAGTTGCCCTTGAAACTGGATAGGATACTCTTCGCATGGGTGGGGGCGCCGTTGGCTTGTTTTTCGGGTTCAGATGGCACGGCTGCTTTTGACTGTGTTTAAGGGGGGATGTTTCTATTTTATAAGCGAACGCTTTGATTTACTGCACTGATAAATAAAAATATCCTCGCTTTACAGGAGAGTGACAAGGTAGATTAGTGGTTATAAAAATTGATTTAGAAAAGTGGCCGAGCATGAGGGGTTGGGGCAATCAGTCGGGAGGAAGCGCTCGCCGCCTATACTGGGCTAATAAACTAGGTTACAAGTATGAGAGAAGGTTTTGATGACTCCGGATTTGCCGAGATTTTTTAGAGCCTGTAACCCCAGCATGACCCTCAACTGCGGGAATGAAGAAGATAGAAAATATTATATTGATTTTTCCAGTGTGCGAGGGAGCAACATCATTCGGGAATTAGGCAGAACGATCACTCTATTGGCGGGAGACGATCCCAGTTGTCAACTGTTTACCGGGCATATCGGCTGTGGCAAGTCTACGGAGCTGTTTCGACTGAAAGCTGAGCTAGAAGAAAAAGGATTTCACGTTGTCTATTTTGAGTCTAGTAAAGACTTGGATATGGCAGACGTGGATATTACCGATATATTGCTAGCGATCGCCCGCCAAGTAAGTGAAAGTTTAGAAAAAATTAAAGTCTACACTCAGCCCCGAGGCTTCAGTGCTTTACTTAAAGGTGCAGCAGAAATTTTACAAAGTCCAATTCAGCTCGAAGGTGAAGCAGGAATTCCTGGTTTAGGCAGCATCACGGTTGGCGAAGGAGAATTGGGAATTTCCCTTACCGGCGGCATCGGCAAAATAACTGCCAAAACCAAAGACAGCCCCAAACTCCGCTCGCAGTTGCGGCAATATTTAGAACCCCGTACTAATACGATTCTCGAAGCCATCAATAAAGAATTACTTATTCCTGCCAGCGAGCAACTCAAGCGTATAGGCAAGAAAGGGCTAGTGGTAATTGTCGATAATCTTGATCGTATCGATAGTACCCCAAAAGGAGCAGGTCGTACTCAACCAGAATATCTATTTGTTGAGCGCGGTGAACAACTTACCAAACTTCACTGTCATGTTATTTACACGATTCCTCTTGCTTTAATTTTTTCTAATGAGCTTGGGCGTCTTACAAGTCGTTTTGGCGTGAAGCCAAAAGTATTGCCAATGGTGCCGGTACGAGAGCGAGATGGGCGCTATTGTGTTAAAGGTATGGCGTTGCTTAGGCAAATGGTACTTGCGAGAGCTTTTCCTGATTTATCTCCGCAACAGCGTTTGCAAGAAATTGAGCAAGTGTTTGATTCTGTTGAAACTTTAGACAGGCTCTGTCAAGTAAGCGGCGGGCATGTTCGCAATTTGCTGGGATTGTTATATAGCTGTTTACAGCAGGAAGATCCACCATTGTCGCGCAATTGTGTAGAAAATGTGATTCGGGAATATCGTGATGATTTAATTGCTGCGCTCGCAGATGATGAATGGGAATTACTTTTTCAAGCCTTGCAGCAGCAAAGCGTCATTGGCGATGAAAACTATCAAATTCTCTTGCGGAGCATGTTTCTTTTTGAATACCGTGACGAGAATGGGCGCTGGTTTTGGATTAATCCTGCCCTTGCCGAAGCCGAAAAGTTCAAATCTTGGCAGTTGCAAAAGGCTTGAATAATATATATATTATAAAAAACAGAGACGCAGTTTTGGCTGCGTCTCTACGAATAAATAGAAGAGAATTTAAGCAGCGATCGCCTCTTGTCCAAACTCGCTCAAATAACGGAAAGACTTCATAAAATAGCCAGCAGCTTCACTGGGAGATAAATTGTAGAAAATTCGCCAAGCAGCTGTTTTAAAATCATCATATTTATCCTGTTTATCAGGATAGCGTTCTAAGAAAGAAATCCGCACTGCCTGAGCAATAAGAATTTCCAAAACAATATATTCCTCGATTTGCAGACTTTGATTGCGTTCGACGAGAGCAGCCAATTCAGCAAGTGCTTCAATATTTAACTGACGGTATTCAGGATCAAGTTTGCTCAAAAGGTGATCCACCTTAAGAGCGAAATTCTTTTCTCCCTGAGTCATATCAGCCAGAATCAGATCGCTATCCAAACGGTTGCGGCGCTCTAATTTATCGCCGATTACTAATCCCTTGCAGTGTTTAAGCAAATTCCAAACCCGGTAGAAAAATCCGTCGGGAACCCGCCCGCGAGAGCCTTCGACTTGGCGGTGACGATACCAACTTTCTTCTGGCAGAGGCAAGGGATCATTTTCTAGAGGCATCACCACCCAATCGATATCTTGTTCACGCTGTCTGACATGCATAGATTCTTGCTGACGCAAGCGCTGATTCATACCTTCATATCCAGTTAAAACTTGCCGCAAGCGAGTTTTGACTTCAAACGGGCTTATATGCATTAAATGTTCATAAGCCAGATCGAGAGTAACACCCATTTCATAAGCAAGTTCGCTAGTAATAAGCAAAATAAGATAGCCGACACGCAGGGTTAACAGATTGTGAAAGAGTTCGGGTTCAGCTTTAATTAACAAACCCAGATAAATGAGAATTTCTTGACTGAGGGAGCGATCGCGGATATCCTCACGACAGAATTGGCAAATTTTATCCATAATTTCCTCGTGAGACATAGGGTGAGCGATAAGCGAACCCTCACTAAAAGAATGACCTACGACAATTTGCTTCTGACGAGCCAAAATTTCTGTGACGGCATCTGACAGCCCGACATCTACCTTTTTCAACAGCCCTGCCGCTGCGCGTGCTACTGCCCACATTGGTTCACCGTTACTTTCCTGAATGCGGCAAGCTTTAAAATACACCTCTTCTAATAAATCTGCCACCGTCACTGGTTGCGAACTTCCTGCGATTCCGGTATTGAAATCGAGTCCTTTCAAATTAGTTAAAGTGCGCAGTAGCTCGATTTGCTGGTAAAGATTTTCCGAGGTTCGCAAACTTTCAATTAGCAAATCGATATTAGTTTCGCACTCAAGCAGAAATTCTTGTGTGTGGCTGAGTGGCCAATTTTTCTCAGGATGGAAGGGCAAATAATAGCAAGCGGGTGCGGCATCTTTAACAGGGGAATGGGAAAAGTTGAAATCTTTCAAGAAGTCAATTCGTTCGGTGCTCACATTCACCATCCACTGATTTAGATGTACCAGTTTCACTGGTACTCCGTTACACTCACCGGATTTAAACTCTTGGATTAAATCGAGTAAGACGCCGGGGGCAGAGTTTAACATACTCTTAGTAATTAGGAGGGTAACGATTGGATTGCCTTCTTCTCTCCAGTGGCGGTGAATGTAAGCCAATTCTGTTTTGATTTGGGCGACGAGGAAATGGTAGTCTAGTGTCAGGTAGAATTCGTGCAAGTCTAAGAATGAGGGCAGGAAGACGAGGAGTTTTTCTCCGATGCGAAAGATTCTGGAAGTGGTTAAACTACGGAGACGACGTATAGGTCTACCGGTGAGTCGAAGTTTATCATTGCGTCCGATTTGGTGGTAAATTGCCGACAAGTCGCAAGCTTGACGTACTTCAATAGGCCATACTTGTTTGGGGGTTTGGGTGACGATTGCTTCAGCGTTCAATCGTCGCTGCAATTCTTCATCTTCTGCAAGCAGGGCAATTTGTACCAGTGGGTTATATTTTTGACCAATGCGTTTATGGCGTCCCAAAGGGTCGATTTCATCGGTTGAAATCAGCCCTTCTTGAATCATTTTTCCAAGATAGTATAATGACTGTGCCCATACGAGGGGGATATTTTCATTAGGCAGACGCTCTTGGCTATGGGGGTGTCGTTTTTCGGCTTCTACTTTATCGGCGGGAACGTAATACAATTCTGGTAGGAGGTGGATGCCGTCGCGTTCTACTAGCAGTTGGTCTAAGCACTGTTGGTAGTATTGAACTTGTTGCGGGTTTTTGTTAAATAGACCATCTAGGACTAAGTAGGTGAAGAATAAGGGCCACTCGCATTCTATGTTTTCAAATTGTTTGAGTTCGCCTGGGTGATAGTGGAGGCGGTTAGTATCTTCGAGAACGGTTTGATGGCCATCGCGTAAGAAGCGTTTGCAGCCGTAGCGCCCTTTAAGTTTTTCGACGATTTCGTGACGGGTGCGATCGATGAGTTCGCGGCTTTCGACTGCAAAGGCGGGGAATCCGATAGCGCTGAGGAGGGCGGCGTCGATTTCTTTGGAGGCGGATTCTCTGGGTAGGAGGGATTCGAGGGTCATGCGGGAGCGAGCGATTTCGTCTGGCAAGACGTAGATGACGGTGGAACCTGTGCCGCCGCGCTCGCCGTATAAATCTAGTCCATTCATTGCTTCGAGGGCTGCTTTTGCCATCGCCACTGAACTGGCGTTTAATTCTGGAGAGCCGCTGTTTGTTTTGTTGCCTCGTTCCCAGATGCCATAATCCGGGGTGCGGTAAGTCCGCCCTATGTAATAGACTAGATTTTGAATGAAGTTGACTTCATCGACGCTGTAAATTATATGCAACCCAGATGCTGTCATTTGAGCCAGCATCAGCAGGAATAGGGAAGTGGCATCTAATTGTAAATGGCCCCATTCGTGATCTCCTACTACGACATTTCCTGTGTAGGTGTCGTATTTTGCGTGCAGGCAGTCGAAGCGTGATTGGGTATGTTTGAATTTTTCTACTTTATCTGCTTGCCGCATCATGCAGAACATCAGCCCTCGCATCAGTTTGATGACGCTGTGTTCTAGCTCGAAGGTGCGAATGTGTTTTTCGTTGAATTTTCGATAAGCGATCGCTAGCCCCCAGACGGCTAAAATACTGTATACGTTGTCTCGCACCCAGGCATGGGTATAGTCGCCGTGGGCATTGATAGCGGTAGAAGCTGGTAGTAAGCCTGTTACCGGGTTTTGACGAGAGAGAATAACTGCTGATATCTGGTTGTAGTAATGATCCAAACGGGCTTGCAGGTGGGCGTCTTTTGTGGACATATTTTTGACCGACAGTCTGCGGATTTTAGTTTGAGAACAATGTAGGATCTCCTATTTACTCTCGGCAAGAAAGGCGCTCGCCTTTCGGAAAGCAACCGTTTGCCACCTGTATATTTATACTGCCTGCTTTTTAGCCAGCTTCTTTTGGGCTTTCATAGACACTCCTGCTATTTTTAACATATGGATATAAACTTTATTTAATCATAAATTAATATTACAAATCGTCATTTGTAATACTAAAAAGAGAATTATTTGCTTTGAAAAAAAACAAAAAAATAAAATAAACAAATATGGTACAAGCACGAGAACAATTTTCAGTAATGGGGCTGCCAGTTCACTTAATGGATAACTATTGTAACTGGTTAAGCGAGCGCCTCAAACAAGGGCTAGGGAGTCACGTAGTAACACTAAATGCCGAAATGACTATGCAAGCGAAAGAAAATCCCGCATTAGCAACCGTCATACGTCAGGCAGAGCTAGTGATTCCAGACGGTGCAGGAATAGTTTTTTATTTATGGTTGCACGGAATAAAAGCACGGCGTTGCCCAGGAATTGAACTCTCGGAGTCTCTTTTGTGGAAAGCAAGCAAAATTTTTTTTGACAGCAGCCATCACTTTAGTAGCAATTTAGAAAAAGACACCTGCTCGATATTTTTTTATGGCGGGGCACCAGGAGTTGCACAGACAGCAGCAGAAATATGGCAGAAACGGGTGCCTAAATTAAACATTGTTGGCACACAACACGGTTACATTTCCGCAGAAGAAGAAAAGCAACTGTGTCAAAAGCTACAGCAATTGCAGCCGCGTTTGATTTTAGTAGGATTAGGGGTGCCACGTCAAGAACTTTGGATAGCTAAAAACCGACATCTCTGCCCCCAGGCAACTTGGATTGGCGTTGGCGGCAGTTTTGATATTTGGGCAGGAAAGAAACAGCGCGCCCCGGTTTGGATGCAGAAACTGAATATAGAATGGCTTTACCGACTGTATCAAGAACCTTGGCGCTGGCGGCGGATGCTAGTTTTACCGAAGTTTGCGTGGCAAGCCTTATTTAGTCAAAAGGGCTGATTATTTAGTTTTCCACAGAGCGTGTTTGGCGTGCTATTTGCTGCTGCTGAATTCGTTCTAAACTGCCGGAGGGGATAGCGGCAATTAGCTGACGGGTATAATCTTTTTGGGGTTGACGATAAATCGTCTGAGCGGAGCCAATTTCCTCAATTTTACCTTTGTTCATGACGATAATGCGATCGCTCATAAACTCCACCACACTTAAATCATGGGAAATAAAAATATAAGTGAGATTAAACTCACTTTGCACTTCTTTTAGCAGGTTAAGTACTTGTGCCTGCACCGAGACATCCAAAGCTGAAACTGACTCATCACAGATAATAAACTTAGGATTAAGAGCCAGAGAACGAGCGATACAGATACGCTGACGTTGCCCACCAGAGAACTCGTGGGGATAGCGGTTCATCCAGGCGGGATCGATCCCTACTCGCTCCAACAGATATGCAGCTCGCTCGCGACGGTTGCGATCGCTTTTACCCACGGCATGAATTTGCAAAGGCTCCATCACCGCTTCCCCTATTTTCATTCGCGGGTTGAGAGAGCCAAACGGATCTTGAAAAATAATCTGCATCTCCCGTCGCAGAAGGCGCAGCGATTCTCCTTTCAGACTCAGTATATCTCGCCCCTCAAATAACACTTCACCGCCCATAGGTTCAATCAAGCGTAGCAAGGTTCTCGCCAAAGTAGTCTTGCCGCAGCCCGACTCTCCCACTAAACCAAGAGTTTCACCCGGATAAACTTCAAACGAAACTCCATTCACCGCCATCACATAGCGTTTGATTTCGCCAAACATTCCCCGCACCGGAAAGCCTACTTGCAAATTACGCACTGATAACAGAGGTTGCTGCTGTAGCAGATTTTCCAAGCGTTGCTGAGACTCTGCTTCACTCACCTCAATCCACTGTGGTTGCGTGAGTCTATCTTTTTCCCGAATTTCTAACTCTCCATTTGGGGTTTCTATAACTTCCATGAAATCTGAAATAGTAGGCAAAAAACGCAACTGTTTGTTGAGACAAGGGCGGCATGCTAACAAACCTTTTGTGTAGGGGTGCTGGGGATTAGAAAATATTTGCAATACAGAGCCGGATTCGACGATTTTGCCTCTGTACATCACTGCTACCGAGTCAGCGATTTCTGCAATCACACCGAGATCGTGAGTGATGAAGATGAGGGACATTTTACGGCGAGCGCGTAGTTCCCGTAGTAAGTCTAGAATAGTCGCCTGCACCGTTACATCAACAGCAGTGGTGGGTTCGTCGGCAATCAGCAACACTGGATTACTGGAAATAGCCATTGCGATCATTACTCGCTGGATTTGCCCCCCTGACAGTTGGTGGGGATAACGAGCTAGCATTGCTTGTTTTTGGGCGTTGATATACTGTATAATTTCGTGATCGCTTTCAAAAAAAGCCGCTTCTGAACCCGACAGCCCCTTAGATTCCAAATAATACCTTTTCATCTCTTCATCGCTAGGCAGCAGTTTCACCTCTTGCAGCAGTGCCGCTGCCTGTCGGCGTGCCTCCGCTTTAGATACATTTTGGTGCAGTTGAATTGTTTCAGTTAATTGAAAACCAATGCTATAAACCGGGTTTAGTGCCGACATCGGCTCTTGAAAAATCATCGCTATCTTACTGCCCCGGTATCGCTGCATTTCTTCGGCTTTAAGGTTAACAAGATTCACGGGAGGTTGTATTTGCCCCGAAACCCCCACGTCTCGAAACCAAATTTCCCCCCCGACTATTTTGCCCGCTGGAGTCGGCAGCAAACCCATAATCGCTAGGGAGGTAACGGATTTGCCTGAGCCGGATTCTCCCACTATTCCTAGGGTTTGCCCTTGCTTGACTTCAAAGGAAATATTGTCAACGGCTATCTGGAGTTTTTCGTCGGTTTGGAATTGAACTTTTAGGTTGCGAACTTCTAAAACTGTTTCCGTCATCGAGGGTGAGCACAAATTTTAAGTGGATTTTAACCAAATTTTATTTTTTAAACCATTTACCCTGTTGGCCATGGGCCAAACTGACCCGCTCGCGCTCTCACTTTTATTATTTTGCAGGTTTACTGCTTTCTTGGTAGAAATCACGCACAATGGTAATAGGTTGATATTTTATATCACTCTATTCTATAGGGAGTAGGGTAAGGATTGCCTTCGGGCAGTCTTCGCTAGATGGAAAAACATCCGGGAGCTATTCTCCCTGATACAGAAATTAAGTTTTCTAGAGCCACTACCTTCATTTTTTCAAAAACTTAATATATAAATTATTTTTTTAATTAATTTTTACAAGAGAGGAAAATTATGAAAAACGAAAAATTAAACCTACTAGAATTAGCAAGAGAAGGAAACGAATGTGCGATCGCTGCTATTATCAATCGTTGGCTAAAACCAAAAGGAATTACGACAAAAGCTAAAAAAGAAGAGAAAAAATTAGAATTGAACTTAGAAGCAGAGAAAGTTCCAAATTTAAAAGTTTTGATTTTATTTATACGCAAAGTATTTGAAACTCTAGAGATTAACAATATTGAAAAAGTGCAAATATTTTTATATTTGACGGGAGAAAGTTCTCCCGTCTGGCAAGAAGAATTTGAAATTCTACCGCAGTCTGTAAAAATAGCGGCAGCTTCTGAAACTGCAAGCCCAGCAATGACAGTTGCTGAAAGTGTAGAAACTGCCGAGAGGTTACTACCCGTAGAGGAAACAGCAACACAGGAGGAAACGACGACGACGGATATGAAAAGCAGCCTTGTCGAAAAAGATTCCGAAGTGATGGCTTTCCCATGGCAATCAACATCAGAAAGTAAGGCGCCCACGGATTGGCTAGATAAAAGAATGGGGAAAGCACTCGTGATCCTATGTATTTATTTGATATCATTAGTAATTCTAGGGAGCCAATATATGCGCCAACGCTTAGCACCAACACCAAACACGCCAAAACCAACAGTTTCTAATGCTCCCGGCAGGTAAACAGCGAGCGCACGCAGAAAGATTAACATGTGAAGATTAAGATGTGCCTGCCAGTGGTTAACAAAAGATATAAAAGCATCGCCCCTTGCAAACGGGTATATTGTCGGAGATGGAAATCAGGAACTTGGGAAAATGAACCCAAAACCGGAATATATTTGTTAAAAAGAAAAACCCAGTTTTTTAAAAAATCGGGTTTCTCGGTGGCAGCAACGCCTTGGGCAGGCTATTCTAATTTTGAAAGTTTGCAGGCAAGCAGCGCGCTTTCCCTGAAACAAACGTGCCAGGATTAACCGGGCTGTTTTACCGCAACTTTCATCTCGACGCCCTGCCTGGTAGGTAAAGTACTAACCTTTCCTACTAATTAGGTAAATTATCACAGTAAAAAACTATTAGCTTTTGAGAGCCTAAACTTGCCAGCCATGTCATCAGCAAAACCTAATCCTCTCGAACTTGCCAAACAAGGCGATCCTACTGCGATAGCCGCTCTGCTCAATCGCTCTCTTCAAAGTAAAGGCATTACTGCCAAAGCTAACCAAGAAGATGGCTATCTGCACCTTACCCTAGAGTCAGCCCAAGTGCCTAATCAACAAGCCTTGGTAAGTTTCATCCATCAGGGAATGATGAAATTGCAAAGTGAAGCGATTCACACGGTGATGATTGAGGCATATAAGACTGGTGAAAGGCTTCCGGCTTGGAGCCAAGAGCTACAGTTAGAAACTGGCTCTCTGTTTCAGAAAGAGGAGATGCCACCAGAAGAGGAGACAGCGTCTGAGGAGTATGAGCCAGAGGAAGAGGAAATCGAAGAAGAAAACGAATACTCTGAGGAAAGCGAGGAGCTAGAAGAAGCTGAGGAAAATCAGCCGGTTAAGGAAAAGCGCAAGAGTAAATTAGTACCGATTTTGGCAGGTGTGGTACTCCTGTTGGTTGCAGCAGTGGTGGCGTTTGTAGTTTTCAAACCGCAGATTCTGGCGATGTTTTCTGGTGAAGAGCCTAAACCTACGGCAAAGACGGTAGGCTCGCAGGCAACGCCTGAAAAGCCTCCTACAACTGCGGCTAATACGAGTAAGCCTGTAGCCACTGGCAAAAAATCAGGGGCAGAATCATCACCAGCAGCAGCGACGCCAGCTCCAACAGCGACGGCAACTAAGCCGGTAGCAGCCCCGTCTAACCCTTGGCGGGATGCAGTTAATAAAGCAATGAATGCAGCTATGCTGACGCAAAGTGCTAAATCTTCAGAAGAATGGGAGAAAGTGGCAAAAGAGTGGCAAGCTGCAATTGATTTGATGAAAAAAGTGCCGCAGTCTAGTCCGAATTATGAACAAGCTCAGCAAAAAATTGTGGAGTATCAGAGGAACTTAGAATATGCTCAGAGAAATGCTACGACTGGTTATTAGTTTTATCTGTGAGTTTTTTGTGCTCGCCAAACTATCTGCAATTCGTCGAGCAATCGAGTTTCTTCTTTGAAATCGCGCAAATTGCGAGCCAGAGCGATCGCTCGTCGGTAAAATTCTTCTGCAACGGGGTAATCTTCTAAGAGCTTATAAAATTGAGCAATAGAGCGTAGTGATATTAACTCTTGGCGGGGGTTTTTTATTTTTTGAGCTAGTTCTAAGCGTTCGTTGAGGAGAGCTGCTGCGCGGAAATAGCGCCCTACAGAGGTATGAGCGGCAACTAATCCATCGATAGCGCGGAAGTGGTTGCGGAAATCTACATTTTTTCTAGCTAGTATGAGGGCGATACCGTAATTAGCGATCGCTTCATTATAATTATCCACTGCTCTATAGGCATCTCCCAAATTGTTTAAAGTATTCGCCTCGCCGATAGGATCTTCCACTCTACGTCGCCATGTCAAAGCTGCTTCATATTTTTTTATTGCCTGATTATAATCTTTTTTTGCTGCTGCTACTAATCCTAAATTGCTAAGAGAAAGTCCTTGCCCTTCTATACTATTAACACTGCGGGCGAGTTCGTAAGCTTCTTCGAATACTTTTCTTGCTTCGTCGAAAGCTTCTCGCTGTATTAGAATTGTACCGACATTATTTAAGCCGTAAATTTCGCCTAAAATATCTTTATTGTCGCGTGCGATCGCTAATCTACGCCGCAGAGCATCTTCTGCCAAATCATAACGTCTTAAAGCGGCATAAGCGATGCCGATAAAATCATAAGTCAGCCCTTCGGATTTAGTATCGCCGATGCGGTGATAAATTTCCAGTGCCTGCTTCCAGTATTCAATTGCTTTATCCAAATTTCTGAGACGCTCTTGCTGGCTGCCCAAACGCAATAATAAATCTGCTTGCTCTCGTGCTTCTTTCGGGATGACATTGTCGCCGTGAATGTTAAATTGCTCGTCTAGATTGCGAGGGCTAGCGATTCCTGGTAGGCTTAGTATTGCTAGCAGTGCCAACCCCAGCAGCAATGGTAATTTTTTAGTTCTTTTTCTGAAAGCGCTCGGGGGGTAAATGGAGTTATCCCCTCTTGTCAATCGACTACACCTACGCATATGCTTTTCAGATTTTTTATAATTCTTAAAACTGAGACTATTACACTATATCTATTGCTGAATCCGACAATTTTTCTTGCGTCGGATTTGCTCCCATATAGATGACGCGAATATCTTCTGGCAATTGTTCTTCTAAGAGTCGATATCCTTGTTTTAGTAGCTCTTTGACTTCAGCCGGAGGAATTTCCTCACCTTCTGCTTGCAAATAGGCGGCAATTCGCGTTTCGCTCCAGTGGAAAGTTTCAGCCATTACAACTACGAAACGCAGCAGTGGCGGTAACAAATCGAGCCCTTGTTGGAGGTAACACCATAGGGGCGGGGGAGCGGCTTGCAAGGAGTAATGAATCGACTCTACTGGCGGCAATTCTATTTGGTTAATGCAAAGGGAAGTCATGTTAATTAGCCAGCTTTGCAAAGTTAAACCTGAGCCGCTATTGCCGTTGTGTCGCCCCTGACGCAAATCGAGATCCCGCAGGTTATAGAATATGTGTCGCCACGACTGAGCAAATAGGTAGTCAGCCTGTACGGGTGATTTTGCCGAGTGAGAAATTAAGGTATAAACTATTGGACTATAGCGACAGAATATTGCCGTGAAATATTTGCCGTGTTCGGGATAGCGTTGAAATAAGGTTAGAAGTTCGCGATCGCTATAGTGGAATAGCGACTTGACAAGGGGGTGATTACTTTCTGGAAAGTTAGGCAGTTGCACGGTTTTTTTTGCTGCTGCTTGCAGGAATTTCTTGTAATTTGTTATTCTACTGGTTTCTTTGGCGCGCGGCCAAATTTATTATACTTTTGTCTAGATTAGAGCGATCGCATGCAAGAATTGCTATGCTTGTAGATAGAATCATTATTATATTATACTAATGAATAACCGAACTGCAGTTATAACTTGTAACTAGGCTATCGGTTGATAAATTGTAAGTGGGTTATTCATCCGGATAGGTTCATGTTTCTAACACATAGTGTTCCTCCTAGTTTGAGTTCCCTTCTGCCCTCTTTACCCCTGGACAGCTTATTTTCCACTCAGGGGATTATGGTGATGCTTTTAGCTGCCTATGCGGGAGCCATGTGGATGTTTCTCACCAGTGCCCCCAAAGTTTATACCATCATGGTGTCGGATTTAGAGATAGCTCGGCAGCTCTATGAAGGGTTACTAGATTTACCAGTGGCGGAAGTGCCATTACATTATTATTACAATTATGAGCAAACCCTAGGTGCCGCCAGTGTCGAGCCGCTCTACATGTCCAGTTTGGCCAATGGGCCAACAAAGCGAGTGGAAGCGGCGGACGGGTTGTGGTATCAGCTCAAGAAAAATACGCAATTACACGTCATTTCTGGGGCGAGTCTGGGTCAAAAAAATCGCCAGCGTCACGTTTGTTTTGATCGTGAGTGTCTGGAGCAAGTGTTGATGAGAGTACAGACACGGGGAGTAAAGTACAAAATTCGTCGGGAAAAACCACTGAATTTTTTAGTCAAGGATATAGAGGGGAGGATAATAGAGATGACGGAAGTGTCGAATTAGCAGCTATTCTGATGTCAAGTAGTGGGATAGGAAAACAAGGGCAAGGGGCACAGGCGCGCCCCTGATATTGTGATTTATTCAGCCAGTTTAATAGCAGCTGTTTCTTCTGCAACCCGCTTTCCTTCATCGAGTAAATATTCAAGAAATGTGCGCGCGACAACGGAGAGCTGTTTGCCGTTGGGGTAGATAACGTACCAGTGGCGGCGAATGGGAAAGCCTTCGACATTGAGAATGATTAACTTGCTGGTTGCCCCTTCCAGTGCCAAAACGTGACGAGATAAGACGGAGATGCCCAATCCGCCAGCGATCGCTTGCTTGATTGCCTCATTACTACCGAGTTCCAATCGCACTTTAAGTTTGATTCCCTGTTCCTCGAACATTTTCTGCACAGCTCCGCGAGTTCCCGATCCTGGTTCTCGCATTATGAAAGGTTCCTCAGCAATACGGGAAAGGGGAATATTTTTTTCGCCGGCGAGGGGATGATTCCAAACAGCCATCACTTCCAAGGGATTTTCCAGAAAAGGTTTGCAAGTGATGTCGTAATCGGTTGGCGGCTGGGAGAGAATGTAGAGGTCATCGCAATTATTGTTGAGGCGTTCTATTAATTGTTCGTGGTTGGTTACTTGCAGGGAGATATCAATGCCAGGGTAGCGCTGGCAAAAGGGGCCTAATATCCGGGGTACGAAATATTTAGCGGTTGTTACTACTGCTAGCCGCAGTTGTCCCTGTTTCAACCCTTTCATATTGGCCACGGTCATTTCAAATTGAGACAGGCGATCGAAAATATCTCGGCAAGTAGATAATAGTTCGCGACCTGCATCCGTGAGATAGAGGCGCTTGCCCACCTGCTCGAACAGGGGCATACCGACAGCCTTTGTCAACTGTTTCACCTGCATAGATACTGTCGGTTGTGTGAGAAACAATTCTTCCGCCGCGCGAGTAAAGCTGCCGTGACGAGCAGCCGCCTCGAAAACCTTTAATTGGTGAAGCGTTGCGTGCTTCAAGGGACATACTCCTAGTGCTATTTATAGAATATTTATATCATAAGTATAGTTAAGCGCTGTTTTCACTTATGATTTTTTAGGTTATTATCAAATCAATATAAGAAGCGTAAGTCCCCTTCCAATCTTGCGTTGCACAGTTGAGATGGCTTGTTGGTTGAGCTGTTCCGGCTATTCTGTTCTTATTGATCTCCTGTAGGAGTAAGAGGCAGATGGTACCAACTTTATCATTATCTCACCGTGCAACGCTTTTTCTTATTTTGGGTGAATTTTTCTACTCTTATACTGTAAATCCCTACTGCTTACCGGTTGGGCGTCGATCCCTGCATTGCGACTCTCTTAAAATACTTTTAAATCTCCTGTGTATAGTAGAAATTTGTTTTAGATTATTTATAGAAGCAATACAAATAGGTTGTGACGAGAACAGCGCTTCTCGACGCTTTTGAGTACTGCTGTAAGTAATTTATTCTGAAAGTTAAATCAAATGGATAGTTCAAATGATAGGGACGTATTAGTTGCTGAATTTTGGCGTGAATGTTCGATACGTCGCACTTGTACATTGTTAGAAAAACAGCGGCAACTATTACGGGAAGATATTTACGATTTGGTAGCTCATATTGCTCTTTTGGTTTTACCTATGGAGTTTCCAACTTATAAGAGTGAACAGTACAAAGAGATTCTGATAGAGGCGTTGGAACGCCTGGGGGATGATGCTTTTACCAAATTAGTTTTAGACGTTGTTCGCAAGGAAAAGTGGCCTCAATTGCCGCCGTTGTGAATGTATTACAGAAGCTCCTGTCGATTTGGCAATTGCTTGAAATCCGGCAGCTCTATGAGTTCTTTTTCAGATTTGGAATTAGTAGGCAATTGTTTCAAATCCGGGAGCTTGATTAGTTCGGGTTCGGCTTGTTTTTCCTTGACGCTTAAAGGCATGAGTACGGGTTGACGCTGTTCGCTCCAGCAGCTTGCCAGCGGTAAAGTTCTTTCTAAATCTTCTAAAGGTCGAGGGATAACCATTAAGGTGCTGAATTCTCCAATCCGTTCGGCTTCGTACATACCTGCTTCCACGGCAACAGCGACATCAGCCACTGAGCCTCGAATAATGGCTGTACACAAGCCGTCTCCAATCGTTTCGTAGGCGGCTAGCTGGACGTCGGCGGCTTTGAGCATGGCGTCGGCTGCTCCTACCATTGCGGGGAATCCCCTGGTTTCTAGCAAGCCGACAGCTTGATTGCTGAAGGGAGAGGGACTATGGCCTTGGGCTAGTTCGCATAAGCGACTGCCGATGGGGAAGATGGCGTCTAGGTTAGGCAGAGGGCGAGGAATGACGAGCTTTGAAACTAATTGACCAAACTGTTCGGCAGTGTCTGCTCCTGCTTCGACAGCAATGCGGACGTCGGCGATTTTGCCTCGCACGATCGCGGTACAGTAACCGCTGCCGATTTTTTCGTATCCGACTAAGGTTACGCCTGCTGACTTGAGCATCATGTCAGCGGTGCCGACGAGCGCCGGGAAGCTGCGGGTGGAAACTAAACCGAGAGCGGTTTCCCTGAGCGGATCTATCGGCCTGGGTTCTGGATAGGAAGCAGGCCGTTGCTTTTTTAATTCCATCATTTTTTATTTTCTTCAATAATAGCGATCGATAGCTATTTAGTGATTTTGTATCCTCTTTAGTTTGTGGCCTTTGGGTAATTTACCCGTATGCTTTATAATATAGCATTTTGTTTTTTTATAAAAAAAATCCCCAAACAAGTGCAAATTAATCTAAAATAATCTAATTTTATTCTTAATAAGATTGTGGTTTTGGGCAAAACTCTATTTTTAGGCTGAGGAAATATATTAAATTATCATTTAAGTTCTCACTTTAACCTTGTCCATTTTGGCCTGCACTTCTAAAATATTGACCGTTGGGGAACAAAGTAAGCATCAGCCGATTCAAATGACGCTGACTATAGGCGATAGTTTGAAAAGAGACGGATGATTGCTGCGATTGCTGGAGGGAGTTTTCGTCAGCTTTAGGGGTATTTGGCGGTTCCTCTGGGGGAGCGGTTGGGGAAGGAGGTTCTGTGCTTGCGCCTGCCACTGACTCTGCTTCCTCAGCCCAGAGTTCCGAGGTGCTTGCCTCAGTTGATGCTGCAGAAGAAGCAGTTTGAGTGACTTGACGGCTAGTATCGCCGACGAGAGAAGCGGGGCTGACTACTTGCTGCGGAGCTATGTCGCTATTGATAATTGTTGTTACGGCTCCCACACAGGCATTAGCTCCGATTTTGGCTTTACCAACAATCAACACCCCTGCTCCCAGGATGGCGCCGGCTTCTACCGTCAAAGTGCCATTACGAGCGTGGAGAATTGCTCCCATGCCAATGCAAACCCCGGCAGAGATGACGATACGACTACCGGGATCGGCATGGAGGATTACTCCAGGAGCGATCGCCGCAGACTTGTCAATGGTCACGTCGCCACTCACATAATACTGAGAGAGCTCAACCGAGCGCAGTAGCGGCATAAGCATGGGAAGTCGTACCTTTCTTGAATAGTCGAGAGTGGGTTATTCTTTGCCTGGGGCGAGAAATTAGTTGCCAGAACTTGACTTATTTATTACGAGCCCGGCAACTGGCAACAACCCACCCCCGACAAGAGACAATTCCCGATAGTACTATTAGCGACGTGCAGCAGCTGTTGGGCGCTGGATAATAGTTTCCAGAACGCGACGCTTAGCTTTAGGATCGATACCGATTAAGCGGACATATTCCCCGGCATGTTCTTGCAAACAAGCTTTGAGAGCGGCGAGTACTTCACTTTCTACCTTGCTATCGATAGGAGTGCAACTTTTCCAAGAAGAAGTTTGGAAGCGGCGCTCGTCGGCATGTTCCGTACCGATGCGATATCCGCGCTCTAGGAGTTGGCGAACCTGCTCGACAACTTCCTTACTCAAGCCCTGGACATCAGAGTTGCTAGTGCTTGCTGACGAGCTGCTAGTAGAAGCAGAGGAGCTTGCCTTAGAAGAGGGGGTAGCAATCACTTTGCCATTTGGACGCTGGATGATAGTTTCTAGAACCCGGCGTTTAGCTTTGGGGTCGATGCCGATTAAGCGGACATATTCGCCTTCATGTTCGGCGAGACAAGCTTCCAGGGCGGCTAATACTTGATCTTCTTGCTTGGCATCGATAGGAGCGCAGCTTTTCCAAGAAGAAGTTTGGAAGCGGCGCTCATCGGCGTGTTCGGTACCGATACGATAGCCTTGTGCCAGAAGCTGACGCACTTGTTCAACCACATCGCTGCTGAGGCGGGTGCCGGAGGGGGAGCTGCTGGTAGTGGAGCTGCTAGTGGCAACTTTGCTGGCGGATTCGACGACTTTGCCGTCGGGACGCTGGATAATTGTTTCCAGTACGCGGCGCTTGGCTTTGGGGTCGATACCGATGAGGCGGACGTATTCGCCCTGATGTTCGGCGAGGAATGCTTCCAGAGCTGCGATCGCTTCTGATTCTTGCTTTGCCTGAATTGACGCCCCACTTTTCCAAGAAGACGTTTGGAAGCGACGCTCGTCGGCATATTCAGTACCGATGCGGTAGCCTTGAGCTAGCAACTGGCGCACCTGTTCTCTGATTGAGGTATTCAAGCTTGCGTTGCTTGTGGCCGAGTTGCCGTAGCCATTAGCACTGTTTTTGTTGCTCAATTCATCCCGCAAAGGAGCAATACATGCGACATCTTGAAAGCAGCGATAGCCTGCTCTGAGGGCGTCATTGATGCCGACTACGTGGCGGGAGAATTTCAGGTCTGCTTCTTGGACATCTGGCAGACGATCTGCTTGCTGTTGGTTGGTAATAATTGCCCCAGAGGGAACGTACTTACCTGGGGGTATTTCTACATCTTGAATCAAGACGTGCATCATTACGATGCAACCTTTGCCGACGCGGGCGTTAAACACTGTGGAGCGGAAGCCGATAAAGCAGTCGTCCCCGACGTAAGCTGGCCCGTGAATTAAGGCCATGTGAGCAATGGAAGTATTTTTTCCGATCCACACTGAGTAGCGTTGCTGGTCGTCTCCGATTACTCGGCCTTCTTCTAGACCGTGAATGACGACGCCATCTTGGACGTTGGTGTTTTCGCCTATGTAGAAAGGTGTACCTTCATCGGCTCTGATTGATGTTCCGGGAGCAATCAGAACGTTAGGGCCGATTCTTACATCTCCTATAATTTGAGAAAAAGAATGCACGAATGCCGTCTCGTGAATTTTTGGCTCAGCCAAATCTCTCGACCACGGTGTTGGGGGAGCCGCCAGGCTGCTGGCTACCATAATCTTAGTTCCTCCTTCCTTAAAAAGCAACCGCCTCGCTGTCTTTTAAGTTATAACAAAAGTGATAATTTCATTACAAAAATGGAAGCCCTGTGCTTTTTTTGCTCACTTTGCTTTTGCCTTCTGTTGCCCTTTGAAACTGACTCAAACTTACTGAAGTCGGAGGCTTTCATTCAGGCTAAGCTAAGTATTATTTGTTCTTTTTTTTTCTCGCACCACTGAACGCTGACAGCTAATGGTTAACGATACTGATCCTTTTTGCTGTAAAGCAGGCGATTGTCAACACTCACCGTGTCGATAATCGCCACTACCAAAGCATCGAGGGGACGATTTTCGCTACCTTGAGTCTGACGGGCGGCACTGCCGCGAGTCACGAGAACCCACTCGTCTATCCCCGCTCCTACTATATCTGCTGCCACTTCGTATTGCGACAAAGGGCGCCCTTCCTCATCTAAAAGTTGCAATAGCAGGAACTTTGCTCCTTTCAGACTAGGATCTTTTTGGGTACTGACCACTGTGCCGCGAACTTTGGCAATTTGCATTTATTGTGTTAAGGTCTGTTGAGAGGACGGATAGCGTTTGTGCTTTCCCGGAACTGTTCGACAGCTTCGGTGTAGCGGATAGGCAGGACGTACTCTAAGTTTTCGTGGGGGCGAGCAATTATGTGGGTTGAGAGAACTTGCCCGCCGTTGACTCGTTTTACGTTATCGATGCCTGCGGCGACGGAAGCTTGCACTTCCGAGACGTCGCCCCGCACAATCACGGTGACGCGACCGCTGCCGATTTTTTCATATCCCACCAGGGTGACGCGAGCGGCTTTGACCATTGCGTCGGCTGCTTCCACAACGGCTGGAAAGCCGAGTGTTTCGATCATTCCTACTGCAATTGACATTTGTTCTTCTTCTAAAAACAAGGTTGGCACACAAAATCTGTCCGAGAATCGCCGCTTGCTTCCTGCTGGGGAAGCGCAGGCAATCCAAGCGCTACCTGCAACAAGCGAGCGCGGTGATTTTCAGACTTCCCCTCACAGTAGAGGGCTGTAAAAAGGGTGGTTATAGTCAACTAGATGCGGATAGGATAGGCGCCTCTAGTAAGTCCGGAACTGTTCAACTGCTTCGGTGTAACGAATCGGCAGAACGTACTCTAAGTTTTCGTGAGGACGAGCAATGATATGGGTGGATAGAACTTCTCCTCCATTCACTCGCTTTGCCGATTCAACGCCAGCGGCAACGGAAGCTTGTACTTCGGAAACATCTCCCCGTACGATCACAGTCACGCGACCGCTGCCAATTTTTTCGTAACCGACTAGGGTGACGCGGGCCGCTTTGACCATCGCATCGGCGGCTTCCACAACAGCCGGAAAGCCTTTGGTTTCAATCATTCCAACTGCGATTGGCATTCTTCTATCTCCTGTAGGATAAGCGTAATCAACTGCACCGACCAGTAAGTCCCTGGAAATATTTGACGGAAATGGCCAGTATGTAGGCTAGATAAAAATCTATAGCGTTACTAAATTTAAGAATATGCAAGGTTGGCTCCCTTGACAATATAAAACATTATGATTTAATTAAATTATAGTAATTAATAAAATTTAACAATTATAATAGTGACTCCTTCATCGCCGTCTAGGGATTGGTTCAACCATTTGGACGAGTGAATAGTGTTTTAGTTGATTTTGCACTGGAGGGTAGTGGCCCTCCGGAAACATCGAGCTTAGAGGTAAAGTGAAATCAATTAAGTAAATGGCAGGTTAAACTAAACTAAACGAAAGTTAAAAAATATTCTTCTTATCCAAAATTTAGGCGATATCTTTAGAATCGCCGCAAGGATGCCATTTAATTTTAAAAAATAACAATAGTTATAACAATAGTTATAACATAAGTTAAAAAACCAAGTTAGCAAAATTAAAATTTTATTTAACTTAATTTAATTAATATTATTTTATTTAAAATTAAACAGTTATATACGGACTGATTGCGATCAGCTTTTACTCCACACTCCACAGTTAATTAAGTAAATTCAAAGGTAATCAAATAGATGAATCAATTCCTCTTCGAGACGATTTGGTGCATACCCCTGTACGGGTTAGTGGGAGCGATTTTGACCCTACCGTGGTCAATGGGAATTGTACGCCGCACAGGGCCGCGACCTGCGGCATATTTAAATATATTCATGACCTTATTGGCATTTATACACGGCTGGTTTGTCTTCAGACTCACCTGGAACCAAGAGCCTCAAGAGTTAATAATCCACTGGCTGAGAGTAGCAGATGTAGATTTATCGCTGGCTCTAGATATATCGTCGGTGAGTACCGGGGCGGTAGAGCTAGTGACAGGGTTGAGCTTGCTAGCGCAAGTGTTCGCCGTTGGCTACATGGAGAAAGACTGGGGGCTGGCTCGATTCTTTGCCCTGATGGGATTTTTTGAAGGGGCAATGAGCGGGCTGGCTATAAGTAACTCCCTGTTTCTAAGTTATGCTCTTCTGGAGATGCTCACCCTTTCTACTTATTTATTAGTAGGATTCTGGTATGCCCAGCCCTTGGTGGTGACGGCAGCACGAGACGCGTTTCTGACAAAGCGGGTGGGAGATGTATTGCTGCTAATGGGAGTAGTGGCTCTGGCTGCGCTCGCAGGCAGTTTAAATTTTAACGATCTATATAACTGGGCAGAGACAGCTTCTCTATCGCCTACTGTAGCAACACTGCTGGGCTTGGCTCTGATTGCCGGTCCCACCGGCAAATGCGCCCAATTCCCGCTGCACCTGTGGCTGGACGAAGCAATGGAAGGGCCGAATCCGGCGTCGATTTTGCGAAATTCGGTAGTGGTGGCAACAGGAGCTTACGTTCTGATTAAATTGCAGCCGATTTTAGTGCTGTCGCCAGTTGCTCAGAAAGTGCTGATTGTTATCGGAACGATAACAGCGAGCGGGGCTTCGCTGGTGACACTTGCTCAGATTGACATTAAGCGAGCACTTTCTCACTCCACAAGCGCCTATTTAGGATTAGTATTTATCGCCGTGGGGATGCAGTGGACGAATTTCGCTGGCGTGCTGCTGTTCACTCACGCGATCGCAAAAGCCCTCCTATTTATGAGCGTTGGCTGCGTAATTTCCACCACCAACAACCAAAACCTAACGGAAATGGGCGGATTGTGGTCACGAATGCCCGCCACTACAGCCGCGTTTTTAGTTGGTTCAGCTGGATTAGTAGGGCTGCTGCCCTTAGGGGGTTTCTGGGCTTTCCGAGAAGGAATTGACGTTTTCTGGATCAGCCATCCCTGGGTTGTGGGCGTCTTGCTCACAGTTAACTGCTTAACAGCTTTAAACTTAACCCGTGTCTTCCGACTGGTATTTTTAGGAAAACCGCAGCCGAAAACGCGCCGCGCTCCAGAAGTGCCTTGGCTAATGGCAGTGCCGATGGTGTCGCTGATGGTAGTGACGCTGTTGGTGCCAGTGATGATGCTGCGCTTGCAAATTCTCCCGGATTTGTCATATCTAAACATCCCGGCTGTAGTGGTACTGGTTTTATCGGGGTTGACTGGCGTTATCGTTGGAGCTTTAATTCCTTTGCAGAGAACTTGGTCTCGACCGATTCAAATTCCTCTAAGATTTTTGCAAGACTTTCTGGCTTATGATTTTTACATTGATCGCCTGTACCGGTTGACTGTGGTGTTTGCCGTTGATTGCCTTTCCCGTCTGACGGCTTGGTTTGATCGCTATATTGTAGACGGTGCGGTGAACTTAGTAGCACTGAGTGCGATTTTCGGCGGCGAAGGTTTGAAATACAATGTCTCCGGGCAATCTCAGTTTTACGTTCTCACTATTGTTATATGCTTATTTATGTTAGTAATGCTAATCACAAAGCAATTTTAGTGAGTAAAAGTGTTAAGTAAGTAAGAAAAGTTAAGTTTAAGTGAGGAGAGGGGTGTGCCCGCGCACCTATACAGCACCTCCAACGTAAGCACTCACCACTGATCATTTTTCTGATGGAAATATCCCCTAATAATAAGGAGTAAGAAAGTTTGATGCTGAGTGCCTTAATTTGGGTGCCGATATTAGCAGCAGCTATATTCGGCTTTTGGCCACGAATGATGCCGCCAGCGCCAGCACGACAGGTGGCATTGGCGATCGCAGGCAGTCTTTTCATCTACACGCTGGTGCTGGCAAGTCAGTTCAATCCGCAAGCTATTGGAATGCAGTTTCAAGAAAGCCTACCCTGGATCAAAAACATAGGCTTAACTTATCGCCTAGGATTAGACGGGCTTTCTTTGCCCCTAGTAATTCTAAATAGCTTACTAACTCTAATTGCCATCTACAGCACCGAAGAATCCATCCATCGACTAAGATTTTACTATTCTTTACTGTTTTTATTAACTGCTGGGGTGGCTGGTGCCTTCCTAGCTCAAGACTTGCTACTGTTTTTCCTATTTTACGAACTGGAAATAATCCCCCTATACTTCCTAATTGCAATTTGGGGCGGGCAGCGGCGAGGCTACGCAGCAACTAAATTTCTCCTATATACCGCAGTTTCGGGGATTTTAGTACTGGCGTCTTTCTTGGGGTTGGTTTGGGCAACAAATACAGAAAATTTTGCCTATCAGCCGCAACTGGCGAGCGCTCTACCCCTGGAAACTCAACTCCTGCTGCTAGCAGGAATTCTAATTGCCTTTGCCATTAAAATTCCTCTGGTTCCTTTTCACACTTGGCTGCCAGACGCACACGTCGAAGCTTCAACACCAATTTCGGTGCTGCTGGCTGGCGTGCTATTGAAGCTAGGAACCTATGGCTTGCTGCGTTTCGGATTAGGCTTATTCCCGCAAGCTTGGGCTGAGTTATCGCCTTGGCTGGCTGGCTGGGCAGTTGTAAGCGTGTTGTACGGTTCGCTGACAGCTATTACCCAAACCGATATGAAAAAAATGGTCGCCTTTTCTTCTGTCGGGCATATGGGCTACATCCTGTTAGCAGCAGCAGCAGCAACCCCAGTTAGCTTGTCAGGAGCGATTTTGCAAATGATCTCCCACGGGTTAATTTCGGCACTTTTATTCTTACTGGTGGGAGTAGTTTACAAAAAAACAGGCAGTCGCGATTTAAATGTCGTCAGAGGTTTGCTCAATCCAGAACGTGGGCTGCCAATGATTGGCAGTTTGATGATTTTGGGAGTTATGGCAAGTGCCGGCATCCCTGGTATGATGGGGTTTATTGCAGAATTTTTGATATTTCGCGGCAGCTTCCCAGTTTTTCCAGTGCCAACTCTGCTGTGTATGGTTGGCACTGGTTTGACTTCGGTTTATTTCTTGCTGTTGACTAACCGCGCTTTTTTCGGGCGACTGTCGGAACGATTTGTTAATTTGCCACCACTACAGTGGCGCGAGCGCACTCCGGCAATTTTGCTCGCAATCTTGATTGTGCTCTTGGGTATTCAGCCTAACTGGATACTGTACTGGAGCGAAAGTAGCACTACAGCGATACTGGAAAACAGTAGCGCGCTCGCCAGAGCAGCCTTAAATTTTTAATTAATTTTATTTTAGATTTTCTGTAGGCAATAAAATCTAAAATATAAAACTACTTGTTTTCAGGCTAATATTTCGCCCATATCCTAAATTAATTAACCAGTCAATTAAATATGACAACCACAACTTTAAAACCCTCAATTCATCCCTTATCCAAGTATATCGAACGCCTGGAAGCAGGAGAAGCTTTGCTTACTGATTCGCCAGAAAATGTCAAAGAAGTCGTCGGAATTCTCAAAAGCTACGGCATAGTTTTAGATGCTTACTCCCGCAATCTCACCTACATTGCCGAACATCAGTTTTTAGAATTATTCCCCTTTTTCAAATATTTTGACGGCGAAATCAATTTCAAAAAATTACTCAAACACTGGTGGCATGATCGGATTAATTTTGAATATGCAGAATATTGCATGAGAACAATGCTATGGCATGGAGGCGGCGGCTTGGATAAATTTTTAGATTCCCCTGAATTCTATCATCTAGCTGAAAAAGCTATCCAAGCCAAATTTAAAGGAAACCCACTCATGTTATGGCTGCATCGACTGTTTCCAGAGTTTTTACCAGAACAAATTCGCATGTTTGCTTACTACAGCGGATTGGGGCAATTCTGGCGAGTAATGTGCAATATATTTCTCACCCTGTCTGCTCGCTATGACGCAGGAGAAATTAAAAGAATTCCTGAAGTTGTAGAACACATCAAAAATGGTTTGGTTGCAGCAGCAAATAAACCAATTACTTATTCGGTAAAAATAAAAAACGAGATGTACGAGATCCTGCCTAAATCTGCAGGGTTGACATTTCTGATGGATACGGCAGTACCCTATGTAGAAGCAGTTTTCTTCCGGGGAACGGCATTTTTCGGTACTGTTTCTTACAATGCACAAGCACAACAAATTCCCGTTGAGCAGGCAGATTTTACCTATGGAGCACTATATGCCGATCCGCTGCCGATTGGCGGTGCAGGAATTCCGCCGACGCAATTAATGCAGGATATGCGCCATTTTCTGCCAGATTACCTGCACGAAATTTATCGCAATAGTTGTCGAGGCGAGGATGACTTGCGGGTACAAATTTGCGAGTCTTTTCAAAAGGCAATGTTTTGTGTGACAACGGCAGCAATTATCGGATTAGCACCTTATCCAATGGATACTAAAAATCCGAAGGAGCAAGAAGCAAATCGCGTTTATTTGGAAGGTTGGATGGATAGGTTTTTGACGTCTAGGTTGCAGGAAATAAATAAACCAACGGATAGGAGCTGTCACTTGTTTTAAAAGCTAAAATCGTGCATTTCTGTGCTAAGTATTGAGCGCGAGCGCATACTATTTTACTCGGTTTTAGCAGTCTCAAAGGTGACTAATTTTTTACCTCGTTAAGCGTTTCTAAATATTCACGTTTGTGCGTCAGATAATAGTGGAGCAATAATTTTCATAATATCCGCGCTCATCCAGTAGTTTTAATTTGGACAATCGCGAGCTCGTGCGCTCGCCTCTGCTGTTTTCAATTGTATATCCTTATTCTTGTTCCATAATCGATCCTGCATCAATTTCAGCTGTAACAGCATTTGCGCCAATAATTTTTACTCCTCGTTCGTAAACACGCTCATAAGGATTAGCTCCTGCAAAAGCAGGTAAAAAAGAGTGATGCTTGAAAAGCTGCATATTTCATATCCGGATGATTGCTAATAATTAGGGGTGCAGCGATTTCCTTAGAGCGCTGACGCCAAATCAGATCGAGAAGACAGTGATCCTGACGACTAACCCAAATAGCGATACGGGGCACAGTATCGGAAAAGTGCAATTGCCAGTTTGCTTGTATGGATGAGGGAGGCTATTTCTGCAAAGGCGGGGGCACTCGCTTCGCGGGGCAAGTTGAATCCTTTCAATTACCATTCAAGTCGACTGAGAAACAATCCTGCTGCAAAATCCGTATGGTGCTCAGCGTGAATGATATTGCCGTTGTGAGAGAAAATAAAGTTGGCGAGTTGGGCCACCAATGGCGAGCAGGTTAGGAGACGAGCAGAGTTGCAGTAGGGCTGGTCATGTTGATTGTAGATTTTAGACTTGAAAGTGTAGAGTTTAGACTTGTTTTATTAAAAAAAAGAATATGAAGTGACTGCACCCATGGAAAAAAGGGCTTTTTGCCCAGGCGATTTTAGTCTATCAAAATTTAGTACAATATTTACACTATTTTGCCAACTTATTTCCTGCACCAGGTTTTTATGAATAGTAATACTGGATTCATTTTGAAAATATTAATTATCTCGTTTGCTGTTTCTGTAGCGATTAAATATGGTGGCCCAACTCTCTCTATTCCTGCCACGAACGTCTCTGCTGTCATAGGAGTATTTTTTCCTACTATTGTCATAGCGATCGCCTTATTAGGGAGAGCGAGGCGACAACAAAAAGGTGAAGCCAACACTAAACAATCTTAAAGGAGACCCTACCCCGTGACACTCAGTCATTGGCTCGGCTTATTATTATTTGCCATTTCCCTATACATACTCTGGCAAATTCGTCAAGTATTGTTATTGGTATTTGCTGCCATAGTGCTAGCTACTGCTCTCAATCGGCTAGCCCGAAAGCTACAGCGAATTCGCATCAAAAATTATAGCATCAATCGACCTTTAGCGGTGATGCTTTCAATTTTCTTTTTATTAGCCTTGTTGGTTGGCTTTTTCTGGCTGATTGTACCACCCTTCGCAGTGGAATTTCAACAATTAACTAAACTCTTGCCGCTCGCATTTAAACGAGTCAATTACTGGTTACAGAATTTCAGTCAGTTAATTCCCCCTGCATTAGCGCAGTACCTACCAACAGACATAGTAGACGTTTTCTGGGAACAACTACAGCCATTAGTCGAACAACTGCCAGGCAAAACAGTTTCCTTTTTCTTCGTTCAACTAGGGGTTTTCCTACAGTTGTTACTGGTATTGGTTTTGACATTCATGATGTTAGCACAACCCACCTCTTATCGCAAGGCATTTGTGCGGCTATTTCCTTCATTTTATAGGCGGCGAGTAGAAAAGATTCTTGATCTCTGCGAGGAGTCACTGGGGCGGTGGATTGTTGGCGCACTGATCAGCATGAGTGTGGTGGCACTACTGAGCGTGATTGGGCTATCAATTTTGCGGGTGCGACTGGCACTAGCTCAAGGAGTTTTAGCAGGAATCCTCAATTTAATTCCTAATATTGGCCCTACTATCAGTGTCGTATTGCCGATGGCGATTTCGTTGCTAGATGTTGATACTCCTTGGAAACCGCTTTTAGTTTTGCTTCTTTACTTTTTAATTCAGCAGTTTGAAAGTAACTTTCTTACACCCTATGTTATGGCGCAACAAGTGTCACTGCTGCCAGCGATAACTTTATTAGCACAGATATTTTTTGCTTCATTTTTTGGATTTTTAGGGTTATTGCTAGCACTTCCCCTTACCGTTGTCGGTCAAGTGTGGTTGCAGGAAGTTTTATTAAAAGATGTTTTAGATAAATGGCAGGCAGATACCTCGGAGGAAGATTACTCTATGATTGCAAAAAGAGAAACTATTGAGGGACAAGGGAGTATAGCAGCAGAGCATATACCAAGTCAAGATTATCCAACAGAAACAGAGAATGTGGATAATCTATAGACTATTTTGTAGTAATGCAAAGCTTTTGCGAGCAGTTTCGCTTCGCGAGCAGGGCGGATAGAAGAGAAAGCAGGGACTCGTAGCTGACTCAATATTAGCCAATGGGGGAAACTGGTGCTAGAGCTCAATTAAAACCCAGAAACTCTTCATGCGAACGATTAGCGAAATAAACGAGAAAATTCTTCAAAAGAGAGTCGTGGTGCGGACGGTAGAAGAATTGAAAGCCCTGGTTGCGGAAGTGGGGGTAACCCAGGCAGCCAAGGAAATCGACGTGATTACCACTGGCACCTTCGAGCCGATGGAATCTTCAGGAGCGATCATCAACTTAGGCCACACTGATCCGCCGATAAAAATTCGCCGCTGCTGGTTGGATGGCGTCTTAGCTTATTCGGGATTTGGAGCAGTGGACTTGTATATTGGCGCCACCCAAGTCAGCGAAGCTTTAGAGGGGGAAGAAGCGCGGGAAAACAAAGGCGGCGGGCACGTGATCGAAAATTTGATCGCAGGCAAACCAGTACACTTAAGAGCGCTCGGACAGGTGACAGATTGCTATCCGCGCTCATCGTTTGAGACAACCATCACCCGCGACACGATCAACCAGTTTTACCTGTACAATCCGCGCAATCTTTATCAGAATTTCATCGTCGGGGTGAATGGTGGCGATCGCACTTTATTTACCTACCTTGGTCCCTTACAGCCTCGCCTAGGCAATGCCGTTTACTCAAACCCTGGTGCCATTTCTCCCCTGTTGAATGACCCTGACTTGCAACTGATCGGGATTGGCACCCGCATTTTTCTTGGTGGCGGCATTGGATACGTCGCCTGGGAAGGCACCCAACATTTCCCCTTGCAAAAGCGCCTACCCAATCACACCCCCATAGGGCCAGCTGCCACCTTAGCCTTAATTGGCGATGCCAAGCAGATGCAACCCCGTTGGGTGCGCGGATGCTACTTTAAAAACTACGGACCTTCCTTAATGCTTGGCGTGGGCGTGCCCCTACCCGTTCTGTGCGAAGACGTCGTCGCCAAATGCGCTGTTCAAGACCAAGAAATTGTCGCGCCGATTATAGATTTCTCTATACCTCGTCGCGTTCGTCCCACCTTTGGTCTTGTGAGCTACGCCCAGCTCAAAAGCGGTCGCATCACTATTAACGGTAAATCCGTGCGAGTTGCGCCTTTAGCCAGCATTTTCTTGTCACGTCAAGTGGCATTGGAATTGAAACAATGGATTGAAGCTGGCAAATTTACCCTCAGCGAACCGGTTGCTCCTATTCCGATGGATCGAACCTTTATGCCGCAAGACTTTCGAGGTGCCCAGATTGAACTTGAATAGCTAGCCTGCTAACTGCCTCCTTGAGGAGGATTATGGGGCGGACGGCGTTTGACAATCGGTTTGGCGACAGATTCCTTGCGCGCCGGGGGAGGGCTTCCGTTTTTTTGGGGGCCTTTTCGGGGCTGTTTTGAGCTGCGATGCTGCTTGCCAGCTCCGCCACGCCGAGATTTGAACGACTTTTTCGTTGGTTTTTTCTTCCCAGGCAGGGGGCCGATATCTTTGCCGTTTTGAATAACGAGGGTATTTGCTTGCCGCATAACATCTAATTCCCAGAAGTGCCCCACTGCTTTGGCTTGCAAAGTTCCCTTGAGTTTTAATTTGAAAAACTTCGGCTTCTCGTTGGGCTTGCGAGCAGCCTGCCGGATCTTGACGATCAAATATTCTTGCTCTTGGGATTGAAAGATCACTTCGCCGCGAATAGAAAAATAGCCATCGACAATTGGGGCAGATAATTCGGTCCTGGAGACATTTTTAGCTTCGGCAGGTGCGAGGGTTTCTGGCTCCCACACTCCGACAATTTGAGTGTGCAAGGTGCCATCCTTCTGACGGGTGCGTGGATATGTCACCCACAGGTGTTCTTTTTCTAAATCTAGGTGTTTTTTTACCAAACTCATGATCCTACCCAACAGCACCGCATCAATCACCGTCCCGTCTGTAGTCAGCAGGATGCCCTGAGTGAATTGATTGGCTGAGGCAATATAGCGACCCCGTACTAGCCCAATGGCTCGGTATTGCATCGGCTCAGAGGGGGCTGGAATTGGTCCCAATCGGTATTCTGCTCTAGGTTCGGATTGTTGTTGGCAGCTGCCCTCCGCGTTTGCTGCTGCTTGCGTTTTCTCCCCGCTCTCCTGATTTGCTTGTGGGTGTGGGATTTGGGAGGGGGAGGAAATTTCATCGCTGCTTGGGTTAGTCGGATTTTCAGCGGAGCTTAACGTCATCTCGGAATCGCTGCTTGCAACCGAATCGGCTGGAGGTGGAGACGTGTGTGAATTGCTTGCCTGCTGACGAGGCTGGGAAGAGCCAGATGCATTAGATTCAGGTGATTGAGGGAACTGCTCAGGAGAAATACTCATAAAACGTCCTTGCGGCAAAGACACATTCCCAACACTTTTGATGTCGGGATCTGCTCGTTGTCTGGTTTGAAATGCCTGCTGGTGACAGGGTTGCTCCGCGAACTTGCAGCATTATCATAATTAAAAAACAAGCTTGCGGTAAGATCCTGCTTTCAGGCAAAAAGATATTGGCATCAGTCAGCTTATTTTACTGAATGCAAGGATTGCACGGTGGCATCAGCAAGATTTCTCTTACTTCTGCAGTCAAAAATACTCCCTTTTGAAGGGTTTTTCCGCAACTGGGCTAAGAAACTTTTTGCTATCGGCCATCGAATAAGCAAAAGTGGTAAATAATGTAAGTAGAGTTCAAAGCAGATGCGTGTCTGAAAAATCTGGTCGCTGGATAATTCGTGTGGTGATGGTTATAGCACTCACGACTTTTGTGGGGTTTTCTCTCCTTCCCTTATTAAACAATGTTATCAAGGCTAATCAAATGCCGTCTGAGGCTACTTCTACTCCTTCTCAAGGAGCTCAGTCATCGCAGCAGCCGGATTTGGAAGCGCAGGCACGGGGTTATGAACTTGTTTTGCAACGGGAGCCGGATAATCAGGCGGCACTTAAGGGTTTGCTGGAAGTGCGTTTACAAGCGCTCGCTCAGAAAAAAGGTGATGTGCAAGATGTGATTCCACCTTTGGAAAAATTAGTCAAGCTCAATCCTGAAGAGCCTCGCTATGGGGTTTTGCTTGCTCAGGCTAAGCAGTATATCGGCGAGCGCGAGGGTGCTGCCCAAATTTATCGGCAGATTCTTATTTCTAAACCGGGTAATATCGAAGCGCTACAAGGTTTGGCAAGCCTGCTGATTCAGCAAAATCGCCCTACTGCGGCGATTGGGTTGCTGCAAGATACTATCAAGACGGCGAATACAGTTAATCAGGCAGCTCCCGGCAGCATCGATGTTCCGGCTGTACAGTTGATTCTCGGAGATGTCTACGCTCAACAAAAACGTTATGACGAGGCACTCGCTGTCTTTGACGAAATTATCAAAAATAATAAAGATGATTTTCGTCCAGTTCTAGCTAAGGCTTTGGTTTTGAAAATGCAGGGTAAAACTGAAGACGCTAGAGCGATTTTTGCTAAGGCAATTAATCTCGCTCCAGCGCAGTACAAAGATCAAATCCAGCAACTGGCTGCGGGAGCACCCACACCTGCACCTTCTCCAGCTAATATTCCATCATTAACTGAGGAGCCTGCAAATATGACTCCCGCTCCCGCTCCTGCAACCTCTTCTCCCCTCCCCAAATCTGTAAATTAGAGGGAATGTGGAGATTTGGGAACCCCTTCAAAAGCGGCGACGATACCAAAAATCAAAAATAGGCAACCGCCGAGAGTTGTCATCATCCGCTCGGAAATCCGGTTGGCTATAAGTTTACCACCAATTACTGCGAGCGCTGCACAAATGCTGTGCCCCAAAACTGCTCCTAGTGCAACCCCTGCTGGATTGTTCGCTGCGGCTAAAGTAATGGTTGCTATTTGAGTGCGATCGCCCCACTCCGCCAGAAACGTCAGTGTAAAAGCTTGCAGCATAACTGCCATCTGCGAAGATTGCAGCCCCAAGGCGCTGACAAACCCCATTGTTTTCCCCGACGCAGGCAAATTCAAACTGGCTTGCTCAACTACTTCAGCCGCTTCCTCCGCCTCATTCCCCTCTGACTTAGCTGGCATCTTCGCCGCGTCATACAGCAGCTTTACTCCGAACCCCAAAAATAAACCAACTTCAGCATGATGAATATATTCTGCCGGCAGTAACGAAGCCACTTTACCCATCAATACCGATAGTATCGTCATCGCTGCTAAGGCTGCAATCACGCCTATAAATACTAATCTTCGGGAATGGCGCGTTGCCAAAATCACAGCAATAAAAAACGTCTTGTCGCCTAATTCTGAAACTGTAATCAGCAATAATCCAGCAGTAAAAGCAGCTAACACTTCTTCAAACTCCTCAGTACAATTTACCTCTCTGAGTGAGCTTGATGAAGGCAGCAAGACTCCACCAAGCTCACATCAGATGTGAACTTAGTGAAGGTCTCGCTCCCAAGTGTTCGCTCTTGCAAGCCCAGCAGTAATTTTCTACCAGACTGAGGGTCAAAAACTTGTCACCTGAACCAGGCTACTCGCCAGTATGTTGACTCAGGTGTACTGGCCTTATTGACAGCCAGCAGCTACTCCCCTTCAAACACCGTCATTGTACATCTATTTCCTGATAAAAGCAAGCACTTGACAAAAATATTTTTAAATTTATGTTTAAATTTTATTTTAAATATAACAAAAATAAACCCGGCTTATTTGATAACCGAGTTTATTTATCATGTTAAGTTATGTTGATTTTTGACGGTATATGTTAATATTTCCGCTCTTGGGGCTGAAAGCGGGTAATTGTCACAGGACGATATTGCAAATCAATCCCTGTAGGCGAATAATAAGCAAAAGTATGCTTGAGAAAATTTGCGTCATCGCGCTCTGGATAGTCTTCGCGGAAATGAGCGCCGCGACTTTCCTTGCGGTTGAGGGCTGAAGTAAGAATTATTTCCCCTACTATCATCAAGCTGCGCAACTCTAGAGCTTCGATAATTTCCGTATTCCACACATTTCCCTTATCATAGAGGTAGATATCAGTATATTTTTTCTGCAACTTTTCTAACTCTTTCAATCCTTGGCGCATCAATTCTTCTGTACGAAAGACACCGCAGTATTCTGTCATGCAGTCTTGGTAGGCTTGACGAATTTCTGCGATGCGGTATTTACCTTTAAGATCGCAAAGGGCTTGGATTTGTTCAAAAGCAGCAGTGTAATAATACTGCTCATTTACTTCCGGCAGTTTGCGATTTTGAACATAGCGAGCGATCGCAGCCCCCGTAATTTTCCCATACACCACACACTCTAGCAAAGAATTGCTTCCCAGCCGATTTGCCCCGTGTACCGACACACAAGCCGCTTCCCCTGCCGCAAAAAAACCCTCCACCAATCCATCTGGCCCACTTCGCACTTGGCCATCAGTATTTACCGGGATGCCCCCCATAGAATAGTGCACGGTGGGGCGCACTGGTATCGGTTGGTGAACCGCATCGATACCGAGCAGACGATGCGCTTCTTCCCAACAGAAAGGAATGCGGCTGAGAATTTTCTCTCGCCCCATGTGACGTAAGTCAAGGTAAACAAATGGCCCTCCGGCACTACCATCAGGGTGGATGCCCCGCCCAGCGCGGATTTCCTGAGCGATCGCTCTGGAAGTAATATCGCGGGGTGCTAATTCCAGGCGGCTAGGGGCATACTTAGCCATAAAGCGATCGCCATCACTATTAATCAAATACGCCCCTTCACCCCGTACAGCTTCAGAAATCAATACCCCCACCGGATACAGCCCCGTCGGGTGAAACTGCACAAACTCCATATCTTCCAAAGGCACCCCTGCCAGAGCCGCCATTGCCAACCCATCTCCAGTCGAGGCGAAATCATTCGAAGTAGTATTATAAACCCGCCCGTATCCCCCCGTAGCAAACATCACCGCCTTAGCGCGGACAACTTCTATTTTCCCATCCAGAATCCGGTACATCACCACACCCTTTGCCGTACCGTCTTCCAGAATCAACCGCATGACATACCATTCATCATAGATTTTCACACCGTAGCGACGCAGATTATTTACCAACTCGTGCAGAATAGCGTGACCTGTTTTATCAGCAGCGTAACAGGTACGATTGTGGGAGTGCCCCCCAAACGCTCGTTGAGCAATTCGCCCATCGGGTAAGCGGGAGAAAAGTACCCCCATGTGTTCCAAGTCGATAACGACATCAGGCGCTTCTTTTGCAAGTATTTCTACCGCATCCTGATCCGCTAGGTAATCAGAACCTTTTACCGTATCGAAGGCGTGGGCTTCCCAACTATCCTCAGAATCTACATTTTTCAGTGTTGCGGCAATTCCTCCCTGCGCCGCTACCGAATGCGAGCGAATTGGGTGGGTTTTCGCTACCACAGCCACGTTTAATTTTGGATCGATGCGGGCAATCTCTACAGCAGCGCGGCAGCCAGCTAAGCCACCGCCAACAATAATTACGTCGTGTTCTAACATAATAGTCTGGTTTTTAGCTAGAATTCTTACCCTTTTTATCCTGACGCACAAAAAAACTCCCTGCCTAGCAGGGAAATTTTAAATAAAAAGCGCAAGCCTTTCTCTTGAGTATCAGTCAAATCTTTTTTCCCTTTCTCACTACCACCCTCTCTTTTACGTCACCTGAGCGGTTTTCTGGCTTGGTACGTTGTTTACCGGCTTAGAGTTTTCTGCGGTTTCTATAGGCGCAAACTCGATGTGGTTTAGTAGAGTGGTGACGAAGGCAAACAGCAGGAAGGGTAAGGATAAAACGAGTACAAGCCCGACGGTTGCTAGGGCGTAGATTTGGCGAGCGCTGCTCCACAAGGCAAGTGCTGAGGCTAGGCTAACGAAGATGACGATTAGCCAAACGATGATTTGCCCGTAGATATCTCCAAAGGTGAGGGTGCAGACTAAGCGATATCTTTTGAATTCATTCATGGCATACCTCGAAATATTGCTTTTAAAAAAGTTGTATAGTATGGCTCAATATTCTAAAAATTTTTGCAACATGACTTTACAATCTGCCTGGGTTGGTGGCTCCTTCGTCGGCGCTGTGGCTGGCAAGTCGAGATAGGCAGTATTTTTTCCTATTCCCGCTTCCTTTGCTGTTGGGCAAGAATTTTTATTCACTATATAGCTTTGATTGAATTTGGTTGATTTTATAATCTTATTTTAAGATTTACTAGGAGGTGTTTCAGATAGAATAGGGAAATGAGCTTTGGCAAGGGGAAAGAAAATTTCATAATATTATTTTAAGATTGAGTAGCGGTGGATTGAGATAAACTGAAAAAAAAAGAAGCTTTTTGCAGGTCATATGCTAATAAATAGGAAGATTTAATTCAAAGCTAAACTCCACTAAAAAGTCTGAAAGTTAGGGGATAAAGAACATGTTGCCGTTATTAAAGAAAGTGAGTGGAATTGCTTTAAAATTATGGAATGGGTGCAAAATTTGGCGGTGTTCTGAGCAGGCGAGGGAGGAAAAGGCAGGGAGAAATCACTTCCCTAGTAGAGAAGCGGCAGAATGCGCCATCAAAAAAGCAAACTTGAGAGAGAATGAGTATGAGGCTTGGAATCAGGAAGGAAACAGATTGTTGTTGAATAGACGCTATGAAGAAGCGCTCGCAGCATTCGAGAAGGCGCTACAGTTAAAACCGAATTGCTCTTATGCGTGGCAATTGCGGGGTGACGCACTGCGGCAGACAAAACGCTATGCCGAAGCGCTCGCTTCTTATGATAAAGCTATAGAATTTAGCGCTACCCCCATTTCGCGCTACCAAGCCCTAAATGCCAGAGGAGCGCTGTTATTAGAGCTAGAAAACTACGAAGATGCGCTTGCTGCCTACGATAACGCCCTGGCAATTTGCCCGAATGGTATGGCAGCACCTCACATTCTAGAAATGAAAGGCATTGCTTTGTCGAGATTAAGACGGTATGACGAAGCCGCAGTTTTATTTGATACAGCCTATGCCAAAGCTTTAGAAGTCTGTGCGAAAACTTTATGAACTTTCTTAAAATCTTGTAACACAACGCCAAGAATACATAGGTATAAATATGTATTGATTAAAAGTGCAGCCCCACCCTGTGAGAGTGAGGCTTCATATAAGCGACTATTCTATTCCTTCAATCCGATCTTCAACTTCCTGATACAATTGACGCAAGAGTTCGATATTCTCTTCACTCGTTTGCCAATATCCGCGCCCATTAGCTTCTAACAAAGTTGCCACCATTTTGCGGAACGAATTAGGATTAAGGTTCATCAGCCGCTGCCGCATCGCCTCATCCTTCATAAAAGTTTCATTCGTTTCCTCATACACCCAATTATCGACTGCGTCAGCAGTTGCGCTCCATCCCATAGTATTTACGAGACGCTTAGAAAGCTCGCGCACGCCTTCGTAACCGTGAGACAGCATTCCCTCATACCATTTAGGGTTAAGAAGCTTAGTGCGCGCGTCTAAACGCACAGTTTCTGACAGAGTACGAATTTGGGCATTTGCGGTAGTAGTATCTGCCATATACGCTGCTGGCATTTTGCCGTCATTGCGGAGAGAGGCAATTACCTTTGTAGGATCGGAATCATAATAGTGGGATACGTCCGTGAGACTGATTTCTGAAGAGTCGAGATTTTGGAAAGTCACTTCAGCAGTTTTCAGAGTTGACTCAAATATTTGACGTGATTGTTCAAAAGTGCCGGGATTATCGGAGGAAAAGGCAAAAGACTTGCGCGTCAGATACATTTCCTGCAACTGAGATTCGTTTTCCCAGGTGCCATTTTCTACCGCTAAATTGATATTAGAAGAATAGGAACCAGATGCATTTGAGAAGACACGAGTGGCGGCTTGTCGCAGACTAATTCCCATTTCCTCAGTTTGCTTAAGGGCGTGCTTGCGGACAAAATTCATTTCTAGGGGTTCATCAGCTTCGGCTGCCATTTTTACGGCTTTATCCAACAGGAGCATCTGATTGATAAACAAGTCGCGGAAGACGCCGGAGCAGTTGATGACTACGTCAATACGAGGGCGCCCTAATTCTTCTAGGGGAATGAGTTCTAATTTGTTGACTCGCCCCAAGGCGTCGGGGAGGGGTTTGACTCCCAGCATCCACATGATTTGGGCGAGGGATTCGCCATAGGTTTTGATATTGTCGGTTCCCCAGAGTACGCAGGCGATCGTTTCTGGGTATTTACCGTTATTTTCGGCTAGCTGTCGGGCTAGTAGGCGATCGACTACTATTTTAGCGGATTTAACTGCGGCAGCGGTGGGGATGGATTGGGGATCGAGGGCGTGTATATTTTTGCCGGTGGGTAGTACATTTGGGTTACGGATGGGATCGCCACCAGGTCCTGGTAGAATATATTCGCCTTCGAGAGCTCGCAGCATAGCGCCGAGTTCATTGTCGGCACAGATTTGTTGTAGGCAGAATTCCAGGTACTGGAAGAGGGGTTTTATTTGTTCTGAGTCTACTTTTTTGTACCCGGCTTGGTGTATGGCTTCTAGCCAAGGTTCTTTTTTGCCCATGTTAAAGAAATTGAGCTTAGAGACGAGGGAGACTCGCCCGGAGGCGTCAGTTTGTTCTTTGACAAGGGCGGTAACAGCGGCGCGGGTTGTCATTGTTATATTTTGCAGGAGTTGAACTTCGGAAAGAATACCTTTGTCGCTGTTTTGGTAGATTTCCTCGATGTCGCGCCCGATGCTGTTGGCGATGATGCGTGGTAGGGAGAGGATGCCTTCTTCTTCGCGATCAAAAGAGGCGATATTGACGAGAGTAGCGATCGCTTCTTCTGCGGTTGGTGGTTTACCAATCACGTGCAAACCACATGGCAGCAAGCGTGATTCTATTTCCATCAGCTTGCGGTAGACAATGCCGATGATATTATCCCGCTCCTGAGGGTTCATCTCAGCGGCATCTTTATCCGGCAGAGCGATATCTTTATCAAGATTCACCATCCGGCACTTATCCATGATAGTGTTAACAATTTGCACGCCGCGCCCGGAATCCTTAAGACTTTGATAGGAGCCTATCAGCTCGCTCAATTCTTGCAATCCTTTGTACAATCCAGCATTTTCAGCCGGTGGAGTTAAGTAGCTGATAGTTTCGGCGTAGCTACGGCGTTTAGCGATTGTTGCTTCAGAAGGATTATTTGCTGCGTAGTAGTACAGATTAGGAATTTTGCCAATCAGGCTATCGGGATAGCATTCTCCAGACATGCCGATTTGTTTACCCGGCATGAATTCTAGTGAACCGTGGGTGCCGAAGTGTAAGACTGCATCTGCGCCCCAGACGTGTTCTAAATAGGTGTAGTAAGCGGCAAAGCCGTGGTGGGGGCTAGCGGAACGGCTGAAAAGCAAGCGCATTGGATCGCCTTCGTAGCCGAAAGTGGGCTGTACGCCGATAAAGATATTGCCGAAATGTTTTCCGTAGATGAGTAAATTTTGCCCATCGCTGTTGAGGTTTCCTGGTGGGGGTCCCCAGTTTTCTTCTATGCGGGTAGAGTACGGAGTAAGTTTTTCGTACTCTTCTACAGACATGCGGTAGGCGATGTTCAGTTCGGGGCTGCTGTATTGGGCTTGAGGATCGTGGATTATTTCCTGCATTAGGGCTGTGGCTGATTCTGGCAGGTTTTGCACGTCGTAGCCATTGTTTTTCAGGGCTTCCATGACTTTATAGATGGAGCCGAATACGTCGAGATAGGCTGCGGTGCCGACGTTGCCTTTATCTGGCGGGAAGCTGAATATGGTTATGGCTATTTTCTTTTCTAGTTTGGGTTTCCGACGCAGGTTGGCCCACTTGAGGGCGCGTGTGGCTATGGCTTCGATGCGATCTTGGAGAGCGATCGCTTTACCTGTGACTCCATCTCGCCCTGACATGATTATCGGTTCGATCGCTCCGTCGAGTTCGGGTATAGCTATCTGCAAGGCTACTTGAATCGGGTGTAGCCCTAAATCGCTATCTTGCCATTCTTCGGTGGTTTGGAACACCAAGGGCAGGGCTACCATGTAGGGACGATTCAACCGTTTTAGAGATTCGATCGCTTTAGGATGGTCTTGTCGAGCTGGGCCACCTACGAGGGCAAATCCTGTGAGAGATACTACGGCATCCACTAAGGGCAAGGGCGTGACCCCTTTAGGTCCTACATCCCAGAAGTACGCATCCACTGGTTTAGAAAAGTCTAATCCGCCTGCAAATACGGGAATCGGGCGTGCTCCCTGGGCTTCCAATTCTTGCACCATTGCCACATAGTGGGCGTCGTCACCAGTGACTAGGTGGGTGCGTTGTAATATTAATCCTATGCAGGGGGCAAGAGGATCTTTTAAATCGTTGGCAATATCTTTGCGTTTGTTATACCAGTTGAGGTATTCTTTGACATCTTCAAACATTTTCGGTGCCAAGGGGTGCCAGATGCCCATATCTGGGTAGATAACTGGTTCTTTGTATGCAAACGATATTCCCCCGGCGCGCTCGCCCTTAAGGACGTATTTATCAACTAGCATTAATAAGAAGTTTTCCAGGTTTTCGGCAGAACCCCCTAGCCAATACTGGAAACTGAGCATGAAGTTACGAGCGTCCTGAGCTTTGTCGAGCGGCAGGTATTTCAGGACTTTGGGTAATGTTTGCAGGAGCTTGAGCATCCCGTCTTGAAAGGAGCCGCTGGATTTTTCCTTGCGCTTGCGCATAAATTGCGCTATTGCACTTTTCGATTGACCCAGTTGAGCCATCGAGAAGCTTCCCATTTTGTTGAGGCGCATGACTTGGGGCATGGAAGGGAAGACGACAGCAACGTCGAGTTTGTCGCGATGCGGCTCCACTGCTGCCACTACTTTTTCTGCTAAGTCTTCAATGAAAATAAGTGACGCGATGAATATATTTGCTTTGGCTACATCGCGTTTAAATGCCTCGTAGTTTTCGGGATCGCGCAGTTCTTCGATCAGATAGCCGTCGATTTCGATGGCCACATTTGGATTGTTTTGGTTGATTGAGCGAACGGCTGCCGATAAGGCACTCTGATACTGGGCTTCTAGCACGACATAGACCACCTTGATTAGCGATCGCCCGTTCAGGTTATCGGGCTCTATATGTCTTATGGTGGGCTTGACGTGAGTGAACATGCTTCTTTGGCTCCTTGATGATGCGTGTTCTCTTCTCTGGCGCACTCTTCATGTCGCATATGAGTGTTTTTACCAGAAAATGTCTTCTTTCTGAGGCTTTTTGGCTTATTTGCAACAATTCGATAAAATATTTGCAACTTTTTTATATAAAAATTAATTAATTTTTATTAAAACTTGCTTTTTATATTACTTAAGTGATAAAATTTAGAAAATAAAAACTTATTAAAAGAAATATAAGCCAAAGACCCGGTTTTAAATTCTTTTTAACCGGGTTTCTTAAAAGATTTTTTTGAAACGTGAGAAAAATTATCCGGCGCCAAAATCAAAGCTGAGACTGGCGATCGCGTGCCTGTTTAAGCAACTCCATTACATCTTTCTGACCTTCATTAGAAGCCCAAATAAAAGCCGTCCAACTATTATTATCCCTCGCTTTCAAATCAGCCCCGGCATCGAGCAAAGTTTGAACCACTTGCACATGGCCCTTAGCAGCAGCACTCATCAGAGCAGTCAAGCCAAAATTTGTTTTAGCATTCACATCCGCTCCTGCCTCTAACAAAGATTTCACAATCTCCAGGTGACCAGCACCTGCAGCACCCATCAAGGCAGTCCATCCATCGGCATCAGCGGCATTAACATCAGCTCCAGCAGCTATCAGCGCCTGTACAATGCCAACGTGCCCAGCTTCAGCAGCAGCAGTTAAAGCACTCAAGCCCTCCGCATCTGAAGCATTTAAGTCTGCACCAGCCTCGATCGCCGCTTGTACAGCAGCAGCGTCACCGTTCTTCGCCGCTTGGACCAAATCAATCACAACCCTACACCCTCCTAAAAATTCCGCATTAGTTTAATAAATCCATGCCGACAATCTATTGTCGCCTAAAAGTGATCTGTATATACGCCCTGCGCGTCTAGTCAAATGGGAACTTTCTTACTCAGTTGAACGATCTGAAATCAATATAGAAAAAACAAACCGAGAAAATGTTATGGGTGCAGCCCCCTTGATATTTTTATAGTCTGCAATTCTATGGAATTGCTTATTCACTGCACCTGTGGTACTTTTCCACAGACAGCAGAGGTAACAACTCAAGCTGTTCGATACAGCCACTCTCTATTGGGAAACTTTCTAAAAGAGTTTATTTATGAATCTGGTGCATTTATCATGTTCTGTTTTTTTCTGTCTGTTTTTTTTGTATAAATCTGCCCTGGCGGAAGAAAAAATTTTTTTATATAAAAATCAAAAAAATATATTATATAATAATCCTAAAAGTAGCTTAAAAATTTTTTCAAAGTTGGAAAATTTGTCGGAGGGGAAATTAACTGAGAATTTGACGAAGAGCGCCATTGATAAAGAAGCTGTTTCCCTGCAAAAATATCGCCAATCAATGCCATCTACTTCTGCTTACGATCTGCGCGCGATCGCTCCATACAATCCAGATCATACTAATAAGATATCAGATTTTACCAAACTGCCAGAACTCTCTCAAACCGATTCCCTAGGCGCTACGACCCGCACAGCTCAAATCAATAACCAGAATCTCCCCTCCACCCAACCTCCCAGACTGCCAGGAGTACGCGGAGATATTTTAAGAAGTCGTGCCACCATCCTCACAACTGCACATCAACTTCAGCAAGACGAAGTTCTGACATTTCTACGCTACCGTCAAGCCTTACCATCCGGTACAGCAGCAGAAATTGGGCTAACAGGTCAACCGACTTTTGGATTTAGTTGGGGCGTCACTGACAACTTAGAATTAACATTAGACGCCCAGACAATTGACAATTCAGGTCCCGTGGAACAGGGAGACTTCCGGGCACAAAGAACCACCGCAACGGGAAGCGGCAACTTTTTTCAAGAATTCACCTTACAGGGAAAACAGCGAATTTGGCAAAATTCCTCAGGCTCTCAAGCCCTCAGCGGAGTCTTTGCCCTTTCCAGAGGGGTACGCTCCTATCGGTTTTCTGATAAAAATTCCGTTCCCCTGTCTGAGGGAGATAATAAACAGGAAATTATACCGTCGCTAGAATTTCCTTTTACCTACAGCAACGATGGGGGATTTCAGTTTACCCTTTCTCCAAAATTAATTTTCTTACCAGAAGACAATGCTTTGTATTTTCGCCGCCCTCCAGTTGACAAACCAGGTTCTTTTGGTACGATGATGGGTTTGGCAGCGGGAGTGAGTTTTTCTCCCAATTATAAATTAGTACTGTGGGGAGATGTGTTTTTCCCTTTTTTCGGTAGGAATACGATTGAGCGCCGTACTGGGCTTCCCGCTAGCTCACCGACTTTTAATGCAGGGATTCGCTATCTGATTAATCCCCGTCTCTCTGCGGATTTCTTTATTTCTAATGCTCTGGGTAATACAGGGGCGCTTTCTGCGATCGCTGATAAAGAATTTGTTTCCTTGGGCGGCTCTTTGACTTATATTCCCAGCTTTACTGCTGCCAATCGCAAGTATCCTAAAAATTTCCAAGCAACTCTACAACCGCCTCCTCATACTCCTGCTGGTTTTGCCTTTTTTGACGGCGGTACTATACCAAATCAACAGTTACTTTCCACAATTCAAGGCAGCAGTCAAGGTATCCTCACTGCTTTGCGCTATGGATTGCTCGATGACTTTGAAGTTAATATTTTTCTGGATGCGATTTCAGGAAAAGAAGACGAATCGGAATTAGGTATTGGAACTAAGATTCGTTTTTTGCATCAAGCTGATGGTGATCCTTTGACATTAAGTGCTTTGTTTACCGTAGCTCGTTCAAATAATGTATTGGTGAATTTTCTCAGTGAGAATCGCAACGAATTTAAACAGCGGAAATTGAAAAAGCGGGGGTTTGCCTTAAGCAACGAAGTCTGTTCTTTTGATGGGGGTGTTAGTGGAAATGATGGCGAATGTCTGATTGTGACAATTTCTACCCCCATACACTATCAGTTTAAAAATGGAATTGCTCTTTGGCTGACTCCGACGCTGGGATTCGTGCAGCGTAATGGTTTGGAAATTGGAGGCTTTAATTTAGGAGCTGCGATTCCTTTGTGGGAAAATCTTAATTTGATTGCTGAGGCGGGTTGGGATATGACAGGCAAGGGCAATGCAATTGTGGGAAGCGATCGCGAAACGATTATACCTTGGAGTTTAGGTTTTCGCTGGAATATTTCCTCATTTTTTGGTATTATATCTCCTAAAGAAACTCCAGGGCTGCAAGTCGAGGCTTATGTTACTAATCGCGTTGGCTCAACTCCGTTTCACAATATGCGGGTAAGAGCTGATAATGATTTAGCAGTGGGTGTGGGTTTGTTGTTTCCCATTCAATTTTAAAAAGTTAATAATGTGCAGGGTTATATGGTATAAGAGGAGCGATTGTAGTGGAAAGTGTTGATATTTTAATTCTTTCAAATGGAGTGGGAGAAGTAACTACTTGGGTGCGCCCTGTAGTGGAACAACTGCGATTAGTGTTGGGGGAAGAGCGCGAGCGCATTCGGATTTCAGTGATACTTTCCCCATGCCCGCATGCTACAGGGAAAGAAGCAGCGATCGCTCGTTCTTATCCAGCAGTTGATCGTGTTCAAGAACCTCAGTATTTCTGGCAATTTTTATTTTGGGGAAAAACTGCTGAAAACTGGGATTGGCGTGATAAAGGAATAGTGATTTTTCTCGGTGGAGATCAAATTTATGCTGTTGTAATTGGGAAAAGACTCGGCTATCGCACAGTGGTTTATGCTGAGTGGGAGGCACGGTGGCAGGGATGGATTGACAGATTTGCAGTCATGACATCTAAGGTGATTGCTAAGGCTTCTAAAAAATATGTTGATAAATTTACCATTGTCGGAGATTTAATGGCAGAAGCTGCTAAGTATGCTCTCCGAGAGCAAAGTTTTTCTGGGAATACTGCCTTTAGAGAGTTTATTATTGGATTGTTGCCGGGTTCGAAACCTGCTAAACTTAGTCAGGGAGTGCCGTTAACTTTAGCGATCGCAGAATGTATTTATGCGGCTAAACCTAATATTCACTTTGTGATTCCTGTAGCACCGACTTTGGATTTACAAACTTTGGCACGCTTTGCTAATCCTCGGCACAATCCTCTGATTGAAAAATTAGGATGGGCTGCTGCTGAGTTGGTTAAGGAAGAAAGAGATGAACGTGTATTTTTGAAAACAGCAACGGGATTGCAGGTGGAATTGTATATGCGCTTCCCTGCTTATGATTTGCTTTCGCGATGTTGCCTTTGTCTGACAACAGTTGGTGCCAATACTGCTGAATTGGGTTCTCTGGCTGTGCCGATGATTGTTTTACTACCTACGCAACAACTCGACGCCATGCGATATTGGGATGGTTTGCCGGGATTGCTGGCGAATTTACCCTGGATCGGTTCTTTTTTTGCGAAAATCATTAATTTGATAATTATACAAAAGAAGCGCTTATATGCGTGGCCAAATATTTGGGCAGGGAAAGAAATTGTTCCGGAATTACTCGGTAAACTGCAACCGGAAAAAGTTGCCCAGATGGTAATTGATTTTTTAGAACATCCGGAAAAGTTAGAAGCTATGCGCGAGAGCCTCCGTGCCGTTCGAGGTGAACCAGGCGCCTCGGAAAAAATTGCTCATTTAGTGCGTGAAGAACTTTTCTGTTAGTACAATTTTGTGTTTTTTGTGCCCACATCATATAAGCTATTTTTTAAAAATCAATAGAATTACCCAACCATTCAGCAATGCCGTGAAAAATGCCCCGATAATGACGCCTTTCATTAACTCCCATTTTTGACTTCGATATAACAGGGCTATTGCTGGAATTATATAAATGAATTGAGAAACTCCAATTGCTAGCAATCCGTACAGGAAAGCTGCGGATAGTACTGGGAAAATTATAACGATAGTGATGGCTATTAAGCCTACGATAAGGTGCAATCCTAGGACGATTGTAATTCCGGTTAGTATTTTAATTATTTCATTTTCATTCATTATCAGCTTTCTACCAAATACAGCCTACTGATTATTTCTACATCAGTGACGCGCTGATTATAGAAGTACCTCTGCATGAACTGTATTTTGTTTATTTTATGAAAAATAAAATAGTAAAAGTAAGCGAAAGCTTATTGTGAGAAACTCTCGCCGTAATATCTACAAATAACTAGGAAATTGCACGAGTTGGATAAACAACCCGTTAAGCCCGTGTCAGCTAGTCAGATTGACCGTCTCGTCTTCCCAATTCGTAGACGCCGCAGCTGATACAAGCAATTGTGCCCATGCTTATGGCCCAACTGCTGCCCAGCCCGATTTCTACGGCGTAGTTGCACAGGGCACCGACTGCCAAAAAAGGTACGATGCTGAGAAGGGAGGCGAAGAAGGTATTTTGGGCTTCGCGAATGCGGCGGGTTCTTTCGTATTCCTGTTGGGAGGTATAGAGCGATCGCTCAGCGAAGTTAAACCAGCGAATTAATTGCTCGATTACCCATTGGCCAATCGGCGACAAGCCTAAATATAGTGCCAGAGACCAAAGGGCTGTGCCAGCGAGCGCCGTAGCATCTACAGCCAATTTAAACGGGAAGATTTCATTAATCATAGATCGAACAGCAGTTGAGAGCAAAAAACGGGTAACAGTTCTTAACGATTTTAACCTTTGCGTGCCTTTAATCCAAATCTTGATCGTGCTTTAATGGTTTTTCTGATGGCGTAGGTTGATCTCGTATATGCATATTTTGTTGTTTTCACAGCTAAAAAAGAGTGTTCCAACTTGACAAAAAACAAAAAAAGAGTATAATACCTGGTTTTAAAATTAAGTGGCGGTTGAGGAGTGAAAGAAATGAAGCCAAATAAATTTACACGTTTGGTACGCTTGGGAGTGATGGCTATTCTGAGTTTAAGTACCATACTTGCCATCAATTTGGCGCCAAAGCTGCCGCTGGTGAAAGCCAGCTATCCCAGTCAGGTGGCTACAGGCAGCAGTTGGCTGTGGGCCTCTTTCCCAGTAGAAAACTTTCAAGAATATACATCTCCTTTTGGCCCGCGCGGTGGAGAATTTCATTACGGTTTAGATTTGGCGGCTCCTCAAGGAAGCTACATACGCAATTGGTGGTCTGGCCAGGTAGTGGAAGTTATTGCAGATAACCGCTGCGGCATTGGGTTGGTAATTGAATCGGGGAGTTGGGAGCACATTTACTGCCACATGGAAGGACAAGTAGAAACAGCCAATGGTCGCAAATATCTGATTGATCGTGAGGGGGGGATTCAACTGTGGGAAGGGCAACAGGTGCCTGTTGGTGCTCGCATTGGTCGCGTGGGCATGAGCGGACGCACCAGCGGGCCTCACTTGCACTGGGGTCTGAAGTATTCCAAGCAGTGGGTAGATCCGGCAACGGTACTGCGGGCGATGTATAACGAACAGTTTTCGTCTTATTCCAGCCGCCCACAAGGATATTGAAGTTTTAAAAGAATCTAGGAGTTTAGAAGGGCGAGGGCGGTAAATGACAATCTAAACTCCTAAAAATTTTCCCTTCTAGGGGGATATCATTTGCCGTTCTGGCAGCTCGACGTATTCGGAAACGATTTTTCGGAACTGATCACCATCGATAGTTTCCTGCTCAATTAGTAACTCTACCAGACGATCAAGTAGGACTCGGTTTTCGCGCAGAATGCGGCAGGCTTGTTGATAGCACTGAAAGGCGATCGCTCGCACTTGTCGATCAATTTCAATTGCCATTCGCTCTGAATACTCCGAACGTGGTAGCCAATCCCTACCCAAAAACACTTCGTTGCCTGGGCTTTCCAAAGCCACTGGGCCCAGTTCTGACATGCCTAGACGAGTGACCATTTCCCGCGCCATATCGGCGACGATGCGGATGTCGTTGCTAGCGCCGACGGTGACTTCAGCACTGCCGAAAACTACCTCTTCTGCAGCCCTACCGCCTAGGGCTATTGTAATGCGATCGCGCAGCCATCCCCGCGAGTACAGTCCGCTATCTACCATTTCCTCATTAAAAATTTGTTGGGAAAAGCCCCCTACCCCTCCTGAACGGGGAATAATCGTAACTTTGTTGAGTGGATCGGAATTTTTTAACAATGTCGCCAGCAGTGCGTGCCCGACTTCATGATAGGCAATCAGCCGCTTTTTCTTGCTATCCAATAGTGGCGTTAGGCTCAGCCCGATGGTAACGCGGTCGATCGCATCATCAATTTCTAAAGGCGTAATTGCCTCTTTGCGCCGCCGCGCCGTTAAGATTGCGGCTTCGTTGAGCATATTAGCTAAGTCAGCTCCGGAAAATCCAGGGGTTCGTCGGGCGATCGCCTCCAGCGATACTTCTGGCGAAAGCTTTTTATTGCGCGCGTGTACCTGCAAAATTCCCAGCCGCCCTTTGTAACTCGGTAAATCCACTGTTATTTGCCGATCAAATCTTCCTGGACGTAATAGTGCCGCATCCAGCACGTCGGGTCGATTCGTCGCCGCTATTACAATGATGCCGGTATTCCCCTCGAATCCGTCCATTTCTGTCAGCAACTGGTTGAGGGTTTGCTCCCGCTCGTCATTGCCGCCGCCAATTCCCGCACCGCGCTGACGACCTACTGCATCAATTTCGTCAATAAATACTAGACAGGGCGCGTTTTCTTTTGCTTTGCGGAATAAATCCCGCACTCGCGAGGCTCCGACTCCGACGAACATTTCTACAAATTCTGAGCCGGATATGCTGAAAAAAGGAACTCCCGCTTCCCCGGCAATCGCTTTAGCTAGTAGTGTTTTCCCCGTTCCCGGTGGGCCAATCAACAGCACGCCCCTGGGAATTTTTGCTCCCAAAGCTGTAAACTTTTCTGGCTTTTTCAGAAACGTCACTACTTCCTGTAATTCTTCTTTTGCTTCCTCAATCCCTGCCACGTCGTTAAACATCACGCCTGTCTTGGCTTCCATCTGGAAGCGGGCTCGCGATTTGCCGAAATTCATCGCTTGGTTGCCTGCTTGGCTCGTCCGCCGCAGGATCATCATCAAGCCACCAATTACCAGTAGTATTAGCAGCAAGTTGGCTATGATTCCTACTGTGGCGCTGTGATCTGCTGACGGCTGTATATCGAGCTGTATTTTTTCTGTCTCTCGGTTGGCTGTATGTATTTTTTGGTACAGCTCCGGGTATTTATCAAATAGTGTTACTTCGTATTCGGCTAGCTTTTGCGAATTTAAATATACTCTTGCTTGTTGTTTTTGCGGATCTATTTCTATTTTGGTGACTTTCCCTGCCTCAATGTCTCTTATCAACTCGCTGTAGAGTTTTCGCTCTATGTTGGCTAGGCTCGGCGTAGCCAAAGCCAAGCCTTGAATCATTAACCAGCCTGCAACGATATATGCGATATGGCTTAGTTGTTTTGATAGTCTATTCTCTTTTGGGTGGGGCGATCGCTCCTGGGGTTTTCTCCCCTCTCTCGCCACACTCCTGATGGCTCCTCGCTTCCCCATCCATATTTTCATCATTTGTCTCCCTTCTGTTCTTTTATCTTACTTCCGCGCGCTTGAGGTTTCGTGAAAAACCAACCACTCTTGCGTTGCGGATATTCTTATTGTGAACTACTAGACACCTTATCAACCCTGCTTACATCCTCTGCCTAGGCAGTAGTCCCCTCCAATTACCGCTTTTACCTTTTTAATTTTATTTAATTTTAAAAATGCGCCTATTCTGCTATCCTATCTTTATAATGGAAATCTTTGCCAAATCTCTGTAATTAAACTTATGCCAGAGGAAAACATAAAAATTTATTAAATTCTGGAATAATTAAACTGTTTCTTGAAAAAACAGGGAGTGAGCATAAAGACATTCACAAATCGAAGATAAGTTCGATAAAACGTCGGGTTGAAATCAACCCAGCAAATATGCTATTTTTATATTATAGGAAAAGAGAAAGAAAAAACTTAAGTCGCGATAACAACGCGATCGCGCCCCTCTGCTTTAGCGCGATAAAGCGCTGCATCTGCTGCCCGAATCAATGCCTCACTGGTTTCGCCGTGAGCGGGAAAGCAAGCCACTCCGAAGGAAAGGGTGATTGCTCCCAGGGATTGACGGCGGTATTGAATATTTAAGTGTTTGACATCCCCTCGCAATTGTTCAGCCCGCCGACGGGTATCCTCAATTGAGGCTTCTGGCAAAATTAAAGTAAATTCCTCGCCCCCGTAGCGACAAGCGATATCGCCGCCGCGAATATTATTGTGCAAAAACATACCCAATTCCCGCAATACCGCATCTCCAGCCTCGTGCCCGAAAGTATCATTAAATTTTTTAAAATGATCGACATCCAGCATGATAACTCCGACAGATTGTTGCGTGCGCGAAGCACGGCATACTTCCCGCATTAAAGACTCTTCTAAATAGCGGCGGTTATACAAACCTGTAAGCGGATCGCGGATGCTTTGCTGTTGTAGGGTTTCATGCAGTTTCAAATTTGCCATAGCAAGAGAAATTTGCCGCGCAACTGCTACCGCTAAATGCTGTTTTGCTTTTGTCAATAATCCTTTTTCTAAATAACTTAAATATAGCACGCCCATTGCTTCACCCTGTGCCATCAGGGGAATGCAAAAATAAGAACTAGGAAATGAGTCTGTGTGTAAGTGCTTACAAGTCAGCCCGATGCTGGTTTCTTCCATCAAATGAGGTTGACAACTGCGCAGGGCGATGCAATCAGAAGTAGAAAAGAGCATTTGACTGGTGGGAGAGCCCCAGAATGCAATTGCTTCTACAAGATTGCGAGAATTAGCGATCGCCAACAAAGCTCCTGAATTATTAGGAAATAAAAGCGGCACTATTTGGGATATTACTTTCGACGCTTCCTCTATATTAATGCAGCTTTGAAGTAAATTGCTCATTTGACTGAGCAAAATTATTTCCTCGTGCCTTTCTTCCAGTTCATTTATCCTAATCGTCAGCTGTTCATTAGCTCGCTGGATGTCAGCTTCAGCTCGTTTGCGTTCAGTAATATCTCTATTTGTGAATATAATAAATAAAGGTTGACCTACTTGATCAAAAAAAGTTTTAGCCGTTGTTTCTACAGACAATTCAGAACCATCTTTTCTCAGACAAGCAATTTCTCCACAAAACCCCCCATTTTCCTGAATTGCCTTCAGGAGCTTTGCAAAAACAGCATCTCGAATATCAGAGCGGTAGAGCAAGTGAATTGGTTTGCCGATTACTTCCGATGCAGAATAGCCAAAAATGTGTTCTGATTTGCCCATCCACTTACAGATATTTCCTGACAAGTCTGTCAGCACAGTTGAATCAGGCATTTGTTTTAAAACTTCGTCAGAAAGACGCAGTACCTCTTCAGTATTCTTGCGTTCCGTAATATCAAAAAACGAAAAGACAACGCCATAAGGAGAAGTTTCGCCTGCCCGGAATAAAGGGCGTGTATTTACAGAAATCCAAGTTACCGAACCATCCTGCTTGCGAATACCCATAACCACATTTGATTGAGGTTTACCAGTTCGTAAAGTCACTGAGGCTGGGTGAATTTCACTGGGGAAAGGCGAGCCATCTTCGTGGATAGCTCGTAAGGGAGTTCCCAGGGAAGCGCGTAGCATCATTTGCCCTGCAGAGATGCCAAGAATGCGTTCGGCGGCATAATTGCAGGCGCTGACTGAGCCGTCTGCAGATAGTAATACAATTCCCTCGGCAGCGGTTTCGATAACAGAGCGATAGCGCTGTTCACTTTCTCGCAAAGCTGCTTCGGCTAATTTGCGTTCCGTGATGTCTTTGATGAAGCAGTAATGCCCGATAAAGTTTTTATTGCGATCGCATACTTTTGTCATTACCAGTTCCTGGTAAAAAACAGAACCATCTTTGCGCACCCCTCTAGTTTCAATTTCTACTTTGCCAACACGGAGCATGAATTGATAAGCCGACATTATTTTTTGTCGCTCTTCGGGATGAATGGTATTTTGCCATTCCAACCCTATAGTTTCCTCTGGTTTATAACCAATGGTATTAGCATAACCGCGATTCACTGCTACATAACGCCCTTGCGTATCCAAACGTGCAATTCCATCGACAGCATTTTCTAGAGAAATACTAATTTCCCGTAGTTCTTCTTCTGCGTGTTTCTGCTCGGTGATGTCGTAGAATGCGCATAGCAGTGCACGATAACCGTTGAAGCTTAATGGTTGCACGGATACGTTGGCCCAAAAGGGTGTTCCGTCTGCTTTTTTTACTTGAACTTCCCAGTTGCGTATGCACCCGTTTTCAGATATTTTTTCTAGCAATATTTGCCGCTCATCTGGGTTATTATAAAAATCATCTGTTTTTAAATTTACGAGGTTTTCTTCTGATACGCCAAAGGTGGCTGCAAGTAGAGAGTTGCTGTATAAAATGACGCCATCACTTGCGCGACTGATGAGTAGAGGGAGGGGAATTGCTTCGGCAAACTCTCGAAATTTTTCTTCGCTTTCTTTTAAACTTTGTGCTGCGCGTAGGCGTTCAGTTATGTCTCTAAAGATTGTGATTACAGCTGTCTTGGCATTATAGCTAACTTTGGTGCTGATTACTTCAGCATTAATAATGATTTTGTCTAATCGAATTAGCTTGTGAATTTGCCAATTCTTTTGGTTGACATTTTCATGAAATATTTCCAGTTCTTCTGGATGAATGAAATTACATATTTCTAATCCGATTATTTCTTCCATATGTGCCGCGCCGAAAAATTCGGTGGCTGCTGGATTTGCATAAATAATTTTTCCTCCGCAGTGAAGTAATATTGCTTCGGGAGACAGTTCTAATAAGCGGCGATAGCGTTCTTCACTTTCTTTGAGCGCTATTTCGATATTGACTCTATGCTGGAGTGCTTGTTGTAGTTGTTGGTTAATTTTTTCTATTTCTAGATACCGACGGTATGTTCTGTGAGCGAGATAGATTGCAGCAATGAGTAGGGCGCTTATTACGCAGCCGGCATTCCAGAGGATTGTTTGCAAAATTTTTAGGTTTGCTTCCTGCTTCCACTGTTCGTTATGATTATTATAGTTGTACTGGGAAATTAGTTGTTTGTTGGCTACAGAAACTTGGTTTTTTAAAAAAACTGGGTTTCTAAAAAGCAGGATGTGATCTTGTACCCCTGCTAGCAGTTTGAGTTTGAGGCTTGCGATTTTTTGTTCTGTTGGTTGTTGAATATCAAGATTTTGATAGTTTTCACAACCGTGCCATAGGAAAACTGCCGCGGCGAAAGCGCCTGTGCCCAGGAGTGCTACCCCAGTTCCCGCAGCGAGCGCTCCTGGAATGGAGAGCATTGCTGCCAACTGAAACCAATGCCCCTTATTGGTTGTTTTTTTCATGGTCAATTAGTAAAACGAGCGGATTTCCACGGCATTCGCAGCCAAGTAAGTGTGGACATCGCGCTCGCGCCGCGATGCTTCTGACATTACAAATTAGCCGCGCGATGTCTTTTACGAGCCAAGCCACAAATTGATCCCGCCTAGGAAAGCGACTAGAAAAGCTGGTTTCTTCTATTTTTACTTTATTGCAACTTTCTTAAATTTAAAGAAATCTGTTACTTTTGTTAATTAGTATACAGAAACCAGGTTGTGGAATATACAGGTAGCAGTGTAGTGCCAGGGGAAATGGCCACCTCAGGCAGACCAGAGGGCATACAGAAACAAGCTCTCTGCGGAGTAAACCCTAGGGGAGAGAAAACCTGTGCTTAAAGGTAGGCAACTAATTTTAGTTAAGTCGTCTCTATAAACCAAGAATCCTTATGCTGAAAGCGCTCCTGAATATCAATGAACTACCCCATGAAAGGGAGCAGTTGTCCCAGCATACACTGAATACAGTGAAGTTTTTATCAATAAGAAAAAAATATACTGATTTTTGCCGGTTGTGAACGTCCAGTTTACTTGCCAGAGTAAGTTTGGCAGTTTATGAGAGAAAAGCTAGACACTAGCGAGGGTAAAAGAAAAGAGCGATCGCCATTAATACTCAGTAGTTGGCGCTTTAGTAATACCCTTGGCGATTTTCCCATCTACCGCCTAAGCCACAATTATTTCACACACTGGAGTTCCAGGGCGGGGGCATTTACAACCATTTCAGTGCCCTGCCCTGTAGCGAAGGCCAAAAACCGTGTGAGAATAGTGGCAGTTCCCATCTAATAAAGATATTGCCGTCACAAACTCCCACAAAGGCTATCTTATTTTTAGCTACTCTTAGAGAGCGTCACCTTAAGTTAAATCTACTTACCGCTAGATAATTACTATGTTTCCAGCCAGCCCTCCCCCTTCTGGCAGTGGCTTTAAAGCTCTGTTTCGTAATCGACCCTTTATGGTGCTTTGGAGCGGGCAGATATTATCCCAGATAGCAGATAAAGTATTTTTGATACTACTAATTGCCCTGCTGGTGGACTACAGACCCCCCAACGCCTTAAAAAACTCGATGAAATCAGCAGTACTGGTAGCAAATACGCTGCCAGCGATTTTATTTGGCTCAGCAGCCGGTATTTTTGTTGATCGCTTCGACAAAAAACAAATTTTAATTTTCTCCAACATGCTGCGGGGAATATTAATGCTGTGCATCCCGCTGTTGCCCAAAGAGTTTGTCTTCCTTTTACTGGTTGCGTTTTTAGAATCCATCCTCACTCAATTTTTCGCGCCTGCAGAGCTGGCAACGATTCCATTATTGGTGCCGAAAGAAGGCTTGCTCTCAGCCAATGCCCTATTTACAACGACGATGCTTAGTTCCTTAATAGTTGGTTTTGCGGTAGGAGAGCCGATGCTGAGCGCCGCTGAAATCTGGAGCAGAGACTATGGACAAGAATTTATAGTAGCGATGCTGTATTTGTCAGCGGCAGGGGTATTTTATTTTATTCCTACAAAAGAAGCAAAAAGCAACGAGGAACACCTCAGATTTCATCCTTGGGATGATTTTAAGGAGGGCTTGCGCTATCTCAAGAAAAACCGTCTCGTCAGCAATGCGATGGTACAGTTGAGCGTTTTATACTCTGTATTTGCAGCGCTGACAGTGCTAGCAAGTTCTATAGCAGTAGAGATAGGATTAAAGGAACAGCAATTTGGCTTTTTGCTGGCTGCGGCTGGGGTGGGCATGGTATTCGGTGCGGGTATATTGGGGCATTGGGGCGATCGCTTTCACAATAAACCCTTGCCATTAATCGGATTTTTAGTAATGGGTTTTGTTTTGCTAGTGTTTACTGCAGTTTCCAATTTGGAGATGGGTTTAGGGCTGAGCGTCTTTTTAGGGTTTGGAGCCTCCTTAATAGGCTTGCCGATGCAAACGCTGATTCAGGAGCAAACCCCAGAATCAATGCGCGGAAAAGTTTTTGGCTTCCAGAATAACCTCGTCAATATTGCCCTAGGCCTGCCCCTGGCCATTGCTGGGCCGCTTACTGACGCCATTGGCTTGCGCCTAGTTTTATTCGGATTGAGCATCGTCGTTGTCGCGGTTGGTGTTTGGGCGTGGCGCAATACCCGTCAAGTCTTGCAGGATGTTATTTAGGGTATGGGGGGAAGAGTGATAAGCGCTCGCTAATGAGAAAAAAAATCCCCTCTTCCCTAAAGCCTCTCCAGCGGTGAGTTGTTAAATAATTCTCAAGAATAAAGGAAAAGGCTTTATTCTGAGGCAAAATTAGAGCGTCAAGATATAAAAAACTGATAGCCTCGGAGTGAAAATGACACTCCAGATGAGTGTTTTTGGGTCTGTTAGCTTCAGCTGAAATTAAATGAAAGTTATTGAAAGGGGCATCGTTTTTTTTATAGCAATAACTTGATTGACACAAAGATTTCAACAAAGATGGCATGAGGTTTAGCCATGCAATTACAAAATCATGTAGAAACACGACGTGCAACAGGGGCTTTTGCCCTGATTGATAGTTTAAAGCGCCACGGTGTTAAGCATATTTTTGGGTATCCAGGTGGCGCCAATCTGCCAATATACGATGAATTGTACCGAGCAGAAATGGCTGGGGAATTGAAACATATTCTCGTCAGACATGAGCAGGGAGCAGCTCATGCAGCAGATGGTTACGCTCGCTCGACGGGAAGAGTGGGAGTTTGTTTGGCAACATCGGGTCCTGGGGCAACGAATCTAGTTACAGGTTTGGCAACGGCTTATATCGATTCAGTGCCGATAGTAGCGATTACCGGGCAGGTGCCGCGAGCAGCGATCGGTACGGATGCGTTTCAGGAAATTGACATTTTCGGGATTACACTGCCAATTGTTAAGCATTCTTATGTGGTGCGCGACCCCAAGAATATCCCCAAAATTGTGGCAGCAGCGTTCCATATTGCCAGTACTGGACGTCCAGGGCCAGTTTTGATAGATGTGCCGCGAGATGTGGGGATGGAGGAGTTTGATTATACGCCAGTAGAGGCGGGTTCGGTGAAGTTGCCGGGGTATCGTCCAACGGTGAAGGGGAATCCGCGTCAGATTAATTTGGCGTTGAATTTAATTCGGGAATCAAAAAGACCTTTGCTTTATGTGGGGGGAGGAGCGATCACTGCCGGCGCTCACGCAGAAATTCACGAATTGGCGGAACATTTTAATATCCCTGTTACCTCAACCCTGATGGGCAAGGGGGCTTTTGACGAGTCTCATCCGCTATCCCTGGGAATGTTGGGGATGCACGGTACGGCTTATGCTAACTTTGCCGTAAGGGAGTGCGATTTGTTGATTGCGGTAGGGGCGCGGTTCGATGATCGCGTAACGGGCAAGTTGGCAGAATTTGCTAAAGACGCAAAAGTAATTCAAATCGATATCGATCCGGCGGAGGTGGGGAAAAATCGCACCCCAGATGTGCCAATTGTCGGCGATGTGCGGCAGGTGTTAATTGACTTGCTGCGCCGGAATCACGAAATGGGTAACGGTGTCAATCCGGAGCAGACAAAAGCCTGGCGCGAGCGCCTACAAAGATGGAAAGAAGAATACCCTCTGCAAGTCCCCCACTATCCCGATTCTATCGCTCCTCAAGAGGTAATCGTAGAATTAGCAAAACAAGCTCCCCACGCCTACTACACAACCGATGTCGGTCAACACCAAATGTGGGCAGCCCAATTCCTTAAGTGCGGGCCACGTCGCTGGGTTTCTAGCGGTGGTTTGGGAACAATGGGTTTCGGATTGCCTGCAGCGGTTGGTGTGAAAATTGCTCTCCCCCATGAGCAGGTAATTTGCATTAGTGGTGATGGCAGTTTTCAGATGAATATGCAAGAGCTGGGAACTGTATCACAACACGATATAAAAATTAAAATTGTTGTCCTCAGCAATGGCTGGCTGGGTATGGTGCGACAGTGGCAGCACTTATTTTTCGGCGCTCGCTACGAAGCAACCAATCTGGAAAAAGGAACCCCCGACTTCGCCAAGATCGCAGAAGTTTACGGCATCAAAAGCCGAACTGTAGTAGAACGTTCAGATTTGTCGGAAGCGATTTCCGAAATGCTCGCCTACGACGGTGCTATGCTCTTAAATGTCCGCGTTACCCCCAAAGAAGACTGTTTTCCTATGGTAGCACCAGGCACTAGCACTGTTAACATGCTCGGTTTGCCAAAAAAACCGCTCCTTAAAGAAAATACCCACATTTGTAATAACTGCGGCACCGAAAATCCCACCAGTCACAAATGTTGTTGCGAGTGCGGAGCAAAATTATAGAATAAATTAGTAAAAATTTATCATATAGAACCCGGTTTTTCAAAAAAACTGGGTTTTTATATTTGGAGTGTTTTGGAAAGAATAAAGCTTGGCGGGCGAATTTTATAAAAAAAGTATCATTTTTGCGTGCGAGCGCTTTCACAAAAAAGCAGGAGCCCTACCGCCAAGCTAAACCCCAAGTAGATTTTTTACAAGCACTTTACAAGCACAGGTGACACAAAAGTTTTAAAATAAAAATTTTAAAGGATTGTCGGAGGTAAGCGAGAGTGCTTTCGCAAAGCGATTCAGAAAGAGAAATAAAAAAAGTATTGCCCAGCCGCCAAACCGGTGCCTATGCCCTAATGGATAGTTTGAGACGGCACGGCGTCAAACACATATTCGGCTACCCCGGAGGAGCTATACTGCCAATTTACGACGAATTGTACCGATTTGAATCCAGAGGGGAAATGCAGCACATCCTTGTCAGACATGAACAAGGAGCTGCCCATGCAGCAGATGCCTACGCTCGCGCTACAGGCAAAGTAGGCGTTTGTTTTGGAACATCTGGGCCAGGGGCGACCAATTTAGTCACAGGCATCGCTAATGCCCATATGGACTCGATACCAATGGTAATTGTAACAGGGCAGGTGAGTCGGGCAGCGATCGGCACAGATGCCTTTCAGGAAACAGATATTTTCGGCATTACATTACCAATTGTTAAGCATTCTTATTTAGTACGCAATCCCAGAGATATAGCGCGGATAGTCGCAGAAGCCTTTCACATCGCCGCTACAGGACGACCTGGGCCAGTATTGATCGATGTGCCCAAGGATGTAGGGTTGGAAGAATTTGACTATATACCGGTAGAACCCGGAACAGTAAAACTCCCCGGCTATCGTCCAACGGTAAAGGGAAATCCTCGGCAAATTAAAGAAGCGATCGCCTTGATTCGACAGTCAAGACGACCCTTGCTATATGTAGGTGGAGGAGCAATTTCCGCCGGTGCTCATGCGGAAATTCTAGAACTAGCGGAAATGTTCAAAATCCCGGTAACAACAACCCTGATGGGCAAGGGAGCGTTTGACGAAAACCATCCCTTATCTCTGGGAATGTTGGGAATGCACGGCACAGCTTATGCCAACTTTGCCGTCAGCGAGTGCGACTTATTAATAGCAGTAGGGGCGCGATTTGATGATCGCGTCACCGGCAAACTGTCGGAGTTTGCCCCCCACGCTAAAGTAATTCACATCGACATCGATCCAGCCGAAGTCGGGAAAAACCGTCAGCCAGATGTACCAGTAGTGGGCGATGTGCGGCAAGTTCTCATTGATTTGTTGCGCCGCTGCAGAGAAGAAAATATTTCTACCCCTGCCGATTTCACTCAAGCTTGGCTAGAACGTATTAATCGCTGGCGTCGAGATTATCCTTTACAAGTACCGCAACCTGCTAATGAACTGTCGCCGCAAGAAGTAATCGTGGAGGTGGGGCGTCAGGCTCCTCATGCTTATTACACTACAGATGTGGGACAGCACCAAATGTGGGCAGCTCAATTTCTAAAAAATGGCCCGCGTCGCTGGATTTCTAGCGCCGGTTTGGGAACAATGGGCTTCGGGCTGCCAGCGGCAATGGGTGTGCAAGTCGCTCTGCCAAATGAGCAGGTGATTTGTATCGCCGGAGATGCTAGTTTTCTTATGAACATACAAGAATTGGGAACGGTGGCACAATATGGCTTGAAGGTTAAGGTTTTGATTATTAATAATTGCTGGCAAGGTATGGTGCGGCAATGGCAGGAAACTTTCTACGAAGGGCGCTACGCAGCTTCTAATATGGAGGCGGGAATGCCAGATTTCGTGATGTTGGCAAATGCTTTTGGCATTCAAGGAAGGGTGGTGAGCGAGCGCGCTTCTTTATCAGATGCGATCGCGCAAATGCTCTCTCACGACGGAGCTTTTATACTCGACGCTCGCGTCAGTAAAAACGAAAACTGCTACCCAATGGTAGCCCCCGGTAAAAGCAATTCTCAAATGCTCGGATTGCCAGAAATCAAAAAACTGGAAAAAGCCACCGAACTTATTTACTGTAGCAATTGCGGCGCTAAAAATGTCGCTAGCAACAACTTCTGCCCTGAATGCGGCACTAAACTATAACTGAATTCTCTGGAATTGAGAAAAAAAGCATCCTGTTTTTACATGCAGGATGCTCCCGCCGCTACACTGGAATAATTTTACCTCGCACATTAGAATTGCTTTTGCTGGCGACGTTGCTGCCTTTGTAATCTCATTTCCTGAAGTTTTTGTTTTTGTTCGGGAGTCAAAATTGCTTCCATCTGAATCCTAGAATTTTCCCGAATCGCTCTCATTTTCGCTTTTTGTTCTTCGCTCAAGTTGAGATTAGGTTTTTGTCTCTTCCCAGCAGCTATGCGCATCTGTTCTTTTTGCGCTGGTGTGAGAACCTCATCCATCTGCTGACGGGCAGCTTCCCGAATTTGTTGTATTTGTGCTTTTTGGGCATCTGTTAAATTCAGTTGCTTGAATTTTTCTTCCCACCTCCTTGCATGGAAAGGAGCGGCAATTGCAGTATCTGTGAAGGCAGGAATTACGGGTGCGGCAGTAAATAATAGTGCTGCACTGGGCAAGAAAAACCAAATTTTCACTTTCATCTATATAAATCTAGATTGTAGGTTTACATCAACAACGCATTTGTTTGTTGTATTTATTTAGATTAAGGAGCCGCAAAAAAGGTTCATGCCGAGTTAAAAATTTTAATATACGATATCCCCTACTAGGAGAAAAATATGTTAACGCCCTCGCCACTAAGTGAGATTATCCGTCAGCAACGGGAATTTTTTGCCACGGGCACAACCAAAGAAGTAGCCTTTCGTATCGAACAGCTCAAACGACTCAAACAAGCAATCTTAGACAATCAAACAGCTATTCTGGAAGCCGTCAAAGCTGATTTGAGACGAGCTGATTTTGAAGCCTATGCAGAAATTACCGCTGTCGCAGAAATTGATTATGCCCTCAAACACCTAAAATCATGGGCAAAACCAAAACGGGTGTCGGTGCCCATCGCTCAATTTCCATCTTCGGGTTACATTTATCCAGAGCCGCTGGGTGTCGTTTTGATAATCGGCGCTTGGAATTATCCTTTGCAGTTAGTTGTTTCTCCATTAATCGGTGCGATCGCAGCTGGTAACTGTGCAATTGTAAAACCTTCCGAAATATCTGTCAATACCTCGCGGGTTGTTTCTGAGATTTTAAGAAAAACTTTCGAGCCTGCTTATATTACTGTAGTAGAGGGCGGAGCGGAAACCAGCCAAGCACTACTAGCAGAAAAATTCGACCATATATTTTTTACCGGCAGCACCCGTGTCGGGAAAATTGTTATGGAGGCAGCGGCTAAAAATCTTACGCCCGTGACACTGGAGTTGGGGGGAAAAAGTCCTTGTATTGTCGATTCTGAGGTGAATGTAAAATGTGCAGCACGACGGATTGTTTGGGGTAAATTTCTAAATGCGGGTCAAACTTGTATTGCGCCGGATTATTTGTTAGTGCAGCGCAGTATTAAGGAAGAGATGTTAGAGGCGATCGCAAGTTGCATTAGAGAATTTTATGGAGAAAACCCGGCAAAAAGTCCGGATTATGCTAGAATTATAGACGAGCGGCAATTTGATCGCTTGGTGGCACTGCTGAAAGAGGGGAAAATTATTGTCGGGGGAGAGGTAAATCGGAGCGATCGCTATATTGCTCCCACGGTAATCGATGAAATTTCTTGGCAAGCACCGATAATGCAGGATGAAATTTTCGGTCCGATTTTGCCAGTATTGGAGTATGAGGAATTGACAGAAGCGATCGCTAATGTAAACCATCGCCCAAAGCCTCTTGCTCTATATTTTTTCTCCAATAATAAAGAGAAACAAGCGCGAGTACTGCGAGAAACCTCATCGGGAACCGTTGGTATTAACGAAACTGTATTACAATTTGTCGTTCCGCAGTTACCATTTGGTGGCGTAGGAAATAGCGGCATTGGCAGTTATCATGGCAAAGCAAGTTTTGATACTTTTTCTAAGTATAAAAGCGTTCTGAAAAATACCCTCTGGTTTGATATAAAATTGCGCTATGCTCCATATACGAAAGGCAAGTTGTATCTTTTCAAAAAGATTTTTAGTTTGTAGTATTTGGTTAAGATTATTTTAGAATAAGAGGGCATAAGCACCCCGTTTTCGGCTTTATAAACGATTATATCAGGAGTATTTTTATTATTATTTAAGTTCTAATTTAAATGCGAATTAATGTTGCGTTTGTCTGCTGCGCTTCAAGCGTACTCTACTGTATGAGATATTACAAATGATTATTTTTTCTTCCCCAAAGTCGAAACCTATGCAAAAATAGGGGCGGAGGCGTCTTGCTTATTTACTTGCCTGCTGGCGCGGCTGTAGAAATTTTACTTTTTGGTAAAAGTCAATTTCTACAAATCAAATTTTTTTATTTTTCAAATAAAAAGGAGTTCAGAATGAAAACCGAACAAAGATATGATCCTGCTCTTCCTCGTCATGTTGCAGATTTAATTCAAAAATATGGTTTGCAAACCGTTATTGACGAACTAGCATCTTACTGCGAGGTAGAGTGGATTCAGGCAGAAAAAAGGTGCGAACCGGGTGGGGGATTCTGGCGAAATGCCAGTATAGCATTATTTCAAGTTGTTGAATTTTTAGAAACTCAAGAATAATCTATAGTTTTCTCACCGAAAAAACGAAAAGCAATGCTCTGTTTTTTGCCTATAAAGGTTTTAACTCGTGTTTGTTGTTAGCATTTTCCAGACTATAATGAAATATTCATCACCACATTGTAGCTATTCACTGTAATAGAGTCTACAGATAAAATATGGAAAGTGCCGACAATGAACAAGCGCTCGCCATCCGAGGGATTAAAATCAACACAGTAGGCGGCGGCAATGTCTATAGTTGCCGCCGTTTCTGCATATTAACAACAGCCACTTTGTGACGAACAGCAATTACTCTCATTAGCAATGGCAGTAACGCGGTAATCATCACCTTTAGTTTTTTGCGGGTGGCGGATACTGCTGTACTGAGAGTCAATTTGTTGCGCTGATTCTAGGGGAATTTCTTGATACGGTTCGATTGGGATAAACTCTCCGTAATAGGGACCCTTTGGATTTGTTAAGATTTGGAAAGTTTTGTCACAGACTGCAGTACGTTCCCCGCGATTGTAGATATGATTATCGTCATCTAAAACTTGTTTCCAAGGTCCTTTATAAATCACAGCTTGATTGCGTTCCCAACTGACACCGTCTTTACCTTTAAAAGCCCGAATTGTTACGGAACGAAACTCAATTCCGTCAATAACTTGCCAGGGTTTTTCCTGCCAATTGAGAATTTCTATCCCGTAAAAACCGGCTTGCTCGAACATTTTAACTAAGACATCCTCTCGGAAAGCACCGGCAATACAGCCACTCCACAGTTGAGGATCGCTGATAATTTTCGGGGTGGGATCTTCGTTGCAAACGATATCGGAAATCACAGCGCACCCGCCGCGTTTGAGGAGCCGGTAAATTTCGCGAAAGAGTTGTTGTTTATCTTGGGGGCGTACTAGATTTAGTACGCAATTGGAGACGACAACATCGACGCTGTTGTCGGGGATGAGGGGCTGTTGTTGCCGCAAGCGCTCGCATTCTGCCTCAAATTCTATCAATTGTTCAAGAGAGTGTATAGGATGCTCAGCCAACCACTGCTCAGCCAACTCTAAATCGAGGGCGAGATCTTGTATTTTCCCTTTGACAAACCGAACGTTATTATATCCTAGTTTGCGGGCAATTTCTCCTTGGTATTTCCGGGAAAGTTTCAGCATTTCATCGTTGAAGTCAACACCAATTACTTGCCCGGATGCTCCGACTTTTTGAGCTAAAATATAGCATATTTTTCCCGCTCCAGAACCCAAATCTACGACAGTTTCGCCAAAATTAACATAGCGGCTCGGATCGCCGCAGCCGTAGTCTTTTTCGATGATTTCTTTTGGCAGGATATCTAAATACTGGCTCTCATATTTTTCTGTAGGGCAACAAAGAGCTGCTTCAGTTTGACGGGCACCTGCTTTGTAGCGTTCTAAAACGGCGCTTTCGATATTGTAAGTAGTTGAGTTTTCCGGGGTTGGTTGAAATATAGAAGTATCGCTCATACTTAATAATTATTTTTAGCGCTCACTGCTTGCAATTTTAGCATTTTAATTTCTCCCAAAAAAGAAAAAAACTATTAAATTTAACCAAATTGAAAAACCCGGTTTTTTCGTCGATAAACCGGGTTTACCTGTGAGTTTGAAGAATTAGAAACCAAACAAACCGCTGTAGCGTTCCTCTGCCCAAGGATCGCCACGGCGATGGTAGCCGTTGCGTTCCCAGAAGCCTAATTCCTCGTGATCGAGAAATTCCAAGCCATTAATCCACTTAGCACTTTTCCAAGCGTACAAATGAGGCACGACTAAGCGCATTGGTCCACCGTGCTCAGGAGGCAGCGGCTGAGCAAATAAAGTGTGAGCGAAGAAATTTTCTTCTCGCAAAAAATCTTCCAGAGGAATATTAGTAGTATAGCCGCCGTAGCAGTGTACCATCAAGTGAATTGCCTTTGGCTCGAGTTCGACGTGCTTCATAAAGTCAGTAACTTTCACGCCCCGCCACTTGACATCCAATTTTGACCAGCGGGTGACACAGTGAAAGTCTGCCGTAAAGTCATTTTGCGGCATAGCCATAAAATCATCCCAGGTAAAGGTTACGGGTTTAGCCATGCCCCAGACCTTTAATTGCCAAGATTCGATATCTATGTGAGGGGTGTTGCCATAAGTCAGTACGGGAAAACCTTTAGTTAAATATTGACCCGGGGGAACGCGATCGCTTTGTTCCGCTTCAGGCTTTTTGAAAAACTTGCCTAACATTGTTAATATTTCGTTACGATTTACTCTCAAACAAAGTATAGCGCGGAGAAACCCCTTTCCCCAGTATTATTCCATTCCCTAATCCCCTAATCCCGATTTTCCCAAACCATAAACAATCGCACAATCTTATCGCAGCCCCTGCTCCCGCAACAAAGCATCTGCCCAAGCCGCATCTGCCTCGGATAGCGGCGGCACCGGTTCACTGCTGTAATCTATCTTCAAATCATACCCATATTCGTCATAAATTTTGTTTAATAATTCTTGTAAATTTAACCCAGGCTCTGCACTTATGAACGCAGCGAGCGGTACGGGAAATCATGGAATCGTGTCTCTCAAGTTAAAAGCATATAAATCTGCGTAAGGACGACTTTCGCCTCTGGCTACCAAAATTCTATAATGATTTTCAATTCCATTATATATTGGCATGGGTTCTCCTGCCCGCAGTAAATCAATTTCCACCATATGAGTTCGACTTCCCAGTACCTGTTCCCGTTTGTGTTCGTATATTTGCCTTCCTTTACCGCTTCGTCGGAGATAGAATTTCTATAATTGTTATTAATTCTCTCCTTTCCACCTCTTGTATTTGTAAATAACCTTCTCTTACTCTTTCTGGCACAGGAAGTGTCACCGTCCCGGGTTGTGTTGTATTTGCCAAAACAGTTATATTAATTTTTGAGGAATTGGCCGCTACTCGCCGCTGTAATGTTACGTCAGGAATTCCTACCAATAGATTTCTTTCTCCACTACTTTCATACATTCTTACTTCTACGAAAACTATATACTTAGGGCGAAGTTTGGGAGCAAGAAACTGGGCACAGCAATTAGCAACAGATGTAAACCGGGCCATAATTCAGGATGTTCTAAATAAGGGTTCATACCAGGGAATGGAGAAGGCATCGTTTTAATTACTCCAATATTTTTTAGATTTTAGCAAGAAAATGATAAATAAAAAAGCAGCCTCGATTTTTTATAAAATTTATTACCTTACATTTTCTCTGGCGTTACCAGGATTAAGCCTGGTAACGAGGTAAGACAATCAACTTCCGAAACTAATAATTCAAAAGCTACCGTATGTCATAACCAAACAAATTGGGATTCACTTCCTGTAACTTCAAATCATCCAAACCATACTCTTTCCAGCGCCGAGAAACCATTGCCGCAATATCCGGATCTGCTTCCAAAGGCGCACCCCATTCGTGATCAGTTTCCGGCGGAATTTTAGTCGTAGCATCGATACCCATTCGCCCGCCCAAACCAATCTTTTTACTGGCAAAATCTAAAGTGTCAAAAGGCGTATCAGGCAAAATAAAGACATCGCGAGATGGGTCAACTTTGGAACTAATCGCCCATACGACTTGACGCGGATCGCGAATGTTGATAGATTTATCAACAACAATTACGAATTTGGTGTAAGTAAACTGCGGTAGAGCACTCCAAAACGCAAGAGCAGCCCGGCGCGCTTGTCCAGGATAAGCTTTGTCGATGGAAATAATTGCCACTTTGTAACTGAGAGCTTCCATCGGCAAGAAGAAATCGACAATTTCAGGAACTTGCTGACGCAAAATCGGGGTGTAGATGCGATTAAGAGCGATCGCAATCATCGCCTCTTCCTTCGGAGGTTTGCCGCTAAATGTCGTAAGGTAAATCGGATTTTGGCGGTGCGTCATGCAGTGGAAACGCACCAAAGGCGAATCCTCTACGCCGCCGTAATAGCCCATGTGGTCGCCAAATGGCCCATCTGGCATCACTTCTCCAGGAGTTATAGTTCCTTCGAGCACGATTTCTGAATCCGCCGGCACTTCTAAATCTAAAGTTTTGCATTTAGCAAGCGTAACCCCTTCACCGCCGTATAGCCCTGCAAACAGCCACTCCGACAAGTCTACTGGAATGGGTGTAGCAGCCGCCATAATTATTAACGGATCGACGCCAAGAGCGATCGCTACCTCCAGTTTCTTACCCCTTTCTGCCGCCTTGCGTAGGTGTCGTGCTCCTCCCCGCACCGACAGCCAGTGAATTGTCATAGTATTGCGCGATTGCAATTGCAGTCGATAAACTCCTACATTTGGGATTCCAGTCTCGCAATCTTTTGTAATTACCAGCCCCAATGTAATAATCTTTCCTGCATCTTTTGGATACGGGCGAATCATCGGGATTTGATTTAAATCCAACTCTTCCCCTTCCACCACCACCTGCTGACAGGCTGGGAAAAAATTACGCCCTGGTTTTGCCTTGAGTACGTCAAACAGCAGCTTACCAAATTCTATTGCTTGAAATATGTTCTTAGGCGGTTTGGGTTGCTGCAACATTGCCAGCTTTTTGCCCAGCTCTTCCAACTCGGCTGGTTTCTGCATATTCATTGCCCAGCATACTCGCTCCTCCGTGCCCAACAGGTTGATTGCAACGGGATAATTTGACCCTTTGACATTCTCAAACAACAGTGCAGGGCCACCTACAGATAGCATGCGATTAGAAATTTCTGCAATTTCCAAATCAGGGTCAACTAAGGCTTTTATCCGTCGCAATTGCCCTCTTTCTTCGAGCAGTTTCAAGAATCCCCGTAAATCTCTTGCCATGATTATATTATATTAAGCTTCCTCTTTTATTATGAGGTAAGACACAACTCTATACTTTAATACCTATGCCAGATGAACCAATTTTGATCCCAGGAAAGGGAGAAGAGGCGATCGCCTCAGCAATTCACTATATTTACCACGCTATTCTCACCTCCTATCAGCAGAATCCTAAATTGCTGAAAGAAACTTTTAGGAAAAATCCCTGGCATAGTCATAAATTTCAATATAAATTTACCCTCAAATTACTCGAACAATTACGTCATGCTTCTACCTCAGAAGCTCTCCTTCGCAGAATTATTAAAATTCTGCAAACTGTCATGGAAGCAGAATTTTTTGCCTCCGCAAATTTCAAAAATTTAATAAACAATATTCGCTCTTTTACAGGTTCGCATAATGGAAAAACAATAGTTGCAAATGAGTCAAAAACATCTCAAGAAAAAAGGAAAAATTTCGAGTCAAACGGAAGCAATAGCCAGCCGGTGATCGCCACCGCTTCTACCACCAACAAAGACACGGGAATTGCTATCTTACTCCTGGATGCAGAAAACTTATTCCTCGACGAAGAAACAGAAGAATTCCTCAAAAAAATTTGCCAGTACGAAATTCAAATTAAAGTCGCATTTGCCAATTGGCAAAGAATGGGCAAAAAAGACGTAGAACTTCACAACCTACACTACGAACTCATTCATGTTCCCGCTGGCAAAGACAGCGCCGATGTAAAAATGGCAACTGTAGGCTCTTCTATTTTCGTTCACTATCCAACAGCAAAAGAAGTTTTAGTTTGCTCCTCCGACGAAGTGATGAGCCACCTTTGTACAACGCTTCAAACTCACGGATTAACAGTTTATAGAGTTCGCAAACACGGCAAAACCGTAACAGTATTCAATACCCAAACTGGCAAAACTTATACTCACATTCTCGGTTCTATACCAGAAATTCCAACCCTTGAGCGCTTCTTGTATCAAATAAAAGATATTATTAAATACGAACAAGCAAAAACAAATTACTCTTGGATAAAGCTATCTAATGTATTAGAAATATATAATATAAAATACCAGCCCCTCGCTGAAGTAATAGCATTTCATAGCCCAGGTAAAAATATAAGCGATTTTTTTCTTCAATTTCAAAATGATTTTGTTCTCTATAAACCTGAAGAAAGTTCTGAATGTTATATTACATTATTTGAAAACCCTCCTCGCATAGCAACAAGCGCTGGTTCTACGTTGCAATCAGCTTTTAAAAGTGGGATAAAAACCAGCATAAACTCAACATCCGAGCTAAAAGAAGCTTTGATAGCGATTTTCAAAGAATTAACCGTTAAGCATCCAGAAACTCCGATTACAATCGATGCCTTAGGAAGTAATTTTAGTCGGATATACGGGCAAGGGATTACCAAAACTCTCAGTCGATTAAAACAAGGAAGCAATTTTCCGATTTTTTTACAAAACTGTGGTTATTTTAGCCTGACTCCTTACGGTAAGAGTTATTTAGTAACATTGCACCAAGATGAGAGCAAAGACACAGTTAACGCAGCAATGCCAAAAGCGCGAGCTTTTTCTTCTGAAATAAAATCTTTGGTAGACTTAGAAGTAGCCCTAGTAAATATCCTCAAAGAAATAATTGTCTACGCTCCAAGTATTTATATCCCCTTGGGAGTGCTTGGCATGGAATTTCGCAATCGCTATGGCAAGCCCATCAATACCGTAATTAAGGATAACCTAAAACTAAATAGTAATTTTATCACTGTAGTACAGAAGTTGAATTCATTTAAAGTCATCCAGACGGCAAAAGGCTGGGAAATCGCGCTCGCGCCTCCTGCATAATCAGAGCGCGCCGCCAAACTCTAAAAGCCTGTTTATAGCCTGGCACTTTTCACTACGGCAGTCTTATTAAATACCTGCCAATTAGTATATGATATACTTTTAAAAACAAAAATTGATATCATAAATTGTCGTATCCAATTGCAGATGTGAAATAAGTTGAGGAAGTTTTCACATGCAAAATTGCCGTTGCTCTGCTGTTTCTGAAATTTTACAATGAAAAACTATCCCATACCATTAAGCACTTAAGCAGCAGAAATTATTGCCGTTGCACTATAAATATAAACCCGCTTTTTCCAAAAAAACCGAGTTTCTCTGTAGCTTTATTTTTGCCTGCCTACTTGTATTATAAAAAATAACGTAAAGAAATATAAAGAAACATGCAAGACAAAGTTGTGGTAGTGGTTGGAGCAACTGGCGGGATTGGTTCCGCCGTAACGCGTAAACTCGCCAAAGCCGGCGCTCACCTAGTACTTGCTGCTAGAGACAGCAATCGGTTAGACGCTTTAGCGACTGAATTGCAGGCATGCGCACAAATTTTGCCAGTTGCAACAGATATCACCGAGCCCCAGCAGGTAGACAGACTGATGAAAAAAGCGGTGAGCCAATTTGGGCAAATTGATGTTCTCATCAATGCCGCTGGAGCTGGTATTTTAAAGCAGTATAACAAAATCGAACCGGCTGATTTAGATGCCATGCTCAATATCAACCTCAAAGGTTGTTTTTATACCACACAAGCGGCGGCGGAAGTGATGAAACAGCGCCAGAGTGGTCACATTTGCAATATTGTTGGTATTCTGGGCAAGCATTCGATGGCAATGGCGGCAGCTTACTGCGCCTCTAAATTCGGCGTTGTTGGTTTCAGCAAATGTATGGCAGAGGAACTCAAACGCTTTGGAATTAAATTTACTCTTTTCTACTTCGGGGGGGTAGATTCTCCTTTTTGGGATAATATTAGCTTAAAAGTAGACCGGAAAAAAATGCTAAGTCCCGCCACAGCTGCCGAGGCGATCGCCTATGCTCTTTCTGTCGAGCCACAAGCTGTGCCGATGGAGATTAATATTCAACCGGAGAGCCACTTATTTTTCTAAAAACCTTTTCTGAATTCTGAAAAACACCCCTTACCATAAAAAAGAGGGCGAGCGCCCTCCTTTCATCCTCTGCCAATCCCCAAATCCTGGCACCTCCATTAAAAAGCCATTAATAGCCTATTTCAAAAAACTACTCACCAGCCACAAGACAACAAATGTCACCAAGGTGATAAATTTTTCCTCAGACAAACCACTTTCGCCTAACTGAGAAAGCAGCCCCCCCAAAACCAAGCCGCCGAGCAAACCTGTCAAAGTCAGCAATACAGCACGACCAAACTTGCGTTCTTTACGGTTGAGGAAGTAAAGGCTAGCTGCCACTCCGATTGCTAGGGCTAATTGCAGCAGGGAAGAGGCAGCTGTAGCCGTCAGGCTGACAATACTCAACACTAGAAACACGCCTGCTGGCCATAAAATATCTGTCGGTTGGGGTGTGTCGATTAACTTTTGTAGCCATTCAGGACTTTGCTTGACTGGAGACGGTGCGGCAGCAGGCGGTGGCACGAGCTTTTCTGGAAAGCGAATTCGTTCTGGTACTTTGATTTTTCCTTCTTGACGTAGCCGCAATCGCTCCATGAGTATGGCATCGTAAGCGGCTTCGATTAATTGCTGACGTTGGCGATCGCCCCCGCACTGTTGGAGCAGCCGATTACGTGCCTGTTGTACTTCATCGAATGAAGCATTTCTCTCTATCCCAAGCTGTTCGTAGGGATTTATCTCACTCATTGTCTAATCTTAAACCTCCCCTTTACCTAGCTTAGCCTGTTCTGCGCTTACAAACGTTTTTTCCACAAACTCATTTTTTATCCAATCATCACCATAAACTTGATAAACTTTAACATCTCAAGGCAGAATTCTTCTACATTTTAAATTTTATTCAGTTGTATCAAGGCTGACGGTGGGTGCGTGCTGGGCTTGAGAATTACCAAACTACGAGGATTTGAATGTGTAGGGGATGGCGAGTATGTCAAACGCTGACAATACCTGACCACTGTACTTTTTTGAGGTTGTCTCGGCGGTAGGAGAAAAAGTGTTCAGGGGATTGATAAGTGCAGTAAGGCGCGATCGCTATTTGTTCGGGATATATTGAAAGTTGCTCTAGCTGCAGGGCGATAGTCCGGCGGACGTCCAAACGCACTCGTCCCGGTTCTGAATCTGGTAAAACCGGAGGCTGGGGAATTTGTTGCACCGCGTCTAATATTGCAGTTGGGTCGTCAGTTGTTTCAGTGGGAGCGATCGTTGCCGTCACTTCAGCGGCTACTTCTGTTGAAACTTGATAAACTTCCCCTGCGATCGCTGGCCCTAAAGCTATGCGCAAGTCCTTAAGCTGACTGCCTTTTTCCTGTAGGCGTGCGATCGCTGAGGGAACTATTTTTGCTGCCGTCCCCCGCCATCCTGCGTGAACTGCTGCCACTTGCCCCGTGCGCTCGTCAGCAATCAGTACCGGCGTGCAATCTGCACTCGCCACCCATACCGCTTCCCCTGCTGCCTCTGTCAGCAAACCGTCTGCTTGCGGTAATTCAGTCGCTGCCGCCTTCACTGTGCTTTCCAGTTCCTTCGTACTCAAAACCCTATTGCCGTGTACCTGCTTGACTCGGTACGTCTCAGCTTTTGGGTGCAGCGCCTCCACCAATTCCGCCGGCAAGCGCGGCCAGAATTGTTGCGTGAAAAAACCGTGCGGCCATTTTTCTAGAAAACTGCACGTTAGATAGGGCAGTCCGTTCCAAGTGCGCCAGTGCCAATTGTGCATGTCCTCTGATATTGAGTTATTTTGAGTTTCAAACCTTCACTCTGCCGTTGGTAATCGCCTGCTATTTATTTCACTGTTCATTCCCAATTGTGAATGAATCTTTTTTCTCACAAAACTACTTTCACATTAGAGAAATAATCCTGGTTTCATGCTAACTTAAGTACAGAACATTTACTGGCACTGCAGTGGGATTCAGTCAAGAAAGATTAGAAGCCACCCTTCAAACATTATTAGAACAAATATCAAGTCAGATGTTCCTGCAGTTTTCTCTGCAGGTTTTCGAGCAAGTGGCTTCCACGAATCAGACACTCTGGGAGGCGCTCGACCGAGGAGCAGGTGAGGGTACTGTCGTCATCGCCCTACAACAAACTGCTGGTAAGGGTCAGTGGGGACGAAAGTGGGTTTCTAGCAAAGGCGGACTTTACCTATCTGTGGCCCTGGCACCCAATTTAGCAGTGGAAAAGGCAGCGGGACTTACCCTAGCCTCGGCTTGGGGAATTGCCGAATGCCTGCGGGAGCGCGGTGTGCCCGTTGCCCTCAAGTGGCCCAACGACCTCGTAGTCTGCGATCGCAAATTGGGCGGCATCCTCACCGAAACTCGTGTACACAAAGGCAAAATTACTCAAGCTGTTGTCGGCGTCGGCATCAATTGGAACAATCCAGTCCCTCCTGTCGGCATCAACTTGCAATCCTTACTCGCCGAACAAACACGCCCAGCTATCACCTGTTTAGAAATGTTAGCAGCGCTCGCTATAAAAGGCATAGACTCTGGCTATCAGCTCTTAGTGCACAAAGGAATAACACATTTGTTGCCCAAATACCAATCCCTTTTAACAAATATTGGTCAAAAAGTTGTAATAGAAGGGTGTGAGGGAGTTATAATAGGTGTTTCCGCAACTGGCGAATTGCGAGTACGCCTAAATCCAAATTCAGCAATTGCGTCAGAAATCTCTCTCCCACCAGGTACCATTAGTTTGGGATATAATCACTAAAATTGGCTTGCCTCACCGATTTTACCTGGCTGTAAAAAACAATCTGTAACTTCAGGAACTAAGAAGTATAAAAAGGTGTCTGAATTCGAGTTATAACAATTTGATAGATTTTTGTAGAAAGTAAATCTGCAAGTAGAGTAAGAGTAGGTCAGGGGGTTCTAGAGTAGCGCGCCTTGCAGTCTGGCCTTAAGGTCAGGCAAAGAAATAACTGATATTTTAATACCGAATAGGTATTGACAAAAACTCCTTTTTACGCCAAAAAATAACTTCTAGCTTTTTAGAAATTTTATACGCACGAAAACCGCGATAAAATCGGTAAGTCAAACTATCAACCAGTCAATAAAACCATTGTTTGTCAGATTTCTGTGGGGATGTTATGCAGCAACGTTCAACAAAGTCTGGAAAATACAGCCCGTTCATGCGGGGACTGAGTTTAATAAGCAGTATCGGAATGCTCAGCAGCGGCATGGTTTGGGCGCAAACCCAGACTTTAAAAGATATCGATCCTGCTGCTTACGAAACCCCCCAAACCATCGAAATTGTCTCAGCTTCCCAGGAAGCAGCGCCGCCCCCCTTAACTTTAAAAAAGGCAAAACTAGAAACAACTGAAGTAGCACCAGCCCCAGTGTGGGAAAACCCCAACCATGAGCATATAGATCATATACAAACCGATTCAGAAACTCCCTCGGCAGCAGAGCCCATTTGGGAACCAACAGAGTCAACTTCAAAAGCCAATCCCGAAGAAACGGCTATTGAAGGATGGGCACCAGAAGTAGCAGCACCAGCAGATTCGCAACCGCAGACTCTAAAACAGCCACAGTTGGTTTCACCCGCGCTAGAGCCAAATACGCCAGCACCCACCGCAACTGCCAACGTGCAGACTTTTGAAGATTACAATAACCTCTACATAGATCCTTCGAGTTACAGCATTGTTTCGACGAGCGGCTATGAAGAACCAAACACGGTTATTTTGTCAGAAGATTCTACCGGCACTGAAGTAGTTGTTAGTATAGGAGAAAGTGTAGGAGAAAATACAAACGGCGCTGCAGTAGCACTGTCTCAATCTCATCAACCGCAAGAAGCGAGCGCTCCTGCTAGCTCTATAGAGAAATCGCAACCCCCTACAGAAACTTACAGCCAGTATAATACAATAGCAGTTAAAGCCGAAACTCTGCCCGTATTGACGACTACAACCCCAAAAGCGCCCCTCGACCCTCAACCGCCCCTGCCAGTACCTGCCAATGCTCCACCCCTGCCAGTACCCGCATATTCTCAGCCACAACCCCTTGCCAAGACATTAGAACAACATCCGGCACCTGCACCTACCCGACAACATTATGATCAACAGATGTCGCCAACCCACCTCGAACCAATTACCGTCGGTGCGTTTAGCGTCAGCGACAGTAGCATCGGTTTAAATACGCAACAGAATCCTCCTGCTTCTGCACTTCCCCTGCCAAGTGGATTCTACTATCAAAACACTCTGCCCCGTGCCAATAGCCAACCCGGAAATGGCAATACCCAGTTGCTATTCCCTCTCACGATTCCAGCAGTTATTACTTCAGCTTTTGGCTGGCGAATTCATCCGATTATTGGCGAAAACAGCTTCCACAGCGGCACAGATTTGGCGGCTCCGATGGGAACCCCGGTTTTAGCTGCTTATGACGGCAAGGTGAAAACGGCTGACTATCTGGGCGGTTACGGTTTAACAGTGATTTTGGAACACGACAATGGCACCCGCGAAACCCTTTATGCTCACCTTTCCGATATTTTCGTTAAACCGGGAGATAAGGTTCCACAGGGGAGTGTGATTGGCACTGTCGGCAGCACCGGTAACTCAACCGGGCCACATCTGCATTTTGAATTGCGCGAACTAACGGCAAGTGGATGGGTGATAGTCGATCCCGGCGCTCAGTTGCAGCATGCCCTCGCTCAACTGGTTAAAGCTTTGCAAACTGCGCAATCTAACCCTAAGCCTAAAGCCGGTTAGATAGAAATAGGGAATAGGGTATGGGGAAGAATAGCTCAATTACCCATTACCCTTTTCCAATTTGTCTAAAGATATCCGTGTTCGGCTAAAAATGCAGGAGTAATATTATCCCAAGCTCCAAGTGATGCTGTTTCTTCTCGTGTATGGGCTTCTGCAAAGTAGCCCGAACGGAACCGAAGGAATTTCTCGACGTATTTGCCCAAAATGTCTGCTTCCAAATTCACTAAGCTGCCTGGATGGAGGGTGTGTAGGTTAGTGTTTTTGTATGTGTGGGGAATAACAGCTACTTTAAACCAGAAGCCTGCTGGCTCACACTCGGCAATGGTTAAGCTAATACCGTTGACGGCAATACTGCCCTTAGGAACAATATAGCGAGCAATTTGCTGGCTAGGTACGCTGAAGGTCATTTCCCAAGAATTGGCGGTTTGAACCGACTCTTTGAAATAACCAATGCCGTCTACATGACCGGTGACGAAATGACCTCCCAGTTTACTGCCCGCACGCAAGCAGGTTTCTAAATTCACTAACTCTTTTGCTTGTAGTTTATGTCCCAAGGTGGTACGCCGAAGTGTTTCCGGGGAAGCGATCGCGACAAAACCTTTATTGAGAATCTCTACCACAGTCAGACAAATGCCATCAACGGCAACACTATCTCCTATGGTTAAATCTTGTAAAATTGACCTGTAATCTTCTGAAACGCATGAAATCTGCAATTTATTGGCTCCCAAAAGCTGAACAGTGCCTAATGCTTGTATTAATCCTGTAAACACAGAGCGTAAAAATTTATATAATATGGTACTTAATATTATTCTGGCCTCGAGGCAGACTGTTGACAACCATTCCCCAACTGCAACTGTTAAGTTTTTTTACCAGCTTGCGGAAATGGGTGTTGTTGCTCAACGTCAAATTCAAGGCATACTAGAATTCAGGGAGTATGTTGAGCATCTAAAAAGCGCGCTCAGGCTCCTTTGTAACTCGCATAGATGCTTTTGTGCCCGGTACATCGAAGAAGCCGCTGCGGGTACTTCTACTATAACGAAGTTTAGTGGGAGGGGAATTGCGGCCAAGAAACATGATCATTTATATTGATCTTAGTTATCTGACGCACAGTGGCGGTCATATGCGGTAAGTTAGATAACTCGGCTCGTGGTCTGATGAGTCGTTGCCTGTGGAGGCTTGCTCGTAAGACAGCCAACAGAAGCAGGAAATTCTAACCGCAAGGTTGGAATCTACCGCGCTTACCGTCAGGTAAGCAGTAGAAGATGTCACCAAAGTACCTCACGTAATGCTGTTTCCACCCCTTCGCCGAGAGTGTTCTAAGAGGCTGAAACCATGATTGAAATGAAAGTCGCTGGAATTGCCCTGGATGCAGCAACGCGAAGCCCAATCGTGCTGCTGAGAGATGCGTCGGATAGACGAGCTTTACCCATTTATATCGGTCAGGATCAGGCTAGAGCAATAATCAGCGCGCTGGAAAACCACACTCCTCCAAGACCCCTCACTCACGATCTGATGGTGAACATTATGGATGAGTGGGATTTGAAATTGGAGCGGGTGATCATTCATTCGCTACAAGATAATACCTTCTATGCCATGCTGACTATGCGTCGCGGAGAAATTAAAAAAGAGATTGACGCGCGCCCCTCAGACGCGATCGCACTTGCCCTGCGCACCCACAGCCCTATCTGGGTGATGGAGGAAGTGATTGCCGATGCTTCCATACCAGTAGATCGCGAAGCTGACGAAGCCGAACTCCAAGCTTTCCGTGATTTTCTGTCCAAAATCAGCCCGGAAGATTTTATCAAACGCGGGCAATCGAGTAGTGAAAATTCTTCATCCTAGATTTTAGATTTTAGATGTCAGGATTAGCTGGGTATGGATTGCCATTAAAAATTCCGCTGTGGGTACTACCACTATAGCAAGCGCTTAGGGGTAGGGAAAGTTGCGATTTGATTTAGTATATTAAAATCAAAATAACTACTTGAGCCAGTAGCGAGCATACGCAGTAGTGAAAGTAGTTACGCCTAAGGGCTTACGGTGTATGCCTGTGGAGGATTAGGGGTTGCCAAGCCAAAAGAAGCAGAAAACTGCAATCGTGAGGTTGGAATCTAGTGCTGTAGCGTCAGTGAGAGCATCTTTGATAAAAAAACCTGTATTTTTGGGTATTTTCCTTGGAAACCATACGCTATTTGGTATCAGAGGGAAATGATGTAGCGAACTGTTATGGTATTAATTTTTCGCTGGCATAGTGAGGCTGATTTGAAGATATAAGAAATATTATTGCTTTGTCGTATTTGGGGAAAATAAAATCACGAAGTGGGGAATTTATTAATCAAAGCAAAAACTTACGAAGGAATAAAAATATAAGGAAAATAGGAAGGAGGTTTTGAAAAAGGGAAGGAGTAAATTTACAAAATCATGTATATGAAATGTGGGGGTTTAAAACTGCTTTTATTTAGTGCGATCGCGAGTGCCATAGCAGTTGGATTAGTGCAGGTAAATGCTTATGGCATTGAAAAACAGAATTTGACAGAAATTATTACCAAACTATGTTCCGATCCCAAACCGACGACGACGCTACCAGATTTAAAACCTATTGAGTTAAAAACAGCTTCATCTGGAAACATAATTACTGCTGATACAATTTTTCAAGAGAGGCTGACAATTCCGAGTCTTTGGTGGGCAGATGAACAATTCGGCGGTAAACTACTAGATAATTGGATTGCGTATGTCGGGACAAATGAAACACCGCCAAGGGTGGATTTAATAGTCAATCGGCAATTATGGAGCTTACTGAATTATCTGGAGCGCTATCGATTTGTGAATCAGTTTGGGACAATTGCCCGCAATTATGGTTACAATGTCAGAGTTTTTAACCGACAAGGAGTTTTCTTAGCGGCTTATACTTGTGCAGGTTCGTCTGACTCAAATGTCTGTAGCGTTTGTCTGGAAGCAGGGGCGCGGGCAAGAAGGGTAGGAAGATAGTAATTTTTTTTATTTGATACTTGTGTTGGTTGTACGAATTTCTATCCATAGTTGGCGATACTGGGCGAGCGCAGCATCGTCAAGAGGCAGGAGAAATTCGCTATTTTTAAAAATGTCGGCAAGAGGCAGCAGTTGGTGATTAGCTTGTAAAGCTTTGGGCAAATTCTCAGGCTTGGCGCTACTGAAGATGGGAGAAACTGCCAAAGTCTGCAAAGAAATTTGGGTAGCAATCTCTGGTTTCCAGATAAAATCAATCCACTGCGGTACGAGGTTGCTGCCTGGATTAGCAAGAGGCGAGCGCGGTTGCACCCACAAATCTGCCCAGAGAGCAGTTCCCGACTGGGGAACGACGGCGGCAATTTTAGGATAATCGCGAATAGCGGGCAAAATATCACTAGACCATCCAACGGCGAGAAATGTATCTCCTAGTATCAGGGGTTGCAGATAGGCATTAGAACTGTATAACTTAACTTGGCGGTGTAGCAATTGCAGTTGTTTTTTCAGCTCAGGTATTTTGTCGAGGGCTGTAGTATTATAAGACTGACCGAGTTTTTTTAAGGTTAAACCGATAACTTCGCGGGGGTGATCGAGCAGGGAAATGCGAGCGCGAAGTTCCTCTCGCCACAAGTCGCTCCAATCCGTGGGAGGTTGCAAGCCCAGGGATTTAAATTTATCGGTGCGGTAGGCGATTAAAGTGGTGCCCCAGCGGTAGGGAGCCGCCCAAATTTGGCCTTTTGGGTCGAGTTGGCCGCGCTCGCCCCTACGGACGAGTTCCTGCCAGCGAGGGGGTAATTGCTGCCACCCAGAAAGTTGAGTGGTGTCGATAGGTTGAATTAATTTCTGCTTAATAGCATTAGCCAACCAGTAATCTCCGAGACTGCTGACGTCGGGAATCACCGGGGGTGTTGAGCTAGTAAAGAACGGTAGAGAAAAGCTGGACTTCGCCTTATTAGGTGCGGCAGTTTGGTTTTTCCAGGCTTGCAATTGCTCGAATAAGACATTCAGTTGCGACTCTATTTTCACATCCACAACTACTTCTCGCCCCGCTGACAAGCGAAAGCGGTTCAATACTACGGTTGGAACTGAATTTTTTAGCAGCCGCAATCTTAGAGTTGGCTGGTTTTGTTTCCCGCAACCAGTAAGCAACTGAGTTAGAGTTGCTGCTCCAGCTTCTGCTATAAAAGATCTTCGATTCACTGTTTATTGAACTTATAGTGACTTGACAATCCCCCCGACTAATGTCGGTGGGTTCTTACTTCTTAGGAGGCAGTTAAAATTGTAGCGACAAAATTTTTGTTGAAAGAAGCAAAGCAGCACTTAGGAGGATAGGGAGATATGGCAAAGTTCCTCTACAGCCTGTAAAAGTTGCTCTTGGCTCCAGCCACAATAGAGGTGAGAAGCGATCGCGCATCCTCCTGCTCCCACACCTTCTTTAACATATCCATGCTCATAAGCTTGCAGTTGGGGATAGCGAGAAGTAGTAAAACTCAGTTGCGTGGCCAGCAGAGGAACTGGGCCAACCAAACGAGCCAGGGCAACGGTATCGGCGGTGGGATCTTCTGCTACCCAGCGGGTAGTTCCCACGACAACATTTTCAGGATGCCAGAAGAGAAAATAGTGACGAGCGAGCGCTTGCATTAAAGCATAAACAGCAAGCATTTGCGTGCCACCGGCGAGCAAAACCCCCTTAGTGCGACTAGCAGCGAGGGCCATTCCCGCCACTGCTACTTGCATAGGATCGCCGACAGCGGCGACGAGAGTAAAAGGCTCAATAAAAGACAACAATTCCTTGCCAGGATGACAAGACTGAGAGAAAAAGCCATGCCCAAATTTCCCAATCCCGGCACATTGCAAACCAGTCTTGACAATTTCCCACTTTTGAGCGTGATTACATATAGGGTGACTGCTATTAACTTTGCCGACAGCTGCAACTCCCAGCCCAGTTAAAATTGCCAGTGCGGTTGTAGTGCCTCCCACCACGCACTCGCCGATGATAAGATAGTCAGCCTCAGAGTGAGCGAATTTTTCGCCCCATTCTATCCCTTTTGCAAACAAGTGTTTAACGGTTGTCAAATCTAAGGCGCAGCCGGTTGATAGACAGCGTGCAGGAGTGCCGCCCAAGTCGATAGAAGGAACAGCGGGAGGTTTGGGCAAGCCAGCGTTAAATATATAGAGGGGGATATTTAGCGCGGCGATTACAGCTCTGGAAATCAGCACTGGAGAGGCACCAGCGCTTAGCGGGGGCAAGGGATAGGAGGGGTGCGGTTGGGGACCATTGTACAAGAATTCGGCATCTGCGATCGCTGTATAGCGTCGATGCTCCGGCGTGCTACCCGCTGCTGATATACCGGGTATTTGACTTGTTTCGGTAAATCCCAGTACGCAGGCAAACACGGGCGAGCAACCTCTATAAGTTTGCAGCCATTTTTGCCCCTGTTGCTCCTGGGTATAAACGCCAATCATTAATATTTAATATATATAATATTTTATATTAATAAAAACTCCCCGGGTAGGATTCGAACCTACGACCAATCGGTTACACCCATTCCTGCATTTCTGCGGGAGGTGGACTATTTTTTCATCCACGTGGGATGTCGGGCGCTGTGGAACGTATTGGATGGGCTCCTCATTCCTAGTCTCTGCACCTTTCTGGCTACTGTGATCTTCACTGCCCTTTGCCAGACTTGGCTCAAGGTTGCCACCACCTTTCGTGCTGTGGTTTCCTTGAATTCACCCGATTTTCCACTACTCGTCGCCGAGTAGCGCTGCTTGGTTTTGCAAGTCTTATAACTTGCTAGTGTTCCTTACAGCCGACCGCTCTACCACTGAGCTACCGAGGAACGTGATTTTTATGGTATCTATATTTCCTCGGTTTTGGCAAGAGGTTTGGAAAAAATTTTTTGATTTTTTTGTTTGCCCGACAATTTCAAGAGCGCAAGCCCAGTCTCAATTTAGCCAACCGCTCTTGAGCCACGGGATCGAGGGAATTAGCCAAAAATCTGCTCGCAGGTTTTTTGCGCTCGCGCTGCTGCCAACGCACCCGTTTGCTAGTCAACTCTACCTCAAAGGCTAGCTGTTGGGCTGACAGCCATTCCGCCCCATACCCGACTACTGTCAGTTGCTGCGCCCTATCTGAGGTAGCAACTATCATCCTCGCCCTTATTTTCGTTTGCTCTTTACTGTAGGCGGCACAGATTTTCTCGATATAGGTATCTGCAGTTTCTCCGTATTCTGTGTAGCAAACACACAGGTTTCTACTGATTTCTTCCCTACTGGCGGGAGTATCCTGCGAGTGGGCGTCAAAAACAATGCGTGTATCATATCCTTGATAGGCGCTGTAATTGCTCAAGGCTTCGATTAAACCTCTCCTTGCCGCTTCCATCCCTTCATTGTCGCGTATTTTTTTTAAAAACGACCAATTTCCTATGATGTTATATCCATCTACAAGCAAAATTGCTAGTGGTTTAAATTGTGACATAGCGTTAGACCTGCAAAAAACACAAAAAAAAAGGGGGTCATAATTATTTTTTATAACGCACTCTTAACAAATTTGTAAGCAAATGTTTAACTATATAAATATTTAGTCAAAAAATAAGTGCTGGCCATGGATTTGTTTTTTATATGCACGAGTTGGATAGAATTTCAGCCCCAAAAGAAAATCGGTTTCCTCAAGAACCCGATTTTCTTCTCTATTTCCAGCTTTCAATTTTTCGCGCTTATCATTTAGCAACGCTTGTTGCAGAGGGCATAACAACTTTCGTTGTTAGACTGATAATTTTAAGTAGCCAAATTGACTACCAAGTAACATCTATTTTCCACCAACGCCAGCCGGCTTTTGCTACATTGCTTATTTGCCAAAGCCAAAAATATTAAATAGCTTTGGAAAAAATAGAGATCTTTTTCTGACGAAGATAGGTATCGAAAACTGAGGCTATATTGCGGATTAATAGACGTCCGACAGGCGTTACCTCAATGTGATTGTGAGAAAGACGGACAAGTCCGTCATTTTCCAGATTTTTCAATTCGCATATTTCAGCGGCAAAATAATCATCAAAATCTCGATCAAAAGTGAGGTTATATTTTTCTTCAAACTCATATTTTGAAAGTTGAAACTGGCACATTAACTCCATAATTACTGTGCGTCGAATAAGATCTTCTTGGCTGAGAGTAACTCCGCGTTCGACTGGCAGAACATTAGCGTCAATGGCTTTATAGAAGTCTTTCAAACGCTTATGATTTTGAACATATACGTCGTACAACATGCTAATAGAACTAATGCCAAACCCAATTAAATCGGATTCCGGTTTGGTGGTATATCCCTGAAAGTTGCGGTGGAGTTGCCCTTGCCGCTGAGCGCTCGCTAATTCATCATTTGGTTTGGCAAAATGATCCATACCGATAAACTGATAACCATTTGCGCTCAATTCCTCAATAGACATTTGCAAAATATCGAGTTTTACCGATGCTTGAGGCATTGCTTCTTTCGGAAGCCGTTTTTGTATGGGTTTGAGCCAGGGTACATAAGCAAAATTAAAAACCGCTATACGATCTGGAGAAAGAGCGATTGTCTTGTGGATGGTGTCGCGGAAGGTGTTTAGTGTTTGAAAAGGCAACCCGTAAATCAGATCAACATTAACGCTCTCAAATCCTGCTTCTCGCATCCATTCCATAACATTAAACAACATAGCTTCTGGCTGGATGCGGTTTACTGCTTCCTGAACTTGAGGATTAAAGTCTTGAATGCCAAAGCTAATGCGATTAAATCCCAAATCTTTTAAAAAGAAAACGTATTCTCGCTTTAAATAGCGGGGATTGACTTCAATGGAAATTTCTGCTTGGGGAGCAAAACTAAAATGGTTGTTTAGAGTTATCCATAACTTTTCAACTTGTTTAAGGGAAAGATAATTTGGAGTTCCGCCACCCCAGTGCATTTGATGAACGAGGCGCGCGCAATCAATGAGTTCAGCATAGGCACGAATGTTCCGCGCCATATAATCTAAATAAAGCTCGGCGACTTCTTTGCGCTGAGTGATAACCGTATTGCAACCGCAGAAATAACAAGCCGTTTCACAAAAGGGAATGTGGCAGTAGAGAGACAGTGGCGTTTTTTTATAGTTGCCTACTGCGATCGCTGCCTTAAAATCCAGTAATTCAAAATCGGGTTTTAACTCTGTCGCTGGTGGATAGCTGGTGTAGCGCGGTACAGATTGATCGTATTTGCGGAGCAATTTTGCATCAAATTGAACAGCAGGCAGCGAAAAATTCATGTTGCTCTTTTTTGAATATAGTACGGACGATTAGTGTAAAAAAGAATGAAAATACTAAAGACTGTATTCCAAGACAGATGTTTTGCTGGAATTACCTTCAGAAGTGCCCTCGGTGCTGCCGGGTTTATCCTGACGGGTGAGCAAATTAAATACATGTTCGCCGATAGCGGCTTTAACATCATCTTCTAGCTCATGCATCAAGTCGCGATTAAGTTTAAAGGCATAGTTAGCTTCATCAATGACGCGTTGAATTGTTTCCTCGTCAATTGGCAAGGAGTTAAGAGCTTGACGGTACTTTTCTTTAAATGCTCGTCTTGCTTCAACGGTGGGTAGAGCCTCAAATTCGTGCAGTGCCGTACCGCAATTGGGGGGTAAATTTAGTGCCGAGCGCACGATATTTTTCAAAGCCTGCCCCCCCGACAAATCACCCATGTAGCGAGTATAGGCGTGAGCAATTAAAAGCACCGGCTCGGTTGCGGCAATTTCGCAAATGCGCTCAACGTAAACCTGAGCTGCTGGCAGCGGAATAATTTGTTCCCGCCAGTTTTCTCCGTAGTAGAATGCTAAATCTTTCTCCAGATTCGCCGTGCGATTTAGCTCTGGAAAATATAAAGCTCCTACTACAGGATTATCTAAATGCTGTCGCAGGGCTTCTTCGAGGGTGCTGTAAACCAAATATAAATTAGCTAGTAACTTGCGGAATGGCTCCCGCTCGACAATCCCTTTTACAAAGCACTTCATATAGGCGGTATTTTCTGCGGCAGTGTGCGAATGTTTGGTGCCTTCGCGTAGGCGCTCAGCTAGATTTTGACTCATGTTAAATTACCTCATTGCCAAGAAATCAAGAAATCTTTGTTTTGGAGTTCAGCAGCCAAGACTGGTGCAACTCCATACTTTAGAGAGTTTATAGCTATGAAGCGATAAAAATCAATAAAGTTTACATAACTTAATAAAGTTTTTCATTTGCTATCTAACAACGGAGGGAAGGGTAGTGTACCATACTCTGTGCTTTCGCGCAACTGCGAGCGCAAAACTATACAATTTTTTCAAAAACAGGTATTGACAAGCGCCGATAAGCAATATAACTTAAGCACTATTGAGTTATAAAATACACAAGCTATGGTTACTTCTTTGCCAAATTCCTCTCTGGAAGCATCTACAGGCAAAAAAAAGGCACTAAAAGAAAATATCCTCACGCCCCGGTTTTACACAACAGACTTTGAAAAAGCAGCAAATCTGGATTACTCGGCGCAGGATGAGGAATTGCAGGCTATGCTAGCAGAAATGCGAGCTGATTACAATCGCCACCACTTCACGCGGGATGAGGAATTTAATCAATCTTGGGAACACATTACCGGCGAAGCCAGACAGGCATTTATTGATTATTTAGAGCGCTCCTGCGTGTCGGAGTTTTCGGGATTTCTTCTGTTTAAGGAGCTATCGCGCAGGCTAAAAGCTCGCAACCCTCTTTTGGCGGAAATATTTAATTTGATGGCGCGGGATGAAGCCCGTCATGCCGGATTCCTCAATAAAGCGATGGGGGATTTTGACTGTGCGATGGATTTGGGCTATCTGACGAAGCATCGGGTTTATACTTTTTTCCCAATTGAATGGGTAATTTATACAGTTTACTTGTCTGAAAAGATTGGCTACTGGCGTTACATTATTATTTACCGCCACTTGGAAAAACATCCAGAAAATCAGTTTTATCCCCTCTTCCGCTATTTTGAAAGCTGGTGTCAAGATGAAAATCGCCACGGAGATATTTTTAAGGCACTGCTGCGATCGCAACCCAAACTTTGGAAAACCTGGCAATCTCGCTTGTGGAGCCGCTTTTTCCTGCTGACAGTTTTTGCTACCCACACGCTGACAGTTCACGAACGGGCGGGCTTTTATCGTTTGTTGGGGCTTGCTCCCACTGAATTTGATGCCGAAGTAATTCGCAAAACAAATGAAACAGCGGCTCGTGCTTTCCCATCAGTTCTTAATACCGAACATCCTGAGTTTTTCAAACGGTTGCATTGCTGTCGTGAGCTGAATGTGAAAATTTCTGAAATAGATAATAGTTCTCAGCCCAAGTGGTTAAAAGCGTTGCGGAAATTACCTTTGCAATTGTCAATTATCGGTCACTTGCTGCGGATTTATCTAATTAAAGGAATTGATGCAGAAGCTCTCCGGGGCACTGTGCGTTAACTGTTGGGTGCGATCGCTCTATATGGCTAGAAAAAATGGGGCGATCGCTTTTTTTATACAACTTATTATATTAGTTATAAAATTTTTTGATAAAAACGCGATCGCTTCCCAGAATTTTTACTGAATTCCTAGATGGAAAAGGAGCAGTTTTTTTGCAGAGTGCAAAGCTTTTTCTCGATCATACTGTTATAATACTATATGGTAATGCAATAATCTCAAGAGCCAGTTAACTGTAAAAAAATGGCCACACTACAAGCGTCGCCAACAGCCCTAACACCCATTGCCGATTATTTTAAACTCCTGTCTGAAGTGAGTCGCCTACAAGTATTATGCGCTCTCAAATCAGGAGCAAAAAACGTCACGGAAATCGTAGAAATTACAAAGCTCGGGCAAGCAAACGTATCCAAACACCTGAAAATGCAAGCAGCAGCCAATATCGTCACCCGAGAAGCGCGAGGCGTCACCGTTTTTTACAAAATTACCGATCCCCTTATCTTTGAATTGTGCGAACTCGTCTGTAAGCGCCTCCAGGAGCGCTTTGAGCAACAATCTCAGCAGTTGAAGCTGCTTGAAGAGCTGCGCTCTTCCAAAAAGTGAAAGCAGCAGCTCTCAACAGTTATATTTCTAGTTGCTAGTTTTTGCTATCGGATTAGTCAAAAGCGTAACTGGTTAGGAAAATATCAAAACTATGGTGATATTCGCATTGTCAGCGGCGACATCCTTGCCAAGATTCGCTTTGTCTACCATTGTAAATTATCAATGGGCTGGGGTGAAAAAATTGCGCTCGCAGAAGTAGCGCTCGCCATTTCTCATTTTTTGACGAGAGTTTGCAAGCTGACACGGCTGGGCATACAAAAAACGCCATCTTTGTCAAGATGGCGGATATTGATATTAATAAATTTAATAAGCGCTCGCCTTTAAACTGTCAATATTTTCCTTGCCACTGCATGAACTTGATATAATCCCCTTCAAACCGCTCTCCTTTTAACATCCGATTCCAATAAATCCAAGGGAGAACGTGCTTTTTCATCAACCACATTATCCAACGTTCTTTCATAGGATTAAAAGGAAAACTAGACAGGGGGCGACAATTGTAACCATCAAATTCAGCCATCACAGTTTTATCATAGCCAGTAATTAAAGGGCAGCAAGTGTAACCATCATACTGACGCGGCAAAGGTTTCGATGCCAAAAACGCTATTACATTCTCTGCTAAAACTGGTGCTTGCTTGCGAACCGCCGCTGCTGTTTTAGAAGTCGGCAGGGAAGAAGCATCTCCAATCCCGAAAACATTGGGGTAACGGTTGTGCTGCAGGGTGTATTTATTTATGTCTACCCAGCCTAGAGGATTATTCGGTACAGCGAGAGGACTTTCTTTAATAAAATCCGGGGCGCTTTGCGGCGGTGCTACGTGAATCATGTCGTATTTGAAGCTGACTTCCTCTACGCGATCGCCTTCTTTTACTACTTCAAAAATCGCCTCTTTTGTCTCAGGTTTTATCTCTTTGAGATTGTGTTGATATTTTACTTCAATCCCCCTTTCTTTAACTACTGATTCTAAAACCCTTGTATATTCCGGAACCGTAAAAAGTTGAGTTAATGGAGTGAAAAACATTATGTTTGTACGCTCACGTACTCCCCACTTACTGCGGAAAATATCGTCTGCCATATACATAATTTTCTGGGGAGCCCCGCCGCATTTAATTGGCGTATTGGGGAACGTAAACAGGGCATTGCCACCTTTAAAGTTTTTGATAACTTCCCAAGTATATGGCGCGTAAAGGGGAGAATAATTGCTTGTCACCCCATCTTTGCCCAGAGATTCTTTCAAACCTTTAATTAAATGCCAGTTTATCTGAATACCGGGGCAAACAATCAAGCAATCATACTCAACCCGGAGCTCTCCCGATGTGAAAACGACATTATTATCGGGATCTAATTTCAATGCCCGTTCTTGAATCCAAGTCACTCCTTTTGGAATGACATCTTTTTCTTTTTTGACGGTATCTTGAATTTGAAAGACGCCGCCCCCTGTCAGAGTCCAACCGGGTTGATAATAGTGTACATCTGACGGTTCAATGATGGCAATATCCAGCGATCGCTTTTTCTTCAGCAGTAGTGACGTAGTGGTAATGCCAGCTGCACCGCCACCGATAATCACGATTTGGTGATGAACTGTTTTGCAAGTTTGCGATTGGTTTTCTGAAATAGCAGTCTGATCCGGTTGTTGTGTAATTGTTACCATTTTTCTCAAAAATCAGTATTTTTACTCATGACACTTTGACAAGTGCCTGCCCTGAGTAGATGTACTCAAGTCAGGGTTAAAGTTTTTTGCTACTCTTGCCAAATACATTTTATAGTAATGTTATATAGTGATATAAGGTTAAAAACAAGTGGTAAAGTACTCAACTTACCAGCGCTTTCAGCCATCATGTGGCACTCACGGCGCTCCCGAAGAGAAATCGTCGTGCCGTAAGGCTTTGTGGCAGAAAAGAGCAAGCAACTAACAATAATAAGAAAAAAGGAGAAAAACAATGCTATTCCGCCAACTCTACGACAACGAAACCAGCACCTACACTTATTTAATAGCCGACGAAATCAGTCGAGAAGCAGTGTTAGTCGATCCAGTATTAGAGCAAGTTGATCGCGATTTGAAACTGCTACAAGAATTGGGCTTAACACTACGGTATTGCATAGAAACCCACATTCATGCAGATCATGTCACAGGCACTGACAAACTGCGCTCATTAACTGGTTGTCAAGGAATTGTACCAGAAAATGCTAAAGTAGCCTGTGCCGATCGCTTCATGAAAGATGGAGAAATTTTAAGGATTGGCAATATAGAAATTAAAGCGATCGCCACTTTAGGTCACACCGACAGTCACAACTCTTATCTCGTCAACGGTGATCGAGTTTTAACAGGCGATTCCCTATTCATCCGGGGGTGTGGGCGCACAGATTTTCAAAGCGGCGATCCAGGATTAATGTACGATCACGTCACCCAAAAACTCTTCACACTGCCAGACGAAACCCTCGTTTATCCTGGACATGATTACAAAGGGCACACCGTTTCTACCATTGGCGAAGAAAAGAAATACAACCCCCGCTTTGTCGGTAAAGATCGTGCCAGCTTTATCGAAATGATGAACAACCTCAACCTACCCGATCCCAAGAAAATTGCCGAGGCGGTTCCCGCCAACGAGCGCTGCGGCAAAGTGCTCGTATAAGAAGAAAATAACGTCCGTAAAAATTTCTCAACAACTGTACACAAAAAGTACACAAAAAATATTTTACGGTATCTTCACCCCTTGTCAATTTCACCTTTAAACAAAAATGGCGAAACACCCCTGGCTTCAGCGTTTTCCTGCCCTTGGTAACCTTAGCAAATATTTCCCTATTCTCAGTTGGGGTTGGCATTACCGACGCGAGTATTTACTCGGAGATATCACCGCCGGCATTATCGTTGCTAGCTTATTAATTCCCCAGGGGATGGCTTATGCTATGCTGGCTGGTTTGCCTCCACAAATGGGATTGTATGCCAGCATTTTACCGCAATTTATCTATCCTTTTTTAGGCACCAGCCGGATTCTCTCAGTTGCACCGGTTGCCGTTGATTCCTTGATGGTAGCCGCCGCAGTCAGCGCTTTTGCTAAAGAAAATACACCAGAGTATATAGGGCTGGCAATAACTTTAGCCTTTCTCGTCGGCTCCTTTGAAATTATCATGGGGATTTTTCGCCTGGGGTTTTTGGTAAATTTTCTCAGTCAGTCTGTTATTTCTGGATTTATAAGCGCTGCGGCGATTATTATTGGATTCAGTCAAGCTAAACACCTCTTTGGGCTGAAAATACCCCAAACAGAATCTTTTTTACAACTTCTAAAGTATTTGCTGGAAAAAATAGGAAATACAAACTGGATAACCCTGGCTCTGGGAATAGCTAGTCTTGGCTTATTGATATATTTTAATAAACCACTAAGCCGACAGCTCAAAAAAATAGGGTTCAGCGATTCAGCAATTATTCCGATTAGCAAAAGCGCTCCTCTAATAGTTGTTATCATTAGTTCTCTTGTCGTCTGGCTATTTCATTTAGATAAAATAGCGGCAGTAAAAGTTGTGGGAGAAATACCGAAAGGATTGCCGGGAATTAGTTTTCCTATATTCAATCTCCAGACTTTTCAATCTTTATTACCAGCTGCTTTGGCAATAAGCTTTGTAGGATTTATGGAAGCTTTTGCTGTCGGAACTTTCTTAGCTAGTAAAAAACGGCAAAAAATAGATGCAAATCAGGAATTAATAGCCTTGGGTGCGGCAAATATAGGCGCTGCTTTTACCGGTGGGTATCCCGTCACGGGGGGTTTAAGTCGAACGGTTGTGAATTTTTCAGCAGGGGCTAATACAGGGCTGGCATCGATTATTACGGCTTTGACTATTGCTCTCACCGTCATGTTTCTAACGCCGCTATTTTATTTTTTACCTCAAACTAGTTTAGCGGCGATAATTTTAGTGGCAGTAGCAAATTTACTAGATTTTGCAACCCTCAAACGCCTGTGGGCTTATGATAAAGCTGATGCGCTCGCTTGGTGCACGGCATTTGTAGCAGTATTACTCACCAGTGTCGAAAAAGGAATTATTATCGGTGCGATGATTTCTTTGGCTATGCACCTTTGGCGTACAAGCAAACCGCATATTGCAGTTGTCGGGCGCGTGGGGGATACAGAACATTTCCGCAATGTACTCCGCCACGATGTCAAAACTTGCCCGCATGTCTTAGCTATTCGGGTAGATGAAAGTCTTTATTTCGTCAATGCCAAATATTTGCAAGATTACGTTTTAAATGCAGTAGCAAATAATCCACAAGTTAAGCATTTAGTTTTGGTATGCAGCGCTGTAAATCTGATTGACGGTAGCGCTTTGGAAGTTTTACAAACTTTAATTGCTGAATTGAAAGTAATGGGAGTAGAATTTTATATGTCAGAAGTAAAAGGTCCTGTGCTAGACAAATTGGAAAAAGTGGGGTTTGTGGAAAAACTAGGAAGCGAGCGCATTTTCTTAACCACAGATAAAGCAATGCGCTACCTAGAATGCATCTAATCCAGTATCGTACCCCAACGCCCTTCTAAAGTGATCGCTTTTCTCCGCCTTCCTGTTATCAGCTCAGGAAAAACTGGAGCAGCAACAAAGGCAATATCTGTATTCTGGGTTAATTTCTGTTACTCGCCCCATTACCCAGTCAATACCGCGTCTGTTGACTGTTTTTTATATCTATCTGAATTGGCGATAACTCGGTTAAGCCCAGCCCCAAGGCAGGGAAAGAATAAATATTTTTTTCAGTATAACTAAAACACATCCAGAAAGTTTTTATAACTCTCTGGATGCATTTTATCAAAAACCGGGACTAGAAAATTACTGATTTAGTAAAAAAGTTTGGGGGGTTGATAATTTTTACCTTTTATACTGAATCCCTCTGCAGCTATACTAGGGCTGAATATTGCAAGGGCTGCTGGCATTCTAGTGGCAATATCTCTAATCCATTTAGATGATAACCTCTGTAAGTTACTCCCTCACAGGGATGCCATTCGTATATGGGGGTGCTTCCTTCCTCGTATTCTTCTGCCGTTACAACTAGATATCTTAGACTTTCTTTCTGGGAAATTAGCATCACGGGTATTTGTTCTCCGGCTGGTGCTACCAGTAAGTGAGTGGGTTTAAAAACAGTCATCGTTTCTTCCTTTTTAACAAGTTTTTATGATTCTATGATCGATTTGGCAGAGGAGTCCCCCTTCACTTTTATAAAAATAACCAATTCTTTACTAAGGAAAGGTGATGCAAATTTTTCAAAAAAGTGATACTTTATTATCGTGAATGTGATCGCAATCTTTGACAAAAGAAAAGTTATATGATATGATTGGGAGTGGAGAGGTGGTTTAACCAATCGAGAACGCGATTCCAAGCCCACCAGCGATCGCGATCGCCCCATTGGGACTGGCAAATTTTGCTACTGATATAGCCGACATGCCCGCCGTACTGAGTCAAAATTAAATTAATAGTTGGGTTAGTGGCACAGGCAGCCTGTAATTCCGGCACTAGAGCAGGATCAAAAAGAGGATCGTCAGCGGCGTATAAGATGAGGGTTGGTTTTTGCAGAATCGGCAGGATATGCAGAGGGCTGGTAGCATTGTAATAAGCTTCTACAGAGGGGAAACCCAAGGGCTGGATTACCAATTCGTGATCAAAGCCCCAAATGCTGTTAGCTCGAGCGATCGCTTTAGGATCGATAGCATCTGGGTGAGCTGAGTGCAAGCGCCAAGCGAGTTTTTTTAATTCCCTAGCGAGCGCTCGTTCCAAATATTTTCCCCAAGGATGTTTGAGCAAATAAGATAGAGAACGATTAGAATCGAGACTCGGACAAATCACTGCGCCACCGCCGATATCGGTTGGTGCTAATCCCAGCTCTGCTATCAAATGCTGATCCTGTGATGCTTTCACACCCCACAGTGCTAATTGTCCTCCTAGAGAGAACCCTGCAAACCAGAAAGGAGCGGCACACCCCTGTGTTTTAGCTTGAGCGGCAATACGGACAAAATCTTCACCTTCGTATAATCCATCGGAAGTGAGAGTAGGAGACAAGAGAGCTGTTTTTCCGTGGGCTCGCCAGTCAAACAGAACTACTGCATAACCTTGGGCAAATGCTTTCCGCCCCAAGAGCCGAAGAAACCACTGATTATTTAGATCTCCTGTAATTCCATAGGTGGCGACAATAGTACTGCGGGGATGTTTGGGAACGGCCACTATTCCAAAAATTGGCACACCTTTGGCGCCGGTAAAGATAGTTTCTTGGTAGGGTGGCTCTGGCTCAGTGACTGTTTGCTCCCAGTTACGGCTGGCTATCAGGGCTGTAAATAGGGTCATTGCCAGACCGTTTTTTAGTAAAAAAGGCGGATGGTAAGCCAGCTCAGTCACGTTACCTCACATAAATAATTATTAACGAAATTTGTAATTAACTATGATAAAGCTGACCCCTGTGCGCTTGGCGTCAATAAAGTATAGGATATTTGTTAATTTTGATTGCAGATTTTTTGACTGAAGGATGATGAAACAATATATATTACGCCTGCTGGCTCTAGTTTTGGTGGCAGCGATCGCCTTAGGAGGCTGTACTGGGGATAAAACCGGGTTAACCGGCAATTATACACAAGACACCCTCACTGTCATCAATAGCCTGAGAACTGCGATTAACCTGCCAGATGGTACTCCAGAGAAAGCAGAAGCCCAGGCAAAAGCCCGTCAAGCGATTAACGACTTTGCGGCGCGCTATCAGCGGGATCCCTCTCTTACCAAGTTAACTTCGTTTACGACAATGCGTACTGCATTAAACTCTTTAGCAGCGCATTATAATTCCTACCCAAATCGACCCTTGCCGCAATCTTTAAAAGAACGTCTGGAGATGGAATTCTCTCAGGTAGAGCGAGCGCTGCAACGAGGGGCTTAACTTATCTGCCAGGGAACAGGTTGGGAAAGGTGGGCGCTTTCGAGGGAAGGCAGCGAAGGTGTCTATTATTTTCCGCCTGTTCGGCAGGCTTTATTGATAGAGGGAGAATAGAACTATATCCTGATTGGGGATAGAGCTCGTGAAGTGTAGAATTTAGCCTCGCGAGCGCTCGCAAGGGTTGACTTTGAGCATTTGGTTGCCCAGGGCGATCGAGAACGACGAGTCTGATAATCGTTTTGCACGCAGGCAAATACACAGACAAATACAATTGTCTCATGAGTTTCTTCCAATTTCTCAAGGCTTGGCTGCCTAGGTATCCTGCTTTATTAGCAGCAATACTAACCACTAACGTTATCGGTGCCTACCTTAGCAGTCAAGAAATTCGTGCCCAAACTGATCCATATTGTCAATCAACCGTACAAGAAGTTATCGAAATAGACGGTATCCGTGAAGCTGCCTTTCGAGGCGACAAAAACGCCCAAGCCCGCTACAAAGCGCTCGTCGCCGAAAAGGCAAAACGCTTGCAAGACTGTCGCTACCGCAACTGGCCACAAAACCAAGCCATCTGGCTACGCCTTTATGACTGCGATGCCAAGCCAGGGGTTCTCGAAGCTGTTCTTGATCGCATCGTTGCCCGGGGCTATAACCAAGTTTATGTCGAATATTTCTACGATGGACAAGTTTTACTACCAGTATCGCAAAACCGCAGTCCTTGGCCCTCTGCTGTGCGCGGTCCTGGACTGGAAAATATCGATCTCCTTGCTGAAGCAATTCAAAAAGGGCGGGAAAGGGGTTTGAAAGTCTATGCGTGGCTGTTTACCATGAATTTTGGCTATACCTATGGCATACGCCCTGATCGACAAATGGCTCTTGCTCGTCAGGGAAATGGCGCCACCAGTTTAGATCTACTCAACGGCGAAACAGAAACGGATATCAAGGTGGCTGAGGGTGATGTCAGTAAAGTTTTCATTGATCCATACAGCCCGCAAGCCCGACAAGACTATTTGGAAATAGTGAGAGCTGCTCTTGCTCGTCGCCCAGATGGTGTATTATTTGACTATGTTCGCTATCCCCGTCAGACTGGTCCTGCTTCTGTCGTCAGCAGAGTTCAAGATTTGTGGATTTATAGCGATGCTTCTATAAATACCCTCTATCGGCGCGCTTTCAATCAAAAAGGACGGGAACTGATTAGACGTTACCTCGTTCAGGGATTTATCTCTGCAGCAGATGTTGATGCTGTAAACAAGCTCTATCCCAACGAAGGAGAACCTATGTGGCAGGGACGCGCACCAAATACGGCTAAGGCTATGGCGGGGCTACTGCAAGGGGATTTGTGGTATCTGAGTGTTGCTCATGCTGTACAAGGGATTCTAGATTTTTTAGCAATAGCTGTTTCACCAGTACAGCGACAAGGGATTCCGGCAGGGGTTGTGTTTTTCCCTGGTGCTAATAAACCTGTCGGTGAAGGTTTTGATTCGCGATTACAGCCTTGGGATCGTTTCCCAAGTTGGATGGAATGGCATCCAATGGCTTATGCTAATTGTGGAGTGAATAATACCAGTTGTATTCTTGAGGAGATTCAGCGGGTGATGAGTTTTGCTCCACCGGGAACGAAGGTAGTCCCGGCTTTGGCAGGCAATTGGGGCGAGTCTATTAAAAATCGTCCGTCACTGGAAGTGCAGATGCAGGCTATCCGCCGCGCTTTTCCTCAAATTACAGGGGTTAGTCATTTTGCATACTCGTGGCAGGAGCCGGAAGCGGATCGCGATCGCAAAGTCTGTGGGCGATAATAAGCGATAATCAATGATTGATTATATTTTGAATAAGGGTTGGCTTCCTAAAAACCAACCCTTATTTTTTCTATCCAATCACAAAATTCACTAATTTTCCAGGCACGATGATCGCTTTTTTAATCTCTTTTCCTGTTATGTAACGCTGGGCTACTTCTGAAGAGCGTGCGAGGGCTTCCAAACTAGCATTATCAGCATCAGCCGGTGCTTGAATTGTACCACGAGTTTTGCCATTAATTTGAATTACCAGAGTAATTTCATCTACTACTAAAGCTGTTGGTTCAGCTTTTGGCCAAGATTGCTGGTGAACGGAGCCAACTCCAGCGCTCGCTTGCCATAATTCTTCAGCAATGTGTGGTGCAAAAGGTGCAAGCAATTTGATTAATGTTTCTATTCCTTCTGCATAAATCGGCGAATCTTTGCAAGTAGCATCAGTTAAAGCATTGCTAAGTTTCATTAATTCTGAAACCGCCGTATTAAACTGATACTCGCCCTCTAAATCTTCTGTCACAGATTTAATTGCATTGTGAATCGCCCGCCGCAAATCTCTCTCTGCTTTGCTCAATTCGCCACCGACTTTTTCCCTTTTTTTCTTAGAATTGTTTTCTACAAATTCGGCTACTAAACGCCACACCCGGTTTAAAAAGCGAAATTGCCCTTCTACATCGGCATCATCCCATTCTAAATCTTTTTCCGGCGGGGCTTTAAATAAAATAAACATCCGCGCTGTGTCTGCTCCGTATTTTGCTATTACATCTAGGGGATCGACGCCGTTATATTTAGATTTGGACATTTTTTCATAAAATACTTCTAGCGGTTCCCCTGTTTCCGGATCTTTAGGCTCGGCGGGATTAATTTGCGAGCGCGGTATATATTTACCAGTAATAGGATTTTTATATGTCATCCCCTGCACCATACCTTGAGTGAGCAGACGCTGAAAAGGTTCGTCGAAATTTAATAAACCGCGATCGCGCAAAAACTTGACAAAAAACCGCGAATACAGTAAATGTAAAATCGCATGTTCAATCCCACCAACATACTGATCTACCGGCAACCAATCATTAACTTTAGCTTTGTCAAAAGCTTGTTTTTCGTTCTTAGCGTCGGGATAACGTAAGAAATACCACGATGAGTCAATAAAAGTATCCATCGTGTCAGTTTCTCGCTTCGCCGGTTCGCCACAACTTGGGCAGGGTACATTCACCCAGTTTTCTAATTTAGCTAAAGGTGATGGCCCTTTTCCTGTAAACTCCACATCTTCTGGCAAAAGTACTGGCAATTCTTCATCTGGCACTGGTACTATACCGCATTTGGGGCAATGAATTACAGGAATCGGAGCTCCCCAATAGCGTTGACGAGAAATTAACCAGTCTCTAAGACGATATTGTACTTTTGCTTTACCAAAACCTTGTTTTTCGGCATATTCAATAATCGCTGTTTTTCCTTCCGTTGATATCATGCCGTTAAATGGCCCAGAATTGACCATAATTCCCGGTTCGGTATAAGCTGCTTCCAGGGGTTTGCTGCCATCTTCTCCTTCTGGCACAATTACTGTTTTAATCGGCAGATTCTGTTCTTTAGCAAACTTGAAATCCCGCACATCGTGAGCAGGTACACCCATTACTGCTCCTGTGCCATACTCGTAAACAACATAATCGGCAATCCAAATGGGGATTTCTTCTCCTGTGAAGGGATTAATTGCTTTTCCGCCAGTAGGAATTCCTCGTTTGGGCTTATTCTCTGCTGTGCGTTCTATTTCGCTGATGCTGACTACTTCTTTTATAAAAGCTTCTACTGCTTCTTTTCTGTCTGGGGTTGTTACTTTTAGTGTCAGCGGATGCTCAGGGGCTAAAACTATATAAGTGACGCCGTAAACGGTATCGGGGCGGGTGGTATAAATAGCGATTTTTTCTTCCATACCAGCGAGCGGGAATTCTAAATAAGCCCCTGTGGATTTACCAATCCAATTCGCTTGCATTAATTTAACACGTTCTGGCCACCCGCTGAGTTTGTCTAAGTCGCTTAATAATTCCTCGGCGTAATCAGTAATTTTCAAAAACCACTGTTTTAGGGGTTTACGTTCGACTTTGGCCCCAGAACGCCACGAGCGCCCTTCGTTATCTACTTGCTCGTTGGCAAGTACAGTAAGATCCACAGGATCCCAATTTACCATTGCTTCTTTCTGGTAGGCGAGACCCGCTTTGAAAAATTGTAGGAAAATCCACTGTGTCCATTTATAGTAATCGGGAGCACAGGTGGTGATTTCGCGACTCCAATCGAAGGAAATGCCGAGTTTCTGCATCTGCCCTTTCATCTGGGCGATATTTTCATATGTCCATTTGGCAGGGTGAATGCCCCGCTCGATCGCCGCGTTTTCTGCCGGCAGCCCGAATGCATCCCACCCCATCGGATTGAGCACTCGATACCCTTGCATCCGCTTTAATCGAGCAATTACGTCTGTGATTGTGTAAACACGAACGTGCCCCATGTGCAGGTTGCCTGACGGGTAGGGAAACATTGACAGGGCGTAAAATTTTGGTTTTTCGCTGTCTGTGGGGGTTATGTATGCGCCTTCTTCAGCCCAAATCTGCTGCCACTTTTGTTCTATCGATGCGGGATTGTAACGGGGATCCACTGCCAAACTCCTGCTAGTTTTCTATAATTTTGTATGTGTGAATATTTTTGCATATTCTTTCATAAAATATATGCTTTGGAAGCGATCGCTTTTTATACTCCTGTTCCCTAGGCTCTTGCTATTGGCTGCTGCCTACTTTCTCCCCCTCACCTCTCAAAACTGGGAAAATCTGGTTTAATAGTTAGTTAGTCTTTCAAAAAGAAGCTCAGGTGATGGTTTTAATTCATACACTCTACTATTGCACTCTGGTTTTTCATAAGCTGCTTGTTTATTTACCTATATTAACCTATATTACTATATAAACGATCGCTCTCTAATCGCCTAATTTTTATCTATAAGCAGCTAGAAAAAACGCCTTCAAACTAAAAAAACTATAAACCACCAAAATCTCGGAGATAGAAAAATGGCATTAATTTTAGGATCCCTTGCTAATGATACTCTATTCAGTAGCATTAACAATGATACCATAATTGGTGGCTTAGGAGATGACAGCCTCATAGGCAGTCTTGGAAATGACATTTTTCTTGGCGAAGCAGGTAATGATACTTTAATCGGCGGTATAGGCAATGACACTTTAAGAGGCGGTTTAGAGAATGATAGCATACTAGGGGGAGCAGGGAGAGATATTTTATTTGGCGAGGCGGAAAATGATACACTAATCAGTGGCGGAAATAATATTTTATTTGGCGGCGATGGAGATGACAGCTTAGTAGGAAATATTGGAAATGATATTTTATTTGCCGAAGCAGGGAATGATACCTTAAGCGGCGGTAGTGGGAATGATATTTTAATCGGCAGTAGCGGCGACGATATTGTATTTGGCGGCGAGGGAGACGATACACTATTTGGGAATGCGGGAAATAATAGTTTAACAGGCGGTGGAGGAGCAGATGTATTTGCGATCGCTTTTTCCGTCGGCAATGGGGTAGATATAATTACAGACTTTCAAGTAGGTGTAGATAAAATTGGAGTACCTATAGACTTCAACATCAATAATCTTATCATTCAGCCAAGCTGGCGAACAAGTGATAGTAGATTCATTAGCATTGAACTTCGACAAAACGGCGCTCCCAATATAAAAATAGCAGAGTTGGATTATGAGCAAACTCCACCTACATTATCAAATCCTGCAGATTTTTTAGTTACATTAAAGCCCGTCACCAGCGTATTAGAGTTTGCTGATGCTACTTTTATCACTAACGAAAATGAAACTGCAAATGTTGTATTAATACTGAGCCGCAGCGGCGATAGCAGCGAAGCTGTAAGTGCAACTATTAATTTAAGCCCAGGCACAGCGAATTTTACAAATGATTACAATGTTACGCAAATACCTGTAAATTTTGCACCAGGGGAAACATCAAAAAGAGTCGAGATTCCGATTGTAGACGATACCTTAATAGAAAATACAGAAACAATAAACCTCAGTTTAGTCAATTCCACAGGCGGTGCGACTATTGCAGGGCAGAATACAGCTACGCTGATAATTTTAGACAATGATATTAGCTTAGAATTTAGCGCTGCCAACTTTAGTGTTAATGAAAATGGTACACCAATAGCTCCAGTAACTATAATCCGTCGAGGCGAGACAACCACAGCAGTTAGTGTTACAATTATTCTTAGTGACGGCACCGCAACGGCTGGGGCTGATTACAATAATAATCCTATACAAGTTAATTTTGCTCCGGGGGAAATTTCTAAAACTGTGAACATCCCAATTGTGGATGATGCGCTCGCTGAAAATTCAGAAACAATAAATTTAGCTTTAGTTAATCCTACCAACGGTGCAACTATTGGCGCTGAAAATACAAGCACTTTAACTATACTCGAAAATGATGTTGCTGTGCGGTTTGGAGCCCCTACATTTAGTGTTACAGAAGGAACACCAACAGCTAAAATAACAGTAATTCGTGTAGGCGCTTTAGATACAACAATCAAGGGCACAGTGACTCTAACAAATGGCACAGCAACAGCTGTAGCAGATTATGACAATACCCCCATAACGATTACTTTTGCTCCAGGAGAAACAACAAAAACATTTAAAGTACCGATTGTAAATGATCAAATTGCTGAAACTGCCGAGACAATTAATTTAACAATAGGGAACCTCAGTGCAGGCGTGAAATTAAACACCCCAAGTGTCGCAGTTATCACGATTGAAGATAATGATACCACCCCGACACCGACACCAACACCAACGCCTACACCCACACCCATACCTGCGACATTAGAATTCAGCAATGCCAGTTTTCTCGTAAACGAAAACGGTGCTCCTTTGGCAGCAGTAACTATTAATCGTACTGGTGATATCAGCGGCGCTGTTAGCGCTTCCATTTTGCTTTCCGATGGGAGTGCGGTTGCTGGAAAAGATTATGATAATACACCAATAACAGTTAGCTTTGCTGCCGGGGAAACCACTAAAATTGTTAATTTACCGATTATTGATGACAATCTAGTTGAAGTTTCGGAAATATTGAATCTCACTCTTACGAATCCTACAGGTGGTGCGGTAATTGGCGCTCGCAATACTGCCTCCCTAACAATTACTAGAAGCGACATGTCTGCCTTATTGGATTTTGAAACAACAGGAAATTTAAATGCAGTTAGAAATACTTATAGCGATCGCGGCATTTCCTTTTCCAGCAATGCTTTAGGAATTATTGACACTGATGCCCTAGATGCATTAGGAAGAAACGACGAATTTGGCGGCAACTTTAGTACCCTTCCTTCAGGAATCACCGCCCTCACATACAGAGAAGGTTCCTCAATTATTATGGATGTCAGCGGTGGATTTGACAGCAAACTATCATTTTTCTATGCCTCACCTTTTCGAGAACACACTGTTAAAATTTATGATGCTCCAGGAGCAAATGGTAATATTTTAGCATCTGTACCTTTAGGCAAAACCCCTGCTGGAGAATTTCCAGATGCCTACAGTCAGTTTGTTGAAATATCTATTCCATTTTCAGGAATTGCCCGCTCTGTTAGCTTTGGCGATTTTGCCAATAAAATTGTCATTGACAATATCGAACTAGGTTAAATGCCTTAAAATTATCGCCTTATCCCAGAGCGGGGAATAATAACATCAGTTGGATCGAATTTTGGTTGCTGAATGATTCCTCTCTGCTCTGGGGTGAGTGGTGATAAACTTTTATTTCCCCCGGAAAATTCTAAACCACTATTGTCGCCTCCTAGTAAATCGCTTACGCCATTGAGAGAATCTAATAAAAAAGTATTTGTAAACCCCTTTTGATAAAAACGTCTTCTTCTTTCTTCCTCAGAAAAATTAGGTCTCTGCCTTGGCTGTTGTATTGAAGAATTAGAATTAGTTGTTTGCGCCTTAACTGGGAAATTAAAATTATAAAAAAACAGACAGCAGGAAGCAATTATTGATAACCATAAAATAGACGACATATCAACTTTCTCCTCTTACTAAAAGCGAAAGGTAGTGCGAATTGTTCCTATAATAATAGCATTATTGTCTGGATTATGTTCTGGTTTAGTAACAATAAAAAATCCAGGGCTAATTGATAAATTATCAGTTATACGGAACCGATAAAATGTTTCCAAATGTAAAGATGTTGCTTCATCTTCCTGCACACCTTCTCCATTAACCAATTTAGGGGGTTGCCCAACTAAGAAAGCCAATAAATCTCCTTCTCGCCCAAAAGGATCGGATAAGCCTAGGGATAAAAGATAAGTAGTAGTAGTAGCTGAAGCATCTGAAGTAAGAGAATTGCTGAATACTAATCCTCCCCAAGTAGCAAAAGTTATTTTAGGAGTGATACGCCATTGCAAAGTGCCACTGATACCGTGAATCTGAGCGGGTTCATTTAATAATCCAGAAGTATCGGCATTAAAGCTACCAGTAAAAGTATCAAGTCTACCTTCACTGGAATAAGCATTAATATAAGCCAAACCAGTTAAAACATTGGCAGCAGGTTTTACTAAGAGTTGTACTCCTAGGGCACTGCGATCGCTTCCAAAAACACCGCCTCCTTTACTAGGAATATTACTATTACCAGTTCCGTAAGCAAATTGTAGACGTACTATATCAGATACCAACCAGTCAAAGCCTACACCAGCATCAAGATTGCCAATTTTAAACAGAGGGCTAGCTTCAGCAAAACGAGAAATAGCACCTCTACCAGCATCGAAATAGGGAGAGTTAGCTGTGAGAATACTGCTTAGACTGAAGCCTACAGGGCGAAAAGTGAAAACAATGCGATCGCCGAAGGCAGCAAATCTATATTCTAATTTATCTAATTGAATTTTATTTGCCAAACCCCCCTGATAAGAAAGCAGCGTCATATCAGTATTAAATCCTTCAAAACTACTAAAACCGCGCTCACTAAAATTCCCAGTAGACAGCTCAAGCCGCAGTCGATCTTTACCCGTAAAAGTAGAGACAAGCCCTAAACGCGTCAACTGATTAAACACGACATTATTTTCGCCTTTTCCCGGAGGATCCCCTCCTGCTGCCCCCGTCATTGCAAAGATAACTTCTCCCCCAAAAACTGTTGTTGTCTTTGTAAAAAACTGTTGCGCTTCTAGAGAGCTAACCCGCGCTTCTATAAGATCAATACGCCCCCGAATAGTGTTCAATTCTGTTTGATATTCAGCTTGGAGTTTATCCAGAGTTGCTAAATCATCTTTAGTGATATAATCTGCTGTTAACTGATTTGTAGCAATTAGTTCATTGATGCGGTTTAGACAGGCATTTAAACCAGCGGCAAATTCATATCTGCTGATAGCTCGATTACCTCGATAGGTACTATCGGGATATCCAACAATACAGCCGTAGCGCTCGACGAGATTTTGCAGTGCAACAAATGCCCAGTCAGTCGGTTGCACATCGGATAGTTGCGAGACAGAATTGACTCGCTCCATTGTTTCAGAAGTTATATTTTCTAGAGAATCTTCTTTGCCTAACTCAAAAGAAAAGCTACCCAACCCATCTAACCCCTCCAAACTTTCCTCTCTATTGGGAAAGGGAGAAATAGGATTAATTTCTTCTGTGGATGTCGGATTATTTTTTTGCGAGCTTTCAAGGGTTTCTGGGAATATGTCTTTGCTTACAGGCGCGACTGGGATTTGTCCCTGAGAATTTTCAGGCGAGCGCTTTTCGAGGGCGAATGCTCTGAGTGCTTCTACTTTTGCAGATTCTTCTAATGTCTCTGCACTACTTGTTGGTGCTGTCACCACCAGCGCAGCCAGAGCGAGTAAAAAATATTTTAATCTCACGATTGCTCCTCACACTATATACCAAAAAAAATAGGTATATAATATCTTTGTATTTGTAACAATTATTTTCAGTCTTTGTTAGGGGCAGGACAAGGGTCTCCCAACAATAAACTACCACAGCCGCCAGAAGGCCCATCTCTTAGCAGAGCGCGCTTATCAAAGGTGAATGCTTCGTATATATTTTCAATCACATCTGCCGTTTTTCTACTTTTCATTCCGGCTGCAATTAGCTGTTTTGGAACAGGCGGTGGAGCAAAGGTGAGTTGCAGTCGTGCTGCTTCGGCTTGTTTGATAAAGTGTATGGTTTGCATGCCGCAGCTATTGCTAGTGCTCAGGGTTGGATCTATACAGTAACTTTCTTTCTGGGCTCGCCCGCGCCCGTGAATGCCGATTAATTCCCCGGCAGCGTTGAATACGGGCCCTCCACTCATGCCTCGGCGGGTTTGATTATTGTAGAGTAAACTGTATCCACCATCGCTCCAGGGGGGATTGATAATTTCGTTGAGTTGACCAGCAGAAAGAATGCGTTCTCGGCGGGCGCTTTCATCTTCTGGGTTTGGCCAACCAGAGATGTAGACGCGATCGCCTTTTTTGAGCTGAGTAGAATTTCCCATGATGGCGACGGGGTATTTGCGATCGCTTTCAAATTTGATGATTGCCATATCAAAGCCTTGGATCTTTTCTCCCAGTTCTCCTTCTTCGGCTCCGAATGGGTAAATATTTTCTTGAGTTTTGACATCATCGACAAAATGTACTTCCCCGTCGCTAGTTCTCACTCCGTAAACTACTTCTCTTGTTCTGACTACGTGCAGTGCAGTGAGAACATAGTAAGTCCGATTTCGGCGAGAGACAATTACTCCCGATCCTGGATTCCATTCTTTGCGAGCTTCTATATCTCCTTTTTGCAATCCCTGAGCGATGACGACGGTGGTTTGGGAAGCTACAGCATCTATTTCTTTTTCACTGAGTATTGGCCCTTCTGCCATCAGAGGCAGAGCGATCGCCAATATTGTTGTTGCTATTCCTAAAAGCAAGGCAGATAATCTTCTGCCGTTGAAATTCATATAATTGCTATTAGCTAATTGCTAATATAGACTTGCTTACGCCACTCAATAATAAATAAACCTATAGAAAATTTTGTCTTCCCCTAGGTTAATTTTCAAAAAAGAAGAACACACTGGTAGATGCCACAAATCAACTTTTCCGCTTCTTTTTCTTTTCATTTAAAAAGCCCATCCACTAACTTTTCTAAATTCACATAGGGCTGTCCCCCAGACTCTTGCACCAAGGTACCGCTGACACTCCCCGCACTAACATTACTCAAACTTTCTAAAATTTTGGTAGGATTTTGTCGATTTCTTTCGCTGAGCGTGAACAGCACATTATTCGTATTGCAGCCGCTTCTAGTATTATTAACAGCGCATAATACCTGTTGGCCATTCACTGGCCCCACTGTCAGATATAAGCCTTTGAGAGTGCCATTATTTTGGCTGAGCAATTTATTCAGCCTGCCAGTAACCTCACTACAGCGTCTTTCGGGTGTGTAACCAGCTTCGCTAAATTCTTCTGTTTTCCAGACAATTATTGGATCAGAAAGAACACCATTTTTCCTAACAGCAAGGGTAACATAGTATCCACTCTGCGTCAGACACTGAAAAGAGGCTGGAGGTTCAATAGATTGTGCCAAACTTTTTTCAACCGTTAAAATGGGTTGTATAGCTACAACACCAGCAACGGCTAACTTTAATATATTGTTAATTTTCATTGTGTCAATTCTCCCTCGTGGATAAGTAGGATATGTTTAATCCGTGCCTAGGTAATAGTAATTTTGCGGTTGAGGGAATGATTTTTAGCGCACCGGAGTGTAGACAGTGCCTTGGGCGCCCTCTGAGAGTTTCACCTTTTTTAGGTTTTAGGCTTTTTTAACAAAAGCTCGACTTCTATCATCACCCTATTCCGCACGTAAGCAATGACGGCAAATAAGTGTAACAGGTTTCTCCGAGCTAAAAAAATTTTTTATAATTCACCTATAATATTATGATACTTTCTGGGTTTGCCAACATCAATCTAGAGGGAGAGGCTTTGAGCTTACTGAAAGTATTTGTTTACGGAACCCTCAAACCCGGAGAGTGCAATTATCAGCGTTATTGTGGTGAAAGGGTTGTAGAGGCAATTCCAGCCCTGGCGCGTGGGCAGCTCTTCGCTTTGCCCCTAGGCTATCCGGCTATGATCCCAGGAGACATGCCTGTATGGGGATATTTACTTTCTTTTTCTGAGCCTTCTGTTTTGCAGGCTCTCGACGAGCTAGAGGATTATGATCCCAAACGAGAAGCTCACTTGAATGAATACTATCGTTGTCAAATTGAGGTATTTCATCCGCCACTTTCAGAAACAGGGAGGATTTGGGCGGATTGCCAATCCCTTGGGTTGGCGTGGGCTTATTTGATGACTCCTGAGCGAGTTCGCTGTTTGGGAGGAGTAGCGCTCCCTTCTGGATGGTGGGGAGCCGGCAAACCGCCGCGTCTGAATTTGTTTGGCTACTACGGATAAGAAAAGTTGTTACTGGAGCTTTTTACTCGATAAAAAGTGCCCGACTCATAATTATTCTCTCCTGAGATGGCTGAACTGGTTTAGGAATTTCTACCACTGGGTTGTTGATGGCAATCATTAATTTTTCAGGGGTTGCCTTGGGTTGTGGGGTTGTGGCCATCTGCGGCGAGAAGGAGGGTTCAGAGGTGAGTAGGGAAGATATAGCTGCGAGCGCTAGTGCTGCGGCTGCGGCGACTCCTCCCAAAATTAGCCGTAGTTTTGGCTGGCGCTCAACGCGGGTTAAGACTTGCTCCACCGTTTTTTCTACTGATTGCTCTGTTGCTGGCACTGGCATGTTTTGCATTCCAGAGCGCAGGTTCAGCAGTCTTTTGTACAAACCCTGTACCACGGTATCATTTTGTAGCCATTCTTCTACTTGCTTGCGCTCAGCGGCGCCTACTTCTCCATCCAGGTAAGCGCTTAGCAATTCAAAGCGATCGCGCTGTAGAGTTACGACATTTGTCATTTCTTGAGTTTTTTCCGCATCCAAACGAGCGAAGAATTGCTCTACCGTTGTTTCTACTGGTTGGCTGATGGGAACTGGCACTTCTTTGATTGCAGTTTGCAGGTTAAGCAGCCGTGCGTACTGGCGCTGTAGGTTAGTATCAGTTGCCAGCCATTGTTCTACTTGTTGACGCTCTTTTGCACTTACTTCCCCGTCTATGTATGCGCTTAGCAATTCATAGCGTTCTGTTGAGGGTGCTGTCACCATCGCTTCCGCCGCTTCTGCATCCAGACGGGCGAAAACTTGTGCGATTGTTTCTTCGATAGATTGCTGGGGTGGTGGCACTGGTATATTTTCCCACTCCTGACTGAGATTCAATAGACGGGCGTATAAGCGCTGTACCTCAGGATCGCTTTTGAGCCATTCTTCTACGAGAGCGCATTCTGCCGGGTTTGCTGCTCCATCGATATAGGCACTAATCAATTCAAAGCGCTCGCCATTTATAGTTCTCACTGCAGTTTTATATTCTTTATATTCTGTTTGATTACCCATCTTTTTATTCAGCACATCCCTCTTATTGGGATTGTCGGTTAGGTCGTCATAGGAGTGAAATTCAGACTTCATGGCTACACCACCACCAACTTAAATTGTGTGAGGCACCAATATAAACTAAAAAAATTTTATTTTAATTTAGTATTTTCCGGAAGTTTATCGGTCATCCAGATATTTTTGCAATTGAAATTGAAGGCGCTGACGGGCTCTTGCGATTCTCGATTTCACCGTTCCCAGAGAAACGCCTGTGATTTCGGCGATTTCTTCGTATGCCATGCCTTCGATTTCTCGCAACACGATGGTGGTGCGGAATACTTCTGGCAAATCTTTGATCGCTTCTCGCAGGCGCTCGTAAAACTCTGCGGTTGTCAAGTTTTCTTCTGGTCCTGGCTCTTCTGAGGCAATCTCCCAGTCCATTTCCCCATCATCCATCATTCGGGGAGCGTCCAGTGACAGGGGATCTTGTACTCGCTTGCGCTTGCGTAGTTCATCGTAAAATAGGTTTGTGGCAATGCGGCTAAGCCATCCCCTAAATTTTACTGGCTCGTTTAGCCGCTTGATATTGCGGTAAACTCGAATCCAGACTTCTTGTGCCAAATCTGCCCTATCCTGCCAGTCTGGAGCTAGGTGATACAATACTTTTTCGACGTGGGGCTGATACCGACGCAATAGCTCTGCAAATGCAGCCCTGTCTGGTTGTACTCCTTCCTGACACCGCAGTACAAGATCGTAATTAGAAAGTTTTTCTGCTGGAAGTTGCACTGGAGGAATTGTTGCCTTTGCCGGTAACCCAGATAATGGAATAGAGTGACTCATGGGCCGAATTGGCTTTATAGTATTCCACTGCTTTTGACGCTCTTTTTTTTGGTAAGTTCCTCATTAATGAGGGTGCGATCGCTTTTACCAATTTATTAAGCTCTTATAAAAAATCATACGTCATCTTAGCATTTTTGTTGACAATTGCCGATGCTCACCCAACTACTAGAACCATCTTCCGCATATTCTTTTTTCCAAATTGGTGCCTTATGTTTAAGAGTATCTATTGCGTACCGACACGCCTCAAAGGCTTCAGCGCGGTGAGGACAGCCTACAGCCACTAAGACACTAATTTCTCCTACTTGCAGGCGACCTATACGGTGGTGAATTACTACCCGATTTACATCTGGCCAATATGTGCGGATTTCAGAGGCTATTTGCGCAAACACCCGCATAGCCATTGGTTCATAAGCTTGATATTCCAGTGCTACCACAGGTAATCCGTTAGTTTGATTGCGAACTGTACCGCTCATCACGACAACAGCGCCATTAGCGGGATCATCTGCTAGTTTGTAAATTTCTTCTAATGATAAAGGGGCAAAGCTAATGGCAAAGCTATCTTTGGGATGGGGTTGTATGGATGCGGTGAATAATGTTGCGGTTGCCGCTTTCATATTTTATGATTTCAAGGTTAAACGCCTCAATTCTGAGATTAATAAAATCAGTATAAAGCAGTATAAAGCGATCGCTTTTTTTTCTGCTAGGATCAAGCCTTACTGCTGCCCATAAGGTATAGCAGAGCCATACGCACAGCAACACCGCTTGTAACTTGCTGGGAAATTAAACTAAATTCCGGGTCGTCCATGAGATCAGAAGCAATTTCTACACCACGGTTAACTGGTCCTGGGTGTAGGACTTTAACATTAGGCTTGCAAAGTTTAAGACGCTCCCTCGTAATTCCGTAGCGCTGGTGATACTCCCGCCAACTGGGCAGCAAGTGATTTTCCATGCGTTCTTTTTGCAGGCGCAGCGTCATTACAAAATCGGCATCTTCCAGAGCTGGTTCAACTAACCAGTGTAAAAACAGTTTGCCTGCCCGGTTGCTCCCCATTTCGGCAAAAAACTGGGGCAGTAGGGTAGGAGGTGCGGCGAGGTGGACTTCGGCAGCGCTTGCCGTCAGGCTCCAGATATTTGAGCGCGCCACTCGCGAGTGGAGAATATCGCCAACGATGGCAATTTTTTTGCCCTTGAGCAGTTCGATACGGGGCTTTTCGGGATCCAATATACAGGTAATCGTAAACAAATCGAGCAGAGCTTGAGAAGGATGTTCGTGCTGCCCGTCACCGGCGTTGAGAACGCCGACGCGTGCACCTATGCGATCCATTTCGGCAGCGATCGCTTCTGGCACACCCGCTTGCTGATGGCGGATTACCATCATATCGGTTCCCATTGCCAAATAAGTTTTAGCCGTATCCAGAATAGTTTCTCCCTTAGTCAGAGAAGACGTTCCTGGAGTAAAATTAAGAGTGTCTGCACTCAAACGTTTCGCCGCCAGTTCAAAACTGCTACGGGTGCGGGTAGAAGGTTCAAAAAATAAATTTGCCACCAATTGCCCCTGCAAAGTAGGCACTTTTTTCAGGCGTCGGGAAAGTACTTCTCGAAAACTAGCAGCTGTCTGTAGGATTGTATCGTATTCTTCTGGCATGAAATCAGCCAGAGATAGTACGTGGTGGCGTTTCCAAGTCATCGTAGCCATCAAAGTATGGGGTTTAGGGGAGAAAAAGCTTCAGGAGAGTTTTGAATTATATTTTTTTTCAGTTAAAGGTCTATTTTTCTTACTTAAAATACCATTAAACTTGCTAGATAAAGAGACGCTAATTTATATCCTACACATGTGGGGCGGAATGCACAATTCTTACCGGCAAATAAGATTAGCTATTAGCCAGTAGGAGCCGTTGGCAAGGCCATTGGCCAACAAATACTTATCCTTGAGAAAGAAGAAATATGAATGCCAGTCGAGATAATCTCTATTTAGCGAGCGCTATCCTGATTCTCGTTGGCGGGTTAAGCAGTTGCGGCGTGCCCAACATCAAAGGTAGCAGCGAAAATTCGCCTCCACCTGCTGCTGTCTCAAATACAGTCACTCCCACAGCACAGCCTTCTGAGAAAATTCCCAAATCAACTGCTACTATTGTTAACGCCGCTAAAAATACCGTAAGCGTTACTATTTACGAAGTAGATAGTCAATGCAATGAGTTAATTCCAAAAAAAGTAGTGGTTCCTGCAAACAACTCGCTACACGCTGCCGTGGGTAAAGTGTTAGAAGCGTATGATACAAAGGATTTTGACATGGCGGGGTAAGAGGTGAGAGTTGCTGCCAAAACAGGTGTGGCGACAGTTGAAATGCGGCTTTCTCCCAATTCTAAGCGGCAGTTTGTCTCTCTGTCTAGCTGTGAACAGTTCGGGTTATTTGGTAGTTTGCGGAAAACTCTCACCAGCAATCCAGCGTGGAAAATTAAAGAGGTTCGCTTCAGTGAGGGCGGTAAAGAAATAGAACTTTAAAATATGGAAACGGCGGGAGAATTGGCGAGATACCACCGCCACGGTTTTTCAGTGCCAGCAGATAAGCCAATCCGCGTTGTTTGCACTAATGCGATCGCCTTGTTATTTAAATCCTGCTGAAATTGAGAACTGCGATGCTCCAACCACAGCGATTTGCCGGGGTGCAAGTCTTGCCCGTTTAAACTCAAGTCAATTTGCAGGGCACGGCAGAGCTTGCCTGGACCTGCAGCGATACGATGTGGTTTCGCTACCTGACGCGGCTCGCTCCCAGGCGGTATTGATTGCAATTGTACAGCGCGAATCAGCACGGCACTGCCCACACCTTCTTTATCCGTAACAATATTCAGGCAGTGATACATTCCGTAGATTAGATAAACGTAAATTGTGCCGGAGCGCCCGAACATGGCGGCATTACGCGCCGTGCGTTTTCGGTAAGCATGGCAGGCGGGATCGTCAGGAGCGTAGGCTTCAGTTTCTACTATCAGCCCCCGGATGATTTGCCCATCGGGAAGCCGGCGCACTAGAGTACAGCCAATTAAGTCTGGCGCAACTTCAGTAGATAAACGCGCCAGCCAGGCTGGTTGTACGCTTTGCTGACTTGCTATTGATTTCATAAAATTTTTTATTTATTTTTTTGTCGGTTTTTACTGTGAAGTAATGCTATAATATTATTGTTTGAATATGCGATTACTTTCGCAGTAATTTCCTATTCAGGATTGACAAGCAAAATTTAGGAGAAAATTATGGATGTCAAGATGATTTTTGTGGTATTAACTGCTATTTTTATAGTGGCTAGTTTGTTTTTTGGTACACAGAACGGTTTTTATGATACCGACAACTATCACGGCAATGGCTCAGCTCATTAAATTTTATTTTCCTTAATTTTACAAGCAATAGTAACCGCAGGTTCGCTCCTGCGGCTATATTGATATAATAGGCAAGCTACGACGCCACGGAAGGATAAAAGAATTGCTAAAATAATATAAAGTAGTCAAGCGCTCGCTTTTTTATCATTTCCAACCTCCCCACCAGTCAAAAACGCCTCGAGATCCGGCACGTCTACCCAGCATCCTGTTTGATTGGATTGGTGGGTTAAATCCATTAATAATTGTGAGTAAACCCCTTCCTTGAGGGTAGGAACTAACGCTTTGCCGGCATCAATTCCTTTTACCCAATTATCGATAACGCGAATGATGGGGGCAATGCGCCCGTCTGGATAAACGCGTGGGAATTGCAGACGTTCTGGTATTTTTAATTCTGCTAAAGCTTCTCCTTTCTGAGAACCCCAGATGCGAAATCCATGAACGTAATCTTGCTGATTGTCGTTTCCTAAAATTAACGTGCCGCGCTCGCCATATACTTCTACCCAGTGTCCGCGCCCTTGATAAGTTACCGAACTCAAGCAAACCTGACAGGGGATTTTTCCTTCTAATTCTAACATTAACGTACAGGTATCATCTGCATCGACGGGTTTTAATTTTCCTCCTTCAGCGGGATCAGGTCTTTCAGGGATTGTATTAATCAAACGGGCAGAAAGTCGGCGAATCCTTCCAAATAACCAACTAATATAATCGAAAACATGGGAGCCGATTGCTCCGAGAACACCGCCGCCTTTATCTTTTTGCGAGTACCAATTCCAAGGGCGAGAGGCATCGGCGCGACTGGATACCAGCCAATCGATTTTTATCAGACGTTTGTTGCCGCAGTAGCCGTCAGCCAGCAGTTCGGCGAATCGCTGCCATGCGGGGATAAAGCGAAATTCAAAGTCCACGGTTGCGATCGCTCCTGAAGTAGCAGCGATTTGATAAAGTTCCCGCGCCTCATTTGCGTTGAGAGCTGTAGGTTTTTCTAGCAATAGGTGTTTGCCTGCTTTTAGCACCTGTTTTGCCATTTCATAGTGTAAAAATGGCGGCGTAGAAATACTTACGGCATGGACATCGGGAAGAGAGATAATCTCAGAGAGAGTATTGCAAGCGTATGGGATATTGTGACTAGCAGCGATCGCCTTAGCTAAATCTAATTCCCGGTGATAAATAGCGACTGGACGAGTGCGAGGGTGTTCGACGAGAGCCGGCAGGTGAACTTTTTGACCAAACCCCGTGCCTACGATTGCTACCCCAATCTCTGAAAACAGCGACATAATCTAATTTTATATTTTTTAGATTATTTCATTTGCTCTTCTATTATTTCACGAATCGTAAAATATTAGGGTAGCGATAATTTTCACCCTTTCTCACTTTCAAAGCGGCTGTGATTACCAGGGCTGCATCGACAATCCCACTTAGGGGTATTATAATCGTCATTGGTGTTAATGCCATCCGGAGTACATCTATAATTGTCTTCATGCGTTCTGCATCGGGAGATGCTAAAATTGGAAGCATTGCAATTAAAAAACCTCCTAAAATGTATATTAAAGCTAGAGCCAGCGTGTAGAGAAAAAGTGAAATTTGAAAATTGAGAGACTCTTTAGCTTGGGCATCTATAAAAGGGTGCTGATTTTTCTTCAGCCGCCAGATTACCAGCGGTCCCAAAATGTAAGTAAAGGGAAGTATTAAGATTAGAGGGATGCCAGTAAACCACAGCCCGATAAGGGGGAGCCATGCTAGAGAAGAAATATGACAGATTGTTCCCCAGAAGCGAGTTTTTGTAGTTGTAGTGTCATCTCCATCTACTATTATTCCCCAGAAAGCCTTTTTGGTGTCATTCCCATCCATTGACGTTTCTCCAGCTTAGGCGAATTTGGCCAATGATAAACAGAAGAGACGCCCCTGCGTCTCTAGAGCTTTTTAAGTTGTAACTTATTTCAATATTGAATTAGGGATTAAGTAACGCCAGAGCAGGAATCCTTGACATGTGCCGCCGATTATTTCAGCGTGCTGGAGGTGCCGCATTCAGGAAAGAGCAGAGATTATCTTCTTTTTTTGCCTTTAACTTGTCTAACAGCTTCCACCCATTCAATCACCTGATGCCCTAGGCGGGTATTTTCTAATCGATCAATTTCGCGAACGCCGGTGGGGCTGGTGACGTTGATTTCGGTGAGGTAGCCGCCAATAACGTCAATGCCCACAAATACCAAACCATCCTCCCGCAGTTTGGGAGCGAGTTTGGCGCAAATCAAGTGTTCTTTTTCGGTAATTTCTGTTTTGGCCACTTTTCCACCGACAGCCATATTATTGCGGAATTCGTTACCAGAGGGCAGCCGATTCACTGCCCCAATGGGTTTGCCGTTGAGCAAGATGATGCGCTTGTCTCCCTGTTTTGCTTCTGGCAGGTAGGTTTGAACCATGACGGGGGTTTTGCCGCCAGCGGTACTGATTTCAATGAGGGAGTTGAAATTGGGATCTTTCGGCTGTACGAAAAGCACCCCTTCGCCTGCTTTGCCGCCTAGAGGTTTGATGATAGCTGCCCCTTTGTGTTCGACAAATTGTCGAATAACAGATTTGTCGGAACTGACGATAGTTTCGGGAATGACTTTGGTAAACTGTAGGGCATACATTTTCTCGTTAGCTGCCCGTAGCCCTCGCGGGGAATTAATGACTAGGGTTTGGGTGGGATCGATGTAGTCGAGAATGTAGGTAGCGTAAAGGTAGGAAGTGTTGACTGGGGGATCGACACGCATGAAAACTGCGTCCATTTCCTCAAGGGGGCACAAAATGCGCTCGCCCATCTCGTACCAAGAGGGAGCTTTCACCCATCCCCCTTCCACCAATTCCACGGGAGTGAGCTTAACCTGTTCGAGTACAGCCCAAGCCTTGCTATCAACGACGTTCAGGTACTTCGTTTGCGTCACCCAAACCTCATGTCCTAGCGCTTGAGCGGATTCCATAAGTGCTACACTGGTATCGTGGGCTGGATCTAGCCCTTTGAGCGGATCAATGATAAATGCAAATTTCACGCCTAGTCTCCCTTCAATCGTGCCAAAAAGCGTGCAATCTTTCCCAAGCCATTAAACCGCTAATTTAATTAAAGCAGGGGATTTCCTCATCGGAACCAAGCAACAAGGGGCTATGAGTGCCGGTTTTAGGAAATGCCACAGAATGGCAATATCGCTAGTTTGGACTTGTCTGTAGCAATTCGTCGAGTTTGCCGCTGGCATTGAGCTCGTATAATTCTTCACAGCCCCCTATATGCTGATTATTGATGAAAATTTGCGGCACAGAGCGTCTGCCATTTGCTCTTTCTGCCATTTTGGTGCGGGCTTCCTCATCCCCGTCAACACTGTATTCAATAAATTCAACGCCTTTTTTATTCAGTAAGTCTTTGGCACGAAGGCAGTAAGGGCAGCTTTTCCAGGTATAGATTTCAACTTTAGCGGCCATATTCTCTTCAAATTTTAACTTTTGTTTCTTAAATTTTAAATCCATATAGTTTTTTTTGACCTCAGACTGAGTTAATATTCTGCTGCCACTTGATAGCGATACCATAAAGAAAGCCCCTACTCCAAGTGAGCGGGGAGGCGAGTAAAATCTCTCAAATATAGACTTTAACAGGACTTTTAGGATTTATGCAGGGGAATCTGCCTTTTACTGTAGTAGTGCGATATTGCCAAAGCCATAAGAAACAGTGCGCTGACGGTGCCCGGTTCAGGTATAGCCTTTTTCTCGGAAATCTGCGGAACGATAATTTTGCCCGTGTTTTTTAGATTTGAACTCCCTTTGCTTTTAATTTGCTGATAGCTTATCCCGAAGTTACTCAGAGCTACCTTATTTACATAATCTGTTGTAGAAGGATGAGTTTGGGCGATTTGGCTGCTGCGATCGCTGTCTACTCCTGTTTTTTGCTGGCGAGCTTGGTTGGGCAGGGAGTCATTCAGTAGAGTACTAGGAAAGATTGCAAAACTGAGAGCGGCGAGCTTCCTTTCGTTAATATCAAAATGAGTTCCGACTCTATTCTGAGAGTACTCCCAAAATCTAGACGTTGCTTCAGATGTAAGTCTTGTAATAGTTTGTCCTTTCAGTTTTCCGTCAAAAGAAATCGTGAAATATTGATTTATGTCCTGTTTTTCAGGAACCCCGCTTCTAGCAGTGAATATAAAAGCTGAAGCCGATGGTGCTAAGGCACCAGACACTATTCCTGCCGAAGCTAACACAGCGAAGCCAACGGCGATTTTTAAAGATTGCCTAAACATTTTTTTCATAGATTACTATCAGAATATTTTGAGCCAGGAACAAAAAGTTTTCAAATGTTTTGTCACCTCTCACAATTCAATTGTGTTTTCGACCGCCCCCAATTTATTCAGTAGTAGATTACACGTACAAAATCAACCCCTCAATTCGATTCTTGTAAATAATTTATATATACAGCAGCCAGCCCCTGTCTATAGTTCATGAACATCTTATTCAAATCTTCATATTAGCTCAGCCAAATTGCTAAAGTTTTTGCGTTTTCTGGCGGAAAACAACGGCCACAGATGTAGAAAAATTTTTCCTAATTTGTCCATTGCTCAGGAAATGTTGATTCTATTTGGTGCTACTGCATAGTGAATCAGTTGAGCGAGTCGATGGCGCAGGGTTTCTAGCCCGAGAGCATTAGTTGCGGAAATAAACACTGCCTGGGGGAATTCCTTACGTGCCAAAGCCAGTGCTTCGGCGTCAGCGCGATCTATTTTATTAAAAGCGAGCAAAGCTGGCCCAGGCGTTATTGGCATTTCCGCCAAAATCGCCATCACAGAACGAATCTGACTCTGCCAAGCTGGATGAGATAAATCCACAACGTGTAGCAGGGCATCAGCTTCAGTAACTTCTTCCAAGGTGGCGCGGAAAGCGTCAATCAGGGTAGGGGGGAGTTCGTGAATGAATCCCACTGTATCTGTCAATACAATCCACTCAGGTTCGCCAGTGACGGCGTTTGCAATTTGCAAGCGGCGCGTTGTCGGATCGAGGGTGGCAAATAACTGATCAGCAGTGTACACATCGGCATTGGTGAGGGCATTAAGTAAGGTAGACTTGCCGGCGTTAGTATAGCCGACGATCGCCACAGAGGGTACTTGTCGGTGCTGACGAGACAGACGCAATCGGGCGCGGTGAGCTTGCAGTTGGTTTACTTCTTGCTGTAGACGGGCAATGCGGCGTTGAATAGCGCGACGCTCGGTTTCTAGTTTAGTTTCGCCTGGCCCTCTTGTTCCGATGCCGCCGCCCAAGCGGGACATAGCTTGTCCCCTACCGGTGAGGCGGGGGAGCATGTATTCCAGTTGTGCCAGTTCTACTTGCAACTTGCCTGCCCGCGAACCTGCGCGTTGGGCGAAGATATCTAAAATCACTTCCGTGCGATCGACGACGCGCACACCGATTTGCGTTTCCAAGTTTCTCACTTGTGCTGGCGACAAGTCGCGATCAAACACTATCAAATTAGCCCCAATAGTCTGTGCGGTAAGGGCGATTTCTTGCACTTTTCCTGCCCCAACCACCGTTTGAGGGTGAGGGCTGGGGCGCCGCTGCTGTAGGGTTTGCAGCACTATTCCCCCGGCAGTTTCTACTAACCTGGCTACTTCTGCCAGCCCGTCCTGAAATTGCTGGACAGTCATATCGTCTGTCATTAGCCCCACAACCAACACGCGATCCTGGTCGGCTTCCACCTGTTGGGCGACAAATTCCCGCTCAAATTCGGCTTCCAATCCATTCACTAACTCTAGAAAGTCTTGGGAAGTTAGCACTTCCAGACTTGTTGCTGGGGAAACGTTCCAATAGAGTTGTGAATTTGGGTTTGAGTTTTCTTCCCTGACGCGAGGTATTAAGTGGGCGAGATAGGTTGCTTTCACATAACCGCTTGCTCCCCCGCCTGCCCGGTAAAATCCGCTGCCGCTGAGGGTAAGGAGCACTAGGGCATCTAACCGCTGAATCGCCATTGCTGTCAGGGCCGCTTCGTCTGGCCCAGCCGATTTGAGCTGAGTGGCAATACAGCGAATGCCGCTGAGACGTCCTGCACCGTAGCGGGGCAGCTCTAAGGGCGGAATTTGGGTTTGGCGGGGCGTACCAACGCCAACGCGAATGACTTGACCACGTCGGTTGATGTACGCGCACACGGGCTCGCCAATTTCAGTGCTGATGGCGGCGAGTCGCTGGGCAAATTCTGGTGTTGTGAGCCGATCGCCCGGTAGCCGCTGGTGGTACAGTTTTTGTAGCTGTTTGAGCTGGCTAGGTTTTAGACCTTGTGGGTTTCCGTAAATTGTTTCTATAGGCACACCTGACCAGTTTCCTGGCCCTCCCAATATATTGCACTCACTGCTATCTTATCGCCATAGAGGGTTGTTTGTGGCTAGTGCTGTCTGTTGAGAAATCCAGATAGTGCGCTCGCTGCTTTCCATATTACATGCTATTAGCATCGTTGATAGCGCATACCAGGCAGTTGCGATACTAGTCCCAACAATTCCAACTGCAAAAGGGCGCTAGAAACTTCTGTAGTTGACAATCCAGACTGAAGAGCGATCGCGTCGAAAGAAACCGCTTCCAACGTAACTGCTTGCAGCACTCTAGCAAGTTCCGGAGCCAGTTCTTCTGAAGTCTGTTCTGATTTCCGCGGCGGCACTGCTGCAGTGCATAATTCTTCCTCTTTTTTTCGAGAAGATAGGCGGGGAGTAGCAGCATTTGACGCGGTATCGAATGTGGTATCGAATATAGACAACTGCTGAGGTAAATCAAGCGGTGGTATAGCTTTTAGCATTTCCAAAAGCTGTTCTTCATTAACAATCACTTCAGCACCATTTTTCACAAGCTGCAGACATCCTTGGGAATTGTAATCATCCACCCGCCCAGGCAAAGCGTAAACATCTCGACAAAACTCGTTTGCCAGGCGTGCGCTAATCAAAGCACCCGAGCGCGCTGGAGCTTCCATCACTAACAGTGCGCGGCTCAACCCGGCAATAATCCGATTGCGCTGGGGAAAGTTTTCGGGTTTAGTGATACTACCATATGGGTACTCGCTGAACGCCGCCCCCTGTTCTAAGATGCGCTGGTAGAGCCTGTAATTGCTCTCAGGATACACCTTATCTAAAGGGGTGCCTAAAATCGCCAGGGTACGCCCACCGACATCGAGACAGCCGCGATGGGCTTCGGTATCAATTCCTGCCGCCATGCCGGAAACGATTGTAAAACCGCTTTTTGCTAGAAGCCCGCTGATGCGGCGAGTCCAACGGATGCCGTATTCGGATGGCTTGCGGGTGCCAACGATCCCCACTACTTTAGTGATGCCTTGATTTTCTAATAGGTTGATTTGCCCCCGGTAGTACAGCACTGGCGGCGGGTTGGGAATTTCTAGTAGCAGGCGGGGATATTCGGGATCGGCGGGAGAAAAGAAATGAGGATTTTTTTGCAGGTGATTTTGGAAAAAGCTCTCAGGATCGAGTTGCGCTCGCCCGCGCACCGCTTTTTCAACTATCTGCGACCCGAATCCTTCTACTTGCCTCAATGCTGCTGGTGATGCATACCAAGCTGCTGCTAAGCTGCCAAAGTGCAAATGCAATCGTCGGATTAAAACTGGCCCTATGCCGTTAATTTGCGACCAAGCCAGCCAATATGCCCTTTCTTCTGTCAAAGCTTTTTCCCCTCACTATTTCATGCTTGTTGCGGGCGCTTCCGCAGCGATAAATTAGCCGTATTAGGGAAATTGCGTCAACTTTTCCAGTTAATTAACCGCGCGTAAATATAAGCAATGGTCTCAAAAATAACTGTCCTCACTCCTTCGCTGGATTTCCACCAATTTTGGGAATTGTAATCTATTGGCTCGGCTGCGATCGCCCCTACACTTATTTCAGGAGCCAATACTTTTTTAAATATAAACCAACTGCGGCGAGTATGAGGACCGAGGGTGTAAAGATTAATTGCCCTAACTTTTAAATCAGAATTCAAAAGCCATTCCTTGAGGGCAACAGCAGCCGTATAGGTGCGGTTTTGCAGTGAATTGGGGGCGGGAACGGCGACAACATACTCTTTTTCCAAACCTAGTGCTATCAAAGTTGCTGCTGCTAGTTCGGCAAAACTTTTATATTCTGAAAGATGGTATCCGAGGCGCAGAGGAAGCCCGGTTGCAATTAATTTTCGATATTGACCACGTCTGAATTCGGCTAGGGCTGTTTCTAGAACACTATCTGGCATCCAGCCTTCTACAACCAAAACGTCAGCTGCGATCGGAGAGTTAACTGCGAGAAATGGATAGATATTGCTAAACGCAAACACAGCCAGAAAACTCAGGCAAAATAGAGTAACTCCCCATCCCCAGATGGTCAGAGTCCACACTTCTTTGCGGTGAAAGAGGCGAATTTGCAATTTCTTAATAGTGCCGCGCGTCATTACGCCCGCCGCTGTTTTAGATAAGCAAAAACACTTTTATCTCCAATATCGGCTGGTATTGCTTGAGTAATTTTGCGCAGTGCAAATACTGCGAACAGTACAGCCCAGATAGCAAGTAATACCCGCTCCGCCGTTAAGGAGAGCAATCCAGTTAGGTGAGCTAGCAGTAGGAAGGGTACTAGGGGAGTCAATAATTTAGTTTCTAATCGGTTAAAGCAAAAAGCTTCTTTAAAATATATGCCTGTTAATGCTGCAAAGGTAAAACCGATACCAAATAAAGTGGTTGGATGGTTGTAAACTGTTAAGGCTAGGGGTTCGCTACTTTGTAGCGCTAAGATGCAGGCTGCTACACTACCAATCAGCCAAAATAACTGTAGGAGGCGGTGTAGTGCAATCATGTAAATGTGGATAGTTGCCAAGCTAATGCCTAATGCCAGAGAAAAACAGGCATACAGGGGAGTGAAAAGCTGCAAGACTTTTGGGTTATTTCCTACAAGTAAGACTAGACTGGTGCCGATTGCAAAACATAGGCAAGCTATGAGTAATCCGCTGCGGTAGATGATGACGCCTATGCGATCGCTCTGAGTAATGGTAAATTCACCAAATTGACCTTGGTATACTACCTCTGGTTGTAACTGGTTAATTTGTGTCATGGTTTCCCCTACTCTATCAACGGCAAGGCAATTGCTGCTAGTATACACTTTAGTTTTAGTTATAAACTATCCTCCTAGTGAGTATAAAAGTTAATCTGTAGTTTTAATTTTGCTTTTTACTTTTTATTAGTTTTTAGTTGAATTTTATTTCTACCCTAGATCCTAAATTCAGCCCTAACTGGGAGCAAGCATTGCCGTTGCTGACGGCGATTTCTACCCAGCCGTGACTGCCGATAAGGGCGAGCGCTGTACCTGGGGGGCTGTCGCTATAAGTGTTGTAGCTGGGTAGGGTCAATCCGGCGACGACTGCGGACCAAACTTTACCCATAACGAAAGCGCCTGGGATATTAGTGACACAGTTGCCAAAATAATCTATATATTGGATGTAGCCCTCTGCACCGGTTTCAGTTTGGATACACGGGTCTATGGGAAGCTGAACTAAGGAGTCTTTTTCGATCGCTTTTCCCATATTTTTTAAAGGAACACCGCTGGCTAAATGAGCTGCCACTGGTGCAAAGATATCGCGAGCGTGGAAAGTGGAGCTGGGTGTGGGAGTGCGCCAGAACTGGGGGTTTGTCAGTTCGACTACAGCGAGGGGCGGATACTGAGCAAGTACGCCGCTGAACAAACCATTATCTGGTCCAACTAGGAACCCAGCGGCAGTTTCCACTGCGATCGCTCGCCGACGGCTCCCCACCCCCGGATCTACTACTGCTACATGTACTGTTCCCTCTGGAAAATAGGGAAAAGCATTCATCAAACAAAACCTAGCTGCTGCAATATTTTGCGGGGCGAGCGCGTGGGTTATATCCACCACCCTCAGATTTGGGTTAATTTGGGCAATGACTCCCTTCATTACCCCCACATAAACGTCGCTTAAACCAAAATCCGTTAGCAGAGTCAGGAGTCTATTTTCAGCCATCTTTGACCTATTTGTTAATTATTTTTGTATTCTTGCTCAACAACTACCTTTAAATTTTAACAAAATTTTTCTTTTATTTTTTTCTAAAAATGCTATATTAATAATAACGGAAATAGTTTTAATCGTTAACTGCAAATCTTATAATATTTTATAACTAAATAATAAGTGATAACTGGAATTCAAAAAATACAAATACATTTATACAGTCAGTCAAAGTAAGAAAATTTCCGGATTGCAGCGGCTGTAAAGCGTATTAAATATGTAAAATTATCCTCCCTGGGCATAAGGTAAAGCCTAGACTTCCAACCTCACAATTGGAATTTCCTGTTACTTTGCGAGAAGCCGTGCTCCATGCGCGTCTATAGTAACTATTTTTATTTTACTGTGTTTAGAAATAAATTTCAAGATGGCTAGGGAATTTTCTTTTTCATCTCAATCAAACTCTTTTAACTTACCCTTGCCGCGAGCCAGTCGGTCGATAGCATTCATGCTCATTGTCACAACTTTTTTTAGCGTGTACGTAGTGCGTCTGGCTCAGTTACAACTGATTCAAGGAGAATACAATAGACAGAGAGCCGAACTGAATCGCATTAGACCGATTCCCATTCCCTCAGATCGCGGCAATATACTGGATCGCAACGGCCAAGTAATGGTGGCCAACCGCATGTCGCGAGGGGTTTATTTGTGGCCTAGGGAACAGTCGCCGCAGCAATGGCAAGTGACGGCAAAGAAGCTGGGGGCTATTCTAAAAATTTCCCCGGCGGAAATTCTAAAAAAATTAGAGCAGAGGGGCTACAAATCAGCGTTACCTGTGCGCATAAGTCGGGATATAAACGTGGAAACATTCATCGCTTTGGCGGAGAAAATAGGTAACTTACGAGGAGTAGAACTGCGGGCAGAATCCAACCGCAATTACCCTTACGGCGATTTAGCGGCTCATGTTTTTGGATACATTGGCGAGGCAACAGAAGAAGATTTAAAGGCTAATCCAGAATATCCGATGGGCATGATCGTCGGTCAAATGGGTATTGAACGCAAAGCGAATGCCCAGTTAGCAGGGGTTTGGGGAGCTCGTTTAATCGAGGTGGATGCGAGGGGAAATGAAATACGGGAACTGGGTGTGAGACCTCCCAAAGCTGGGGAGCCAGTGCAGCTTACACTAGACCTCGACCTGCAAAAAACTGCTGAAAAAGCTCTCGGCAATCGCCGGGGAGGGGTTGTTGTGCTGGATGTCAAAACTGGTGCGGTTTTGGCGATGACCAGTTGGCCGAGGTTTGATCCTAATATTTTTACGCGTAAAATATCTTCTGCAGATTGGCAGCGCCTGCAAGCACCAGACAAGCCATTTCTAAATCGGGCTCTGCAAGGCTATCCTCCGGGCAGTACGTTTAAGGTTATTACAGCGATCGCTGGTTTGGAGTCTGGTAAGTTTACTCCAGATTCTATTTTATATAGTTCTTCTTCTATTAATGTCGGCGGTATTGACTTTCACGAACATGGTGGGGGTTACGGTCCCATTGGCTTTGTTGATGCTTTAGCCTATAGTTCCAATACATTTTTCTATCAAGTTGGTATGGCAGCAGGTCCGGAGGAAATTGCCAAATGGGCGCGGCGGTTGGGAATTGGAGAAACAACGGATTTAGATTTGTTGGGGTTAGGGCAAGGCAGTCATGGTTCTGTTCCGACGCCGGCTGAAAAATACAAGATTTCTGACGAACCTTGGTATGCTGGCGATACAGTGACGATGTCGATCGGTCAAGGTTTGGTGTTGGTGACGCCTTTAGAAATGGCGGTGATGACGGCTGCGATCGCCAATGGTGGTTACCGTGTAAAGCCTCATCTTTTAGCTTCTCAAACCAACACCCCTCTCACCAAACCCGAACCCACTGGTATGAAACGGGAAACGATCGAAACGGTTCGCAAAGGATTGATTGCTGTAGTGGAAAAAGGAACCGGTAGGGGAATCAATGACGGTTCTATCCCCTTAACTGGAGGTAAAACAGGCACGGCTGAAGTGCCGGGGCAGGAAGATAATTCCAATTATATCGCTTTTGGGCCTGCTGATAAACCGGAAATTGCTATTGGAATTGTTGTGGAAAATGGCGGTTATGGTGCGGTTTCGGCTGCTCCTATCGCTCACGAAATATTTAAAACTTATTTCAGCAAGCAAAAACTTTAATATATTGCGGTTGGGGCGAGGGCGCTGTTGCACAATTCTCGCCTCTATACCGGCACGCACTGTTCTGGATTGATTGCCATTGCTGATGTTTGCTATTAGGCCAACTTATATGCTATACATCCATTCGTTAAGTTTCTGTAAATTTTGATACAGTTTGCCAAAAAGTGTTATATTAGAGGAGGAAATAAAAAGAGCAAATAGGAATTGAGGACTGTTTGCCATGAACAAATCACGTCAAGAAATATTAAAAGAAGTCGCTGCCACTCACCGGGCTAATATCAAAAAGAGCCTGGAACACCGCATGGAAGTAGCCAGAGCCCAAGGGAATGAGGAATTACTCCGTCAGTTGGAAGCTGAAGCGAACTATTTTAGCTAAGAGAATCAGGATTTATCTCGGATTGGAGAGAGGAGATTGCCCATCTCAGGTACCTGTAGCGGGCAGCGATCGCTTTTTTCAGTAATTAAAACTAAAGCGATCGCAATTACATTAATACCATACAGGCAAATGAGATGGGCAAGTAGGGGCTTTAGAGAAAGTTATCTACCGCCAACCACGACATTTTTAATGCGAACGTGAGGCCCTCCTACGCTGACGGGCAAAGGCATTTGACCACCTTTACCGCAACCTCCGTTAAGGTAAACAGCATCAGAACCGATCGCTTCAATATCTTTTAAAGTCTGAAAGACATTGCCAGAGAGGGTGACATCACTGATTGGTTCGGCTATTTGACCGTTGCGAATCATATAGCCTTCGGCAGCGGCAAAGGTAAACATCTCGCCATTAGTTTGTCCGCCGATCATCCGTACCGCGTAGACGCCTTCGTCGATATCGCTAATCATATCTTCAAAAGAGTGATCGCCAGCTTCGATCGCCGTATTCGTCATCCGCACCAGTGGCGGGTGCGTGGCATCAAGAGCGCGGGCATTACCGGTGGGCGCTTCATGCATCTTGCCGGCTGTTTCGCGATTGTGTAGGCGCTGGGTAAGTATACCATTTTTAATCAGATATTTACGCTGCGCCGGTACGCCTTCGTCGTCGTATTTAATCGATCCCGGCAACCCAGGAAGGGTGGCATCATCTACGACATTCAACTGCTCGATACCCATCTGCTTGCCAAGTTGGAGCAATTCCTGTAGTCGTGGGTTTTCGTAAATAAAATCTGCCTCGGAAAGATGACCAAAAGCTTCGTGAATGAATACTCCCGCCAGATAGGGATCGAGTATTACTGTATATTGACCACCTTTAACGGGTTTGGCTTCTAACTGGCGGATGGCACGCTCTGCCGCTCCTTTTACTCGTTCTTCAATACCGATTATGGCGTTAAAATCTGAGCGGGAGTGGAAAGATTCGTAACCCTGACGAACTAAACCCCCTTTGCCACGGGCTACCGCCCCGAAGCCGCCAGAAATATCTAGGCGTTCTTGGGCGATGCAAGTTCCGTTGGAGTTGACAAAATAGGTGAGGCCAAAGCGCTCGCGATAGCTCACCATTGTAGTCTGAATTCTTGGATCAAACTCCAACAGCAGTTTGTTGTAATTTTCTATAATTTGGCGCTTTTCATCTAAGGAGACGCCGCGCGGATCTCGTCCCAATTCCACTTTTACATAATCTTGCACCGGTGAAACTTCTGCTAGTTCAGTTTTTTCACTGCCTACTAAGTGGGCTTGGGAGATGGCTTCTTCAATGCGGTTGTTTAGTTCGGCTAAACCATTAAAGGTAACGAAGCTCCAACCGCCCTTGTGGCAAGCGCGAATTCCTCCTGCTAGGGCAAAGCTGCGATCAACTGCATCTAATTGGGAGCCGCGAAAAGTGATAGAAGTGGCTTCGCTCTGTTCTAGGCGCACTTCTAGATAGTCTACGCGATCGCGATAGGGTGCGATCGCTTCCACCAACCTATTCTGTATCGAATTGTCCACGCTCTCCTTCCCTTACAAAACTTTACAAATCCTTACTACAGTTTAATCTTTCTCAATTTAAACTGAAGCTATTAAATCTATTGACATTTCTTTTCCAGAAGTTATCAAATCATGGGAAAAAGCAGTTGCGAGGGCGTGTTTTTTAAAAACCCCGCAAGCAAAATAAATACAAAAAATACTCTCTAGCTATATATTCCCATAAACGGGAACAACAGCGCCGCGAACGTCTTTAGCTGCTTCAGAAGCTAAGAAACAAATCACTTCCGCCAGGGATTCTGGTTTTACCCACTGACTGGCATTTTCTTCTCCCATTGCCGCGCGATTGCTGGGTGTATCGATGACGCTGGGAAGCACGACATTAGCAGTAATATTAGTACCTTTTGTTTCCTGCGCGATCGCTTGTGTCAGAGCAACTACTCCTGCTTTTGATGCGCAGTAAGCCGCTAATTCTGCCGCCGGCTGTACCGCTCCCCGCGAACTCACCGTCACAATTCGCCCATAACCGTGCTGTAGCATTTTTGCCAGACTGTGCTTACACGCTAAAAAAGTCGTATTCAAATTTAAATCAAAATCTTTTTTCCAATTTTCATAACTGTACTCGTGGGTTTTCCCCATCGAAAATCCCCCTACTAAATGAATCAATACATCTACCCTTTCCATCTCACTAACTAACTTCTCCACCGCCTTCTCATCTGTTAAATCCGCTTGAACAAACCGAATCCTGGCAATATCTGCTGGGGAAAGAATTCCTTTCAGCCTTTCCACATCTCGGAGATTGATATAGGGAATAGTGACATCTGCTCCTCTGGCAAGTACTGCTGGAGTCACCCCCAATCCTAAACCACCTGTTCCACCAGTTAGTAACACTTTTTTACCTTTCATCTGCTTCTCCTTGCGAGGGCGTATAATGATAATACCTGAATAAAATGCAATTCTCTCATTCCCCTAATTTTCTATAAATATCATCATTCTCCCGCTCCTGAAGATTGGTTTGTATATTGGCGATAATATTCTAGCATTATTTTTGGCCAAATAAACAAAAAAAAGCCCATCCACGCCACTATTGGTACGGCGACGATAACTGTCACCCAGATAATTTTAAACAAGAGCCAACTGCCGCTAATTATAGTAATACCTGTGAGCAGAATCGACCAAGGCTGACACCACCAAGGCTTGTAGCTCCACGGGTTCATCGATTTTTCCTGAGACATACTGGAGACGTTAAAAATCAATCCTAGCAAGTAAAAATATTTTATAGTGTTTTTCTTATCTTTTGAGGTACACTCATACCCAGTAACTCTGATAATTCATCTGCCTCAATAATCCAAGCTGCTATTGGCAGGTTTCTTTGAGAGGTGATATCTTCTGCTCTGGAGGGAGCGCATATGTCACCGTCTGAGAGACAATAAAATCAAACCCAATTTTACCAAATCAAGGGCTATGCAAATCACCCAGTGTCTGCACGCAGCTATTCTTGTAACAGATTTAGAAAAAGCAGAGCATTTTTACGGCACTATACTGGGGCTTCCCAAAGTCGAGAGAACTCTTAAATACCCCGGAGCCTGGTATCAAGTGGGAGACTTTCAGATTCACCTAATTGTAGATGCGGAATTTCATACAGAGTATCAGAATCGCGAAAAATGGGGGCGCAACCGTCACATTGCCTTTTCTGTTGCTAATCTAGAAGCAGCAAAAGCAGAATTGCAAGCGAGTGGCTGCGAAGTACAAATGAGCGCATCTGGGCGAGCAGCTCTCTTTACCCGCGATCCAGATGGTAATATAATTGAACTCAGCCAAATGTAAATGAAAATTATTGCTTACTCCTACAGTGAGCCTCTGCTAGAATTGCCACCGGATCGATCGATTTGGGGGGAGGTTGAGCGCGTATATGAAGATTTGGGCGAGCGCACTCAATTGCAGCAACTCCTCAGAGATTGTCGCACTAATCCCCCCGAATATTTATTAATTCGCCAGCTAGAAGAACTTGGCGATTCGGTAAAAGAAATTCGCGAGCGCCTAAAAGAAATCGAATCTCTCGGCATCCAGATAATTTTCCTTTATAATCAGCAATTGAACACTTCTGAACCTCAGCGAGCCGAGCTGCTTAAACTGCTGGAAGAAATCCAGCAAAATCAGCGCAGTCGCTGCATCCGTAAAGGGCACGCCCGTAACCGCCTCAAAAATTTGCCGCCTCCCGGTAAAGCCCCTTACGGATACCGTAGAGGAAAAGAACGCTATACAATAGATCGCGTTCAAGCGCCGATTGTCAAAGACTTTTTTGAACACTTTCTCCTCTATGGCTCTCTACGCGGTGCTATTCGTTATCTGGAGAAAAAACATGGCAAAAAAATCTCAGTTTCTACGGCTCGTCAGTGGCTCACCAATCCCGTATATCGCGGTGATTTAAAATATCAAAACGGTGAAATAATTTCTAATACCCACACCCCAATTATTTCTAGGGAAGAAGCTGCTCAAGTCGAACGCATCCTGCGTCGAAACCGACGTCTGCCGACTCGCTCTGCTAGTGCTCCTCGTTCCCTTGCCGGTTTGGTAATCTGCAGTGAGTGTAATTCGCTTCTGACAGTTTCTCGCGTCACTGCTTATCGAAAGAAAGGGGAATATCTTTATCTGCGCCCCAGTAATTGCCCTAAGCAACCAAAGTGCAAAGCTATTCCCTATGAGCAAGTATTGCAGCGTACTATTGAAGCAATTTGTCGCGATTTACCACCGGCAGTAGCTGGTTTGAATTTGCCAGATATAGATGTTGTGAAAAATGAAATTATTCGGGCGATCGCTACTAAAAAAGAGATTCTTTCTCAGCTTCCTTCTCTGCAAACTACAGGCATTCTTGACGCTGAAACAGCCGATTTGCGTGCTTATAAACTGCGCACGGAAATTTCCCAACTCCAAAGCCGTCTGACTGAAATGCCGCCGGTGAATCTCCGGGAAACTTGTCAAACTGTTTCCTTGCCCCAATTTTGGCTGGATTTGTCAGAATCGGAGCGGCGATTTTACTTTCGAGAATTTCTCAGCAAAATTGAAATTATACGTCAAAATGAAACTTGGCAGTTGCGGCTGATTTTTATTTTTTAGCTTCTGTAGCCAGGTTTTCTGATTGATTTACCGGCAATTCTACTGTAAAAGTCGTGCCTCCTCCTGGGGTAGAAGAAAAATATATCCGCCCTCTATGATTTTCTATTACTATCTGCTGAGAAATCGACAACCCCAAACCCGTGCCCGCATCCCTAGGTTTTGTGGTAAATAACGGTTCAAATATGCGATTTTGTATTTCTAACGGAATACCAGGTCCGTTGTCGGATATTTTAACTGCTACCCAGTAGGGATTTACTAACTGAGTTGCGATCGCTATTCTTCTGGGTTCTTTTTTTCTTGAAAAATCTTCTTCTAGCAAAGCGTCGATCGCATTACTAATCAAATTCATAAATACTTGATTGATTTGATTTATATAGCACTCTACTTTGGGAATATTTCCATAATTCCTCACTATTTCAATTTTTTTCTTATATCTGTTGCTCAACAACACCAACGTACTTTCAATGCCTGCGTGCAAGTCAGCATATTTCATTTTTGCTTCATCCAGCCGATAGAAACTCCGCAAATTTAGAACTATTTCGCGAATTCGCGCAGCTCCTATTTTCATAGACTCCACCAAGTTTTGTAAATCCTCCACCACAAAATCTATCTCTATTTCTTCTTTTAATGCTTTTATTTCTTCTGAATCACAATTCATCTGGTATAACTTTAATAATTTTAAAATTTCTTTTATATATTCTTCTACATAAGGTAAATTGCCATATATAAAGTTTACTGGATTATTTATTTCGTGAGAAATTCCTGACACCATTTGACCGAGAAGAGACATTTTCTCCATCTGAATTAAATGTCCCTGCATCTGCTGCAATTCGTTTAAAGTTTTATTAAGGTACTGATTTTGTTCTCTCAATTCCTGCGTGCGCTGTTCAACCAGTTGCTCTAGCTTGATGTTGCGCTGCTCCAGTGCTGCTTCCGATTTAACAATCTGGCTGAACCGTACTAAAATAGCGTAGCTTTTGTGAAAACTTAGAAATCCGATTGCTGGAATTATCGTCAACAAGTCAAAGCAGGTTTGCCATCTTATTATATCCCATAAACCAAACATTCCTATGCCGTGCGCTGTATGCCCTAGGGCACAGGAAATAAAGATCCCCACTACGAATACTACTAGCCAGTCAAGCCCTTGGTGTCGATTCTGCCACAAACCAAGGGCAATTAACGAACCGATGATATAGTAACATAAAGCAACAATTAGGTTAGCCACTGCATCAACTGTCTGGATGTGAAAGTCAGTCAAAGTGCTAATCAAACCTAAAAATTCAATATCTAGCATTTGGTAGTCTGTCTAAATCGTGAGTTTATTTTATAGATATAATTTTACTGATGGATGGATACTATCGCAATTTTGATACAATAAATACTGTGTGCTGAACAGGTGTAAAGGGTGTAGAAAGGCGAGCGCTAATTTTCCTTTCACCCTTGCTGCGCTCGCCTATAAGCCATTTATTATATATTCGCGTGTTATTCCCTACTAAAAAAGTTTGATTTTCCGGTATTGCGTACATTCACAACCTTGCTGAGTAAATCAAACCAGAACGAAGAGCCCATAGAAATAGCCAATCCACTCACTAGCCAACCCAAAAACTGCTTAAGATAAGGAATTTTCCAACTTTCTTTCAACTGTTGTTTTTGATTAACTCGATTCCAGCCCACAGGCAACGGCACTTCTTCTAGGGATTTTCTCACTTCTGCATCGATGCGAGTTTTAAACTCTTCAGCATTCAGAGCCGGATTTTGCGCCACCAGTTGCTCTGCATTTTGAGTAATAGTCGCTCGTAAAATTGAATTTCTCGACAAACTCCCGACGATATGAAAAGTATCGGCATTTGTTGCCACAGCCACAACTAAACCGACTAAAATTGCTACTCCTTTTGCATTACGCTTGTATACGCCAGAAGCTCTTTCCATCGAGCGTTCGAACCAAGTTTCAATTTGCACCTGTAATTGATTAATATCCTCATCAATGCTAAAACCATTTTTCACCCGTTCAGCTAGAGCAGTTAGACTATCTTTAAGCGATTGCGGTAAGCTATCAACTAATTCAGCAATTCCTTTATAAGTAGGGCTGTCTTTATCTTGAAATAATTTTTCAAATTCTGCGTAAACAAACGGATTGCCTGTAATTACCTGAACAACTTCTGCCACAGTCGGTTTGAGGGTAGCAAGCAATATTTTTCTTTCATTTTCACTGAAAATATCTTGCTTGAGTAATTTTGTTCTTTTGAGAAACATTTCACCAGAGGTATCGCCAGCCTCTGTCAAAGCTAGATGACAGTTTTTTAAATAAGAATCTAGCTTATCAGCAATCCTGTCTAAGCTGACGTTCAAGGGAATTTTACCAGTTCGTAAATCCAAGACAATATCATCTATGCTAATAGCAAATTTGTTCAACTGTTTTTCAATTATTGGTTTGATGTTTTCACTGAGATTTGAATTATTAAAAATTGCCACCATCTCTGGCAGCAACTTATCTTGTTTGAATTTTTCTAATCGAGCTACCGTCAATATTTGCGCTAATTTATTTATTTGTAATTTATCAATTAGCGTTTTAGCAAAGGCTTCGGGAGGAATATAAGAAGGGCCACTTTTTTGAGTTCCGAAAACATTTTCGCTTTTTGGTAAAATACGGCGGCAAAAATTAGTAAAAATGAAACTTCCTTTACGAAAATATTTAGCTAGTAATCCTTTGGCTTCCTGATTAAGATTTTTAAGCAGGGGATGTTCGTAAAGTTCGTTAGCGATTTTTCTGGCTTTCTGAGCGTCAAGATTGTCATCGCTGCTCCCGGCTATCAATACTTCAATGGATTTTTTTAAGTGTTCGGCTCTCCACTGAAGCAAAGTAGCGAAAAGCTCTTGAATTTCTGAAGCTAGGAGACTTAAAATTAGGTAAATAAAAATTAAGCCAATAGCAATATCTAAAATTAATGGGAGGTTCATTTTTTGCGGACTCCTAGTAGCGTCACAATCTTGGATACTATACGTCCAGATTGCCAGAAATCCCTGATGATTTAAATAAATATCGAGTGCTCTGTTGAAAGCTATCGGCGCCCATTGCCTTGATGAGGCGCGCTTCGGGAGGCACCGATAGCTAGAAATTAGAACGATTATAGTCGAGAAGTTTTTATCATATAAATTCTGAACTCACAATCATTGAACCAATACCAGTATCGGTAAAGATTTCTAACAGCAGAGAGTGAGGAATTCTACCGTCGATAATGTGAGCAGCGCGCACACCTTGGGCAAGACTGCGCACACAGCACTTAACCTTGGGAATCATTCCGCCAGAGACTACTCCAGTTTCTATGAGACGGCGAGCTTCTTGAATGTCCAACTTGGTAATCAGTGTCGAAGGATCTTTAGCATCTCTTAAGATTCCTGCTGTATCTGTCAGCAAGATTAATTTTTCAGCACCCAAAGCAGCGGCAATTTCGCCTGCTACTGTGTCAGCGTTAATATTATAGGCTTGTCCAGTTTCATCTGCAGCGACGCTGGAAACAACGGGAATATAGTTGCTGTTAACTAGAGATTCTAAAATTTTAGTGTTCACTTTACTGACTTCGCCGACAAAGCCAATCCCTTCTTGACCCTCTGGGCGAGCTTGAAATAAATTACCATCTTTACCACACAAGCCGACTGCCGAGCCGCCTGCCTGGTTGATTAAAGAAACTAATTCTTTATTCACTCTACCGACTAAAACCATTTCCACAACATCCATTGTGGCGGCATCGGTGACTCGTAGACCATTTTTGAATTGTGGCTCGATGCCGAGTTTGTCCAGCCAACTATTGATTTCGGGGCCACCACCGTGGACAATGACGGGGCGCATTCCGATACAAGAGAGGAATACTATGTCGCGAATGACTTTATCTTTGAGGTTGGCATCTTTCATTGCTGCACCGCCATACTTGACGACGATGGTGCGCCCGGTAAACTGTTGGATGTAGGGCAGTGCTTCGCTCAGCACTCGCACTCGTGTGGACTCGGAAAGCTGTAAGTATTCTTGTTCTGCAATCATAGTCGGTAAAATGACGCAAAAAAGCTCGAATTGCAGTTTATCTGCAAGCAGGGAGTGATAAACTGTTTCAAATTTGACAATTTACTGCCCTTATTTCTGGTTTAAGAATTTTGTTAATCTCTTTGATAACTCGTGCAGCGACTTGTTCGGGGGTTTCATCGGCTGTGACGGTGACGCGAATGTCGGCTTGGGCGTATAGGGGTTTTCGCTGTTCAAGGAGGGTTTGCAGTTTGGCTTTGGGATCGGTATTGGCTAATAGGGGGCGACTGGTATCGTTGCGCAAGCGATCGCTTAGTTGTTCCACGGGCACGTCTAGCCACACTACTATACCATGCTGCAGATAGCTCCAGTTAAATCGCCGCAGCACTATGCCTCCACCTGTGGCAACGCTCAAGTTCTTGTATGTCGATACTTCTGCCAAAACTTGGCTTTCTAACTCCCGAAAGGCTTCCTCTCCTTCTTGCGCAAATATTTCGCTTATTGATTTTCCTGCAATTTTCTCGATCAGGGCGTCTGTATCGGCAAAGCGATAGCCTAAATGCTGGGCCAAAATCTGTCCCACGGTCGTCTTTCCACACCCCATCATGCCAATTAGATATAAATTAACACCTTTTAATAAGTCTTTAATCACTGCTTGTTTCTCTCCAAAAGCGATCGCTCTTTCTCTCTAATCACAATCCTCAGAGTCGTTACTGTTAATTTTTGCGCAAATTGCAGCTTTATCGCCCCTCTTCTTTGCTAAAATCTTCCAAAAACAAACAAAACAAACAAATATATCCCTAAAAGGGATTGCCAATAGATAGAGATAACAACGTGACTTCCCAATCTTTAGAACTGGCAAGAACTGAGTACAAAGCGGGAAGAGCTGCCTTTGAAAGCGGTAGCTACCGTCAGTCGGTGCAACACTTGGTGAAAGCTTCTGCACTCCTTGATCGCAATTCCCGCTTTGGGGGAGAGGTACAAATTTGGCTGGTTACAGCTTACGAAGCAGCAGGGCAGCGCTCAGAAGCGATCGCTCTGTGCAAGATACTCACCAACCATCCCCACCTGGAAACCCGCAAGCAAAGTCGTCGCTTACTTTACATTCTGGAAGCCCCTAAGCTCAAAACCCGCCCTGAATGGCTATTGGAAATTCCCGATCTCAGCAGGCTCGAACAGAGTGAGTCAAATTTTCGGCAAGTAAGTGCTCTTGCTAAGACAAAACCCTTCAAAAGCAAACCTCCCCAATCCCAACCGGAACCTATCGATTTGAGTCAGGTAAATACCAAAGATAATCGATTTGTCTGGCTGGCTCTAATTGTCACTATTCTTACTCTGGGCAGTTTGCTATGGCTTTCATAGGGCGCGTGGGAGCATCTAATAACCGTACTGCCTTCTTGTAGCGTCAGCTTTGCTGAATCACAGTGGATACTATTAGTTCACTCTAACTTTCTATCGAGATATTATTAAACTAATCTATAAACCAACATCCCATGTTATTGAAATCTTGCTTTTACCGTTTTAGTGCCCTCTTGCTTATAACAGCAAGTTTGACAGCTACTCTTGCTGCACCATCTTCTATCCAAGCCAATCAACCACAATCAGATACAACAGAACAAGCAAATAGGATACTTCCTTTTAGATTTGTAGGCATTTGGAAAGGTGAAGGAAATCAAACCGGATTGTCTGACGGATGGTCAATTTCTATTGCCCTTAAACCAGGAAAAATCGGTGAAACAATCGGCACTATTGCCTATCCTTCTCTTGGTTGTGGCGGAGAGCTTACCCTGCACAGTGTCAATACTAATTCTATAGAATTAAATGAAGTAATTACTTATGGAAAAGAATGCGCACAATCTGGAATTGTTACGCTCAAACAAATTGCTAATCAGACTGTAGAATATAAATGGAGTTCTCCAAATTATCCCGGCATTACTGCCAGCGGTGTAGTCACGAAAATCAACACCGAAGGGCAAGCAGTGCCGACAGAATATATCGGCATCTGGGAAGGAATGGGCACTCATAGCAATGCCGCAGGTGAGAAAAATCCAACTTTAGTGCTGCTTACTCTTGCAAATAGCTCCCCCGGTTCAGTTATCGGTACAATTGTTTATCCTCTAAGTGGTTGTGGCGGAGATTTGATTTTACAAGAAGTGAAGGCAGATTCTATAAATTTGTCTGAAGAAATTACTTATGGGAAAAATTGTCAGCATAAGGGGATAGTAAAATTAAAGCAGGGGGAAAATAATAATATCATAGAATATGAATGGCGATCGCTCCTTGATTCTTCTATAATTACCGGCACTCTCATGAATGTGAAATAAAATAATAATTTGTTAATTTTTATAACTGAAGTAAGTAAGATGATGTCTGAATTTGGAGAAAAAGCGAGACTGTGACAACAAGCCAGAAAAAACTGTCGATAATCTGCATTTACAATCAAGCCGCCTTCAGTATTTTAGGTAAAATGTATATAAATAAAAACAGACTTAATTTTTTCATCGATTGACTCTCGTTCCCATCAATAAAGGAGCAACAAAAGCACACGCCAGCACCAAAATCAAGAGCCTGCCTTCCCAAATAGCATAGTCTGACATCATGCACTTTGTTATTTTGTCTTGTAAAACCACAACATTAGTTATTGATTTTTCAATTGCACCACAGATAACATAGCGTTTAATAACCAAATCAAATATAACCGAAAGCCCAAGCCATAAAAACGAAGTGCCCAAAACAGTACTTGCCCAAGTACTACCACGAGTTTGCCGAGCATAAATCCATGATAATATAAAAAAGACTACTATTAGCACAACAGACTGGTAAACGTGAGACGTATACTCACCATATTCTGGAACAATAAATAAATCTGCAATAAAATAATTACCAACAGCGAGAGCAATAGCAATCAGCCAAAAAATAACCGCCAAGAAAAGATTCACCATATTGTATTACTGGTTGGAATTTAACACAACTTGAGGAACGAGCAAAGTTTCATTTGCTGAATTCAATATTTGACCTATACCCAAAAAGCTAGCATCTTCGCGATAAACTCGCACGAGGGCTTTGGAGGAGAAAGGAAAATTTAAATCAGTTCTAACTGATTCTAGAGCAGTTTCTAAATTTTCCAATCTGAAATCTAAAATTTTTTGACCCTGACACCAGCGGTGAGCGTTAGATAGAGAAAGAATAACAGCTTGTAGATGCCGCAAAGCGATGTTTTCCGACACAGGTTGAAAAGCTCCTCTTTCAACAAGGGCAGCAAGTTGATCAAAAGTTAAACTATCAGCCAGGTGAAAGCCACTACTGTAAGTACGCGTCAAACTAGCAAGAGTGCCCCCGATTTGGAGAAAAGCTCCCAAATCTCTTGCCAGCGCACGGATGTAGGTACCAGGGCCGCAAACAATATGCAAATCAATTTCAGGAAATGCTCCTGCCCGCCAGTCTAAAACCTTGATTTGATAAATTTCTACTGTTCGCGCCTTTACCTCCACCATTTTACCGGAGCGCGCCAACTCATACAAACGCTTTCCCTTTACCTGAATAGCGCTGTAAGCAGGCGGCACCTGAGCAATCTTTCCCACAAATTGCTTTAGAGCTGCCTCGACTTCTGCCCGATGCAAGTGCTGTACTGGCGTAGCGGAGATAATTTTCCCTTGCAAATCATCTGTCGTTGTCGAAACGCCGAGCCGAATTGTTGCCCGATAAGCCTTATCTGGAGGTAAAAATTGCAGCAGACGGGTTGCTGCTCCCAGAGCGAGTGGTAAAACACCTGTGGCAGCAGGGTCTAAAGTGCCCCCATGTCCAACCCGCTTCAGGCGCAACAAGCGACGCACTCGCGCTACACAGTCATGGGAGGTAATGCCTGGTGGCTTGTTTAAGTTAAGAAACCCTTGCACGGCACAGTTACCCGATGAAACCAATCGGTGCTATTGTACCTGTAGAGGTGCCAGCATAAATCTTGGGTATTTACCGACTTCTGAGTATTTTTTCAATCTGAGAAAGGGTTAGATTTTGAGTAAGACTCAGGGGCAGAGGCGCTTGTGAAATAGTTTTTACAAAAGAAGCTTGTAGTAATGGGCGATATTCTGATTTACCAAATAAGTAGGTTTTAAAGAAAACTAAACTCAGGGCATTGAGGTAGCGACGGGCCAGAGCTGGATTGGGGCCAACTACCTGAGAAGGGAGGGGCCAGACGCTGCCACCGGCATCAGTTTCAGAGAGAAAAGAAAAATGAGTTCCGTTTTTGATTAAGACTAAATATTTATTGATTGCTGTCAGCCAGGTGAAAGGTTTTATCTGCTCTGGCAGGGCGGGAGCGATAGTATCTGCACCTGAAGCAATAAACATGATGGGTATTTTAATTTGGCTGAGACCTTTTGGTCCGAAAACGCTGCTAGCAATTGGGTTGATAGCGATCGCAGCTTTAATGCGTTCATCTTGCAAATTGTACTCAGCCGGTGGTAGTTTTAGAGCGCTACACTGTAGCAGAAGCGACATATTCCAAGAGGAGCTTACATTGGTGCAGTCAGCTTGTAATTGCTGAAAGTCAAGATTAGCGCCTGCCAGAGCTAAGGAAGTATAGCCTCCAAAAGATTGACCGATTACCCCTACCTGCTTAAGGTTCAAACGCCCATTAAAGATGGGATCTGACTGATTCAAAACAGCCAGTCGGTTAAGCAAAAGCTTGACATCAAGGGGGCGAGCCAAAAATTCCCTTGCTTCTGCTGCCTGGGATGTCAAGCCGTTGATTAGTGCCTGCAATTGTTTAGCATCGCTGCCTGGGTGTTGGGGTACAGCGACAGCAAACCCGTGGGAAGCCAAGTGTTCGGCGAGGTATTTAAAAGTGCTGCGATCCGAGCCTAAACCGTGAGATATAACAATTAGGGGCAGGGGTTGCGAGTAGCCTGCGGGCAAATAAATATCTGCAGGAAACTGACGAATGTCGATTGAGGAGGTGCGCTCGCTGTCACTGAGTTGAATCGAGATAGTTTTCCAACTGAAGGTGCCTTGGCGCCACAAATCTGAGACAGAGGCAATACCAGATTTAGAGACAGTTGTATGTGCGCTTGCCAGTTGAGAAGATGCCTCTGCGCTTGCGGTTTGTTCGACAAGAGCGATCGCCTTATTGGTTTGATTAATAATTTGCTGCAATTCGGCGGCAAGGAGCTGAACGCGTGCCAAGTCCACGCGAATACCGTGGGTAGGAAACTTGCGCAGGAAGTTGAGCAGTGTCAGCCCTTCTGGTTCTGATGCTGCCAAAATCAGCGCTGCTCGGATCGCATATCGCCCTGGCTGACGTGAACCAGTTTGAATTACTTGCCCAAGGCGCTCGAGTACTATTTCTCCCTGGGGGGTGTAGAGAAATTGCGATACCGTTACTGGTGAGATATCGGCACGCACCAGCAGGGCTTCTTGCAATTGCGCTTGCTGTTCTGGCGGAATATATTGAAGATATACCGCTAAGTCTTCGTCAATTTTTCCTTGTTTGGCGTATGCTTCTAGGGCGGCGACGGAAATCGCTCTTTCCAAAGCCGCATAAGATGCATAAATCCGTTCTGCTCCCGCCGCTGGGGTTGCTGCCAGAGTAGCTGACAGAACCCACAGACTTATATTCAAAAGTACTTTTCTCATTCAGCTTGCCGGGATTCTGGGATTAGCGGGGTAATCGGGATAACAAGTCAGAAACCCGGTTTTTCTAGTGAAAAATCACTTTTAGTGTTATTTTAGCAAAAAACCGGGTTTCTTAGTTACTCCCTGCCGTCAGCCCGTTCGTCTTTTACATCGCTAGAAATAGAGGGGCATTCTGCCAAATTGGCTTCCAAATGCATTCGTTGTTCCATTTGGTGCAGGAAATAGCCAGTCATCATAGCTGAAGCTAGTAATCCTGCTAAGTTTTCCCGGTTGGTAGTAATTTGTACGTCGAAATGTTCCCCGGGTAGCATCCCCACCAGCCCTTGTACATTTTGAGAAATAATTTGCTTGATTTCTGGGCTGACGGATTTAGCGACGCGGGCTAACACCTCCGGCGGCTGGTGCTGGAGGTATTTTAAGAGGGGATTAGTTGGGATGTCTTCAGCTTCAGAACTGAGAAAGTCAGGGTTAAACACCATTTAGCCTCTGAATTGTGGCAATTACTTATAGTTTAAATCACACAGAGAATTATTAGATAGGGCAGTATTATCAATGTAGGATATTAGGAGTCATTTTCCTCACTGGTGATAGGGAATTGCAGTTCTTGCTGTTTGGGAAGGTTATCCAACTGGAAATATTGGTGAAATTTATTAGTCACTTGCAGCCAGTAAGAGCGCCCGTCGGTTTGTTTTCGCCGACGAACGAATCCCAGCTCGACGAGTTCCTGAACGTGTTGGTAGGCACCGGAGCCGCGCAATTCAACTAAATCTGTTTGTGAGATTGGTCCTTTGAGAGCGATCGCTGCTAGGGTGCGTAGGGCACCCAAACCGAGTTCTACTGGAATCAAGGTTTTTACTAATTCTTGAAAACAATCCCGCAGTTGTAAGCAATAGCCTGCGGGGGTATCGACTACTTCTAGGGCACTATCGCGGTGGCTGTAGTCGTCGATCAATTCCAGAAGTGCTTCTTCTACCTCGGAGCGCTCGCGCCCTGCATATTCGGCTAGCTGGGAAATTGTCAATGGCTGTGCTTTTAGGTAGAGAATTGCTTCTAGTGTAGTAGCAAGACGTGGCATTGATTACTCTATATTATTTTAGAGTTGAGAGTCTAGAGTTTTGCCTTTTGCTTTTATATTTTATAACTTTCTCATTCCTGCTATTATTCAGAAATAAGGTAGGAATTTGTTTCAGTCTAGTTGCCGCCCTGTCAGTTCCACAAAAATATCTTCTAAATTGGAAGGGCGTGCCATCAAACCAGTTTTATCTACTTGCTGATTGAGGTAGGCATTAGCGTCTTCTAGTTTGGGGAAAAATATATATTCCCAGCGCTCGCCTACTTGCTTCATCACCAGCCCCTCTCCGTGTTTAGAGCGTAATTCCTGCAAGGTGCCGAGTTCGATGAGTTTGCCTGAGTCCATTATGCCTATGCGATCGCACAAATATTCTACCTCATCCATATAGTGCGTAGTTAACAGCATAGTCATACCCTGTTGTTTATTCAAATCGCGGATAATTTCCCAGAGACGGCGACGGGTTTGTGGATCAAGTCCCACTGTTGGTTCATCTAAGAATAAAATTTGCGGTTGGTGCAGCAAAGCTCTTGCTATTTGTAGCCGCCGCTTCATTCCGCCGGAAAGATTTTTCGTTAGTTCATTGCGTCTATCCGAGAGTTCGACATATTCTAACCATTGGTTAATCCGCCTCTGACGCTCTGGATTAGGGATATGGTGCAGACGTGCGTGGAATTCCATATTTTCCCATACAGATAAATCGCCATCGACACTGATTTGCTGTAAGACTACTCCGATACACTTTTTTACTTCCATTGCTTGGCGCACTACGTCGTAGCCGCTGACAAATATCCGCCCTTGTGTAGGGCGTGTCAAGGTGGTAATCATTCTTATTGTCGTAGATTTGCCAGCGCCGTTCGGTCCTAGCAATCCAAACATTTCGCCAGAAGCGATCGCAAATGATAAATTATTGACTACAGGCATTTTATTGTAAACTTTGCAGACGTTTTCCAAGCTGACGGCTACACTCATATATTTATTTAAAAAAATCAACCTAAAATAGAAATGGAATTATACCTTGGAATTGATTTCGGCACATCTGGAGCCAGAGCGATCGCAATTGATGAAAGCGGCAAAATCTACGCTCAAACAAGTTATAAGTGGGAAACAGAAGCAGCGTCTCTAGCTGAGAGCTGGCAAACAGCATTATTTGCAATCATAACACAGATTCCCACACAAGTGCGGCAGCAAGTAAAAGCGATCGCAATCGATGGCACCTCGGCAACAGTTTTATTGTGCGATAGTGCAGGGGTGCCATTAACTAAGCCAATTCTCTACAGTGACGCGCAAGCAGTAGCAGTAATAGAAAAACTAAAAACACTCGCTCCTGCCAATCATATAGTTATCAGCGCCACTTCCAGTCTGGCAAAACTACTGTGGTGGCTGCAATGTAGCGACATAGTAAGCGGCAACTCTACTTATTTCCTACATCAGGCGGATTGGTTAGCTTTTTTATTACACGGAAAACTGGGAATAAGCGACTATCACAATGCCTTAAAACTGGGTTACGATCCCGAAAAGCTATGTTATCCCGATTGGATTTACCAAATTGAAAACTTGCCTAATTTACCAGAGATTGTTGAACCGGGCACGCCAATAGGCGAAGTAATGAATGCAACTAGCTTGGGATTACCGCGCGACTGTATCGTCTGTATGGGAACAACTGACAGCATAGCCGCTTTTCTCGCTGCCGGCGCTCGCACTCCAGGTGAAGCAGTTACTTCTCTCGGTTCGACTTTAGTGCTGAAACTGCTCAGTCGCGTACGGGTAGATGATGCGCGCTATGGTATCTACAGTCACCGCCTTGGCAATTTGTGGCTGACAGGAGGCGCTTCCAATACCGGCGGAGCAGTGCTACGGCAATTTTTTACAGATGAACAATTAGCAAAACTGAGCGAAAAAATCTCAGCTGAGCAAGAAAGTCGGTTTGATTACTATCCATTAATTAAACCAGGCGAGCGCTTTCCTATTAATGACGCAAACTTATTGCCACGACTCTCACCTCGCCCCGCCGATGACGTAGAATTTTTACACGGTTTGTTAGAAAGTATAGCCAGAATTGAAGCACGAGGCTATCAGTTATTGCAGGAATTAGGAGCTACTCAGCTAACAAAAGTTTATACAGCCGGTGGCGGAGCAAAAAATCCCGCCTGGAATGCTATTCGCCAACGTATTCTTAAAGTGCCTGTAGAAAAATCCTCTCACACAGAAGCTGCTTATGGCACAGCTTTATTGGCAATGCGGGGTATTAAGAAAAACAGTATATCACTTCCCATCCTCTAGTTTCTATTCTACTCGTAGGATTGGCTCGTGTCTAGGATTTATGATTTTTGTCACCTTAGGGAATTTAACAGCCAGACAAATTTTATCCCCAGTACCGACAATCAACATAACTCGCCCGATTCCGAAATATTGATGAAATACGCGCTCCCCCACTTTCCAATTCTGCCCTACAGTATTCTTATATTTCTGAGCAGTTGCGTTTCTACTTGATTTAGCACCACTTTTAGAAACTGCATTACCTTGCAACATATCTGCCGGCAATTCCCCTAAAAATCGCGACGGCAATCTTTTTTCGTAAGCCCCCCAGAAACGGCGTTCACTTGCATAAGTTAAAAACAATCGCTCTTGCGCGCGGGTAATGCCAACATAGCACAATCTCCGCTCTTCTTCAAGAGCTTTAGGATTTTCCAAACTACGGAAATTCGGAAATAGCCCTTCTTCCATTCCCACCAAAAACACTATGGGAAATTCTAAGCCTTTTGCCGAGTGTAGCGTCATCAATGCAACGGCTTTTTCGTGTTCTTTTAAATTGTCTAAATCCGACGCAAGAGAAGCATTAGCTAGAAATCCTGTAAGTGTGTTGTCTTCGTTATCTTCAGCATATTGTAGCACGGCATTGAAAAGTTCCTCGATGTTTTGCAAGCGCTCTTCAGCATCGTCTGTGCCTTCTTCTTGTAAAGTTTGAATATAACCAGATTCTTCTACCACTCCTCTGACGATATCTGCAGCGGGGAGGATTTCGATTTGCTCCTGCCAGCGGAGAATCATTTGCACAAAGTTATTGATGCTTTTGGCGGCTTTGCCCGCTATCGTGTTGACACAGCTTTCGTCGCTAATGATTTCCCAAAGGGGGCAGTTTAATTCTTGAGCAAAAGCTTCTAAGCGAGCGAGGGTTGTTTTACCAATACCTCGTGCAGGAGTATTGATAATGCGTTTTAAACTAATGTTATCGGCTGGATTGGTAATTACTCGCAGATATGCTATAATGTCTTTTATTTCTTTGCGATCGTAAAATTTCAACCCTCCCACTACTCGGTAGCGCACATTTTTTCGCACAAGCACTTCTTCAAAAGCACGCGATTGAGCGTTGGTGCGATAGAGAATCGCAAATGCGCCCCAATCTAATTCTGGGTGCTGTGCTGTCATTTTGCAGATTTGCTCGACTACAAACTCGGCTTCATCAACTTCATTGTTGGCGCGGTGACAGTAGATGGGTTCGCCTTCACCGCGTGTCGGGCGTAATACTTTTTCGATTCTTTCTGTGTTATTGGAAATCAGGCAGTTTGCTACTTCTAAGATATTTTTTGTAGAGCGGTAATTTTCTTCAAGTTTCACTATTGTTTGAGTTTTATCGTCGGGCAAACCGTCGCCAAAGTCTTGCTGAAATTCTAACAAGATGGTATAATCAGCCATGCGGAAGCTATAAATTGATTGATCGACGTCTCCCACGACGAAAATCGAGCGATTTTCCCATTGATTGAAGGATTTTGCATCGGCACCGTTTGTTACCAGTAGTCTAACTAATTCGTATTGTGTACGATTAGTATCTTGGTACTCGTCAATAAGAATGTGGTGAAACTGACGGTGCCAGTAATCTAAAACTTGTGCATTTTGACGGAAGAGTTCTACTGGTACGCGGATGAGATCGTCGAAGTCGAGGGCGTTGTTGGCGGCAAGGGCGTCTTGATAGCGGCTGTAGACTTCGGCAATTATACGCCCGCGATAACTATGTTCTTCTCGCTCGTAATCGCGAGGAGATAAGCCTTTATTTTTGGCAGCGCTGATTTCAAAGTGAATTTGGCGCGGCTCGAATTTTTTTTCATCTAGGTTGAGGGTTTTGGTGACTATTTCTTTGATTTGACTCTGGGAGTCGGATTCGTCAAAAATGGAAAAATTGCGTGTCCACTTGCGCCCTCTTTCGTCTCGATATTTTTCTATATCGTAGCGCAGGATGCGAGTACACAGGGCGTGAAATGTGCCAATCCATAGGGGTTTAATTAGTTGTTTGTAGATGCGCGATCGCAGATTTGTTTTTTCTATCTCTGTTAGAGTATCAAAAGGCTTTTGATATTTTTCCATCGCCCATTTCTGGGCAAATAATTTTTCTATCCGCTCTTTCATCTCCCGCGCTGCTTTGTTTGTAAAAGTCACCGTTAAGATATTTTCAGGATCTACTCGGTGGCTACAAATCAGATTGGCTACTCGAAAAGTTAGTGCTCGCGTTTTTCCAGAGCCGGCGCCAGCTACTACTAATAATGGTCCACAGAAGTGTTCTGCTGCTTGTCGCTGACTGGGGTTTAGGTGGCTGAGGAAATCAGGGGTTTGTGTCATGGATAACTGAGCAATTGGTTGTTATAACTTTTATTCTATCGCTTTTTTTATAAACTTCCAGAAGTTTGTCGGAATAAGAGTATTAGGGGAAGGGATGGCAGTAGTGAAGCGCTCTGCATTTTATCCCTTTACCCCTATTCTTTCACAGGCTGATTATTTTGCTATTTGCAGCTGCTGGTTTTTTTATTTCAGCTGTGAAAGTTATTCTTGCTTGATACTTGCACCTCGATATTTTAGCCTTGCTAATGGTTGAAACTCAATCGGTTTTTTTAGCGAAGAAGATTTATAAATCTGACCGCGATACTTTCCTATAATCTCTTCTTCAGTGACTTCCATTGTCGATGGTTTTTTTTCGTAGTTTATTCCGCGATAGCTGAGTTTTAGTTTTTTTTCGTTGCTCTCTTCTACTGTCTGCTCCAGTTTCGGCTGCGAAATTTTGCGGTTGCTTAATAAAACGAGAGCAAGCAGTAGCCACTTGATTTGCCACGGTGCTAAAATCAAACTCAAAAATAGGCTGACGAGTAAGATTACAGCAGCTATATAAGCAATTTCGTCAGCGCAATTCGTCAAAATATAGGCCAGCAACAAAAATATGGCCACTGGCACCATTAAACCCCAAGCCATAAAGCTACCACCTCCTTGCTATTAAGTCTGTATTAAATTATACGCTCTCTGTCTAAAAAAATTTTTTCTTTAGAAAACTTTTCTAACTTTAAACCGAACAGCCTCTACAAAAATTTATCCTTTTTATGGCACCGTGTTTTCCTGGCAAAAATATCAGGAAATCTTAACATTAAAAAAACGGTTACAGGTTTTTTTGGACTGGATTGTCAAGAGCGATCGCACTTTTCCAAAAAGCTATAAACCGGCTGCAGGGTTTGTTGGCACGCGATCGCTCTCAAAGGAAAACAAGACTAGCTTGCCGAGGCAGACAACTTTTGACTGAGAGATTCTTTGAGCTGCTCTACCTTGTCAGTTTGCTCCCAAGGTAAATCGAGATCGGTACGTCCAAAATGACCGTAAGCCGCTATATCTTGATAGAAACGACCGTTGCGTTCTCTGGGTAACTTTTGTAAATTAAACGTCTGAATAATCCCAGCGGGGCGCAGTTCAAAATTCTGTTTAATAGCTGCCAACAATTGCTCTTCATCAACTTTGCCGGTTCCGAAAGTTTCCACCGTTATGCTCACCGGTTTAGCAACTCCGATAGCATAACTTAACTGAATTTCACACTTATCTGCCAAACCAGCTGCGACAATATTTTTAGCAATATACCGACAAGCATAAGCTGCAGAGCGGTCTACTTTAGTGGGATCTTTGCCGGAGAAGGCTCCGCCCCCGTGACGGGAGTAGCCGCCATAGGTATCGACAATTATTTTCCGCCCCGTGAGGCCAGAGTCTCCTTGTGGCCCACCTATAACAAATTTGCCCGTAGGGTTGACAAGGAAGCGCGTTTGTGCATCTGGCTTTACTTCTATATCGGAAAACACCGGCAATACGACATTTGACCAGAGGTCTTCTTTAATTTTGGCTTGTACCGCTTCTGGTTGGGAAATTTCGCCAATGCAGGCAGTATGTTGAGTAGAAATTAGGATAGTGTCGATACCTACGGGGCGCCCATCTTCGTAGATGACGGTAACTTGGGTTTTACCGTCTGGACGCAAATAAGGCAGTTGGCCAGTTTTTCGCACTGCGGCTAGTCGGCGAGCGATGCGATGCGCCAAACTGATGGGCATGGGCATCAATTCTGGGGTTTCGTTGCAGGCAAAGCCAAACATGATCCCTTGATCGCCAGCTCCAATGGCGTCGAGGGGATCGGTGCTGGTTTTTTCGCGACTGACGCCTTGGGCAATGTCGGGGGATTGTTCGTCGAGGGCAACTAAGACTGAACAACTGTTGGCTGAAAAGCCGTTTTCGGCATCGGTGTAGCCAATTTCAGCAATTTTTTTGCGGGCAAGATGAACGTAGTTAACTTGCGCTTTGGTGGTGATTTCTCCGGTGATTAGAACTAAACCTGTATTGACGACAACTTCAGCAGCGACGCGGCTGTTGGGATCTTCGGTGAGCAGGGCGTCTAAAATTGTGTCGGAAATCTGATCGCAGATTTTATCGGGGTGCCCTTCGGTGACGGATTCTGAGGTAAACAGTGAGCGACGAGTCAAAGATGTTTCCTCCTTCAAGGGTGGTTAGGGGAATTGCAGTTAGTACCGGTTTACTGTGTTATACTAATTTTAGTTGCTAAGCCAACAGTGGCCTCCTGTGAATCAAGGTTGTAGGAGTTTGATTTCATTAAGGTTGGCGATCGCTACATCAGCGGCGGCAAGATGGGCTGCTGTTTCAGTTCCCCGACAAATGCCAATGCAGCCGGCAGCCCCGGCTTTTTTGGCCATTTCCATGTCGGCGGCGGAGTCTCCTACCATCAGGGTAGTGCTGGGTTCGACGCCAAGGCATGCGCAGGCTTGCCAAAATAAGGCTGGATCTGGTTTACTTGCACCCTCATCTACCCCCATGAGCAGTTGCAGGTATTTCTCAATTTGGTAGTATGTGGCGAATTCTTGCACTCGCGCCGTGGTATCGGCGGAGAGAATGCCGAGTTTAACTCCTGCGGCAAAGAGAGATTTCAGGGTTTCTAGACAGCCTTCTGATAAGGGAGGGAAAGGAGTATTTTTCAAAAGTTTTTCTGCTTCTGCAAAAGCACGGCGAGCGAGCGCTATTGATTCTAGCCAAGTTCGCCCTGTTTCCGCAATATAAGCAGCGGCGGCAATTTCGTTTTCATAGCGGCTACCGACTGCCATCAAGCCTGCAGGATCAAGGTATTCACCGTTGACACCAAAAGCCATCAATAGGGGTTCACCTATTCCCGGAATTTGGGCGTCTATCAGGCGGGCGCGTTTTTGTGCTAGTATTCTCAAATACTCTGAAGTATCTATAAGAGTGCCATCTTTATCGAAAATTACGGCTTGAATATTTGTAAAAGTTATATTTTTACACTCAATCGTTACCAAGACATTTTACTCCTTGCTAAAAATTTAATAAAAAAAAGAGGGGGTTTTTCCCTCTTCGTGCCACCTGGAGCTGATGACAAGCCTAGTTACACACTTACTATTCTCCCTGCCTACTCTTCTACAGCGCTGGGAATTTCCTCTTCTTCCACAGACTCTACTGCTGTTTCTGCGTCTGCTTGAGCAGCCTCTGCTTGTTGTTGAGCTTGCTGTTTTGCTCGCAACTGTTCCCGATACTTTGCTGCCATTTCTTCTGCTTTCTCGTAGACTAATTGTGGATTTCTCACCATGTCTCCCGGTTCCGGTTCCAGTTGCTTAGTAGACAGAGAAATCCGCCCGCGCTCTGCATCCAAGTCAATGATCATTACTTTTACTTCGTCATTGACATTAAAGACACTATGAGGCGTATCGATGTGTTCATGAGAAATTTCCGAAATGTGCAGCAATCCGCTGACACCTCCGATATCGATGAAAGCGCCATAGGGCTTAATACCACGAACATTGCCGACTACCACTTCACCAACCTCAAGGCGATTCATCTTGCGCTCAACCAGGGCGCGGCGGTGCGAGAGTACCAAGCGGTTGCGATCTTCATCTACCTCTAAAAATTTCAGCGGTAATTCTTCTCCGACGAGTTCTTCCTTTGGTTTGCGAGTACTGATGTGAGAGCCTGGGATAAAGCCACGGAGCCCTTCTATGCGCACCAGTGCCCCCCCTCGATTTGTTGCAAACACCTGAGAGCGGACGGTTGCGTCTTCAGCTTGCAACTGCCGTACCCTTTCCCAAGCGCGCATGTATTCAATTCGCCTGATTGAGAGGGTCAGTTGCCCATCCTCATTTTCATCGGTAAGGATGAAAAATTCCCTTGTTTCGTTGGACTGGAGTACTTCTTCCGGGCTATCTACCCGATTGATGGACATTTCCTGGATGGGAATATAAGCGGCTGTTTTTGCACCTATGTCAATCAGAGCCCCTCGCGGTTCGATGCTGAACACCGTCCCGGCTACAATATCGCCTGGACTGAAGTGATAGTCGTATTTGTCGAGGAGGGCGGCAAAATCTTCGTGGGTAAAGCCAACATCTTTGGTTAGGGTTTTCTGATTGACCATGCGATTATTTTCCTGGAATTTACTCCTACAAAAAACTGTTGAATACGAATTTACCTATCCCAGAATGTCTTTGGCGGGTGTGGCGGGGGGATTTTTTATGGTACTCCCCCCTGTTCCGCTTCAGGCACACTGGTTGGACAATTGCGATCGCTTTGACTGTACAGGCAACACGTACACGGCTCAAACCCAGCTGACTTTTTAGCTTCTGGTTTAAAGCCTAGGCATGATATTATAACTTACCTTAATATATTTTGAACACTTTTTTGTGTTCACTGCCATACATAAGCCAAGATGTTTTTACTTGGCCTTCTGTTCCCGTTTTAGCAACGAGAACAAGAGTTGACGGGCTGTTTACGCCCCTCACCACCTGGTATTATAGCGTACTATTAGCCATCAAGTAGGGGTTCAGGTAGTCTTTCAGGGGGAATTTCCGGGGGCAGGAGCAAGTTGACTGAGGTTGCCTTCTCAGAGGAAGACTGGCAGTTCTGGAGGTGATTGAGGGTATCGATAAAATCGCGAATGCCTCGGAATTGACGGTAAACCGAGGCAAAACGTATGTATGCCACTTCCGAAAGAGATTGTAGGTGCTTTAATACCATCTCGCCGATTTCGCTGCTGGTTACTTCTCTTTCGCGCCGTTGCTGCAATTCTGCTTCGATTTCATCGACGAGCGCTTCCAGACGCATTGCCGGGATATCGATTTTTTCGCAAGCTCGTGTGATCCCACGCAGTAATTTAGAGCGATCAAACGACTCCCGCCGTCCATCTCGCTTGCTCACAGTAATTGGTACGAATTCGATCCGTTCGTAAGTAGTAAAGCGGCGTTTGCAATTCAAGCATTCGCGCCTACGGCGGATACTGGCTCCTCCTTCGGCTGAGCGCGACTCTAGAACCCGACTATCTGTGTGTTGGCAGTATGGACACCGCATGTTACCGTCCAAAATAATTTAAAAAGTGCTTAAATGGCAAAAACCCGAGCCTGCTTCCAGTCGCGCTCTGGGGATTTTTTAAATTACCTGTCGGCTCGGGGAGCGAAGAAAAATCTTTTTAACTAGCTGCCGATGCGGGGGGGTTCGCGAAAGGCAACTGCGAAGAAGAGTAAACCAATTGTAAGGGTGAGCACCAAAATATAAACTACATTTTCCATATTAGAAATCTTCTCCCATCCACTCAATTACCATTAACACTCCCACCGACATTAATCGAGGGATTCTTACCTTACTGTTTATCCCGTTGGTAAAAGCGCTTGTCAGGTTGCGCCTACTATTCTGAAAGCTAGTTTTCTAGCATCCAGTTTATTTTTTTCTTTACCGTGGGTTTTTTTTACCGCTGTTGGCTATGTCCCTATGATACCACTAAAGTGGTTTTCGGGTTTTTCATTGCCAAAGATTAATTTTTGAAACAGGGGGCTCCCAGGCTTTACGCCTGGGGCTACCAAAAAAACCTTGCTTAACTTACTTTGCGGGTAGTCTTGTCACCCACTTTAGCAAAGACACCCCATTCCACTTGTTCCGGATCGAGGTCTGGATCAATTCCAGCAAACACGTCTCGGAAGAGAGTGCGAGTACCGTGCCAAATGTGACCAAAGAAGAACAGCAGAGCAAAGCAAGCGTGTGCGTAGGTAAACCAACCACGAGGGCTGGTGCGGAACACGCCGTCGGAGTTAAATTTCTCGCGATCGAATTCAAATATTTCGCCGAGCTGAGCCTTACGAGCGTACTTTTTGACAGTAGCAGGATCGGTGAAGGTTTGCCCGTCGAGTTTTCCACCGTAGAAGGAAACTGTTACCCCGGTTTGCTCGAAACTGTACTTGGATTCGGCGCGACGGAAGGGAATGTCAGCGCGTACAATTCCTTCAGAGTCAGTCAATATTACCGGGAAGGTTTCAAAGAAATTAGGAATGCGGCGAACCGTTAATTCCCGTCCTTCTTTGTCCTTGAACACGGCATGGCCCAACCAACCGAGAGCCACACCGTCTCCGTTATTCATCGGACCTACGCGGAACAATCCTCCTTTAGCAGGATTATTGCCAACGTAATCATAGAATGCTAATTTCTCAGGAATTGCTGAATAAGCTTCTGAGAGACTCTTGCCTTCTGCTAGGCTGGCTTGAACGCGGCGTTGGATTTCCTGTTGGAAATAACCGCTATCCCACTGGTAACGAGTGGGACCAAACAGTTCAATAGGGGTAGAGGCGCTGCCGTACCACATCGTTCCTGCCACTACAAAGGCAGCGAAAAATACGGCGGCAATACTGCTGGAAAGTACTGTTTCTATATTCCCCATCCGCAGGGCTTTGTATAGCCTTTCCGGAGGACGAACTGTTAAGTGGAATAAACCTGCTATGATGCCGACAATCCCAGCCGCAATGTGGTGAGCTACTATTCCTCCCGGATTGAAGGGGTTAAAGCCTTCTGGACCCCAAGCAGGTGCTACTGGTTGGACGCTGCCGGTAAGTCCGTAAGGATCGGATACCCACATGCCCGGACCAAATAAACCTGTTAGGTGGAAAGCTCCAAAGCCGAAGCAGAGAAGACCTGATAAAAACAGGTGGATGCCAAACATTTTTGGCAAGTCGAGGGCGGGTTCGCCGGTTCGGGGATCATAAAACAGTTCTAGATCCCAGTAAACCCAGTGCCAGCAAGCTGCTAAAAACAACAATCCGGACAGGATTATGTGAGCGGCAGCAACGCCTTCAAAGCTCCAGAAACCTGGATCGACTCCTGTTTGTCCGGTGATGCTCCAGCCTCCCCATGATGCTGTTACTCCCAGACGAGCCATGAATGGCATGACGAACATGCCCTGACGCCACATCGGGTTCAAAACTGGATCGCTAGGATCGTAAATGGCTAGTTCGTATAAGGCCATTGAACCAGCCCAGCCCGCTACTAAGGCTGTGTGCATTAGGTGTACAGCTATTAACCGTCCCGGATCATTGAGGACGACTGTATGTACTCGGTACCAGGGTAGTCCCATTGACTACGCTTCCTCCTCCGTGTGAGTTTTTATTTTGAGGCTACCAGTGTTGTTTTTTTACGCTGGTCTGGACATTTCCTCTGCGGGCTACCGCACGAGGAATTTAGATGACATCGCCTGGACAAGGCTTGGACAAGGGTTGGACGAAAAGAAAATTAGTAGTATTTAACGGATTGTAACCATTGACTGCCTCTATTGCAAGTAATTAGGCTACTTTGAATTTGAAAATTTCTTCCTTGCTACTGTCTAGTTGGTGAGGCTGTTGCTCCGGTACTGCTCACCTCCTACTAAGCATACAGCAGATGAGGCACATAGACGCTCTATCACTTGCTCACCACTGATTAGTCGTTTGAGAACAACTTGACCTATATTTTTAGCCGCTGAAGACATGGATGAGGAATCTATGGGTTTGACTTCTACCATCAAAACTGCGTCTTCCACGCGATAAAGCCACATTTTTTCGTTGTTCTCAATTAGACATAGGTTCATTTTCTGGATGTCGGGTTTGCGCCGCCACGCTATTTCGTTCCAAAGCCCTTCGGCTCCCCAAACGCGGGCAACCGCCCAACCTTCAGATAAAAAGAAGTATTTCACGTTTGCTTTCTGTGTAATTTTGTTTGTAGATGTGTTTAAAAATATTCCCCTAAAGGAAAATCCTTTTCAGGATTGTCTGTCAGGGTTGGCTCTAGTGGCCGCCCTAGGGCTTACCCTACTAAATCTAAATTGTATATTTTTTTGCCATTTACTCCTCCTTGAATGCGATCGCTTAATTTTCCTTCCTTTAAATACCATTATCTTTTTACCAACTGCACACTTTATATTATCCCCTCAAAATATAAATTTTATTTTTTATCTAAAATTTTCTTCTATATTAATTTTTTAATAATAAAAAATTTTCAGATTTAACCTAAAAGAATATAGCTTTTCTAAAGCTAATTTTTCAGTCGGCAAATATTGCTAGCAAAAATATAAAATTACGCTTTTTATAAAGTATTATAATATTATAAATGCTAAAATAGAAACAGTTTAAAGCTGCTCGCTCGCAATCCATGACCACCCAAGCGCCAGTACAATTCCAAGACGTCTTTGATGTTATCGTAGTCGGTGCCGGCCACTCCGGCTGCGAAGCGGCTCTGGCAACCGCTCGCCTCGGATGCCGCACTCTGCTTCTTACCCTTAATCTCGATAAAATCGCTTGGCAACCCTGCAATCCGGCAGTAGGTGGCCCCGCTAAATCTCAGTTAGTGCATGAAGTCGATGCCTTAGGCGGGGAAATAGGTAAGATGGCCGATCGCACTTACCTGCAAAAACGTATCCTCAACGCCTCTCGGGGACCTGCAGTTTGGGCTTTGCGCGCACAAACTGACAAACGAGAATACACCGCAGTTATGAAGCGCATTCTCGAAAACCAAGAAAACCTAGTCCTTCGCGAAGGCATGGTCACTGATTTATTACTAGGTGCCAATGACGAAATTATCGGCATTAAAACCTATTTCGGCGTCGCCTTCGGATGCAAAGCCGCTATCCTAACTACAGGTACCTTTCTCGGCGGCATTATCTGGGTAGGCAATAAATCTATGCCAGCGGGTCGCGCCGGCGAATTTGCCGCTGTCGGTTTAACAGAAACCCTCAATCGTCTTGGCTTTGAAACAGGACGCTTGAAAACAGGAACCCCCGCACGGGTAGATAAACGTTCGGTGGATTATAGCAAAATGGAACCTCAGCCACCGGATGAACAAGTGCGCTGGTTTAGCTTCGATCCCGAAGTCTGGGTAGAACGAGAACAAATGTATTGCTATCTTACTCGCACTACCCCAGAAACTCACCGCTTGATTCGAGAAAATCTACACTTATCCCCAGTTTATGGTGGCTGGGTGGAAGCAAAAGGACCACGCTATTGTCCCAGCATCGAAGATAAAATCGTCCGCTTCGCCGATAAAGAAAGTCACCAAATTTTTATCGAACCAGAAGGACGCGATATTCCTGAATTATACATCCAAGGATTCTCAACAGGGCTGCCAGAAACTTTACAATTGCAACTTTTGCGCACTCTTCCCGGATTGGAAAATTGCGTGATGCTACGCCCTGCTTATGCGGTAGAATACGACTATTTGCCGGCTACTCAGTGCTACCCCACCCTGATGACAAAAAAAATAGAGGGATTATTCTGCGCTGGGCAAATAAATGGCACAACGGGTTATGAAGAAGCCGCCGCTCAAGGATTGGTGGCGGGGATTAATGCGGCTAGGTTCGTACAAGGTAAAGAAATGATTATCTTCCCCCGCGAACAAAGTTATATCGGTACCCTCATCGATGATCTTTGTACAAAAGATCTGCGGGAACCATATCGGATGTTAACCAGCCGCTCTGAATACCGCTTACTGCTGCGCTCGGATAATGCCGATGAACGTCTGACTCCTCTGGGGCGGGAAATCGGTTTAATTGACGCTCGCCGCTGGGAATTATTTACGCGCAAATATGCTAATATTGCAGCAGAAAAAGAACGCCTCCAATCCACAAGAGTAAAAGAACACGACTCTGTCGGACAAGCGATCGCTTTTCAAACCCAACAAGCAATCAAAGGCTCTCTTACCCTGGCTGACTTACTGCGACGTCCAGGATTTCATTATATAGATCTCGAACGCTATGGGTTGGGTAACCCCAATCTTAATCAAGCCGAAAAAGAAGGGGCAGAAATCGATATCAAATACTCCGGTTATATCCAGCGGCAACAAAACCAAATTGAACAAATCGCCCGCCAGGCACACCGCCTACTACCACCAGATATCGATTATGCAGCGATCGATACCCTCTCCAAGGAATCGCGAGAAAAACTGGCAAAAGTTAAACCCCTAACAATCGGGCAAGCTAGTCGTATAGGCGGAGTTAACCCTGCAGATATTAACGCTCTGCTAATTTATCTGGAAATGCGCTCGCGGCAGCGAAATACCAACTCAACCCCAGTTTCCGCTTAAAAACATAACCCAAGGTGGGAGTTACTAAACCTCCCGCCCCTTGCGCGCATCCCCAAGTATAATTTTAAAAATAGCAAAATCTTAAGCCCTTCTAAAAAAAAGACCTTGTAACTCGTGATTGTATAGGATATAGGGTGTGTGGGTGAAGGGCATTTAGCAGTCAGTTGCACAAAAAAACCTATGTCTGAAAATGTAAACACAAAACCACTAGCCACAGAAGAATTAAAAGATTACATTGCCACTCCGCCACCATCTGTAGATGCCTATGCGGATCGCTTAATGGATGAGCTCTTCCAAGACGTTGAACAGATTCTAGAAAAAGGCACTCAGCTACCAAAAAAAACTTGGTACCAAGAATATCTCTCCCTACAACCAATTACCGTGCCGACAATTGTCGTGCCACTTACACCAAAATCCACCGAAACCCCCAAACCCGACGATACCCAAGTCGTTGAAGCTAAAGTAGTAGCTGAAAGCAAAAAAAACAACTTCGCTCAAACCTTCGATCGCTGGCTGTTTGGCGCTGCCGTTATCTCCTTATTAATCACCTTCAGCTTGTGGTTAGGAAGTCGGGCAGAAATTCGCAAGCTCTTCACCCCCACTCCCAATCCCTCACCTACAGCTAAGCCCGCAAAATCTCAAGCAAAAGCAGAAGCGGATGCCAAATTCGCAAAATATATACAAACAGCTCTGGCAAATATCGAACAAAAAGCCAGCGCCAGAAAAAAAATAGAACAGCAAATTCAAGCAAATACTCCCCCTACCCCAGCCATACAAACTGTGCAACCAACCATAACTCTACCGCCTCTACCCCTAACATTAAATCTCTCAGACGCCACAACACTAGCACAATCTCTTAACCGTCTTGCCGCCTCCCTGGAAAAACTGAACCCAACAGCAAACACTGCCCCTAAAACAGCAACTGCTACCGCAGCCACAAAATCAACAACAGCTACCAAACCAACTGCACCAGCTAAAACTGCTACTCCTTCTCCACCAGCAGCAGCAAACCCTACTCCTACCCCAACTGTAGCAGCCACATCAGCAGCTCCGCAAAAAACTACTCCCTCCCCAACCCCTACCCCCACTCAAGCTAAACCACAACCAACAGCAGAAGCTACTCCGGAAACAACTACGCCTGAACCTACAGCAGAACCCACCCCAGAAGTCAGCGCAGTCGCTCCCACCATCGAACCACTACCGCAAATATCAGCGCCACCAGCTATAGAACCCCCTGTAACAGCAGTGGTGCCAGAAATGACACCAGAAATGACAGTAGAAAAAGATGTTCACAAACTAGTTGGGGTTTTAGAATTAGGAGAGCGCTCTGCTGCCTTATTTGAAATCAACGGTGCAGTGCAGCGAGTAAATATAGGCGAAAGTATCGGTAATAGTGGTTGGATACTAGTAGAAGTCTCCAAAGGAGAAGCCATCATCCGTCGCAACGGTGAAGTGCGCTCAATCTACGTCGAACAGAAATTCTAATCCAACAGGCAAAGAGGGGTTTTTTCCTCTCCCCCTTTTTGCCAATCACCACTCACAGCAGGAGTTCCACTAATGGGTATATTTGAAAATATTAATCGATTCCTAGAAACTCAACTGGAGGAGTTTCTGCGTAATAATCCTCAGTTAGAGTTGCAAATTCTGGAGGAACAACTGCGCGAGCAAAAACAAGAAACTTTGAAAATAATTGCAGATTTACAGTTAAAAGAACAAAAAATAAAACAACAAATCATTACTACCGCTAAGGATATTCAACGTTGGCACAAACGCATTAATAAAGCCAAATCCGCTAATCGTCAAGATTTAGCTCAAGCAGCCCAAGAGCGAGAAGCAGCACTGCGGCGTCAAGGGAATCAACTCTGGGAGCAAATGCAAGAAGTGCAAGCTCGTATTCAAAAAGCGAAAGAGTTACTACCCCTTATCGAGCAACGCATTCAAGAGGTGCGAGCAAAAGCCGCCGCTGAAGCTACTGCTAAAGCCAGTACCCGAAAAACTCAGCAACCCCAGCAAAATATCAACAGCGAATCAGATCCTTTGGAGGAAGTTTTTCAGCGCTGGGAGTTAGATGATGAAATTGAGCAAATTAAGCGTAAAATAAATGGTTAAAAGAACGGGTTTTCTGTACATAATTTACCGATTTTGGCTACGCAAGTAAATGGAAATTCAACAGCGGATAGAGCAATTACGCCAGCAAGTACAAAAGGCAAGCTATGCTTATTATATTCTAAATGAGCCGATTATGCCCGATGAGGTGTATGATCGCATTTATCGGGAATTAGAAGAATTAGAAGCAGAATATCCCCAATTTATTTCTGCCGAAAGCCCTACACAAAGAATAGGAGAAAAACCTGCAAATCAATTTGTATCAATACGTCATAATATTCCGCTTTACAGTCTAGAAAATGCATTTAATATAGAAGAATTTGCGGCGTGGCAGGAGCGGTGGCAGCGAATTGTTTCTCGACAGCAGTTTGAATATGTTTGTGAGCTGAAAATAGACGGCTGTGCTTTAGCACTAACTTATGAAAATGGGATATTAGTGAGAGGCGCGACAAGGGGAGATGGGTTCTTTGGAGAAGATATTACACAAAATGTCAAAACAATTCGCTCTATTCCTTTGCGTCTGAATTTAGAAAATCCGCCGCCGATTGTAGAAGTGCGGGGGGAAGCTTTTTTGGCATTAAAAACTTTTGAGCAAATTAATCAGGAGAGAGAGAAAGCTGGGGAGGCACTTTTTGCTAATCCTCGTAATGCTGTAGCTGGCACATTGCGACAATTGGATTCGCGAATTGTGGCGAAGCGACGATTAGATTTTTTTGCTTATACTTTACATATTCTAGAGAAAGATGATATTGATGTTGCTAGCACTCAGTGGGAATCTTTGAAATTATTAGAGCAAATGGGATTCTGGGTGAATCCCCACAGGCAACTTTGCTATTCGCTAGCGGAAGTAGAGGATTATTATAATTACTGGAGTAAGGAGCGAATAAAATTACCCTACATGACGGATGGTGTAGTGGTAAAAATTAATTCGGTGGCATTACAGCAACAATTGGGATTTACTCAGAAGTTTCCTCGTTGGGCAATAGCGTTAAAATATCCGGCTGAGGAAGTGCCGACAATAGTAGAATCGGTAATGGTGCAAGTGGGGCGCACGGGAATGTTAACTCCTGTTGCAAAACTTAAACCAGTACAGTTAGGGGGAACGACTGTTTCTAGGGCAACGTTACATAATAGCGAGCGCATTACTAAACTTAATCTTCATATTGGGGATACTGTCATTATCCGAAAAGCTGGAGAAATTATACCAGAAGTAGTGAGAGTTTTGCCAGAGCTACGCCCTGCTACTGCTGAAGCTTTTAAAATGCCTACACACTGCCCGGAATGTGGGCAACCTGTGGTAATAGATGAGGTAAGAATGTTTTGTGTCAATGCTTCTTGCCCTGCCATTTTACGGAATGCACTGATTCACTGGGCATCTCGCGACGCTCTTGATATTAATGGTATGGGGGAAATTTTAGTGCAACAAATGGTAGAAAAACAAATAGTGAATTCGGTGGCAGATTTATATGATTTGACAGTAGAAAAAGTTGCTTCTTTGCCAAGGATGGGAAAAAAATCGGCACAAAAATTAATTTCTGCGATCGCAGAATCTAAAAATCAACCTTGGGCACGAGTGCTTTATGGTTTAGGAATTCGTTATGTTGGCAGTGTCAATGCACAAATATTAACAGAAAAATTTCCTTCTGTCGAAGAATTAGCAAATGCTAAAATTACTGAAATTGAGAGTATTTATGGTATTGGTAGAAAAATTGCTCAATCTGTATTTGAGTGGTTTAGAATTCCGGCTAATCAATCTTTAATTGCTCGTTTACGTGCTGCCGGATTGCAACTTGCGAGTCAGAAAAAGCCTGCACTGAAGAGAGGGAGAAAAGAGAAATTAGTTGTTTCTGGTAAAACTTTTGTGATTACTGGCACTTTGCCTAATTTGAAGCGGAATCAAGCGAAAGCGCTGATTGAGCAGGCGGGTGGAAAAGTAAAAGATTCTGTAAGTAGGAAAACAGATTATATTGTAGTAGGAGAAGATGCTGGATCAAAATTGAAGAAAGCGACGGAATTAGGAATAACTCAATTATCGGAGGCGCAACTATTAGAAATGTTAAAAAAAATATAAAAACCCGGTTTTTTAGAAGAGGAAAAGCCCGGGTTTTTTGGAATTAGCGATCGCTAGGATAAGCACCGGTTCGCACAGCGATTTTTTGTTGTTGCCCGTTGCGATTAATTTGTAATTGTAGTACTTCGCCGACAGCAGAAGCTTCGACACAATCTTGAACTTCCTCAGTCGTATTTATCTCCTTACCTTCTATTTTTTGAATAATATCACCACGGCGTAAGCCTGCTTTTTGAGCAGGAGAATTAGGGATGACTTGCACGATTAACACGCCTTTATCTTGAGTAATTTTGAAATCATTTTTCATTTGCTCATTTATTTCTTCACGAGCGATAGGTGAAAGATTAATCATTTGAATTCCTAGATAAGGATGTTCAACTTTTCCAGTAGCAATTAAGCTATCAGCGATTCGTTTAGCTGTTTCAATAGGGATAGCGAAACCCAAACCTTGTGCATTAGCGCGAATAGCAGTATTGATACCGATTACTTCTCCTTGCTCATTTAAAAGTGGTCCTCCGGAGTTACCGGGGTTAATAGCAGCGTCAGTTTGAATAAAACGAACTCGTTTATCGGGAATACCGACTTGGGAACTGGAGCGCCCTGTAGCGCTAATAATACCGACAGTAACAGTATTATCTAAACCAAGAGGATTACCGATAGCAATCGCCCATTGCCCCGGAACAAGATTATTTGAATTTCCCAAAACAGCAGTAGGCAAATCCGTAGCATCAATTTTCACGACTGCGACATCAGTAAGCGGATCGCTGCCCAATACTCGCCCCTGAAAACTTCGCCCGTCTTTGAGAGTAACCTGCACTACATCTGCCCCGTCGATAACGTGAGCATTAGTAAGCAGGTGCCCATCAGAGATGAGAATCAAACCAGAGCCTGTGCCACTTTGTATTCGTTCACTAGGAATTGGCAAATCATCACCAAAGAAATAGCGAAAAAAAGGATTATCAAAAGTTTCTGGCAGTTGGGCGGATACTTTACGGGAGGCGTCAATGCGCACAACTGCGGGGCCAACTTTTTCTACAGCGGCAGTGATAAAATTTGAGTTGTGACCAGAGACTAAGTTGGCTACAGGAGTAGCAGTTGGTTTTTGGGAAAGCGATCGCAATGCTGTTTTTTCTGTTTCAGAGATATTATCTTGTTTCTCAGCTAGCAAGTAGCGACTGCCCAATAATCCTAGACTACCACCAATGGCTAACAAACTTATATAGACAGTTAGTTGCTTGAAAAGTGAACTCATATATTTTTCCTATTTCACAGCTATATAGTTATTTCCAGTTTAATCACTTGTGCTTTTTTATGGTGTAACCTATTACTTTAAAAAGCGATCGCTGGTTAAATCCCCCAATCCCCAAATCCCGGCATTTATCTAAAACCCTAATCCAAACAATCTCTGTAACCAGCTATACTTGCAAGACGTCCTCGAGCCAGTAATATTATTCAAGAGCCTTCATTATCAATCAGCCCTTCTGCCGCCATACGAGAAAACACCCGCGAGAGGGTTTCAGGAATCGTGCCCAAAAACCCTGCCAATTGAGTTTTGCTCGTATCCAATTCCACCACTTTTTCATTGCGAAGCGGCGCAAGTGGCTGGCGAAAATAGCCTAGCATCTTGAGAGCCAAAGTAGGGTGCTGTTGCAGTAATTGTAGAAAAGCTGCCCTAAGAAAAAACAATAGCTCAGTTGTTTCCGCTGCTGCTGCCGACGCCGGAAAACATTGTCCATCAAATGCCGGCACCTCTCCCAGGGTCAAAAAATTGCAATATCTGTTCTTTTCCTTCTGGGGAGAATTTGAAAACTTTGACTTGGCCAGAAATGACAATAAAAAGCCCCGCCCTTCATCACCTTGCCAAAAGATTATCTCGCCTTTGGTATATTTTTGCTTGAGGGCAATTGCCGCCAGAGTATCAAGCAGGTTTGTCGGCAGCACTTGAAAAGGCTGTAGGCCAATAATTCCTTAATTTCATTTATCATATTTTTAAAATAACGGCTTGCCAAAAAGCGTGTAAAATAGATGTAATAATAACTGACATCTAGAAAAGTATAGCTGTCATGGCAGAATATAGAAAGATTGAATATCGCATCGGCAAAGATGGCAAAATTACTGAAACTGTGCTCAACGCTTCTGGTCCTAGTTGCACTGAGACAACGGCGGAAATAGAAAAAGCTCTGGGAAAGGTGGAAAAGCGAGAAATGTTGCCAGAATATTATGAAACTGAAGAAAATCTGGTAGTAGAGCAGAGGCGATCGCTTAATCAGATGGAGTAGAGACAAGAGGAATGTTTACGAGCCTCAGTGTCACGGTGCCTTCCTTTACAACTTTTTTAGCTCTGGGAGGCTTTTTTTTTATTTTACTTTATTTTTATGCCGCATCGAAGAAAACCGATGTGGTACATTTGCCATATGATAATTTATTGCACTCGCGGATGGCTGAAGTAGGGATAATGAACTGGAAAGCCCTACAGCAAAAAGCGGGATTGTCTTATCTCCGTCTTCAGCATGTGCGACAGGGAGAAATCGGGCGGTTAAAGTTGAATCAATTACAGAGATTAGCCGCTGCTCTCAACTGGGATATATTAGAATTATTGCAAAATTTTGATATTTTTTCAAGTGGTGAGCAGATAATTACTCAGAAAAGTAAAATAGAAGAATTAGAGAAAGAAATAGCTCGTTTGCGCGCTCGCCTCCAGCAGCAAGGTGCAGAAAATACAGCGGATTTGAGATATTTAACTTTTCAACAATTGCAAACACTGCTGACGAATTATCCTACCGCCCGCCAGATGGCACTTGCTAAATCGGATTGGTCTGCAAAAAATATTACTGCTTTATTTTCGTCGTTAGATAATTTACTAGAAACATGGGGTTATGAGCGGATTGGTTCAGTGTGGGAAAAGGTAAGCTATGATCCCCAGATTCATCAAGCCGATGCAAGTGATATTAAGGAAGGGGAGTTAGTTTATATTCGGTTTGTGGGATATAGACAGGGCGATCGCCTTCTCTGCCCTGCCAAAGTAAGTCGTACGTTACCGCCAGGAATTGAAATAATATGACGGTTGTTGCTATAGATTTTGGCACCAGTAATACAGTTGTTTCTATTATAGATCCGGATACGAAAAAACCAACCACACTCAGATTTGAAGGGCTTTCCCGGTTTTTTTACAGTTCTTATGGAGCAACAGCAGAAGATTTAGTTTATGTAATACCATCTTTGGTATTTGTGGGTAGCGATCGCTTACTTTTCGGAGAGGCAGCGCGGGTACAGAGTCGCCAAAAAGAACGTTTTTTTCAAGCTTTTAAACGCGATTTAGCTGCAGATTATCAGCCCCTCCCCAGACAAATAGATGGGAAAAGTTATTCTTCCCAAACTATATCAGAATTATTTCTTAAGCATCTGTGGCAGCAGCTCGAACAAATACCAAATTTATCTATCAAACCGAGTTCGGTTGTTTTTACCGTGCCGGTGGGAGCTTTTGAGCGATATCTAGATTGGTTTCGCGATTTAGCTGAAAATTTAGGTATTCCTGATGTAAGAATTGTAGATGAATCTACTGCAGCAGCCCTTGGCTATTCAATAAAACGCCCTGGCTCTTTGGTTTTAGTAGTAGATTTTGGTGGGGGAACCCTGGATTTAAGTTTGGTGCGCACTGCAGGGGTAAAGGGAGAGCAAAAAGTATTTAAAGCTGAGGTTTTGGCAAAATCAGATGCATATATTGGCGGGATTGATATCGATGCTTGGATTGTTGAGGATTATCTACAAAAAATTGGTTTGTCGAGATCAGAAATTGGCGAGGTAGGCTGGCAAAAATTGTTGGAAGTTGCGGAACGTTTGAAAATTAATCTGTCGCAGGTAGAATCAGCTAAAGAAAGTTGGTTTGATGATGAAAATTTTATCGCCTATGAGTTGGAGTTAAACCGTCAGCAATTAGAAGAGATTCTAGAATCAAGACAGTTGCTTGAGCAGTTACGGCAATGTCTAGATGAAGTTTTGGCGAGCGCTTATTCTAAAGGTATTAGCAAAACTGACATTGAATTGGTAACCCTCGTGGGTGGAAGCTGTCTAATTCCGGCAGTGCAGCAGTTAATTATATCTTATTTTGGCAAATCAAAGGTAAAATTAGACTTGCCTTTTGAAGCTGTAGCGCACGGGGCGTTAGTACTCAATTCGCTAATGGAAGTTGAGGATTACTTACGTCACAGCTATGCTCTTCGTCTGTGGGAACCATATACAAAAAGTTTTTCTTATTTTACTATATTTGAAAAGGGAACAAAATACCCTTGTAAGCGACAGGAACCGTTGATACTGCAAGTGGCGAATGAAGGGCAAGAGGAAATTCGTTTAGATATCGGAGAAGTGGCAGAAATTTCACAAGCAGAAGTGACTTACGACGCCCAAGGAAAGATTACAAGTAGACTGCATAAGCAATCAGAATATCGCTCTTTGGAAACTCATCGTCAAGAGGTTTGTGTTGCGCACCTCAATCCGCCAGGGCGCACTAATATTGATAGAATTGCTGTTTGGTTTGAAGTAGACGAGCAGCGGAGCTTGTTAGCAACGGTTAAGGATTTGCTGACTGGGAAGATTTTAGTGGAAAAAGGTGCGCTCGCTAAGTTACAATAAAAATCCCATGCCACCAGCCGGTAGAGCAGATATGGCTACTCAAAAAATCCTGATTCTCGACGACAGTCGAATAGTACAACTAACAATAAGAAACATGTTGCCAATAGGTAATTATAACGTTTTAGAAGCCAGTGATGGAGAAACTGGGTTAGCGATGATTTTCAAACAGCATCCGAGTTTAATTTTTTTAGATTGGCGGTTGCCAAAAGTCAGCGGTTGGGAAATATTTCAGATATTAAAATCAGAGCCAGAGCTGCAGAAAATACCTTTGATTGTGATGTGCGTATTAAAATCGGAAGTAACGCGAAATGTTCCCGAACCTTTCGATTATTTTGAATGTTTAGAAAAACCTTTTGGGAAAAAACAGTTAATGGAAGCCATGCAAGCTGCCGTTGACAAAGCATATCAGCGTTGGTTGCATGCACATCCAACTTCCCCCTGATTTTTTAAAAAGCTAAAAAGGGGGGCTTATCCTGTGGATATCGCCCCTACTATTGTTAAGTGTAATGTTCGTCTTTTCTATACCCATTGCCCTACAACCACTCGCACAGAGCCGTCGGGGAGGGTTTCTTCTTCTTCGATGTTAAAATGCTGCTCTTGAAGCGTTGCCATTAGAGTTTTGTAGGCATATTTTTGAGCGATTGCATTAATAAACTCTTGCTGATTAATCCGCGCTCCCCAGAAATCCGCCACAAGTTCATAAATCTCGCCATTGCGGCGAAACCCCAAATCATAGCCATTAGTTTGGCGAATCACGTAATCAGCCTGAGTTTTTTTGCCGTTATAGCCTCGCACCTGGGCGTTGCACTCAACCTGATATCCCAACTCTTGCAACACCTCATGCAGGATTTCGCCATTTTTAATCTGTACCTTGATAGTAGTGAAATGCGACATATAGATTTAGGTGTTTGAATTAAGGGCTTATTGCTTGAGGATAGCACAAATTTCCACAGGGTGAGAGCGGTTTTATTCTAATTCAGGATGTCTGAATCCTTGTTGCGTATAACGTTTTAACTCTTCAATCAATCCGATATCGTTAGAAGCAGTGCGGGCACCGGCTTCAGCAGCCCACTGTTTTAAATCTTCGATTTGAGAGCGAGCAATCGCAGCCAGAGGTACGGTGTCTTCGATTGCTCTTAAAATATCCTCAGTTGTCAAATCCCGTCGCTGCCCAAAAGCGAGATAGAGGGCGTCATGTATTACTTGCTCAATTTCTGCACCACTGAAATTTTTTGACTGTCTAGCCAAAAGTTGCAAATCGAACTCTCGTAATCGACTAGGGCGCAATCGCTGCAAATGAACTTTAAAAATATCTTGTCTTTCCGACTCAGTAGGTAAATTTAAAAAGAAAATCTCATCGAATCGCCCTTTGCGCAATAACTCAGCTGGCAGAATCCGTACATTATTTGCCGTAGCGACAATAAAAACAGGGCTGGTTTTTTCTTGCATCCAGGTAATAAGACTGCCAAATACCCGTCGAGAAGTACCGGAATCGCCGTCGATGCCGCTAGTGATATTTCCAAATGCCTTATCGATTTCATCAATCCAGAGTACACAAGGAGCGAGCGCTTCTACCATTTGAATCATTTGCCGCACCTTACTTTCGCTTTCTCCCACCAGCCCGCCAAACAATCGCCCCGAATCCAAGCGTAGTAACGGCAATCGCCACTCATGAGCGATCGTTTTTGCACTCAAAGATTTACCTGTGCCTTGAATTCCCACCAACAAAACTCCCTTTGGATTGGGAATACCAAACCGTCTTGCTTCTTCGGTAAAGGCATACTGCCGCATTTTTACCCATTCTTTAAGATTTTCCAAACCGCCGACATTTTTCAATGATTCTTGAGCGGTGAAAAATTCTAAAATTCCCGTTTGTCGAATTGCTTGTTTTTTGGCTTCTAAAATGCTGTCTATATCTGTTTCATCAATTTGTTGTTTAGCAGCTATAGCTTTGGCTAATATTTGGCGAATGCGATTGCGGCTCAATCCCTGACATGCTTTTACGAGCTGCTCCCGTGCTAATCCCGTAACTTTTAAGTCAGCGGTATTTTTTACGGCGTGGGAAATTAAGCTATCAATTTCCTGCACGTCGGGTAAGGGAAAATCAATTACTGTCGCTTCTTCTTTTAATTCATCGGGCAATTCCAGGGTGTGAGAAGTGAGAATTAGAGTTTTTTGCGATCGCTTTAAGTCTCGCATCAGGTTTCGCAACTCTCGTACCACTGGTGCATTTTTTTCAGTATACGGTTGTCTCAAAACCGGATGTAAATCGCGAATCACGAATAGAGCACTTTCTTCTGTTGGTGCTTTACCAATGCGCTCGAGTGCTGCCATTACCGAGCCTTTGGCAGAGCCGTTGTCATTCCAGCCGCGCACGATATCCCAAAATAAAACTTTGCGCCCAGGGGTTGACAAGTTAGCGACTTTATGCAAAACATCTTCAACTGGTTCTTCCTCAACCGCGACAATATATAGTAGTGGGTAACGCGCCCGAATCATTAAATCTAGCTGTGTTACCAAAGTTGTATGTGGTTGATTTTCTCCCCCGATAATGGCGTTGTAGTTTGACGATTGTTGCAACTTATTGGACATTTTTACTCCAGATTTTAGTTTCTTTTTTTATGATGCCTCTCTTTTGCAGGGTATGGGGGAGAAAGCTATTTTGCTAATTGTATCTAGGGATTAAAAATATACGTTTGGGACCAACAATGCCAGCATTTATCACGCCAAATGTGTTTAAATTCCTGTCGGAAACATACAACCTACAGCAGATTAAAACACCGGATGAAGATTTAGTGGCTTGTCTATTGCCTAGCAAGTGGCAGTAAGAAAAAATATGAAAGCGATCGCACGCTTAGAAGGGTTGCGCATAATTCAAGAGGTTTTACTGTCAGTTACATCTGTTTTGGTAATTTCAGCCTACAGGCGCGTCAACTGCACCGCGCAAGCTTTGAGTTCCGGTTGCAAAGAGTCGGGGCAGGCTTCGGCATGCGTCAGAGCGTTAGCTTCAGCGGCATCTGCCCAGAGAGCACCCCAGTGCATAGGAACGAACAGAGTTCCAGCAGCTATCGCCGTGGTTACTTTCGCCGGAAAGCGACTTTTGCCGCGCCGCGATCGCACTTCCACCCAATCCCCCTCTCGAATGTTCAGTTTTTCCGCATCCAAAGGGTTAATTTCCACAAACGGATGCGGATGCATTCCAGAAGTTTTTTCAATCCTTCCTGTGCGCGTCAGCGTATGCCAGTGCCCGTACAAACGCCCTGTCGTCAGCACGAAAGGATAATTCGCATCGGTTGGTTCTGCTAGACCTTTGGAGTGGTATGCTGCAAATCGAGCTTTTCCGTTGGCGGTATTAAATTGCAAATCCGTGTACAGTCGCTTTGCCGTTGAGCGGTTAATTTTTTCCCCTTCTGGACAGGGCCACTGCACAGGGCCTTCTTTCAGGATATCGTGACTAAGCCCAGACATATCACAAGGACGTCCTTTTGTCAACTGGACGAATTCTGCGAAAACTTCAGCGGCATTGGCGAAAGCAAATTGTTCGCAAAATCCCAAGCGTCGTCCGACTTCAGCAAAGATTTCCCAATCCGGCTTGGCCTCTTCTGGCGCTTTGCGAAAAGCAGGACACAGCGTCACCATTCTTTCGGAATTGGTCATAGTGCCGGTTTTTTCGCTCCACTGGGCAGCGGGTAAGAGAACATGAGCGTATTCAGCGGTTTCGGTGGGATAGTAGGCGTCTTGATACACCGTGAAAGGCGATCGCAAAAGCGCTGCCAAAGTCCGTTCCAAATCCGGATAGCTCACAGCTGGGTTCGTCGCCGCAATCCAGAGAAACTGAACCTCTCCCATTTCCAAACCTGTAATAATATCCCAAGCCGTACGCCCAGGAATAGGGGAAATTCTTCCCGCGGGTAATTTCCAAAATGCCTCTAATTCAGCTCGGTGTTGGGGATTTTCCACAAATCGATAACCGGGCAAAATGTGAGATAAACCGCCTGCCTCTCGCCCTCCCATTGCATTCGGTTGACCCGTAAGCGAAAATGGCCCAGAACCTGGTTTGCCAATTTGACCACTCATTAGGTGCAAATTAATGATAGTTCGTACCTTAGCCGTTCCTTCGCAGGATTGATTTACTCCCATAGACCACATCGAAAGAACGCGATTAGACTCGCCCCAGCAGCGAGCGGCGGTTTCTAATTCATCTATGTGAATGCCGCAATTTTTAGAAACCAGTTCTGGCGGATAGGAGCGAATCACCTCGGCATAGGCGGTAAAATTTTCTGTATATTTGTCAATAAATACTCTATCCAGATAACCCCAATGCATCAGCAGGTAAGCAATTCCATTGAGTAAGTCAATATCAGTGCCTGGTTTAATCGCTAAGTGTAAATCAGCAACTTCTGCAGTAGGAGTGCGGCGCGGATCAACTACAATTAGTTTAACATTTTTATTTTTTTTGTGGTGTTTCCGTAGGCGGTTAAAAATGATTGGGTGACACTCAGCTGTATTGGTGCCTATTAAAAAGGCGCAATCTGTAAGGTCTAAATCTTCGTAGCAGGCTGGTGGACCATCGGAACCGAAACTTTGAATATAACCTGCAACTGCAGAAGACATACAGAGGCGGGAATTGGCATCAAAATTATTGGTGCCTAGACACCCTTTCATCAGTTTTTGAGCGATATAGTAGTCTTCAGTTTGAAACTGACCAGAACCATACATGCAGATAGCATCTGAGCCAGCGTTGAGGCGAACGGTTTGAATACGATTAACGATCGCATTCAATGCTTCATCCCAGCTGACGCGGCGAAAAGGTTGATTAAGGGATTCCCGCATCATCGGATATTTCAGACGATCTTTTTCGAGAGATTCGGCAACTGTTGCGCCTTTTACGCATACCATGCCCTGGCTGGAAGGGTGAGTGCGATCGCCTTGTACTTTCCAAACAATATTCTCTTGACTATCGCAATTCGTTGCTTGCTTAGCTGACGGCAAAACTTCTAATCCACAGCCTACACCGCAGTAAGGACAAAGGGTTTTTATTGAGTTACTCATAGCATTGACTATCTTGGATAAGACTTTCAAAATATTGAAATCATCACTGCCCGCCCTATTTTCAATTTTATTTTTATCGATTTAATATTTATATTTATTTATATATTTTTTATTCTGATATTTTCCTATTCTGTGCGAGCTCTGCTATACTAAAAACCCGGTTTTTCTTCTTAGAAACCGGGTTTTTGAGAATTGAGGGGGGTTGTAGGCGAGCGCTCCTCGTATACCTTTACTATTGAGAGGCTGGCGTAACTTGCACCTCGCCTGTAGGGGTAAACACGACTTTAAAATTAGCCAAAGATTCCTTGGCATCGGCAGCGGCTGTGGAGCTAGCAGAATCAACCAAGTCGGGGAGGGGAGTATCTTTGACGTATTCTGATGCGGCTTCATTGCCAAACTCGTAACGGATTATTGCTCCTGCGGAGTTAACTTTAACGATATAAATCAATTCCTCCGTAAAGGTGGGGGTTTTCTGCTGCCAATTTTGCTTGATTTTTTCGGAGAGAGTTTTATTTAACTCTTCTAGTTTAACTGGCTCAGTAATAGTTGCTGCAGTGGAAGTGGCAACAGAAGGCTCAGAAGCAGAAGACTCTGCCGGAGAGGAGACAACACTGGGGGAGGCGGTTGTTTCTGCCGTGGGAGTGGGAGTAGCTGTTGCTGAAGTCGCGCTGGCAGTGGTGGTTGTTTCAACTACGCTCCCAGCCGACTCCGAGGGTAAAGAAGTAGCAGACTGAGAAACGTTTGCAGTCGCAGCAGGAGTTTCAGCTACTTTTGGCGAGGTTTTGTAGGCACCACTTAAATCTGCCAGTGCGTGAAATACACCGCCCAACAGAAAAATAGAAACAGTGGCAGCTAGAGTAATAAGAGCATCGCGGGGAACACCTGCTTTGGCAGTCATATAATTTACCTCTTCAATAGCAGTCATATCTTCAGTGTGGGCAAACCTGCGGAATAAGAAGTCCAAAGCTCTATTACGGAGTTCGTAGTAGCGAGGATCTTCCATCACGCGAGTTCTCACCCGAGGGCGAGGAAAGGGAATGTCCAACACCTCGCCAATTTTAGCAGAAGGCCCGTTCGTCATGATCACGACTTTGTCGGCAAGAAATAGTGCCTCGTCAATGTCGTGGGTAATCATCAGAACAGTACAGCGATGATCCTGCCATATTTGCAGCAGTTGTTCTTGTAGTTCTTCTTTAGTTATAGCGTCTAGGGCTCCGAAGGGTTCGTCAAGAATTAGAACTTGGGGACGAATGGCAAGAGCGCGGGCGATCGCCACCCGCTGTTTCATCCCCCCAGACATTTGCCCAGGGCGTTTATGAGCATCCTGAATCAGCCCTACCATTGCTAGATGTTCCTCAGTAATCGCCACTCTTTCAGCGTGCGATTTCTGCGGGTATACTGACTTCACTGCTAGATAGACATTTTCAAACGCCGTTTTCCAAGGCAAAAGGCAGTAGTTCTGAAATACCATCATGCGATCAGGACCTGGTTTGGCGATGCGCTGGTTGCGCAGGCGCACCTCGCCCTCGCTGGGTTTGAGAAAACCTGCCACCATATTGAGTAGCGTAGATTTGCCGCAGCCGGAGTGTCCGATGATACAGATAAATTCGCCCTCAGAGACAGTGAGGTTGACATTTTCCAGAACCGGGTATAGCCCTTTGGCCGTGGGATAGACTTTGGAAACGTTATCGATCTCCAGAAAAGCTTCGCAAGTTGCGGGTTGCTGAGTTTTTGGTTGGGTTTGGATTTGCATAATTAATCAGGCAGGGGGAAAATATGGAGTGCGTTCGTGTTGAATGGGGAGCGGGGATTAAGGGAATTGGGGATTTTTTTCTTTTTCCTATGCAACTTCTGTGGTTGCAGAATCGAGGAAGACTTCTTCAATACGAATGTCACGTTTGATGGTAGAGCGTTGGAGGTAGCCAAGCGGCTCGTCGGGGTTAAAAATAACGTTTTCGAAGAGTTGAAACGAATTACCCTCAGGCTCGGCATTAGGCCATCCTAATTGAGCGGCGGCTTCGCCGTACAAGTCTACCCGACGCACGCGTTCTAGGATTTCAATCCAGTTTTTGGGAAAGGGAGTGATTCCCCAGCGAGCGAGTTGGGTGAGAATCCATAACCCCTCGATGCGCCCGGGGTAATTGCTATAGTCAACATGAAATTGGTTGTATCGCAGCAGCATATGAGGTGCTGCTGAGGTGCCACGCTCATAGGGGGCGACGAATCCCGGCAGTAGCAAGGCGCGCTCGCACCCGATATACTGCGGTTGAGAAAGTAGTTGAGCGATTTCTGGGCGATGTCGGCGATCATCGCAATATTCACACGCTTCCATTAGGGCTTTGAGAAGGGCGATGTGGGTTTGAGGATATTTGTTGGCCCACTCCTCACGCACGCCTAGGACTTTTTCTGGATGTCCTGGCCAGATGTCTAAAACGGTAGCGATCGCAAATCCTAATCCCATGCGGAGAGTAGCAGTATTCCAGGGTTCGTCTGCACAGTAGCCGTCGATATTGCCTGCTTTTAAATTGGCAGTCATTTGTGGCGGCGGCACTACCGTTAAATTTACGTCTAAATCAGGATCGATGCCGCCGGCAGCCAGCCAATAACGTAGTATTAAATTTTGCATAGAAGCTTGGTTGACGACGCCTAGAGTGCATACGCGATCAGGAGTTTGGGCGAGCGCTGCTTTAAAATCTGCCAGAGTTTGCACTCCTTGCTCGTTAAACCGTTTGCTCAAGATAATGCTATTGCCATTGCGCGAGAGAACCATTGCCGTGATTACGGGAATGGGAGATTGCTTGCCCATTCCAATCGTCAAAGCAAAAGGCATCGCTGCTTCCATCATCGCCGCATCTAGGCTGCCAGAGGTAATGCCAGAAGCGATCGCTTCCCAATTGGTTTCGCGAATAAGATTGACGTTTTCTAAACCGTGTTTTTGGAAAAAACCTTTTTCTTTGGCAACGATTAAAGGAGCGGAGTCTGTTACGGGAAGGAAACCGATATCGAGATTGACTTTTTCTATACCGCGACGCCCGCTCACCACTGATACCATTTGTTTGGTCTTGCGTTTTTTATCGCGTTTTTGTTGATTGAGAAAGTCTATAATTTGATTCCGCAAGTCGTAATAGCTGGGATGGTTTACAACTTCTATACGTTGGCGGGGGCGGGGTATGGGAACTTCTAAAATCCGACCTATATGAGCTGCGGGACCATTTGTCAGCATGACGACGCGATCAGATAGCAATAAAGCTTCGTCTACGTCGTGTGTTACCATAATAGCGGTGACTTTACTTTCCTCGCAAATTTTCATTAATTTTTCTTGTAAGCCGCCTCTCGTCAAAGCATCTAGAGCGCCGAAGGGTTCGTCTAGCAATAATAATTTTGGACGAATCGCCAGAGCACGAGCGATCGCCACCCGCTGTTTCATCCCCCCCGATAATTCTCCTGGGCGTTTATCTGCAGCGTGTCGCAATCCCACCATATCTATGTGATGTTCTATTATTCCCCGCCTTTCACCTTTCGGTTTATTTCTCAACACCTTATTCACTGCTAAAGCAATATTCTCGCGTACCGTCAGCCATGGCAAAAGCGAATAATTTTGAAACACCACCATCCTTTCTGGCCCTGGCCCTATTACTTCTCTGCCTTCCAGAATTACTCCTCCAGTCGATGCTTTTTCCAAGCCCGCAATTATATTCAGCAGCGTAGATTTACCGCAGCCAGAATGTCCTATTAAGGAGATAAATTCTCCCTTATTTACTTTCAGTTCAATGTTCTTTAGTGCCACATAGCTCCCCCCATTTTCTAGGGGAAATTTTTTATCTACGTGATCTACTTCTAGAAATACTTTCATTTTCCTCTTTTTACTAATTTTATTTTCTATTTTTTTGGAAAATGGGTAGTTAGGCTCAAACCCTTCCTACCTATTCCCCATTACTTATGTTTTATTTCTGTTCTTCTGATGGAACAACAATAGAAGCAATATATGCAACTAATCGGTCTAACAGCAAACCGACAATTCCCACATAAACCAGTGCTACGATAATCTGACTAATCAGAGAATTATTGTATGCATCCCAGATAAAGAAGCCAATGCCAACACCACCAACGAGCATTTCGGCTGCGACAATTGCCAACCAAGACAAGCCGATCCCAATCCGCAAGCCTGTGAATATGTAGGGAACAGTTGCCGGAAATACAATATTCAAGAAATATTCAAAACCGGATAATTTTAGAATTCTGGCTACGTTTCGGTAATCTTGAGGCAATTGTTGAACTCCCGCAGTTGTATTAATAATTATCGGCCAAATTGCAGTAATAAATATCACAAAAATAGCCGATGGATTGCTTTGCTGAAAGGCAGCAAGAGAAATTGGCAACCAAGCCAAAGGAGGAATTGTTCGCAAAACTTGAAAAATTGGATCTACGGCTTCGTATAATACTTTATTAATGCCGATTAAGATTCCCAAAGTGATGCCAACCAAAGCAGACAGGGAAAAGCCAATCGCTACCCTTTGCAAGCTGGCAAAAATATGCAACGCTAAACCTTTATCGGTACCGCCGTTATCAAAAAAGGGATTGATAATATACGGATTCCAAGTCTCAGCTAGCACTTGTATAGGTCCAGGCAATCCTTTGGATCCGGGAGGACACAATATTTGCCATATTATCATAATAATAATCAGGGCAAATAAAGGTCTGATAACTTTTTTTGAGTAGTTTTGTACAAATTTCCGAATTGGCTTAGGCCAAAAAAGTTGCAGACTCGAAACTCGTTTGATAGCAGTCATGGTGAAGTAATAATAGGTAATGGTAAATGGTTAAACTTTTTTAATTGCCAGGCTCTTCAAATATTCCTCTGGTTTTTCGGGATCAAATTTAACACCATCGAAAAAAGTTTCCACACCGCGAGACGTGCTGGTAGGGATTTGCTCGGTTGGTATCCCGATAGTTTTAGCAGCTTCTCGCCACAAATCTTCACGATTTACTTTATCAACAAGTTGCTTGATGTTTGTATCGGCGGGAATGTTGCCCCAGCGGATATTTTCTATTAAAAACCACAAATCGTGACTCTTGTAGGGATAGGAAGCGTTATCTGCCCAGAATTTCATCAGCAGCGGGCTGTTTTGAACGAGACGACCGTCGCCATAGTCTATATTGCCTTTGCTGCGATCAATAATATCTTTTACAGGTACTTTTAACCACTTTGTCTGAGAGACAATTTGGCACATTTCTTCTTTGTTTTCTGGTTTGTCGCACCACTGCTGGGCTTCTTGAATTGCCATCAAGAGTGCTTTGGTTGCTTTGGGATGTTTGTCAACCCAATCGGCGCGCATGGCAAATGCTTTTTCGGGATGATCTTTCCAAAGTTCGCCAGTTATCAAAGCAGTATAACCAAGCCCTTGATTAACCAGTTGTGCATTCCAAGGTTCTCCTACACAGAAGGCTTCCATATTGCCGGCTTTCATATTGGCAACCATCTGTGGCGGCGGGATAGGGATGATAGAAACTTCTTGATCTGGAATGATACCGCCTGCTGCCAGCCAGTAGCGGATCCACATGTCGTGGGTGCCGCCGGGAAAAGTCATGGCTACTTTCAGGTCGTTTTTTCCGCCTGATTTGACTTGGGCGAAGGCATCTTTGAGTTTTTTGCTTTCTAAATCGATTTTAAAGTCTTTGTAAGTATTAGCAACAGAAATCCCCTGCCCGTTTGTATTTAACCGCGCTAGTAAGTACATCGGCACGGGTTGCTTATTTTTGGTTTGCCCCAGTGACATGAAGTAAGGTATTGGAGTGAGAATATGTGCACCGTCAATCCCACCTCCTTGAGAACCTATTTCTAGGTTATCGCGCGTGACTGGCCATGAGGCTTGTTTGACAATTTCGACATCTTTCATGCCGTATTTATCAAAAAAGCCTTTTTCTTTGGCAATAACTAAGGGAGAGGCATCAGTTAAGGCTATGAATCCTAATTTTACTGCTGTAGTTTCTGGGGCGTCAGCGGGGTTGACGTTGACTGTTGGTGCGACGGTGGATGGAGTGGTATTGGTATTCGTCGTACTGGAGTTACAGCCATGGGCTAACAGGGTTCCGGCGGTGGCTGCGGCGGTGGTTAGGATGAATTGGCGGCGAGAAAATTTCGTCATTTTCTTTGGATTAGTTTAGTGTTGAGATTATTTCCTGGCTTGGTGAGGCTTACAGGAGTTATTAAAGTCTAGACAGAAAGACTTAATAAGTATTGAATCTATCAGAATGTAACTTTTTTTCAATACTTTTTTGTCTTTTTGTCAAGAAGATATGACGACTCGACCAATTGGGTGAGCGCTACAGGTGAGAATATAATTTTGTTGGCGATCGCTCTCTTCTAATGCTATTGGTTCTTGCTCATATTCTACTTTACCTTCTAGAAGTTTCTGCTTACAAGTTCCGCAAGTTCCTGCTCTGCAACTGTTAGGAATGTCAATTCCTTGGCTCTCGGCAATATCAAGAATCAAATCAGTACTAGAGCAGGCAATTTCTTTACCAGACTTAGCAAAAACAACGATAGCGGATTTAGCTGTGGGTGCGACAGCAGCGTCATGCCCATTGGTTGACGATGTTTCTGTAGCGATCGCAACCGCATCAACTGCGGCTAAAACTGCTGATTCTGCCCTGGTTTCTTCCTTTGCTGTTGCACCAAAATGCTTGATCAACAAATCCCTTAACACGGGCTTAAGATCCTCGCAGGCAATCCCTTTTTTCACGCAACTGCCGAGTTTAGCATCTTTGCCTACTTTGCCGCCCATATATAAATCAACCCCCTCAACGGTTTTACCATTTTTGCGAACTTTAGTTCCGATTAAACCGATATCCGCTATTTGAGGCTGACCGCAGGAATTGGGGCAACCCGTCCAGTGAATTCGCACCGAGCGCGGCAACGACAGTTCAGCTTCTAATTCCTTAATCATTGCCAAAGCGCGGTTTTTAGTTTCAATCAAAGCGAAACTACAGAATTGTGCGCCTGTGCAAGAAACCAGGGTTCTCGTAAGAGGTGCTGGATTGATAGAAAATCGCTGTAGCAGTGGTTCTTTCAAAAACGCTTCTAAGCGAGAATCAGGAATATTAGGAAGGATAATATTTTGTTCCACAGTGAAGCGGATTTCCCCGCTGCCGTAAACATCAGCCATGCGGGCTAGGTCAAACATATCGGGAGCGTACATTCGCCCGACGGGTACGTGCAAACCGACATAGTTTAAACCGGGTTGTTTTTGACGGTAAATACCGATGTGATCACGTTTTTCCCAATTTATTTCATCTTTGGGAGCTGCTGACGGCAGTAGGCGCCCGAATTGCTTTTCGACTTCAGCGCGGAATTTCTCTATACCCCACTCGTCAATCAGCCACATTAATCGTGCTTTTTGGCGGTTGGCGCGCAAACCGTGATCGCGATAGACAATTAAAATTGCTCTACATAAATCTACCACGTCATCGTTAGGCGGCACCCAAACATTGAGGGGAATTGCGGTATCGCAGCGCTTGGCTGAGAAGAAGCCGCCGACGAGTACATTAAAACCGAGATTGCCGTCTTTGTAGGCGGGAACGAAGGCGAGGTCATTGATTTCGGCGTGGACGGAGTTGTCGCGCCCTCCTTCGAGGGCGATATTGAATTTCCTTGGCAAGTTGCTAAATTCTGGGTTACCCTCGCCGTTGTTGGTAATCATGTCTTGGATTTTTCGCACTAATCCGCGTGTGTCGATTAATTCGTCTGCATCGATATCGGCAACGGGGGAACCGGTGATGTTACGAACGTTATCCATTCCGGATTGTACGCTCGTTAAACCGACTTGTTTTAGTTTGTTGAATATGTCGGGAATGTCTTCTATGCGGATACCTCGCAGTTGGAGATTTTGTCTGGTGGTGATGTCGGCGTTGCCGTCTTCGCCGTAGCGCTGAACAATTGCGGCGAGGGTCCGCATTTGGGAGCTAGTAAGTATGCCATTTGGTAACCGCAATCGCATCATAAATTTGCCAGGAGTGACAGGGCGGAAGAATATGCCTAACCATTTGAGGCGGTATTCCCGATCGCTTTCATCTATCGCTTCCCAGCCAATTTTTGCAAAATATTCCAGTTCTTCTTTGACTGCCAAGCCATCTTTTTCGGCTTTAATTTTCTCGAATTTATTTAGACTTGTGGTTTGAACTTCTGCATCTGTCATTTTTTTACCTGCAACTAATTTTTCTTTCTTTATATATTGCTGTTGCTTTTTAGAGCTTGGCTTATTTTGTTTACTTATTGACTATTGACAATTTAAAGACAGAAAATAAGGCTATTTGTATATTTTGTTACGAAATATTTTTAGTTATGAATATAGTGCATTGACAGAATGCAAATTTTACATGATGGCAGGTAGGCAGACTAGGAGTATCGCTAGAGCGAGTACCCTGCGGTTTAAGGTCAGAAATGCTAAATAAAAAAACGTTCCCGAACGCCGGCTCAGGAACGCAAGAACAATAACAAAAATCTTACTAAAATACTACAGGCTTACAGTGGGCCAAAAGCGAGTGCATATGCACCACATTTCCGATCACGGCGATCGCCGGAGCTTCAAACCCCGATGCTTCCACTTGCTGAATGATCGTCTCCAGGGTACCGATGAGTTCCTGCTGACAGGAACATGTTCCCCAGCGAATCAAAGCTACAGGCGTTTGTAAACTACACCCGGCGGCAATCAGTTGCGGCACGATCGCTTTCAGATTATGAACCCCCATATAAATAACAATCGTTTCTGAACTGCGAGCGAGCGCTTCCCAGTTCACATGCGGGCGGTACTTTCCCGCTGCTTCGTGACCTGTTACAAACGTCACCGAACTGCTGTATTTTCTATGCGTTAGCGGAATCCCAGCATAAGCTGGCGCTGCAATCCCAGAAGTCACTCCTGGCACCACTTCTACCGGCACCCCAGCCGCTACTAATTCTTCCATCTCCTCGCCGCCCCGCCCAAATATGAAGGGATCGCCGCCTTTTAGCCGCACCACCACTGCTTTAGTCTGGGCTTTCTCAATCATTAACTGCGTCGTTTCTTCCTGTATCATGGAGTGACGCCCCCGACGCTTGCCTGCATTAATCTTTTCAGCATTGGGATTAATCATGGCTAGAATCTGAGGACTAACTAGGGCGTCATAGATTACTACGTCCGCGCATTCCAGAAGTGTCTTGCCCTTGAGGGTGAGCAAACCTGGGTCTCCTGGTCCTGCACCTACTAAATAAACTTTACCCAGACATTTTTTTTCACTTGCAGTCAGAGTTGAGGCTTTTGCGGTCATATGGTTTGAATTCTGCACGAGGAGGTAATAACTGAAAAGCAATTAAGTATTGCGATAAGACTGAGGCGGTTTTGAATGTTTTTGCCGCGCCAGAATCAGGCACCTATACTTTCAACTTTAAAGGCTCACCTGAGATAAATGGTATAGATTACTACCGAAATTTTTATTACATGAAATTTTTGAATTTTTTTAATTCTTTTTTTACATATCTGCAAATTTTTGGGCAAAGCTTGAGCAAATAAAGTAATAAAATTTTTTACAATTTTGCTTTTAGCGGCGTCGCGAGGGGCGCTGACCAGAACGAGGTGTTGTATATCTGGTAAACCTGTGTGTAAAATAGCAGAAACTACGCTTTTTTGTCAAGAATCAAAAGCTTTTTTAGATTAAATTGTATGAATCGCCGTGAGTTTTTAAGCTGGGTTGGTGTTGGCACTTTGGCCAGTTCCCTGCCGGTGGCGATCGCTGCCTGCTCTCCTGATGCTAACCAGGCTCCCTCTGCACAAAGCAATCCCCCAGCAAATAGCGCACCACCTCCACCACCTGCTGAGGTAGCAAGTGCAGCAGCTAAACAGTTTCAGGTAGTCGGTACGGTTGCAGAATTGGATAAAAAAGGTCAAATTCTCAATAAAAAACTTGCCATTGGCCCCGTTTTGGTCGTCCGCAACCCAGCTGATCCCAAGAGTGTTTTAGCTGTCAATCCCACTTGTACTCACAATGGCTGTATTGTGGAATGGGAAAAAGATGAAAAATATTTTCAGTGCCCCTGCCACGATAGCGATTTTGCTGCCGACGGCAAAGTCATCAAAGGACCCGCAAAGCAACCCCTGAAAACCTATGAAGCTAAGATCGAGGGAAATTCGGTACTCGTTAAAGTATTATAGCTTGCTTGAAATTGAAAAACCCGGTTTTTACAAATCGGGTTTCTAGCTCTCTTCTGTTGTTGGCCTGAAATATAAATTTGTATATACTCACAGAGATAATTACTTAAGTGATAAAGCGCGCTCGCTCTGAACAAAACTAGCATGATATAGAAAAAAAACAAAACATCCTTTACAGGGGCGTTTAACTGTGCCCATTTAACCCGCCGAAAAACTTGTAGCAAAAAAAAAGATAAACTCATATGGGAACAGCTAATGCTGAAAAAGCCATTGCAGAAAAACAATTTTTCTCACTAGAAGACTACGTGCAAAATCCACCGGATGGTATGGAGTGGGTAGAGGGTTACCTAGTTGAGAAAAATGGAATGACATTAACACATGGTGAAGTTCAGCTAAATCTCGGCTCTTTATGGAAAATTTACGCTACTACCAGCGGGCAAGGAGGAAAAGTTTATACAGAAGCACCCTGTCGCACTAACAAGCAGGGGCGGCGCCCTGATGTTGCTTATTTGACTCCTGAATTAGTAGCAAAGTATGGCAAAGAAGCTGTTCTACCTGTTAGTTTTCCCCTGGTAGCTGAAATAGCTTCTCCTAATGATTTGGCAGAAGATTTTTTTGCAAAAGCTAAAGAATATTTAGAGTCAGGTTCGCAAGAAGTATGGCTAATTTTACCAGAAAATAAATGGATATTTGTGATAACACAGACTCAGAAAGTATGGTTTGGTGCTGGCGAGGTAGCGAAAACTCAAGCAGTGCTGCAAGGATTTACAGTAACGATAGATGAATTAATGGCTTGAATATAGGCTGCACTTGGTTACGACAGTTTTTGAACACATCTAATACAGCTTAAAGAATTACTGCCGTGGGCATGTTATTATATAGAGAAGCTACACTAGGAAGTGTAGGATAAAATGAGGTTGGTGTCCAGGCGATTAAAAAAACAGCCAGAGATGTATAATATATTAACAGAACCTTTGCGAGTGGAGCATTTGAAAATCGCGATCGCTGATTTACCAAAACACCTAGAAGGCACAAAGCTAGTGCAATTAACCGACTTCCACTACGAAGGCAAAAGTCTGTCAGATAAACTTTTAAAAGAAGCGATCGCCGCCACCAACGAAGCCGAACCAGATCTGATATTACTCACAGGCGACTACGTTACTAACAATCCAACAGCGATTTACAATCTGCTACCGTGGTTGAAACAATTGCAAAGTCGGGCTGGCATTTATGCAGTTTTAGGCAACCATGATCTCAAATACCCGCACTCAAAAGCAATAATCACTACTGCCCTAACTAACATAGGAATTCGTGTATTATGGAACGAAATAGTCTATCCCCTAGGAGATGAGCTGGCATTAGTAGGGCTACCCGATTTCTTCGCTCGCGCCTTCAATCCCGCTGCCGTGATGTCTCAACTCGACGAAACACTACCCCGTATAGTGCTATCCCACAATCCCGACAGCGCCGAGAAACTACAACCGTGGCGAGTCGATTTGCAACTGTCTGGGCATACCCACGGTGGTCAAATTATTTTACCCAAAATCGGGCCACTACCTGCTCAAATTAAAAAATTTTTGCAGCATATTTCTATTCCTTACTTGGAGGCTAATTGTTATAAAGTAACCAAGCATTGGGAATGGGTGTCGGGGTTGCATCAGTTGGGGAGAAATTTGCTGTATGTCAGTCGCGGGTTGGGAAGCTATTTTCCAGGGCGCTTATTTTGCCCGCCAGAAGTGACAGTAATTACATTATTGACATACTCGCCCGCCCTTTCATAGCAGACACTGGTACAGAGGGGCATAGTTAGGGCTGTAGGCTTTTGTGCTATCACTTAGGGTAGCAAACACCTTTATCTCCAAATCCAAATTAAGACTGATCGATATTGGGGGATTTAGCAAGCATTTTCACCTGTGGCATTTCTACCACAAACGAGAGAAAATACTGCTTTTAAAGCAAAAGGGTGGTGTGGTTGTCGATGAATGCGGGGAAAGTGCGATCGCTGGAAAGGGCGCCAAACGCCTGGAAATAACGACGAACCGGCGGCGGGAAATCGGGAAAGTCAAATAGAGCATCGCCGGCAGCAATGTCTGCCCAAAAATAACGGAGTTTGGATACTAGCGGCTCTGCTTGAGTAAGCGGCAGATTTAATGGTGGCTCTAAGAGTAATCTGAGCATGAAATTACGACTGCGCTCGCCTATCCATTCCCGCGAAGTTTGCGCTAACATTGGCCATCCCGGCACAGACTGGACGTGATAGGATTGGATTTGCAAGCTTTTTCTCCCTTGCTCATCGATTTGAAACTGCAAAATCCGATAGGGGTGGGGGTAGCTCACTAGAGAGCCAGTGGTGATGTCGTAGATGCCGCCCTCACTTGCCACATCTTGAACGTGCAAGTGCCCGGTAAATACGAGTGACACCCCTGCTTCTCGCAGTAGCGATAGCAAAGCAGTAGCATTTTCTAGCATGTATCGTTTCCCCAGGGGATGATGTGACTGCCCAGGTAGGTGTTCGATGACATTGTGATGCACCATTACTAAAATTACTGGCTCGTCAGCTTTTGCCAGAACTTCTTTCAGCCAGTTGAATTGTTCGTCATCGAGGTATCCTGCCGATTTTTGCCTAGCTAGTTCGTCAAATTGATTGGAATTTAGTCCGATTAAACGCACTCCGGGCAAGACTGTACGTGTATAATATAGTTTATCTGAGTTGTCATAGCCGAAGGCCCGGTAGTAGCTAGGAAATTCGGCAGCAGCTATAGAGCGAGCGTCTGCCTGAATTACTGGCACGTCGTGATTGCCTGGTACGACATAGACGGGGAAGGGAAGTTGGGCTAGGCGATAGGCTAGCCAAGCGTGGTTAGCGGCTTCGCCGTGCTGTGTTAAGTCTCCCGGTAGGAGTAGGAAGTCGATATCGAGCTGACTGAGGCGAGCAAGTACGAATTCCAGTACGGGGATGCTGACTTCTACCAAGTGAAAGCGGCTGTTGTTATTGTCAATCGTTTCAGGTAGTGCTATGTGCAAGTCACTGGCGATCGCAAATTTAAAATTTATATTCATAAGATGGACTTCACTAAACTACCCCCAAACATGCTACACCCTTCGCCACAACTTTTTTATTTGCGGCACGGCTAAAGCTTAGCATGACTGTCAGGGGAATGTCCTTTCTTTTCTTGCAGTCTGACTTTGGCGGTGCGAGTTGTCTTACCCGCCACCGCCACTAGCTTTTTAAAAGAAAGAATTACCCCTCACACTTTTTAAATGGAAAAGTGCGCTCGCTACAAGGCTTTCGCTATTTAGATTAGCTATTCACTCCTGTCAAACTGCCTCTTTTGCTTGTTTTTCTTCTTTTTCGTCTTCGCTTTCTTCTGAGCCAGACTGGGAGGCGTCGCCGACGAAGATAAGGTGAATGTGTTTGTATCCAAGGCGAATCTCAAATTCGTCTCCTGGCTTTAACCCCATCGCCTCGGTATAGGTGGAACCTATAACGATTTGACCGTTTTTGTGAACGCTCACTCGGTATGAAGCCTCTCGACCTCGAGCTTCTTTTTTTTCTTTTGTCTCCAGTTCAATTCCCCTGGCTGCCAGCACGGCGTCGTAAAATTCCGTGAGGTTGATGCGAACTTCCCCATTTTTTGTTTCAGTGTAGTATCCACAGCGTTTTGCTATCTCCCGGCGAGGCAAGTTTGAATATTTCTTTATCTCCTGTAGGAGTGCCTTTCCTTTTAGTGCCGTAGCCATAATTCCTCCGATTTCTCCAAACCAAATTTTTACTTATTTTAGCATAATCTTATCTGCTACAGGCAAATAAGGTTAGCTGAAAGTTGAGTGTTCAAACTCATGCTCCTAGGGCTGTAATTAGTGCGCTACCGCTACATCTTTTGTTAGATGCAGCGCCAACTGCTTCTTTTTTTGGCCTAGTCCTTTTCTCTTACTTAAGCTCAATATTATAAAACGTTGTTCTTTTTTTTGGAACTATTTTTTTGTATATAAATTTATAGCGCTCGCCTGCGGGCAAGCATTTAGCCACATTCATATTTCCAGTACTCTAGAGGTGAAAAATAAGCAATAGGGCAGAAATTCTCAAATTTTCGATTGCCTAGCTCCCTATGAAAGCTGATAGCTGATTACTAATAAGTAAGTGTACATAATTCAAAAAGTGTGGCGCCTCCCGTTCAATTAGAAAGGGCGTCAGGTAAAAATGAACGCTGCGAAAGAAAAATTTTCTCTTCTCATTAAAAGTGAAAGAATGTTTTCACTTTAGTACTCTAGCTTGGTACTCTTCTATTCATCATTTCCATTTTTCTAAAAAGGCCAGTTTTGGAACTAATCCAATGGCAATTAGGGGTAGGCTGATACAATTCTCGCCTTCGCGATAGGAAAAACCCCTAAGGGGTGAAAGCATCCTCTGCAAAATCACGGGCATTGTTATTTTCCTTTCTTACCTAGCGCCAACTCAAAAGGCTATCTTTTTAATAGAGTCTGGTTATAGGCACAATAGCAGATTCAGGGGGAGAATAAGGGAGAAGCCCTAAGCACTAATATTTTTTTAAAAATATAGCCAATCTCAGTGATTTGTAAAGTTCCTCTACTAGAGAGAGGGCAGAAAACCTTGCCCCTATATGTACGAATAATTTAGGGCACTATATGAAGAATTAAAATTATTAATGTACAGCAGTCAGTAATTTTTCGGAAATTACACAGCAAAAGAGGCTAGCATATAAAGAATGTAAAAATCCTGTACTGCAAAAAAATTGCTACGGAAGGCTATAATATCTCTAAACACTGAAAACAAATAATAATTCGTAGGCAGGGGAGAAATTCCCCCGACTGCGATCGCAATTTTGGCTTTGAGAGGGCGAGCGCGCTAACATAACAAAAGTTAACATTTCTTTGAGATTGAGCAGAGTTATGAGTGTTAAAGTTGGAGATATCGCGCCCGATTTCACTTTGCCATCGCAAACCGGCGAACCCGTAAGCCTAAAAGATTTCCGGGGCAAAAAAAGTGTAGTCTTGTATTTTTATCCGAAAGACGACACTCCTGGCTGTACTGCGGAATCCTGCGCCTTTCGCGATAGTTACGAAGCTTTTACAGAAGCAGGGGCGGTGGTAATTGGCGTCAGCGCCGACTCGCCCGCATCTCACCAAAAATTTGCCGCCAAGTATAATTTGCCTTTTATCCTACTCAGTGACACTAACAACCAACTACGCAAGCTCTATGGCGTGCCGGCAGCTGCTTTCGGATTGCTGCCGGGAAGAGTGACTTATGTGATTGACAAACAGGGGGTAGTGCGCCACATTTTTAACTCGATGATGAATTTTAAGGCGCATGTAGAGGAGTCGCTGAAAACTCTTAAAGAGATTCAAAGCGCTGCTATTTAAGCGCTCGCTATTTTTTTTAAACAGTGGTAGGAATTGCGCTAACACTGCGCAATTCCCTACTTTAGTGAGAAAGAACTGCAAATATTTCCTAGCTTATGTCGGCTGGATTGAGAAACTAAGTTTTCAAACCCAAAATAATATAAACAAAACAGAAAAAACAGAAGAAACGGCTCCCGTCACGAGCCTGCCAGATAACAGCTTTTTGCAAAGCTATCAAAAGAGACGGAGCAGGGAAAGCACAGCTCTCCATGCTCCCCCTCAAGGATAGAGAAACTCAGGTTTTAGTAGTAGACTTTTCTGCAACATTGCTTGCGGCAGGTTTGCCGTTTTTGCTGTTGTTGTTGCCGTTGCGGGGCTGAATCACCCCATAACCGCCATGGTGTTTGCGCTTGTATATGACGTTAATTTCGCCTGTTTCCGCATTGCGGAACATGTAGAAATCATGATCGATGAGCTGCAACTGTTCCAAGGCTTCTTGTATCGTCATCGGCGGCATAGCGAAATACTTAGTGCGCACCACTTCCGCAGGGAGTTCGGGAGTGCGCTCGCCGATTAAATTCGTCACCACTGGCTCTTGAGGAACTACCTCGCTGGTTTTAGGCTGATCTTGTGTCTTGCGATCAATACGTTTTTCTTTATATTTCCGCAGTTGACGAGAAATCTTGTCCGCCACCAAATCAATGCTGGCATACAAATTTTCACTACTTTCTTCCGCACGGATAACAGTACCGTTGGCATAAATCGTCACTTCAGCCGACTGCTTAGGATTTATCCGGGGATTACGAGCCACTGACAGATGTACGTCTACTTCATTGGTAATGTGTTGGAAGTGGCTCACCGCTTTATCTATTTTTTGATTAACGTACTCACGAATAGCCTCGGTGATCTCAATATTTTTGCCCTGGATAACAAGCTTCATATCTCATGTTCCCGCTGAATACCCCACGAAGAGAGAAATATGCCTAGTCGAAAGCGGAATCAATTCGTTTTTTTTCAGCTTTCGTCCTTTGTCATTTCAACGTGGGGGGAAAGCGGGGCGGGGTTTACCGCTTTCCTAAAACCAATATGATCGCCCGTTTTTAAGGGTATATTTGGCCCAAAACGGAGCCGAAAATTGTCGCGGTTTTGCTTCTTCTGGCCTTTTCGTGCCTTTTAGCTTGCCTGCTACTCCTATTCTGCACCCATTTTTTAGGTGAGGTGGGGCAATAGGGAAAGCTGTAATCTGTATAAAACTATCCAGTTACCACCACCATCCTCTCCCCCTCAAGATGGGTTTGTCTCAACCAAGTTTTCTCCTCCTGGAATAGGTTCTATTTACACCCTATCACTTTGTATTGTAGAGAACAGACTCTTTTTCTATCTTTTTAAAATCTGTTGCATTCCTTCACATATTTTTTTAGAATTTGAGTAAAAAAACTCTTGATTTTTTACATGATTCCAAGTATAGCACGCCGCTGTTGGTTTTATAATTTGGGACTGGTGCCCTATACTCAGGCTTGGGCCATCCAGCAGTCTTTGGTGGCCGAACGCTTGCAAAACCCCGACTTGGAAGATGTCTTGATTTTACTAGAGCACCCACCAGTTTACACCCTAGGGCAGGGAGCTACTTTAAACTTTCTTAAATTCGATCCCAATTGTAGCAACTGGGAAGTCTACCGTGTCGAGCGGGGCGGAGAGGTGACTTACCACTGTCCGGGGCAGTTGGTGGGCTATCCAATTCTTAACCTGCGTCGCCACCGCCCAGATTTGCATTGGTACTTGCGCCAGTTGGAAGAAGTACTGATTCAAGTGCTGGCATTCTGGGGACTGGAAGGCTCCCGTCTTCCCGGTTTGACAGGAGTTTGGCACCAGGGGCGAAAAGTGGCCGCGATCGGCATCAAAGTCAGCCGCTGGATTACAATGCATGGCTTCGCTTTAAATGTCTGTCCCAATTTGCAAGGTTTTCAACGCATTGTCCCCTGCGGCATCTCTGATCAGCCAGTGGGCAGTTTGGCAGAGTTTATCCCCGATGTCGATATCAACGCAGTTCGTAGGGCAGTGGCCACCGCTTTTTCCCAAGTGTTTGATTTGCAGTTAATAGAGTTAGAATTCCCTTTACTTACGCAAGCTGCTCAGGCACCTCTGCGTGCTCGCTCTTAAACTTCTTTTATATACTATAAATAGATTTTAATTTAAAATGGTATGTCGTCGTCTATACTTGGTTCGTTGATAACATAAATTTTATTCTCTTCTGACACTGGCGGCAGAGTTTCAGATTCTACAGGTGGTAGAGTACTGGTATTCGCAGGCTCATATTTGGTTGGTGGTTCGCTCCAGCGCTGTATTTTATCAGATTGGTTACTAGAGCTATTTGAAATGACATTGTTGGGGGAACTTTTGGCAGCTGGCGCCCAACTTTTCAGAGCCTCTGGTTTAAGGCTGTGAATGCGAGAGGCAGTTAATTCAGCCCGTTTCTCTTTGAAACCTTCCGGTCGTTCTACAGTATTCATGTTTAATCGCCCTTCAATGACGACTTGATCACCTTCCCGATAGCGATCGCATATTTCTTCTGCTAAATTTCCCCACCCCACCACTTTTAAAATTGACGGCGGATCTTCTTCTCTCAGAGCAGGAAATTTTATCAGCATCTCTGCTCTTTTCTTGTTGTCTGTCGTGTAGCGCAATTCTGGATCTTTTACTATCTCTGCCATGACAATAAAACTATTCATAGTAGCCTCCTTTATTTAAATTTTAACAAATTCTTTTTCCTAGTTATAAATAATTTTTTAAAATCTCAAATATGCGAGCTCGCAGCCAACAAATTTTTGCCCATATCTGCTAAATACTTTCATCCCCGGCAGAAAAATTAAGTTTAAATCAAAAAACGGCGCTACTTTCTTGCCCGTAAGCTTGCCATGCTAGATCAACCAGCCCATTAACTATAGCCACGGCAACCACCGCACTACCCTTTCGTCCCTCAATACGAATGTGAGGCACCAAAGAATCATTCAAGCGAGCTTTGGCCACGTCTACATCTACAAAGCCAGCAGGTGTGCCAATAACTAGCGCAGGTCGAATTTCCTCGGCTTCAATCAGCTCCACTAGAGAGGTAAGCGCTGTTTGTGACTGCCCTACCACAAAAATTCCCTCAGGATAGCGTCTGGCTAGGGTTTCAATTCCCCACGCTGTGCGAGTTTTTTCTTTTTGGGGCCGCGTGATTGCCTCCATGCTACAATAGACAGGATTGGCAAAAGTCTGTTGGATGTACGGTGCAATGCCAACTTGTACCATTGGCACATCCACAACTATAGTTGTGCGAGCCGCCAGCGCTGCCGCTCCAGATTGCAGTGCTTGATCCGAAAAGCGAATCAGAGATTTGTATTCAAAGTCAGCGGTTAAGTAGATTACCCGCCGTACAATCTCGTATTCTGCAGGAGACCAAGTGTGTTCTCCGATTTCGCGATCTATTATTGCTAAACTTTGAGCATCGGTTGGGTGCCATTCCATGAGTGCCACTAGCAGCTTTTTGCTATACGCTATCAGCTTATCAGCTTATTTTCTTATTGACGTGTAATACCAGTCTCGGTGGCAAAGCAAGAAACAGAAAATCTTAACTCGAACAGCGATTTTTCACATATGTCGCTAGTTATTAAATTTTAGCGCTAGTGTCAAGGGTGAATCACTTTTTCCTAGCTAAGCTAGGTTCAGATTTATTTGCAACTCTACCATGCAGGAATACGACTCGCTCCACTTGGCCATGTTTAGCGGCAAGGGCGGAGTAGGCAAAACAACTCTTGCCTGTGGCTTTGCCCGTCGTTGGGCAAGGCTATTTCCCGACGAGCAAATTCTCTTGCTCTCTACCGATCCGGCTCATTCTTTGGGGGATGTATTACGTCTGGAGGTGGAAGACACCCCTAAATCTCTTCCAGATTTGCCAAATTTGAAGGTAATAGCTCTCGACGCTCAGAAGTTGCTACAGGAATTCAAAACTAAATACGGTAGTGTTTTGGAACTGTTAGTTGAGCGGGGCAGCTTTGTGGCTGGGGAGGACCTCAAGCCAGTTTGGGACATGAGCTGGCCTGGTTTAGATGAACTGATGGGACTTCTGGAAATTCAACGTCTGCTCAGAGAAAAGGTGGCCGAGCGCATAGTGGTGGATATGGCTCCTTCTGGTCACTCGCTGAATTTATTCCGGCTTAAGGATTTTTTACAGGTGCTTTTAGATTCCTTAGAGCTGTTTCAAGAAAAACATCGGGTGATTAGCAAAAGTTTGACTGGGCGTTATATTCCTGATGCTGCAGATGATTTTCTTATCCAGATGAAATCGGACTTGGAAGCAGGCAAGCGCTTGTTACAAGATGAAAATTTTACAGCTTGTCATGTAGTGGCGATCGCAGAGCCAATGAGCTTTTTGGAAACTGAGCGCTTTCTCGCAAGTCTCAAAGCCCTAGAGATTCCCCCAGGAGGTATATTCGTTAATTTTATTATCCCGTCAACCTCAACCGAACGCGCTCGCATAAGCGAACAACAGCAACTGTTGCAAAAATTCCTTCTCCTTTGTGAAAACCAATCTAAAAACCAGTCTGTTTTTATCATTCCCAAACAAGCCGCTGAACCCCTGGGCGGAGAAGCCTTAGATAACCTACTCGCACAAGTGCAAAAACTGGAAACTGTCGTCCTCGCCCCACCAGAACCAGTACAGTGGCCCGAAAAAGTCCCACCCAGCTTCAGTGATTTTATCGCCGAAAATCGTCAACTCCTCATCGTTGGTGGTAAAGGCGGTGTTGGTAAAACCACTGTCGTTGCTGCGATCGGTTTTGCACTTGCACAGCGCCACCCCGACAAAAACATTCGTTTAATTTCTATCGATCCCGCCCATTCCCTCGGCGATGCTTTTGGGCAAAAATTAGGTCACGAACCGCAACAAATCACCCCCAATTTGAGCGCGCAAGAAGTTGACTCTCAGCTCGTTCTCGATAAATTCCGTGAAGATTATCTCTGGGAACTCGCCGAAATGATCAGCGGTGAAAAAAATCAACAGAGGAGCATCAAAATCGCCTATAGTCCCGAAGCATGGCGGCAAATAGTTTCTCAGGCAGTTCCTGGTATTGATGAAATGCTCTCTCTCATCACCGTAATGGATTTATTAGAGCGCAAGCAACAAGATCTGATTATTTTAGATACTGCTCCTACCGGGCACTTACTGCGCTTTTTGGAAATGCCAACTGCGTTGGCAGAATGGCTAGCTTGGATATTTAAACTTTGGTTAAAATACCAAGATGTTTTAGGTAATGTCGATTTAATGGGGCGGTTGCGGAAACTACGCCAGCAGGTTATACAGGCGCAAAAGAAATTAAAAGACCCCAATCACACGGAGTTTATTGGTGTTTTTCAAGCTGGAGAGGCAATTATTGCTGAGCAATTGCGACTTACTGAATACCTCAAATCTATGCAGGTACAGCAGCGCTATGCTGTTCATAATTGTTACAAGCCAGGTGAGGAAGTTGCTGCTGATTTATTCCCAGAGCAAACTATTATTCGCCTGCCGGTTTTACCCCGTTCTGTGGAACCGATGCAGCGGATTGAAGGTGCAGCAAGGCTTTTATTTTGATGGCAGCCGGGATTTGGAGAGTAGGGGGGATAATCTCACTATATCGCCTGGTTAGTGGTAGGGGATGTTAATATTTCTCTGACTTGTTTTTGGCTTTTTAATAACTCATCTAACGGATATTGCGTTGTTTTAAAAGTTTATTGTAAGCGCGGTTAAAGTGTTCTGTAGTAATATTTACGGCATTTGGATCTGTGATGCCACGGGCACGGCTATCGCGAATTGCTTCTATCGCCGCTTGATTACTCATCAAAGCCAGGTCGGCACCGTTCCAGCCTTCAGTTTGAGATGCCCAGTATTCTAAATTAACATCTTGTAAGGGGCGATCTTGGTTGTGGACTTGCAGGATGGCTTGGCGGCTGTTTTTGTCGGGCAAGTCTACTTTCAATTGTAAGTCTAAACGACCGGCTCGCAGTAAGGCAGGATCGAGAGCTTCGGGGCGATTGGTAGCAGCGATGACGAGAATGTCCGCGCCTGTTTGCAAGCCGTCTAATTCGGTGAGCAATTGCCCAACAACGCGCTCGCTCACTCCTGCGTCTCCTATGTAGCGCCCCCTTGCCGGTGCAAGGGTATCGATTTCGTCGATAAAAATAACGCACGGTGCTGCTTGTCGGGCTTTAGCAAATAATTCTCGCACTGCCTGTTCAGAAGCGCCCACCCACTTGCTGAGCAATTCTGGGCCATTAATACCAATAAAGTTAGCTCTGGCTTGTGAGGCAACTGCTTTGGCTAGAAGAGTTTTGCCGGTTCCTGGTTCGCCCCACAGCAAAATGCCTTTGGGGGCTTTGGCTTTAGTTTTTAAATAAAATTCAGGATAGAGAAGCGCTCCTTCGACGGCTTCTCTCAGGGTTTGCTTAATACTCTCTAATCCACCGATATCTTCCCAGGCAACTTTGGGGGATTCGATTTCAACGCAGCGAAGTACGGCAGGTTTGATTTCGGCAAGCGCCTGCAAAAAATCCGACTGATTTACCGTCATTTTATCAGGCAGCGGGCTGTCGAAACAGGGAAGGTGGCGACGCAAAGCAATAGAGGCGGCTTTTTGGCAAAGTGCTTTTAAGTCAGCGCCAACAAAACCAACGGCAGCGAGAGCGATCGCCTCTAAATCCACCCCCTGCAAGGGCATCCCCCGCGTCAAAATTTGCAGTATTTCCAAACGCCCCTGCTTATCTGGCACGGGAAATATCACTTCCCGCTCAAAACGCCCTGGGCGTCGCAGAGCAGGATCGATATGTTCGACTCGGTTGGTTGCTGCGAGCACTACTATGCCTTTGATTTGGGCAAACCCGTCCATTAAACTTAACAATTGTGCGACGAGGCGTTTTTCTACTTCGCCTTCTACTTTACTGCGAGCGGGCGCTATACTATCGATTTCGTCGATAAATATTAAACAAGGGGCGCTTTTTGCGGCTTTCTCAAAAATCCCTCGCAATTTTTCTTCAGCTTCGCCGTAGTATTTGCTCATTATCTCAGGACCGGCGATCGCAATATAATTTATATCTAATTCTTCTGCCAAAGCGCGAGCTGTGAGAGTTTTTCCCGTTCCGGGTGGCCCTACCAAAAGCACTCCCCGCGTCGGTTCTAATCCCAATTGCTGCAGTAATTCCGGGCGCTTTAGCGGAATTGCCACTAATTCTTTTAATTCCCGAATTACTTCTTGCAAACCCCCAACATCTTTAAGAGAAGGAGCAGTCGAATCCCCTTTGCTAGGAGTAGGTTGAGATTGATGGTTAGGGCGGCTTTGATCGACATTAGTACCGACATGACGGCGGGGAATGCTGCCAGCGCGGGGAATGCTGCTTATCGTGCGGGTGTTAATTTGCACTTCTGTCTTCAGTTCTTTGCTCTCGATTTTTTCTTCCAGCGTTTTCGCCAGTTCTAGCAACTGCTCGAACCCTTTGAATATATCGCTCATTGCCTTCCCCTAGCTGAATTTACTTGATTTTGTTTTTTGCTATTTTCTATTTTATAGTAAAAGAGAACAAAGATATTTTCTGGAAATTGAGTTAATTTTTTCATCCTTGCAATATAAAAAAATTAAAGCTTTCCTAGGAAAATATTTAAAATTATAGACGGCATTTTTTTGTTTGGCAAAGCTATTCTTGAAGAAACTGGGTTTTTTGTGAAAAACCTGGAAGCAACTGGGAAACCCCAGACTGAAAGTGCGCCGAATGGCGACATAAGTCGCATAATATGAGATATACCCAACAGCGGTAAAACAAGGTAAAACAAACAAAAGTAGGCTGGATGCTTGGCAACTAGCTTTCAGAGTAGGGGCGTCAAGGCAAGCGCCTTTACGAGTTAGGGTAACTCTGTATAAGAATCCCCCAAATAATGTCGGTGGGAGTGTGAATTATAAAGCCAATAACTGCTGGGATACTCTAGGATGTCTTACGAAAAAGAAAAACAAGTTGCTATCGCCGCCGCCGTGACAGCAGCACAACTGTGCGAACAAGTTCGTCGCGATCTTCCCGAAGCTATGGAAAAAACCGATAAAAGCCCAGTTACAGTAGCTGATTACGGCTCTCAGGCGGTTATTTGCACTACACTTGCACGGGAGTTTCCCGACGATCCGCTCGTTGCAGAAGAAAATGCGACAGCTCTGCGTGAGCTGGAAATGACTGACCAGTTGACAAAAGTTACTTGTTATGTTAATGAGTTGATTGCCGAGGCGACACCAAAAAGTGTACTTGAGTGGATTGATCGCGGCTGCGGCGACGTAGGGCCACGCTATTGGACTCTCGATCCGATTGATGGCACGAAAGGGTTTTTGCGACAGGAACAATATGCCATCGCCTTAGCACTGGTGGAAGGCGGCGATGTGAAAGTGGGAGTCTTGGCGTGCCCTGCTCTGCCTTTGGAAAGTGGCGAAATCGGCGCTTTGTTTGTGGCGGTGCGAGGCTCTGGAGCGACGGTGCAGCCGCTCTCTGGAGGGGAGGCGCGCGTAATTCATGTGCAGAGGGGCGAAGATCCTACCTATTTTCGCTTGATAGAAAGCGTGGAATCTAGCCACGGCGATAGCGATTTGCAAAATCAGGTGGCTTTGGCAGCAGGAATTACAGCTCCTTCCTTACAGATGGATTCTCAAGCAAAATACGGCGTAGTCGCTTTGGGGCAAGCCGCCGTCTACATGCGCTTGCCCTCGCCAAAAAACCCGGATTATCGGGAGAATATTTGGGATCATGCGGCAGGAGCGATTATCGTAGAAGAAGCCGGCGGGCGGGTAACAGATATGTATGGCGAACCGCTGAATTTTTCTCTCGGCAGAAAAATGCTCAATAATCGCGGTGTGATTGCTAGCAATGGAATAATTCACCCTCGCCTTCTCTCCGTGCTCCAGGAAAAAACAAAAATTGTTAAGTTTTGTAAAGAAGAGGAAAATAAATGAGCGTTCCAAGAGAGTGAAAGGAAACTGAAACGCTTGTGGCTGCGTATTCTACCGCAGGCGTGACAATCTTATAATTCCTGTTGCAAGGAGATTGTATGCAAGCAAATTTTGGAGCGTTTGCAGCTGGATATGAAGCAGTGAAAAAAGGAGAATACCAAGAGGCTATTCAACTTTTGGAAACTTTTTGTCAAAGCTATGCTGATACCAGCTCTAAAGACTATTTGCAGGCGCAGATGTGGTTAGTGAAAGCCTATCAGGGGAGCGGAGAAATAGAAAAAGCGATCGCACTTTGCCGGCAGATGGCAAAATACGAGCAGTCACAAGTAGCTAGTTGGGCAGAAAAAATTCTTCCGAAGTTAATAGCACAGAGGCAAACTGAACTTCAGGCAAAAAAGAATTCTCCAAAACCAGCAAAGCAAAAAGACTTCCTATTAGAAGCAGGAAAACAAGCACTCAAACAGCGGCGTTACTCTGACGCCGTGCAAGCACTAGAAGAATTTTTAAAAACCTGTGAACAGCAGAATTCTAACGAGTATTCCCAGGCGCAGATATTGCTAATCAAAGCCTGGAAAGGCAGTGGAGAGTTAGAAAAAGCCCACAGTCTTTGCCAGCAACTACTAGAAAGCTCAGATCCATTGGTTAAAAGCTGGGCAGAGCAAACTCTCCCGTCTTTAGTAGTAAGAGTAAAATCTCAAAAGGGTGAGAGAGAAGAATCATCACAAAAACAACAACAAATTCGGCTACCAAAAGCAGGGAGAGCAATCAAAACAGGAGTAAAATTAACAATTGCACGTTTTGCGGGCAATTTAGGGTTGGCATCTATTTTTACCATTTCGCTACTGTTGGGAATGGTATTTGTTTTGTGCCTGGAGTTTACTTATATTGTCAAGAGCGAAAATTCTATTACTTTCAGCCAAAATCCTATTAATGAAATGGGAATAGCGATCGCCTTGACAATTCTATTCAACATCATAATCTTTTTCCTATCTCCCATATTAATGGATATTACTCAGGAGTTTTTATACGGCACACAGTGGGTAACGCTAGCACAAATAGAGCGCAGAAGTCCAGAAGCAGGGCGAGTGATTCGTCAGGTTTGTAAACAGAAAAACATCGAACATCCCCGCTTAGGAATTATTAACGATCAAAACCCTACAGCTTTTACTTACGGTTCATTACCAAATAACGCTCGCATAGTTGTCAGCGAGGGATTATTTACCTACCTAGATGACGACGAAATCGCCACTGTCTATGCCCATGAACTGGGGCACATTGTACATTGGGATTTTGTAATTATATCCTTGGTGGTGACGCTGCTGCAGATTATTTATTTAATTTACAGGTTTGCCAACTACCTGCATAACTCCATCGACAATAATCAGGTGAAAAGAGCCGTCCAAACGGCTGCAACTACTGCATATTTTTTCTACGAGTTTGGAAACTATTTAATTTTATATCTTTCGCGCACGCGAGAATATTTTGCCGATCATTTTGCTGCAGAAGTCACTGGCAATCCCAATGGATTATCACGAGCGCTAGTGAAAATTGCTTACGGTCTTGTACAAGAAGGCAATCGGGCACAGAAACCAAGCACATTAATTCAAGGCATCCGTGCTTTGGGAATTTATGATCATAAAGCTGCTGCTATCAGCGGTACTGCCTATAGTATTGCCTCCAATCCCCAAGAAATAGGCAAAATTTTCTTGTGGGATATGTTTAATCCCTGGGGCTGGTGGATGGAACTGAGTTCAACGCATCCTTTGACAGGTAAGCGAATTCGTGCTTTGAGTACCTATGCTGAACAATTAGGTTTAGAAACTGAATTTGACATGGCTCGCGTGGTGCGAGAGGGCAAGAAGTTGAGCAAAAAAAGGCTCTACGGATCGTTTTTATTTGACATGTTTATTTACCGAGCCGATTGGCTCATAGGGGTGAGCGGCTTAATTGGGAGTTTGTGGCTGAGCGTATTTACTCGTAATTGGCAAATTTTTTTCTTCCTGTGGTTTAGCAGCATTGGTATAGGAATTTTGCTGAAAAATATTTTCATGTTTCCTCAACTTCCAAAAGCGGCTGAGTGTGATATCATGAAGTTGATGTGTGATCCATATGCCAGTCCTCTGAGAGGTCGTTTTGTACAACTACAAGGGCAAGTTATTGGGCGCGGCGATGCGGGGTATAAATTAGGTTCGGAGTTGAAATTTCAAGATCAAACGGGATGTATTTTATTACGCTTTAAATCTCGCTTAGGCGGGTTGGGTAATTTACTATTTGGAGCGATGGCGGATAGTTTGATAGGATCACAAGGGGTAGCAATTGGCTGGTTTCGTCGGGGAGTTACGCCTTGGATGGATTTATTTAAACTTAAACTCGAAAATGGTATGGTTGTTAATAGTTATCCCCGTTTCTGGAATCTAGTAATAGGTTTTGGGGCGATAATTTTGGGTTGGACATTTCCTGTTATGATTCAAATGATGTTTAGAGGAATGGCAGGCGCCTAAAACTGCCACCCCGATACACTAGAAAAAAAATTACTGAGCGAGCGCTTTGTTATTGATTGCAATGACTTCTCGCAGACGTGCGAGCGCAAAATTTTTCTGCAAATATGACAATAAATAACCCGCCTTTGGTCCTTTTTCTTTATTCAGGAAAGACAAATAAAAAGCCGGAAATGCTTTACCCTGCTCTATTGGCAATTCTTTCGCCGTAGAAAACAGTAGCGTTTGCAGCGTTTCCCCTTCCCAGACTTCTTGCTGCTCTAGATTTTCAGCCAATTTTGCCAGATACGATACCTGCTCTGGGCTTAACTCTTTAGCTTTCTCAGGTACGCGTTCAAAATAAATAACCAATTTTTCTTCCTCGTCGGCGTAATCTTCCAGCCACTTACGAGCCACTTCTATTCTTTTTTCTATAACTTCCCAATCATACTCCGTCAACTTTACCGCAGCGCGCTTTGCCACTTCCTCCTTAATATCAATATGCGGAATTTGCAATAGTGAAATCAGCGTGCTAAAATCAAAAGGGTAATAGGTTTTTATTTCATCATCTACCTGCGAGTAAAACAAGGGCAGAAAATCTTTATTCAGTTCTGGCTTTTCCCCTTTAGCTTTTTCCTCGGCTGCATATTTTTCTATCAAAGTATCATAATCACGAAACAGGCGCGTGATAGTTTCATAGTTTGGCGCAAAATTAATAACGCTGCGCGGCTGAGTGCGCAACATCAAAAAACGCAGTAGTTCTGGCGGTAGCAAATCTGCCATTTCCTTAGCGCTAGAACCAACCCCCTTGGAAGAACTCATTTTCGTACCATTCACAAGGATAAATTCATAAGGAGAGTGGTAGGGGGGTTTTTTTTGCAAGACTTTGCGACATATCGCATTAGCCACATCTCGCGAACCGCCTTTCTGGGAGTGATCTTTGCCGGCAAGTTCGATTGTCACTCCTAACAAATCCCACTTTGCTACCCATTCGACTTTCCAGGGTAGTTTGCCATTACCGTCGAAGGGAGAAATCCAACCCGAATAACCGCAGCCTGCCACATAATCTGTTGCATCTGGCTTGCAGGTATAAAATACTTCTGAGCCGTTATATTCTGTGACAACTGTTGTGGCAATTTTACCACATTTTTCGCAAATTACTTGAAAGGGATACCAGTTATCGGGGCGAGCGGCTTTGCTTGCTTCCTTATAGGCTTCTCTAACTAAATGAGCGTTTTTGAGAAATAGGTCAATGTAGGGGTTCATTTTACCAGAGCGGTAAAAATCGCGCAAGTAGTAAATTTCTGGTTTGACGCCTAGATAATCGAATACTTCCAGAAATTCGCCCATGAAATATTTAGCGTAATCGCTGGCGGTGTCTTCTGGTGAGGGTACGTTGCAAAGGGGAAAGCCGAGATAGGGGGAAAATTTCTCTTGCTCTAAATATCGGGGTACGGTATCGAGTGCGTCGTAGTCGTCGGTTCCGTATAAGAATTTTGCGGGCTTGCCTGCATGTTTCAAGGCTCGGTAAATTACATCGTGGATGATTACACCGCGCAAAGATCCGACATGCACTCTCCCAGAGGGTGTCTTTGAATCATTGACTATTTGCTCGCCTTGAGAATCTGCAGCAATTTTATCCGCCCAAAACATATCTGAATTTACGTTTTTGCAAAACTTTTTTAGTGTAGCACGAAATAGATTTGACTGTGGAAGGTTTATTCTTGTTGGGCTAGTTGTGCTTTTGCCTGTGCCCAAAGTGTTTCTAACTCTTCAATGGTATATTCGGTGAGGGGGCGCTCGGCAAAGGCTTCTACTTTGGAAAAGCGCTGGATAAATTTGAGGTTGGTTTCGTGTAGGGCTTCTGAGGGGTCTAAACCGTACCAACGCGCTAAATTGATGAGTACGAACAAGATATCTCCTAATTCGGCTTGCTGTTGGGCTTTGCTTTCATGAGCGATCGCTTGTTTAAATTCGTCAATTTCTTCAAAAAATTTCGCCCAAACTCCTTCAACGTCATCCCACTCAAACCCTACGGCGGCGGCTTTCTGTGATATTTTCATCCCCGCTGTTAATGGCGGTAGAGTACGGGCATAGCGGCTGAGTTTACTGCTTAGGGGCTGGTTTTCTCCGCTGATGGCGCCTTTTTCTGCGGCTTTGATTTCCTCCCAGTTTTGGCGGATTTCTTCTATGCTGTTGACTTTGATTTCTCCGAAAACGTGGGGATGTCGGCGAATGAGTTTTTCGCTTATTCCTTGGGCTACTTCGGCGAGGGTGAATTGATTGTATTCGCTTGCTATTTGCGCTTGTAGTACGACTTGTAGCAATAAGTCGCCTAGTTCTTCGGCTAGGGCTTGGCAATCTCCGCTTTTGATGGCATCTACTACTTCATATGCTTCTTCTATGATGTAGGGAATAAGGGTTTGGGGAGTCTGAGCTTTATCCCATGGGCAACCTCCATCGGGCGAGCGCAGTTTGGCAACGATTTCTATTAATTGTTTTAGGGCTTCTAGGGTGGTAGTAAGCGATGTGTTTGTTTGCTTATGGTTGGGGCTGGACATGGGGCTCGGCTCAAAGATTATATAATATTGCTGAGGCTTACTTTACTTACTTTGATTTGATTCTAGAAGGTGGAGAGCGATGGCGGCGATCGCTTTTTTTATTTGCCCGTTTTTTAGAAGACTGTAACCGCTTGTAAGCTGAGCTTACTATATCACTAATAGAGTGGCTGATTGCTCCTATTTCCAAACCAATATAAACAGCAATGCACTCACTTTGGTAAGAAACAAGCGCTCGCCTCATTTGCAGTACAAACTGCTGCCAATTCCAGGGAAACCCCCATATTATCTGACTGATTCCCACCCCAAGAAACCCAAGCGCTGTCAGACAACAACCCAAGTACAGCACTCTCAAGGCTGAACCAAGAAATGGTCCGTGAGACAATATAGAACGGTGACGTATACTTTTTTGATAGGGTATCCAAATCCAACGCAGCCATCCCCAACGTCGATAGTGCTGTGAATAGATATCTAAGTCTGGGCCAAACATCAGCCCACCAAATAAAAAGCCACCCGCCACTAGTAAAGTATGACTGCTGCTACGGGTAAGAGTAAATGTTACCCCTGCCACCACTGGTAAGCTCCACAGGGTAATGCGATCGTGCGTGCGAGCAGAAGGCATTCATCAGTTTTTTATATATATTCACGAATTTATTATCAGTTAAACAAGGGTTGCTTTTTTTCTAACTTTTGTTATATTATCTTTTTTGTGAAAAACAATATGGGCGGTTAACTCAAGGGTAGAGTATCTGTTTTACAAGCAGAGAGTTACAAGTTCGAATCTTGTACCGCCCATATATTCTACCGGTTTCACGGAAAACTAGGGTTTATAGTTTTTTAGTTCACTAAGAATTCTTTACAATTCTGTAAACATTGCTTCAGGGTATTTTTCAATAAATATGCAATTGTAAATATTATCACCCTGGGGTTGCCAGTCTGCAAGCTGCGCTCGCGGATTATGTAATCTTCTTGTTAGTAGAGTTTTTGCTCTTTTCAAAGAATTTTTAGCTGGGGATAAGTTAAGCAAATTTGCTCACGGGGCAGCCGGCATCGTGCTTCGCCATCTAAAATTCCGCTTTCGGGTCCTGCCACCATAACAAGGAAAAGGGAGGGCCTTGGGGGACCCTCCCAGCCATCAGGGTGCATCTACTTACCACAATATAGCACTTTTGGTATGAGTGGTGTAACCCCCTAAACAATTATTTAGTCAAGAAATCATGACAATTAAAACCGGATAATAGGTAATAGCTACTCAGCTGTTCAATTTCTTAGCGAGTAACTGATTAGTGAGTTTGGGATCAGCGCGCCCACCCGATTGCTTCATCACCTGCCCAACAAAAAAGCCCAGCAACTTAGTTTTACCAGCACGATACTGCTCTAATTCCTTTGGATTAGCCGACAGCACCTCATCAATAATTTTTTCTAATACCCCGACATCAGAAATCTGGATCAGCCCCTTACGCTCAACCAGTTGTTTAGGTGAACCGCCATTCTTTAGCAATTCCGGCAATATATCTTTAGCAATTTTGCCGCTGATAGTGCCGGCGTCGATAAGAGAGATAAGTTCAGCTAGCTCAACAGCTTTAAAAGGAATCTCAGTAATACTAAGTTTCTCATTATTTAAATAAGCGGTAATATCACCCATAACCCAATTAGCGGCTTGCTTGGGGTTAGCACCCGCTGCTACCACCGCCTCGAAATACTCCGCTACCTGCCTGTCATCTGTAAGTACACGGGCATCATAGGCAGAAAGTCCTAATTCCGATTCGTAGCGGTGTCGTTTTTGTGCCGGAAGTTCGGGCAGTTGAGATTTCCACTCCAATATTTGGCTAGTTGGCAATTCAATCGGAGCTAAATCAGGTTCAGGAAAATAACGGTAATCACTAGAACCCTCTTTACTGCGCATACTAATAGTACGCTGGGAGCCTTCCTCCCAGAGACGAGTTTCTTGGATAATCCGCTCGCCTGCTTCTAGGGCTTTAATTTGACGATCGATTTCATAGTCGATCGCTCTTTGGATGGCACTAAAAGAATTCATATTTTTAATTTCCACTTTTGTGCCGAACTTCTGCGAGCCAACCGGGCGCACAGATATATTCACATCACAGCGCAGCGAACCTTCCTGCATATTGCCATCGCTCACCCCCAGATAACGCAGAATTCGGCGCAATTCCTGAGCGTACTCAGCCGCTTCTGCGCCAGAGCGGATATCCGGTTCGGAAACTATTTCAATTAAAGGCACCCCTGCACGATTGAAGTCTACGAGTGAGTAAGCCGAACCCGAAAGACGCTCGCTCCCCGCATGTACCAACTTTCCTGCATCCTCCTCCATGTGCAGACGCGTGATGCCTATTCTTTTACGTCTTGGGTTTCCCTTCTCGTCTATAAGCTCAATCTCTAGCCAGCCGTGCCTAGCAATTGGCAAGTCATACTGAGAAATCTGGTAATTTTTTGGTAAATCTGGATAAAAATACTGCTTGCGATCAAATTTGCTATAGGCGGCTATTTCACAATTGAGCGCTTCCGCTGCTTTGACTGCGTATTCTAACACTTTCTCATTCAGCACCGGCAACACCCCAGGCATCCCCATGCAGACGGGGCAGATGTTGGTGTTGGGAGGAGCTCCGAATTTCGTAGAGCAATTACAGAAAATTTTCGTTTCCGTACTGAGCTGGCAGTGGGTTTCTAACCCAATTATGGCTTCGTACTGTGTTTTTACCGGTGCGGCTGTGGTCATCTTCCAATGCTTCGCCTCTTTCAACAATCGCTTTTATTTTATTTCAGGAAAGCCTTCTTTTACCTCACCTCGTTTACATTTTTTTTTCCGAAAAATTAGTTACTTTATAAAAGAAATAACATTAACTATCCAGACGGAAAAGTTATGATATTTATAAGCGGTCCTAAAAGAGATTAAAGTTTTATTTAAATTTTGCATATTTAAATTGTGGCAATTTAAAATAATTTAATTAGTGTTAAGAGGTGAAAAAACAGGCAAAATGTGAGAGAATATTCAAAGCCTTCAAAAGAAACGTGGCATTCCAACGCAAGAGGTGCAAAAATGGTAGAAATAACCAGAGAAGAAATGCGCGAGAGACTGGGCAATATAGACCAGATTCGGGACATTATATTTGGGGCTCAGTTGCGCGAGTATAACGCCCGCTTCGAGAAAATCGAATCGGATATCACAATGATACAGCAGGAAATGCATGACTACGCCGAACAAGTAAAAAGCGTACTTTCTTCCGAACTGCGAGCGGCAGTTGAATCCCTTGAGAAAAAGATCAAGTCGCTGACATCAAACAGCCAGGAAGAAACTGCAGAATTGCGCCAGCAAATAGAACGAGTTAATCGCAAGTTTTCTACTAACATAGAAACGCTAGATAAAACACTCGATCAACAAACTAGCTCACTGCGGGAAGAACTATTGCAAACTCGTGAAAAACTCCAAGAAGATGTGCGGAGTTTGAAAAATCAAGTTTTTGAAGAACTTGACAGGCGTTTTTCAATGCTGCGAGAAGTCAAGATTTCCAAAGATGATATGGCAGAAATATTGTTCGAACTAGGTATGAGGCTGAAAGGAACAGAATTTGTTCCACAATTACGAGAAGCAGCAGATACGAATTTATATACTGATGTTCGTCTGCTGGAGTCAAAGGAAGAAAAAAATTCCTAAGTTAAACTAGGCGAAGCAAAATAAAAGTAGCGCCTAAATTACCCTGGAAAACAAACAGGATGGGCTGACTACAAGTCCTATCCTGTTTATCTATAAAGTAACAAGTTTGGAAAAGATAATTTCAAATAGAAATAAAGGGGGCAATAGAGATGGCTAAAACAAAAAATAATCCAGCCAAAATGAATAAACAAAACAAACAAAAAGAAGTTGCTATAAAAGAGCAAGAAGCAGAAGTAAAAGAACAACTAGACAAACTGGTAGATCTCTTGCTCACTGTCATGTTTGAAAATGAGGAAACTGAGACACAGCCACTCTCAACAGATAACGCTACAGAAACAAAACCAACAACAGAAGAAACTGCTGTAAACATCATTTATCAACCCTCCCGCCTGCTTCCTCCAGCTAAAGAAAAAGAAATAGAAAAATTATACGACAACAATTACCAGCAAAAGCAAGAAACTACCAATCTGTTATTTTTACCTGAAAAAAATACTCAACCAGTCGGAGCAGATGTTTCTGATTCAAACAATTTAAATAAGCCTGATAAAAACTTAGAAATGTTAGCACAGCAGAATGCTGATGATTTAGTCAATCCCCTCGAACAGTTGCAAACTCTTCTACTCGGATCGCGACTAAATGAATTTGACGAATTTAAAGACATTCTACGGAGTATTGATCATAAATTAGCCCACATAGAACGTCAGATTTATGATCCCCAAGAATTGAAAAATCTTCTCCTGCCCTGGATTGCTGAACTCCTAAGCATCAAAGTTTCTGAGTCGAAACAAGAAGTCGTCAATGCCATATTTCCAATTATTGATGAATTAATTCGCACCAAAAGTCAGGAAGACAGAAAAGCAATGAGCGCTGTAATTGCTGATTTATTACCTGATGCAATTTCTCAGCAAATAAGCGACTCTCCAGAACAACTTGCTAAAGCTTTAGCTCCCGAAATCGCCGCAGCAATTAAAGAACAAATTCGCATCGAACAAGATGCGATCGCTACTGCCATTGCTCCAGCAATGGGGCAAGCCATCAAAGCACAAATAGAAATAGAACGCGACGCAATGGTAGACGCCCTCTATCCTGTAATTGGCAATACAATTTCCAAATACATGGTAGAAACTGTTCGAGAAATTAATGAAAAAATTACCAAAGCATTTAGTTATGAAGGCATCTCCCGAAAAATTCGAGCTAAATTACAAGGAGTGTCAGAAGCTGAACTGATTCTAAAAGAATCAATTCCCTTTACTATACAAGCCATTTTCTTAATTCACAAAAGCTCTGGCTTAGTAATTGCCGAAGTGCAGCGCTCCGATAATCAACGACTCGAATCGGAAATGGTAGCCGGAATGCTGACAGCAATTCGCAGTTTTGTAAATGATTGTATTACTCAAGCAGGAGAACTCAATGAAATTGAGTATGGGGATTCTAAAATTATTCTGGAAGTAGCAGGTTATTGCTACATAGCAACTGTAATCAAAGGAGAGCCTCCCAAAGAATTTATCGAAAAGATGCGGAGAACTTTAGGGGTTATCGTTCTCAAATATGGCAAACCTATAGAAAGGTATAACGGCGATCCGTCTGAAATTCCAGAATCGGTAACAGAATTATTACAAGCATTAATGCAATTTTCTTTAAAGAAAAAAGATAAAAAACCGCCCCTAGCATTATTGAGTCTCGTCATAGTATTTTCCAGCTTAATTATTATACCGTTTGCCCTTGAAATTCATCGCAAAAATATCGAACGGCGAATCGAAAGTGCAACAGCAAATGCCCTTGCTTCCGTTCCCGAATTAGCAGTTTATCGCCTAGGTGTCGATGTCGAAAAAGACAAGTTGAAACTAACTGGGAAATTGCCTAATCAGCAATTGCGTGCCAAAGCAGAAGCGATCGCCCTGAGAACAGTCCCCAATAATTTGCAAGTAGAAAACAAAATAGTCGCAGCCGAAGTGCCTCCCGATCCCGTCGCCGTCTCCGCTGAAATAAAAAGAGTCACAGCCGTATTTAATCAGATAGAAGGCGTTTCTATCTCCACTCGCTATCATAATAATAAAGTTACAATAGAAGGAACAATAATCGATTCCGAGCAAGGGCGTACAATCACACAAGCTTTTCAGCAAATACCAGGAGTACAGTCTGTTGTCAATACACTAACAGTAAAACCCCTCGTAATCGATAGCCGTATTTATTTCGACATTGGCTCAGCAACCTTAAATCCAGCCTATCAACCTCTAATTGTTAAAATTCACGAGGTTTTAAATCGCTATCCCCAAAAATCCCTTAAAATAATAGGTCATGCCGATCTCCAGGGTAGCCCAGCTATTAATCAAAAACTGGCACTGGCGCGGGCTGAAGCAGTGCGAGAGGCTCTTCTCAAAAGAGGAGTTGCCCCCGGAAGGTTGCAAGTCGTCGGCAAGGCACAACCGCCTGCAGACGTGGGTAGCGAGCAACCTCAATTTTTAAGTCGCTGTGTAGTATTTGAACTGATGAGTCAATCTAAAAAAAAGATTAAAAAATGATAGTTATGTCAACAATTTCTAAGAAAATGTGTTTGGTAGGGGATTTTGGTGTGGGCAAAACAAGTTTGATTCGTCGGTTCGTTGAGCGCCAGTTCAGCGACCAATATCTCTCAACTGTGGGGGTGAAAATTTCACGAAAAAATGTTCAATTAACCGGCGTAAAGCAGCGGGAAAAACTAGATGTCCAACTTTTAATATGGGACTTAGAAGGGCACACAAAATTTAAAGCGATCGCGCCCTCTTACTTAGCGGGAGCTTCAGGAGCCATAATCGTAGGCGATGTCACTCGTCAGGAAACTATCGACAACATCCCCGAACGGATGGAGCTGTTTTTATCCGTAAACCCCAAAGGCTCTCTCATTCTAGCATTAAACAAATGTGATCTCGTAGAAGAAGAAAAAGCTGCAAAACTCCTTAAATCTATGCAAGCAAGCCAACATGAGCGAGTTATTGCTTCTTACGCAACTTCTGCAAAAACAGGGGCTTATGTTGACGAAATGTTTCAATTCTTAGCTTATAAAATGGTAGAAAATTAAACTCGCTTTTGGCTAATAGCTGACATATCAGTTATTAGCCAGTAATTAAAATTATTTAGGAGTTAGAAAATGGGGAATAAAAATGGGATTAATGAAATGCTAACATATGGATATATGCAAGAAATCACAGAGGGCAATGGCAACGAAAAAGTTATAAATAATAAAGAAAATACGCGCCAATTAGAAGAAGATTTTAAAATGCCAAAAATAAAACAGCAAGAAAATGAAATAGCAGAACTCAAAAAAAAAGAAAAAATCCAAGCATTTCAGAGAGAAATGACAAATATATTAGCAAAATCAGAATCCTTATTCTTAGAAAAAACAATACAAAAAATATTGCAAGTAATTGGCTCGCAACTAGAATGGGATTTTTGCGAGTTTTGGAGAGTTGATAAAAACGCAAACATTATTCAATGGCAAAGCAGTTGGATGACTGCAGATTTCAAACCAGTCAGGAGTACATTACATACAGCCACAGAGCTAAAACCTGGTAGGGGCTTAGTAGGGCAAGTATGGGAGCTTGGGAAATACTCGTGGCTGCAAGTGCAATCAGAGCAGTTTTTAACAGAAATAGGCATAAAAACTGCACTGGCATTTCCCATTGGCAATGGCGCAGAAATAAGCGGCGTAATAGCATGTTTTAGCCGTGAAAACAAACAACAAGATATAACCATAATCAAAATAATATCAGCAATTGGTTTTCAAATTGGGCATTTTTTACAAAAAAATCAAAATCTCCAAAAAGAAATCACCGAACGCCAAATCACAGAAGCAGCCTTAAGACAGAGCGAATACCGTTATCAAACCTTAGAGAAATTATCCTCCATAGGAGTATTCCATACCGACGCTCAGGGAAATTGTATATATGTCAACCAACGCTGGTGTGAAATAACCGGAATTTCAATAAAATCAGCACTTACAAATAAATGGACACAAGCCCTCCACCCCGAAGATCGCCAGAAAGTATTGCAAGCATGGAAAAATAACATCCAAGAAAATTTACCCTTTGAATGCGAAGCACGAATTCAGCATCCAAATAACCACACACTCTGGGTATCGATTCAAATAATCCCGCAGTCGTTAAGAAGAAAAGTTACTTATATCGGCACCTTCACTGATATTACTGAACGCAAACATTACGAACAAGCCCTCAGAGAAAGCCGAGAAAGATTTAAAAGCGCCTTTGAAAATTCCGCTCTTGGCATGGCTTTAGTAGGAATTGACGGGCACTGGCTACAAGTTAATCCTTCCCTATGTAAGATGCTGGGTTATTCCGAGTCAGAATTACTGAGTATGACTATTAGGGATATAACCCATCCAGAGGATCTAAAAGTATCTATAGAATGCGCGCGCCAAATACTAGAAGGAGAAATTAATGCATACCAGATAGAAAAACGATACATCCATAAACTCGGTCATATTGTTTGGGTACTAATAAATGTTTCTATAGTAAGAGATCAAGAAAACAAGCCGCTTTACTTAGTGGCCCAAATTCAAGATATCAGCGATCGCATCAAAGCAGAGCAAGCTCGCCAAGAAAGAGAAAACCGCTTGCGAAAACAACAAGCCGAATTGATGGCCTTGGCCAAGTGTGAAGCATTGTATACAGGCGATTTAAACATCGCCTTCAAAGAAATCACCGAGAAAGCCGCACATACCCTCAATGTCGAGCGAGTAAGTATATGGTTATACAACGAAGAGTACACTAAAATCTGTGCAATTGATATTTACCAACTGAGCGCCAGCCGACATTCCCAAGGAGTCGAAATAGCCGTTGCCGACTATCCCGCTTATTTCCAAGCTTTAAAAGTAGATGAAATTATTGTTGCATATAATGCTCGCACCAATGCCGCAACACGGGAATTTACAGATAGCTACCTTGTGCCCCTAGGAATTACCTCCATGATGGATGTACCGATACGCCTGAATGGTAAAACTGTTGGAGTAATCTGTCACGAACATGTCGGAGAAGCCCGTAATTGGACAATAGACGAACAGAATTTTGCCTACTACTTGGCTTATGTGGCTTCACTAGCTCTGGCAGCGCGCCAACGCTCTGAAGCAGAAAAGGCGCTTTTGGAAAGTGAAAACAAATATCGCTGCGTTGTTAATAATCTTAAAGAGGTAATTTTTCAGACAGATATAAAAGGCTGCTGGACTTTCCTCAATCCCGCCTGGACAAAAATTACCGGATTTACTGTAGAAGAAGCCCTAGGGCATAACTTTTTGGAGTTTGTTCACCCTGATGATGCCGAGGAATGTCAGGCATTTATGCGATCGCTATTAGCTAGAGAAACAGAAAGCATCCGTAAAGAAATTCGTTTCCTAAATGCTGACGGCAGCTACCGCTGGGTTGAAGTGCAGAAACAATTAAATCTCGCAGCCGATAGAACAATACTCGGTATTTTTGGCACTCTCAATGATATTACCGAGCGCAAGTATATCCAACAAGCCCTAGAAAAAGAGCGTCAGCAGTTACGGCAAATAATTACCAATGCTCCAGTAGCGATCGCAATGTTCGATAAAGAAATGCGCTATATTGCCTACAGTAACCAGTGGGTAGAAGACTATCACTTACAAGGGCAATCTCTGATTGGGCGCCAGCTATACGAAGTTCACCCCAATATACCAGAAAAATATAAAACCATTCATAAACGGGCACTAGCTGGTGAGATACTTTCCCAATCCGAAGACATTTGTGAATGTTCCGACGGCAGCCAACTCTGGATTCGTTGGGCTGTACAGCCCTGGTATATCTCAGAAGCGCAACAGACAAACACCATCGGCGGCATCATTATCGTCACCCAATTAATTAACGAATTAGTAGAAGCGCGAGAAGCCGCACTCGCAGCCTCGCGCATGAAATCCCAATTCCTCGCCAACATGAGCCACGAAATCCGCACCCCCATGAATGCGGTACTAGGCTTGACTGAATTATTATTACAAACCCCCCTCAATTCCGAACAGCAAGACTTTTTATATACTCTCCGCGCTAGTAGTCAACACCTACTGCTGCTGATTAATGACATTCTCGACATCTCCAAATTGGAAGCTGGCAAATTACGCCTAGAAAAACTTAACTTTGACCTAAATTTGTGCATAGAGGAAGTCATAGATTTGCTCGCCCCCTCTGCCAAACAAAAAGGTTTAGAATTATTCACAATTATCGCCAGTGATGTACCCAGGAAATTAATTGGCGACGCAGCGCGATTGCGCCAGATATTGACCAATATAATCGGCAATGCAATTAAATTTACTAAGTCAGGAGAAATAGTGATTCGCGTCAATTTAGCAAATACTCCAGACTCTCTCACCCCCCTGTCGCCAGAATCAAAAACAGTAAAACTATATTTTACTGTCAGCGATACCGGGATTGGTATAGCACCGGAAGATAAAAGCAAATTGTTTAAACATTTTTCGCAAATAGACACTTCTACCACACGCAATTACGGAGGAACAGGATTAGGAATGGCAATTTGCAAGCAGTTAATTGAATTGATGGGCGGAGAAATAGGCGTCGAAAGTCAGTTAGGAAAAGGCTCGACATTCTGGTTTACAGTTAGTTTTGAGCAACAGTCTGCCGAATCTGAAGAAAACATACCCATTTCCCGTAAAGAAATTAGATTACTGGTTATCGATAGCAACGCTATAAATCGGCAAGTTATCCTTTCATTTGCCCGCTCTTGGGGAATGCATATCGATGAAGTGGCAGAAGCAAGAAGCGCTATAGAATTATTGCAGCAAGCAGCACAGCAGGGGAATCCTTATGATGTGGCTATTGTCAGTGCAGATGTGGTGGAAATAAATTGGGAATGGATGCAGCATTGCACCAAACATCTACAGATTAAGACTAAATGGATATTAATTGCTTCTAGCAAAAAATGGCGCGCTCACAACAGTAATCTAAAAGATTGGGGATTTGCTGGATATGTTTTCAAGCCTGTGAAGGCTTCGCGACTGCTAGATTGTCTAATCAAAGTTCTCAAACAGGAGGCAGGGCAAACCTCTAGTTGTGAGCAGGGCGCAACCCCAAGGGAAAAAATATTACCACTCGCTCCCTCCTTGAAAATTCTTTTAGTAGAAGATACCCCAGTTAATCAAAAAGTCGCTTTGAATCAATTAAAAATTTTGGGGCTGACTGCCGATTGCGTCAGTAACGGTGCAGAAGCCCTAGAGCGACTGGCTGAAACTGATTATGACATTGTTTTAATGGACTGTTTAATGCCTGTCCTCGATGGTTACAAAACTACACAAGCCATTCGCAGCCGAGAAGCAGGAAAACGCCATACGATTATTATTGCAATGACGGCGAATGCTATCAAGGGAGAGCGAGAAAAATGTTTGGCTGCTGGTATGGATGATTATATTAGTAAGCCGATAGAATTAGAAAATTTGGCTAATATTTTGAGACGCTGGTCATCAAAAAACACGCCTCGCTATCACGATGAGAATAATACAAATTACGGCCAAAATGTTGTGCTAGAAACTCCTCAAGAGGTAAATATGAATAATCAACAAGTTATAGTGGAAGACTACCAAACGCAATCACAATCGCTCTTGTTGGAAGAATCACTAATGGATTTAGCGCGTTTGGATGAATTGACTAGAGGAGATACAGGATTTCAACTGGAATTGCTACAGACTTTTATGGAAGACGCGCCTAGTTATCTGGAAGGGATTAAACAGGCGATCGCTAGTGGCGATTTTAAAACTCTTGCCCGTCGCGCCCACCAGCTTAAAGGCGCCGCTGCCATGGTAGCAATCCTTAATATACCCGAACTAGCTGCCCAAATCGAATTACAGGCTCAAGGTGAGCGCCTAGAAGGAGTAAGCGAGCTTACCGCTCGGATAGAGGTTATTCTAGATAAAGTTAGAGCTTTTACCGCCAATTGGGCAGCAGCTAGTGCATCTTAGCACACTAGCCGCCAACACCTGCCGCCTGCAAAATAATAATCTCCGAGTCGGCTATTATGTCAAAAATTCTCGTAATCGAAGACGATTCTGCCACACGGCTATTCCTGAAAAAAGACCTGCAACGAGAAGGTTATGACGTGATTGCCGCCAAAGATGGAGCCGAAGGTCTACTTTTAGCTCAGCAACAGCGGCCAGCATTAATTATTTGCGACTGGGTAATGCCAAAAATGGATGGGGTGGAAGTTTGTCAGCAAGTCAAAGCTGATCCCCAACTAGCGATCGCCTTTTTTATCTTACTCACCTCCCGTGAATCCATCGCTCACCGAATTGAAGGATTAGATGCCGGCGCTGACGAATTTCTATCCAAACCCATCGATCCGAATGAACTACGAGCACGAGTACGTGCCGGATTGCGACAATATAATTTGGCCCAGCAATTAAGTAACGCCAATCAACAACTCAGTCAAACCTTACAAGAATTGCAGCAGGCGCAAGCGCGACTTATTCAAAGTGAAAAAATGTCCTCTCTGGGACAGTTGGTAGCAGGAATCGCCCATGAAATTAATAATCCCATCACATTTATCGACGGCAACCTCAATCACGCCAGAAATTATATACAAGACTTACTAAGTTTGTTGCAACTTTATCAAAAACATTACCCAGACCACCATCCGGAAATAAAAAAGCAATTTGCAGCCCTCGATATCGAATTTCTTATTCACGATCTCAATAAGCTGCTCATATCAATGAAAAACGGCGCGCAGCGAATTCGTCAGATTGTTCTTTCTTTGCGGAATTTTTCCCGTCTCGACGAAGCCGGATTTAAAAAAGTTAACCTGCACGAAGGATTAGATAATGCTTTACTAATTTTACAGCACCGCTTGCAACCAAGTAAAGAGCGCAGAGAAATTCAAGTAATTAAAGAATACGGCGAATTGCCAAAAGTAGAATGTTATCCAGGAGAATTAAATCAGGCGTTTTTAAATATTCTCGCTAATGCTATTGACGCCATTGAAGAGAAAGAGTATGATATCCACAGTCGCCCATTCTCTCCCCCTACCATTCGCATTCGCACAGAAGTCAAAAATAGCACTAAGGCAATTATCCGTATTGCCGATAGCGGCAAAGGAATGACAGAAGAAATTCGCCAAAAACTATTTGACCCTTTTTTTACAACTAAATCATTTGGTAAAGGCACCGGCATGGGTTTATGGATCAGTTATCAGACTATAGTAGAAAAGCACGGAGGAAACATGCACTGCATTTCAACACTGGGAGAAGGAACAGAGTTTATTATTGAAATTCCTATCTCTCGAAGTACTAGAGTTTTACAACAAGCACGCGCTAGTGCTAATTATGAACCTCCCTCTACTCAGTCTTAACCCCTACATATGCTGCCAGGTCTATTGGCAGTCGTCTGTTTCTGGATACTTACCAAAAAAACCAACTTTTGTTGTAAATATATGCTATCTTTGAAAAGGCCGAATGAAAGATTCTGATTTGTAGGAATATTTCAATCAGGCACAAATTAACTACTGATTTCAATAATACAATTATCATGAAATCACTTCTCAAAAAAATTTTAGCACCCCGTCGCCAAGAATACTTGATATTAGATAATAATTTAATTATTGTAGATGCATCGATTGGCGTGCAACGCTTTGCCGATTGCTCCAATGAAGTAAGAATAGGTCAAGATGCTCGTCACTGCTTTCCCGAACTATTCGGAACTGAAAATATCCTCAGAGCAATTCTAGGCGGCAAGCAGGAATATTTCGAGTTAAAAGGAATTTCTCGAAATTTAGAAAATAATACTCCTCTTTATGTTGATATTTACATCACTAATAGCAATGAAGAAAATCAAAACACGCTAGTCGTGTTAATTGAAGATGTCACAGAATTAATGCTGATTAAACAAAGCTTAGTTCAGAGGGCAAATGAAGCAAATCTACTTTTGAGTGCTTTGGCTGTTTCTAAAGAATATATCGATAAAGTAGTGAATTCAATGGCTGATGCATTGGTGGTAACAAACTATTCGGGAAGAATCAAAACTGTCAATCCATCAGCGCTAGAATTGTTTGGATATACACGAGAAGAAATGATTGGTCTTTCTCTTTCTGAAATTTTTGCAGATAGAGATGTTTTACAACTCCAACACGAAAACTTATCTGAGCAAGATGCAATCAAAGATATAGAGGTAAAATGTAAGAAAAAAAATGGAGAAGAAGTTTCTATAGCTTTTTCATGTTCTAGCATTCAAACTGAAAAAAATCAAGAACGAGATTTTGTCTATATTGGTCGCGATATCACAGAACGCAAGCGAGCTGAGGAAGAAACTCGCAAGGCAATAGAAAAAGAAAAAGAACTCGCAGCCCTCAAAAGTCGCTTTGTTGCAATGACGTCTCACGAATTCCGTAATCCACTGATGACTATTATTAGTTCTGTTATCTTATTAGAAGAAGAATGGTCTAGTTATAAAGAAGTATTTAATAATGAAGATATACCATTGTATTTACAAATGATTCAATCAGCCGCTCGCCAAATGTTGGACTTGTTAAATGACGTGCTGATAATCGAGAAAGCTGAAGCGAAAAAACTAGAATTTGAACCGAATTCTTTAGATTTGGTAAAATTTTGTCAACAGCTAGTAAAAGAAATTGAATTGAGTACAGAAAAAAAATATTCGATAAATTTTATTTGTCCATGGAAAAGTTTTACAGTTAACATGGACAGAAAGCTATTACGGCAAATTTTAGCAAATTTGCTTTCTAATGCGATAAAATATTCACCTGATAATAAAACTATTCGGTTTCAAATTAGCTGTAAATCTGAAGAGGCAATTTTTGAAATTCAGGATCAAGGAATAGGCATTCCCCCTGAAGACCAAAAACGCCTGTTTGAGACTTTTTATCGTGGCAGTAATACCGGCGAAATTTCCGGAACGGGACTGGGGCTAGCCATTGTCAAAAAAGCTGTAGAATTACATGGGGGGAAAATTGCTATAACCAGTGAAGTTGGCGTAGGCACGACAGTGCGAGTGGTAATTCCAATTTGTAGGCAAGCGCCGAAACAATAAAACAATATGCTATAACTCAAAAGAAGAGATATAGCCATCGGGGAACCCACATGAACAACCTTTGGAAAAAGCCACTTGCCCCACTCCATTTGGAGTATATGATACTGAATAGGGATTTAATCGTGCTGGAGGCTTCCTCAGGAGTGCAGCGGTTTGCAGAATATCCAGAACGCCCGCTAAAAGGAAAAAATGTTTGTGACAGCTTTCCCGAATTAATAGGCACCGAAGATATCCTTATAGCTGTGCTCGAAGGTCAGCAGGAAAGTTTTGAACTAAAAAGTATCGGGCGGTTTTCAGAGTCGGGTTCTCCTCTGTATTTTGATTTTTATGTCAATGTCTGTGAGATTTATGAGAGTGAAGATAATTGTAAAAATCATTTGGTTGTTTTTATTCAAGATGTAACCGAGCGAATGCTTTTGGAACAAAGATTAGTTCAAGCAACTAACGAAACAAGTCTGCTGTTGAGCGCTCTTTGTACTTCTCGAAATTATACCAATCGAATTATTAGCTCAATGGCAGATGCATTATTGGTTACTAATTTAGATGGGTATATAAAAAAAGTAAACCGAGCTGCTTTAAAATTATTTGAATATGAAAAAGAAGAAGAATTAATTGGTAAATCTATATTAGATATTATAGATAAAAAATTTTTTCTTTTTCTAAGACAGAATTATGATGTTTTAGCTGAGGGAGAAATATTAAATAATCTAGAAGTAGTCTGCAAAACCAAAAGTGGGAAAAAGATATTTATAGAATTTTCCTGCTCCACAATTGAAACTGAAACAGAAGATATTCGAGATTTTCTTTATATAGGTAGAGATATCACCGAACGCCTGCGAATGCAACAGCGGCAAGCAGCACAATATGCCACAGCAAGAGTTCTTTCAGAATCAGCTACTATACAGCAGGCGCTACCAAAAATTTTGATTGCAATCTGCGAAAGCTTAGGATGGACTGTAGGGGAAATTTGGATGCCATCAGAATCAGGTGATGGCTTTTCAGGGAATAGTACTTATCTTCGCTGTGTAGAAATTTGGTCAAAACCCGAAATTACATCAGAATTTGTAGAAATTGCCAAGCAATTTACTAGGAAGCCAGGGGAAGGGTTAGTCGGGCAGGTTTGGATAACTGGTCAACCTCAATGGATGGATGATATCGCTAGCAGTACTAATGTCATTCGCAAGGAAATCGCTCTCAGAGAAGGGTTAAAGGTTGCTTTTGCTTTTCCTATTCCCGGAGAGGAGAAAATCCTGGGGGTGATGCTATTTTTCGCGCGCGATGAACACCCTTTCGATGCAGATTTAAAAAAAACAATGACTACGATTGGTAGCCAAATCGGTCAGTTTATCAAACGTAAACAAGCAGAGGAGGCGTTGCGCCGCCAACAAGAAAAAACTGATCATCTCCTTCTTAATATTCTGCCAGAACCGATTGTCAATCGCCTTAAACAAGAACCAAGTACTATTGCAGAAGATTTTACTGATGTTACGGTTCTGTTTGCTGATATTGTCGGCTTTACGCAAATATCTTCTTATCTTTCTCCTATTCAACTTGTGAGCTTGCTCAACCAAATTTTCTCAGCCTTTGATCGTCTGACTGAACAGTATGGTTTGGAAAAAATTAAAACGATTGGGGATGCCTATATGGCAGTGGGCGGGCTGCCTTTGCCTCGAAAAGATCATGCTGAAGCGATCGCTGATATGGCAATTGACATGATGGCGGCGCTCGAAGATTTTAATAAGAAAAATAATCAAAACTTCAGCATCCGCATTGGCATTCACAGTGGCCCAGTGGTAGCTGGGGTGATTGGGCTCAAAAAGTTTATTTATGATCTGTGGGGTGATACGGTAAATACTGCTTCTCGCATGGAATCCCACAGTTTAGCGGGGCGAATTCATGTAAGCGAAGCTACCTATCAACTCTTGAAGGAGCGTTATTTGTTTGAGCCAAGAGGTGTTATCCATGTTAAAGGTAAAGGGGAAATGACGACTTATTTTCTTATCGGTAGAAAAGATAAGATTTGTTCTGAAAGTCAGGAATTGCAAAATTTATATTACACCACTAAGTGTTTAATTGAAAAGATAGAGGAGCATTTGAAAGATATTTGATAAAAAAATAAAGAGGGCACGCCGTCGCGCCCTCCTGAATTGAGGGATTATTTCAGCCCTGTGAGTAACTGCAAGCGCGCGTTAGAAAGGGCCAAAGATAACTGTTGAGGGTCACGACCCCCTGCTTGTGCAAGATGAGGGCGCCCGCCACCGCCACCGCCACAAATTTTAGCGATCGCGCCGATAAATTTACCAGCCTGTAATCCTTTCTTATTGACATCAGGGCTAAAAGCGGCGACAAAATTTACCTTATTGGTTTCTGGTACAGAAGCCAAGACTACGGCGCCATTGCCGAGTTTGTGCAGCAGTCGTTCGGCAGCAGTTTTGAGAGCTTCAGCTTCTACGTCTTCCAACTGGGCGACGAGAATTTTGAAATCGCCAACAGATTCAGCTTGTGATAAAAGTTGGTCGGATTTAGCGAGCGCCAATTCGGCTTTCAAAGCTTCTAATTGCTTGAGGGCTTTTTTGAGGTCATCTTGCAGACTCTCTACCCGTGCCGGGATTTCCTCTGGTTTAATTTTGAAGCGCTCGCTGAGTTCTTTTACGATTTTATCCCGGACATTTAAGTAGTCTAAGACAGCAGGGCCTGCTACTGCTTCGATTCGCCGCACTCCCGAAGCAATACCGGTTTCGGAGATAATTTTGAAGACGCCAATTTCTGCAGTATTGTTGACGTGGGTGCCGCCGCACAATTCCATAGATACACCGGCATAGTCAACGACGCGCACAATATCGGCATATTTTTCACCGAACATAGCGAGCGCGCCTTTGGCTTTGGCTTCTGCTAAGGGCATTTGCGTTATCTGAGCTTGGTGGGCTTCAGCAATCCAGATATTTACTTGTTCTTCTACTTGCTGTAATTCTGTAGGGGTGAGGGGGCGGGGGCAGTTGAAATCAAAGCGTAGGCGATCGAAGGCAACTAAGGAACCCGCTTGGGAGATTGAATCATCGACTAATTTTTTCAGAGCAGCTTGCAATAGGTGGGTTGCGGTGTGGTTAGCTTGGGCACGACGACGACAAGCCAAGTCGATTTGAGCGGTAACGTTATCGCCGGTACGTAGGGTGCCACGTTCGATGCGTCCAAAATGGACGAAGAAATCGGATTCTTTTTTTACGTCTTCGATGCGCACTAAGACATCTTTGCCGCTGAGATAGCCGCGATCGCCGATTTGTCCGCCTGACTCAGCGTAAAATGGGGTGCGATCGAGTACTATTTGTATTTGTTCACCTGCCTTAGCCTCATTGATTATTTTTCCGCTTGATAAAATAACGATGACTTCTGCTGAGGCAATTGCTTGGCTGTAGCCGACAAACTCTGTAGCGCGGATATGTTCGGCGAGTTTATCGAGAGAACCCTGTACTGTTAAATCGATGGTTTCGCGGGCTTCTTTGGCGCGTTCGACTTGTTGTTTCATAGCCGCATCGAAGCCGGCAACGTCTACGGTGATGCCTTGTTCGGCGGCGATTTCTTGAGTAAGTTCTAGGGGGAAGCCGTAGGTATCATAGAGGGTGAAAGCATCGACGCCGGAAATTTGTTTTGGTTTTTTCGCTAGTATTTCGTCGAGGAGTTTCTCGCCGCGTTCTAAGGTTGTTAGGAAGCGTTTTTCTTCGTGTTCGATTTCGGCTTTTATTTGGGATTCTTGGGCACGAAGGTTGGGATAGGTGGTTTCTCCGAGGGCGAGCGCTGTTTCTGCTACTCGAGAGGCAAACAAGCCTTCGATGCCAATTAAGCGCCCGTGACGTACTATTCGGCGAATCAAGCGTCGTAGAATATAACCGCGCCCGATATTGGATGTGCGGATGCCGTCCGCTATCATGTGGACTACAGCTCGGATGTGATCGCCAATGACTTTTAAGGAAATTTTGGTTTTTTCGTCGGCTTTGGTGTAGTCAATCCCGGCTATTTGGGCGGCGGTTTTGATGATTGGGAAAATTAAGTCGGTTTCGTAGTTGTTGGCAACCCCCTGAAGGATTTGCGCCATTCGTTCTAAACCCATGCCGGTGTCGATGTTTTTGCTTTTCAGGGGGGTGAGGTTACCTTCGGCATCCCGGTTGTATTCCATGAATACTAGGTTGTAGAACTCGATGAACCGGGTGTCATCTTCTAAGTTTATGTTATCGTCGCCGAGTTCTGGATGAAAGTCGTAGTAAATTTCGGAACAAGGGCCACAAGGTCCAGTGGGGCCAGAGGCCCAGAAATTGTCCTCTTCTCCCATGCGTTTGATACGGGCAGAGCAGATGCCGATTTTATCCCGCCAAATGGTATAGGCTTCCTCGTCTTCGCGGAAGACGCTGACAACGAGGCGTTCTTTGGGCAATCCGAAAACTTCGGTGGTGAGTTCCCAACCCCAGGCGATCGCTTGTTCTTTGAAGTAATCGCCGAAACTGAAGTTTCCCAACATCTCGAAGAAGGTGTGGTGTCTGGCGGTGCGCCCGACGTTTTCGATGTCGTTGGTGCGGATGCATTTCTGGGAGGTGGTGACGCGTTTGTATGCCGGTGTCTTCTGCCCTAAGAATATGGGCTTGAAGGGCAACATGCCTGCGATCGTCAGCAGCACCGTGGGGTCTTCCGGCACTAAAGAGGCACTGGGCAAAACTTTATGCCCTCTTTTGGCATAGAAGTCTAGGAATTTTTGCCGGATTTCACTACCGCTGAGGGATTGGAAAGAAGACATAAGGTCAAAAAATAACGAATGTGGATCGGTTTTTTATTCATTGTTACATCCGTTATCCGCCTGTTGCTTCGATTGCCACTTTTTCAAGTTTTTTTTGTAAATTTTTGTAAAAAGTACTTGCGCGTTTGAAATGGCGGTGATAACTTTAGACTAGACACCAAAAGAACAGCAAAAAGTTCTAACTAACCAAAGGACTTAGACCGGTGTCATCTGTCGAAAGTCCACCGCAGTTGAACCTCGGCCAGCACGTAGGAAGTAGAGGTAACGCCCTAATAAGAAGGCAATGCCCAACCGATACGCTCCGGAAGAAAGCGACAGTGCTGAGTAAGCTAGTAGGCAACCTGCGTAATATGTAAACCCTAGTTGTTGATTATTTTCTCTTTATTTCTTTTTCGTTTAATTAATTTAACTGGTTGAAAAATCAAATCTTTCCCTATAGGGTTCAGTCAATTCTGACTGAACCTTTTGAGTTGTCAGGGTAAGGCGAGAAAATTATAAATTTTTGTAAAAAGAACTTGTCGCTTCCAAAAAAAGGTTCTAGCTTAATACTAGACACCATCCAAGATGTAACAATTTAGAGTTGAGGAGAAGGGATTGAACTAAATTGTCGAGTTGAGGGGGGAGCTAGGGTTAGGGTGTCTCCTGTCTAGAGTCCAACCGAAATCTTCTTCTTTTAGTTGTAAACCGATTTGTCGAACCATAGGTAGAGGGCCTGACCAAAAGGGGTTAGGCCCAAAAAGTTTTTATTAAGATGAAGGGAATTGGTAAGCTACTAACAGGCTATTAATATTCCACCGATGAGTAGGAAAGGCAACCCAAGGAAAAGTCCGATTCCAGGAATCAGAAAGGTGGGGATGCTTCCTAGGAGGATGAAGCCTAAGCCGATGCTTTTGCGAATGACTCTGAATAAACAACCAAAGATTTTCATATTTTCACCTTTTGATGTTGAGAAAAGATAAGCTGACACGCTTGCGTGCGATCGCTTGCTAAGCGGAGGGTGCCAATTTTAATTTTAACCTCCTACATTGTCTTATTTTCACCAAGTATATAATAAAGATCCCTACCGTTTCATGTCAAGTCATTTTCTTTAAAATAAAATCAGTAATTGCCGCTTTTCAAGCTTAACATCAGTAGGAAAGCTGGCACATAATATTAAAAATTAAGGGAATTTATGGAAGGCGATCACTTTTAATATTAGTAGATATTTAATCCGCCTACGAATGCGTAGTAAATTTTGTGATAGAATCTTTGTGTCAGGTAATTTGCTGAAAAAAGAAAAAGCTGTTGGAGAGGGCGGCAATTCCCCCAAAACAATGAATCAGTAATCAGTAAGCCGCCTTTCTCCTTACTTGAAAGCAGGCATTGAATAAATTATCGCCAAAACAACCTTTGCCGCCTGGTGGATTAATAACTCGCACCGAACCAGCGAATGCTATTTTGCTCGCTCTTAACCACGTACTATAAAGCTTTACTGGCACAGTTGCCGGGAATGCCTCGGCGCAGGCGACTCCATAACAGTAAAACTTCCCTCTTTTCTGAGCTGAAAAGCTCATTCGTTTTTACTTAAAAAGAAAGAAGGAAAATAAATTCGCGCTCGCCCTCAGTTAGGTAGGAAGTCACTCCAAACTAGCCGATGGCGATGAAACCACTTTTGACGCGCTGATTACCTCCTCTTCTTTATCCTTTTTAACACTAGAATGCCTTGAGGCTTTCAACTTACCTTTTAGCTTGTAGCGAACGGTGCGATAGACAGCGTGATATTCCACTTCAACCCCGCACTCGTCTTTCAACCACTGCTGAATTTCCCCATAACTTTTAAATCCGTCCGATTCCTGTAGCTTTTGCTTGAGTTTTTCCAGCACCCCAGGTGGAATCGTCAGGGGACGACCCGCAGGTTTATACAGCTTCAGTAAGCCATCTAACCCTTTATGCTTGTACTTCTGAAACCAGCGATAAATCGTTGAAGTATCTCTAGCCAGCATTTTAGAAAGAGCTTCCAGAGTAGTAACTTGCCCTGACTTCAGCAAGTACAATGCTTGGATTCTTTCTTTTTTTTGTGTATTGCTCTGTTTCCTGAGCAGGGTTTTTAGATCTTCGGCGCTTTCTTTGATCTCTATATTAATAGTATTCGCCATGTTACACGTTCTCTTAGAGGATTAAATCCGCCTAACTCATGCAAGTATACCATAAATAGGGTAACCCCTACTGCCTGGTGCAGCGGCACGACTGATCAATTTTTAGACGCGGTGCGGTGATTTACCGCCCGCAAGAGGAAGATGCACTTTCTGATCCTGGATCGATTCCCTAGCGGGGAGAAACTGTCCCGCAAATAGGCACGCTCAGCTTCCCGAAATAAGACTTATCTTAATTTTAGATTTTAAATTTTAGATTGACCAGACGGCAAACTCCCCGCTCATGTTTTATTCAAGAGGCAAATAGACTGGTTTTGAATGCAATCTCAGAGCAAAAGCGATTAGAAATGGAAAATGGGACATCGGTAATCGGTATTATCCCAGTCTTTTACCAAGCTACAATCAGCAGATTATACTACAGCTTAATACTTTTGTCAATACTGCTGTAAACAATAATCCAAGTATTAGAAGCGATCGCAATCGCATCATCAAAACCGCCTCTCCCGCTTAGGAAACCCCAAGCTTCGACGCACATATTTTGGAAACAAACCAAGCCCTCTTTAACAAAACGATTGATGCACAAACATTAAAGAATCTCATCAGTTTGAAATTGGGGAATAGAATACTCCCCTCGGCTTTTGCACTAATGCCAATTGATTCGATTCAGGATTTATTTTTAGTGAGCATTTTTGACATAAAAGTTTTCACTTGTAGATTTAGGAAAAGTTGAGGATGAGTTCGACTGGCAAAGGCAAAAATGACAAGCCAGGTAAAGGAGCGCTCGCTCCTCAACACTCAAACTGGCAAGCAAGAATCTAGACAAACTTGGCAAAAAATGTTTTAATTGACATTAAAACGCCGACTGGCATAACAGGTGCACTACCAAATGCAAATAATCCGCTTTTAGTCGCAGGAGCAAAGATTGAAGCAGCTATTACGCCCACTTCGCTCTCCGGGTAGCGACAGAATTCGCGCGTATTTATTAAAAAATTTAAGAATTCAGGCATTGCCCGGGCGGAATTAGCTAGTAGGGAAATTGCCTGTTCCGACTTTAAAAGGAAAATCCTATATGTTTAATCCAACCCAAATAATAATCGATGCCTTCGTAAACATCTTAAAAACAGGCTACCACCGTACCTATGGAGGATACAAGCCAGATTATGCCGACATTATCAGTTGGGCTGGAGGAATGGCGCTAGAAAATATCGCCAACAGCGACGCCCTTTATCACAATATCGAACACACCATTATTGTCACCTTAGTAGGGCAAGAAATATTGCGGGGTAAGCACATTCGCGAAGGAGGAATATCTTGCGAAGATTGGCTCCACTTCATCATTTCTCTATTGTGTCACGACATCGGTTATGTCAAGGGCGTTTGCAGACAAGATAAACCTGGTTTTTATGCCACCGGAGTAAACGGGGAAATTGTAGCTTTGCCTGACGGTACAACAGATGCTAGCCTTGCCCCTTACCGTGTCGAGCGCGGAAAATTATTTATTAATGAACGTTTCGGCGGTCACAAAATTATCGATGTTGAGCAGATCGAACGCAATATTGAAATGACTCGCTTTCCGGTTGCTGATACACAGATTTATCACGATACAGCAAGCTTACCCGGACTTGTTCTGGCTGCAGATTTAATTGGTCAGCTCAGTGATCCGGGATATTTTAGGAAAATTGGTGCTATTTTCTATGAGTTTGAAGAAATCGGGATAAATCAAAAACTAGGCTACAAAAATCCGGGAGATTTGCAACAAAAATATTCTAAGTATTTTTGGGACAGCGCCTATCCTTACATTCAGGAGGCGCTGCGTTATTTATCTTTGACGCAACAAGGAAAACAAATTATTGCTAATTTACAGGCGAATGTATTTGTGCTGGAGTATCAAAATTCTGAAAAATACAATCAGGCTACTTCGGTGCTACTGCGGGCAAGCAGAGGCGCAGCTTGAATCAGAGTTTGCGTGTAAGGATGTTGTGGATGGGCAAAAATCTGTCGTGTGGGTCCGATTTCTACAATCTTACCACTATTCATAACGGCAATGCGATCGCAAAAAAATCGTGCTACCCAAAGATCATGAGTAATAAATAAATAGGTTAACTGGAATTCTTCTTTTAATTCCAACATCAATTCTAGTACCTGCGTCTGAACGCTGGCATCTAACATACTCACTGGCTCATCACAGATAACCAATTGCGGGCGAGTAATTAAGGCACGAGCGATCGCCACTCGTTGCTGCTGCCCTCCAGACAATTCAGCAGGAAAACGATCATAAAACTCTTTCCCTGCTAATCCCACCCGCTCAAGCATCTGTAAAACCATTTCTTTTGCCTGTTTAGGCGTCGCCAGCTTGTGGATGAATAAAGGATCGGCAATACTCTGCCCAACCGTCATCATTGGATTGAGACAAGCGTGAGGATCTTGAAAAATCATTTGCATTTGTCGTCGCTTTTGGCGCAGAGCTTTGGGCGATAATTTAGTCAAATCCGTGCCCATAAATTCTACTTTTCCGCCCGTTGGTTTAACTAATTGCAAAATCGTGCGTGACAGGGTACTTTTTCCGCATCCAGATTCTCCTACCAATCCTAGAATTTCCCCTGGATATAGTTCTAGGTTAATGCCATCAACGGCTTTAATTATTTGCTCTGGTTGTTTGGAAAATAGCCGCTCTAAAAAGTTCTTTTCTATAATATAATGTTTTTGTAAATCTCGCACTAGCAATAAGGGAGATTGAGACTGAAAAGATTTCTGAGAAAGAGTGTTTTTTTCGGCTTGAATATGCAGCGCTGCATTCAAGAGTGAGCGGGTGTATTGGTGCTGCGGATTCTGGAAAACATCTGTAGCTGTACCGATTTCTACGATTTTGCCAGCATACATCACGGCAATGCGATCGCAATATTCTCCCACCATCGCCAAATCGTGGGAAATTAATATCAGCGCTAAATTTCTCTCACGAACTAGCCGCGTTAACTCTTGCATGATTTCCGCCGCAACTGTCACATCCAAACTGGTAGTCGGTTCGTCGGCGACAATCATTTTCGGTTCGAGAAGTAATGCTAAAGCGATAGCCACCCGTTGTCGCATTCCGCCACTGAACTCATGTGGGTACTGCCCCCACCGCGACGCAGGAATTTTCACTGCTTCCAGAGTCGCGATCACCTTTTCCTTAGCCTGTTTACGATTAAGGTGCGGCTGGTGTGCTAGCAGCGTTTCCATACAGTGTTCCCCGATAGTCATTAAAGGATCGAGGCGCGTCATTGGATCTTGGAAAACTAGCGACACCGCCTCACCACGAAAGCGGCGCAATTGTTCCGGCTGCATATCAAAAACTGACTGCCCCTCAAAAATTACCCGCCCCTCAATTTTTGTTGCCGCAGGCAGCAGGCGCATTGCCGCACGCCCCAAGGTTGACTTGCCGCATCCCGACTCTCCCACCAGCCCCAGCCTTTCTCCCGCTTTCAGCGTCAGAGAGACGCCATCCACTGCCCAATTAGTTTCCCCGCCTCCTGTTTGATAGGGATATGCAACCCGGAGATTTTCCACGCAAAACAATGCTTCACTCATTTTTGGCTCTCGGCTATCAGCAATTATGCCCTCTGCAAACTTTTGATTTTAGACTGTAAACTCTCCGGGGTAAGTAGTCCAGCTACCGGAGTGAGTGGGAGAGTAGGAGAGGGGTGAAGGGCTCTCAAGGATAGTTTTTTTATCTGCCCGCTCCAAAAAACAAATATTCTTGCTGTTTATCACCCCTTTTAAGTATCACCCTTCACCCCTTTTCTTTTTTCTACTGCTCACTCCCCAAGAAGTGCCGAACAATAACCGAGCAGGGTTTTGAGGCGATCGCTCACTTGTATTTGTCTTACTCGTAAAGTTTCAGAAGAGTGCGCCGAGCGCAAAAACATCAAATCCATTTTTAACAGGCGCAGTTGCTTGTGCATTTCCGTATGCAAAGACTGTATTCTAGATGCCATTTCTGGGGAAATATCGTCTGCTTTCAAACCCAAAATCTCCCGCCCGAAAAATTCTTGCACCCCAGAGAACGACTTCCAGAGTGTTCCCGTATCCGATTCTACGGTAATTTCCTGCAACTGTTCCAGGGTTTGCTTGAATTCCGTATATTTCTTGCGGTAGTTACTCGGCACCATAATAAAATAAATTTACTTATATTACTATATTGTAAGAAAGCTCTTTTAATGACTGTTCATAAAGCTTCGAGGAAGCTGTGAATTTTCTTGACAGTGAGAATCTTCTAGCTAAATTGTTCACTGTCTCGATTTCAGCCTTCCCAAAAAGCACATCGCCACTTAAACCGCCAATAATTCTGTATAAATTGATACAGAAATGCGTTACAGCTAATTCTCTGCACCCAAGACTACTTATACATAAAGAGAGAGAGTTATGAATCCAGTTGCAACAACTTGTTCTTATAATGTCGAACTTCCCGATTGGCTGGAAAATTGCTTGCAATCCCAAAATGAAACATTAGACACAAAAGAAAATTTTGCTTCCCCGGCAGATAAATCATTAATCTGTAGAGCATTTGATTTTGCATATAATTTGCATGAAGGACAGGTTCGGAAATCTGGAGAACCCTATATTTGCCATCCGATCGCAGTAGCAGGGTTACTGCGAGATCTTGGCGGCAATAGCACAATGATAGCGGCAGGCTTACTACACGATGTCGTTGAAGATACCAACGTTACACTAGAAGAACTAGAAGAGCGGTTTGGTTACGAGGTGCGGCTACTGGTAGAAGGTGTTACCAAACTCTCGAAAATTAAGTTTTCTAGCAAAACCGAGCGTCAAGCAGAAAGCTTCCGCCGCTTGTTCCTAGCAATGGCTCAAGATATTCGGGTAATCGTAGTCAAGCTGGCAGATCGCTTACATAACATGCGCACGCTAGAACACCTGCCCGAGGAGAAGCGCCGTCAAATTGCTCTGGAAACGCGAGAAATCTTTGCACCTTTGGCCAATCGTCTGGGGATCGGTAGCTTTAAATGGGAATTAGAAGATTTAGCGTTTAAATATTTAGAACCCGAAGCCTACCGCCAGATACAGGAGTTGGTGGCAGAAAAACGTTCCGCTCGGGAAGCGCAGTTAGCAGAAATAGCTGCAACCCTCAGACAACGTATAGAAAAAGCTAACATTCGCTGTATAGATGTCAGCGGGCGTCCCAAGCACTTATATGGTATTTATCAAAAGATGCAGCGACAAAACAAAGAATTTCACGAAATATATGATGTAGCTGCAGTACGGATTATAGTTGAAACAAAAGAAGAATGCTATCGCGCTTTGGCGATCGTACATGACCTCTACCGCCCTATCCCAGGTCGATTTAAGGATTATATCGGTTTACCAAAACCTAATAGATACCAATCTCTACATACCGTAGTGATCGGAAATACAGGGCGCCCTGTCGAAGTACAGATTCGCACCCTGGAAATGCACCATATTGCTGAGTACGGAATTGCCGCTCATTGGAAGTACAAAGAAACTGGTTCCTCGAATCATACTCAGATGTCTGATATTGAGGAAAAATTCACTTGGCTACGGCAGCTTTTGGATTGGCAAAGCGATCTCAAAGATGCTCAGGAATATATGGAGAGCATCAAAAATAATTTATTTGAAGATGAAGTGTTTGTTTTTACTCCGAAAGGAGATGTGATAGCCTTGGCACGAGGGGCAACGCCGGTGGATTTTGCCTATCGCATTCATACAGAAGTAGGTAATCACTGTGCCGGGGCGCGGGTGAATGATCGCATGGTGCCTTTGGATACGCCGCTGAAAAATGGCGATATTGTGGAAATTTACACCCATAAAAACAGTCACCCAAGTTTGGATTGGTTGAATTTTGTGGTGACAACGGGAGCGCGCAACCGGATTCGTCAGTGGTATAAGCGATCGCACCGTGAGGAAAATATAGAACGGGGTCGCAGTTTACTGGAAAAAGAATTGGGCAAAAATGGCTTTGAAGCTTTGCTGAAGTCGGAACAGATGCAAAAAGTTGCCGAACGCTCTAATTACCATAGCGTCGAAGACTTGCTTGCTGCACTGGGTTACGGCGAGATAACTCTCAACCAAGTCGTTCACCGCTTGCGTGATGTCGTCAAATCTACTCAGGCAGTAGCCTTGCTCCCAGAAACGCCTCCCCTACCAACAGAAGCAGCTCGCACCTTTCGGCAATCCCCACAAGTTTCTACTTCAACAAAATCTCCGATCGCTGGTGTCGAAGGTTTATTATATCATTTGGCTGGTTGTTGTCACCCAATCCCCGGCGAACCGATTATCGGTGTCGTTACCCGCAGCAGTCGCGGCATTTCTATTCACCGACAGGGATGTCCTAATCTGGAAACAGTACAGGGCGAGCGCTTAGTGCCAGTGAGTTGGAATCCCATTGATGAAGACGGGCGTCCTCAAACTTACCCGGTTGAGGTGCAAATCGAAGCTATTGACAGGGTGGGGGTTCTCAATGACATTCTCTCCCGGCTCAAAGATAATAATATTAATGTACGCAGCGCGCAAGTCAAAACTTACCCTGGTTTACCAGCTCTGATTCAATTGTGTATTGATGTACGCGATCGCGCGCAACTTGATCGCACCTTCTCCCAGATTAAAAAGATGAGCGACATCCTCAATATGCGACGTCTCAATCCAGTCGATGAATAAATCTGAATAAATTTGCTGCTGTTGTTAAAAGCGATCGCTTACTTTACTACTTCCTTTTTCCTCTGCTGATCTTAGCTTGGTTTTCAGATATTGCAACCCAGCCCATGTGAGCATACATCCCGCCAAATAGTGCGGGAAGTCCCACCACACAAATGTTGTCCCCAGTAGTAGTTTGCCTATAAACGAAGCTCGCATCACCTGCAAAAAAGGGGGCTGCCACAGTTGCAGCACTTCTATTAAGCATGTGGCGATAAAAACCACTGCCGCTATTTTAGCCAGTGACGCCCTTGGCCAAATTAGCACTCCTATCATTATCCAGAATGCTTCATATATGATATCACCGAAATAATCATTAATCCACTCTTTTAGTGGTCCCTGATAAAACTTACTGGCTATTCCTATAGGAATTAGAGCGATCGCGCAATACAATACAATCCTTCTGTACATTCGCAATACCTTTTCTGTCTCTTTTATTTTCATCATTTCCGTTTGTGTAATTCTATATTTTTCTGAGCCTGGAATATTTTTGTGAGAATATATTAAAAGTGTGTAAAGAAATGTTATTTTTTTATTAACGTTTAATACAAACTCTAAGTAACGACGATAGACTCATATAGAACTGCCGATGCCAAACACCTATCCTAAAAAACTTCTAGTATCCCTCGCCGCCCTTTTCTTGGCTCTGTGTGTTTGGGCACAAGCCCCCGTCGCCCACGCCTACGACAATCCTGAGCTACTCCCAGACACTCAAACTAATGTCATCGACTTGGCAAAATCCCTAACAGACATTCAGGAAGAAATGCTTAACAAAGACTTGCAGCAATTTGAAGCCGAAACCGGCTACAAGCTGCGAGTTTTAACCCAATACGATAGAACCCCAGGAAGGGCAGTAAAAAAATTCTGGGACTTGGATAACAAAAGTGTTCTCCTCGTTGCCGATCCGCGCGGCGGCAATATTCTTAATTTTAACGTCGGCGACGATTTGTACTCGCTACTGCCTCGCACCTTCTGGGTAGAATTGCAAACACGCTTTGGCAATCAATTCTTTGTCCGAGAACAAGGTGAAGACCAAGCTATTATTCAATCTTTAGAATCTGTTAAAACTTGTTTACGTCAAGGCGGTTGCCGCGTCGTACCCGGATTGCCAAGAGAGCAGTGGATTCTCACCCTGATTACTTCTGTTATCGGCGGCATTGTGTTTGGATTCGCTGCCCAACCCCGCGATGGAAAAGCGTTTGCATGGCAATGGGCGCTTATTTTCTCTCCCCTGTGGGGGATTTTATTTCTCGCTTTCGGTATAGGACCTGTTATTAGCCGCACAAACGATTGGCTACCTTTATTCCGCAATATTATTGGGTTCGTTATGGGTGCGCTAGTAGCCTACCTGACGCCGATTATTAGTCAATCTTCTGCATCTGAAACTTAATATAGGGGTTTGTGTGGGAGCGCTCGCTCTTTTCCACCGCTCCCCCACTTGTTTACACTTGCAAACTCAATTTCGGCGTAACAGGTATCCCAGGAACAGAAACAGGTTTTGTCTGCTGCACTATTCCTATCTGACTCAAGAAAAGACCTGCTAAAATCACACTGCCGCCAATTAATTGCGCAAAGTTCGGAATTTCACCTAAAATTAAATAAGCAGCTACTACCCCGGCAAGCGGTGTAAAACAACCAGCTAGAGAAATATCAGCGGCAGCAGAATTTTTAACGCCTGTAAACCAGCAAATTTGACCAAGCCCGAAAATTATTGGCCCTCCTAAGAACATCAACTGCCATAAATAAGGGGAAAAGGCATCTGATAAATGATGGTTGTCATATCCGGCTGCAATTAAGCAAAATGATACTGTGGTTCCTGCCACTGCCCTGGATACGCTGATCATGCCACTGGGAATCTGGCTGAGTTGTGTTTTGATGATTAAAGTCGCGCTGGCAAATGCGATCGCTGCCCCTACGACTAATATTTCACCTTTACCTACATGGTAGAAAATTCCTGCACTCTCTGTTTGCAGGGCAGTAGTCAATCCCACCCCCGTGAAGGCGATCGCAGTTCCGATAATTTGACAAATCGTAACTCTTTCTTTCAGCAACCATACTGAAAGCACTAACACTAATAGCGGCTCCAGTCGCCCTACTAATACTACATTTGCTACAGGCGTCATTGACAGGGCTTTGAAAACTAACAGCGGTGCGATCGCTCCATTTAAAAGCCCCACCGCTGCCAAGCATAACCACTCCCGCCTCCCTCGCTGTTTGAAAAAACTTATATCCCACTGTCGGCAGTATACTGCTATCATAAATATTAAAGCGCAGAAATTTCCCGCCAGCGAGATATTTAAATAAGAAATATGCTCTGCCCCCATTTCCGTCAGCCGCCTTACGAAGGCAGTAGACATGCCGAAAATAACAATGCCTAAAAATAAATATACAGGCCCCGGAATCTGTAATGCCCAATTAGAGAAATTTGCCCTTCTGATTTCCATCCCTGAACACCGCAATTAAAAATTTTTCATTTTATTTCCCAGAGAAAGTTTTGCCCCTGAATTCAGGAGCGCTCGCTGCCATCTTCTCTTTTCTACACGCAGCTTTGTGTAGAGGTTCGTGTATGTGAACCCCTGCGAATCCCTAACAGGCAATTACTTTGTCAATAACCTAGAGGCTATTTACAGCCTGAAAATCGCCAATAGCCGATTAGCTCCTTGAAAAATAATTGGCATTTTGGCCATTCTTTGGGGATTTTTAATATACAAACTTCTTGCCATCTCCGAAAGGAGAATATTTTTCTACCTCAATCGCATTGTAGCACGAAATTTATAAAAAAATTTCAAATTTTTCAGAAGTTTTTTTTGGGGGAAAAGAGGAGAGAGGGCCAAGGGCCAAACCGCTCTTTAACTCGACAGTTATTCTATGCCGGCGCTTTTGTAGATACGTAGTATGCAACCTTTCTGGCAATTTACTTATAATTTACTTTTGTTTATTCACAGCGTGTCTATTTGCATTTAAGCAAAGATTATCGAAAGCGAATTAATTGTTTTAACTCTTGCCACCACAGGATTTTACCAGAGGTAGTTTGCTTGTTAATGAAAACGCCATTACTAGGGCTGAAAAAAAGCGCTAAAACAAAAAATCCCGACGTCACTAAAACGATCGCTGGTCCTGGAGGTATGTTATTATAGTAACTAATATACATGCCGCTGATACTGGAAATGATCCCGAAAATAGCTCCTAATATCATTACTTGATGCAAGCGGGGAACTAACAAGTAAGCTGTTGCAGCTGGAGTAATTAATAAAGCTAACACAAGCACAACGCCAACGGCTTTCATGCTGGCAACGACGGTTAAAGCGATCAAAACCATTAAACCAAAATTAAGCAGATTTACAGGCAATCCTGTAGCCTGGGCACCAAGAGGATCGAAGCTGTAAAATAATAGTTCTTTGTAAAGTAGTATTACGACAAGCAAGACAAGTACGGAAATAATAGCAGTGTCGCGGACATCTTCGGGGAGAACACTAAGAATATTGCCGAATAAAAAATGATTGAGGTCAATTTTGTTGTCTTTCTGTATAATAGTAATTAAGGTAATGCCGAGGGCAAAAAAGGCAGAAAAAACAATGCCCATGGCAGCATCTTCTTTGATAGGCGAGCGCGTACGTATCCAAGCGATCGCAATCGTACTGAGGACGCCGGCAATAAAAGCACCAATAAAAATATTAGAATCTAACATAAAAGCGATCGCCAGCCCCGGCAGTACCGAGTGAGAAATCGCCTCTCCCAGAAGCGCTAAACGCTGTACCATTAAGTAACTGCCCACAACAGCGCAAGTCAAACCAACCAAAACCCCAATAGCAAGCGCTCGCTGTATAATTTCCGAATGCCACGGTTCCAGCAAAATTTGTAACATATCAATTCAATCCTTAATATACTTTCTCAGAAAAAAACATTACTTGCCCGCCATAAGCGTTGTAGAGATTTTCTCGCGTTAGCACCTGCTGGCGCTTCCCAGTAGCGATAACTTCTTTATTCAGTAAAATTAAGTCGTCAAAGTAAGTAATAGATTCTCCTAAATCGTGGTTGACAACAAGTACGATTTTGTCATCTGCCGCTAATTCGCGAAAAATTTTAAAAATGACATCTTGTGTTTTTTGATCGATACCGACAAAAGGCTCATCAAAGCAAAAAATATCAGCTTCCTGCGCTAAAGCTCTAGCTAGAAACACCCGCTGTTGTTGCCCGCCAGAAAGTTCGCCAATACGGCGAGCGCAATAGTCAAGCATCCCCACACGCTCCAATGCAGCAGCGGCAATTCGGCGACTCGTTGCAGAAAAACGCCGAAACCAGCCGGTTTTTCTCACCCGCCCCATCATCACTACATCCCAAACCGTAGCGGGAAAACTCCAGTCAATTTGCGATCGCTGTGGAATATAAGCCACCCGCTGCAACTGGTTGTAAAGCGGCTGCCCAGCGTACAAAATCAACCCGCCCGTCGTAGGAATCAACCCCAGCATCGCCTTTAATAAAGTACTTTTACCTGCCCCATTAGGTCCAATAATCCCCGTCAGTCGCCCGCTGTAGATAGCACAACTCACATCTCGCAGTGCCTCTACATTGCGGTATCTCACTCCCAGGTGACTAATATTAATGCTTTGTTCCCCTTTTCCTGAATGGCAAAGAGCTTGGGGATAGAATAATTTAACCTTCATATTTTCTTTTTCTAGTTGCTTTTTTTACAGCCTACCGCAAAAATGAAAACAATATGAAAATTTTTATTAAAAAAAATAATAGTTAATATAAGGAAAAGTGATAGATCACTAACTAAAAAACAGGCAGTGATGAATGATCATAAAAATACCTCTAAAAACGGCAAAACCAGCACAGGGGGATACTTAGCAGTAGCGATCGCCCTTGGGCTGTGGTTGAGTGGGTGTATAACTGCAGCTAATAATCCCCAATCTCCCGAAAAACCCAAAGTCGTCGTTACCAATACCATTCTCCACAACCTTACTGAGCAGATAGCAAAAGACGAAATAAAACTCACCGGCATTCTCAAACCAGGAGCCGATCCCCACGTTTATGAACCCCTGCCCTCAGATAGCCTCGCCCTAGAAAAAGCTAACCTAATTTTGTATAATGGCTACAACCTGGAGGCTGGGCTAATCAAGCTGATAAAAGCAGCCGGCGTCAAAGCCAGGAAAGTAGCGGTAGGAGAAATCGTGCGCCCGCTACAAATGCAAAAAAATAACAAGAAAGTGCCCGATCCCCACGTTTGGGGCGATGTAAAAAATACCATTAAAATGGTTAAAGTAATCCAAGATGAGCTCTCGGCACTTTCCCCAGAAGATTCAAAGAAATTTAGCCAGAATGCAGCGCGACTGATAGACGAACTTACTCAATTGCATATATGGATTGGCCAACAAGTGGCCACTATTCCCCCGCATAAGCGTAAGCTGGTGACAACTCACGATGCCTTTCAATATTATGCGCGGGCGTATGGATTAGAAGTAGTGGGAACCATTATCGGCATTAGTACCGAGGAGCAACCAAGTGCTCAGACTGTGCAACAATTGGTAAAGGCAATTCAAGCGACAGGGGTGCCGGCTATTTTTGCAGAAACGACGATAAATCCTGCTCTGATTTCAACAGTGGCGCGGGAAGCTAAGGTGAAGTTGGCGCCGCAACAACTCTATTCTGATTCGATTGGTGCGCCCAAGAGTGTGGCAGATTCTTATATTAAAATGATGGTGGCTAATACGCGCGCTATTGTAGAAGCGTTGGGCGGAAAGTATACTCCATTTGAGCTGAATAACTTGTAGCGAGCGCCCTTCTTTAAAATTCCCCAGCCATGAACGAAAAAAAACGACCTATCGGCGTAGATTTATTCGCAGGTGCTGGCGGCATGACTCTCGGCTTTGAACAAGCCGGTTTTGATGTCCTCGCTGCAGTAGAAATTGACCCCATCCACTGCGCAACCCACGAATATAATTTCCCTTTTTGGTCGATTTTGTGTAAAAATATTGTCGATACTACTGCTGCAGAAATTAGGGAAAAGTCAAAAATAGGCGAACGCGATATTGATGTAGTATTTGGTGGCCCTCCTTGTCAAGGCTTTTCTTTAATGGGAAAACGTGCTATTGATGACCCCCGCAACAGCCTCGTTTTTCATTTCCTGCGCCTTGTTTTAGAACTAAAACCGAAATATTTCGTTATGGAAAATGTCCCGGGAATGACTCTCGGTAATCATAAATATTTTCTTGAAAAATTGATAAATGAATTTAAAAAAAATGGTTATAAGGTAGAGGAAGATTATCGAATTCTTAATGCTGCTCATTATGGCGTGCCACAGCATCGAGAAAGATTATTTCTCCTGGGATGCAGGCAGGATTTACCACTGCCGAAATATCCTCAACCAATAACGAAACCCGCTAAATGCAATGGGGATTATTCTCCTGAGCTGTCGCTATTGCCAGCAAGCCCAACAGTACAAGATGCGATCGCTGATTTACCAGAAGTCGAAAACTACCCAGATTTGTTTACAAAAGATTGGGTTTTAGATGCCAAATATAAAAAATATAGCGAGTACAGTTGGCGACTACGTCACCCTCATCTAGTAAAAGACGATTACTCATATCCGCGCAGCTTAGAATCGGGAAAACCCCTGAATTCATCCTTACTAACTTGCAGTTTATTGACAAAACATTCTCCCACATCAAGAGAAAGATTTGCTGCTACCAAAAGCGGCAAGATTGAGCCAATTAGTCGCTTTCACAAACTCGATCCCCAAGGAATTTGCAATACCCTTAGAGCAGGAACCGCAAGCAATCGCGGTGCTTTTACCTCCCCTCGCCCAATTCATCCCTATAAGCCAAGATGCATAACTGTGCGAGAAGCAGCCCGCTTGCATTCCTATCCTGATTGGTTTCGATTTCATAGTACAATATGGCACGGATTTCGGCAAGTGGGAAATTCTGTACCGCCTCTGTTGGCAAAAGCAGTAGCATCAGAAATTATACGCGCTCTGGGTGTAGAAATAGAGAAGCCAAAAAAAAAGCAATCGCTGGGAGATAGTAAATTACTCGAAATGACTATGTCACAAGCAGCACAATTTTATCAAGTCGATAATCATGTCATTGAGCAGCGAATAAAAAGCGATCGCCCAATGAAAAACTATCGATGTTAAACTAAAAAATAATCGGGGAAAAATAACAAACAAATGACAGAACCGGGTACCATATCCTATAAATTGGCAAAAACATAACAGCAAAGCTGGGAAAACACTCGTGCTCGATATCAAGCAAATCAGAGAAAATCCACAAGCAATACAAGAGCGCCTAAACCGGCGTGGCAGCAACTACGATATAAAACCGATTTTGGCTCTCGACGAGCAACAGCGGCAACTGGAGAAACAACGCTCCTACCTACAAGCTCGCAGCAACGAAATAGGCAAACTCGTCGGTAAAAAAATCAAAGCCGGTGCCAAACCCGACGAGCCTGAAATTCTTGCCCTCAAAGAAGAAGGCAACCAAATCAAAATCCAACTGAGCGAACTCGAACCCCAGGAAAAAAATCTTAAAGCTCAGATAGAAGAATTGCTACTCAACCTCCCTAACCTGCCAAGCGATTCTACCCCTATCGGCAAAGATGAAACAGAAAACGTAGAAGTACGCCGTTGGGGCGACGAGTATATTCCCCAAAGCAAAAACATCCTCCCCCACTGGGAAATAGGGGAAAAATTAGGTATTCTTAATTTCGAGCGCTCAGTCAAAATAGCTCAAAGTCGGTTTGTTACCCTAATCGGGGCAGGTGCGGTACTAGAGCGAGCGCTAATTAATTTCATGCTCGACACACAAATCCGCGCCGGCTATATAGAAATGATGCCGCCGATTTTGATTAACAGCAACTCCCTCACCGGCACAGGGCAGTTACCCAAATTTGCCGAAGAAAGTTTCAAGTGCGCTGAAGATGACTTATGGCTGGCTCCCACTGCCGAAGTGCCAGTGACAAATTTCTATCGGGATGAAATTCTCGCAGCAGAAGATTTACCTATTTATTACTGTGCTTATACCCCCTGTTTCCGCCGCGAAGCTGGTAGTTACGGTAAAGATACGCGCGGATTGATCCGCTTGCATCAATTTAATAAAGTCGAATTGGTGAAATTCGTTCATCCCAGCACCTCCGAACAAGAGCATCAAGCCCTCGTGCGCAACGCTGAAGCTATTTTGCAAGCCCTTAAATTGCCCTATCGCGTTATGGAGCTGTGTACAGGCGATTTGGGCTTTGCAGCGGCAAAGTGCTACGACTTAGAAGTGTGGCTGCCCTCTGCCGGCAAATATCGCGAGATTTCTAGCTGCTCCAACTTTGGCGATTTTCAAGCGCGCCGTGCCAATATTCGTTTTAAAGAAGCCGGGAAAAAAGGAACTCAGTTCGTGCATACTCTTAATGGCTCCGGTTTGGCAATAGGAAGAACAATGGCAGCAATTCTGGAAAATTATCAGCAACCAGATGGTACGATTCGTATCCCTGAAGTGTTGCAACCTTATTTGGGGCGAGAAGTACTTTAGCAACTAGGGGCTGGGAACCGGGTTTCTTTCCAGAAACCAGGTTTCTGCTAGCCATACTTGACAAAAAGCAATTTATGGTGTATGTGGAAATAATTTGTTTTGGCAGTCAACACTGCAAAGCCAAACAACAAGCTCAGAATACGTCAGAATAAGAAAAGGCTTGATTATATCAAGTCTGAAGAACCTTAGCAGAGTTTTATTGGAATTATTTCATGTCTGTTTTGGCAGTTTTGCAGGCGATCGCAGTTCTAGCGCTCCTAATTTTAGTGCACGAACTAGGTCACTTCATGGCAGCGCGACTGCAGGGAATTCACGTCAACCGCTTCTCAATCGGATTTGGACCAATTTTGTGGAAATACCAAGGAGCAGAAACCGAATACGCTATTCGCGGCTTTCCCCTTGGAGGCTTTGTCGGCTTCCCCGATGACGATCCAGACAGTCAGATACCGCCTAATGATCCAAATTTATTGCGGAATCGCCCTCTATTCGACAGAGCGATCGTCATCAGTGCAGGAGTAATCGCAAATTTGGTTTTTGCCTACCTGTTGCTCGTATCTCAAGTGGGCATCGTCGGCATCCCCAGAGCCAACCAACCCGGAGTCTTGATTCCCGAAATCGTCTCGCAAACCAGTTCGGCAGCATTAAAAGCGGGAATCCAACCAAAAGATGTAATTTTAGCGGTGAACGGTAAAGATGTAGGGTATGCACCCAACGCCATCATCTATTTAAAAAAAGAAATTGAATCCCATGCCAACCAACCTCTGAATCTAACGGTACAGCGAGGGGAAATCATTCTCAATATCACCGTTACGCCGCAAACGGGCGAAGACGGCAAAGGCAAAATTGGCGTGGGATTGGCTGCCAACGGCGAAATCGTACGCCAGCGAGTCGGCAATATTTTCGCAGCTTTTAAAGAAGCAGCTAAAGAATTTCAGCGCCTCGTTACTCTCACTGTTCAAGGATTCGGGCAGTTGCTCGGTAATTTTAGCAAAACCGCTGAGCAAGTAGCAGGACCTGTTAAAATTGTCGCCATCGGTGCTAATATCGCTCAATCAGATGCCGCTAGTTTATTTGAATTCGCCGCTCTTATCAGCATCAACCTCGCTTTGATTAATATATTGCCCTTACCCGCTCTCGATGGCGGGCAGTTGGCTTTCCTGCTCTTAGAAGGGCTGCGCGGCAAACCTTTGCCTACTCATATCCAAGATGGCGTCATGCAAACCGGCTTGATGTTAATTCTGGGTTTGGGTATTTTTCTGATTATCCGCGATACTAGCCAACTACCAGCTATTCAGCAGTTGTTTGAATAGTTCAAGTGGCTACTAATAATCAAAGAATTAACTTGATTGTTAGTTATTTTCTATTCCTAATCCGCCCTATGCCAATCCGCCCTATGCTATAAATTTTATGTCTGCCAATGAATATCACGCGCAAATGGTCTTCTAAAAAACAGCGGGCGTTAGAAATTTTGATTCGCCTGAAGCGTCTTTATCCAAATGCCACCTGTACACTCAACTATTCAACGCCTTTACAGTTACTGGTGGCAACTATTTTGTCTGCTCAATGTACTGATGAACGGGTGAATCAGGTGACGCCGGCTTTATTTAGTCGTTTTCCTGATGCGGCTGCGATCGCAACAGCCGATATTACTGAACTCGAAAACCTCATTCGCCCCACTGGCTTTTATCGCAATAAGGCTAAAAATATCCAAGGCGCTTGCCGTCAAATCGTAGAAAAATACAAAGGTAAAGTGCCACAGCGGATGGAGCAGCTTCTCGAATTACCAGGAGTTGCAAGAAAAACAGCTAACGTCGTACTCGCCTACGCTTTTGGCATCAATCAGGGCGTCACTGTCGATACCCATGTTAAGCGTCTTAGCAATCGTCTAGGCTTGACTAAACATAGCGATCCTATCCGCATCGAACGAGATTTAATCCGACTCTTGCCCCAAGAAGATTGGGAAAATTGCTCAATTCGTCTGATTTATCATGGGCGAGCAGTCTGTACTGCGAAAAAACCTGCTTGTCACGCTTGTGCCTTGGCTGATTTGTGCCCCTCTGCTACGATTAGCGCTTCTCCAGCGCCAGAATTGATCTCTTAATCAAATTTGAAGTGAGTTTTGCACGTCAAAAATAATCAAAAATAATTTTTACATTCCCTACTGTACCCTTCCGCCAAAGGAAAAAAATGCGATAGAATTTAAAATGCTGTCTTTTTTGGGAGCTGAGAATTATTCATGGCTAAAAAGAGCATGATTGAGCGGGAAAAGAAACGCCGCAGGTTAGTGGAAAAGTACGCTCAGAAGCGGGAAGAGTTAAAAAAGCAGTTTGCCGCCGCTGAGACTCTTGAAGAAAAAATTGCTATCCACCGCAAAATACAGCAGCTACCCCGCAATAGCGCTCCCACTCGCCTGCGTAACCGCTGCTGGCTTACAGGGCGCCCTAGAGGCTACTACCGCGACTTTGGCTTGTCTCGCCATGTGATTCGAGAAATGGCTCACCAAGGGTTGCTCCCCGGTGTGGTTAAGTCTAGCTGGTAGAAAAAGTCTAGTCGTGTTTTCGTTTATCGCTATCTACCACAGCAGCGCTCTATTCCCATTTTCTCCATTAGTAAGTCGCTTACTGCATTGGCAACGACAAACTCGCTGTAGAAGCTCTTGGAAAAGTCAAATCCCTGTAGCTCAGTTACGATAGCGATAATGATTGCGCCCAAGTCATTCTCGCCTTCCATCCGCTGTCGAAAATAGACTTGGGCTGCATGTCTGGCAATCTGCTCATTTATCGGCTCTGGAATGTATTGTTGATTGAGCCATTGGTGGAGGGTGTTTTGCAGCCATTCGCTCTCCTGAAGGAGCTCTTTGGCTGGGGGGAGAATGACGGGGGAAATTGGCTCAGACATAACGTTATTATTACAGCAATTTTTCAAAATGTTAAAGGAAGGCGATCGCTCTGAACAGTATCCTTACGATAAGATAATAGATTTTTATAGAATTTGAGGGTTCCCCCCGCTCGCCTTATGAAAAATTTGTTAAGAATTATAAAATAACGGATAAAATCAGGCAACTAACTGATATAATTGTCAACTAGAAGGAATGAAATTTGACATTCCAGCTATAATCCAGGGATACGCCCAAGGCTACTTTCTCATGTCTAATGACGGCGAAGAGAATTTGCAGTGGTATTACAGCCGTCAGCGGGCGCTGATTCCCCTCGATGAGCGCTTTCGTTACCCGCGCTCCCTAAAACGCTTCCTCAACCAAGAACGTTTTAGCGTCGCCATCAACCGCGACTTTAAAGCTGTTGTCGAAGGGTGTGCTAACCGAAAAACAACCTGGATTTCCCCAATTTTAAAAGAAATTTACTGGGAATTATACAAAGCTGGATGGGCATATAGTTTTGAAACCTGGCAAGGAGACGAGCTCGCAGGTGGAATTTTAGGGATAGTAATTGGGGGAGCTTTTATCGGCGAATCAATGTTTTACCGAATTGCCAATGGCTCAAAAGTAGCGATGGTGAAATTAGTAGAAAGATTGCGAGCGCGTCAATTTGTATTATTCGACGCCCAAATAAACAATCCCCATCTAGAGCGTTTCGGAGCATATATTGTCAGCGCCCAAGAGTATCAAAAACTGCTGCAAAAAGCCTTGCAACGCCGCTGTTATTTAGATTGATTTTACTATGTTTATGGTAAAAAATGGGGCGGAAAATACAGACACGCCCCTACCCTAAAGAGCGAGGGAATTTTTCAAATGCTTAATTTGTGTTCGTTGACAAGGGTGAGGCTAATCCATTCGCCTTTCTCGTTATAGCTGCGAATTAGTCTTTGTCGCCAATCCGGCTTTATCAGCCAACCTACTTCTAAAAAAAACGGTGAATGTAATTTTACTTGTTCGGGAGAGGTAGCAGAGGCTCCGTCAGGAAGCAACAAAACTTGCATTGGTAAGGCTCCTTGATTAAATCGTAGCACTTTTTCGCTGACTGAACCGATAGATTCAATAGTTTTTCGTTCTGCACCACAACCAAAAGTTAGCCGCTGCACAACCGAGCCAGAAAGTGTTTCGTGTAATTCCAGATAAGTGCTGTAGTTATCAGGCGCTCGCCAATCTGGATAAAGAGTCACTGCTTCTCCTTGCCACTTACCCAGCAATTGCTGTAGCGTAAGAGGCGGGCGCTCTGTTGCGTTGGTGCCGGCTCGCATTTCTCGAATCAGGGTAAATTGAGATAATTTGCCGCTACTGTTGTAAAGCTGCACCAGTCTCATGCGGCGATTCTCCGCAACAAAACCGAATTCTGCTCCAAACTCTGAATAGGGAGCTAGTTGCATCGAGCCTTGAGAAAATGCACCATTCTCGAAAAATAAAATATCCCGCGCCAAACAATTATATTCTCGTACCAGTTCACTAACTTTGCCGTCGCTAGAACCCTCAGCAGAGGAGGAGAAACGACGAAGTGTTAGGCGAACTTTTTGATTGCCCTCCAAGCCTTCCAATAACAAAAGGCTGGCAGTACTCTCTAATATTTCTCCCTTGGGGGAAATTTGGGTAAATGATCCTTGCCACTCGCCGAGATTTCGCAAAAAGTTGTCCCACTGCGATGCCATTGTTTTTGTTTTAGGTAGTAGTAGTTTTTATATTTTTTTCGATTGACTGCCCTACGCGACTCGATAAATAAAACTGAGCGTAGCGTAAGCTGCTACATCCAATGCATAAGCATCTGCTGAAACTCCTGCTATTTGTGCTTTTGGTGCACTTGCTTGGTGCAAGTCTTGCAAAAGAGCCTGAGCAACGGCTAAAGGATTAGACAAAAGGATAATAGACTGCCCATCTGAGCAGGGGCGAAGATCTCCCGCTAGTGCAGTAAAGGTGCGTGAGAAGGGGGCAAGAGAACAGATAATATAAGTTTCTATTAGCCCGGTGGTGCCAGCACTATGGGCGGAAACAATTTCAACAGGGGGAATGGTTACAGTTTGCCCTGGGGCGATCGCTTTTGGCGGCAAAAATGTTATTTTTTCAGCAGTAGTGCAAGTTTGCAAACATCCAGCAAGCGCCCGCCCCCGATTATCCAAACCCATTAGCAAGTAATAAATTAGCTTATCACTTTGATTGCTCAATCGATAATGAATACGACTGCCCGCTGGTAAATTAATAACCTGTAGCGCTTCTTCCCCCGCCAGTTTACTACCCCCGGTTGCACCACCAAAACGCAAGCTTCCTCGCTCTATCAGCACTCTTTCTTCACTACCTGCCATTACCTCCAGTTTTGCTACAATCCCCAACTGCGAAGAACCCTCATTCGCCGTTAAACGCCACAATTTCGCAGCTAACAGAGCGTATAACTGCGGTGCTAAACGGCGTACAGCCGCTTTGACGGCTTCTCCCCCTTCGCCAACTGTATCAGGAATTAAACTCTGACTAAGAGAAAATAAACCATAGCTGCTAGGAGCAAGGGAAGGCAAGGCAGATTTAGTAGCAAGCAGCGTCTCGCGAACACGCCCGAAAAAGCAATCAGCCGGCTGCTCCGAAGCTATCACGGAAGAAACGTAGGGAATCGTGGCAAAAGCACTTGTGGCATCCACCCGCTCTATGCGTTCGAGGGAAGTATCTAGGGCAACAGTCAAGTTGGGAGTGCGGGGCAGTACCCGCACACTTTCTCGAACTAATTGCCCCACCTGTAGGGGGAAAGTGGTAGCAATATCGGTATTGAGTAGTTGTGCCTGGGCAGATAAACCACTACGCGAGCGAATCTGTAGCAGCACCCGTTGGCGTAGCAACTCCACAGGAGTATCATTAGCATTATGCACGCTCAGTAAGGAATTCACCCCGTAAGAGTCTATTACCCTTATCGGTAATCCCCCTAGCCACACTTGCGCTGTTTTACCGTCTTCTGCTACTGCCGTTACCGCGCCTTCTGCTGGCGGGCTAAAGTATAAATCTGGGAAAAGTATAGGGCTTTTTTGCTCAGATGACTGCCACTGGGGTTTCTGAATCGTGCCAGCTAGTTGCTCTACCATACAAATGGCGCGCTGAAAGCTGAATAAAAGCGATCGCGCAGGGGTTGCCCACCACAGGCTTTGAGTAAGAGCGTAAGTAAATACGCCAGCGCTAAATCCGCTCCATACCATCTCGGTAGCAGCTTTTTCAGGGCTAGCTGCTGTCAGGAAAACTCCGTGCCATTTTCCCCCCCTGGAGTTTTCTATATCATTATAGTTATTAAGATAGCTGTTTTGGAGAGCTAGTAATTTTTGTTCAGTTAGTAAACTAGGGCGAGAGCGAATCCGTAAATTCCCCTGAATGGAGGTGCCGGGATAGCTGTAGCCAGCATCGATGACAATCAGCACTCTCTGCAGCGAGCGTAGCAACCGCCACAGTGTTTCTTCTAGCAAGTCATTAACAGCAATCCCATCCGTACCAATAAAACTGTCAAAGGGCACAAGCGAATTGATATCATCGGCAGACTCAGCATCTGCTGCTCGCACTGTATACAAACGACGACCATATCCGCTAAAATGAAAAACTACTAGATCGTCTTCTTTTGCTTGTGCAATTAAATGCGTTTGTAAAGCCTCTTCAATATTCTGGCGAGTGGCTTGGCTATCTGTGAGGGTGACAATATCCTGTGCCTGAAAGCCAAACCGATACATTAACAATTCCCGTTGCAATTCTACATCTGTCACACATCCAGCAAGGTTGCCACCCCCTCCATACTGGTTTATGCCCACTAGCAGCGCTAACTTGCGCCTCGAAGGCTCTGCTAAAACGCTTATGGCGCGCTCGCTCCAATGCCACAATAGCGTCTCACTGATTCCAATAGACGCTAGTAAGCCTCCAGCTCGTTGCAAAAATTCCCGCCGTTTCAGTCTCATGAAATTCTTCCTAGTTTCCCTATTTTATTTTAAATTCTTTGGTGACTCTCTGTAGCCCCCCTATCTTTACTCACGCTCTGTCATCCCTCTACAGAATGATTTAAATATTTTTTCAGATGTTAGTTTGGCTTTGGCACTAAAATAATTTTAAGTAGCGATCGCTACTAGATGGGGGAGATTTTTTGGCCTTCGCTTCTTGGAAGATTAAGGAATTTAAACCATTCGGGATTTGAGATTTGATAAACTAAGTGAAGAGCCTCTAAATTTTTCTAAAATCCTAAATCGTATTTGGCAGATTCTGCCGCTTTTAGTACAGTCTCAGTTGGCATGTTTTCCCAGTCTGTATCAGCTATATCCTGATAAAATTTTTCGTCATATGGGCGAGTCTGTATAACAACTGGCATCGGTACGGCATGCCCAAGAATTAGAGCTTGTTGTTTGGAATCTAGTTTGGCTAAAACTGAGCGCAGGCTTTGCCCCCCTGAAACGCCTGTGAAAATAGCATCTATGTCTTTCTCGTCATTAAGCAGAGCAGTGATGCGGGTGCCAATTTGAGACATAACTTCGTTATCAATTCCTGATGGGCGCTGATCGACAATTAATAATGTGACAAAATATTTGCGCATTTCTCTTGCAATTGTGCCGAAAATTGTTGATCGCACTGTCGCCGGATCAAGAAATCTGTGTGCTTCTTCTATAGTAATTAATAACTGTCGCGGGCGATCGCTTGGATTTTTCGTCTGCAAAAATCTCTCTGTTTTTTGTACATAACTACTGTGAATCCGCCGAGAAATCATATTCGTCGCTAGCATATAAGAAAGCATGTTCGCCTGCGAGCCAAACTCTATAACAACATGTTTCCCTGCATCCAGCGATTCTAAAATTTGACCTATATAATTTTTCGGACTCGTATTGCGCATGTACTTTAAATCGTCTAAACGCATTAATTTCCGCTGTAAGGCAATAATCGATGCTTTATTCCCCCTTTTCTCATCGCAAAAGTCTTGAATTTCTTCATTTCCCATATTCAGCAATTGCGTAATCCACGATTTCCCGTATTCGTTGCGCAGGATAATCGCATTTTCGATCGCTGCATCAGAAAGATTTAGCTCCTTCTGTACAAGGGCAATATCTTCTACTTCTATTTGATCATAACTAAGATATAATTCCTGAGCATCACGCACACCCCGACGTCTAGTAGAAGCCGGATCAAGAGTATAAATCTCTACTTGACTGGGAAATAATTGCCGCAACCCTTTAACCATATTTAGTTGTTTGCCTTCCGTCGTAGCTTCCCAGCCATACTCCGAGTGCATATCAAAAATTAAATTCACTGCTGCCTGTTTTTTAATTACCCCAGATAGCAGTAAACGCGTTAAAAAAGATTTACCAGTTCCCGATTTGCCGAAAATACCGTTGCTGCGCTCAACAAACCGATCGAGATCTATGCACACCGGCACATCCATATCCAAAGGCTTACCGATCGCAAAATTACGGCGGTGGGGATCATCTTCCCAGCCAAATACCAAACGGAAATCTCTTTCGGTAGCATCGAAAACTTGCGAGAAATGTCGGGGAATAGTTTTTACCGGCATCAACGTTGATTTCTCGCTGACTGCAAATGTCTCTCCTTTCTGTGTTTTTGCCCCTCTGCCAGTAGCAAAATTAACAGCTACAGGTTTTTCTTCAGGCTCAGGAGTGAGCATCAGCATCGGCATTAAGCTGATAGTGCCGTAAGTGCCGCTGCCGGCAAGTACTGCTTGCATAAACTCGTCTTCTGGCAATGGTGGATTAGCAAGAATGCGCTCGCTAGAAGTTCCCAAGCAAACGTCAGTAAGCATACAAAAGAAATGCGCTCGCTCTCCCCGTACAACCATAAATTTACCCACTCGCATATCTTCCACCGAAACGTCAGGATGCAATCGCACTTCTAATCCTTGACTTAGAGAACCTTGTATCACAGAACCTAAGGGCTTCTCCGATTTCATGTCAAAACTTACTCAATCCTTTTTTTAGTTAGTCTCAGGCTCAATTTTAATTTCAAAGCTCGAAACACAGTTAACTTTAAAATCATTTTTATTTATACCCTTAAAACGATCACCTTACATTCCCACATTTCACCACCAGTCCAAATAATGGCCATCTGGCCTCAAATTCCAGTTACCATCAAAAAAATCTTATTGCCACCTTACTAAACAAACTTTATAATACTTTACATTCGTTTACGTTTACCTCACACTGGAATCTCTAAGCATGAATACTCAATTTCCTGCAGATTGGCTAAGAAAAATCCTCAGCATTGCAGCCATTGTCAGTGCCAGCACTCTGCTTGTCATCCCTGTAGAAGCAAAAAACTGCCAAGCAAAAGCCGAAATGCGGGCAGAATCCATGCGCATGCAGGATGAAAGCACAGCAATGAAGCCCAGCATTGTTGAAATCGCAAGCAAAAACGACTCCTTCAAAACTCTCACCGCTGCCTTACAAGCCGCCGGTTTAGTCGAAACCCTAGCCGAAAAAGGTCCCTTCACAGTTTTTGCTCCAACAGATGAAGCCTTTGCCGCATTACCAGAAGGCACAGTGGAAACACTGCTCAAACCAGAAAACAAAGATAAACTAATCAAAGTCTTGACTTACCATGTCATTGCTGGTGCCGTTAAATCTGGCGAGCTGACAGATGGAAATGTAACAACCCTAGAAGGCAACCCCGTAATAATTAAACTCGATGGTGGCAAAGTTATGGTGAACGAAGCCAAAGTCACCACAGCAGACATCGTAGCAAGCAATGGTGTTATTCACATCATTGATAAAGTTATCTTGCCCCCTGATATGTAAATTCAGATTTCTAAATACCTAATAAAACACTTTAGGGCCTAACTTTTTGGTTAGGCCCACTCGTATAATTAAAAGCTAACCGTAATAAATCAAACTTAAACTAGAGTGGACAAACTACAATAGGTTTCGCGACAGGGGACACCCTTGAAACCTTGAAACCTGATTCGCTCACCTCTTTCTTTATCCCCTCCTGTTTAACTCTATCGTTTGAAGATATTTTACACTTCTGTTGGTGTCCGATCTTAACTTAGCACACCTGCAATCAATTGACAAGTAGATTTTACTAAACTTAATAATTTATTAAGTAATTTAAGATTTAATCTTTTCACTACTCAACACTTTATCTCCAAAAATGGGTAGGGTCTAGCCATACGCGACTAGACCCATTTTATCATAAGTAAGGACTGAAAAAGAAGATAAAATAAAAAATTGATACTCTACAACTAGGGTGGACAGTTCGCAGCTTAGCCTTATTTTTTACCGTACTCTCTTTTCTCCGACTTGCGGTTTGGCTTTGTTCAGAGAACTGAACGTTTGGCCACTTTTTCTTAGCGGTATCGGGTTCGCTGCATCTGGACTTTCGACAGGAGACACCAGGTCTAAGTCCTACTCTTTAACTGATTGATAACTGACTATTTAGTTTTTCGGTGTCTGATATCAAACTAGCATGCTATACCCTAGCTGACAAGTAATCTTTACAATATTTTTTATTTTGTAAATTAAGTTAATATATAAGCAAGTAGCCAGGATTGGGGGATTAGAGGATGGGAAAAAAGCAGGTAGAAGTCGCAAAAACAATTATCCTGGTAGGAAAAATACAAGATAAAAAAAGAATTTCTCGTGCTATGATAGCCTAAAGGCAGCAAAAAAAAAAGTAAGGAAAAGATAAAATGGCTAAAATAGAAGTTTTGGAACGAATTTCCGATACGGTTTGGGAAATACCAATTTCCTACAAAAAAGGAATGCAAGTGCCTGCACGAATCTATGGCACAGAAAAATTGATCCGAGAAATGGATGATGCCGTTTATGATCAAATAACAAACGTAGCCACACTTCCAGGAATTACTAAATATGCTCTGTGTATGCCAGATGGTCACTTTGGCTATGGATTTCCCATCGGCGGAGTAGCTGCAATGGATGTAGAAAATGGGGGCGTTATCTCACCAGGCGGAATAGGATTTGATATCAATTGCGGTATGCGTTTGGTGGTGACTAATTTAACCTATGATGACGTCAAACCATATATTAAACAATTGGTAGATCGACTTTATGAAAGAGTGCCGGCAGGAGTTGGCAGTAAGGGATTCGTGAAACTGTCACCAATGGAATTTCGTAAAGTCATGGAAAAAGGAGCTCGCTGGTGCGTGGAAAATGATTATGGCTGGGAAGAAGATTTGGAAATGACCGAGGAAAATGGATGTATTAAAGGAGCCGATGCCTCGACAATTAGCGAAAAAGCGATCGAACGCGGTTTCAATCAAATCGGAACCCTGGGTTCGGGAAACCATTACTTGGAAATTCAAGTGGCAAAACCAGAAAATATTTTTGATCGCTCCTTGGCTGAAAAAATGGGTATTACTATCCCTAATCAAGTCGTGGTAATGTTCCACTGCGGGAGCCGGGGATTTGGTCATCAAGTGGCCACCGATTACCTGCAAGTTTTCCTAAAAGTCATGGAAAGCAAATATGGAATTAAAATATTAGATAGAGAATTAGCCTGCGCCCCCTTTTACTCTCCCGAAGGGCAAGCTTATTTTGCAGCTATGAAGTGCGGGCTGAATATGTCTTTTGCTAATCGGCAAGTAATTTTACACCGCATCCGAGAAGTGTTTTCGGAAATATTCGGGCGCTCACCAGAAGATATGAATATGCGAATGGTTTATGATGTTGCACATAATACTGCTAAATTAGAAAGTCATATTATTGATGGAAAAGAGCGATCGCTACTCGTCCACCGCAAAGGAGCAACACGAGCATTCGCCCCAGGAATGTCAGGAATTCCGGAAAAATACAAATCAATCGGACAGCCAGTTATTATTGGCGGCAGTATGGAAACCGGCTCTTATTTATTAGCAGGTGTACCCGGAGGAGCAGAAACATTCTTTAGCACCGCCCACGGCAGCGGGAGAACTATGAGTCGCACAAAAGCACGAAAAACTTGGCGCGGCGAAAAACTACAAAAAGATTTAGAAAACAAAGGAATTTACGTTCGCGCAACCTCTTGGAGCGGATTGGCAGAAGAAGCAGGCTCCGCCTACAAAAATATCGATGACGTAATCGCAGCCGCTGAATTAGCAGGAATTAGCAAAAGAGTGGTGCGGTTTACACCAATTGGAAATATCAAAGGATAAACTATGCCACGCACACCACTGACTATAATAACAGGACCTCTCGGAAGCGGAAAAACAACCCTACTACGCCATATTTTAGATAGTTTTCCCAAAAAAATCGCTATCTTGATGAATGAATTTGGCGAAATCGCAATCGACAGCAAAATTATCGCCGGCAAAAACGTACAAATGGCTGAACTCGGCGGCGGTTGCGTCTGTTGTTCTCTCCTGGGAGAATTTGAAGCCGCTGTAAATGAAATTCTCGATACCATTGCTCCAGATAATCTGATCATAGAAACAACAGGCGTCGCCGAGCCAGACGCATTGGTATTTGATGCTCAAGAAAACTTGCCAAAAGTGCGACTAGATGGCGTGATAACAGTAATCGACGCCGATGCAATCGTAAAATATCCCAGCGTCGGGCACACAACACGAACGCAAATCGAAGCCGCCGACGCTATTCTATTAAATAAAATAGATTTAGTATCAGAAAGCGAGTTAGAAGAAATCGCCCAAAAATTACAAAAATTTAATAAAACAGCAGAAATATTCCCCACCATACGCTGCCAAGTCGATACCGAATTACTATTTGGCATCGGCAGGGAAAAAATAGAACAACCCCCTCACCATATTCACCAGCCAGAATTTGAATCCTTCGTTTATACGTCATCGGCAATAAGCGAGCGCACACGGTTCGAGGAATTTGCCAATAACATTCCCTCCAACATCTATCGAGCAAAAGGATTCATCCGATTTTCCGATGGAATCTATCTATTTAATTTCGTCGCCGGGCGCTGGGATTTAGAGCAATTTCAACAACAAGCAACAGAATTAGTATTTATCGGTAAACAGGCAAAACAACGCCAAGCCGAAATAATCGAACAATTAAAAAAATGCGAATACTAGCCTATGCCTTACGAATTTCTAGAAGATACCGCCACCGCTGATATTGCTTTTCGCGCCTGGGGAAAAAACCTAGAAGAATTATTCATCGCCGCCGGCGACGCCACAATAAACACAATGATCGATAATATCGATGCGATCGCACCCAAAGAAACCCGCACCTTCAACCTAGAAAATGACGACTTAGACATGCTACTATTTAACTTCCTACAAGAACTCATCTACTACAAAGATAGCGAACAGCTCCTACTCAGAGCACAACACATTAATATTTCCCAAGAAAATAACAAACACCAACTCAAAGCCATCACAGCAGGAGAAACCCTGACTCCTGAAAAACACTCTCAGCGAGTAGATGTAAAAGCCGTTACATTACACCGCTTTCAACTAGAAAAAACCGCCAACGGTTGGGAGACTTTCATAATACTAGACATTTAATTTAATAAAAAAAATACCGGCAACTCCAAAAACAAAATGCACCTATGACATTTATTCTCACCAACGATGACGGAATTGACGCCCCCGGCTTGCACGCACTCCTAAAAGCCGTAAACGGCAAAGCCATTCTAATTGCTCCCAAACAAGAATGCTCTGGTTGTAGTCATCGCGTCACGACAAAGGAAGGGATTCATGTCGAAAAACGCTCCCAAACCGCCTACGCTGTAGGTGGCACCCCCGCAGATTGCATACGCCTAGCAATATCACATCTTTGCCCAGATGTAAAATGGGTGCTCTCTGGTATCAATTGGGGAGGAAATGTGGGAGTAGATACTTATATCTCCGGTACGGTTGCCGCAGTGCGCGAAGCGGCTTTTCACGGCATTCCTGCGATCGCAATTTCCCATTATCGCAAAGGCAAACTAAATGTTGATTGGGAACTAGCTGCCCACTGGGCAGCTATAGTACTAGATGAATTACTTAGTCGCCCCCTCGCACCCGGTAGCTTCTGGAATGTAAATCTGCCGCACCTGCTCCCCGGCGCTCCCGCTCCTCAGATAGTATTTTGCCCCCCCAGTAGGCAACCATTACCACTGAAATATCGGGTAGAAGGAGAATATTTTTATTATATCGGCGATTATGCCAGCCGTGAACGTGCTCCAGGCACCGATGTCGATGTCTGTTTTTCTGGTAATATTGCCGTCACCCAGTTGCGACTAGAGAGCGCTCGCTTCTTACTGTAAAATAACTCCTAACAATAACAAGGATTAAAGCCAATGCGAATCTTAATAATGGGTGGCACCCGGTTTGTCGGGGTTTATCTAACTAAAATTTTAGTCGCACAAGGGCACGAAGTCGTTCTCTTCAATCGCGGTAAAAAACCAGCACCCGTTGCAGGAATTCAGCAAATTCACGGTGATAGAACTGATGCTGCCATTCTTAAAGAAAAACTCGCACATGAAGAATTTGACGCAATTTTTGATAACAACGGACGAGAATTAAGCGACACACAACCCCTAGCTGAAATTTTTAAAGGGCGAGTAAAGCATTTTATTTATATGAGTTCGGCTGGCGTTTATCTAAAAACAGATCAACTGCCTCATATAGAAGGCGACGCGCTCGATCCGAAAAGCCGTCACAAAGGAAAATACGAAACCGAATCTTATCTGGCTGAACAAAAATTACCTTGGACTTCAATTCGCCCTACTTATATTTATGGTCCTCAAAATTATAATGATATTGAAGCCTGGTTTTTTGATCGCATCATTCGCGCTCGCCCTATTCCTATACCAGGCAACGGATTACATATCACCCAACTTGGGCACTGCCAGGATTTAGCAAGAGCAATGGCAGCCGTACTCGGTAACGAAAAAGCAATAGCACAGGTTTATAATGTATCGGGTGAGCGTTACGTAACTTTCGACGGATTAGCGCGCGCCTGTGCCGAAGCAGCCGGCAAATCCCCCGATTCTATTAAACTCGTACATTACGATCCAAAAAAATTCGATTTCGGCAGTCGCAAAGGCTTTCCCCTGCGCGTGCAGCACTTTTTTGCCTCCATTGAAAAAGCCAAACGCGACTTGAATTGGCAGCCAGAATTTGACTTGCTCTCTGGATTAAAAGACTCTTTCGAAAACGATTATTTAGCTTCAGGGCGCGATAAAGCAGAAATTGATTTCTCCGTAGATGACGAAATTCTTAAAAATGTTTAATGTGTAAATATAGAGCGGCAGCTCCGCCGCTCTAATACCGTCAAGTTTTTTCCTGAAACGGCAATAAATACAAAGCTCCTGAAATTAAAGTTAAAGCAACGGCAATCCAAAATGCAATCAAGGAAGGAAGTCGCCAAACAGCAGAAAGAGGAGCAACCAAAAGAGCGATCGCAACAATTTGACTAACAGTTTTCAGCTTTCCCCAGAAATTCGCTCCCGAAATAGCAGTCTGGCTTACTCGCCAACCTGCGATCGTCAGTTCTCGTGCTAAAATTAAAAATACTCCCCAGGCAGGTACTTGTCTAATTTCCACCAGTGCCAACAGAGGTGCCAGTACTAGCAACTTATCCACCAGCGGATCGAGAAATTTGCCTAAATCCGTGATTTGATTAAGCTTTCTCGCCAAATAACCATCTAGCCAATCAGTACCCGCTGCTAGCAGGAAAATAAAAACACATATCCACCGATGCGCCCTTGTCGGCTCCTGTAGAAAATAGAGAATAAATGGCACCCCTAAAAGGCGAGAAAATGTTATCCAGGTGGGAAGATTCATCAATCGGATACTAGTAGATTAGATATACATTGGGGACTTTCTACTTTAATATCAATAAGCCCCGTCCTTTTTCAAAACTACCTCAATAGTTTTAAGAATAAGAAAAATATCATAGGCAACAGACCACCGCTGCTGGTAATCTAGATCCATACTTACGATCGCCTCAAAATCTTTCACATTCGAGCGCCCCTTGACTTGCCACTCCCCTGTCAAGCCAGGTTTAACATTTAACCGCAGCCAGTGGTGAGGCTCGTAATGTTTCACTTCATCTGGAGTAGGCGGGCGGGTTCCTACCAAACTCATATCGCCGATGAGAACATTCCAAAACTGGGGCAATTCATCCAAACTGTAACGGCGTAGGAATCTGCCAAGGGGAGTAATGCGTGGATCATTCTCGTTTTTAAAAATATACCCTTTTGCTTGGTTAGGCACTAAATGTTTTAACTTCTCCGCCCCTACTATCATTGAACGAAATTTCCAGATGCGAAATAGACGCCCCCTGTAGCCGCAGCGAATCTGGCTATAGAAAAGAGGACCCGGATCTATTAATAACATAGCGATCGCTATGGGAATCGCCACAATAGCCGTAATCGCCAATCCGACTAGAGCGCCGACAATATCAATTAGGCGTTTAACTTTATTATTAACTGAGGGATGCTCCTGCTCTGTGAATAAAGACAGTCTACATTTTTCATCAACGGCAGGAGACAGGTTTGGTAAAGAAGGATACAAATCAGTAGTTACAAGCACGGCTTAAATGCAAATCCTCTACATATTTAGTTGTTTGTGACTACATACTAAAGTTCAAATCCTCGTAAAATTACGGATTTACCAAATCTTTAAATTTTTTTTTATTTTTTTAAAGATCCAATTAATTTTCAGTTTTTAGCTAAAATATAAACTTTTAAATCACCGCCTTACCAGCTCAATTATAAGGGGTTCATCCAATCGCTGGTAAGAGCCAGCCATCAAATCATTAAAATACTGACTGAGTAGACGAGCTTGTGAAAGGTTGACATGATATAACTGCTGTTGTTGATAGAAAAGGGGAGTCTTGCTGAGAGCAAGATAATCCGGATTTTCTTTAAAATCGGGATTAAGCAAGACACGCTCCTCAAAGGCAGGTTGTAGGAAAGTGGGGAGATACCCATCTAGGAAGCGCCCAATCCTTTCCCTGACGACGTTAGTATTGATACCGCGACGCTCCAATAACAGCAAAATTTCTTCTTGAGAAAAAGAGGGATTTGTATCGGCAAGGGAAAACTTTTGCAGAAGAGTTCGCAAAATTTCTGTCAACAAGAAAGCATCACTATACTGAAAGCGATAAGTATTGACAATGCGGGGATGCAAGGGAACTGCTGCCAACCCGTAAGCGATCCGACTACAGGCAAGAGGGCGAGCGCTTGCATAAGTATCCTGAATAATTATAGCATTAGGGAGCTTCTGTCGCAACCAACGAGCGAGCACACCCACCGACGCCGTACCACCACTACAAATAGCACGATTAATCCTTTGCACAGGCACCCCAGTTTCAGTAAGCAGAGCATTTAATTCACGATTGAGGCGTTGCACGAAAGGCAGAAATACCCGACTTTCCAGCTCCCGACGTGAAAACACTAACCGTTGCGAACCAACTTCCAGCGCCAAGCGCTCTCGATATTGTAAACCAACCTTCAAATACCGTGCCATTTCTAGCAGCGATGCAGCCTTAGAATTAGCACGGCAAAACTGCTGCAAGCGGTAGCGTTTTTCCAAATCCGGCTCGCCCACATGTGGCCAAATTTCTGGAGAATATAAGAATAAATCTGCCGCCTGCAAATTTTCTTCATAATTGAAATTTTGCTTTGGCAAACAGAGGAGCAGTTGACAGAGGATATCTTGCTCAAGGGCATCACCGGCATAGGGAAAACTTCTAAAAGTCAGATTGGAATAACAGAATTCTTGGGGATTTTCCGGCATAGAAGCAATCGCTAATTCCGTAGTCGTCGCCCCTGAGCAGACAACCAGCGTCACTCCCGGCAAATAAGAATTAAAAAAACTACTACTCCCCGGCAAACGCAGTGTACTACCATCTCCAGCCGGCAACACCGACAACAGTGCCGCTAGCGACTCTTCCACAAAAGCAATTTGCCCAGGATACTCCACCAGCCCAGCCGCCAGAATTGCCTCTGCGAGATTAAAACAGTAGCTATCAGCCCACATTGCCGGGTAGTTGACAATCACCCCTGCCAATTGCCCCATTGCCGTACCCAGAGCCATCCGCTCTAGCCCTTCTGCCGCCGCCCCCGATGTCAGCGTTACCAATAGAGCTTGCAAAGCAGAAAGCATCCAACTCAGAGGAATTGCCTCTTGCTCCGTATACTGCACAATTGGTTGCCAGCGTGTTATTTGAGCACCACCCCGGCAACCGATTAAACCAACTTTCAGATAAGGTTTAAAGCCACTCAACCACAACCCAGTTTCGCCAGTTTCGCCGTTGCCGGCATCTGCCCTCACTCTCCACTCTCCGTTTTCGGGATAGCGGTATACTGTTGTAGGCAAACGAAACCAACGTTCTATCGGACTTCCAGAAACCGATAATAATTCCGCCGCCCTCCAGTAAATAGGATACACCTCACCGCTTTCACGATTAAGCAAAGCAGCACTCAAGCCAGAAGTGCCAATATCGATGCCCAGATACCAGATATTTTTACCTTTAGCTGTCTTTACATTTGCAGGGGGAGGAGTAGAAACATCAGACAACAATTCATTACTCATTCCTCTGCTCTGCGACTGAAGTTTTTTTTTCTGGAATTTCTGATTCTGGGGAAATTTCCGTTGTCGGAGTTTCTGCCCACAACTCAGCTAGGAGTTCGTCGAAATCAGCTGCCCCTGTTGCAGAAGTTAGTTCAGAGCTTGTCAGGGAAACATCGAAATCATCTACAACGATTTCTGTAATTTCAGATTCGGCTTTAGCGGCAGAAGCAGAAGATTCTGAATCCATGCTGGCAAAAAGTTGATCGAGAGTGGAAGTATTTTCAGAAGCGATCGCTTCTGCAACTGGCAGAGTAGGATTAGGATTCCAACTTTCCATTGCCTCTGCCTCCAGAGATTCTCTTGCCAACGGAATTGCTTCTATTAGAGAGGCAAAAGCTTCATCTAGAGTCATATTTGATGTCGTCTCTGCCGCTGGTGGTGACTGTGTTTGGGCGGGCGGATTAGAGGGTAATTCTTCTGTTTTAAGATTAAATTCATCTAGCCATGTTTCTGAGCTATCAAATGGTTGATTCTCTTCCGTTTGCCGAGTTTCGTTAGCAGGGGCAACAGAAAGTTCCTCACTTCTCCAGTCAAACAGCGTTATACTATCCCAATCTTCTGACGCTGAGCTTGTAGTTGGCTGCTCTGTTTGTGGCGCCCTCTCTTCTTTTATAGCAACATTGGCAGACGCCGACTGCCCTTGGGGGGGCACATTCCAATTTTCAAAACCTTCCAGAGCCGAAAGATCTTTAGTCAGTTGCTGCAAAGTATTGCTATCTATAGAAAGATCATCTCTTTGCTCCTCTGGCATTTCCACAATCGGCAACAAAATTTCTTCTGGCGATGCTGGTGTATAGCTGTCTGAAGTCAAATCGTCTCCCAGTACAGCCTCGAAATCCGCAAGCGAGAAAATATCGGCATTACCAGAATTTGAGGATTGGGAGACTTGAGTATTAGGGGCTTCCTGGGAAGCATTTTCGGTAGGGGGTTCGCTTTCTGTTTCTGGGAATAAATTCTCTAGGGTGATTTGAGGCAATTCATTAGTTTCTTCTCCAAAAAGAAATTCTTCTAGAGATGGCGGCGCTATTTCTGTTGGTTTTATCTGTTTCTCTTCTATATTTCTGCTAGCAGGTTCAGCAAATCCGTCAAATAAGGTTTGCTCGAATATATCAAAGCCGCTGGCAGGAGGTTTAGAATCGGCTGGAGAACTTTCTATGCTTTGCCCTGTGCTTTCTTCTGCTGCAAATAGATTAGTATAAAATTCAGCAACACTATCTTCTTTTTCAACTTCAACAGCAAGAGTATTTGTAGTCGGGGCAGAGGCAGTTGCTGCAGAAGGTACTTGTGGTTCTGGCCATTCTGCCAGCAGAGCTAGCAAGTCTAGATTCTCTTTTTGTTTGGTTTCTGTTACCGCCGTACTTTCTTCTGATATTACCGGCAAATTCATCAGCAATTCTAGAGTTTCGGCAGGAGGTGCTTCCTGTGTTTTAGGTGCTTCTGGCGTCTTTTGTTTCGCTAAATCACTTTTCTTAGATGCTGCTGATTTTCCTGCTGTTGGTTGTTTTTCGCTAGAGGAAAGTTCTTTTTTCGTAGTTATTTTAGAAGTAGCGGCAGGGCGTTTTTCTCCTGTGGTTGGCGGAGCTTGTTTAATATCCGGGGATTGTACTTTCTTTTCTTTAGCAGCCTCTAGTGGTTTTACTAATTCTGCCGCAGGTTCTAATTTTGCTCTGGGAATAGAGGCTTTTAGTAAGCCGGCGGCTTCTTGCCCAAGTTTTTGTGCTAGATGGCTTACTAACTGGGTAAATAACAGTTCGCTCTGCTGCCCCAAGCTGTGTATTTTCTCGATTCCTCGAGATAAGGATTCTTCATAGATTTGGATGTTTCGCTGTAAGGTTTCAAATCCTACGGCAAGGGTGGAGTCTAAGTTTTTTAACATTTCATCTACTCGCACCTGCAACATCCGCAATTGTTCTAGCCGCTCTTGCCGATTCAGGGGTGTTAACCGCAGTTTGCCGTATGCTTCTGAAGGATCCCATATTGGCTTGTATTCCTGCTCCTCTTCTGGTGGCTTTGTTTCTGGTTTTCCAGTTAAGGATGGGGGGGCAAATTCTTCTTGGGCGAGAAATTGGTATTCTATATTGGCTAATGTTTGCACTACCTGCTGCGTCAGAGTTTCTTGCAGGCAATTTTTAATGTTTTGTAAAAATTCTGTAATTATTTGTTGCTGGTAAGCTGCCTGTTGTGCCAGGGAATGCTGTTGTTGCCTTTGTATTTCTAGCTGCCGAATTTCCCTGAGCAGGGAATCCCGCTCTTGTTGTAGAGCTTGTATATCTGTCAGTAAGGGCTGTATGAGCGTACTCCGCAGCGTTTTTATTTCTTCCTCAACCGCCTGCATGAGTAAATCTGATGTCGTCTGCTGGCTTTCTGGCTCTTCTGTGAGTGAGTGCGCTCCTGTAATGGAGTCGCTCTCGCCGCGCTCTTTCTGGGAAATTGCCGCTTTTATCTCTATCTGCTGCGCTTCCAGATAGGCGCGTATTCGCTCTAAAACCCGCCGCGATTCTCTGGAGGCTTCTCCCATCCATGGCAAACGGGGAATGGGCTGTTGTAACACCCCGTCTATTTCGGCGATTAGTGCTTCTATTTGCTCCAGATGAGAACTCACGATCAAACCTCTGGCTAGAACGAATGCAGGTGGTTGGGACTTTCTGAACACTGTCTTTTGTGTCCATTATTCCCTCTATTATCCTATTTTTTCTCTTCGGTTGCTGCTTTAGTTAGATTCTGTCTGTAAACATACCTCGCTCCCGCCTACCTACAGCTATATATAATTTTTGCTTTAGATTTGTCTTTATGGGACAGTGTTTAACATATGCATGCTAAGGTTTTTTTAAATGCCTTAATTATTGTATTATAGCAAACTTAATATTTTTTAAGCTATAATTTTTTATTAATGATGTTTTTAAAGCAAAAAGTTTTTGTTATGATGGCCTTGGTTTCTGTGGTAGTTCGGGCATTTTTAACGGTTGAGTATGTCAATTTTTCCGATTAAATGCTAGTCGGCAGGGAATTTGGGAAATAAGGAGATGGTAAAATATCCTCTGGAGAAAATTTCTTAAAACTCTGTTTTTCTCCTAAAAATCCCTTTTCTTCGGGAGGGACTATTTTTTAGGAAAGAATAGAGGTAGTTGGAAATTAAAATATTGTGCAAAAACACAGAAAAATTATCAATACATTTATTTTTTCAGAAACGAAATGCTGATAAAATGGAACCGACGAAAAAGCTGGGGTGCATAATTGCTTCTAGCTTGCGGGTGAGAAACCAAACTGACTCGTGCTTGGGCAAAACGAGCGCAGTACGGGCAGCGATCGCAAGGCTACTCCAGTTTTGAGTGCCCTCGCAGTCTGTTATTCTTCTTTCCAAATTTTCAATTCCAGTATAATATCCTCTTTATAACTAGTTTCTATAAATACAATCAAGAATGGGATAAAGGTTTACAATATAAACTCTACACTCTAGAACAAAATCCATCCTCAAAACCATTAATGAGAAGATGGCCACATGGAAGACCGATACAATCCCCGCGATTCCCAAATTAGTGCCGAGCAGTTGATTCGATTAACTCCTTTTTTTTCGGGTTTGCCAGAGGATATCGTCGAAAAAGCAACTGCCCACATGGTAAGCCGCCACCACCCAGCCAACCAAGTAATCTTACTGGAAAACGACTGGGGCAGTTCCGTTTACTTTATTTTAGATGGTTGGGTGAAGATACGCACCTACAACCTCGATGGCAAGGAAGTAACCCTAAATATCCTGGGAAAAGGAGAACTATTTGGCGAAATGGCGGCTCTGGATGAAGTGCCACGCTCAACGGATGTAATTACCCTAGCGCCAACGACAATCGGCAATTTGCCAGCACAAGATTTCGTTCATCTAATTCACACAGAACCGTTAGCGGGAATTCGCTTAGCGCAATTAATGGCACGACGTCTACGTCAAGTCAACCGCCGCCTGCGATTACGAGAATCAGATAGCACCTCAAGAGTAGCCGATATCCTCTTATTTTTAGCTGAGGGACAAGGCAAAAAATCTGAAAAGGGAGTTGAAATTCCCAACTTACCCCACCGGGAATTGAGCAGTCTTAGCGGATTAGCGCGAGAAACAGTAACAAGAGTACTCAGCAAGCTAGAGAAAAAAGGATTAATTCAAAGAGATCGAGATGTCCTATGTATTCCCGACTTGCACGCCCTTGAGCGCCTTTTAGTATAACAAATAGCGCTTATACACAATAAAGCTATGGGTGGCGAGAAAATATTCGTCGCCTTAGATAACTCAGAAACACGCCAAGTAGCCTTCAACGCCGCCTTAGAGTTAGCGCAGTTAAAAAGGGCGACTTTAATGCTGTATCACTGTATCAGCGACGATAAATTAGCCGAATCTATAGTAACGATGCCTGTAGAGCTGGGGTTGTCGCCAGAACTTCTCGCTCCCACATTTGAAATCATTAGCGAAAGAACACCAAAACAACTAGAACAAGCGCGCACCATGCTCGCCCAATCTTGTCAAGCTGCTACTCGTTTAGGATTGAGGGCAGAATTTGATGTCGGCATGGGGGAAGCAGGGGAGTGTATTTGTCAAGCAGCAAAGGCTTGGAAAGCAGATACAATCGTAATCGGACGCCGAGGTAGAACCGGATTGGCAGAAGCACTCTTGGGAAGTGTTAGCAATTATGTTGTTCACCACGCGCCTTGTTGGGTGCTAGTAATTCCATTAACAAGCGAAATGCATGTTTTAGATGTTTGAGAGGTTGCGGATGTGGGAAAGTTAAACTAAGTTTATGCCGCTTTTTTGATCATGAACCATTCCCGCGATGCTGATAACGAGTTTGCTAAGCCAAATCGCCTTGAAGATGCTGCTGAGGCTTCTGAGTCGAATACAGATGAAAATCAAATTCCCTCTACAGATGGCGAAGAGTCAGACTCTCAGCCCAGTATCCAGCATGCTGCTCCCTTAATGATGGTAGAAACGGCTTTTTTAGCTAGCACTGCAAGCCTGATTTGGTTGATTAATTACTATTTTCCCTTGGGACCTGTTTTGCGCATCTTTTTTCCTGTACCTATCGCTTTAGTTTATCTGCGCTGGGGCAGGCGGGCTGCTTGGATGGCGGCGTTGGTATCTGGCTTGCTTTTGTCTGTGTTGATGGGACCTACTCGCAGTATCTTATTTGTTATTCCTTTTGGCTTACAAGGGGTACTGCTAGGCTGCCTCTGGCAACGTGGCGCAACTTGGGGCGTCTCGATTGTTTTGGGAACTTTATTGGGTTCGTTTGGTGTGTTTTTTCGCATTTGGCTATTGTCGATCTTGCTAGGGGAAGATCTCTGGATTTACTTAACTTCGCAAATTACTAGATTGATTGAATGGGGATTCGAGAAGTTGGGTTTGTTGTTACAGCCAACTCTGCTTTTGATACAAGCGATCGCTCTATTGATGGTACTATTAAACAATCTCCTTTATTTGTTCGCCGTCCATCTAGCTGCATATCTGCTACTTGAACGCTTAGGCAATCCGATTCCCCCTCCCCCTCCCTGGGTAAGGTTTCTCGTCGACGAAGATTAATAGCAGAATTATATAAATCGGTTTAGGCAGTAGTCGCAAGTTGCATTAGATTTCGGTTTTTTTGTTTAATGGCTATAAGTACTTTTTCAATTTCACTAGAGTAGGCTTCGTATAGGCGTCGCTGTTGCCAGAATAGTTGTTCTATTTCTTTTAGGGTTTGTAAGTTTTCGCACTGGTTGATTTTATTGATTAGCCAATTAGCCCAGCGGTGACAGCTTTTTTGTCGGGCAAAATATGCTTCTTTTTGTCTTAGTGCCCTTTTTATTATTTCTCCCGATTCCGGCGCGTAACGGTAGCGCTTTAACCCGTTGCATATGGCTTGTCGTAAATATGGCCATGTTTTGGCGCAAGCCCAAGTAGCGAGCGCTCTCACTATCCACTTTATACTCGTTTCTAATTGCCAAAATCCTACAAATCTTCCCCCTTTACCGCTTACACTCGCTAGAATTCGCCCTTTAAATTCCCGCCATTTTATTATTTTATCTGCCGTTACTTTAATTGCCTTTGCTAGCTCCGCTAGAGATAAGGCTTTTGTTAATGCACTCAAATCTATCGCAATTTCCCAAGTAAAAGTCTTTTTCATAGCACCCTCCTCTTCTCTCACTTTATTTTTGATTTATTTTTCGGTATTATTTCTACTTGCTCCCCAAGGCTTTATTGAGAAGACAGTGTTTTTATACCAAACGAGGCTAGCGTATCACAGGGACGGTGATACTGTCAAGGGGTTTTAAAAGAAAAAGTGAAAAGTTTTTGAGACCTCGGCTTAGTTCTAAAGTCAACCTGTAGTATCGTACTCAAAAGACTTTGGGAGGATAGAGGGTTGAAGATTGCGATCGTTGGTTGTGGGTATGTCGGGGGTGCGGTGGCACGGCAGTGGCATCAACAGGCTCATGAAGTTACTGCTACGACAACTACGCCCAAGCGAGTGGCAACACTACAGGAAGTTGCTACACGAGTAATTGTGGCGCGCGGGGATGATAAAGTTGCGCTTCAGGAAGCGGTGCAAAATCAAGAGATAGTACTGTTGAGTGTCGGGGCTAAGAGCTCAAATCTATATGAGGAAACTTATCTGACGACAGCAAAAAATTTAGTAGCGGCAATAAAAGAGGCTGCAAGCGTTAAGCAGTTGATTTATACCAGTTCCTGTACTGTCTACGGGGATAAAAATAATCAGTGGGTGGATGAAGAAACGCCGCTAGCACCGATGACGAAAAACGGGGAGATTTTAGCTGAGACGGAGCAGGTGCTGTTGCAGGCGGCAAGTGAAAATTTACGGGTTTGTATTCTCCGCTTGGCAGGAATTTATGGTCCAGGCAGGGAATTGACGAAAATTTTCCAAAATGTTTTCGGTACGGTTCGTCCGGGTAGTGGCGATTATTTTACAAATTGGATTCACTTGGATGATATTGTCGGGGCTTTGGAGTTTGTACGCTCTCGTCAGTTGCAAGGAATTTACAATCTTGCAGATGATGAATGTCTCACGGGAAAAGAATTGTTAGATCGTTTGAGTGATCGCTATGGGTTACCAAAAGTGATGTGGGATGCTTCATTGCAGTCTTCTCGCCCTTACAAGGCGCGCATATCTAATGCCAAAATTAAAAAGGCGGGTTATAAATTAATTCACCCGCAGATACAGCTATAAATCCGTGGGCATATATTTTTCTCAACTTACTTCCCCCTTGCCCTTTTAGAAAGGAACATCACCAAAAGGTGGCTCATCGTCGTCAGGATCATAAGAGATAATCTCCGGTTTGCCCGTTCTTTCTGGGGAACCTTTCTGACGAGCTATCCACCGCTTCGCCTGCTTTATAGCATCCCGTTCGGAGATGGCATCTAGGATAATAACCCGATGATTGCCCTTTTCATCCCAGATGTCAACGCAGTAAACTTGCTGGGCTTTGATAATCCAGCCATTGTAAATTTCTGGCGAGTTCATAGCCATACTCCGCAACTTTTTGACGAGCTTTTATGCTCACCCTAACACGTTCGCTCTACCAATCGCGAATTTTGTTGCAATTTATATAGTATTTTTTGGAAATAAGCTCTTTTAGTTTAGGATTTATCCCCGTGAAACAATTAATACGACTACCAATTCTTAGATTATACCACGCGCGACTGGTTTTGTCAATAGTTTTTTTAATTTTATTTACTTTATGGGTGGCAAATCCAGCGCTCGCGACAAGTTTATATGAAATGCCGACGTTGCAAGCTGGGGATCAGACTTGGGTAATCGATAAAGATGAGGTTCTCAGCCGTGCGACGGAAGGGCAAATCAGCAAGGCTCTGGAAAAGCTCGCCGAAAAAACCGGCAATGAAGTGCGGTTCGTAACTATACACCGCCTAGACTACGGTGAAACTACGCAAAGCTTTACGGATAAGCTGTTTGAAAAATGGTTTCCCACTCCAGAAGCACAAGCTAATCAAACCTTGCTAGTACTAGATACGATGACTAATACAGCAGGTATCCGCACAGGCGAAAAAGTTAAAACCTTGCTCAGCGATGCGCTCGCCTCTAGCGTTGCCAATGAAACCTTGCTGGTACCTCTCAAACAAGGAGACAAATACAATCAGGCATTTCTTGATGCCTGCGCTCGCCTTGTTGCCGTACTTTCAGGTCAACCAGATCCCGGAGCCCCGCAAATTGCGGAAACCCTGAATGTGGAAAGCACTTTTAAATCCTCCGAAGAGACTGATCGCAATTCTTCCGCCGTTATTGTAATCGTATTATTAATTGCCGCTACCGTCATCCCGATGGTGACATATTTTTGGTATCAAGGGTTTTCAAATTAGCTCCAGAGGTAGCGCGAAGACTTCTCGATTGGCTCTGGATAATGGGGAATTACTTTGCGCAAACATGTATAAATTCCCCATTCTCCCTATTCGCCATTATCCATATTAAATTAAATTTTAATCAATCTTGAACATACTCTAGATTATTCACAAGAGCCAATTCAGCTCGCACAAATTCCCGCCCTAGATAAGCTGCGTGACTGAGCTGTGTCACAGGGCAGGGTTGAGTTTCCTCAAAAATTTTCACGCAAAGTTCTTTGGCGGTTCTAGCTGAAAACAGAGTAGTATGGGTGCGTTCTACTTTACCTTTAGCCGGAATCACTTTGCCGGTTTCTGGATCAACTGCCAAACCGCGCTCATCAATAACATTGGTGAAATGCTTTGCACAAATTAAATTTGACTGGCGATCAATATAGATAATAAAATAGCCACCGGGGTCGAGGTCGATGTGACGTTGGGAAAGTTTTTCGTCAATCTCTGCTATGTTTTCTAACGTTTGAGACATATTCGTAAAGTTAAATCTACTTCCAGACTAATAGAGTTTGCCGACGCTTGACAAACTTTTTTGTTATAGCGTTTGCTGCGCGCGCTTTTTAGTAATTATAGTATAATAAAAGCAACGGTATTACCGCTGCCTTGTAAACAATTAACTTTAGGATGAGAATCAACCGCAGATATCAAGCGGGAACCTCGATTTTTTTGCTGCCAGCCAAGCCGAAAGCGGCATGAATGGCTTGCAAAGCTGTCACACCTTGAGATTCATCTACCACACAGGTGATTTTAATTTCGGAAGTGGCAATCATTTGAATGTTGATTTTGTGTTGGGCAAGAGCTTCAAACATGCGGGCAGCAACGCCGGGGTGATTAACCATTCCCGAACCAACAACACTGACTTTGGCGATCGCAGTATCCATAATTACTTCACCGCACCCCAACTTTGACGCCAATTCTGCTAGTAATTGACGAGCGTCAATAGCATCGGGGCGAGCAACGGTAAAAGCAATATCCCGCCGAGGTACACCACCTTCTATACGACAACGTTGTGATTGAATAATTGTATCAACGCTAATATTCTTCTCAGCCAGAAGCCCGAACAACTTAGCAGCTATACCTGGACGATCGGGAATACTGCGAATAGCAATACGGGCTTGATTCATATCGAGAGCAACCCCACGTACTGGCGGCGCAGCAGCAGATGACTTGTTTTCTTCTACCAAAGGAAGTGAATTATCAATCTCGAAAGTTTTGCACAGAGCAGCAATAGCGCGATCGCAATCATCAGCATCCACCACGCAGCTCACCTTCACCTCAGAAGTAGAAATCATCTGAATATTCACCCCGGCTTCTCCCAGAGCAGCAAACATTTGCGCCGCTACTCCAGCTCGCCCTATCATCCCCGCCCCGGCAATACTAACTTTAGCAATTTCCTTATCAACCATCACCTCCGGCTCGCCCACTGCCGGCGGATTATTACCCAAGGTAGGGAGAATCGCCGCCGCTACTGCCTCGGCTTGATTAATTGAACTCTTGCTAACCGTAAAAGCAATATCATTAGTTTGGTTTTCATGAATTGACTGAATAATCAAATCAACATCTAGATTTTGCCGCCCAATTTCACCAAATAAACGCGCGGCAACCCCTGGGCGATCCGGTACACGCAGTAAAGCAACTTTTGCTTGATCAGTATCAAATTCTACCGCATCGACAGCACGAACTATTTCCAACCCTTCCACTGGGCGAGGAGTACGAACCGGAGAAACTACCTTTGTGCCGGGCTCATCTGTCCAACTCGAACGCACTATCAAGGGAACTCCATAATTACGAGCAATCTCTACAGAGCGGGGGTGCAGCACCTTCGCTCCAAGGCTTGCTAATTCCAGCATTTCGTCGCAAGTAATTTCTTCCATTAACTGAGCATCGGGTACAAGGCGGGGATCGGCGGTTAAAATCCCTGGCACGTCGGTGTAAATTTCGCATAAATCGGCACGCAAGGCAGCTGCTAGGGCTACTGCAGAAGTATCAGAACCACCACGCCCAAGAGTGGTAATTTCTAAATCCTCACCAGTAATACCCTGGAATCCAGCAACTACTACTACTTTTCCTGCGTTAAGATGCTTCTGTATCCTTTCGGTTTCAATACGGAGAATACGGGCACGAGTGTGCTCTGCTTCTGTAACTATACCAACTTGCGCACCAGTCAGGGATATTGCCGGTTGCCCTAATTCTTGTAACGCCATGCTTACAAGGGCAATTGTCACTTGTTCGCCGGTGGAAAGAAGCATATCCATTTCCCGCCGTGAGGGATTGGGGGAAATTTCTTTTGCTAATTTCACTAGCTCGTCTGTGGTTTTGCCCATTGCTGAAACTACTACGACTAGCTCGTTGCCGGCTTTGACTGTATTGACTACTCTCTTGGCAACGGCTTGAATACGTTCTACTGTGCCAACTGAGGTGCCGCCATATTTTTGTACTATTAGTGCCATAATTTTTCTCTCTTTAATCTTTCTTTTCCTGGAAACGGGTGCTGCCCGTCATATAATCTACTGCTTACTAACGCAGCTGGTGCAAAACAGGTAAGCTGGGATTTGGGGTTTGGGGGATTGTAGGTTGGCTTGTTTATTGACGGGTTACAGGGGAGCTGATAAAGTTATGTATATATTAATAATATGGTGAAGTTGGTGAGACAATAAATTAGTGCTTTTCTGGGAAAATAAATAATGGTACAAGTTCCTGCTCCACTTTCTGAAATAAAAAATTTAAACTCTGTGGCAGATTTGGCTGCTATGGCGATCGCATTGATTCGTAAAGCTGGTTGCGAATACGGAGATATCCGCTTGTGTTCATACCGCTACCAAAATTTAAGAGCACGCGATCACTCTTTGGAACTACTCTCGGATAATATTAATTCAGGATTTGGAGTGCGGGTACTACTAAATGGGGCTTGGGGATTCGCTGCTAGCCCCCACAAAACTCCAGAAGAAATTGTACGAATTGTCGATAAAGCAGTAGAAATTGCTAAGGGAAGTCGCCTCAGTCAAAAAAACCGAGTGCAGTTAGTTCCGGTTGAAGCCTACCGCGATAATTATGTAACTCCAATTGAAATCGAACCGTTTGAAATAGCGATCGCCGAAAAAGCTGAACTGCTTCTTACTATCAATGATCGTCTTTTATCCTATAGCAAGAAAGGGATAAAAAAAGCTAACTCTTTTATTTATTTAAGCCGCGAAGAGAAAACTTTTGCCTCAACGGAAGGGTCCCTAATAGAACAAACTTTATATCGCAGTTATGCAGGATATAACTGTACGGCAGTTGCTAATGGCGACGTTCAAAGTCGCAGTTATGAAAGAGCGCCACTAAATCTCGGTTATGAAAATGTAAACGCGCAGGATTTATTAAGTCAAATTGAAAGGGTGGCAGAAGAAGCAATAGAAAAAGTAAAGGCACCAAAAGGCAAATATGGCTGCAGCACGCTGATATTAAAACCAACAAATCTGTGGCTGACAATTCATGAATCTGTAGGGCACCCTACGGAACTAGATAGAGTTTTAGGATATGAAGCAAATTTTGCGGGCACTAGCTTTGCAACTCCTGATAAATTAAGAAAACTGCGATATGCCGCTCCTTGGATAAATTTTAAATGCGATCGCACTCAACCAGGAGGGCGTGCTACAGTTGGATACGATGACGAGGGAGTAAAATCTCAAGAGTGGTACGTCGTTAAAGACGGTATTTTAGTAGATTATCTCACGGATCGCGAAACTGCCTACCGAATAGGGCGCGGTAGCAGCAATGGCTGTTCATTTGCTGACAGTTGGGGAAGTATACCGATAGTGCGTATTCCCAATTTAGGATTAGAACCGGGAGCGGAAGGAGGCAGTAATACTGCTACATTAGAAGAAATGATTGCTGATACCGAAGACGGGATTTTAATTGATGGAATTGGTAGTTATTCTATTGATCAGCAGCGGCGGAATTTTCAATTTGGTGGTGATGCATTTTGGAAAATTAAAAAAGGCAAAATAGTAGGAATGCTCAAAGATATTGTATATCACAGTATGACTACGGATTTTTGGAATAGTGTAGACGCGATCGCTCCGGCATCAGAACTACAACAGTGGGGGACTAATATGTGTGGGAAAGGTGAACCAATGCAAATAGCTCAAATGACACACGCCTGTGTGCCCGTACGAGTGCGTAATATTGAAATTGGGGTAGCATCGTAAAAAAATAGGTAAAATGGAGTAGAAAAAGTGACAATAGCAACAGCACAAACAATTATAAGCGAAGAGGAAGCGCTATCAATAATAGAGTCAGTAATAAAACAATCGGCAGCGGAAGGAGTATTTGTAAGTATCAGCGCAGGAGAAGAAAATATAAGCCGTTTTTCAGAAAATCAAATCAGCCAAAATGTAAGCAAAAAACAGCTAAGATTGACTGTAACCAGTAATTTTGGCAATCGGCAAGCATCAGCTTCAACTACAGAAATAAATGCAGAAGCGATCGCAGAAACCGTACGGCGCTCAGAAGAATTAGCCCGCATTGCACCAGAAGATCCAGAATGGATGCCGCTGTTAGAGCCGCAAAACTACGAGCAACGTAAGCCAGGTTTCGATGCAGCAACGGCAACTCTTTCCCCACTTGTAAGAGGAGAAATAGTAAAAAAAGTATGCGATCGCAGTGCAAAAGCAGGGGTTAAAGGGTGCGGTACTTTCAGCACAGAGATATCTCTACAAGCAATAGGAAATTCCCTCGGTTTGAGAGCAAGCGAGCGCACTACAAAAGCCGATTTCAGTTTTACTGCCCGTCTAGAAGACGGTTCAAGTTGGGATCACCGCACCGCTATCTCAACAGAAGAATTACCCATAGAAGAAATAACAGAACAACAGATAGAAAAAGCCCTCGCATCTCGCCACCCCAGAGAAATCTCCCCCGGCACATATCCAGTCATTTTATCAGGCGCTGCTTTCGCAGAATTACTTTCATGGGTAGTGTGGAATCTCGACGCCAGAGCAGCAGACGAAGGGCGCTCTTTCATGTCACGTATCGATGCAACAGGCTCCCCTGTAGGCAATCGCCTCGGAGAGCAAATGTTCAGCCCTTTAGTACAACTGCAGCGCTATCCAGCTCATCCCTTACTCCAATCTAGTACCTTTTTTAGCGACGGGCTTAGTAACTATTATTTAGAAATAATCAAGAACGGCATTCCTCAAACCCTGTATTATAGCCGTTACTGGGGTAAAAACAAGGGGTTTGCCCCAACCGGTATTCTGTCTCCAATTGTTATGATAGGTTCAGATAAAAATTTATCGCAACTAATTGCCGAGACAGAGCGGGCAATTTTAATAAGCCGAGCTTGGTATGTTCGCTACGTAAATCCTCGTACCCTAGAGGTAACAGGAATGACACGCGACGGTACATTTTGGATTGAAGATGGCGCGATCGCATTTCCGATTAAAAACTTACGCTTTAATCAAGTATTACCCGATATGCTCCGCGACATAGACGCCCTAGGCACCCCACAGCGTTTCGGCAACAACGTCGTGCCGGAAGTACGAGTGCGAGCATTCAACTTCACAAGCCTCACCGACAGCATTTAAACCCTTTTCCACCACATCAACACCGCCGCAAGCGAGTAAGCAACAAAACAATTTCATCAATCGCTTGACGCTGGGCAGAAGCTGGCTGGCTACTGTGATTGAGCATAATACTAAACACCAGAGGTTGATAATCAGGAGGATTAACATACCCCGACAAAGTAGAAACTCCTGTCATACTGCCTGTCTTAGCTTGTACAATACCTGCGCCAAAACGACGGGGGGCAGGCAAAGAAGCACGGTAAATTTCCCCTACTGGCGTAGAAGCCATCCCCCGCAAAGTTTGTACAAGCGCTTCCGGGCTAATAAGATTATGGCGCGAAAGCCCAGAGCCGTCGGCTAGAATATAGCTGTCTGGAGTCACCCCCAATTGCCTTAAAGTATATTTAAGAACATTTAAACCAGCAGCGGCAGTATCAGCTTCTGCCTTATCAGCAGCAAGCAAGCGCAGTAATACCTCAGCAAACAAATTATTACTTTCTTGATTTGTTTGCTTTACCAATTCCGAAAGCGGCGGTGACTCCACTGCTGCTAATTCCATCTCACCCAGATTATTAATACTACTCATACTCACACTCGCCTGCTCAACAGAGATTCCCTCTGCCGCTAAAGCTTCTCGAAATCCCTGTAAAAATCGCTCTGCCGGAGCGATAACTGCAACGTAAACCGGCTCGGATTGCGAATCAACCCGCAATTGCCCACTAATACGGATTATCGGCTTGGCAAAATCCCGCCCTACTTTCACAAATTCCTCTGCATCAGCACTAACGGTTTGCGAATTATTCTCAATCTGCCAGTTGGCCGCTTCTTTGGGATTTACCCAGGTTACGTCTAAGGGTTGCCCAACTGCTCGCGGCGACAATATCAAATCAATTGAATTTTGATTGAGAATAAGACTGTTGACGGCAGTGCCATAACCAGCTTGGATATCTTCCCACTCCCAATTAGGGTTAACCTGATTGCCACGAAAATAACTATCTTCAGCAATCAATTTCTTGACTCTGGTAATTCCTTTGCTCCGCAGTTGTTTGGCAAGAGCGATAAGCTGAGCATCTGTTAAAGTGGGATCTCCTCGCCCCACTACCCGCAACTCTTCTCTATTTGGAAAACTGTAAACTGAAGTGCGAATGCGAAAAGAGGAGCCAAGTTTTTGTAGGGCAGCGGCAGTGGTGAGTAGTTTTGTCACTGAGGCAGGGGTAAAATAGCGCTCGCTTTCTCGACTGTAAAGTGGGCGCTCACTCCTGGAAAGGGTTTCTACGAGAATACCCCAGCGCTCTCGCCGGAATTGATGACGAGATACTATCGCATCAATCGCTTCCCCTAACTGTATCGCACAAATTCCTTCTTTTATCGGTGTTGTTTGCGCCCCACTTGTCAACTGCCACCCCAAAATTAGCAGGAAGTTGATTGCTTGAGTAATTTTTACTATCCATTTCCAAGTCATAATCCAACTCTATCAGGCAACAACAGTCGTTTTATAGTATGCAGAAACTTGTCTAGCTGTCGATGTTTGTCAAGTTGATACTGTTATGTTGGCTCTCAATTCTTTTACTCTTGAGCACTTATCTCGTCTGCAGCGTCTTGCCACTGCAGCAGGTATCTTAAACTATACTGATTTTTGGAATTATGGCAGCAATACTCTGCAAGAGCCTGTAGCGGTTGTTAACTTGGGCTATTTGCTGGAAACTCTCGATTCTCCCGATGAGCGCCGTGCTACCCTCCTTGATGCTTGGAAATATACTACAAAAGTTCTGATAGTTGCCGCCAGAGTTTTAATTAATAATTGTAATAATGGGCAAATTATTGATGCAGATGGGTTTGTTACTCGCCCCAATCCTTGTGAAACTTACTTCACTCATGCTAGTTTTAAAGCGTATATTGATGAAATTCTCGGTGTTGATGCTATTCCTGCTGCCATTGGTGTATATTTTGTTTTTCGCCATGCAATCGATGCCGAAAGTTTTCGTTTTGCTCAGGGGCAATACTCTTCTTGCGAAGTTGCTACGCCAAGGCGCCACAATTCTGATGATATTCTAATTTATATTGCACTATATCGTCCTAAATTTTTACAATTCCCCCCTCACCTTCAAACTGAAATTATTAATTATTTTGGGAGTTGGGAACGAGCTTATGAACTTGCTGAACAACTGCTCTATCAGCTAGAAAAACCAGAAGTGATCGCTCGCTATTGTCAACAAAGTGCCATTGGCAAAAAACTTCCCAAAGCCCTTTACGTTCACGTCTCAGCACTCAAACACCTCCACCCCCTGCTTCGCCTATATGAACGTCGCGCTCGTTGTGATTTTGGGCAAATTGATAAAGCTGTAATTGTTAAATTAAGCATAGAAAAACCAAAAGTTTCTTACTTATTTTACCCTAATTTTGATACCGAACCCCACCCGGTTTTGCAAGCTAGTATACAGATTGATTGGCGCGCTGGCATAATTAGCTGTCGCACTTATGATAAGTGCGAAAATCCGCCTATTTTACACCGCAAAGATGCTTTCGTCGCCCCCGACTATCCCAATTACGAACTTTTTGCCAAACTGACACGCCAAGAGGAAGAATTAGGGCTTTTAAATACCACGCGGCGGATTGGCACGCGCCAGGGATGGCAACAATGTCTAGATTATTACGGCGTAGAAATAGAAGGGCATCAAGTCAGGTTGCGTCTTGATGCTTTAGGTAATTGGCTGCCAAAAATAGAACGTCACAAAGCGGCTATTATTCGTAACGATTTATCCCGCCCGGTGCGCTTAGCTTTAGAATTTGGTTTATTCACTCCAAATAGTACGTTTTTTGATTACGGTTGTGGTTATGGCGGCGATTTTAAACGCATTGGCGAAAAGGGTTATGTAAGCGCTGGTTGGGATCCTTATTATTTTCCTGAAAATCCTTGTATTCCTGCTGATATTGTTAATCTTGGCTATGTGATTAATGTTATTGAAGATAAGGAAGAACGCCGAGAAGCTTTGTTGAAGGCTTGGCAACTTACCCGCAAAGTTTTGTTGGTGGCGGCTATGGTGATTATTGATAATCCTGGCAATGAGTTATTAGCTTACGGAGATGGGGTAATTACCCGTCGTAATACTTTTCAGAAATATTACGATCAGGAGGAACTAAAATTTTATATCGAAGAGGTTTTAGGGGTTGAAGCGAGCGCGGCTGGTTTAGGAATTTATTTTGTTTTTCGAGATAAAACTGAAGCGGAAACTTTTCGAGCTTCTCGCTTTCGTTCGCGCGCAATTACTCCCAAAGTCAAAAAGCCAACCAAAAGCTTTGAAGAGTGTCGAGAATTGTTGATGCCTTTAATGGCATTTGTTAGCGATCGCGGGCGCTTACCTGTCAAAGGCGAACTTGCTTCTGAACCAGCTATCAAAGCAGAAATCGGCAGTCTTCGCCGCGCTTTTGAGATAATCTTACAAGCAACTGAGCGCCAAGAATGGGAATCTATTGTGGAAAAACGCCGCCAAGATTTACTTGTTTATTTAGCTCTAGCAAAATTCAATCGTTTTCCCAAATTTAGCACATTATCTACAGAAATTAAAAATGATATTAAAAATTTTTTTGGCAGTTACAAGCAAGCCTGTAAGTTAGTAGAAGAAATTCTCTTCAGTTTGGGGGATCTTAGTATAATTAGAGAGCGCGCCCGCAACAGCAAAATTGGCTTACTATTACCAACCGCTCTTTGCATTCATATCTCCGCTTTAGAATTACTTGATCCCTTATTAAGAATTTATGAAGGTTGCGCCAGCCGTACTATTGGGCGCATGGAAGAAGCGACGATAATAAAAATATACACCAATCAACCCAAAATTGCCTATCTATTTTATCCTGATTTCGACACCGATCCCCATCCGGCTTTGCACACAAGTATGGAAATTGACTTAAGAAACTTGCATGTCAGTTATCGAGATTTTGAGAACTCTGACGATCCGCCCTTATTGCATTGTAAAGATGCCTGTGTAGCTCCCGACTATCCGCTTTATAAGAAATTTGCCCTACTCACATCTCAGGAGAAAAAATGGGGACTTCTTAACAATTTCCGGGCGATTAAAACTCGCAAAGGTTGGCTGAAGTGTTTGCAAGAGAATTGTGCAGAAATTCGCAACTACCGGGTTTATTGGCGTAAGGATGCTGATCCCTACCGTGTTAAATTATTACGAGCTGCTCGGCGACGCAATATTTGCAAGCCAGAATAAGAGCGCAGAAAAATAGTTATTGCAAACAGTGATATAAAATTTCTTTCCAGCGCAGCACATCAATTGAGAAAATTACGGTAGCGTTTGGGGGTTTTTGCAACACTCTCAGTTGATCAACTACGGTAGCTCCGCGCGTCAGGGAGCTGGTGACTTCGATATCGACAAAATATTCACCTTTGCGGGTGACGATATCAGGTGCAATCGCCACAGCCATTGCCACCGGATCAGCTAAAGTCAAACCGGATGCTTGTTCAAGTTTAATACTAGCATTTAATGCTGTTGTATTGCACTCCATTGCAAATCGTGCGAGCGGAGTACCCAAATTAACAATTTTTTCGATTTCCCAGGGTTGTAATGCTGCTTCAGCGCGGCTTAATTCCCAGCCGATCATTTCAATTGGCATACCGCTATGAAATACAATTTTAGCGGCTTCGGGGTCTACCCAAATATTATATTCAGCAGCGGGAGTGACGTTGCCTACTGTATTAGCAGCGCCGCCCATAATTACGCAGCGATGTACGAGGGAGGCAATTTCTGGAGCCCGCAGTAAAGCAGTAGCAATATTAGTTAGAGGTCCCAATGTTACAAGAGTAATTTCGCCGGGATTAGCTTTAATAATCTCTGTGATTGCATCTACTGCATGTTTAGTTTCTGGCTGGCGAATAGGGGCGGGATAGTGCATATTTCCCATGCCATCTTCGCCGTGAAAGTAGTAAGCATAAAAGTTTTCTCTTAGTAGAGGTTTGCCGCACCCAATGTATACAGGAGTGGAAGCATTACACATTTGTAGGGTGTATAGGGCGTTTTTCGTTGCCTGCTCGACGGGCACGTTGCCGTTGACGATTGTTACTGCTTCGACGCGAATATCAGCCCATCGGTGCGCCATAATCAGCGCCACGGCGTCGTCAGATGCGGTATCGGTATCGATGAGAAATTTACGCATAGTCAAGTTAGAAAATCTGTAAATATTTTATACTTAAGTTTGTCAATTCGTTGCTACACAATCATACAATTATGAGTCAAACAAAGATAGTCAAACAATTACAGGCACAATTTATAACGCCAGAAACATTTAAGCCTTATGGGCAGGTTATCTACGCGAGTCAAGACGGCAAGCCTTTCGATGCGGATGATGCTCAATTGGTGTTACAAAATGGTATTCCTCGTTTTTATATTATGCACTTAGTTGCCAAAGGTCGAAAATTTCACAAGATTACGCGTCACCTCAAATGCACGCAATGTTTGGGTTCTCTGGAGGGGAAAGAATGGTTTATGGGTGTGGCGGCGCCGACAGATAGTCTAAAACCTCGTTTAGAGGATATTACAGCTTTTAGAATTCCGGGGAATTGTTTTATTAAGTTAGAGGTGGGGACTTGGCATGCCGGGCCATATTTTGACCATGATTTTGTCGATTTTTACAATTTGGAACTGAGCGATACGAATATTAATGATCATGATACTTGTGATTTACTGACGACTTATAATGTAGAGTTTGAAATTGTTTGAAGGGGGAATTGTGGAGGGGGAAGTTATGAGGTTAGGTTGCTATTTCTACGACGGGTGCTGATATAATCCCGCGTTCTTCTAGTACTGATGCAACGCGCAGGATGGAAGCTTCGTTGTAGGGTGCGGCGATGAGTTGCACGCCTAAAGGTAGTTTGCCGGGGCGTTGAATTGGTACGGATAAAACCGGTAATCCGATGAAAGAGAGGGGTTGTGTAAATAATCCTAAATGAGGGCGAACAAGGATTTCAGTGCCGTCTAATATAATTTTTTGTTTACCGATAGCAGGGGCGGCGCAAGGAGTAGTAGGTGCTAAAATTAAATCGACTTTTTGAAAGATTTCGCGGAGGCACTCGCGATACCAGCGACGAAATCGCTGCGCCTGAATATACCAAGAAGCGGGTATGATTGCGCCGGCTAAAAAGCGATCGCGTGTGGCCAAATCAAAATCCTGTGGGCGGGAGCGCAATTTTTGTAAATGTAAATTTGCCCCCTCGCTAGCGGTAATTACGAATGCTGCCGCTCTAGCCCTATGTGCTTCTGGTATTTCGATATACTGTGTCACCCCCAGGGCACGAGCCACGGTTTCCACTGCCTCCAAGGCAGCAGTTTCGGCACTTTTTGTGAAATAACCGCCTGCAATAGCGATACGCACGTCGCTAATATCTGGCTTTATTTGCGGCATGACAGGTTCAATGGGGCGCTTGGTACATACTGGATCGCGCTCGTCTGCTCCTTGCAAAATATCAAAAGCGGCGATAATATCTCGGACTGAGCGGGCTAATGGCCCAATGTGGTCCAAACTGCTGCAAAACAGGGCTGCACCTGCCCGTGACAAACGCCCGTAAGTCGGTTTAAACCCGTACACGCCGCACAGTGCCGCCGGCACGCGGATTGAGCCATTGGTATCTGAGCCGAGTGTAAGCGGCACTAATCCTGCTGCAACTGCCGCTGCCGAACCGCCGGAGGAACCGCCGGCGATATGATTTAAATTGTGGGGATTGTGGGTAGTGCCGTAGTGGGCATTTTCGGTGACGAATCCGTAGGCATATTCGTCCATATTTAGTGCCCCAATGAGTATGGCTCCGGCTTGTTTGAGTCGGGCTACTGCGGTGGCGTCTTGGGTTGCGGGTGGGTTTTCGGCATTGATTTTGGAGCCGGCAAGGGTGGTAATTCCGGCTATATCAAATAAGTTTTTGACGGCAAAGGGAACGCCAGCAAGGAAACCAGGATCTTCTCCAGATGCGATCGCTGTCTCGATTTTTTCGGCTGAAGCTATTGCCGTCTCTGCTGTTACTGTCGTAAAACAATTAAGGATTTTATCTTGGGCAGCAATTCTTTCTAAAGTCGCTGATATGACTGTTTTAGCGCTGATTTGCCCTGCTCTAATGGCAGTGGCTATTGAGAGGGCATCGGCTTTTTTTAAATCTATGATCATGGTTCAAATATGGGTGCCGCTTCGATTTCTTCTGGCAGTGGGAATTCTAGAAAAAGTTTAGCGAGCGCTTCGATTCTGGCAAAATTTTCTACAACCCCCTGGCTGTATTCTGGAGTCAGGGGTAACTTCATTAAAATGGCCATTGTCTCCACGTATTCTGTCAATTCGACTTTCTTTTCTTCCATTTCTCCCCTTACTCCTCAATTTTTTTTGATTCTAAACCTTAAGCGCTCGCCTTTATAGAATAACTCCCCTTATCAGTCATCTGGAATTTGCCAGCAAGATATGTGTTCTACATCATAACTGCCGCAAGTACAAGCTGCCTCAAAAGAAGAGTCTACCCATTCTTTCCCGCACTTCCGGCAGTGGCAAAATATATTGTTACGGTTTGCTTCTTTTATTTTTAACTGCCATTCGCGTATGACAATTTTTTGTTCCTCAGGAAGTTCTGCCATTATCAACACCAAAAGCCAATATACTGATTAAATTCCCTTATATTTTACCAGGCTGACTAAATTCTCTTCTAATATTCTAGAGCAGGAACTTACAAAATGGAACACAGTTATTCAGGAAAACGATATATAGAAGAGATGGCGGTATTTGTAGCAAGCCCGCCTGGCATTACTACAGTGATGCGGCGCGTTTAGGATTTTTATGCTGGAAATTGTGGGGTTGTATTGGGAAGTAGCGGGAGATTTAGAGGAAGCGCGCTCGCATCTTACCGAGGCAGTCGAGTTCTATCTAGACGATTATATGTGACATCTAGCGATGGTTCATCTTTAAATACCGCCAATCTAATTTATAGAGCCAAAACCAAGCTGAACAGTTATTGGCCAAAAACTACATATACTGTAAGGACATCTTTACCATAGTGCAAGCGCAAGCAAAAATCAAATGCAACTTTTATCGCTCCGCCAGATTCTCCTCAGACTCGGTAGAAGCATTAAGTTTTGAGGGAGATGGAATTGGTTCAGCTTGCTCTTCTTGCTCCGTCTTTACTACAATCCATCGCCCCGTTTCGGGATCCCGATATGCGTTGAAGGGATTTTTACGTAATAGCCTCTTGTTAGTCAACATTTCTGCCCGCTCCTCTCTATTTTTAGCAATTATCCTAGAGTTTTTAAAAATTTTGTAAAGTGACTGCTACGAAAAACCTATGTGATTTTCGTCAACAATTTCTAGAGATCTGCGTCATATTCAGCCTCAATTCACCATCCTCAACCCCCTGCGCTGGATACCTAGGGGTAAAAACCCCTTTCACCCTCTGTAAGGTATGCGGCAAATTCTCTATGGGTTTATTTCTGGCAGGGAAATAATCTCTGCTGACATTACCACTTTTTCGCTATTTTTCTATAATCTACTGACAAAATAGCTTAGCATTTTTGTTGCTTTGGTCTTTGCCGCTAATTATTTATTTTGTTTTGGCGGTTTTAAGCATTGGCTTGACAGGGATTATTGCTCTTACGAGTGAACTGATAGCTTTAAGTATATAATTGCGGTTTTATTTGAGAAAATTTTTATAAAATTTTCTCAAAACCGTATGATTAGCAGTGTCGCTGATTGCACCACAGATGCCTGTGATTTCCTAAGACTTTGAAAGTGATATGTGAGGACCATTTAAAGTGATCGGCGTCTCGACAAAAACAGATCAAAAGCAGTGGTAGGATGCGATCGCAGTCACGGGGTAGGGGAGGAAAGACCGATTATTGATATAATTGCCAAAGTCATCAGGCTTGTGCAAGTGAGAGAAGTTATGACAGATTGGCAGATAGTAACCGGGGGAGTGACAGCACCTAAAGGATACAAGGCGGCAGGGATAGTAGCGGGGCTGAAACCTTCGGGGGCACCAGATTTAGCGCTGATTGTTTCTGATGTAGAGGCGATCGCAGCAGGAGTATTCACGACTTCCGTAGTGAGAGCAGCTTGCGTGGATTACTGTAGACAGCGCCTACAAGCCAAAGCCAGCGCCAGAGCAATTCTTTGCAATTCAGGTCAAGCCAACGCGGCAACGGGGCAACAAGGCTGGGCAGATGCGCTCGAGAGTGCCGAGCTGTTAGCAAAAGCGATGAATATTTCTCCAGAATCCATACTGCTGGCGTCCACAGGAGTAATCGGAGAGAGAATAAAAATGGAAGCGCTGCGGGCGGGTATACCCAAAGTCGTGGCGGCGCTTTCAGAAACAGGGAGTGAGGCAGCGGCTCAAGCAATCTGCACGACGGATTTAGTGACAAAATCGATCGCCTTGGAAACCTATTTTGGGGAGCGCCCGGTGCGGATAGGCGGCATCTGCAAAGGTTCTGGGATGATACACCCGAATATGGCGACAATGCTTGCCTTTATCACCTGCGACGCAGCCGTATCCCCAAACCTTTGGCAAGAGATGCTAGTGCGCGCCGCTGATCAAAGTTTCAATCAAATTACTGTTGACGGCGATACAAGTACTAACGATACCCTCATAGCCTTAGCCAATGGGCAATCCCGCACGCCAGCAATTATCGAAAGGGGGCTGGAAGCTGAAAAGTTGGAAAAAATGTTAACGGCAGTTTGTCAGTATTTGGCAAAAGCGATCGCTCGCGACGGCGAAGGTGCTACCTGTCTAATCGAAGTGCAAGTTACGGGAGCCCCCGACGATGCTGCCGCCCGCAAGATTGCTAGAACGATTGTCTCTTCAAACCTAGTTAAATCTGCAATTTTCGGGCGCGATCCCAACTGGGGGCGAATTGCCGCTGCGGCTGGGCGCGCTGGCGTACCTTTCGAGCAAGAAAACCTGCGCATTCAGTTAGGGGATTTCCTACTGATGGAAAATGGCCAACCTCTACCCTTTGAGCGGGCAGCGGCGAGTGCTTATTTAAAGCAGGCTGCGGAAAAACCTGCAAAGGAAGGGGAATCACTCCCCCTGATTCGCCCTCCCTCACCTACTGATTTCTCAAAACAAACTGTGGCGATCGCCGTCAGTGTTGGTAATGGCCCCGGTTCTGGCACGGCGTGGGGATGTGACCTCAGCTATGATTATGTCAAGATTAACGCCGAATACACCACTTAACTATTTTGCCGCCGCAGCAAAAATAGAATCGACTTAATCCGCCCTATTTTACTATTCAGCTTTTTGCTTCCTAATTTATTGGGGGAATAAAAATTCTGGTAGATAGCAGCTTTAGCAGAATTGCGAATATCCTAGAATGGGTAAAATTCCTTGAGCACCACTTCCATGACAACCAACAAACGCGGACGCCCAGCCACCGGCAAAGGGCCAAAGCTATACATACCCCTAGGAAAAGTCAAAGCCGTCAAAATCCTAAAAGTAATCCCTGACGAAAAAATGCCGCTGGTAGAAGCTATGCTTGAAGCCCTGGCAGAGCAGGCAAAAATGAAAAAATCCCAAAAGCCTTGACTTTTATTTAGTACACCCCTTAAAATAAGAAAAGCACAAAAAGAGCGCCGCAACACCAAGTGAGGCGGCACTCCTGAGCAAAAAAAGCTAGAAAAGCTAAAGTTGCTAAAAGTTGCTAAAGTAGCTAAGGGTTTTATAACATGGCAAACGAAGATCAACAAGCAGTTTCAGAAATTCTCTTCCCTCAGCCTACCGAAGAGCAGTGCCAAAGACGCTCTAGACGCCTGCCCAACAGAGGCAAGCAGTGCATTAACAAGCCCTTAGTAAATTGCCAAATCCTGCGCATCGAACGGATAGGGATTACCCAAAGGGGCAATACACCTTATATCGTTTACCATACAGAATACGGACGGTGCTGCACTTTTATCTCGCGGCAATATTTTTGGCAGTCGTTGCTAAACCTCTGCGGCATTAAAAACCAAGGTATAAAACGCATCACCGCCTATGGGATTAGAGAATCGAGCATAACAGTGTTAGAAGAAAAGACTCGCTACAGTTTTCCCGCAGCTGAAATGCGCGCATTTCTAGCACGGCAAAATCAGATGGCGCTAGAGCGGTTGACAGTTGATATAGTAGAAGAGAAAATATTAGTCAGCAATCCCGTCAGCCAACAAGTGCATGAGGTAACGAGTCAAGGCTGCAACTGTAACGACAGAATTGGCAATCCCTGTATTTGTAAGCACCGCATAGCCGCTTACTTGTACCTACGCGGGCTGGGATGGGGTTGTTTACAGGATTATTTTAGGCTGGGTAGGGGTAATGGCTAGTGGATGAGCGAAATGAAATGAATAAAAATCATAAAAACTAACCATGACCTATTTTTTATCACTACTGAGAGCACCACTGAAGGCAATTTTAATCACAGTGGCACTGTTGGCGGCTGTAACAGTATGCATATTATCGGAAACGCAATCGAATAGAGCGCAAGCACAAGGCACAAATAATGCGATCGCAGTGCCGTTGCAATTCGAAGAGGCGGAAAAATTTTCCGAAGGATTAGCAGCAGTAAAGATAGACAAAAAATGGGGTTATATCAATCAAAATGGCGAGAGTGTAATTCCACCGCAATTTAAAAAAGTAAAACCTTTTTCTCAAGGGCTGGCAGCGGTAAAAATAGAAGGGAAATGGGGATACATCTCGAAAAAAGGAAATAGAGTGATCGCACCACAATTTGACGAAGCAGATTCATTTTTCCAAGGGTTAGCACGAGTAAAAATAAACGGCAAATACGGCTACATTAACAAGCAGGGGCAATTTATCATCCCAGCACAATTTGACGAAGCAGAAAAAACTTGGCACTTTGCCGAAGGATTGGCGCGGGTAAAAATTGGCGAAAAGTGGGGATACATTCGCAATCCCTTAAAATAAAATATTTTAGGTAAGACTCCAACCTACTCTCTAGAATAATCTGAAATTAATATAGTAAAATGATTGTGGTGTTGGTGTCGTCATAAAATGACTATTATTAAGGTTGAAAACCTAAGTAAAGTATATCCGGTTGCCGTCAAAGAACCGGGAATAAAGGGGACACTGCGCCACTTCCTGCGCCGCACTTACCGCGAGATTAAAGCAGTAAAAGGAGTTTCCTTTCAAATAGAACCAGGTGAAGTCGTGGGGTTTTTAGGACCAAATGGCGCAGGCAAAACCACAACACTAAAAATGCTCGCAGGTTTAATTCACCCATCAAGCGGTAGCGTATGGGTGTGCGATCGCATCCCCTACCGTCGCGAGGCATCCTTTTTGCAAAAAATTACCCTCGTCATGGGACAAAAACAGCAACTTATTTGGGACTTGCCCGCCCTCGACTCTCTAAGAATCAACGCCGCCGTTTACGGTATCTCTGACAGAGAATATCAGCAACGCGTGGGAGAACTAACGGAAATGCTCTCCCTAGAAGGAAAACTCAAACAACCCGTGCGCAAACTCTCCCTCGGCGAACGCATGAAAGCCGAATTGATGGCAGCGCTGCTACACCGCCCGCAAGTATTATTTTTAGACGAACCCACTCTCGGACTTGATATCAATGCACAGGTAAGCGTACGAGAATTTTTGCGTGAATACAACCAGCGCTATCATGCGACTGTGCTATTAACCAGCCACTACATGGCAGACATCACTGCCCTATGCCAAAGAGTAATCTTAATCTACGGCGGTGAACTTATTTACGACGGCAGTTTGGATGGATTACTAGAGCGATTTTCCCCCTACCGCGAGGTGCAAATAAAATTCTCCCGCCCACTGCCCAAAACGCAATTAACAGTCTACGGCGAAGTCGAATCACTCGAAGGGCAGTCAGCAAGGTTGTTAGTGCGGCGGGAGGCGCTCACAAGTACTGTTGCCAAGATTCTAGCAGAATTAGAAGTTGTGGATTTAACTGTCACCGAGCCGCCAATTGAAGAAGTAATCGCTCGAGTATTTCGTACAGGTGTTGTTTCCTGATTAGGCGCATTTCTAAAATCGAAAATCAATATGAATCGAATTATTAAAATTGCTAAAGCTCTGCTGGTAACTTACTATGCTTACATGCTAGAATACAGAGCAGAACTACTTTTGTGGGCACTTTCTGGCTGCTTGCCTTTCATCCTTATGGGTATTTGGATGCAAGCGGCTGAGGGGGGAGGATTTGAACTGGAACCGATACAATTTGCCCGTTATTTTCTGGCGGCGTATGTGGTGCGGCAATTTAATGTTGTTTGGGTAATTTGGGAATTTGAAAAAGAAGTCGTGGAAGGAAAATTATCCCCCCGCTTGCTACAGCCGATAGATCCGGTTTGGCACCACTTTGCCTCGCATGTTTCTGAAAGGTTTGCACGTCTGCCATTTATTCTGGGATTAGTTATATTCTTTTTTGTGCTTTATCCGCAGGCGTTTTGGTTGCCTAGCTTGGGTAATTTTATTATATTTTTGTTAGTTGTGATAGTGGCTTTTTCTCTGCGCTTTCTTATCCAGTATACATTTGCAATGTTTGCTTTTTGGATAGAACGAGCAACGGCAATTGAACAATTTTGGTTTTTGGTTTATTTATTTTTATCCGGTTTGATTGCCCCTTTGGAAGTGTTTCCGCCCGCTGTGCGCGAGGTGGTGCTGTGGACGCCATTTCCCTATATGGTACATTTTCCTGCCGCTTTGCTAGTTGGATTGCCTGTTGATGTGGGGCGCGGATTTTTAATGATGTTGGGTTGGGGGGCATTGTTTTTTATCTTTAATCGCTGGCTGTGGCGACGCGGTTTGAGGCATTATTCGGGAATGGGAGCCTGAAGGGCAATATGATAAAATATCTGAAAGTTCTCAAATTATTTTGGAGTACTGCGATCGCATCTGAGTTGGAATACCGCGTCAACTTTCTCATCTCCACCCTTACCAGTCTAGGAAATCTCGGCGGCAGTGTTTTCGGACTCTTCCTCTTCTATGGTAATAATTATAACTTCGCAGGGTGGAAGTGGGAAGAATCTCTAATAGTACTGGGGGTTTTTACTTTGCTGCAGGGTGTCTCTACTACCCTCTTCGTCCCTAATCTTAACCGTATTGTTACGCATGTTCAAGAAGGCACGCTTGATTTCTTACTTCTTAAACCTATTAGCTCTCAATTCTGGCTTTCTACTCGCAGTATTTCCCCATGGGGATTGCCTGATTTAATTTTCGGAAGTTTGATTATTGGTTACGCTGGCAATAAACTCGGTTTGGCAATCACAGACTATTTGCTCAGTGCTCTACCACTGCTATTTGGCATGCTTATTCTTTATAGTCTTTGGTTTATGCTGGGAGCCACCAGTATTTGGTTTATCAAAATATACAATGTCACGGAAGTACTCAGAGGTTTGCTGGAAGCGGGTCGCTATCCGCTAGTGGCTTATCCGGCAGCCTACCGCTTCTTTTTTACTTTTATTGTTCCGGTGGCGTTTATCACTACGGTTCCCGCTGAGACAATGCTAAGGCGGGTTCATCTGAATTGGATAGGTGGTGCTGGGGTACTGGCGATCGCTCTTTTATTTGCTTCCCACGCTTTCTGGCGATTTGCTCTTTGCTTCTATACTAGTGCTTCTAGTTAGTGCTTAACGCTATGCTGGGCGATCGCTTTAGACGATTATTAGTGCGATCGCCTCTACAATTAAAATATTAATCTATTCTAAGATTTCTTGATATCACGGGCCATTTTGCGGAAGACATCCATACTTCTGTCTGGACGACGGCGCTCCGAGCTAGTGGCACTCATTTGCACATTCATTTCAGATACAAAGGTAGAGCTGACGTTAGAAACGGACTTTTCAGAAGTTGATTTTTTCTCTATTGAAGAGATCATTTCTACGCGCTCTACGTTTTCTTTCTTGCCTCCTGCCACTTTAGGAAATGACTTCTTTATAGTTCTGGCGGCGCGCATATAATTAATGTCACCGAGGGTTTTAGCTTCGTCGGCATCGAGATAGAAGGAGCCAGTATTATTGGCGGGTGCGACTGGTTTTTCAGGCTTTAGTGCTGCTGGGGCTGTTGCTTTTGGCTTGGAACCGAAGATATTTCTAATGAATCCGGTCATAGTTTTTTCTTTCCTTGGGGTGATTTTTTGTTACGCTCTGTTAAATTTTATCAGATTTGGGTTTTTTGGGGTGAGGGTGAATCGCAAAAAGCGATCGCCCTCAATAAAGTTACCTTAGAAACGAGAAAATTACACACCTTGACGCAGTTTATCAAGAACGCTACGATCTTCTAAAGTAGAAGTATCGCCGGAAATTTCTTGACCGGCTGCCAGAGAGCGTAACAAGCGCCGCATAATTTTTCCTGAGCGTGTTTTTGGCAGTGCCTCAGTAAAGCGGATTTCACCAGGGCGAGCGAGCGCTCCGATTTCCTGTACGACGTGTTCTTTTAGTTTCTTATTTAATTCCTCACTTGGTTCAAAACCAGCTTCTAGGGTTACAAAAGCGACAATTTCTTCACCTTTGATTTCATCCGGTTTGCCGACAACTGCTGCTTCTGCCACTGCTGGGTGAGACACTAGAGCTGATTCAATTTCCATTGTTCCCAGCCGATGCCCTGCGACGTTGATTACGTCGTCTACGCGCCCCATCACCCAGAAGTAACCATCTTTGTCGCGACGAGCGCCATCGCCAGCAAAATAGAAATAATTGCCGTCTTTTGGGGGGATGTGTTCCCAATAGGTGCGACGGAAGCGTTCTGGATCGCCGTACAATGTGCGCATCATTCCCGGCCAAGGATATTTTATCGTTAAATATCCGCCTTGATTATCTTTAACGGAATTACCTTCTAAATCGACAACATCGGCGATAATTCCGGGGAAGGGCAGGGTAGCAGAACCTGGTTTTGTAGCGATCGCTCCTGGTAGGGGCGTTATCATAATTCCGCCTGTTTCTGTTTGCCACCAAGTATCAACAATTGGACAGCGTTCGCCACCGATTACTCGATAATACCACATCCACGCTTCCGGGTTAATTGGTTCACCTACTGTTCCCAACAGACGCAGGGAAGAGAGGTTACGAGCTTTAGGATAGTGTTCGCCCATTTTAATAAAAGAGCGAATTGCTGTTGGTGCGGTGTAGAAAATGGTGACAGCGTATTTTTCAATCACATCCCAGAAACAGCCGGGGTTGGAGGCACGGGGTGCTCCTTCATACATTACCACAGTGGCTCCATTGGAGAGAGGGCCATATACAATATAGCTATGACCAGTAATCCAGCCTATATCAGCGGTACACCAGTATATGTCAGTATCTTGCAGGTCAAATATCCACTTACTGGTAATATGAGTATATAGGTTGTAACCGCCGGTGGTGTGAACTACGCCTTTGGGTTTGCCGGTGCTGCCGGAGGTATAGAGGATGAAGAGTAAATCTTCGCTATCCATTGGTTCGGCTTGGCAGTGAGGGGAAACCCCTTGTTTGAGATCTTCCCACCAGTGATCGCGCCCAGGTTCGATGTGGATTTTCTGCCCGGTGCGTTTGACGACGAGTACGTCTTTGACGGTGGGAACGCCTTCAGAGAGGGCTTTGTCTACTTGATCTTTGAGGGGAACGATGGCGTCTTTGCGCCAGCCGCCATCAGCGGTGATCACAAGTTTGGCTTGCCCGTCGATGAGGCGCTCGCGTAGGGCTTCAGCGCTGAAACCGCCAAAAACAACGGTATGAGGGGCGCCAATGCGGGCACAGGCGAGCATGGCGAGCGCTGCTTCTGGAATCATTGGCATGTATATACCAACGCGCTCGCCTTTTTGGATGCCTAGCTGTTTGAGGACATTTGCCATTAAACAGACTTCCCGATGCAATTGCGCATAGGTGAGGGTGCGGGAGTCTCCCGGTTCTCCTTCCCATATGAGGGCGGCTTTATTTTTGCGCCAAGTTGTCAGGTGGCGATCAAGACAGTTATAAGAAATATTAATTTTCCCGCCCACAAACCATTTGGCAAAGGGAGGCTGCCAGTCTAGAACTCTGTCCCATTTCTGGAACCAGTGTAATTCTTTTTCTGCCAATTCTGCCCAAAATTCCTGGGGTTCCGCTTTAGCGCGGTTGTAGAGCTGCTTGTATTCTTCTAGACTCTTGATATGAGCTTTTTGGGAAAATGCCTCTGGGGGATGGAATAAGCGGTTTTCCTGAAGTATTGATTCAATTGTAGTTTCTGACATCGTTGTTTTGGTATATGTCGTTACTGTGCTACATTATTTTTGCTCCAAATATGCCCCTGATAATCTTAAGTTTTTTAAAGTAGCGGTTAAATTAATTATTTTTAATTTTTTCTTGATTTTTTACTAAAATCAATATGAAATCAAATTTGGAAGAATTACAAGTAGGCGCTTTCACAGATATTTTATCCTTAGAACCGAGAAGTGGAGCAGCAAGCTCAGAGGGGCTGGTTAAATTATTGACTCTTGCACCGAGGAAGAGACTATTGCCAATTTGTGGATTTTGGTGAGAGAATAAAAAATAGCACCCTCGAACCATTGGAGGGTTGGCCGCAATTGCTAACTTATGCGTTTAAAAACTTAGAACAGCAATTGTTAGTGTGGCGTTTAGTAACGAATGGGCTGCGCTTTCAGTTTGTCTGTAATATCTGCAAATTACAAACGACTCAGTTGCAATTGGTATAAGCAGGATTTTTGCTCACATAATATAAATGGGCAGAAATTAAAGCGCAAACATACGCAAACCTAATGATTTAATCTCATTTAATCTCACCAGTTCGCCAAGAAGCGGGGTAACAGAATATAATAAAGGGCAAGTGTATTTTGTAAGTGGGAGGCTACTCTCGTGATTCCCGCAATTCCCCAAGACGCCCTGCAAGAGTTAGTGGCTGCTCGCGGTGTATCGGATGCGGAGCTGGAGGCACTGCTACTGGCTTTGGAAGGTGAATCTACAGCCGCGATCGCATCCAAACTGGGTATCAGCAATATCGCTGTGCGCAAACGGCTAGGCGAAGTGTACAGAAAATTTAATATAACTGGTAGAGGACCTGGCAAGTTAGCCGAACTCAAGCATTTGCTGCTGACAATTCACCAAAATAAGCAGGAAAATGGCGATGCTTATGCGGAGCAACCGACAAAATCAACAGGGGCAAGCCTTCGCAGCCGCCAGGATTGGGGTGAAGCCCCGGAAATTTCAGTATTCTATGGGCGCGCTAGAGAAATCGCCTCCCTTGAGCAGTGGATAATTAAAGATCGCTGTCGGTTAGTAGCACTGTTAGGTTTGGCAGGAATTGGCAAAACTACTCTGGCGGTGCAATTGGCTAAGCAAATTCAAGAAGAATTTGAGTTCGTTGTTTGGCGAAGTCTGCGTTCAGGGCTATCTTTAGAAGACTTGCTCTCTCAACTTAATCAGATTTTTTCTACTTCAAAAAAAGCCGCTCCAACTGAAGATATCAATACACGACTGTCGCGGCTCATCGAACACTTGCGCAAGCACCGCTGTCTATTAATCCTGGACGATTTCGAGACGCTTCTCAGCCCGGAAGAACTGGCAGGTAAGTATCGTAGGGAATACGAAAATTACCGGGAATTGGTCCGGCGAATAGCAGAAGCCAATCACAATAGTTGTTTGATGTTAATTTCTTCAGAAAAACCTGCAGAGTTAGCTTTGCTCGAAGGCGAAAAAGTGTGTTCGCTACAGGTTCTCGGCTCTAAAGAAGTAGGGCTTGCTATTTTTCAAGAAAAACGCTTGTATGGGCAAGAGTATTGGAATCTTCTCATTGAGCGCTATGGCGGCCACGCCCTAGCTCTAAAAATTGTTGCTAGCACTATTAAAGAACTTTGCAATGGTCAGGTGGGGGAATTTCTCAAAAATTCTTTATTTATAGGCGATATTCGCTATTTGCTGGATTTTCAGTTTGAGCGTCTGTCAGAGTCAGAAAAAGAAATTATGTATTGGCTGGCAATTGAGGGACAACCAATGGCGATCGCTACTTTGAAAGAAAATATCCTCCTGCCTATCTCCCAAGCCGATTTGCTGAAAAATATTGCCTCTCTTGATCGGCGATCGCTTATTGAAAAACAAGTCGAACGTGGAAATACCCTTTTTACCCTCATCCCGGTAATTTCAAAATACATCACCGAACGGTTTGTCGAGCTAGTTTGCGAAGAAATACTCGATTTTATCACCAATCAAAAACTCGAAAATCTAAAACTCTTCAGAAGCCACCTGATCAGCAGCTCGAAAACAGCTCAGTCGCGCTCTATACTTCAGCGATTAAAAAACAAACTGTCACCTACATTGATGCGATACGGATGCGATGAATTAGTAAAAACACTCAAGCAAATTTTGTCTAAATTAACAGAAAAAACACACCTAGAGGTTGGTTATGCTTCTACCAATCTAAAAACATTAATCTCTGAACTGAAAGACGATTTAATTCCGTGAGTTACTGTATCAATCCCCAGTGTAACTATCGGGAAAATCCGGAAAATTTAATGCAGTGTCAGAATTGTGGAGCCAGCTTGGTAATATGCGATCGCTATCGGCTTATCAAACCACTGCGACAACTTTCTCCTGCCCACCCGACTGAAATTTTTGAAGTCAGAGATTGGCATACCTGCTTGAATACTTGGGGAACTTTTAAAGTGCTGAAAGTACTAAAATATAACAACAACCCCGAATTAGTACGCTTGTTTGAGCAGGAAGCGCGGGTGTTGATATTTCTGAGACATCCGGGAATCCCTAAAGTAGAGCCTGATGGTTACTTTACTGTGGCTCTTCCTAACAATAGTAGGAGAATGCGCTGTTTAGTCATGGAAAAAATAGAGGGAGAAACATTAGCAGACTTTATCAACAAAAACCAAACAATTTCTTGCGAATCTGCACTAAAATGGTTGCGACAACTGACAGAAATATTACAGCAATTGCACCGTCACGACATAGTGCATAGAGATATCAAACCAGCAAATATTATTCTAGCAAAAAATAACAGATTAGTATTAATAGATTTTGGCACGGTAGGAATAGATTCTTGGAAAGCAACGCCGGTAGGTTCTATCGGCTACGCCGCCCCAGAGCAACTTAGTGGCAAAGCTGTGCTACAATCAGATTTTTTTGCACTGGGGAGAACTTTTGTGCATTTACTCACAGGCATTTCACCGATGGATTTTCCCACCTGTGCAAAAACTGGCAAACTACTTTGGCAAAACAAAGTCAATGCCAATATTCCCCAAAAATTGAAAGAATTGATTGACGACTTAATGGCACCATTACCACAGCAACGCCCCGAAAATGCAGCCAGTATATTACAACGTATAGACACTCTGTTACAACATATCTAAAAATAGACTAAATAGGGATGTCGCACATTTGAAAGACGCAGACACTGAAAAACCCAGTTTCTTACAAGAAGAAACCAGGTTCTCTCTTTTTTAAAAACCGCTATAACAATCAATCAACCCAATTTTTTGCCCTTTCTACCGCTTTTAGCCAAGTACTAAAATTCGCCTGCGCTGCTGTAGCACCTTCTCCCGGCTCAAAAATTCTGTCAATCTTGCGGCTGGCAACAATTGTGTTATAATCATCCCAAAAACCAACAACTAAACCAGCACCAAAAGCAGCCCCTTGAGCGGTAACATCGAGGATGGCAGGGCGCTCGACAGGAATGCCGAGAATGTCGGCTTGGAATTGCATTAAAAAGTTATTTTCAGAAGCCCCACCGTCAACTTTTAAAACGGTAACCGGAGTGTCACTATCTTTATTTATCGCTTCAACTACTTCTTTCACTTGATAAGCGATTGCTTCTAGCACCGCCTTGACAATATGTTCTCGCTTTACTCCCCCGGTAATTCCCAAAAAATGCACCGCGAGCATTCATATCCCAGTGCGGAGCACCCAATCCGTTTAGGGCAGGCACAAAGTAAACGCCATTAGTATTAGCTACCTGACAAGCGCTCGCTTCAGTTTCATCTGCAGTATTAATCAATTTTAACCCATCTCTCAGCCACTGAATACAAGCACCCGTTGTAAATATCGCTCCCTCTAAAGCATAGTATACTTTCTCTGGTTGTGTCCACCCTACAGTTGCAATAAGTTTATGACGCGATCGCGTTAATTTCTGCCCCGTCTGAGAAATTAAAAAACACCCCGTGCCATATGTACATTTCATCATTCCTGGGCGTTCGCACCCGTGGGCAAATAGTGCCGCTTGCTGCTCACCAAATATCGCCGCAATCAGAATTTCTGCCCCTAATAAATTCGCATCTGTAGTGCCAAAAATCCCCAGACTGTGCTGAATTTGAGGCAATATTTGCGCCGGAATCCCGAATAAATCCAAAAGTGCTGCATCCCACTCCAGGGTTTCCAAATTCATTAGCATCGTACGGCTAGCATTACTATAATCAGTGGCGTGAACCCGCCCACCCGTGAGATTCCACAGCACCCAAGTATCTACCGTACCTGCAATAATATTATCAAAATTAATATCCGGTGAGAACAGCCGCACCCAATCTAGCAGCCTTTAGTAGCGGAAAAATAAGCATCCAGCACTAATCCCGTGCGGTTTTGTATTTCCTCTGTATAACCTTTTTCTGCTAATTCCCGACACATCGGTGCCGTGCGACGAGCAAGCCAAACAATCGCATTGTGCAAAGGTTTACCAGTGGTTTTATCCCAAAGCAAACAAGTTTCTCGCTGTACTGTTAAACCAATTGCTGCTATTTGTTTAGCTAAAATTCCCGCTGTTTTGAAGATTTGCTGAATACAGGTAAGTGTGTCTTGCCAAATTTGAACAGGATCGTGTTCTACCCAACCCGGTTGGGGATAGTACTGAGTTAACTCTTTGTAAGCTTGGGCTGCGATCGCTCCAGAATGATCAAACAGAATCGCCCGGTTGCCGGTAGTGCCAATATCTAGCCCTAAAATATATTCAGGTGTATAGTTACTCATAAAAATGCAAAATTTTCTACTTTGATGGCTTTTACCGCTTATTGTCTCATGGAAGATCGTATTTTTTCCTTTGGTGTGCATTTAAACTTTTATCGACTCTTAATTTCAAAAAAAATAATTCTTTAGATAACATTCCCAAACATTCCCTTTTTTTAATTAAAAATTAAATTTTGTTTAATTTATGTAGTTATAATAAGAGAAAGAAAAGGTAAATTTATAATTAGGTTGAAAGTTTATATAATATGAAGCGGCGTGAATGGCTCGGATATTTCCTATTATTTATCGCTGGCTGTACAGTAGTAAATAGCGGCCTTCAAGGCGAATCGTATAATTTGGCTGGAAATGAACCAGAAAAGCTGCGATTGGCAGTAACAGAGGTGAAAGGAATCGAACAGTTAGAACGGGATTATGGAGAATTTCGGATAGCCCTAGAACAGATAAGCGATCGCAAAATAGAATTTTTACCAGTTAACAACTATATAGAATCGGCAGTAGCCCTAAACTCAGATAAAGTGGATTTAGTGCTGACAGGACCTTCGGAATATGTAGTCATAAGAGCACGAACAAATGCTATACCCATCATCGCTATTACCCGCCCGAATTACCGCTCGGTTATTGCAGTCAACGCGCAAAGTGCGATCGCATCAGTAGCGGATTTAAAAGGCAAAACAATTGCTTTATGGGATGTAGGATCGACCAGTGGCCATATTGGTCCTATAAGCTTGTTAAGCAATGCAGGCTTAAATCCAAAGTCTGATCTTAAAATCCTGATGTTACGAGAAAAAGGATTGCCAGCATTAAAAAATGGCTCTGTCGATGCTTGGGGAGGCTCGATGATTAAATACAAAAAATTTCTCTTAGATGAAAGTTTGTCAGAGAATCAGTTTCGGTTGATAGCAACAGGGCCATTACTTCCTAGCGATGTGTTAGTTGCCAGTAGTAAAATAACTCCTAAGTTTGTAGAAATGCTTCGCGATCGCCTACTTAAAAATCAGGATAAACTGATCAAAAGTCTTTTAGCCGTTGAGGAAGGAAAGTATAAAGGCTCTACCCTGGTAACTGCTAATGATGCTGATTATAACATGATTCGCGAATTTTATAAAGCCATCGGCGAGGGCGATTTTATCAATTAGCAGCTTCAGACTAGAAAAGCTAGGCGCTTAATTTTTTTTTATCCTTTTTTTAAACTTATCTTAAATAAAAAAAATTAGATTTTTTTAAGATTGAGCAGGCAAAAAAGTAATTATATTGATAGACAGAAAAAATATATAGAATATTACGATTTGCATCAGGGATTGGGAGCGTAACATTTTTGTAGTACGCCAGGTTTGAAAAGCACGGAGTACCCAACGCGGAAACTTTGAATTTAAAAATTTAAAAAATATTTACAATGGACGGGGTATTTGTAGTACAGGAGTTTTGTATGTTATTTCGAGATTCTAGCCATGCTCTAGAAAAAAGCCACGCCACAGAGAAGCAGTTGATTCTCTACAGCCCAATCAAGCAGTCAAAACGCCTGTTGTCGTTTTGGCTGAGACGCCTTATTAGTGGATGGAGTATTGCTAAAAAAATTAATTATGGTTATTCTCTAGCAATTGGAATAGGAGCTTTGGGAACAATCATCGGGCTACTCGTTGGAGATTATTGCCAAAAACAAGCCGAATGGCAGCTTTGGATTACCGACAAACAGCAGCATCTGATAATGGAATTAAAAAATGCCATGCTGGAAGTGCGAGCGCATCCGCAGCGTCTGCTTACTGTTTTAGGAGATTCTATTTGGTTTAATTACGAAATTGCCAAATTTTATGAAGATCTAAATCAGATAGAAAAAATTCTCATAGAAATCGAAAATTTCATCGATAAATATCCTAATTACTTGGCAGTAATGCCGGAGAGTTTAAGCAAATATTAAAAGCTTACCAAAACAATTCTAGAAACTACAAACAGCTAATCGAATCCCTCTGGCAGCGACTCAACCCCTCCTCATTGAAAGCCGAGGAAATTCCAGCCGCACAAAATTTCCTATTTATGTCTGTCAAAGAAAAAAAAGCTATTGAGATAAATATTAAGTTCGAACTACTTTCAGAGCGTTTAAAACGGATAATGCTTACTGCTGAAACCCAAAATACACAAGCCAAGGCTGCACTAGAGCAAGCAGAAGTTTTACGAATTGGTTTTACAGTAGTGAGTATACTGCTTTCAACAGCAATTGCGATCGCTATAGGTTTTTATACCACTCGCGCAATCACTCATCCAATTTTATCCCTCAGTAAAGTTGCTCAACAAATCACCGAGCAATCTAATTTTAATCTCACCGCTCCTGTTTTTAGCAAAGATGAAGTAGGATTACTTGCCAACTCCATTAATCAACTGGTGACATGGGTTAAAAAATATATCCAAGAATTAGAACTAGCTCGCTATAATTTAGAGCAGCGAGTTGAAGAACGAACTCAGGAACTTAACCGTAAAATTCAGGAATTAAAACAAACTCAAGCTCAACTTATTCAAAGTGAAAAAATGTCCAGTTTGGGACAGTTAGTCGCTGGAATCGCCCATGAAATAAACAACCCTATAAGCTTCATATATGGAAACGTGCAATATGCCAACCAATACATAGAAGATCTCCTCGATTTGCTAAAGCTATACCAGCATTATTACCCTGCTCCCGAAAAGGAAATTCAAGAAAAGATTGAAGAAATCGAGATAGAATTTTTACTTGAAGATCTACCCCGATTGCTGTATTCGATAAAAATAGGAGCTGAACGCATCCGCAAAATTGTACTATCACTGCGAAACTTTTCCCGTTTGGATGAATCCGAACTGAAAACCGTTGATATTCGCGAAGGAATTGAAAACACACTGTTAATTCTAAATTCTCGGTTTAATCAGAATATAAATAATATTAAAGTAATTAAAAATTATGGAGAAATTCCATTGTTAGAGTGCTATCCTGCCGAGTTAAACCAAGTATTTATGAATCTTATAACCAATGCCATTGATGCCCTGGAATACTCAGACAATAGAAATGGCGAAAAAACGGAGAAAAAGCCAACGATTGTAATCAGTGTTCAAAAAATTGATAGCGATCGCGTTCGGATAGCAATTTGGAATAATGGCCCTGCCATTCCAGCAGAAATTATCGACAAGATTTTTGACCCATTTTTTACTACAAAGCCAGTGGGCAAAGGTACAGGATTAGGACTTTATATTTGCTATCAAATTATTGAAAAGCACGGTGGAAAAATTGAAGTTTCTTCTGACTCGAAGCAAGGCACAGAGTTTGCGGTAGTACTGCCTGTAAAACAGAAAATAACATATTAAATTGTGCTACGATATAGTAAAGCAGCGCACCGCCACACGCAGATAGCATCAGTATGACTGCAATTTCCTGACTTCGGCGCTTGCTTTCAGTTTTTCTCGGCATGTAGGAAAGCCTAAATTCCTTCTAATTTTCAATTCTCAGTTTATAAGCGATCGCTCCCAGTAAAAGTACTAAAATTTATATATTCTGATTTTCCCCGTCGGCTGGGCTGTAAAGCCATAATACGCCACACCTTGCCCCAGGAATATCGTTTCTGGAATTATCAGCAATTTTACGGATTGCATTGGCTGATTTTCTGTTAAAATAATTAATAGAGGTCAAAATAAGTTTAAATTTTAAAATTTTTATTTTATATGCAAAAAAATCCTTACTGTCAACGAAGAATTTATCAATATCCTACATAAATATTACTTTGGTAACTATCGCCTCACTATAAATGCAGTTCACGCTATGAAAACAGTCGCATTCACTATCAATACCTGGGGTATCGTTTTTGCCTTCTTAAGTATTTTGGCTACTCCCGCCACCGCACAAAAGCAAGCAATCACACCAGCTAATGACGGCACTGGGACCCTCGTCATTCCCCAAGGAAATCGCTTCGATATTACAGGCGGCACGACTTCGCGAGAGCGAGCTAATCTTTTTCACAGTTTTCAAAAATTCAACCTATCTGAAGGGCAAATCGCCAACTTTTTGTCTAATCCCAATATCCGCAATATTTTAGGCAGAGTAACCGGGGGCGAGGCTTCATATATTAATGGCTTAATTCAAGTAAGTGGTGGAAATTCTAACTTGTTTTTAATCAACCCTGCCGGGATAATTTTTGGCGCAGGTGCTAGCTTAAATGTACCCAGTTCTTTTACCGCGACAACAGCAACCAGGATCGGATTTAACGGCGGCTGGTTTAATGCTTTTGGCGCGAATGATTATACTGCACTCGTCGGAAATCCTAATGTTTTTTCTTTTGATTTATCAAAACTAGGTTGGATAATCAATACCGCCAACTTATCTCTACAACCAAAAAATAATCTCACTCTACTGGGCGGTATGGTTTTGAATTTAGGCACCCTATCGGCTCCGGGAGGAAATATTACTATCGCTGCCGTACGGGAGTCAAGTCTCGTCCGCATTTCTCAAACGGGGCATATCCTCAGTTTGGAAATAAAGCGGGAGGCATCAGATAGAGCATCTCTACCAGAATTGCTAACTGGGGGCAGTGTCGCTCATGCCAGCGGAGTACAAGTTAATACTGACGGCACGATAAACCTGACTACAACAGAGATGAATATGCCATATAAACCGGGTGTTGCGATCGCTTCCGGCACCCTTGAGGCTACAGGCAGAAATATTAATATTTTAGGAGCAACAAGAAAAGCAAATGCCATTAACCCCAAAGCTGCAACCGTGACAATGGCACCGGAAATCACTTTGAATACTGACAGGGGAAATATTTTAATTAACTCAATGAAGAATAATCCTGACGGGATTTTTTCCCCTCCACCACTTCAGCCCCCGCCGCCACCCCCGCCGACAGGAGCTCGAATTGGGCAGCAATTTGTGCAACTACAGAAGCAACCGCCACAACAAGTGACAGTGGTTAATAATACAGGAAATGTGGGGAATGTGCCTAATGTGCAAATAGCGATCGCCGAGTTGGAACAGCGGCGCCACCAAGAATTTAGCAATTATTTTGGCGCCAATCTTTCTAAATACTTCACGAATACCACAAACGTTCGAGAGGCTCTAGTGGAAATTTACCATCAAACCAAAAACCGCTCGGCAATAGTTTACGTTACCGCGCTTCCCGACGAATTAGAACTAATATTATATGCGGCAAAAACACACCCAATTCGCAAAACTATTCCGCAAGCCAAGCGCGACAAACTGATGAAAGTCGTGGCTGAGTTTCACTATAGCCTGACAGCACCCCACTACCGCACAACCACTAATTATTTGCAACCTGCTCAGCAGCTTTATCAGTGGTTGATTACCCCTATTGAAGAAGAGCTAAGAGCCAATTCTATCGATACCATACTGTTTAGCATGGATGCGGGATTACGTAGTCTGCCTGTGGCAGCGCTGCACGATGGCCAACAGTTTCTCGTAGAAAAATACTCGCTTGCGTTGATTCCCAGTATTAGTTTAGTGGATAGTCGCTACAAATCTCTGGAAGATGCAAAAATACTGGCAATGGGCGCGAGTAATTTTTCCATCTTTGCTCCTAGTCTTTCTCCTTTGCCTGCCGTGCCAGTAGAACTATCTGCTATTACTCAGCAGCGAGAAGGAATTATTTTATTGAATGAAGAGTTTACTCTGAATAATCTCAAGTCGCAGCGCTCTAAATATCCCTTTGAGATTATTCATCTAGCAACTCACGGGGAGTTTAAACCGGGAGATATGAGCAAATCTTACATTCAATTGTGGAAGGAAAAGCTACAGTTAGATCAAATGCGCTCGCTCGGTTTTAACAATCCTCCTGTAGAATTGCTGGTACTCTCTGCTTGCCAAACCGCTGTCGGAGACGAACGCGCCGAATTGGGCTTTGCCGGTTTCGCTGTCGCCGCAGGCGTCAAAACTGCACTCGCTTCCCTCTGGTATGTCAGCGATGAAGGCACCTTAGCCCTGATGAGCGAATTTTACAGCCAACTCAAAAATGCCAAAATCAAAGCAGAAGCACTGCGTCAAGCTCAAGTAGCGATGAGCCGGGGCGAAGTTAAGGTTGAAGGGGGCTACTTGCGCAGCGTCGGTATCAAAGACAGGGTGCCACTTCCCCCAGAACTAGCCAACAAACTCATGATCAATCTATCTCATCCTTATTATTGGTCTGCTTTTACCATGATTGGCTCTCCTTGGTAAAGGCTTTCCTACGGCAAGCTTTTCTGCATAAAACTCGAAGCTTTTTCACCTTTTTGGGGAAACTTTATCGTACAATTTTATCGGTCTATGTTATTAATTCTGGAGATTAGTTATGGGCGCAGCAGTTGGTATGGTTGAAGTCTTAGGTCTTCCTCCTGCCCTAGCAGTGGCAGACGCAATGGTTAAAGCCGCCCGCGTTACCTTAGTTGGCTATGAAAAAGTAAGCAGCGCTCGCTATACAATTATTGTAAGGGGCGATGTGTCAGAAGTGCAAACCTCTGTAGCAGCTGGCGTTGATTCTATTAAGCAAGTCAATACAGAGCAGCAGTTGTTGCTTTCTTATCACGTCATCGCCCGTCCTCATGAAAATGTCGAAACGGTTCTGCCTATCCACTATACCAGAGAAACTGAACAGTTTTGGGTTTAAGGCAAAAAATTTGTCATCTCTAATCTCTAATCTCTAATAGAATAGTTAATACCTAAAATAATTACCTGCTCGCAATTTTTAAGCAAAATTACAAGCAATTAGCAATTCTGAAAGGGATGCCGCACGAAACTTGCTAAAAGTAGAGTCAGGTTTCTCGAAACAGATGCAAATTGCTTACGCAACTTTCAGGCAGCGATCGCTCTCACGTCTGCCTGAAAGGATCAACAGTTCAGGCAAATCAACTCTGGTAAACTACTAGACACCGACTAAACTTTCCAGTGTGGGCTTCCTACTTCCTACCTGTTAGTAGAGTATATTTAGTATATCTGGGTTCAGGTAAGAAAAATATACATGACTTTAACCTGCAAGCAACTTTTGCAAAAACATCATGAAGCGTGGCACGCCGCTACCGTGCATCCTTTTTTGGAACATTGTAAATTAGGAATAATTCAACCGCAGCAATTCAATACCTGGCTCTCGCAAGATTATCTATTTGTTGTCGAGTTCACGCGAATGCTGGCGCGAGTATTAATTGCTGCCCCTGTGCATCATTTTGAGCTTTTATTAGCAGGATTAAGCGCTATTAAGGATGAGTTGAATTGGTTTAAAGCAAAAGCAAGCGAACGCCAGATTTCCCTCGACGTTCCCCAGCAGCCAACTTGCACAGAATACTGTCAATATATGTATAGCTTGGGAACACAACCCTATGCCGTTCAAGCAACCGCACTCTGGGCTATTGAATTAGCATACAATCAAGGATGGCAATTACCAGGAGCTATGCCGGAACCTTATGCGGAATTTGCTTCTCGCTGGGGGAATCCGGAGTTTACAGAATATGTTAAATTACTAGAACAACAAGCAGATGAAGCTCTGTCAACGGCATCGCCAGAAATCGAACAGCAAGCTGAAGCAGCGTTTTTACAGGTGGCAAGATTAGAGAAAGATTTTTGGCAGATGGCTTTTAATGCTACACAATAGCCCCTATAAAAAAATTTCAAGAACCTTCAACAGGTATTTTGATATAAAATAAGAAAAGTTGGGCGATCGCTAATTATAAGCCCAGGAAAATATACTCAGGAAGAAAAAAGCATGACCCGCGCTATAATGGAAACAGAAAAGGGCACGATTCACTTGGATTTATTCGATCAGGATGCTCCCAATACGGTTAAAAACTTTGTAGAACTCTGTGAAAAAGGGTTTTACAATGGGCTAAAGTTTCACCGAGTTATTCCTAATTTCGTCATCCAAGGCGGCTGCCCTCTGGGAAATGGAACAGGAGGTCCCGGCTATACTATCAAGTGTGAAATTAATAAAAACAAGCATCTGGCAGGAAGTTTATCAATGGCTCACCGAGGGCGCGATACGGGGGGCAGCCAATTCTTTATTTGTCACTCTCCCCAACCACATTTAGATGGAATTCACACCGTTTTCGGCAGAACTTCAGATATGGAAGTCGTCAACGCCATCCGTCAAGGCGACAAGATTATTTCCATTAAAATTGAACGCTAGTTGTAGTTAAACCCCTGCTCCCACAAAAATCGCAATGGTAAACTGTAGGAGTGGGGGCAATCGAGAAAATATCGATGATGCTATAAACGGAGGTAAATCGCGATCGCTCACCCCCTCTCCACTAGATTATAATAAAGTACAGCAAGCTGGTAAAATAGGGCAGATAGGGCTTAGAGCCAGACAGTAAACAAAGTAAACAACAGCAAAAATTTCACTATAATGTTTACAATTGGCAGTAAAGAACTGGAAACCGCAGAAAACCTATGGCGTCGTCAACTGGCACAGTTTGCCAGAGACAATCAGAAAGACTTAGCAGCCCTGTCTTGGGGATTGTGGCTAGAACGACAAAATAAAGAAGAAGCACTGGGAATCAACCTTAAACCTGTACCGCATTTCGTTTACTGTTCGAGACAGGCAGTCGAAGAATTGAATAAAAAAGTTAATAATTATTTAGGGGAAGTTCTAGGAGTTATCGACAATCACAACCCGGAAAAAGAAGTGTTAATTATTGGAATTGGCGAGGGGCAATTAAAACTAATTCAGTTCCAGACTGAGCCTGCACCCCCAGTTTGTTTTCAACAAGTAGGAGCGGATGTCAATACCTTGCTTGAGCGCTTGGAAGAACGGCTGTCACAGCAGATGAATGTTCTCAGCAATTCCAATAGATAATTGATAATTGGTAATCGGTAATAGGAGAGACGAGAAATCGCCCATTACCGATTATATATTATCGATTAGCAATAAAATCTAGAATGTGTCGAGCAGTAATTTGCGGTTTTTCCAGATGGGGAACATGACCACAATTGTCTATCCAGATTAATTTGCTATTGGCGAGCGCCTGCTTGAATTTCAGCGCATCAGCCGTACCCAAAATCCGATCTTCTTTTCCCCACAAAATCAAAGTCGGCTGTTCAATGCGGGATAGATTATCCTGAAACGAACCGTAACCGCCACTTTTTGTAAAAGCAATTAGCGCTTCACTCCAGCGGGGCGCTTTTAAATGTAATGCTGCACATAATTCTGCATCCGGGGAAACGAATTTCGGATCGTAGTAAGCTTTGAGGCTTATTTTCCGCCGCACCAGGGGATGGCGGAGAAATTCTACTGCTAAATAGTCGAGGGGAGGAAATAGGAATTTGCCAATCACTGGCGGTTTTGCCAAACCAGCGCTGTCAATTAGTACCAGCTTTTTAACGATTTCCGGGTACGAAAGCGTCAAATCGATCGCTGCTGCTCCTCCCATTGAAACTCCCACCCAAATTGCGGGTTTTTCGATTAGAGTTTTCCAGAAATAATAAAGGTGGGTTTTGATAGCTTTTGGGCTGAAAGGGATTTCTGCTATCCGCTCTGTAAATCCAAAACCCAATAAATCAATTGCCCAAGTTTCGGTTTCGGCAGCCAGCAGCGGCAGTAGACGGCGAAACTCAAATGAGGAGCTGTCAAACCCGTGTAGCAATATGATGGGTATCTCCCCACTCCCCTGACGGGCAAAAGATGTGGAAATAGGGCGAGCGCTCATTGATGTCATAATTTCCTGACATTCTAGCCTCTCAGCAAAGCTAATCGAAGTAGATTCTGTAAGTTCACTAACTTCAGGTGGGAGGAAACTAGCAAACATGCCTTTTAGAGCGTGGGGAACGGTACAGCATTTTACCAGTTTCTGTGTCAGAAATGGTGTATGGAAAAAAATAATTTTTTTAAACTGGCTAGAAAGCAACCTTATTTTATTTGTAAACAAAATTAATAAATATCTCCCTCTTAGGGATTGAAAATATTGCCAACTTGTAGAACCATATTACAGGAGATGAGAGTAAATAGAGGCAAAGACTTATGCTTGCAACAGCTCCAGCTTCTACCCTACCAATTTTGCCAGACATTATAGATGGATTGCCAAATATTTCTGGTTGGGAAAAAGAAGTTCTTGCGGTAGTAAATCACAATAAACCAGTATATTTGCCTACAACAAATCTCCGTTTAGAAAATATAAATTCCTGCTTTGCAGTAGCCCTGCATATGCATCAACCGACGATTCCGGCAGGTGAAAACGGCGCTCTCATCAATAATCTACAGCACATGCTTGAATTTGGTAGCGATGAACACCGCTACAATGCAGGCGTTTTCGCATGGTGCTACAGTCGGATTGCCGATTTCGTGCGGGAGCTGGTGGGCAATGGCTGTAATCCGCGCGTCATGCTAGATTATTCCGGTAATCTCCTCTGGGGATTGCGGCAAATGGGGCGGAACGATATAATTGACAACCTCAAATCAATTACCTGCGATCCAACTTACCAACCCTATGTAGAATGGCTGGGCACGATGTGGAGTCATGCGGTGGTTCCCTCAACGCCGATTCCCGATATTAAACTTCACATTGTAGCATGGCAACATCACTTTGCCGCAATTTTTGGCTGGGATGCACTAGCTCGCGTCAAGGGCTTTTCTCCCCCAGAAATGCACCTGCCTAATCACCCTGATACCTGCTATGAATATGTTAAAGCTTTGAAAGAATGTGGCTATCGCTGGTTGTTAATTCAGGAGCATTCCGTAGAAACTCTCTCAGGGCAACCACTAGGCTATAAACATGTGCCGCATCGTCTAATTGCTCGCAATTCTAAGGGCGAAGAACTCAGCATTACGGCTCTGATTAAAACTCAGGGATCGGATACGAAATTGGTTGCTCAAATGCAGCCTTATTATGAAGCTAAAGCTCAGTCGCGGCAGAAGTTAGGTGATATTTCTATCCCGCCAATCGTCTCTCAAATTGGGGATGGAGAAAATGGCGGCGTGATGATGAACGAGTTTCCAGATGGCTATAAAAATGCTTTTTATGATATGCGCGCTAATGGCGGCGGCACGTCGGGAACTGTGGCAGTTAATGGGACAGAATATCTGGAATTGATTGAAGCCGCTGGGTGTAAACCTGAAGACTATCCAGCGTGTCAGCCAATTCAGCAGCATAAAATTTGGCAACGGGTTTCGCCAGAAAAAGCAACTCCAGAAGCGGTAGAAAAAGCGATCGCTGAATTGAAGCAAACTGATCATCACTTTCACATGGATGGCGCATCTTGGACAAATAACATCAGTTGGGTTCGCGGTTATGAAAATGTTCTTGAACCGATGAATAAATTAAGTGCGACTTTCCATGAAAAAATTGATCCTCTTTTGGCATCTTCCTCAGATAGCGATCGCATTACTCAGCAACACCGCTACCGGGAAGCTTTACTTTACAACCTACTTTTACAAACTAGTTGCTTCCGCTACTGGGGGCAAGGAGTTTGGACGGATTACGCTCGCACAATTTATGAGCGCGCCGAGGCGATTATTCGCTCCAATTTTAATTAGAAATTAGTATTCAAAAAACCCAGTTTCTATTTTCAGAAACTGGGTTTCCTGTCTATTGTCACTCTCTTAAGTACGATAGTTTTCAGAGGTAAAATAGACATATGTCTTACTCTGAAAAGTGGGAAACAAAGACTATTGTAAGTTGAAAAACCTGCAATTATCGTAATTTCTCGTTAATTTTCTTAAAAATTTCCTCAAAATCACAGTAGCGCAAGCTCTACTCACCTCACCTGACGGGAAGTGAGGGAAATTAGCAGATAAAACTTGACCTTCTCGAAAAAGTGAGATATGATCATTGGCTAACAAAACTCACATATCTAAAGCAAGCTCACAGCCAGTAGACTACAGGCGAGGCGTTTACCGCTACTGTGCAATTTATCTTCTAACCAAATTGGAACTTCAGTTCCAAGCAAGGCTAGAAGTAGGAGGGAACGCCCAGCCAAGCTAGGAGGGCTTTCCCGAGGACTTCCACCGATACGGTGCATTATCGTCCTCAAGACAAGAGACAATAGATTCGTTTCTACTCCAAGTCTTGCGCTCCTCGGCAATAAAAAGCTCACACGCGTGCTGTCTGTACTTGGGTTTTAGATGTGGTTTGAAATATATAACCTCAATAGTCAAATATCCCAACATTCAAAAACGATATGATTCCCCAAGACTTTCTCAAAGCAGTAGCAGCAGAGCGAAGCGTGTCTGACTCGGAAATTGAGGTACTTTCCCACGCCCTAGCCGGTGAATCAATCACAACGATCGCAACTAACCTAGATATTCGCCCAGAAGCAGTTCGCAAACGGCTCGGTGAAGTTTATAAAAAATTTCACATTGGCGGTGCAGGACCTGGAAAATTAGCAAAATTGCAGCAAATTTTAGTGACAAAATATCAAGAACACACGCGGGGAGAATATTCCAACTCTTTATTACCTAATAGCGTTGAAAACACACCCGAAGAAATAATAGCAACGGCAGGAACTTTTCCGCGTCGACAAGACTGGGGCGAAGCACCGGATGTCTCGATTTTTTACGGGCGAACTAATGAACTGGCAACTCTAGAAGAGTGGATTGTAAAAGATAGTTGCCGCTTAGTGGCAATATTGGGTATGGTAGGAATTGGTAAAACCGCCCTCTCAGTACGCTGCTGCCACCAAATTAAGGAAGAATTTGATTATGTGATTTGGCGAAGTCTGCGTCACGCTCCGCCTATCAAAGAACTTTTAGACAATCTGATTCAATTTTTATCTCACCGCCAAATTAGCTATCCACTCGCCGACATAAATGATAAAATATCACAAGTTATTTCTTTGTTCCGCAAATATCGCTGTCTGCTAGTTCTGGATAGTGTAGAAACTATTTTACAAAGTGGCGAATTGGCAGGGTGTTACCGCTCAGGCTATGAAGGCTATGGCGATTTGTTCAAACGAATTGGAGAAGAACCTCACAATAGCTGTTTGATGCTTACCAGTTTGGAAAAGCCTAACGAAATCGCGATTATGGAAGGCAAAAATATGCCAGTTCGTTCTCTGGAGCTGGGTGACTTGCAGCGAGAAGAAGCTTGGGAAATTTTTCAATCTAAAGGATTGGCAGAAGAGGAAAAATGGGAACGGCTTATAGAACTCTACCGTGGTAATCCCCTGGCATTGAAAATAGTGGCAACGACAATTCGTGAGCTGTTTGGCGGAAAGGTTTCGGAATTTATTAAACAAGGTACTTTGGTGTTTGGAGATATCAGTACCCTTTTGGAAGGGCAATTTATGCGTTTGTCTCCGATAGAACAGGAAATTCTCTACTGGCTTGCGATCGCACGTAAGCCTGTCTCTCTGCCCGAATTGCGCGAAAATATGCTTCTGCCAATTTCTCAAAGAGAATTATTAGAAGCAGTGGCTTCCCTCGGACGGCGATCGCTAATCGAAAAAATTCCCGGCAATGAAGCCGTTTTTTCTCTGCAACCCGCTGTCATGGAATATGTCACTAACCATTTTATCGAGCAAATATGCAACGAAATTCGTGAGGTTTTTAAAACCAAAAAACCTGAAAAATTCGTCTTGTTTAGAAGTCACGCAATTATTCAGCCTAAGGCAGATGAAAAAATAAAAGATGAACAAAAACGCTACCTGCTGACGCCAATTTTAGAACGCTTACGCCGCATTTTTAGAAGCGAAAGTAAAATAGAAGAATACCTCACTCAAATTCAAACTTTGCTGCAAGTAGAACCTCCCCTCGAAGTCGGATATGCTAGTAATAATATTCAGACTCTCGGCATTCGGTAATAATTAACAAAATTGTGTTTAAACATAATATATAGCGCTGCTACACTCTGTAGAGCGCTGTTTTTTTTAGCTCAGAATAAAATAGGAGCGCTACGCCTACGCCCCTATTATAATGAGGGAAAAAGTGAGAGTAACTTATTTTACCGATACAATAACTGCTTTGCTTTCACTTGCCATTCGATTAACAGCACATAGAGCATAGTTTCCCGGTTGTACACTAACAGAAACGGTTGTCGCCGGTAGTACTTGCATTAACGCCCAGCGAGCGCCATTTTGTTGATAAAGCGTCCAAGAACGAATCTCTCCACTCGCAGTATTCCAAACAATATTTCTATCTTTCACCACTACTCCAGTCGGGGGCGCAGGAGGGGTAGTATTCAACCATGTCATCTGTGGCACTAGTGCCGGAGTTGTATAAATAGAAGCTTTAAAATTATCGAAAATCCCCTCGCGATTTTCATTAAAAGACTTCATGCTGTAGAAAATATTCCCCAAAGCCAGTTTTTCTTTGAAAGAGCGCGTAATTTGCACCTGGCGAGCAATCTCGTCAAATGTCCAACTTTTCCCATCCAATAATGAAATATTATTCCCAATATAAAAGTGCCGCCCCTTGGGATTATTTTCTACCCACCATTTGAGCAAAACCGGATAACTCTGTGCTGGCGGCTCGATACGCCAGTATAGTTGCGGTGCAAAATAATCAACCCATCCCTCTGCTAACCACTTTTTTGAGTCTAAATAAAGTTGCTCATAGGCATCTAATCCACGAATTCCAGGCGGTTGCCCAGGACGATATATACCAAAAGGACTGATACCAAATTTAACATATGGTTTGATAGAACGAATCCCTTTGGCTAGACGCTCTACTAATTGATTAAGATTTTGCCGCCGCCAGTCGTTTAAAGATAACGTACCGCCACTTGCTTTATAAGCAGCATAAGTGGCACTATCAGGAAATGGTAGATTGGCTATAGGATAAGGATAAAAATAGTCATCTAAATGCACTCCGTCTATATCGTAGCGACGCACAACGTCAAGAATGACGTTGTATGTCCAATCCTGAACTACTTTTGCTCCCGGATCCATCCATAGTTGATTGCCGTATTGTTTAACGAATTCAGGATAAGTGGCGGCAATGTGAGGTTTGACGTTGGCGGAACCACTTAATTTGCTTTTAGCGCGGTAGGGATTAAACCAAGCGTGTAATTCAATATTGCGCTTGTGACATTCTGTAATAACAAATTCTAGTGGATCGTAGTATGGTTCTGGTGGCTTACCCTGGGTTCCTGTTAACCACGCACTCCACGGTTCTAATTCTGAAGCATAGAGGGCGTCGCCTTCTGGTCGTACCTGAAATATTAGGGCGTTGAAATTTAAAGATTGTAGGCGATCGAGAATTTGAATCATTTCGGCTTTCTGTATTTCTACCGGTAGTGCGGGTTTAGATGGCCAGTCTCTATTCCAGACGGTTGCTACCCAAACACCACGAAATTCTCGAATGTGATTGATATTAGTTGTCGAAATTATTCCTGGTGGTGTTATAACTGCAGGGGGAATAACAATATAACTCGATTGAATATTAGGAACTTGTCCTAAATAAGCTAAAGCTTGATAGACAAAGGCAGCAACTTCACCCCGGGTGGCAATTTGGTTGGGTTTGAGTAATTTTAAATTGGGATAGTTGACGACCATTTTTGCGTCAATTGCGATCGCTAGCTTATCTATTGCATAGCTAGGTATTTCTTTGGTATCATGAAAAAGACTCGATAAGGCGGATTTGAGAACTGTAATGCGATCGGAAGTTATCCCCAAACCACTAACCAAAGAAATTAATACTTGTATCCGAGAGATTGACTCATCGGGATAAAAGCGCCCATCGGGATAACCAGATAAAAATTCTGTCTCGTAAGCCTTTTTAATCGCTGACGCTGCCCAATGATTAGCAGGAACATCGATAAACGGAGAATACTGCCGCTTTATCGGTTTTTGAAAAGCTTTTCCAAGTAAAGCAGCAAACTGAGCACGACTCATGGGCTGATTGGGTTGAAAAGTCCCGTTAGGAAAGCCGCTGATAATCTTACGTTCCACCAAAGCTTGAATGAAGGGACGTGCCCAATTATTTTTAATATCGGAGAATTTAACCGGGTTCGATACCATAGTCTACCTGAACCATAGAAGTTACTCACAGACTTCAGCCTTTTAGAGTGCCTCTCAGTCAGGATTATTATTAGAGGCTGGCAATTTATTCTGTGCCATTACCTTATATACTGCTAAATTTTAGTAATTTTAAAATATTATCTTAAAATCGTATAATTTATCTACCTAAATCGGGGTAAAATTACTGGCATAAAAATTAATTTTGGTATTTGGAAATTGAGCATTATTTTATAACATTACTTTATAAAAAAAATTTTTTTTATTTAAAATTTTTATTTGTGCGCGATCACAACCTTAAAATAATTGACAAAATTTCTCATTTAACTAACGATTTTACGTCTTTTGACACCCCTTGATTTTTCTGGTGGTTTTTGGTATTTTAAAAATATATGCTATGATTAGATATTAACTACTTTTATATAGTAAAAAATATGCCCACTATACCAGGATAAACCAAAAGCATTGATTTGTCAAGGGCAAGAGATAGCCAATTTATAGCCAGAGGAAAGTTTTTTATTTGTGTCGATGCACGACTTTTTTAGCATAAGTATTTTTACTCATATTGACAAAAACAATTTAATGTGATATGGAGCTAATCCACAAACCACTTAGCAGCAACCTTATTATGAGCAAGCCCATCTTTACGCCTGTGCTCACCAACACTCCAGCGAATCACCTCTCTGTCGCCTTTAGTATTAACTATAGTCATGAAATAATAAGAATCTTCTAAAAAAACCAAGCGCTCACCTTTAAAAGCAGCACTTACTGCTGAAGTATTCTGTGCATAAACAACGCCGTTTCTAATCCAAAGGATATCTGCATCAAGTGCATACTCATAATCTTTAATATCAATAACGATTCTGACTTTATGCCCATTGCGAATAGCATCGATAAGCAGATTAACATTACCAGCAGTAGGCTTACCATATTCATCATGAGCATATATTAGTCGCCAACTACGCTTTTGCTTGATTTCACGTAGCTCTTGAAGAATAGCAGAAAGGATTGCAGGAAGAGATTGCCCGCCTAAAACAACATCATAAGCACGAGGGTGGTTAGAATGGTTATTCATTACAGTGTTATCCAGCAAAACTTCTAATCGGCATTATATCTATTTATCTCTTGTGGATAATGGCACTCTTTTAAGCGATTAAAATCGCAATTTAAAGAGATTATGATTTTCAATGTTTTTGAAAACGCTTTTTAAGTTTATTTATTATTTCCTGTATCTTCAAGTTTGTCTTTCGAGTAAAAGTTAATTCCTTGATTGGCTTTAAATTATTTTTATCCCTGGTATCAAAAAAAATGTTAATATCTTTTAAAATCTTTGTCAAACGTTTAACAATATTTTCAGAGCGATATTCTTTTAAAACTTCCTCAGCAATAGTTAAAGGCTCTGAATCTTGTAAAGCTTTCAAAATCCGCAAGACATCATAGTCTTTAGAATACCCTGCAATTTTGTAGCAATTGAATACAGGATCTAAATAATCAGATAAGCCGCCATTAACACTAGAAAATACCTGACAGCCACATGCCAGTGCTTCCATCGGTTGTAAGCCAAATCCTTCACTTACTCCCTGTAGCGCCCAATATTCAGCAGAATCATATAAGTAAATTTTTGCCCGATTAAAAAGTCTTGGTAAATCTTCTACATAAGAATCAATTACACAAACTTTACAGTGTTTTTGTAACTCAGGTATTAATTCTTTTAAAAGATAACTTGAAGATTTGCGGTTTTGTACTAAAATATCTATGTCTCGCTGTAAATTTAGATTTTTAAATTCATCGGAAATTACATTCGGCAAATAATAAAGTAAAGAATGGGGAGATTTTTGCCCCCAATATCCTAAAGTATTTCGACTGACAGCAATAATTGGAATGTGAGAAGAAAGTTGAAATCGGTAACCAGCGCTGTGAGCATGATATACTATATTATAAGGTTTGAGTTTAGCTGCTAGTCTGGGAATGTCAAATCCCCAACTAATAATAAAAATAATATCTTCTAAGTTTTTCTCTTTTAGCACGTCGTCTAAAAAAAGTGTGTCTTTCTCGCGTTGACGATAAGTTACAATTTCTGCTCGACAAATCTGTTTGGCAAGGTTGAATGTTTTTAACTCTGCCCAAAGCCCTCCACAAGCAAAGTTTCCACTAATTCCGGGAATTAGAAAATATAATTTTCTCATGTCTCTCTTATATTTTACTACTATTATATTTTTTTATTCTAAATGACAAGTGTTAAACTGTAAATTTAAATTTTTTGTATTTTTATTTACAGTTTTTAAAAACTCGATGGATGACTGTCAGAGTTTATTAAAAAATTTTTTCCTGAAGTCTATAGATGGCATCGTAAGGGGTAACTGTAAACATAAATATTGTTAATATGGTTAAACAAATGTGCTGGTTGCCTAAACTGGGATCTTCTAATGGGCAAAAGATTTTACATTTACGAATATCTCCTAATCAGCCTTGGCAACCTTATACAGCTTTTCGTGAATATGCTGTGCCTGATTATAAAGTTTCCGGCGGCTCAAAAGGCTGGGCAACTTACCAAAAATTACGTAGTATTGGTTGGGAATTATTACCGAGTCAACAAGAAGAAACCACGGAGGGCACGGAGAGCACAGAGGGCATGGAGGGCATGGAGGGCATGGAGGGTGTAAAAACCACGGAGGGCACGGAGAGCAATGAGAAAGTTGACAATAAGAGCTGTTGCATGTTGAGCTACCTATGAGCGCTTGAGATTAAAGCTTAAAGAGTGAGCGAGCGAGTAATAAAAACTCGCCCGCTTTTTCTTTGTTTATGGCGATGTCGTTGGTTTTTCTTCTTTGACACAATTAATCATTCGTAGAGTAGCTGCTGCTGCATAGTTACGACGAGCTGCTTCATCTGGATAAAATTGATCCCCTGTTTCATTAAGAGGGGAAGCAACGGCACAGTAAGAAGACATCTGCTCAATTGTAGAGGCTGCCCAATGCTTTTTGATATCGGAGAAAATTTTAACTGGTAGGTTGGTATTTAGCTGTGGAGGTAGCCCTCTTAGGGTTTTACCAAATTCTGCTGCCCTCCGCAATACTGCAATCATTTCCGCACGCGTCACTGGCTTGGTTGGGCGAAAAGTGCCGTCTTCATATCCTTTGATTAGGTTATTGTCTCGCGCAAATTGAATTTTGGCAGCACTCCAGCGCGAGGGTTCTACGTCAGGATAGGGGCGAGAGGTTGCTTGGGTGGGTATGGTGATGTTGACATTTGGTATTTTTTTAAGGGATTCTACTACTAAGGATACTAGTTGTTCACGAGTTAAGGTTCCTTGAGGTTGAAAAGTGTTGTCAGCAAATCCGGCAACGAAACCAAGACTGACTGCTTGTTCTATTTCTTTAGCGTAGATGTCTCCAGCGATATCTTTAAATGTAAAAGAGCCAGTGTTGCCGCTAATCGTACCTCCACTGCTACCAGTTATTGAGCTTATTGGTAAGTCGTTGGTAAAATAAGTGTGACCTAGGGTTTTGCCTTCGTAGGTTCTTTTGGTAAATCGCCAGCCTGGATTGAGAATGATTTTCATCGGTTCGCTGGAAATTCCATAGGTTCTGCCGATTTCAATTTGGGGGGCGTTTTGCTGAAAGGAATATCCGATGAGTACTATATCGTTTCCTTGTTGAACTAAGCGTAAGTTATACTGTAAACCAAGATCTTGATTTGCCATGCGGATAGAATAGCCGTTGCTATCCATTGCCCGCCCGCAAATGCCGGTAAAATCAAAAGTAGAAAATAAGGGATCTACAATTACTGGGTTGCTCCCACTTTCGCTCCAACATGGGCGGGTGTTTGATATCTGTTCGATTACGTATAGTTTGGGAAAGATGCCGCCGGGAATGGCAATTGCTATGATTTTTGATTGATCGATTTCTTTTTGACCAAAAGTAACTGCGATCGCTGGATTGAAAACGGCAATTGTTGATAATGCTGCTGTTGCTAAAGCAGCTATCTTAAAAGTTTTCATGGCTTCACTTTGTTTGGCTGTCATATCTTGATATTTTTGAGGACGCAAGAAGCGGCTTTAAAGTGTCGTTATAGCTCTTCACCTGTTGAAGTTGATAAACAGGCTATTCTAATAAAGTATCCGGAGTAAAGTAATTATCTTGACAGGTTCACTGTCATTGGCTATAATTGATGTATCATAGTTCCGGTTTGCTTATTTAATTTTTTTAATTTTCTGGTGAGAATAAAAAAAACTAGATTATTCGTCGAGGAATAAATCTAAGGGCAAGTGCCCGTAGGTACCATTAATTCCCCCTGGGCTTGCCGATTGACACGAAACTAGTACGCCACGATATTGTCCACTGTAGGAATCGGCGTAACATGAACCGGTGAGGGTATTATACTTGATATAAACAGCCCCGTCAATAGGAGCGATCGCTGCACGGTTGAGAGTGACTTTATAGCCTAAAGCTTTCAAGTAGCTTTCTGCCGCTAAAAAACCTTGCTCTAGATTATCGGCACAGATACCTAGAATCTGATAATCTGATAAATTACTCAGTAATATTATTGCTTGGCGGATAGTAGTTTTTTCCTCTACCGAATCAATAAATTTATTATTAGTGCAAATAAAAGCATTGAGAATTTTTTGGGCTTCAGCAGGAGTGAGGGTAGTTTGGTTTTGAGTTGACATAATCTTTGACAGAAGTTTGAGAAGAATTTTACTACAGCCTAACTCCTGCGAAAATATCTATTTTTCACTCCAGAGTAGATTGCGTTATTTTTGCCTTACTTCGGCGAGTTTTTTTCGTTGTTTCCCGAGTAGTTAAGTCAGAGTCGCGCTCGCCAGCATTAGCAGACAGACGAAAACCCATTTGTTGCAAGTAATCCCAACCCCTTTGCATAGCGACAGGGCGATTAACTCGCTTAGCAATCCAATCAGCTACCTTGCGACTATTCCACAATCCCCCATCTGGTGCTGGTCCTTGCAGGGCTTGCCACAGTTCAGCCTGTTGCGCTTCATTAAGCAGAGGTTCCGCTCCTGGATTTTCATGCCGCTTATCTCCTAGCCCATCAGGTCCTAATTGATTATAACGGCGGACGATTTTACGAATCCAATCACAACAATAGCCTGTCACTGCTGCCACATCTTCAGTACGTTTTCCCTGTGCCAGCAGCCAGACAATATGATAGTGACTACGTTCAACAGGATCTTTGGATTTGCGATAGCGAGCTTCAAGTTCTTCTGCACTCAGGTGCGGTTGGACATTAATGCGTTTAGGCATGGAGCATATTGCACTTCGGGCTTATCTAATGATAATATAATAGGAATTAATATAAACCATAGAGTGACAACTTTTATACTGGGCAGGGATGATTCTCAGTTTATTATTCCCAAAAATACCGCCGCTAATATTTAAAGCATTAAAAATGGAGTAGCTTTCTCATGGTACTCATCCACATACCTAAACCCTGGGAAATCCCAGAGCGAGAAATAACCCCCGAAACAATCTTTCTAAATCGGCGTCATTTCATCAAAAACCTAATTAGTGCCGGTATAAGTACTGCTTTACTACCCATCTTTGGCTGCGAGAACAATCCAGAATCAACAATTACTCCAACTACTGGCACCCTCAAACTGGAGAGCGTCACTCCTAATCCTGCCTTTACAAAAATTGACAGAGCCATCACAGACGAATCCCTAGCCTCCCGCTATAACAACTTTTATGAGTTTGGCGCCACTAAATCCATCTGGAGAAAGGCACAAGCCCTGCCACTAGAAGACTGGAAAATAGAAGTTACCGGACTGGTAAAAAACCCCCGTACTTATGATTTAGATGACTTGCGAAAAAAATTTCCCTTAGAAGAGCGCATCTATCGGTTCCGGTGCGTAGAAACCTGGGCAATGGTAGTGCCGTGGATTGGATTTCCTATGAAACTACTCTTGGAAGATGTTGACCCTACTTCCGCTGCTAAATTTGTTCGTTTCACTTCTTATTATAATCCCAAAATCACTACAGGTCCCGGCTTGCATTTTGGTGACTTACCCTGGCCTTATACAGAAGGCCTACGGATTGAAGAAATGGCTAATGAATTGGCGTTTTTTGCCACTGGCATTTATGGTCATACTCTCCCGAAACAACACGGCGCGCCGATTCGTATGGTAATACCTTGGAAATATGGTTTTAAAGGTGCTAAGTCGATTGTCAAAATCGAATTTCTTGATTTCCAACCGGCTACATTTTGGAATACCCTTGTACCCAGCGAATATGATTTTGAAGCAAATGTTAATCCCAATAAACCTCACCCCCGTTGGTCTCAGGCAACTGAACGTTTAATTGGTAAAGGCCCTTCTTTTTCCTGGGAAACACGCCCAACTCTTCCCTATAATGGCTATGGAGAATATGTAGCCAAACTTTACACTCATTAATAGTCAGAACTTTAGTTATATTAAAAAGTCCTGACTACAATAAGTGAGCCTATCTGTTTCTGTTTTGGTTTTCAATGTCTATGAGTAGGACGTCTGCAGGTAATGTCGTCGCTTCAGATACTTTCTCAAACAAAGTCGCATTTTCATTTAAGGCTGTTGGTCTGGGTTGTCCAGGACTAGTGCCTTCTATCTGTAAACGCAATTTGCCATCCTTGGTGAATTCAAAAACAGTAAAAACGGTTGCTTTAGTGTTAACTTTTATGTCTAGATGCATCGGTTGCGATGCGGTATCGATCTGATACGCCATCTCTACTGCTGGGACTGGCTTTTCTTTTGTAGGCCAAACTATAAACAGTTTGCCTTCTGGGGTAAAGATAAATGTCAGTAATTCTTGTCCTGACGGATCTTTGGATTGCCATTGGCCCAGTATTTGCTGAAAAACTGTCGGGGTTGCTGGCGATTTTTCTGATTGTGCAATTACCGGCGCTGGCACTGCAAGTGGTTGTTGTGCTTTGACTGGTATCCAGCCCAGTAAGCTAATACAAAGGCTGGATGTGGTTAAGTAATTTAGATGCAGTTGTTTGCTTGCATGGTTGCGCCGATTGAGAAGGTTGATGTTCATGGTAAAAGAAGAGGAAGTTTTCTCAATCTTAGCAATTTTTGATTGCTCTGTCTACGAGCGCTTTTTCAAGATGTGTAATAATCCCTAGTTCCTTTAGCATTAACTGCTTCTCCCAGTCGATTTAATGCGTGAACATAAGCAGCAGTGCGCATAGAAACAGCAAGTTCTTGCGACAAATGCCAGATTTGCTGGGTTTCTTCTACCATTTTTTGCCGTAAACGACTGTTGACTTCTTCTAAACTCCAATACAGCCCACTGCGATTTTGTACCCATTCAAAATAACTAACTGTAACGCCGCCTGCATTGACTAAAATATCAGGAAAGACGTAAATTCCTTTTTGCTCCAGAATTTTGTCTGCTTCTGAAGTAGTCGGACCATTTGCTACTTCAAAGATCATTTTGGCTTTGATGTCGTTGACGTTTGCTTCAGTGATTTGATTTTCTAGAGCAGCTGGGATTAAAATATCTACGTCTAGGGTTAATAGTTCTTGGTTGCTGATATTTTCGTGTTCTCCTACATTGCAAACTGTATCTTGGCAGTAGATGGCTTGAATTCCTTTATGAGATTGCTTGAAATGTCGGATGCTGGGAATGTCTAGCCCTTTTTTGGAATAGACTCCGCCTTGGGAATCACTGACGGCAACTACTTTATAGCCTGCTTTGAAGAGCATTTCGGCAATGTGCGCTCCGGCATTTCCAAATCCTTGTACAGCTACGGTAGTTTCTTGAGGGATAAGATCAAATTTTGCCGCGCTCGCTTCTATTGTGAAAAATGCTCCCATTGCAGTGGCAGTATCTCGCCCTAAACTTCCTCCTAGGGTAACCGGTTTGCCAGTGACGACGGCTGGGCAAAGTTTTCGTTTGATAATACTGTATTCATCCATCATCCAACCCATGATTGTCGGGTTGGTATAAACGTCTGGCGCAAGAATGTCTGTGTCGGGACCTATGAAATCTGCGATCGCATCTATATAACCCCGACTTAATCTTTCTAATTCCAGTTTTGACAACTCTTTAGGATTAACAGTGACGCCTCCTTTAGCACCACCAAAAGGTAGATTCATCACCGCACATTTAAATGTCATCCAAAATGCCAGTGATTGTACTTCATCTAAGGTGACATTAGGATGATACCTCACTCCCCCCTTCCCAGGTCCTCGTGTATCGTCATAGCGCACTCTATATCCTTGGAAAATGCGCAGCGAACCATTATCCATCCGCACTGGAATCGATACAATTAAACTTGTTTGCGGATATTTTAAGTGTTCCAGCGCCTCTTCTGAAATTGACACATATTTCATCGCCCGCGCCAGTCTTTTACTGGCGTCAGCAAATAATGATTCTGACATGGCAATACTCTTCTCTTATTGGTTTACAGTTTCCTACACTTGGTCTTTTTATTGATCTATTAATCTGTTGCTTTCGCTACTAAATTTATATTAACACAAAATTTAAATTGTCAACTAAATTATGGAGATCAACAAAAAAATATATAAATTAGGGAAAACACTGATTAAATTGGCATATTCATATAATAAATACTGACAGGATTTATATTTTATGTAATTTTACGAGTTTGCAGTTATAGTGAGAATTTTTTGTGCTATTATAGAAGTGACTATCGCTATTATGGGCTGACAAAAGACGACGAGCAAGCTCTAGCATAAGCAGGCTTTGCTGGAAAGAGAAGTTTTGGTAAATTGTTAATATTAGTAATGTTCGGGGATTGGCAGAATTTCAGGGATTTCTAAATAGTCAATTCCCAGGGGGTATCGAGGGGGAATTACCAGTGGGGGAGTTGTACCTCTGAGAGCGAGCGAAAAAAATAAACTTTGTAGTACTTATATGTGCTGTTGTTGCGTTTATTTGTTATTTTGTTTTGAAGAGGGGTGCTGCAAGAATTGCGGATTAAACTATAGACTGAAGGTGGTGCATTCTTGATCATTCTCGATTATTTAGCGAGAGCGCTTTCACCAGTAAGGGTTAAAGCAAGGGTTTATGCGCTTAATCACTTTTATGTGAATTTCATCCAACCCAATCAGATATAGTGCCGATTCAATTGCATTTATGATACAACTCCTAGCGGCTCTGTCTGCATCGGCAGCAGGAGGAATGCGGATAGCCCTACCCCTTTTGTTAATAGGTTTATTGCAAGGCGAAAATCTTTGGTCCCAAGTGCCATTGTTATCTCAAATTCCGCCACCAGTAGTTGTGGGAGTGCTGGTGAGTTGGTCGTTATTTGAATTATTTGCCTCGAAACAGCTTTTAGGGCAGCGCATTCTTCTAATCGTTCAGCTTATTTTCAGTCCGCTTGTCGGAGCGATCATAGCAATGGCGAGCGCGCAAATTACTTTTATAGAGGGTGATACTGACTTAAATATTCTGCTTTGGATTATCGGCATAGTCGGTGGTTTGTTAGCCCTTGTTCTCCAGCTTGTTCAAGCCGGATGGTTTTATCGACTGCGCGGTTTGCCGCTATGGGCGATTTTGGCTCAAGATTTACTCTGTGTTTGTCTGGTTTTCTTCGCTTTTGATGCTCCCAGACAGGGTGGTTTGATTGCTCTACTTTTATTGTGGCTGGCAATTCGTAGTTCGCAGCAGTGGTACAACTGGTATGTGGAACAAGGGCCAGCAAGAAATCCCCGTCGCTCCAAAAGTGAGCCAGATTGAGCGGTTGTAAGTAAAGTTTTGTTTCAATTAATAGAGATTTCAGGTGAAGGGCTGGAACTTCAGGCAGGGTAAGGGTTTGAGCCGAAAATTTCCAACCCTCGATTTTTACACCTACCGATTCATGTAAACTAAGTAACAACTGAGGCGACTTAGCTTAAGCGCTCGCCTGCTGACAACACCCACACAGTAAAAAAATTGCAGTATATCTGAACCGTAATAAAACTAAAGTAAGCCGACAAAGTGCAGAGGTCCACGACCGACGAGTAATTCCAGAACCAAAGCCATAAAACCAATCATAGCCAAACGACCATTCCACACTTCTGCCGCTGTAGTCATACCCCATTCCCAGCGCTCTTGGGGATACATTTTTACCTTTTTAGGTGGGTGCACCACCTGCTCCAGTTTGAGGCTGGGGGCGTTGAGGGATTCTACCACCATTTCGGCTAAATCATTAATAAAAACAGGATGGGTATTCAAAGCCGGCACACGGTGGAAATTGCGAATGCCTGATTTTTCCGCCAGAGCCCGATATTCCATATCAATTTCTTGTAGTGTTTCGATATGTTCAGAAACAAAGCTGATAGGAACAACGAGCAAATCCTTTACTCCAGAAGCGGCGAGAGCAGGGATGGCATCTTCTGTGTAGGGTTTTAGCCATTCTACAGGTCCGACGCGACTTTGATAAGCCAAAGTGTAGGCATTGGGGCGGTTGAGAGTTTTCATGATTAGCTCGGCACACTTTTCGATCTCTTCTTGATAAGGATCGCCGGCTTCTTCTACGTAGCTGAGGGGAACACCGTGAGCACTAAAGAAAATGTGAACACTTTCAGGATTGGGGAATTGATCGAGTTCCTGGGCAATTAGCTGAGCCATTGCTTGCAGGTAGCCGGCTCGCTGATACCAGGAGGGGATGACGGTATATTCAATTTGTTGTAAAGCTGGATCTTGTTGCCAAAGTTTTTCTAGTAGTCGGAAACTAGAACCGCTAGTGCTGATAGAGAATTGTGGATAGAGGGGGAGGATGACGAGTTTTTCTATGCGATCGCGTTTAATACGAGCAACTGCCTCTTCAGTAAAAGGGTGCCAATAGCGCATCCCTATATAAACTTGTGCCTCAATACCCCTTTGCTGTAGGTTTTGTTGTAAAGCAGTAGCTTGTTCTTCCGTAATCCGGCGCAAGGGAGAGCCCCCACCAATATGGCGATAGTTCTCCTGAGACTTACGGGTTCTCATCGTGGCAATTATCCATGCCAGGGGTTTTTGCAGCCAGGGAAAGGGCAAGCGAATTATTTCTGGATCGGAAAAAAGATTAAATAGAAAGGGCCCGACGTCCTCTAGCTGATCTGGCCCACCTAGATTGAGCAGTAAAACCCCTACACGGCCCATAATATTAACAGTTTCTCCATTTTTTCATTTTCGTTACCGATTTTAACAATAAAATTTGCAAACAAGTTAAGCTAGTTAATAAGGGCAAGAGATTTTAACAAGGGTGAATTGTGGCCACAATTCTGCGAGACTTGAGTTATCGGTATCAGTGGTTATACGATGCGCTCGCTGCTGTCGCCACCCTCAGTGTTGGCGGAGAAAAAAGATTCCGTCAGCTAGCACTGCAATCTTTGACTATCAATCCTGAAACAAAAGTACTGGATTTATGCTGTGGCTCAGGGCAGACGACTCAAGTGCTCGTGAAATATTCCAAACATGTCACAGGTTTAGACGCTTCACCCTTATCCCTGAAACGAGCACGACAGAATGTTCCCCAAGCAGAATATGTGGAAGCATTTGCAGAAATGATGCCTTTCCCCGATCAGTATTTTGACTTAGTGCATTCCAGCGCTGCTATGCACGAGATGGAACCGGAGCAGTTGCGACAAATTCTCCAAGAGGTATATCGAGTACTGAAACCAAAAGGAGTGTTTGCCATGAGTGACTTTCATCAACCGAAAAATCCAATTTTTGGATTTGGGTTAGTAATATTTCTGTGGTTGTTTGAAACTGAGACTTCTTGGCAGTTACTAAAAACTGATTTAGTGGCATTGCTGTCACAAGTTGGGTTTAGTCGCTGCGCTCGCACTCTTTACGCTGGCGGCAGTTTACAAGTAATTCAAGCTTGGAAGTGAGTATTTTCAGAAACCTGCTTTCTTACTACTTTACTCTTCCGGAGCAAAAACATATGCGTATATTTCTGACACTTCTATACACAGCCCCACTGAATTAAGTAAAAGTTTGTCGTCTTCTCTCAATTTTTCCACCCCCCAATTGCCTTTATAATCTTTCCTAAACACTTCTACATTTACTTTATTTTCATCTATTAAAACATATTCCTCAAGGCTTGGCAATTGCTTATATACTTTCCATTTTTCGCAGCGCTCAGTGCCTTCTGTATTGGCAGCTACTACTTCTATAAGCAAACAGGGGCTAGTCTTAAAATTTTTGTTACTTTCTTTACTTTCATCTACTACCATCAAATCTGGATAATAACAAACCTCAGCCGATTCTATCCAAAGTTTCATATCGCCAATAAAAAGGCGAAGATTATTTTTATTTTTGCTAGATAAAAAACAACAGCTAATATGATTAAGAATCAAGTTATGTCTTTCGCTTAGTTCAGACAGTTCAAATAAATAACCGCTGATGTATTCACAGCGAGCTAAGCTATATTTTTCTTGTTGGAGATATTCGTCAAATGTAAGGTTTGGCATTTTCTACAAAACAACAAAAAAATTATACTAGCAAAGTCATATATGGGGCGAGAATTGGCATAATTTTCGATATCCTGACTGAGTATTACTGATTAAAAAATTTTTTGGCGATCGCCAATTACCCATTCCCCATCATCAAATATCTAAATCTCGTAATTTGTCACATTCATTGCTCGTGCCAACTCAGCAGCAACTTCAGGGCGCGAAAACTCCGGTGGCGGCAATATACCTGCTCGCAACATTTCTCTTACCTTAGTTCCCGACAAGTGAATACGTTGCTCTGGTGTACTGGGGCTAGTTTTAGTAGTAGCCATTTGCTGAGAAACTTTACAGTAAAAAGCATGCTCAAATTTCATTGGCACGATTCCCAGTTCAGCTGGTTCAAATTCATCGAAAATATGTTGGGCATCATAGGTACCATAATAATTACCAACGCCAGCATGATCTCGCCCAACAATAAAGTGCGTACAGCCGTAGTTTTTGCGGATTAAGGCATGGAAAATAGCCTCACGCGGACCTGCATAGCGCATAGAACAGGGGTTAATAGCCAAAATAACTCGCTCTTTGGGAAAATATTTTTCCAACAAAATTTCATAGCAGCGCATTCGCACATCAGCGGGGATATCATCATCTTTAGTCACCCCCACTAATGGATGTAGAAACAAACCGTCTACAAGTTCGAGAGCGCACTTTAAAATATATTCATGAGCGCGGTGAATGGGGTTGCGAGTTTGGAAACCGACGATAGTTTTCCAGCCTTTTTCTTTAAATAGTAATCGCGACTGTGCAGGATCAATTTGGTAGGCGGAAAAAAAGGGGTGCGGTTCACGTTCCAGCAGCCATACTTGCCCTGCTAGATAAATAGGTCCTTGATTGTAAAGCACCTGGACACCAGGGTGTTTTTCGTCATCGGTGCGGTAAACATTAATAGCTTCGTGTGCTTTGTTATAGCGATATTTTTGGCTTAGTTCCAGCACGCCCACAAATCGCCCATTAGGGTCATCCAGGCGTATCCAGTTGCCTTCTGTCAGGGGTTTTGCTACTTCTTCGCTAACAGGGAGAGTGATTGGTATCGACCAAGGCAGCCCATTAGCTAGGCGCATTTCGGTGACGACTGACTCATAATTGGCTCGATCCATGAACCCGGTAAGGGGGCTAAGGGCGCCAATAGCGATCGCTATAAGATCAGAAAGCGATCGCTCATTTAACTGTACTCGCGGTAATTCATCTGCTCGTTCGATAAATTCTCTTTTTTCTGCTGGTGTAGCAATACGATTAATCAGTTTGCCGCCGTGCGGCGCGATCCCATCTGAACTGTAGTAACCCAAAGCTATTCCTACCTTATTGCTTATTGACTGCGTTACTATTTTTTTTTATGGTATTATGGTTTCCCGTCTGCTTGCCAAACCCTAGAATATCTAGGGTACGGTATTGCCGCACCCTTATCTATCGTATTTATTTGATTTCAACTTTTCTCTTGCGAGGGCATTTTTATTAATCGGGAGTTTCAATAATTCCCCCGCCAAGAAGTATATCACCATCATACCATACAGCAGCTTGACCGGGAGTAATTCCGAATTGTGGCTCGTCAAAGACGATTCGTACCTTATTATTTTTTATCGGAATTACCGTTGCCATGCTAGCGGGTGAACGGTAGCGCACTTGCACCATTGCCTGAATTGGCTGTTGTGGTTTAGAAATTGATACCCAGTTGACACTGTGTACCGTACATTCGCTTTGGTGGGCACTGGCGCGCTCGCCCACTATTACCCGATTACGTACTGCATCCAGCCCTATAACATAAAGTGGTTCTTTCGCCGCAATTCCGATCCCCTTACGTTGTCCAATTGTAAAGTGGTGAATGCCATCATGATAACCCAGCACTCGCCCTTGTTTATCCACGATTTCACCTTTTTGTGTACCAAGGTACTTATCCAAAAAAGCCCGCATTGAGCCATTCGCTTCAACCAAGCATAAATCCTGACTTTCCGGCTTATTTGCTGTTTTCAGCCCATATTTTGCTGCCATTTCCCTGGTTTGTACTTTTGTATACTCTCCCAAGGGAAACACACTCCCTGCTAGTAATTCTTGGGATAAGTCATACAAAAAATAGGACTGATCTTTTACCAGATCAATTGCCCGCAGCAATTGGTAGCGTTTTGTTTCTGGATTGTACTGAATGCGTGCATAGTGCCCAGTAGCGATTTTGTCAATTCCCAATTCTTCCCGGGCATATTCCAGCATCGGGCCAAATTTTACAGTTTTATTACACTGCGAACAAGGCAGGGGTGTGACACCTGCGCTGTAGCCTGCGACTAAATAATCAACAATTTGGCGCTGGAAAACCTCCCGGCTATCGATAATGTGGTGGGAAATTCCCAACTGTTCGCAAATGTGGGCAGCATCGACCATTCCCTGAGAGCAGCATTGTCCTTTTCCTTTCATCAGCCAAAGGGTCAGCCCTACCACTTCATAACCTTGATGGTGTAGAATTGCTGCAGCCGTTGAACTATCGACCCCACCGGAGAGGCCCACCACAATCTTGTTCATATTTTGAACTGTGGAAAAAACTTCTTAACTATTTTATTTTTTTTAAACTAGCATGAGAATTTCCTTGCAGCGGTTGTAATCAGAGAGCGATTAATATGCTGAAGATGCTCCTAAATCCTAGAGCTGCTATAAACAGGTTATCTCTTTTCCAGTTGCTGTTGGCGGGTTGTCTATTTTACTGGCAGTATCCAGCTGCTGTCTGGGCTGAATCTGGTGTTTTACGAATCTCTAAGGTGCCAAACTGGCAAATAGCGGAAAATAGATATCTGGTTTATATCAACGGGGAGAGTGATTTACTGCTGGAACAAGTCCGCAAGGTGGAGCCGGAAGCGTTTATAACAAATTTGCAGGGAAGAAGAAGAATTCAAGCTGGGGTGTTTCAAAATCGCCGCGCAGCTGAACGCCAGGTAAAAGCGCTGGAAAGTCAGGGTATCGGGGCAGAAATCGTTAGAATTAATTATGCCACTCCGTCGCAGATTAGTTTACTGCCAAGTTTAATTGGCTCGGATAATCTCAGCAAAAGCAAAAATTATTTTGTGGTTATACCTGCACCACTGGCAGATTTACAAGATATTGAAAATCAAGTTATCCGAGTAGGTGCACCAGCTAGAGGGGTTCGTAAACGCCGAATTCCGCGTGGGAATCACGTACTGGTGGGGCCATTTGCAGCTCGTGAGCATGCGGAGCGCTGGAATCGTTATTTGTCGGATTTCGGGCTGACGAATGCTCGGGTTTATTACGGGAGATAGGAAAAGGGAAGGTAGGCTGTGGGGGAAAGAGAAAACCGCCAAGAAGTAATTCAGCAGATTGTTGTTACTGCTGAACAAATGCGGGCAATTGAATCGCGAGTTTTTGATGCAGGAATGCCAGTGGCGGCTTTGATGGAAAAGGTGGCTCTGGCGATCGCTCGTCGTATTCAATCACTCTATCCACAACCGGGGCGGGCAGGAGTTTTGGTAGGCCCTGGCCACAATGGCGGCGATGCTTTGGTGGTGGCGCGGGAGCTGCATTTTCTCGGCTGGGAGGTAATGGTTTATGCTCCTTTGCAAAAGCTTAAGGAGCTTACCAGTCAGCACGCTAAGTATGCTGCTAGTCTGGGTATCCCTTTTTATCAGGAAGTTTCCCCTCTGTCTGAGTGCGATTTGCTAATTGACGGTTTATTTGGATTTGGGCTGGAAAGAGCTATTTCTGAGCCGATTGCAAGTGCAATTAATGAAATAAATCAGTGGTGTAAGCCGGTTGTCAGTATCGATTTGCCTTCCGGTTTGCATACTGATACCGGAGAGGTTTTGGGAACGGCAATTCGCGCCACTCATACGTTTTGTTTGGGTTTGTGGAAGTTGGGCTTGCTGCAAGAGCGAGCGCTCTTGTATCTGGGAAGGGTTGAGCTAATTGATTTTGATTTGCCTTTGGCTGATATTCGGGCAGTGCTTAACTCGCAACCACCAATTACTAGAATTACGGCCGCTTCGGCTTTGGCTCGTCTTCCTCTACCTCGTTCCCTGGATTGTCATAAGTATAAAAATGGTCATTTGTTGTTGGTTTGCGGTTCTCGTAAGTATACAGGAGCGGCAATTTTGAGTGGTTTGGGAGCCCGTGCTTCTGGGGTGGGTATGTTGTCTCTGGCTGTGCCAGAGTCTATTAAGCCGCTGCTTATTTCTTATTTGCCAGAAGCTCTGGTTTTTGGCTGCCCAGAAACAGAGTCTGGAGCGATCGCTTCTCTTTCTCCTGATTTGCAACTCGATTCCTATAGTGCTATTGCTGCCGGTCCGGGTTTGACTCCCCTGGCAGTTGCAGTGCTTGAGTCTCTCCTAAAGTGTGATCGCCCCTTTGTTATTGATGCCGACGGTTTAAATATTCTTTCTCTTCTCGGCACTATCCCCTCTCTCCAAAAACGCCAAGCTCCTACTGTTCTCACCCCCCATGTCGGTGAGTTCAAACGCTTATTTCCTGACTTTGACTTGACAAATAATCGCATTCATGCTGTCCGTCAGGCTGCTCAAAAAACTGGAGCAGTGGTTTTGTTGAAGGGCGCCAGAAGTACCCTCGCTTTCCCTAATGGTGCAATTTCTATTCTACCTGAAAGCACTCCGGCTTTGGCACGCGGCGGTAGCGGCGACGTTTTGACTGGCTTACTTGGTGGGTTGATGGCTCAAGCATCTGCTGTCAGTTATCCTGTTGAAGAATTAACTAAAACTGCAGTTTGGTGGCACGCACGCGCAGGTATCTTGGCAGCACAAGAGCGCACGGAATTGGGAGTGGATGCGTTTACGCTTACTCAGTATTTAATGCAAGCTTTGCAGAAATAATCAGCTTTGGCAAAAGTATTCATCCGTTTAAAGTAAATTTTTTGGGCAGAAATTTCTTTTGCTGCATTGTCACTATGAAATTGCAAATAAGTTATGGTTTTGCGGAGGATTTTTGGTAAAATAGCAACAGCCCCCGTTTAGTTAACGGGGTATAAAGCTCTATTTCAAACTATGGGCGGCTTGTTTGATAGGTTCGAGAAAAGACAGGGAAAGGTGCAACATATTGAGAACAGTGCCCTCCGAACTAGGGCCATGATAGTCGCTGCCGCCTGTAATCAGTAAACCATAATGGGCGCATAGTTTTTCTAAATTCTGAATTTCTGTAGGAGTGTGGCTTGGATGGTACACCTCAACCCCCATTAACCCTGCTTCTACTAATTGTTTAAGAACCTCTTCAACGGCACCGCCTCGGAACAAATAGGGATGCGCCCAGACGGGAACTGCTCCGCAAGCGCGTAATAAAGAAATTCCTTCAGAAAAAGAGAATTTATGATAATCGACATAGGCAGGGCCATCATCGCGTAACCAGCGCTCGAAAGCTTCGCGAGTTGATTGAACATATCCGGCTTTCAGAAGTGCGGTAGCGATATGTGGACGACCTGGTACTATGTTATTACCGATATCAGGCAATTTAATTGGGTAGCCCAATTCGGCTAGTTTGTTAATTATTTCTTGGGCGCGGTTTTGGCGTTTTTGTTGAAGTTCACGCAGGGGTTCTTGCAACTTGTTGCGATTGGGATAAAAGCCTAAGATATGTAGCGAGCGCTCGTTGTAAACGGTACTTAATTCAATACCGGGAACGATTTCTACATTATAATCTTGAGCTGCTGCTAGTGCCTCATCCCAGCCATTGAGGCTATCGTGATCAGTAATTGCCAGGGCGCGAACCCCTGCCGAAGCAGCAGCTTGTACGAGTTCTTTTGGGGTAAGAGTTCCGTCAGAATAAGTTGTGTGAGCGTGTAAGTCCAGCATTTTTCCTATGTGGGAGCGAGATAAGAAGTGATAGCCTAATTAGAGGAGCGATCGCTCTTTACCAGATTAAGAAATAGTTTAATTTCAACAAATTCCATGCAACTGACTTGGTTAGACAGTAACACATGGCTCTTGCAACTGGGGCAAAAACGTATCCTCATCGATCCCTGGTTAGTTGGCTCTTTGGTTTTTGGTAACCTCTCTTGGCTGTTTAAGGGCGAGCGTCGTACAGAGCGTCAGATTCCGGAAAATATAGATCTAATTCTACTATCCCAGGGATTAGAAGATCACACACACCCTCCCACCTTAAAAAAACTTGATCGCAATATTCCGGTGGTTGCCTCTGTCAATGCCGCTAAAGTCGTGCAAGAATTAGGTTATACACAAGTTACTGCCCTAGCTCACGGTGGTATCTACAAATATGGCGAAAAAATAGAAATCAAAGCTGTTCCCGGTTCGCCGATTGGTCCTACTTTAGTAGAAAACGGCTATTTAATTACAGAAATAGCAACTGGGGTCAAAATTTACTACGAGCCGCATGGGAATCACTCCCCCTCTTTGAAACAGGAAGCGCCTGTAGATGTAGCAATCGTACCGGTAATAGACTTAGCGCTGCCCTTAATTGGACCAATTATAAAAGGTTCTGAGAGTGCTCTAGAATTGGCGAAGTGGCTGCAACCGCAAGTGATATTACCTACGGCAGCTGGCGGCGACGTAGTTTTTGAGGGATTGCTGATGTCAGTGTTAAGTGCTCGCGGTAATATTGAAGATTTTCGCTCCCTCTTAGCCAGACACAATCTGAAAACACGAGTTATTGCTCCGAAGCCGGGTGAACCTTTCGAGGTACCAATTGCAAAACAGACATCTGTTACATCTATCAGTTGAAGTAAAAAACAGAATTCGTCTCCGGTTTCAATCCGGAGACGAGTATAATAAAAGAAAATTTATTATCCTGAAAAATCTTACCTCAGCATTGAATATGACAATTTCAAACCCAACAGTATCTACCCCAGAGACGCAATTTTACACCTGGAAAGGATATCGCTGTGCGTATAGCGTGCATTTTCCAACTGATGGTACTACTGAAGGCATTCCCCTGCTTTTAATTCATCCCATAGGTGTTGGTTTGTCGCGCCAATTTTGGCAGAGGTTTTGTAGGGAATGGCATAATAAAGGCTATCGCAACCCGATTTATAATCCCGACTTGCTGGGATGCGGAGAGAGTGATAAACCTAGAGTAGCATATACTCCTACGGATTGGGCAGAGCAACTTAAATATTACATAGAAACAGTAATACAAAAGCCAGTGATTGCGCTCGCTCAAGGAGGGCTGACGCCAGTAGCTGTCTCTCTTACACAATTTGCCCCCGATAAAATTCGCGCCCTAGTTTTAAGTGGAGCTCCTGGTTGGGCTATAATAACCAAAGAAACCCCTGCTTGGCAACATAAAGTTTCTTGGAATCTTTTTGATTCTCCCCTTGGAAAAGCTTTTTACCGCTATGCCCGTCGCCGTCAATTTTTGCAGTCATTTTCAATTAAACAGTTATTTGAGAATGCCAATAGTGTTGATGGAGAGTGGTTGGATACATTGGAAAAGGGGGCAGCAAATCTAGACACACGTTATGCTGTTTTTTCATTTTTAGCTGGATTTTGGAGGAAAAATTACCAAGGAGCGATCGCATCAATATCTCAACCGACTCTAGTAATAGTAGGAGAAAAAGCGACGAATATCAGCCGCGAAGGCAAGCAAGAGCCTCCCAGACAGCGACTTTCTAAATATCTGGAATACCTACAAAACGGGCAAGGAAGAATTATTTCTGGGCGAAATGTTCTGCCCTATGAATCAACTGCTGAATTTGTCGCTAGCGTAGCCGAGTTTGTAGCCACAATAAAAGTGTGAAGGCGGGCTGGCGAGCACATTCTCATTTACTGAATGCCCGATGAAAAAAATATTATTTCTTTGTACAGGCAATTATTACCGCAGTCGGTTTGCCGAATATCTTTTTAACTTCCTAGCGGAAAAGCAAGGGATAAACTGGCGAGCATTTTCGAGGGGGTTAGCAATAGAAAGGGGAGTCAACAATATTGGAGCGATATCTCCCTACGCAAGAGAAGCTTTAAAAGTGAGAGGCTGTATAATTTCCGAGAACGAACGCTTACCACTGCAAGCAAAAGAGAAAGATTTTGCAGAAGCAGACCAAATTATAGCACTTAACGAATCAGAACATCGCCCCCTGATAAGAGAACGCTTTCCCAATTGGGAAGATGTGATCAAATACTGGCAAATAAATGATATAAACAAAACACCAGTAGAAGAAGCACTTTCAGATATAGAACAGCAAGTCAAGCGACTCATATCTATTCTAAGATAAACTCTCTTAAAACTAGATTACCATCATAATTTCGATAGCATAGAAAATTTAGCAGGAATTTTCCGGTTGACAAGCCCATTTCTCCTGAAAGTAAAAAAATTGCTATAAGACACTGATATCGTTATAGGAGAAAAAACATATGGGACGAATTTTTATTTCAGCAGGGCACGGTGGCGGAGAAAATGCAATGGCTGAGCCGGGAGCGATCGCAGGTGGCACCACAGAAGCAAAAGAAATGATATTACTAAGAGACTTAATAGTAGCAGAGCTGCGATCACGAAATTTAGAAGTCTTAGCTGTGCCGGACGACTTAAATCGTGACGAAACAATTGCATGGATTAACGCCCGCTATATCCAGAGCGACGTCGCCCTAGAAATCCACGCCGATGCATTTTTCGATCCGGCAGTAAGAGGAACAAGCGTATATTATATAGCCAACAACGAGCAACGCAAAGCTGATGCAGAGCAACTGCTACTAGCATTACTGCGAAGAGTACCACAGTTAGTGAATCGGGGTGCAAAGCCAGACAGCACAGCCGCCACTGGCAGCTTAGGTTTTTGTCGTCGTGTCATCAGCCCTTCCCTGCTAATGGAAGTAGGTTTTCTCACCAACGCTGAGGATCTCTTCCTCATACAAAACCGCCGCCGCGACATAGCAGCCGGAATTGCAGATGGGCTTGCCGCCTGGAGTCGTCGCCAGCCAATCCCGACAGCAACACCCGCACCCACTCCCTCACCCACTTATCCGCCTTGTAATATAAACATCAACGGGTTTGTTCATGACGAGCAGGGCATCATCGTCAGCGGCAATGCTTTTATTCCGGTGGATTTAGTTGATACTTTGGGTATCGACTTGTCAAAAACTACTAGAATCTTCCGCCTCAGCTATAAAAGTGTCGTTTATGTCAGAGCGATAGAACTACGGGATTTTAATATATCGGTAAATTGGGATAATAGCACCGCGACAGTTAACTTGAGGACGATTTTACAGATCGATACCAGTCAAATCAATAGGATTATGGGGCGCGGCAATACGACAGAAATGCAGTTGATGATGTTTTTAAAAACCAATAATGAAAGCGCTCTTAAGCAGTTCCCGGATATTCCTAAGCTTTACCGAGAGGAAGGAATAATAGAAGGCGTTAACTATGATATTGCTTTCTGTCAGATGTGTTTTGAGACAAATTTTCTGCGCTTTGGCGGTGATATTAAGCCGACGCAAAATAATTTCGCTAGTATCGGAGCTGTTGGTGGCAGCCAAGAGGCGGCTTCGTTTCCCAGCGCCCGTATCGGTGTCAGAGCTCACATTCAGCAGTTGAAAGCTTATGCTAGTACAGAGCCGATTGTACAGGAAATAGTCGCTCCCCGATTTCGGTTTATCCGTCGGGGGATTGCTCCTACGGTTGAACAGTTGAGTGGGCGATGGTCCGCTGATCTCCGTTATGGCACAAAGATTATGGCAGTGTTGCGGCGATTTTACGAATTAGCGGGGCTATTGTAAAGTGCAAAAAAGCAAATTCTATGTGCTAGACTGGGGAAAGAGGTTTTCAGGATGCTGAACGAGTCTAAAAAACAAAGAAAATAGGGAAATTTATGAGTATTAAAAATTTGATAGTCGCAGCGCTCGCTACGACTACGGTTGTATTTAGTGCTGCGACTGCTACTCAAGCACAAACAAATCCTTTTCCGGGTTTGGATTCTTATTGTGAGGCGACACTGAGAGGGAAGCAGCGGGATGCGCGTATTAATGTTCGCGAAGGGGCAGGGCTGAATTATCGCGTGCTGCACTACGGGATATCTGGCGATCGCGTTATGTTGCTGCGAGAAACTGCTAATGGAGATCCTGAAAAACTGGCGGTTCGTACTGATAAGCAAGGTTATAATTGGTACAGGGTGGGTTTTCCTAAAACTCGCGCTACTGGTTGGGTTCGCGGCGATTTGCTAGAGCCGGAATGTTTTAATTAATATTTAATTTAATTAAATCAGGCAGGTTGCTAATTTTCTTTTTTTGTAGAAGGCTTTAAAAATAAAGGGGCTTGGTGGCGCTTTTGCTGCTTGATCGGAATTTCAATAATAAATTCTGTTCCTTTTCCTGGTTCAGAAATACACTCTAAGCGCCCGTGATGTTTTTCTACTATAATTTGGTAGCTTATAGACAACCCCAGCCCCGTACCTTTACCCACAGGTTTTGTGGTGAAAAATGGTTCGAATAAACGCGATCGCACTGATTCTGGCATTCCCACTCCATTATCGGCAATTCGTACCACAACCCGTTCATTTTCAATCATTTCTGTACGAATCCGAATCACGGGCAACGGGCATTGGGTATTATATATAGACGAGGTTTTATCATCTACATTTGTAGTATTCCGTTGTGAATATGCTTGTTCAATGGCATCGATCGCATTACTAAGAATATTCATAAACACTTGATTGAGAGTACCAGCGTAGCAATCCACTGGTGGTAAGACGCCGTAATCTTTAATTACTTGAATTGCTGGAGCTCCTGGTTTTCCTTTCAGACGATGCTGTAAAATTAATAAAGTACTGTCAATACCCTCGTGAATATCCACTCGTTTTTTATCTGCCTCGTCTAAACGAGAAAAGTTGCGCAAACTCAAAACAATCTGTCGGATGCGCTCAGCTCCCACTTTCATTGAATTTAGCAATTTTGGTAAATCTGCCATCAGAAAATTTAAATCAACTTTTTCTGATTGTTGTATAATTTCTGGAGTAGGGTTGGGGTAGGTTTGCCGGTATAAATTGAGCAGGCGTAGCAAATCTTCAATATATTGGGCGGCATAAGAAAGATTACCGTAAATAAAATTAACTGGATTATTGATTTCGTGGGCAATGCCGGCAACCAATTGCCCAAGAGAAGACATTTTTTCGGCTTGAATTAGTTGCGATTGGGTTTCCTGTAATTCGTGCAATGCTTTTTCAAGTTGCTGGGCTTGTTGTCGCAATTGCCCTTCCGACTGCCGCAATGCGTCTTCTACTCGTTGGCGATCGCGAATATCTTGCAAAAGCCGTGCATTCATTGCTTGCAACTCTGCTGTGCGCTCCTCTACTTGTCTTTGCAAGTCGTCGCGAGCTCGCAACAGCGCTTCCTCTGCCTGCTGACGCACCAAAATCTCTTGCTGTAAACGCTCATTTATTTGTTTCAATTCGGAAGTGCGCTCTTCTACCGCCTGCTGTAACACCTCTATAATTCCATACATTTCCCTAGGATCGAGAGCTTGTAACAAACTCGTCTGAGAAACAATTCCCAGCAATTCTCCCTGAGAGCCTGTCACCACTAAACGCCTAACATGTCGCTTTTGCATTTGTTGATGCGCTTCCCATAAAGAATTATTAGGGCTAACACAAAAAAGCGGCGCGCTCATCACGTCTTTAGCTTGCAATTTAGATAAATTCAGCTCTAGTGCCTGAAATTGCAAGATATCCCTTTCTGTGACGATGCCCACAGGAATTGAGTTAGGGGTATTTTTTCCCTGCACTATCACTACACAACTAACTTGATACTCTGCCATTAACCTGGCAAGCTCAAATACAGAGGCTGAGGGCGGCGCTTGAATGACTTGAGGATTCATCACATCTTTAACATTGCGCAATCGCGTCAGCAAATTAGCAGGTTGCAACGCTCTGCGAATCGTCTCTGGCGTAACTATCCCTAAGAGTTGCCCCTGTTTGTCTACTATGGGCAGATGGCGAATTCGGTGTTGTCGAAATAGGGCAAGAGCTGTAAAAATACCCTGCGAGTCTGATTTCGTCAGGGTAATTGCAGGTGCGCTCATTACTTCAGCAACTGTAAAGTTTTTTAAATCCTTGCCAGCAGCAGTCAGCTTGACTATATCTCTTTCTGTAAAAATCCCCAAAATCCGCGATTTGCCGATTGGTTTATCGGGCAATCGGCAGCAACCCGTCACCCCTTCCATGACTAAAACGCAACTTGCTCGCACTTCGGATAATACATATGGCTCAGTGGCAGAGCCTGCAACTGGCAAGTTACAGCTGCTTCTCACTTCGCTCATTAGTGCCAAAACATCTATTAAAGGTGTATCTGGCGCAACAATTAGGGGATTGGGATCGATGGCGTATTCAAGAGCGGCTGAATATAGGAGTGCGTTATTAACTGACATGGTAGGGTAGGGCAGCAAGTAGGTGTTTGTTAAGATACTGATTTGTAGTTTTGTAAAAAAAACTACTAAAATTGTGCCCTACCTCTAGCATAAATTAAATAATTTGTTAAAATCCTACACAAAAACTTAAATTTTGTCAACCAAAGCGCTGCCCTCCCTTTTCTACAATTAATTTATATTTCTCTGGATGGCATCATATGGCACCATCCAGAGCTATAATTAACTAACAGCGAGCGCTTCCATTTCGCTCACTTTTGGCGGCAGCAACATCATATTTTTTGTCTCGTCGCTTGTCATTAAGCGAATAATTTCATGTGGTGACAAGTGATCAATACAAACCATATTTCGCGTTGCTTCTAAATCTATTAATCGCGCTTGGTTATTCTCATCTTCCAAAGCAGCAGCAATTTGCTCCAACCGTGCCCATGCCTTATCTGCTTGTGCATCAAGCTGTTTGAGTATGGGATCTTGCACATTGGAAAATTTGGCACCACGTTCGTACCATTGCCAGGATAGGGAATAATAATTAATCGGTTTTATTACTCCAAATTCATCTGGTTTTTGACCAGAATGTTTGACAAACTCCGGAACGAAAATTCCCTCTGCTGGTTCAATGCCGCGAGCCATGACTTCGGTTACTTTGCAGTTAAAATCACTGAGCGATCGCCCCTTTATATATGTTACCATGACAACTCCTTGAGGCAAATCACCAGCTTCTGCAACAAACCATATTTGCCCCCACAAAGTATTTTGCGTTTGACCTAAACTGCCAAAAAATTTACTGAATTTGATAATTGTCATTGCCAGTTTTGAGCCATATTCTTGCTCGCCAATTGTCCAACGCCCCGACTGGCAATTATTGCGAACTGTGATCGGTAATTCTGGAATAATGATAGCATTAGCAGGCTTGCTACCAAAAACCGAGATTTTAGATTTTTTAGACATAATATTTCCCTCATTGTTTACAATTATTTTTCTCGCCCCACTGGATAAACTAGCGGTTGGTTAGAATTTTTTGGCTGAGAAGTTTCTTTCAAAGTACGCAGCAACTCTACTAATTGCTCAAGAATTTCAATCTGAGCGCTGCTAAAATGGATGCTAAAGCCATGCCCGCCTCGTGCGTAGCCTGGGCAAATTAGAGATACCGAGCCTTGTTGAGTGTGTTTGGCTATATATAGCCAGTCGTTTTCACTGAGCTTGTAGTGTGTGTCTGTCCAACTTTTGAGCATTTCTACAGCTTGTTGACTTTTTCTTCAAGTTAACTATAACAACGCCTTGACTATTTCGTCAAGAGTTAGGTTGATTTTTTATTCAAAAAGCTTATAATGCAGGTGTAGTCTAAGAAAAAGAAGATGTGACTGAAAGTTTTGGTAAGCTAATCCGGCAAGCACGCAAAGCCAAGGGGTACTCGCAGCGAGAGCTGGCGGGGTTGCTTGAGGTAGACTTTACCTATTTATCCAAATTAGAGAATGATCGGGCGGAGTATCCCCCCAAGGAGGATGTCATCCGTTCTTTGGCGCGGCATCTAGACTTAAACGAGGAAGAATTAATTTTCCTCGCTGGGAGGATTCCGCAAAGAGACGAAGACTTGCTCAAGCAGAATTACAAAGACATGCCCGTACTATTTAGAAGGATGCGGGAAGATCCAGAATTTGCGCAAAGGATATTTCAAGCGGCGCTTTCAGAAGAAAGCAGTAGCAGGGAGGGGAAGAAACCTTGAGTGTTATAAAGCCATATAGATTTTATTCAAAAGCGGAAATCGAGGGAAAGGCTCTCGACTTGTTGATGCGGATGCAACGAGTGCCAAATTTCGCCCCCAAGTGGCCATTCGATGCCAGTTTAGTGGCGGATTTTCTCGATTTGGGGGTGGTGTGGGATCGTATACCGCCGGATGAACAAGGGGCAATCGCAGCGCGGATTCTGCCGCAGAAAAGACAAATCGAGATTAATGAAGAGATTTTGAAATTGCCAAAAGGATTTCAAGAATCAACTTTAGCTCATGAAATAGGGCACTGGATACTGCATGTTAATCAAGAAGAAGTAGACGGAGTAGCAAAACAGCTAGAGCTGATAGTGTGTCGTGGGGCGAGCAAGCTCTTGAAGATAGAATCAATCGAATGGCAAGCACAATATTTTGCTACTTGCCTGCTAATGCCGAGATACGTTTTGGAAGAAAAACGAACTGGGCGGGATTTAACCAAGTGGGCAGATTTATATGCGCTCGCAAAGGAACTAGGCGTCACAATCTCCAACCTAAAACACCGCCTCAAAGATATCGGCTGGATTCACATTCCCCAGGGAAGTCGCGAAATTTATTTGGGAACAGTGTAACCACAGGAGCAGGCATTTTGTTGAGAGTGACGCCAGGCTTTAAAACTACATCATCTCTGGAGGAGCAATATCAATTATAGGAGCAGCATTAATCATAGACTTAACATCAGGGGCAGGAGAAGGAATAGTTTGTAAAGGAGAAACCTCCGGCTTAGCAGAAATTTGGCTAGCGAGCCAGTGCAGCCCTCCCACGGCTCCCGCCATCAGAGCAGCGTAACCGATATAAAGGTGAATAGGGCGCAAATAAAAACCAGAAAAGGCTTTGGGAACTGATTCAACCAGAGCGGGCAGAGAGGCGGCTAAGCGCTCGCCTTGTAAACCCAAAGCATTACCAATTCGACGAATAAACCCTCGCACATAAACATCCTCTGGCAGTCGCTCCGTGCATCCATTTTCCAAAGCCTCAATTACATGCAAAGGCACTCGCGTAAAATTGTGAAGCTTTTCCAGAGAAACAGACTGAGAGAGGCGAGCTTGACGCAGTTGTACACCCAACTGGCGCAGACACTCTTGCCGTTGCTGAGCGTAGGAGGCAGCTAACTCTGCTTGCGTAAGTTTTTTATTTTTACGGAATAATTTTATAGGCTGAGATTTAGTAGCCTCACGAGCAACTGTAGCCGACTGAGATTGTTGCACAAAATACTTATATGTTAGCTTTATAGCCTCTGACGCTAATGCTTTAATAAGAATCTGAGCTTGTGCTGCTCTATCGCCCGGCATCTCCTGCAACACAGCCACAACTTGGCAATAAACATCACTGCTGTAAAGTTCTGTTTCAATACAGTCTACAAACGATGACAATCCGGCTTCAGCTGTTTTCAATGTCATGATTTCAAATATCTCCATGGATGAGTAGAACAAAAATATAAAAAATATAAGATTTGAGAAGATGATCCCTGGTGAGATATGCTTTCTGACTTTAAACAACCCTATTCAAACAATCGGGGAGAGTAAACCCGCGTGCGCTTAGTCTACGCATTTGAATGCTTTTCATCCGGATTTATAGAAAAGCTGAATCATCAGCCCTGCCATCTAATAATCGGGGTATGCTAGAAGAGAAGCGGCTATCTTTAGACCCTCACAGTTATGGCCACTCCCTACACCCTTCTATTCTCAAATTTTACCTGATTTGGAGATAAAATGATGATGACTGTTCAGATAATTAATCAGCTAATTAATTTTAATCTAATACACACTGCAGAACAAGCGTTGATGGTAAACTGGGGGTGGATGGCTTGGAATCTATTTTTAGCATTAGTGCCCCTAGTTATAAGTTTTTGGTTATTTCACCAACCAAGAGCGCGCTTTCTGCGTTGGATTGTCATTGTCTTAACATCTCTGACTTTTATTATCGGTATCAATCGCTACAATTTAGGACATGCGATTAATTTAGCGCGCCAAGTACATCAAACTTATTTCGGTACTGGTAACATTTATATTGCAGGTGCATTTGTTCTAACCCTAATTTTTTTGGGAATAGATATCTGGCTGTTTCGCCAACATGGTACTCGTTCCCTGCTTTGGTGGTTTGGCTTTATGGTTTTTATCGCCTTTTTGCCCAATGCACCCTATGTTTTAACTGATATTATTCACCTAATCGAAGATATTCGTCAAGGTTATTCGATATGGATTATTAGCCTTGCCCTGATTCCGCAGTATCTATTATTTATGTTAATAGGGTTTCAAGCTTATGTGCTGTCTTTGATTTATTTTGGGGAATATTTAAAACGGCAAGGTTGGAGTCAATATATTTTGCCTGTTGAATTAATTTTACACGCGCTGAGTTCTATTGGTATTTATTTGGGTCGATTTGAACGCTTTAATAGTTGGCATATCCTGACGCAGCCGGATCAATTGGTAATGAGTATTTTTAACGATTTGACAGAAAAAAAACCGGTGTTAGTGATGATTGTGACGTTTTTAATTATTGCCGGTTTATACTGGTTAATGAAACAAGTAACTTTGGGAGTGATTTATTATCGACAGCAGACTACATTAAAACAAGTTATGCCAGAAGCGATGAACGCTCCCGTTGTAAATTCTGAAATTAAACAACCTTAATTATTATGATAAATATCACACCAACAGTTTTTTCCTGAATTATAATAATTTCTGGAAAAAATCGGCTATATTATCTTTAGTTCTCAGAAGTATTAAAAAATTGTTAAATTAGTAGCTGGGGCGCGGTGATGCGCTTTACCACTCACTAACATACAGGAGCACAGAAAGCATGAAAGCAGAAACTCAATACATTCGTTGGTTTGAGACACTCAGCGCTTTAGACGTATCGCTAGTAGGCGGAAAAAATGCCTCATTAGGAGAAATGTTTCGGGCGCTAAAACACCAGGGAATAAAAGTGCCAGATGGTTTTGCCACAACAACAGAGGCATATAAGAAATTTGTTGAAGCGAATGAGCTCAATGATAAGATACAATTGCTCTTAGAGAAATTCAAAAGTGGGGAAAAATCTTTAGAGCAAACGGGAAAAGCAATTCGGCGATTATTTTCTCGCGCCCAATTTCCAGAAGAGATTGCCTTAGCAATTGAAAATGCCTATCGGGAATTAAGTCGACGCTACCATACGGAAGAGGTAGATGTGGCAGTGCGGAGTAGCGCCACAGCAGAAGATTTACCAGATGCGAGTTTTGCCGGGCAACAAGAGACATTTTTAAATATTAGTGGTATTCCTGAAGTTTTGGAAGCTTGCCGCAATTGTTTTGCCTCGCTATTTACTGAGCGCGCGCTTGCTTATCGGGAAGAAAAAGGTTTCGATCATTTACAAGTTTCTCTCTGTGTCGGAATACAAAAAATGGTACGCTCTGATAAGGCTGGCGCTGGAGTAATGTTTTCTATCGATCCGGAAACTGGATTTCCAGATGTAGTGATTATCAGTGCTGCTTGGGGATTGGGAGAAAATGTGGTGCAGGGAATAGTAACTCCGGATCAATATACTGTTTTTAAACCTTTGTTACGTGCAGGATTAAAGCCTATTATTGATAAACGGCTGGGCAGTAAAGCAAAAAAATTAATTTATGCTTCCGAAGGCGGTAAAACAACTCGTAATGTCGATACTTCTGGTAAAGAGCGCCGTGCATGGGTTCTTAAGGATGAGGAGATTTTGCAATTAGCTAACTGGGCGTGTCTTATTGAAAAACATTACGGCAAGCCAATGGATATAGAATGGGCAAAAGATGGCATGACGGGGGATTTATTTATTGTGCAGGCACGCCCAGAAACGGTACAATCGAAAAAAGTTGCTACGACTCTGAAAACTTATAAGCTTAAACAAGAAGGTAAAAGGTTGGTATCAGGGTTAAGTATTGGAGAAGCGATCGCAACAGGAAAAGTCTGTCGAATTATTAGTACACGCGATATTGATAAAGTAGAAGATGGGTGTATTTTAGTAACAGAAATGACAGATCCCGATTGGGTGCCAATAATGAAGCGGGTAGCGGGTATCGTCACGGATTATGGCGGGCGTACTTGTCACGCTGCTATTGTTTCTCGCGAGTTAGGAATTCCGGCAATTGTCGGTACTGGTGACGCAACACAAGTACTTAAAAATAATTCCTATGTGACTCTTTCCTGCGCAGAAGGTGAGCGCGGCTTTATTTATGAAGGAAAACTAGAATATGAGGTTTCGGAAGTCAATCTTAATGATATTCCCGAAACTAAAACTCGACTGATGATGAATATTGCTAGCCCGTCAGCTGCATTTCAATGGTGGCGACTTCCCAGTCAGGGAATTGGCTTAGCGAGGATGGAATTTATCATTAATAATATTATCAAAATCCACCCGATGGCGCTAGTTCGGTTTGACGAGCTGGAAGATAAAAACGCTCGGAAACAGATTCAAGAAGTGACGCAGGGTTATGAAGATAAAACTGAATATTTTGTGGAAAAGTTAGCGCTGGGAATTGGGAAAATTACGGCATCTCAGTATCCACATCCGGTGATAGTACGGATGAGTGATTTTAAAACTAATGAGTATGCGGATTTAATAGGTGGCAAACAATTTGAGCCACAGGAAGCAAATCCAATGTTAGGGTTTCGGGGTGCAAGTCGCTATTATAGCGATCGCTATCGGGAAGGATTCGCTTTAGAATGCCGTGCTATTAAAAAAGTCCGCGAAGAAATGGGGTTTGAAAATCTATTGATTATGATCCCATTCTGCCGCACTTTAGAAGAAGCGGATCGCGTTTTAGAAGTTTTGGCAGAAAATGGTTTAAAACGAGGCGAAAATGGATTGCAAGTATATGTAATGTGTGAAATTCCTGCTAATGTAGAATTAGCGGAAGAATTTTGCGATCGCTTTGATGGATTTTCTATTGGTAGCAACGATTTAACTCAATTAACATTAGGTGTAGATCGCGATTCTGCCGAATTAGCACATTTATTTGATGAGCGCAATCTTGCCGTGAAGCGGATGATTCTACGCTTGATTAAAACCGCCCACGAAAAGGGGCGCAAAGTAGGTATTTGTGGGCAAGCACCCAGCGACTATCCCGAATTTGCTGAATTTTTGGTGGCGGCGGGTATTGATTCGATTTCCCTGAATCCTGATAGTATTATTACAGTCAAGAAGCGGGTTGCTGAATTCGAGGCGAAACTACAAAAGGGTGTCTGAATTTAATTAATTTACTTCAGGGCAGTCTCTCGTGACTGCCTGCAAAGAATCAATTTAAAGGAGACTGATAAAATGGTAAATTGGGGGCAAATTATCAAAAGCTTTCTGAATTTATTTCTCAAGGTAAATTGCCCTTTGTGTAATCGCCCGGCGGAAGCGGCTATGTGTAAATATTGTCAGCGACAATTGCAGCAGTACAAATTTGTAAAACCAGAACAATTTTGGCAGAGTGATAGAGTATTTGCATGGGGGGAGTATGGAGGAACTTTAAAAAGAGCGATCGCAGCTATGAAATATGAAAACCATCCAGAATTAGCCCAACCTCTTGGTTATTGGTTAGGCGAAACTTGGCGGAAATCTCCCATTTATACTAATTTTAACAAAGTTACAGTTATTCCTATTCCCATGTATCCAGAAAAACAACGCAAACGGGGATTCAACCAAGCAGAATTAATAGCCAAATATTTTTGCGAATATACAAAATTACCATTCCAACCACAGGGTTTAGAAAGAATTCGCGATACTCAAGCTCAATTTAGTTTAAATCCTGCTGAACGCGAAAAAAATCTCTGTGGAGCTTTTAGATTAGGAAAAGCATTTTGCAGAAAAAACCTCCCTAGTAAAGTCTTGTTGCTAGATGATATTTATACCACAGGTGCGACTACTAGAGCGGCAGAAAAAACTTTGCAGGCTTCAGGAATAGAAGTATGCGGCATAGCTGTAATTGCCACTACCAAAAAAACCGAATTATAAAATTATACCTGTTTAATTGCTGAAATACTTTCCCCAACCGATTTTCCTATCACTTCAACCCAAGAAAAGTATCAAAAGCCTGACGATTAGGCATAGCTGGTTGGGCACCGACTTTTGTAGCACATAGGGCACCGGCTGCTGCACCCCATACTACTGCTCGACGCAGAGATTCTCCAGATGCAATCGCAACAGCTAAAGCCCCATTAAAAGCATCCCCTGCTGCTGTTGTATCAACTGCCTTAACTGGAAATGCAGGTAGAAAAAAACTTTCTTTATCTGCTGCACAAAAAACGCCGTGTCTACCTAATTTAATAATCGCTATTTTTGCACCCCGATGACGTAACTCAGTGGCTGCACGAGCTGCTGAATCGGCATCATTTACTTTTATCCCTGTCAACTGTGATGCTTCGATTTCGTTGGGGGTGATAATGTCAGTGAGGGTATATAATTCATCTGGGATATCCTGGCGCGCTGGTGCTGGATCGAGGATTACTTGCACTCCGGCTTTTTTTGCTGCTCGTGCGGCAGCAAGACTGGCACTTACGGGTATTTCTAGCTGTAGTAATAAAGCGGCAGCTCCCGGTAATAAGGGTATGAGGCGCTCACAATCTGTTTCGTTGATAATAGCATTGGCGCCGCTAACTATAATAATATAGTTTTGCCCTGTATCTTCTACCGCAATTAGGGCAACGCCGGTACTAACTGTTGGCTCTACACTAACCCCGCTCGTTTTTACTCCCGCCGCTTGTAAACTAGCAAGGGCTTCTTGCCCAAAACTGTCTCCTCCCACCCGCCCTACCATCTCAGTTGCACTCCCTAGGCGAGCCGCTGCTACTGCCTGATTTGCCCCTTTTCCCCCTGCTGCTGTTAAAAATTCCCGCCCTATTACTGTTTCTCCCGGTATCGGTAATCTTGGGGTTCTGGCGATTAAATCTATGTTTATGCTACCAAAAACTATTATGCTCATGGGTATATCTTACTGTTTATAATGATGAGCTACTGTTATTTTTACTTTAATTTATATTTTTTCTAGATTTACTATAAAATAGGTAAAGTTTAATTGCGATCGCTTGCGCTACTGATTAATCCTGCTATAGTAGTTACAGAAGCAAAAAAAGCTTCCCTGACAGAAGGACAGCGAAAGTCCACATTAGCTTATAAAAGAGGTAAAAAAGCGCTGTTAAATCTAACGTCTGTCTCGTTAACTAAAAAAACAATAGCATCCAACCAGAGAGCTGATATTTCCTCATGTAGCGATTAGGGAGCTCTGGAACTCACTGTAAGGTGAGTGCATCTCTGAGTAGAATCAAGAAGGGGAGGAGGTCACTCAGCGAGTACGGCTTGGGTGCTGTTGTTTTTTCGCTTTCTTGAATCTCTATGTTTCAAGCTTCCCGCCGGCGTCTTGCTATCTGGTATACGGCTGTGACAGCGGTGCTACTGTTATTATTTGCAACTGGTTTCTATTTATATGTTCGCAATACTCTAATCGAAAGGGTGGATGATACCCTCAATCACGTAGTCGAAGTATTGAAGCGCTCGCTCGTCATCGAGCAAGTTTCAACCCCTGAAGCTTTCTCTAGTCACTTGCAAATTAACCTAGAAGCTAGTTTTGATGATAACGCCTTAGCCTTAGAAGAAGATCATATCGACTTAGAATGGTTTAGCCCCACAGGCGAGTTGCTGTGGTCAACTTTTCCTTTCCCCCTCAATTTTCCTCTCCATCCTCAATGTATGGGTGAAACGGTGCAACTCCCAGAGGGGCAATTGCTGCGGCAGGTAACAGAACGAATAGAATTTGGTAATCAAGTACTCGGCTATCTACGGGTTAGTCATCCTTGGTTTGAGGTGACAAAGCCTATCCGTCAGTTAATAGTCGATTTAAGTCTGGGAACGATAGGTATAATTATCTCGGTAGCGGCGATAGGTTGGTTTCTCTCTGGGCTGGCAATGGAACCGGTGCGCGCTTCCTACCAGCGATTGAAACAGTTTACCGCTGATGCCTCTCACGAGTTGAGAAATCCAATCGCTACTATTCAAACTAATGTACAAGTGGCTCTTGCTGATCCCAATCCTAATCCTGAAGTCTATCGACAACAATTGCAAGTTATAGAGCGACTTACGCGGCGGTTGGGGCGGTTAGTAGATGACTTGCTGTTTTTGGCAAGGCAAGATAGCGGCATGGTGAACCCTGATTGGATAGAAGTACCTCTCGATGCCCTGCTGATGGAAGTTATTGAAGAACAACAGGCGAGCGCATCTGAAAAAGGGTTATCCCTCTCTCTCGATTGCCTTGAATCTGAAACTTCTACTAGTGAAACTGCCTTTACTCTCTGGGGAGATTGGAATCAACTCGCTCGTTTATTTACTAATCTTGTTTCTAACGCTGTTCAATATACACCCCCCGGCGGTAAAATTACTGTAGAATTACAAGTTGTTCACCCTAACCGTGAACTGCAAGTTAAAATAAAAGATACTGGGGTCGGTATTCCTGAAGATGCCCTCCCCCACCTTTTTGAAAGATTTTATCGTGTCGATACTGCTCGCTCCCACAACGCTACTAGAGCTGGTTCAGGATTGGGGCTAGCGATCGCTCGCGCTATTGTTGAAAATCATCAAGGTAATATCCATATCTGGAGTCAACTAAATCACGGTACTACTGTTACTGTCACTTTGCCACTAAGACAATTCAAAATTGAAAATTAAACTATTTTTTCTCTTCCTCTGTCAACTCTTTCTGCGGCTTCACTGTTTTCTTTGCTAACTCCTCATAAAGCCATTTGGCAAATTTTCGCTCAAATTCAAATGCCTCTTGCTCCATTCTGTTGGCTCGGTAATTCTGCCCGGCTCGCTTATATTCTTTGAAATAATTATAACCAAATTTTTCGATACTTCCTAATTCTTTATACTGTTTCACATGAACCATTTCATGAGCTAGCAAAATTAACTGCTCGACATCACCAGGCTTGTATTCTGCACTTACATATATTTTATTACCATAAACTTGAGCATTTGACTTGCCTACGTCAATACGAAAACTAGCTGCAACTATTTCATCCATTAATTTGGCGTTATAAACTACAGTCACTTGCTCAACTAGATTGCCAAAATGAGGGCGCAAGTAATATTTTTGTATTTCATCTAAAGGCTGCCCACTCGTATTGGTTGAGGCCATTACTTTGGCTGCTGCTTGATATGCGTTTTTCCCTACTTTTCCCCAAGCTGCTTCGGAAAATTTTTTAGGAATTCTCGCTTGTTTTATCTCTGATTGAATTAGTAAAGGTAAGGAGCCTGTTTCTAAAGATTGGTATAATATGAGATAGCCAATACCAAATCCTAATGTCGCCAAACCTATGATTGAAACCCAAAAGTTAATTTGACGAAAAACTCTCATAATTTCAAACAAATACGGCTTTTATTATTTTTCCTAGAAGGGTGTGCGAGCGCTAGTCTGCTTTACATTTCTTATCATTGTATGAGCAGTACTCATCCACCTAAAGGTAGAAACACTTACCATTAGATTACCCAATCCCCAGACGTAGGTATCGACTCTAAAGTTGCAAAATTTGCTTATTTTACCTTAAATCTCAATCCCCGTGCAACTTGGATAACTGTCACAAGGGAAAAGGCGCTCGCTCTCAAATTTGCCACTATTGAGACAAAATATTTAAGGTAAATAGCATGCATTTAAGTTTTTTAGCTAATTTTAGTATAGTATTGGTGGTGGTGTTACTGCTGGCGTTTGCATTACTACAGTGGTTACACATTCCCACTGGGAATTTTCTCGATTGGGTAATCGGCGGGGCAAGTTTTTGGTGGCTAGTGGTGATAGTCACTGTGCCCTGGAATATATACTTTAAAGCAAAAGAAGTTTTGGCAGAAGCAGAGCAATCGGCAGAAAAAGGTATTCCATTTGACAATAAACAGATAAAATATGTTAGAATGGTGGCTTCCCGCTCCCTCCTTATAGCATTAGCTCTACACGTTATTTCCGCTATTACTCTCTATGCTCTTGCAAGTGCTGGTATTAGTGCTATCGGTTATATTGGCTCCGCTGCTGCCCTCCTCCTCACCTTTCTACGCCCTGCCGTGCGAGCTTATGAATATTTAGCGGCGCGATTGATGAGCATTCTCAAAGAAGTGAAATATCCTCGCGAAGATCTCGTCGAACTCCGTGAGAAGGTATCAGAACTTGAATTAAATGTCAAGATATTGCAAGAAAAATTAAATCCAGAGGAGCCGAATTCCTTGGTGTCTTCGCAAGAGCGCTGTTTAGAGGCGATACGTAGTGATTTAACCCATGTGGCGGCTTGTTTGGAAGATTTAAAAATTACTAATCAAGCGGAACACGAGCACCTTTCTAGAGAAGCTAAAAATGCGATCGCTCAACTTTCTGCCGACAGTGAATTTCTCAATCACGTTCGCGAAATTATTCGCTTTTTCAAGACTGCCTGATTGCTAATACCCGAGCTTAGTCAAGGGCTTTCGTCTTACTCACCCAATTCTAGTCCTTTTTTTGGCCCAGTATTATTATGTAAAGAAATATTACAATATTGCCGTTAAAGCGGTATAGCATCTTGACAGATAGGGGAAGAGGTAGCTATCCTTAGTGCATACCCGGGTAAACAAATAAAACACTGATATGCAAGAAAAGCAAAAAGTAACATTATATCTACCACCGGAACTGCATCGAAAGCTGAAGATACGAGCGGCTATTGATTCAGAGCCGATGTCTACCATAGCTGAAAAGGCAATAGTATTTTACTTAACCTATTCAGAGATAGTAGACGAAGTAGAATCAGCTTACGGGAAAACACACCGAGTTTATAACTGTCCAGAATGTAACAGGTCGGTAGTTCTGAGAGAAGGAGAATTAGTAGCTCTGAGAAACCAACCGGGAGTTTTAACTCAGGAGGGTTTATCAGTAGAGAGAGTACCGACAATAACTTCAAGCCAGAATCAAGAAGGCGAAGAAGAATTAGTTCCCTGTTAAAGCTTCGAGCTTCCTGAGGACTAGCGCGAGTTGTGCAAAGGCTCAACAGCGAGAGGTATCAAGAAGTAGCAATAAATTGCAACGTGCCTAAAAGGTCGAATGGTGATGAAAGAAGAGCTCAATATACTGATTCAAGCTCAATATCCATTAATATACCTCGTGACCTCCGAGGAAGAGCGGGCCGAGCAAGCAATTGCGACGATAGCTCAGAATAAGCCTCAGCACAGAGTCTTCGTTTGGACAGTCACTCACGGTATTGTAGAATACGGTCAACCAAGAAACACGACTCAGCACAATACTGTCTCTCCGGAAGCGGCAATAGAGTGGGTAATAAGGCAGAAAGAGCCAGGAATATATATATTTAAAGATTTACACCCTTTTATAGAAGCGCCGGTGACAACACGGTGGTTAAGAGATGCGATCGCCTCTTTCAAAGGAACGCAAAAAACGATCGTGCTTATGTCACCGGTACAGCAGATACCGATAGAATTAGAGAAAGAAGTAGTAGTAATAGATTTTCCGCTGCCGACGATGGCAGAACTTGATCGGGTGCTGACGCAACAACTAACAGAAATTCGCAATCGCAGAATTACAACTGAAGCGAGAGAGAAATTATTAAAAGCTGCGTTAGGATTAACGCGGGATGAAGCGGAGAAAGTATATAGAAAAGCTTATGTCACTGCCAATCGCTTGACAGAAGCGGAAGTAGATATTATACTATCAGAAAAGAAACAACTGATACGGAGGAATGGAATATTAGAATTTATAGAAGAAGATGAAACGATAGATTCAGTAGGGGGGTTAGAAGAGTTAAAAAGGTGGTTAAAACAACGTTCTAATGCCTTTACAGAAAGAGCCAGAGAATATGGCTTGCCCCAACCGAAAGGGATGTTAATATTAGGGGTACCGGGATGTGGGAAATCGTTAATAGCAAAAACGACGGCTCGCCTGTGGGGATTACCCCTATTGCGCCTAGATATGGGGCGGGTATATGATGGGTCGATGGTAGGGCGATCGGAAGCAAACCTACGCAATGCACTGAAAACAGCAGAATCAATATCGCCAGTAGTATTATTTATCGATGAATTAGATAAAGCATTTGCTGGGAGTGCAGGTTCGGCTGATTCAGATGGCGGGACATCGAGTAGAATATTTGGTTCCTTCCTGACCTGGATGCAGGAAAAAACATCCCCGGTGTTTGTGATGGCGACTGCTAACAGAGTAGAAAGATTGCCAGGGGAGTTTCTGAGAAAGGGACGTTTTGATGAAATATTTTTTGTAGATTTGCCAACAAAAGAGGAACGAAAAGAGATTTTTAATATACATTTAAGGAAGCGACGTCGAGAAATTACAAGATTTGATTTAGAACAACTAGCTAATATATCAGAAGGGTTTTCAGGTGCAGAAATAGAGCAGGCGATAATTGCTGCAATGTATGACGCCTTTGCTCAAGACAGAGAATTTACGCAGCTGGACATAATTGCCGCAATCAAGTCAACCTTGCCGCTGTCGAAGACGATGACAGAACAGGTAACGGCCTTGCGAGATTGGGCCAGACAGCGGGCGCGACCGGCTGCCTCCGTAGTCGCCGAATACCAGCGACTGGAGTTTTAAAAGCTTTCTCCTGCTCCCAACAGGAGGAAAGGCTAGCAAAGAAAAATTGCTAGCAGTTGAGATAAAAAGCCGTTAAATGTGCAATAGCCATATACGGCTTAAATTCAAGCCAACGTTGTCGATCTATATACCTATTAGGAGGAAACCCAAATGTCTCACTTTAGCACTCTCCGCACCAAAATCACCGATGCCGAAATCCTGAAGGCTTCTCTCCGCGATCTGGGAATCACTGTCAAGACAAATGCAGATGTTCGCGGCTACAATGGCCAACGGGTCCGTGCTGACATTGTGGCGGTTTTGGAAGGAGAATATGATTTGGGCTGGTCTCGCAACGCCGACGGTTCGTTCGATTTAATCGCTGACTTGTGGGGTGTTGCTAAGAAGCACAATCAAACCGAACTGATTAATTCCATCAATCAAAAATATGCGGTGAACAAGACTTTGGCTGAAGTGCGCCGCCCCGGTTTACAAAACGCTAATGTAAAGCTGGTTGTGCAAAAGTAATTTTGCTGGCGCGTTCCCAAGCTCGCGGGTTAACCAACGGGTTGACCCGTTTTTTTTAGTTTTTTTTAAGAAATTTGTTGTAAGTATAAAAACGCATCAACTTCTGCCGCTGTGGGTTGTGCTGCGATCGCTCCAGGCTTAGTTGTCGTCAGCGCTCCCACTGCATTTGCATATTGGATTATTTGTTTAGCTATTTCTGGTTGTTGGAGATTTTTGATTCCCTGCTGACAAACCTGATGGATGAAACCAGCCACAAAGCTATCTCCTGCACCGGTAGTGTCTTCTACATCTACAGAGAAGGCGCTGACATGCCCTTCATTTTCTCCTAAGCAGTAACGACAACCACCTGCACCTGCAGTTACCAATACGCCCTCTGAGTGGCCCAATTTAGCGGCGATCGCTCCAGGATCTTTTGTATCGAATAGCCATTCAGCTTCTTCCTCGGAGAGTTTCACGAAATCTGCGTGTTTGAGCAAATCGCAGATTCGTTCTGGAGCCTCATCTGGTTGTGGCCAAAATACAGGTCGCCAGTTGACATCTATTAAAATTTTTACATAGTGCTGCTCTGCCAGGTGCAACGCCCGTGCGAGCGCTTCTCTAGTATCAGGATAAGCCAATCCCAGGGTGCCCAATACTAGAAACTCTGCATGTTCCAGTAATTCTACAGGTAAAGCGCTGCTTTTTAGAAAAGCATCAGCAAAATCCGTTGTTTTTAATTCCCCAAAACCGGCAAAAGTGCGCTCCCCGGAGAGAGAGCGCAGTACATACACTTTTCGTGTTGGAGCCGTGGGATGACGTTGTACACCTGTAACGTCTACCCCCACATCTTGTAATAATTTTAGCAATTCTTCCCCAGCCTCATCTTGCCCAACACAGCCAATAAAGCCTGCTTTTGTCCCCAACTTAGTCAGAGCACAAGCTACATTTGCAGGCGCGCCTCCAGGGTAAAGAGTCCAAGATTCTACTTCTGCAAAGGTTTTCCCGACTTGATCTGCTAGACAGTCTAATAGGATTTCACCGAGGCAGAGAACGCGAGGGTGCGTCACGGCTAAATTCCTCGTCAAACGTTTGCAGACACCTTATAACGATAAAACCCTCTTCGTCAAGAGGGTTACGTTGTTTTTAATTCGGCTGGTTGGCATTTTATGCCGATTTACTTTCAGCTAGTTGATTTTCCTGACGCAGGTATGCTTCAATGAAAGGATCGATTTCTCCATTCATTACATCTGCGATCGCTGTCGTTTCTACTCCTGTTCGCAAGTCTTTCACAAGTTGGTAAGGATGAAAAACGTAGTTGCGAATCTGGTTGCCCCACGCCGCTTCCACCATTTCTCCTCGAATCTCAGCTATTTCTTTAGCACGTTGTTCTTGAGCAATTACCAGCAATTTTGCTTTTAGAATTGCCAGAGCTTTTTCTTTATTTTGCAATTGGGAGCGCTCTTCTGTACAGCGTACGGATATCCCCGTTGGAATGTGGACGATCCGCACAGCCGTTTCCACTTTATTAACATTTTGCCCCCCTTTACCACCTGCGCGGGAGGTAGTAATTTCCAAATCTTTTTCGGGAATCTCCAGTTGCACTGAGGTATCCAGCAGTGGCATTACTTCCACCCCGGCAAAACTTGTTTGCCGTTTACCGTTGGCATTAAATGGCGATATTCTCACCAGTCGGTGTGTACCTTTTTCTGCCTTCAGGTAACCATAGGCAAAGCGCCCGTTAAATTCTAGAGTCGCAGATTTGATGCCTGCTTCATCCCCTTCCGAAAGCTCAGTCAGGTGTACTTTGTAGCCATGGTTTTCGCCCCAACGGGTATACATTCGCAGTAACATTTCTGCCCAATCTTGAGCATCTGTACCCCCTGCCCCCGCATTGATTGTTAGCACTGCATCATTGCTATCATATGGTCCTGAGAGCAGTTGTTGTAGTTCCCACGCTTGTAATTCGCGGTTGAGTTTGGCAATATTGCTCTCAGCTTCTGCTAGTAGAGCAGTATCTGTTTCTATTTCTAGCAGTTCTAAAATTGCTTTAGTGTCTTCTAGGCTGCTTTGCCACTGTTGGAATTGATGTAAGTGAGATTTGAGTTCGTCAAGTTGTTGCAGTGTTTTTTGGGCAGTAGTTTGGTTTTCCCAGAAGTTTGGCTGTGCTGCTAATTGCTCTAGATCTTGTATTTTTGCTGTTAGAGCGGGTATGTCAAAGATAGTCCTGGGTTATACCCAGGCGATGCGACAAGCTTTCGATTTCTCTTTTGATGTCTTGAACTTCCATTGCGATCGCTTTCTACTTTACTATCTACTAGCTTACTTCCTTTATCTTATACTTTTTATTTACACTTAAAACATCATCCCTTCACTCTACCATAACCAAACATTCCTTGTCAATCCCCCTCTTTCTTTCTCTAATAGATTTTTCCCTGCGAGCGCTTCCTACATTTTATTAAACGCAGGCGATTATACCAAATCAAAATAGCCTTTGTCAATACCCTATTCTAAATTAGAAAAAAAGGGGTACAATCAAAAGTACCCCCAGAAACATTTAAAGATCAATCGCGGCGATTTAGAGCAATCAACAAGCGCAGGATAAAAATGAACAAATTGATATAAGTTAAGTACATAGAAAGAGCTGCGCTGAGATACTGTTGATCACGATAAGTGCGGGGGAGAACGAAGAAATCAACAACAGCCGCACCGACGAACAGAAAAACCCCTATACCGGAAATTGCAATTTCCAGCCAAGTAGGCGTATAGATTCCAAAAAAAGAAAATAGAAGTTGACCTAGCAAAACCACCAGTAGAGCAATCAACCCTAGTTGTATGGTTTTAGATAGAGCCAAACCATCATTTTCAGACAAATTAGAGCCAATTTGTCTTGCCGCAATAAAAGTGACACCACATCCCAAAGCAGCAAACCCAATTCCAGAAAGTCCAACACCCGGAGTTCGTAGGGCCACAAACACTAAGCCGCTGAGAGTATAACCAGACAGCAAACTATAAGTTGCTAGCAAGGGCAGGGCAACACTATTGTTAGCTCTTTCAGCGACGCTACGGGCGATAAAAAATAAAATCAGCTCCAGCACCAAGGCGGCAAAGAAAGAGGGCATGAATAGGGAAGGGTTAGCACTGATAATTCTCAAACCACCATAGGTGCCCAAAGCGGTTAAAATTAGTCCCCCTCCTAAATAAGGTAGGGCATTAGCAATGACATTTGGACCAATTAGCGGGTAAGCCCTTGCTTCCCGCATGGCTTCGCGAAAATTACTGGTATTGCTCATAAAGGTTGCTCCGACACATCTGACTTGCAGGAATAGTTATGTTTATTTTTACCGAGATAGCCTACAAGTGTCTGCCGGCAGGAACAGGTGAGCAGGGGGTAATTTCTTAAGAAAAGATAAAAAAAATTACGAGTAGGGGGGAGAAATTTGCGTGATTATACAGAGATGGAGTACAGGAAGTGATCGCAATTCCGTAAAAAGACGATAGTTAGTGATTGGAAGTTGAAGCAAAAATAAAATTAGATTTGATTTGCTCAAAACTCCTTTAGGGTGCATTCTCTCCGATTGATCACAAGCCCACAGTTGAGAATTTTCTAAAGATGGCTACTCAATCCTCTGTACGTTCCCGTGGCATGGAACTGTTAATTTCTTATCACCAAAATCGCTCTGTGCAAATCCGCAATCAACTCGTGCGCTTAAACGCAGGCTTGGTGCGCAAAATTGCTCATCGCGTCAGCCATCATTGTTCTGAACCCTACGAAGATCTAGAGCAAATCGGTTATCTGGGCTTGATTCGGGCGATCGAGCGCTTCGATCCCACCCAAGGATGCGCCTTCAGTTCCTTTGCCGTTCCCTATATTCGCGGCGAGATGCTACACTTTTTGCGCGATAAAGGCAGTACAATAAGAATCCCACGCCGCTGGCAAGAGTTACAGCGGGAAGGGCAAAAAGTGAAAGAAGAATTAACCGCCAACCTCGGCTATTCACCAAGCGATACAGAAATTGCTCGCCAACTCGGCATTTCTGTTGATGAATGGCGGGAGAGCCAGTTAGCAACTCAAAATTGCACGCCATTAAGTCTAGATGCCACAGTAGGGCAACAAGTTGACGTACCGATGACTTTGGGCGACACCCTGCTCGACACTCACTATCAAACCCTCCAAAATGCCGAAGAAGAGCGCCAGCAATTACAAGGAGCCCTTAGCCAACTGGAAGAAAAAACCCGCAAAGTCATTGAATTCGTGTTTTTGAATGACATCCCCCGCAAGGAAGTCGCTAAACAAATAGGCGTCAGCCCAATGACAGTAACTCGGTGGATTCAAAAAGGCATTTCTCAATTAGTATCCCTCTTACGCCCACAGGTTGTCTGAATTGAGCCAACAAAAAACAGCAACTAGGGAAAATTTTCGGGAGGGGATTTGGATTCCTCGCAGTCAGACTGCCACTGCTGACGCTCAAAAGAGATGACATCGGGCAAGCGTCGATGAAAAAGATAAAGCCACGCTAAACCCGCTAACCCTAAAATAATACCAGCTAAACTGACTATCTGGGCAATGCGTAGGGAGCCTAACATTAGGCTGTCAGTTCTCAATCCTTCTATCCACAATCTGCCAGAGCTGTAAGCTACCATGTAGGTTAAAAATAATGTGCCTGCTTTTAGGCGCAGTTTCCCTTTCAAGTCACGAAAAAATAAGGTTATCAGCAACCCAAATACCGCTAGGTTCCACAGGGATTCGTATAGAAAGGTAGGGTGAAAGTATTCAAAGTTTTCGTAGCCTTGGGGACGCATGTTTTTGGGAATAAATAATTTCCAGGGTAGATTCGTCGGTGCGCCAAAGGCTTCTGAATTGAAAAAATTTCCCCAACGCCCAATGGCTTGCCCTAAAATAAGTGAGGGAGCAACTAAGTCTGCTAATTGCCAGAAGGAAGTTTTTTGCAGGCGGGCAAAAATTAATGTTGCCGCAATGCCGCCTAAGATAGCCCCGTGGATGGCGATGCCGCCTTTCCAAATTGCTATGATATCGGCTGGGTTTTGGGCATATTGGGGCCATTGAAACAAAACGTAGTAAATACGGGCGCCGGGAATTGCTGCTAAAATTAGCCAAATGGCAAGATCGCTGATTATTTCTGGGTTGAGGTGGCGGCGTTTGGCTAGGTACTGAGAAAGAATGACGCCAATCACAACCGCTGAAGCGATTAACAACCCGTACCAGCGTACTGTGAGCGGTCCTAGTTGAAAGATAATTGGACCAGGGGATGTGAATTGAAAGGCTAAGATTTTGCTCATGTTTGTTTTGTGATAAAAGATGTAAGGCGATCGCTACTGATGCTTGATTAAATCTTTACAAAAATTTCTGAAAAATTAACGTCTACTTTAATATGAAATATTGAAATTAGTTATAAACTTCTTGGTAAGAATAATAAAATAATTTTTTGGGTGCGTTCGCCCGTAGTAAAAGCTAAATTATAAATAGCTTAGGAGAGAGTAAAAATGTTGGAAAATATCAAACAAGCAATTGGTGCTTCGGTTGTAGCAGGAGTGAGTGCGCTCGCAGTATTTCCGGCGACGGCTGCATCTATCAACCCAACCAGTCTTACTGGGAACTTTTTATTATACGACTCTTACGGCACACAAACTATTCAAACTTCCTACACTGGCTTGGAGCAAGTAGCTACTATTTTACAAGGAAATGCAACTTCTCCAACGGGTAATATTGAGTTATTTGCTGACAGTGAAACCAGTACTTATAAGAATCTTAGCACTTTCTATAACGCTCCCGTTACGACGTTAACAGGAACAATTTTAGGCAATCCCATAATTCTTAGCAGCCTGACGGGGAAAGACTGGTTTGGAGAGTCACTGGATACGAATTATTATACAGCAGGTTCTGCAAATTCTACGTTTGCGGCTAGCTGGTTTAACAGTATTTTAGATGCAAATGGGTTCCAAAGCGCAGGGCGTTTGGAATTATTTAATAAATTTCTGACTAATGGCGGGTTCCAAAGATTCAGCGATGCAAATATTTCCTATGTGACGCAAGCCAATGCTAGCAGCCCGGTTTTGATTGGGTTAGCTGGGCACTATGATGCCACTAATTTGTTAATTGATGTGCTGACTGGAAATAGTAAAAATGAGCTTATTCGAAAGCAAGCATTAGCGAGCATAAATTTATTGCGATCGCCTGATAAACGCAACACTGCGATTCAAATAAGTGAGGTTATCAAAATCACCTATGGTGGCAAGACTGAGCTGCGTTACAGCACAACCGCCACGAAATCGGGGCTAACAGCAAAAGATGACGGAATTTCCCACAATGGAAACTACGAAATATCTGTTGATGCAGTAGAAGCAGTGCCCGAGCCGACGACAATACTGGGAATAGCGGTTGGTTTAAGCGGCTTATTTGCAGCCAAGCGCAAGCAGCAAAAAGCTAATATTCAAAGATAAAAACAAAAATCAAAAATGGAAGCAGCACAGAAGTGGTATATTGTCAAGAATATAGAGGGAACCTGTGAAATTCTTCCCAGCCAAAAAGTAGAAAATCAAGATGACCCTAACATCGTTGAGAGATGGGGGCCATTTCAGACTCCTGAAGAAGCGATCGCTCGTCGAGTCGGGCTGATTCGTGCCGGCAAGTGCCAGCCTCAGTAGAATTTATCTCACCTTGGAGACTTAGGCTTAGTTAATTTTTCTTTATTTTCTTTATTAGGTACCAAATCAGCGCGAGTGCCTTGGCGGGCGGCGATTTCCTGCTTGAGGATTTCTAAAGCTTTAGCATATTGCGGGTCCTCAAGCGTACCCAGCTTAGTAGTATCATTCCTGAGCGCCTCAATTTGTTGCTCCGAGAGCTTAAGTTCCACATCCGGTTGGATACCATTCTTATTGATATCGCGACCGCTAGGAGTCAGATATTTAGCGATCGTCACTGCCAGCCCCGAACCATCACCCAAACCCCGAACCGACTGCACCAGACCCTTACCAAAAGTCTTAGCGCCAACCAAAATCGCCCGCTTGTTATCCTGAAGCGCCCCAGAGAGAATTTCGCTAGCGCTGGCAGAACCCCCATCAACTAGCACCACTAGAGGCTTATCCGTCAAAGCTTGGCGGTTAGCAATTTGCCGCTCCATCTCGCCCTTACGGTTAACCGTCGAGACAATCGTTCCCTCTTGCAGCCACATGCGAGCAATTTCGATACTAGCGTAGAGCAACCCACCAGGATTAGAGCGCAAATCTAGGACATAGCCATCTACTTTTTGCTTTTCCAGCTCTTCGAGAGCCTGACGCATTTCCTTAGCAGCATTTGAGCTAAACTGAATCAGGCGGATATAACCAATTTTTCCTGCCGGCGTTTGACGATAAGAAAAGCGCACAGGATGGATTTCAATCCGCTCGCGTTTGAGGGTAAACACCAATTCCTGATTGCCTCGCAGAATCGTCAAAGTCACCTGCGTTCCTACTGGGCCACGGATCAAGCTCACCGCCTCATTGCTATCCATGCCCTCAGTACTTTTACCATCGATTTTGATAATAATATCTTTTGCCTGAATCCCTGCCCTAAAAGCTGGCGTATTCTCAATCGGAGAAATCACCACCAGTTTCTTAGTTTCCTTATCTTGAGTGAGCTGGATTCCCACACCCGTGAGTTCTCCTTGCGTATCAATTTGCATATTTTGGAACTCTCGCGGGTCCATAAATCGCGTGTAGGGATCTTCCAGCTTCTTAAGCATTTCGCGAATTGCGTTGTAGGCTTCCTCTTTGCTGGAATAAGACCGGCTCAGATATTCATTGCGAACAGCTTGCCAATCTACTTGATTAAAAGTGGCATCGACATAATTGCGGTCAATAATTTGCCATACTTCATCTACGATTTCCTTGGGACTGTCTTTAAAAAAAGCTTGTCCTTTTAAGTGAATACTAGCTCCTGCTATAGCGACCGCACTAACCATAAACACTGTCGCGCCTACCACGATCCCACGTTTTGTTATTTCCATAGGTATTCTGAGCCGGAAAGGGAACATTATAAACAAAGGCACTAAGCCCAATCTAACACAGGCAAAAGCAAGAAATATTTGCTAAATCCTTCTTTCTTCCTGAGCGTTGGCAGGATTAAGGATCGACCCAGCGGCCATCCGCCTTAATTAAATTAATCAATTCCTCCACACCTCGCTCTTCCGGGACTTTTTTAATTTCTTCCCGCCCGCGATATAAAGAAATGAAACCAGGTTGCTTACCCACATAGCCGTAGTCAGCATCGGCCATTTCTCCTGGGCCATTAACAATACACCCCATGACGGCAATATCCAAACCCGTCAGGTGTTTAGTTGCTTCTCGCACTTTATGCAACACTTCTTCTAGGTTAAACAAAGTGCGACCGCAGGAGGGACAAGCGACGTATTCCACCATTGTCTTTCGCAGCCCCAAGGCTTGCAGAATGCCGTAACAAACGGGAATTTCTTTTTCCGGAGCCTCAGTCAGGGACACCCGAATAGTATCGCCGATTCCCTCTGCTAATAGGGTAGCAATTCCAGCGGTAGATTTGATCCGTCCGTACTCGCCGTCGCCGGCTTCGGTAACACCCAAGTGCAGGGGGTAATCCATTCCCAATTCATCCATGCGCTGCACCATTAGGCGATACGCAGCCAACATCACTGGCACTCGCGAGGCTTTTAGGGAAATGACTAAGTTTCGGAAATCGAGAGATTCGCAGATGCGGATAAATTCCAGTGCTGATTGCACCATGCCTTCGGGGGTATCGCCGTAAGTAAACAACATGCGCTCAGCAAGGGAACCGTGATTGACGCCGATGCGCATTGCTTTGCCTTGTTCGCGCAGGGAGATTACTAGCGGTTTTAGGGTTTCGCGGATTTTTTCCCCGATTTCGTCAAATTCTGCTTGAGTATATTCGGTGCGGTTGGGTTTGGGCTTTTCAAAAACGTATAGTCCGGGATTGATCCGTACTTTGTCTACATATTTAGCGACTTCCAAGGCAATTTTCATGCCGTTGTGGTGGACGTCGGCAACCAGGGGCACGGGCTGGTAAGTCTGAATTAGTTTTTGCTTGATTTCTGCAACGGCTTTGGCGTGAGCCATACTGGGCACGGTGACGCGGACAATTTCACAGCCAATTTCGTGTAGGCGGCGAATTGCAGCTACCGAACCGTCAACGTTGAGGGTATCTTCGTTAATCATCGACTGCACTACGACGGGATAACCGCCGCCGATAGTGACGTTGCCCACCTTGACTGGGCGCGTTTTCCGTCGCTGAATTGTTGTATCGGTGGAAAGTTGAAGAGCGGTTGTGGTTTTCGGGTTGGGCAGAGTCTGCATAAGCTTTCTGTTATATTTCTTTTGACATACTCCCAGCACGTGGAGGCGAAGGCTGCCTCATCTTGGCAGTAGCTTGGTTCTAGCTACATTCGCAATTTTAACTCAAAGTAGCCCCTCTGGAAGGTGGCTTGTACCCCAAATTTTTAGGTCAGTTCTAGATTGCTCTTGGAATTGGAGGAGCGCTCGCTGCACTATAACCTGTCAACCTTTGAAGTCGAGTCATACCCTCTCCTACAGGTTTTTATTTTATAAATAAATATTTTTCTTAAAGGCAAAAGTCAAATATTTTTTCTTTTGCCTTTTGGGAATTGACTATTTACTTACTTAATCTAACCAAGAGAACTCAAAATTTTTTTTCTGACTTTTTGAGCACGAGCCGATGCATCAGCCATTACCTCAGCCATTTTTTCGAGTATTTCTCCAGGATAATTTTCCAAAACACGGGTAGACAGAGAAATGCGGCGTTTCCATTCATCAATATCAATTACCACCGCCTTAATTGACTGACCTTCCTGAAACAAATCTGAAAGAGAAGAGATGTAATTTTGGCTTATTTGCTTAACGTGGAGTAAACCCGTAATCCCGTTAAGATCAACAAAAACACCAAAAGGCTTAATACTAATAATCTCTCCTTCTACAAGCTGACCGATGGCAAGTTCAGTCATACGATTAGCTTGAGAAGCCAAACGCTGGGAGAGTATTAATTTATTACTTTCTTTGTCGATTTCTAGAAAATTAGCCGTCAGACGCTGACCGATCAAATCGGTTAAATTGTCGTATCCGATTAGGTGCGAGCGAGGAATAAAGCCGCGCAACCCCTCCACATCTACTGTCACGCCCCCTTTATTGACAGCGGTTACCCGCACCTGTAGCGATTGGCCACTTTCCTGCATTTCAGCCAGCCGCTCCCAAATTTGCTTGATTTGCAATTGCTTAAGAGAAACCGTTACCTGCCCGTCAGCATTCTGTTCGCGGACAATCAAAAAATCCCGTTCCTCAGAAAGCGGCAGCACCTCAGCCACATTGGCGACGGGTTTTGTAGAAGCCTCGGCTAAGGGGAGAAAAGCCGGTGACTTACCACCAATATCGACATAAGCTCCTTCCGAAACATATTCAATCACTTGACCGCGCACCACCTGTCCCTTGCGAAACTCGTAGTTGTGTTGTTCGAGGGCTTTAGCAAAATCTTCTATTGAAAAGGAAGGCTTGGCTTCTTTAGGATGAATCGATTTAGGCTTCATAGCAAATCAAAAGAAAAATAGGTAATTACCGAGGATGCTGAGCCAGACACTACCCCTATAGTTTTGCCCCCACTGCTTGCTGGCTGACTATCTTTGCCGTCATCTACAAAACTACAGAGCAGCTTAGGATCGTAATAAAGTACGGGGAGGAAAAGCCCTCAAACCACTAAAGTGGCATGATACTACCTATCCTACAGCGGTGAAAAACCCGCACGGTGAAGTTAAAACCTCAAGTAGGCTGGATGCTCTTTTGGTTACTAGCTTTCAGAGTAGGGGCTAAAGGCAATCGCTTTTGTCGGTTGGCTAACCAACGGGGCAAAAATTCCCCGACTTTAGTCAGGGGAGTGTTAAATAAGTATAGTTTTTTTGAGTTCAGGTAGCAAGCCCTGAATTGCCCTTCTGGGTAGTCCCTTTCTCGTTTGCTGATAAGTATCCATACACAGCCTTAGTGCATAGTTGTTCTTAGGTTGGGTAGATAAGATATTTGTAGGCTTGGTGCATTATCAGCAAGACAAGAAACCAGTAATATAACAAGTTTTACTGGGAAAGTGCATGTATCCCGACATCTATGCATAGACGTGCTTTGCCGCGACTTATCGAAATAGTCTATAGTGCTTTCTCAAACTACTACAATTGTCATATATGCTGTAGAGCTAGTTATTTTATTTTGATTGTGATAAACGTTATTAGCCTGTGCCTGCGATTGACATTTGTCAGCCGCTGCAAAAGGCATAAAGTATTTTGAAAGGTGCATTATTATAGCTAGCTCCATAACTGACGAAATCTTTTCCTCACCCTTTCACAGATGATTGTGATTTCTGCCTCTTTTACTCTCAGTTGCTTTCTCTGCGGATTTTCCCAGCAGGCATTGCTGTTTTCTCAACCTCTTTCAGAACTTATTATTGACAGCGAGAAGCTTGCCTACATTCAATTTTCTTCGGCTCGGACTTTTTATCCTACCAACATAGTCTGCGCAGGTGGTTCCTCTGAAGATAGTTTTTTTATTGCCAGGGAATCAGCAAAAAATATCCAAAAACCAAGTTTTTCTTTTTTCTCGAAAATGAGCGCAAAACCAGGAGTTATTCCTGATAACAAACCGATTTTAATCAATCCTCACCTGCATATACAGGATGTTCTCGATAATCAGTGTCGCAAGGAACCAATAGGAGTCGGTATTCCTGGTTTTCAACCTGGTACTCCTAAAAGTATTGTCCGAAATATGTTTGGGGCGCCTAGCAAAATATTGTCAGGATATTGGCCTAATACAATAGCTTTAGTATATGATTTAGTTCCAGGGGAGATCAGTTTAGGCTTTTTATTTGACAGGGATTCTGGAAGGCTTCGCCAAACTGAGGTGTCTTTTGCTGATTCGGTAGAATCTAGAGTTGTTTTGTTAACTTTGAATAGTCTCTTGGGCTGTCGTATTAATGAGGATATAAAGCAGGGGCTGCAGCAGGTTCGTCGGCGTGAATCTAATAGTTACTATTTTACTTTGGAATCTATTAAGGGGGCGATCGAACGTGACGCTCGCGATCGCGTCTACATTGGTGTCTGGGAAGCCGACTTACATTAGTCTTCCCGCTTTTAACTTTTTCTTTCTTTGTTGTTTAGGAGAATTATAATCTGCCTTATGAGGAGCAGTATCAAATGCTCCTTATTTTTTAATTAATTTTTTTTAAAACTCAAAATAAAAGATATCTCACCTCCTCTTCTCACTTCACTTAACAAAAGTTCTGTCAATTAAGAGGCGATCGCATTTTTTCAGCTTTCAATTGAGTTGCTTTGCTATTTTGACGATATAACGCCGCTCGATGCTGAGCCGTTTTATAGCGGGGATCATTAGGCGGTACAGTAGCCATCAAATCCGACGCCTGCTGCCATTTAGCAGCAATTTTCAACCAATCAGCCGCTGATTGGGCTTTTTTCCCGTCGTTACTCGCTCCTTCTGCCAGTCGCACCGCATATGCAAAAGGATCTGGCGTCGTCTTTGGCTGGGCTTGCAAAACCACTTTGAAAATAGGCCAGCCCAATGAATTAGCCAGTGCCACCCCTAACACCAGAAAGAACATTAGACTGATTCCGCCTACAAGAGTCCCCTGCCAAAATAGATTTGTTTCACGCTTGTAACGGCTAGAAAATTGAGAATTGGCCACTAGGGGAAAAGGGGCGCTTTCACTGTTGCGGTTTCTTATATCTTCCAGTAGCCGCTTGAAAAAATTCGGTCTGGCTAGGGTTATATCCTGATACCACAGCAGTTGTTTCTCCGGCTCTCGACTGATTTCCTCCAGCCAAAGTAATTGTTGTTCTCGAACAATCCGGCTATTAATCCTAACTCGCCTGATATTACGCGGAGCCAATGACTCCAAAATCTGCCGAACACCCTCGACGACAGTAGATTGTTCCAGTTGTTCAGGCTTGGCAGCCTCGCACAGCAATTGCAAGACTCCGTTTTCTAAAACGGCTCGGGTTCTAACACCCGTTTTTGCTAGTTTTTCATTTAAGATTTGAATAATAGCTGCAACGCTACCCTGCCGCGCTTGTCTGGCAATGTCATTCATCGGATGTGTCATGTTAGATTCAGCCGCTGACTAATGGTTATAGCAATTTTTCTGGTACTAAAGGTCCTTAAACGCCTTATATTTAAAAGTAAGCGGAAGCAAAGAGAATAAATCCCTTTCAGGAATTGAAACAGGGATTGATTTCTCTGGAGTTATTGCTATCTCTGAGGGTAGAATAAATAGAGGAAACCTTAAATACCTGATGTAAAGTAGAGTTCTTCATCGTGGGTAAAATAATTCGCGGTTCAATTTTTGTGTTAGATGACAACATCGATACCGATCAAATTATCCCAGCAGAATACCTCACTTTAGTTCCTTCGAAGCCAGACGAGTACGAAAAACTAGGAAGCTACGCTTTAGCGGGGCTGCCAGAGCGCTACGGTAAGTTTATCGCTCCCGGCGAAATGAAAACCCGCTACCCAATTATTATCGCCGGGGAAAACTTCGGCTGTGGTTCGTCGCGGGAACACGCACCCATTGCCCTGGGAGCTTCTGGAGTTAAAGCCGTTGTCGCTCAATCCTACGCTCGCATCTTTTTCCGCAACTGTTCAGCAACTGGAGAACTATACCCTTGGGAATCTGTCGAGCGGCTGTGCGACTTGTTTTCAACTGGGCAAGAAGTGACGATAGATTTTGACCGCAATCAGTTGATCAATCATAACCTAGGTAAAACTTACGAACTTAAGCCTCTTGGAGAAGTTGGCCCCGTAATTGAGGCGGGTGGTCTTTTTGCTTATGCTCGCAAGACTGGGATGATTGCTACCAGCAATCAGTCTTGAGTTCTTCTTTATATACAATTTTAGCTCCGCGCTCAGGAAATATAGTCTTATATCCCGATTCTAGAGAAGGGTGAAAAGCGGGCGCGGAGCTTCTCGTGCTGAAAGTATGATATTATATCCGGTTAATAGCTTTTAATAAATTTTTTTATATTGCTGTCAAACAGGAAGGGAGGCATAGCAGGCGAGATTGCCAACTTGTCCTGTTTTTATGGTTTTTTTATGCTTTAATGCGTATTTGTAAAGATATGTAGAGAAACTTATCCCATGCTGCTGAAGTCCACAACCCGCCACATTCACATTTTTGCCGCCGAAATTAAAGACGATGAATTTGTTCCCAGCGAAGAGGTGTTAACTCTGGATGTTGATCCAGATAATGAATTTAACTGGAATGAGGAAGCCTTGCAGCAAGTTTATCGGAAATTTGATGAGCTAGTTGATTCTTATACGGGGGAAGAGTTGACAGAATATAATATTCGTCGCATTGGTTCGGATTTGGAGCATTTCGTGCGCTCGCTCTTACAAAGTGGCAAAATCAGCTATAATCTCAACAGTCGCGTTCGTAACTACAGTCTGGGATTGCCCCAGGTAGATTCCGAAGGCAGCATTTAACTCGCTTTTATTTTTCTGGATATAAAAAAATGTCGAAGCATTTGGGATGTCTAGATTCACCTGAATGCTTCGCCCTACTCTGCAAAGAGTTTTAAATTCTCCGGCAGAATAATAAAGAACGTTTGAAAATAGGTCTATAAAATAAAAGGAAAAGAGGGAAAGAGCTTTGCCCTCTCAGTTGTCTGTACCGGTGAGCGTCTATGCAGAAAGCAGAACTCTTATTTCCAGAGCTTCCAAAAGCCCGAAAACAGCAAAGAGAGGGCAAAATATCAAAACTCGTGTTGACAGAATACGCGGCTTTGACAGTTTCTGCTCTGGGCTGTATTGCAGCAGTGGCGTCTGCACAGGTGGCTTACGCGGCAATTCCTCTGACGCTGAGTTTGGGGCTGAATTTGCTAAACCGCTACCGATGGGAGCAAAAGACAAGGGCTAATATTCAAAGTAATAAGGAGGCGCTTGCTCAAATAGAGCGGCAATTGCAAAACCAGATAGAAAGGCTGCAAGCCCAGGTGCAAATGCTGCCTACAAGCGAGCGCATCACAGACGTAGAAGCATCAATGCTTAGACTTAGCACTTTCTGGGGGCAAATACAACAGCGACTCGAACAGCAACCCTCCCCTGCTTTTGATGCAAAGATTCGCCAGGAATTTGCTATTCTCCGCAGAGCAATAATTAGGTTGCGCGACAGTAGTGAAGCCAATATCGCTACAGTTTGCCAGAATCTGGAGCGAGAAATTTCTCTACTGCAAGAGAAACTAGCACAGACGAGTGAAGTGGCTGAGCGAGCAGCGCAGCGAGCCTTAGCAGATGGCTCAACAGCGGAAATTGCCTACAAGCGATCGCAAATAGCTCAGATGCAAAAACGAGTTGCTAAACTGGAGCTGAAAAATCAACAAATTGTCAAACCCTACCTCCAACGCCTAGCCCAGGATGTAAAACAGCAGCAATCCGATACTGCACGCATTGAGGAATCATTAGAAAAACTCACAAACAGCATCGTCGATTTGATGTCACAGATTGACAGCCTGGGCAAACCATCCACTCCTCAACTCTACTCCCTATCGATTCAAAAACTATCCGAAAATTTGCCCACAAGAGCGACATCCTCCAAATTATCTAATAGACTACAGCCATAGCAGGCACTTAACTCCGCAAAAAACACCTTCTCAAAAATCGAGGAGATGGTGCGGCAATCTCGGAAAATCAAGGGAAGGCATCTCAGGCAAATCTGACACTATGCAAAAAATACAACCATCATTCTCAGCTTTGACTGACAGAAGGCATCAGCGGCACTGGTTAGAAGTGGCAGAATACGTCTCTCTAGTAAGCTCGGCTGTAGGAACAATTCTGGCAGCAGCATCTCAACAATTTGTTTTTGCAGCAGCTCCTTTAACTCTGGCAGTATTCTTAAATTTCCTCAATCGCCCTCGCATCCCTAAAAAAACTGAGCCATCCGATATAGCCTCCCTCGACTTCGACAATGACTTATATAAAGCGCCAATACCCGCAGCAATTGAACAGGAAATAGCTCATTTGCACGCATCTCTGAATAGCTTACAGGAAAGCACTACAGCCCAGGTAGAAGAAGTCTATCATTATGTGGATAATGTTCTAGGGGGAATGAATCTGAATGCGGTACACTGCGCATTACGGGAACTACGCACCAGTGCCGAACGCTTACAGAAAACTGCTCTCAATCAACAAGACTGGGAAACGCTCAATGTTCGATTTTTACTGCTTGAGGAAGCGCTCGCTAAGCTACAGGCACTCACCCCTAACATGGCTTCGCCTACCACCGCCTCTAAGCCTCAGCCGTCTTTCACAGAGGCTCTCGCTCTTCTACGTGCCGAGCAGCAAGCCCAGCACGCCAAGTTGCAACACCGCCTTGCTCAACTTGAGCAAAAAAATCGCGCCATTATTAAACCCTATTTGCAGCGCTTGGTTGCTGATGTCAAGCAGCTTCGTCAACAAATAGCATCCCAGCAACGCCCAAACTGAACTATTTCAAGCGCCGGCTGCAGGCACTTTGTCTACAGTCGGCAAAAAATTAACAACATTAAATTTTATTTTGTCAAAGTGAAAATAACATTAAATAGAAGAGAAAAAAAAGAGAATGAATATATAAATAGCGATCGAGGATAGCAAGTTATGAACAATAAACGCAACTGGTTAGAAATTGTCGAATACATCTCGATCGCTGGCTCAATAGTCGGGTCAATTGTAGCAGTAATATCACAGCAAATGATTTATGCTGCGACACCGATATCTCTATCGTTAGTGTTAAATTTACTCAATAGAAAACGATGGGAGAATGGTTGGCAACAAGGGGGAGCAGATGAAATCATTGAGATAGAAAAGCAGATCTCAAGGAATGTAGAAGCACTGCGCGAACAAATTTTAGCCCTGCCAAATCAGAGAGATTTGGGAGGAATGCAAGCTGCATTGGAACGGATGGGGAGAGGGCTTGCCCAAGTCGAAAGTGAAATAGCCATACAAACCAGAGAGTTGGGGAGCGTACAAGCTAACTTTCAAAATTTAGCTAGTAGCCTCAAGGATTTGTCAGAAATACAAGCGCAAATCGAGCAACTTTCTCAGAGAATTGAAGAGCGAGCGCCTACTCTAGCCCTTCAAGAGCCCGCAGACTTAAAATCTGTACAGCGACAAATCGACGAATTAAGACAGGCACTAGGCAGTCTATCCAAAGGAATCGCCAATCTAGAGCGAGAGGCGCAAAATCTAGTTTCTAGAAAAGAATTAGGCTTCCTAACTTCAGAAATAGAGAAAATCCAGCGGCAACAAAAAATTATAGAGCAATCCGTCACGCCAATAGCCGGGGAGTTGGGCAGATTGTCTGAGCGCATTGCCGACGTAAGAATTCATCTTAACGCCCTCAGGGAAGAATTAAACAAGCAACCCCCAAACTCTGTAGAGCAGATGGCAGAATTGAGGGATGCTTTGGCGAAAATACAGCAGCAATTCGAAGAACTCCCTAATCCATCGCAACAAAAAGATTTGGGGGGTGTAGAAGCAGGTTTGAAAAAACTAGCCGAAGAAATAGCAGCTCTGCGGGCTGAGGTGGAAACTCGCCTCGACGAGATAAAAACTAACGAACTTTATCCCATGCGAGGGGAAATCGCCCAATTGCAAACGCAGTTAGCAAGTTTGCAGGCATCTTTCCAGCGGTTAAGCGATCGCTTTTTAAATCAGACTCGTGAGCCTATACCCCCCTCACAACCTACCGAGAGCAAAATACAAACCAAAGAGCCATCCTCAGTGTCACCGTTGTGGAGATGCATTCATACACTAAGAGGACATTCGAGCGCTGTGACGTGCTTATGCATCAGCCCTGACGGCAAAAAGCTGGCAAGCGGAAGTTATCAAGAAATCAAACTGTGGAATTTAGAGACAGCAGAAGCAATTAAAACCTTGGAAGTAAAATCAGAAGCAATGGCAGTTTCTTCCCTAGCGATTGCTCCTAGTGGGGATATCCTCGCTTGTGCCAACGGCAACGTTGAAATATGGCATCTAGAAAGCGGAGAATTGATTCGCACGATTGAAACTTCCTCCTGGGCTTCTTCAATTGCTATCAGTCTAGATGGTAGAATTCTCGTCAGCACAGGAGAAGATCCAGTAGACGAGACAGGTTCGCTGCAGATATGGAATCTAGTAACAGGAGAATTGCTGTGGGAGTTTGAAGAAGCAAGCAACTGTGTTGCTATCAGCCCCGACGGGCAAATCTTGGCAAGTGGCGGCAAACAAGTAGACGAAATCGAGGATTTTGAAGAAACAGGGTTAATTCAGGTGCGACATCTGGATACAGGGGAAATCCTGTACTCATTAACCGAACATTCTGGTAAAGTTTATTCAGTAGCCATCAGCCCCGATGGGCAAATCTTAGCCAGTGGCAGCCAAGAGCGAACAGTTAAATTGTGGAATCTGAAGACAGGAAAACTGCTGCGAACCCTTACAGGGCACTCGCTGACGGTTCATTCAGTTGCCATCAGCCCTGACGGAAAATTCCTAGCAAGCGGTAGTGCAGATAAAACAATCAGGGTGTGGAATTTAAATGCTGGGGAATTGATCCAAACCCTCGGCGAACATTCGGAAAAAGTGGCTGTTGTGGCTTTCAGCCCTCAAGAAAACGTTCTCGTCAGTGGCTCACAGGATGAGACAATTAAGATTTGGCGCCAATGTTAAATTTAGCATCCTTCTCTTGCCTCCTGTGAAATTGTTTGACTATAAAAAAAGTAATTAAAAATTTAACTTAAATATATCAGGGTATCTGCGCTCAATATTCTAAATAAAATTCTTGCCCTTGCTACCGTTAAGCAGTGAGAACTTAAAAGTTATAACTTAAGTTATAAAACTAAAGTTTTCACTAGTTTTTGATTATTTAAGAAACAAAAAAGTGAGAGGGAAATGGCATCAGTTATCCCGAAAGAAATGAAAGCAAAAGCAACAAAAAAGCGATCGCAGTTATCTGCAGAGCAGAAAAACACCGATAAACAGGAGCGCTGGTTAGAAATTGTAGAGTGGACTTCCCTGGCGGGCTCAGTTATTGGCACAATAGTAGTGGGGTTATCTGGTCAAATTTTAAATGCAACCGTGGGAGCAGGTTTAGCACTAACAATATCCCTGAGTCTGGTAAATCGGCATAAACTCAACCAGCAGCAGCGACAAGAAACAGAAGCAGCCATAGCTGAAGTACACCACGTTTTAGAAACCCTGTATTACCAACTACAAAAGCTAGCAGCAGAACCCATTGAAATCGAACCGATGCACCAAGCACTATTTCAATTAGGAGCAGCAACACAACGCTTGGAAAGCAGCGCCGCATTTTCCTCAGAAGATTTGCAGGCAGTAAGCGCCGAAGTAGAGCTACTGCGCTCTACAATTTACGAGCTCCAGGGGGAACTGCAAGTCTTAGCTAAAAGATCCGCTGATATCCTACCTCTTCAGGATGAAATAAAAAAAATTAACCGCCGACTAGATACCCTGCCGCCACCTTTCGCTCCAAGAGAGCTATACCGGAAAGTCGCTGAGCTGGAGCAAAAAAATCAAAAAATTTTCAAGCCATACCTACAGCGCCTGGCGCAGCACGTCAAGCAGTTAGATCAGAAAAATGCTCTCCTGTCAAGAAGGCTGCAGTTATTGGTAGAGAATTTTAACAATCGTCCGGAGTTGAAACAAATGCAAGGGTTGCAGGGGATAGTAGCTGAATTGGTGAGAAATGTTGATCGGCTGCAGGAACTGCCAAATATAAGTAGAAAAATTGATAATTTGAGCGCGCAGTTGGATAATGAATTGCAACCGGCGCAGATTCTGAAACTGACTGAGGAATTGGCACACTTACCTCTGGTTTCGGAATTAGAAAATTTGCAAGGGGCGAGCATGAAAATTGGTCAAAACCAAGTTTTTCAGAAACCCTAGAATTAATTATTCTAATACCGGGTTTTGGAGATTAGGGAATTTAGGGGTGTTATTTTAATATGTGAAAAGTGATCGCTTTCACATGATTTATAACCGCAGGGTGTTTTTAAAAGCTTTTTTACTAGGTTTAGCATCTCCTTTTCTAAGTCGGGTGCCAACACTTTCGCAGCCCTCACCTGTCAATCCCACCATTCTCGAAAATCAAAAACCCGGTAGCACTGACTGGCAATTGACTAATCCTGCTACTAAACGGGAAATTGAAGGCTATGCCTCTCTTACAAGTGTTGATCGCGGCTCGGAAATTAAATTTTTTGTCAATACTTCTGAGCCTAGTTACACTATTGAAATTTTTCGCATGGGATGGTATAAAGGTATGGGTAGTCGTCGCATGACTGAGCCTATTACCTGTGCAGGGGTGAAGCAGCCACCACCAATTGAGGATGTCGCCTCAGGATTGATTGAATGTGATTGGAAAAACCCTTTTATTTTAAAAATTCCTAGCAACTCAACTGATCCTACCGATTGGGCAAGTGGGATTTATTTAGCCAAACTCACAGCGGGAAATAGTGGCAAGCAGAGTTATATTATCTTTGTCGTAAGAGATGATAAGAGAGCTTCCGATATTCTTTTTCAATCTAGTGTGACGACATTTCAGGCTTATAATAATTGGGGCGGAAAATCTCTTTATCGGTGGAATAGTAAGGGAAAACAAGCTTATAAAGTTTCTTTTAATCGTCCTTATGCCGCTAGTCCGAATCCGGCTGCTGCTTATGGTGTAGGGGCGGGTGAGTTTTTAACTAATTTTCAACCGCAGCGGCGAACTTCTAGTGCTGCCTGGGAATACAATATGGTGCGTTGGTTGGAACGAGAAGGTTATGATGTAACTTATGCTACTAATGTAGATACTCATTTTAATAAACGGCTGCTGTTGTCTCACAAGGTGTTTTTATCCGTTGGGCATGATGAATATTGGTCTTGGGATATGAGGCAAAATGTGGAGGCGGCACGGGATAAGGGTGTCAGTCTCGGTTTTTTTTCGGCGAATACTTGTTATTGGCAAATTCGCTTTGATACAAGTCGTATTACTGGTGATGTCAACCGTACTATTGTTGCTTATAAGGAAATGGCAGCAAAAGATCCGTTTGCGATCGCTTTCGATCCCTATTACCCTCGCATCACAACTCTCTGGCGGGATAAACGGGTGAATCGCCCAGAAGATGCTCTTATCGGCGTCATGTACGAAACTTTTCAAGTTAATAGCGATATTATTATAGATAATGCCCCTGATTGGTTGCTGACAGGTACGGGGCTGAAAAAAGGTGACAAATTACCCGGACTTTTGGGCTATGAGGTAGACCGCATGTTTGGTAATGCACCAAAAAATACTATTCGCGTTTGTCATTCACCATATAATTATAAAGGGGAGACAAGATATTCTGATATGACGATTTATACTGCCGATAGTGGTGCACTGGTTTTTGCCACTGGTTCAATGCAGTGGAATTGGGGATTAGATGATTTTAACGCGCCGCAATTGCGTCCATCTCTTGTTAATCCAGCTGCCCAAAGAATTACTCGCAATGTTCTTGATCGCATGATTGCTAATTGTGAATTTGGAAAATAATATTTTGGCAAGTTTATTTCAGTTGCTAGCGTACTGCCCCTAAAACCAGGAAAAAATCCGTATGCACTTTTTCAGAAGTTGTAGAGAGGGCATAGCTGAAACTGCGGGGAATTCCCAAAATTTGTCTGACTAAACGAGAATTTTCCGAATTATCAATAGGCACAAAACTCCAGAAAAATGATGTCCAGCGGTAAGCAAAAATGCTCTGCGGCAAGTTTTTCTGTGGCAGTTTAGTTTCCCAACTGATAATAGAGCGAGCGCCTTGCTGGTAGTTGGCAACGGTAATATCAGGTGAAGAATTTGTAACAAATTTTTGCAGTTTGGCGAGAGTGTTTTCAGCGGCGATCGCTAGTTTCTATCATAATGCCAATTCCCAACAAAAACTGTGGCGACTAGTTAAATCCAGTTGAATTGCAGCGTTGAAATTGAGATATGCCGCTATTAGCGAGCGTGAAAATTGCGGGTGCTTGAGAGTGCGCTGAAATTCGGGGGTGTCAGCAAGAGAATTTTTCTCGGCTTGACTATTTTTTTGATTGTCGATAAATTCCTCGCTCGCAGCGCTGTTAGTAGATATTACCAGGAATCCAGGCAACAGAGCGAGCGCTATTCCCGACTCGCTTTCTACCACTGGCTCTAACTCTTTTAGCGGCAAAGTTTTTGTTTCTTCCTCTATTTGTATTACCCGCAGTGACTGCGGCTTTTCCACTGGTGGTAACTCTGGTATATCATCCGGCGAGCGCTTTTCCTGTGGCGATGGCTCTGTCTCTGTGGGTGGTAACGGTTTTTCTAACATAGGTGGTACTTCTGCGGACCATTCTATAATTTTAATTCCCTGATATTCTTTTTCAAGAGGTGCTTTTTGCCGCTGATTTTGTAATATTTCTCTAAATTTTGCCATAAAAGGCAGCAGCATCAGTTGCTAGTGCAATCATCAGAATGCCAGCAGCTAGGATCTTCTGTTTTGCTTCGGTTTGAGTATTACTTTTTACAGGCAGTAAAGCTAATTCTGTCCACTCCCCCACCCACGGCTGCACATCTTCTACAAAGTTTATATCCGGTGGCAGAAACGGCAAGCTTACAGGTACATTTAAATCTAATTGAAACTACTATTTTTTATAAGCCTGCATTATATTTATCCTTAAAATGGTTTTATTATACTCTACCCTAGAGAGATTTAGTTGCAAACACTAAAAGTTTTTAAGCGACGATTGACAGAGCTATCTTTGCCCTTGCTTTCAGAAGTAGTAGATTTTTCTTCCGTAATTTTTTTAGAAATCTGCTCTGAAGTTGTTTCCCGATTCTCTTCGACAAAGTAAAAAAATTCTGAACAAAAAGCTAGAGTACTGATATTTAAATCTTGCGGTTGTCGGTTGGGAGTCATGGGCAGAGCTCGCCACAATTCAATGACAGGATTATTTATAAAACTTTCCCACTCAACTGTACCAGGTTTAAAGGGAAATCGTTCGCGAGAAGCCGCCCCTTTTTCTTTCGCTGGTTTTAGCCGCATACTGGTGTAAACGATGCCATCAGTTGCCTGATTTGCTTTTGTATAGTTTCTCACTGCCGCCGTACCAAAATTGCCATTATCACGATTTATTAATAGTTGAAATCGAAAGGCGTTTCTGCCTTTTGAATCTTCTGAGAGATTTTTATTAACGAGCAACATAGCATAATCTTTCGCACCATCGCCATTGAAGTCAGCGGTGAATATACTACAGGTAAGTTTAACAGAGGTTTCCCTGGCATATTGGCGAATTGAATTTACGAAGTCTTCTTCTTGCGCCAGCCGATAGTCTTTGAGTTTTTCTTGTAAAGGTTGTGGGATTTCTCCTTGACACTGATAGTCGGGTAACTGCTTGACAGGCAGCGAGGCAGATTGAGATTGAATGCGGGTGCTGTAAGGGGGTTCTCGGCAAGCGGTAAGCAGCAGGATAATTGCCGGTAAAAAAATGGTTCTGAGTTTCATGATTTCATGAAATCTAGTAACAAATCGGCGATTTACTTGAAAATAGAAAAACTTTTATTCTTGAGCGGCTTTGGCGAGCTTTGATAGGGCTATTTTTTTCTATTTTATTTATTTATTTTTTTATTTTTATTTTATTTTGGTACTCCTGCCGTTAACACTTCATGCCCTTCTGGTGTTACCAGTACATCATCTTCAATCCTTACTCCTATGCCGCGCCAGCGATCGCTTATTTCTGGCTGCCCCTCGACTGGTTTAGTATAAGGGCCAATATAAATCCCCGGTTCCACAGTCGTGACTTGTCCGGGTTGCAAAAGCTGCGCCTGTTCGCCGTGTTGGTAAACTCCGGCATCATGCACATCTAATCCCAACCAATGTCCGGTGCGGTGCATGTAGAAAGGTTTATATTTTTCTTCTTTGATTATTTCTTCTTTATTGCCTGCCAGCAACCCTAATTCCATTAATCCTTCGACGATGACGCTTACGGCAGTTTCGTGAATTTGATTCCAGGGATTGCCTGGTTGTATGCAAGCGAGCGCCTGTTTTTGTGCCTCCAGCACGATCTCGTAAATCGCTTTTTGTTCTCCGCTCATTTTACCGCTGACTGCAAACGTTCGGGTAATATCTCCGTTGTAATAGCCATAAGAACATCCCGCATCGATCAGTAGTAAATCCCCTTCTTGCAACTGGCGATTATTTTGAATATAGTGGAGGATGCAGGCATTTGGCCCCGAAGCCACAATAGACGGATAAGCTGGTCCGTCGCCTCCCCTTAGACGAAAAATATGTTCAATTTCGGCTTGGATTTCGTATTCGTAGCGACCTGGTTTAGCGAATTCCCGCGCGTGGTTGTGAGCTTCAACAGAAATAGCGATTGCTTTGCGGATCAATTCCAATTCGGCTGGACTTTTAATCATGCGCATGGCGTGTAAAATTGGTCCCGGATCTTCAATGGCGATCGGCCCTATGCCTCGTTTAGGATAAATGCGCATAAAATGCTGCCAATGCTTGATGATTGTGTCGTTGAAAGCGCGATCACGGCCAAAATGATAATAAATCCGATCCGCCTTTTCCAGATATTTAGGCAAGTGTTCATCCAGTTCAGTAATTGAATACGCCTCATCCGCTCCGTAGTATTCTTTAGCGCCTTCTACTCCCGCTCGGTAACCATTCCAAATTTCTTTTTCTGGATCTTTAGGCTGAACAAACAGCACGAATTTATGTTCTTCATGGTGCGGAGCCAGAACCGCTACTGCCTCCGGTTCATTAAAACCCGTTAAATAGAAAAAATCGCTATCTTGTCGGAAAGCATACTCGACATCATTGTGCATCACTGCTACAGGAGAGCTGCGAAAAATAGCGGTGCCGCCGCCTATCTTGGCCATTAACTTTTCGCGACGTTGGCGATACTCTGCTTGCATATACTCAGTTTGTTGCATATTTTGTAATAATTTTATAATCTTATCTTTCACATCTACTTTTATTTTCCTGTCTTTTTCTGGTGGAATCGAAATATTATTTATATATTTCCTTTCCCATCAGAGCCGCTCAAACTTTCTTTTATAAACTCTCTGCATTATAAGCATATTTTAAAATAATTTCTTTCTCTCACCATAGCCTCAATCAAATATTTTTCGCCTCAGAAAATTTTAAAAAATTAAAAATGGGCAATAAAGTTCCTTTACTTTTCAGACGAAAAATTATAACTCAAAACTGAAATAATCGGACCCTTTTCTGGTAAATCGGCTGGGCTGAGAGTGATTGTATCACTGTTAAGGCGGCGGATAGAAGATTCGGGCAGCAAACTAAGAAATTCCTCCACAGATACAATATCGCACTGATTAGCATCAGCAGCTTGAGTGCGGTAATGGGTAGGAATAACCATTTTAGGATTGAGAGTTTGCATTGCCTGTTTAGCTTCTTGAGGAGTATAAGCTTTTGGCCCACCGCCTACTGGCAACAGCAGCAAATCAGGACGCCCCATGAGGATTCTTTGCTCAATATCAAGTGGTGCGGCTAATGCTCCCAAGTGGACGATATTAATACCTGCTTGCATCCACTTCCAGGCAATATTAAAACCGAATCGTCGTCCTCCTTCACGATCTTTTGGTATCTGAAAGCCCTGTATTTGCATCCCGTCTACTTGATAGATGCCCTCCTCATAAAGGAGGCGAGGGTCTCCTGGTAAAGCCTCGACTGCTCCTTCATCGAGTAGCTGAGAACTGATCATCACCAAATCTGCTGGAATATTTGGGGCGCGATATCCTGCCGTGCAGCCGAGAGTTCGGAAAGGATTTACCAATAAACGTTTGCCGGATGCGACAAACAAAAAGCAAGTGTGACCTAACCATTGAACAGATAAGGAGTTACTGGGTTGAGCTTGATAGTGCTGCCATCCAGAGGTAAGACTCATTCCCAGAGTAGCTAAAAAACTCGCCCCTGCGTAGCGCATCAACTGTCGCCGCTTCATAGTTTTTAAATATCAAATCTAAATTTTCAAATTGGCTAGAAGTTATAAATGGTTGAGGAAGTTCCGTAACAGTTGTTTGCCGGAAGTGGTGAGAATGCTTTCTGGGTGAAATTGGACACCTTGGAGGTGTGGGTAGTGGCGATGCCGCACACCCATGATAGTGCCGTCTTCAACCCAGGCGGTAATTTCTAGCACTTGTGGGCAAGTTTGCCGATCAATTACCAGACTATGATATCGGGTTGCGGTAAAAGGATTTTCTAATCCTTGAAAAACTCCTGTATTAGTGTGAAAGATTTTAGAGGTTTTGCCGTGCATGAGTTCTGGAGCAGAGACTATTTTCCCTCCAAATACGAGGCCGAGCGCTTGATGTCCCAAACAAACGCCGAGAATGGGCAATTCCTTGCCGAGTTCTCGAATTAAATCGGGGGAGATACCTGCGTCTTCGGGACGTCCAGGTCCAGGAGAGATGACGATGGCAGAGGGTTTGAGGGTTCGGATTTGGTCGAGAGTGATTTGGTCGTTGCGGTAGACTTGAATTTCGGAGGCAACTGGCAGTTCTGTGCCGAGTTCGCCTAAATACTGGACAAGGTTATAAGTGAAGCTGTCGTAATTATCGATAACAATAATCAAGGCTGATACTGCTCCGTAAAATTTTTTTGCCGATCGCTGTTATGGAGCGATCGCCATTTGCTGAATCAAAGCCAGCAGCGGGGGCAGGAGAATGAAAACAGCCACCATCAAGGCGACGAAGGCTGAGACTAAGACTGCTCCTGCTGCACAGTCTTTTGCAATTTTAGCGAGTTCGTGGTAATTTTGCTGAACCAGTAAGTCTACTACGGATTCGATGGCAGTATTCAGTAATTCCATTGACAGTACGGCTCCACTTGTCAGGGCGAGCGCTGCCATTTCCACTCTCGTCACTCGCAAAAAAATCCCCATTCCTACAGCCACTATGCCAATAAAGACGTGTATGCGAAAGTTGCGTTGAGTTTTGAAGGCGTAGCTTAATCCAGCCCAGGCATATTTGAAACTGACTATCAAGTTGGGGGCAACGTGCCAAGCCAGGGAGCGTTTGCCGTTGCCCAGCTGTAACGAACTGTTGAGGGGAGTTGTTGGGATTTCTTGCGGTGTGGGGGTGGGATTGGAGGGTAAGGGGCGCTCGCCCTTAGAAGCTGTTGCAGGTGGGATTTGCCGTTTTTTCATAACAAATTTTTTGAATATACTCGCTTACGGAGATATAGGGCACCAATCCTACAACCATGATTCCAAGCTAGGACTGACTTTCTTTACCCTCTTGCGTGAAAAGACCGATTCTTTTCAGTAAAGTTGTTTGCTGATTGAGCATTTCAGTCAGAGTTTTTTCATCTGGGTGATCCCAGCCTAGGAGGTGGAGCAACCCGTGAGCTGCCAGCCATGCAAGTTCAGTTTGCAAGTCGTGCCCTTGTTCTAGAGCTTGTCGCTGAGCAGTATCGACTGATAATACGATATCTCCCAGATACAGCGGTATCTGTTCTCTTTCTTCGACAGGTAGGGGTATGTCTGTTTCTAGCGCTGCAAAGGCTAATACGTCAGTTGGTTTATTTTCTTGGCGGTATTGGGCGTTAAGGGCTTGTATTTCTGCATCTTTGCTCAGCCGCAGGCTTAGTTCATAGGCTGGAGCTTCTGGAATATTGGGGTACAGTGCCTCCAGCCAGCTTTTGAACCATTGCTGCCATGTTTCTTTTGAAATCGGGCTATTGATTGCTGCTTCGCTGTTGGCGTTCAAACTTTCGACGCTGACTTCGACTTGCAGGTTAGGGCTTCCCATAGGCGATCGCTCCTATGCTACCGGGTCAAATAAGACAGTCCCACCAGTATGGCCAATAACCCTGCTGTCGTCAGTGCAAAATGTTTTAGGGAAGTGCCTCGCTTTCTTACCATGTTGCGCATTGCCAGTTTCACATAGCTTGGTTGTGCTTCTGAAGCGGCGGCTGACATTTGTTCGTCTGTTTGGTTTGTTGTTGCTGGGGGTTGACTCATAGGGTTTTCTGGTTTTATGTCAATTATATAATCCTATTGTTACGATACGTTAACAAAATAGCACTTAATGGTAATAGCTCTGTATTCATATTAGTTTCTTAATTTTTGCTTGGCTTACAATAATCTAGCCTACATCAGGACGGCTTCTGATGTTTTTATAATAAAAAACACTGATTTGAAAAGCTATTGTATTTTTAAAAATTAAAAATTAAATTTGTATTAAATATGCAAAAAATCAGATTTTTTTATAAAAAATTCCCAAATTAACAAAAAGCTCTCGGCAATAGAAAGCAGGCAGGGCGAGGGAAAATTGCTGCTCGAGAGCGAGCGCAGTTCTTTCTCGCCCCCTGGATATTACTCCTACAGGCTCGCCAGTGCCCCAAACAAGCCATGACCTGTTAGCACTTCTAATGCCAACAGCGATACGAAACCAATCATCGCCAAACGCCCATTCAGTTTTTCAGCGTATTCGGTAAAGCCAGTGCGGGCTTCCGAATCTACATACACCCTGGGTTCGATCGCGAAGTTGTTCAACTTGCCTTGGTCGTCCATAATAGCGCCATTTTTAATCCGGGTATTCATAAATCTGTCTGTCCTCAATAGGTTAAGCTTTACTGTAAACAAATGTAACAACATTTATTAAGTTTTGTAAAGGGGGAGGGAGAAAATTTTTTCGGGCTGCGCTTTTGCTCGCGTCCGAGTAGAATATTGAAGGGAAAGACCCTGTCCTAAAGAAGACTCGCCCCTAAAAATGGAACACTATAGAAGTGAGGCACGATAGGGGAAATCATGGGGTTCAAAAAAATTTTGGTAGCCGTCGATCATTCTTCTCAAGCAACGGCGGTTTTCGAGCAAGCCCTGGAGCTAGCCCAGAAAAACAACGCTCATCTGAAGGTGCTGCACTGCGTGAATCCGCAGGGAGAGGGTGAGATAGCGCCCTTGATGGGAACAGGCGTCGGACTTGATCCGGCGGGTGGCAAAATGGTGCGTAGCCTACAGCAAGAGCGCCTGCTACAAGAAAAGGAGCGGGCGCAACATTTGCTAAAAAGCTATTGTCGGCAAGCAGCCGAGCTAGGAATTGTCGCAGAGTCCGACTGCAAAATCGGCGAACCAGGAACGCTAATCTGCGAGATAGCTAAAAGTTGGCCAGCGGATTTGATTGTGATCGGACGTAGAGGGCGCAAGGGTTTGGCAGAAATTTTTTTGGGCAGCGTCAGCAATCGCGTCGTTCACAATGCATCTTGCTCAGTGCTGATCGTACAAGGAAATGTGCCGCCGCCCTCACCCTCAAAGGAAAAGAAGGATTTGTGAGGCGCTCGCCAGTATACTTACCTACAAAATAGCCCGATTCTAAATCGGGCTTGCCAAAACTTGCTAAAACAGATTACAAGTCGCCGTTGCGAAGCGCTAGCAACAAGATCACTGCTGGACCAGAAAGCATGATCAACGTCACAAAGGTGAGCTGAAGAATTGGTTCAAAGTTGATATTGGCCAAGTTCGATAAAAAGTCCATTTTTCCTCCCAACTTTACCCGTATGCTAAAAAATCCGCAATAAATTCTAACTAGCGATCGCTTATTTTTTTAAGGAAGTTTACAAAAATCTATACAACTACCGATTACTTTACAAGAACCTGCGCTCGCCCTCACGTCATAAGCAAATTATAGCACAGGATGAGACAATAGCCAGCTGGCAGTGTATAAACCAGTGAGAAATATAAAAAAGTTTACAAACCCAAGAAAAAGTGCTGGAGCGGGGAATTTTGGCAAACTGCGGTAAAATGAAAGAATTATGAAAACCATCAAATAGATAACCAAAGTGCCTGTGAAGACTTCTACCCTGCCTGCACATCTACCGGATTCAGAATCTCTCAGTCTGAAAATAGACGCCCCTGAAGCGTCTTTTGCCCTAGAAAGACTAGAAACAAAAGACTGCCCCGACACAACCGCCCCTGCAAATGAGACGGGGAAATTATCTGGCGACACCCAAAGCTCGCCGGATTACCAACCCCTTAAGCAAATAAAGCAATCCAGCATCTGGGGCGTGTTTGCTTCTACATTCGCTACTATTTTCCTCGCGGAAATGGGAGATAAAACTCAGATTGCAACCCTATTGATGACGGCAGAATCTCATTCTCCTTGGATTGTATTTTTAGGAGCTGGCTCGGCTTTGATTGCCACCAGTTTACTAGGGGTTCTTTTGGGTTGCTGGCTAGCAGGGCGGCTATCTCCTAAAGTCTTAGAAACTGCAGCGGGCACAATTTTGCTGTTTATCTCCGCTTCCCTGCTATGGGATGTATTGCATTAGATATCCTCCTGATTATTAATTCCCTATTCTCTCCCTGTTATGGATTGGCAATTATTAGGATTGAGTTTCATCACAGTATTTTTGTCAGAATTAGGAGACAAAAGTCAATTAGCAGCGATCGCTCTCAGCAGCAGCAGTAAATTTCCCAAAGCAATCTTTTTGGGAACCGCAGCGGCATTACTGTTAGCCAGTTTTTTAGGGGTTCTCCTAGGCGAAGGTGTGGCACAACTCTTCCCCGAACCCTTAGTAAAATTTCTCGCCGCTTGCGGATTTGCAGTCATGGGCGTGCGTTTGCTATGGTTAAATAGCCAACCCTCCGCATCAGACAATTCTCAGAATTAACCTGCAATTGAAAAACCCGGTTTTTTTGAAAAAACCGGGTTTCTAGTAGTTATTTTCCCTCGCTCTTTACTTTATTCAGCTTTTGCTTCCTGACGGTAGCACAGATTTAACAGCCAGCCCGCTGCAGCTATTTTAATTATTTCCAATCCCCAATAGGCAGCGTGCATTTGATTCATTTCCCCCGTTACTTCAACAGCGCCCTCGAATAAGTTTAGCTGTATCCCTAACCCGCTCATATATGGGGTGAGAATGTAGGTGTCAACCAAAGCAAGAATCAGCAATAATGTAGAGAGAATAATTGCTTTGCGAACGTGATTTCCTAAAGCTTGGTGAGTATTCCAAAGCACCAACACTCCAGTCATAGCTAGAGCAGCACACACTAACTCCAGACGATTGAATATCCAGAAAATCGTATATCCCGCTGAAGCAAAACTCGGCTCAGCCATCATACCTGCTGCATAAAGACTGGGAATGATTGCTAAATCTAAAATTAGGCAGGCGCTCAGCCAGAATGCTAAGGTAAAAATAACTGTGGTTTGCCATTTATGACGATTTAAAGCTACTTGAGACATAACCATTATAAAATTCCCTCTCTCTTCCTTACTTTTAGCATAGCGAAAATTTCCCCAAAAAATATGAATAATCTTTACAAATCTAACCAAAATCTTTATATAGCAAGTTGTTGTTAGAATATGTTAAAAATTGCAAATAAATATTAAGAAAGAAAACTCGGTAAAGAAATAAGGTAAAATCATAAATATCAGTTCAGAGATAGGAACACGTCAAAAAAGCTTAGGATAAGGTAAGGTATTGACTGTCATTTGTCATCAGTTGTTGACAAAAGAATAGCCAATACTTTAGGTTTCTATGCCTACAAAAGTGAAAGCAGTTATTTTATTGTCTGGAGGATTGGATTCCTCTACAATTCTCTATCAAGCAAAAGCTGACGGATGCGAGTGTTATGCGCTTTCGTTTGATTACAAGCAGCGCCACCGCAGAGAGTTAGAATCAGCAGTGAGAATCGCCGGCAAAGCAGGTGTTGCAGAACATCAGGTGGTGGAATTCGACTTGCGCCGTTGGGGGGGTTCGGCTCTGACAGACGAGCGACTAGATTTGCCGCGTAATCGCTCTAAAGCGGAAATGGCTACTGAGATTCCAATTACCTACGTGCCAGCGCGCAACACAATTTTTTTAAGTTTTGCTCTTGCTTATGCAGAAGCGATCGCAGCAAAAAGGGTTTATATCGGAGTCAATGCTTTGGATTATTCCGGGTATCCCGATTGCCGCCCTGACTACATCCAAGCAATGCAGGAAGTGTTTCGTTTGGGAACCAAACAAGGGCGAGAAGGTGAAGCGATCGCTATTATCGCACCCCTCATCCACCTCAAAAAAACCGAAATTATACAGTTAGGCGAGAGTTTAGGCGTTCCTTGGCAAGACACTTGGTCTTGTTATACCGGTGGCGAAGTAGCCTGTGGCGTCTGCGACTCCTGTCAGTTGCGTCTGGCAGCTTTTGCCGAATTGGGATTAAAAGACCCCTTGCCCTACGCTCATCAGTAATCGGTTTTAGTAATAATTTCTCTCCTACTCTATTTCCTGTTCGTCAGTAGAATTGGGGGAGGATTCTCCAGGAGTATGCTCTTGAAGCAGCGAGTCTTGCAAGCGACGAATTTGAATTTGGTGCAAACGTGGACCATCAGCAGAAATGACGGTGAGTTCAAAATTTTGATATTTCAGGGTTTCGCCGACAGCGGGGATTTTTTGTAATTGGTAGATTAAAAAACCTCCCAGGGTCTGATATTCATTGGTGAGGGGAAAATCTAGATTTAACCGCTCATTTACTTCTTCTAAGTCCATTTGCGCCTGCACGAGAAATGTCTGCTCGTCAAGTATTTGTACACTCATTTGTTCGCTGGGGGTGGGTTCGATACGATCGCCGATAATTTCAGCAATCACGTCGTTGATAGAAACCAACCCAGCCGTGCCGCCAAACTCATCAACAACAATAACCATGTAAGTTTGCGAGCGCTGCATTTCCTGTAGCAGTTCCCGCAGAGGCATATGTTCTGGCACAAAACGCGCCGGCCGAATCCACGGCTGTAACGGCGTATCGAGGGTGAGAACTCCTTGAGACAAAGGTTCAGCCAATTCTTTAAAATCGATAATGCCGCGAATGTCATCCAAGGATTCCCCCCGCACGGGATAACGTGAGTGCCCGGTGGAAACTACTTCATTTAATAGAGTTCTAAAAGTCGCAGTGCTGGGCAGAGCTGTCATACTAGTGCGGGGAACCATTACTTCCCCAGCCGATACGTCGCCAAACTCGAAAACATTATTAATGATTTCTCGCTCTTCCGCTTCTAAACCTATTGATTCACTAGAGGTAGCGATAATCAGTTGCAATTCTTCTGGGGTGACTTGATGATACCAGCTCGTGCCCGTATAACGAATACCCACTAGACGCAGTAGCCAACGTGTTGATTGATTGAGAATCCAGATGAAGGGGTTAAAAAAGCGAGAAATCGCTAGACTAAAGGGAGCAAGAAACCGAGCCAATTGCTCCGAATAAAGCATCGCCACAGACTTGGGGCACAATTCTCCTAGCACGATTTGTAGATAAGCCACTAAGAAAAATGCTAGGGGTATGGCCAGAGAATGGGCGAGCGCTTCCCTACTTGCTGATGGCAGTGGCAGTTGAGCGAGCGCAAAAGCCACCAATTCCGCCATTGTCTTTTCTCCAATCCAGCCCAAAGCTAGACTAGAGAGCGTAATCCCCAACTGGGTTGTCGAAAGCAAACGCTCGATATTCCGTTGCAGCCCCTGAACAATTCTGGCTTTTGCGTCGCCCTCATCTACTAACTGGTTAATGCGCGAGCGGCGCACTGACACCATCGAAAATTCTGCCGTCACAAAAAATGCATTAATAGCAATGAGCAGAAAAACCGACAGCAATCTTAATAGCACATCTGCCCACGTCAACATGTAGGAATTGGAAGCTGAAGTACCCCAATTATGAGTAGCCGCCCAGACAACTACTGTAGGGGCTAAAATCCACCAAACAGCTACAAAATTTAAAAGACGCACTGGCGTGCTCCCTCTTGCGGGTTGCTTGGTTTGTTTTCCCTCCTACTCCTGTGTCTTGGCTTTATTCTCATCCTTTTGAGCTTCCTCAGCCTTGCCCTCTATTTGCGCTTTAACCCTTTTCAGAATATCCTGCTCTTTCAAGAACACAATTTCTTTTCCGCGAGCAGGTGTTCCTTTGCGGCTCGTCAGGTTATTCGTAGGGCGCACCTCTGGCTGTGTAATTCCCTTGAGCGCTTCCCGCCCGATAGCAAACCCCCAAGAGCCACTCACCATACCTGCTGCAAACATGAGGGCGAGCAGGAGGAATGTCAGCGCCACAGTAGGATTGAATTTCATAGTTTTTGCGATGATATGGCCAAAAAACGAGAGGCTGCACTAATATACATTATTGTAGTTTCTAAGTTTTTGCATTGCCTCCGGGAATCTACTCCCTACCACTATACCCCCGCTGCCAACTCATGCTATACTTACTTGTACAAGCCTAAACAGCAAAAAAGTGGCCTTTCTGGGCGTACTGGGCAAGCGCCTAGATTCAATAGTCAAAGAATTGACAATCTACTACTTATCGGTTAATCTAATAGACACATACAACGGCGGTTGGCCGAGCGGTTGAGGCAGCGAACTCATAATTCGCCATAGGCAGGTTCGACTCCTGCACTGCCGATTTATACAAGTTCAACCTATTTTTTTAATTCCCACCGGCATTTTCTCGCTGCTATTTTCGAGAGCAAAAAAGTTACCTTGCTCACCGCTCACCGATTCAAAAGCAAAGTCAAAAATTAATTTTCTCAGGAGAATTTTTGTTAACTTAATCCAATGTAATAATAATGTAATAGCCGCCAGCCTAAAAATGGTCTCACAGACGCTGTGATGGTTGGCCCTCGATAAGATAAAATTCGAGTATGTTAAAATAACATCCTTCAGCTAGCATGCTAGAGTCTAACCTTTGAGATGAGAGAGGAAACAAAAGCCAATTCCAGAAAAAAATAATGGTGCTAATTGGAAAAATGTCAAGCAGGTGAAAAAGCCCATGCAGCAAAAAATCGCCATCACAGCAACCTTCACCGCCGAGCCAGTCGAGGAATCTCTTGCATTTTGGCTTAAACAACTCGATATCCCTTATCAAATAAACTTCGCCCCTTACAACCAAGTCTTTCAACAATTATTCGATCCTAATAGCCTACTATCTCAAAACCAGAAAGGATTAAATGTAATTTTAATAAGGCTTGAAGACTGGGAAAGACAAGAAGAAAAACCTCAGTTAAGGCAACCGTTGCACCAAGAAACGATAAATAACATAGAAAGAAATGTTAGAGATTTAGCGAGCGCCCTAAAAGGAGCAGCTGCAGCCTCACCAACACCTCAGCTAGTCTGTATATGCCCAGCTTCACCCTCTGCCCTTGCCGACTTGCAGCGACAAACATTCTTCAAACAAATGGAAGACTGGTTAAAATCAGAATTCCAAAATCAAAGCAACATCTATATAGTAACACCCGACGAATTAGCAGCAACCTACCCAGTTGGCAAATATTACGATCCATATGGAGACGAACTGGGGCATATTCCCTATACACCAACTTTTTTTACCGCCTTGGGCACCCTCATAGCTAGAAAACTTTATGCCCTTACCAATCCGCCTTACAAAGTAATCGTTCTCGATTGTGATCAAACCCTGTGGAAAGGTGTTTGCGGAGAAGACGGAGCTTTAGGAATAGAAATCGATCCTCCCCGCCGTGCACTGCAAGAATTCATAGTAGCACAAAACGAAGCCGGGATGCTAGTTTGTTTATGCAGTAAAAATAACGAAGAAGATGTCATCGAAGTCTTCGAGCGGCGCACCGATATGCTCTTAACACGCGCTCGCATAATTTCCTGGCGCATCAACTGGCTACCCAAATCAGAAAACATTAAATCTCTTGCTAAAGAATTAAACCTTGGGCTAGATAGCTTCATCTTCATCGATGACAATCCCGTCGAATGCGCCGAAGTGCAAGCCAACTGCCCACAAGTACTCACCCTACAGCTCCCCGTAGAAAGCGACATTCCCAAATTTCTCAAACACGTCTGGGCATTTGATCATCTGAAAGTCACCGAAGAAGACAAAAAACGAACCGCCCTATATCAAGAAAATGTCAAGCGCGAACAATTTCGCAACTCTGCTGCCAGCTTAGAACAATTTCTAGAAGGATTATGTCTAGAAATAGACATTTCCGAAATGTTGCCACATCAACTGCCCAGAGTTTCCCAACTGACGCAACGAACTAACCAATTTAACTTTACCACCATTCGACGCTCAGAGAGCGAAATTCAACAGCTAATTCAATCTAATTTTGAAATTCTCACCGTTTCAGTACGCGATCGCTTTGGCGATTACGGCTTAGTTGGCGTCATAATTTTCAAAAGCGATTCCGAAACCTTAAAAGTCGATACCTTCCTTCTGAGCTGCCGTGCTTTAGGGCGAGGAGTCGAACACAAAATGCTCGCCAAACTTGGAAAAATCGCAGAAGAACGCCATCTTACCCACATAGAACTTTATTACAATCCCACCAAAAAAAATCAACCCGCCCTCAACTTTCTAGAAAGCGTAGCAGCATCATTTAAACAGCCAACAGCCGAAGGCTTATGCTTCCGCTTACCAAAAGAAGTTGCCGCTCAAGTCAGCTACAAACCAACAACATCAAAAACAGACGATACACCACTCCCAGAAATCATCGACAAATCCCCTCAAATACCTGCTTCTCAAATCGTCTCCAAACACCGCACCCTACTCCTAATTGCCAACGAACTAAATGACGTCGAACAAATACTCAAACAGATAGAATTACAAAAGCGGCTCTCTAAAATTGAAAAACCAACAGCTTTTCTAGAGCCCCAAACACATTGGCAAAAAGAAATAGCAGAAATATGGAAAGAAATTCTGGGAATAGATAAAGTAAGCAGAAAAGATAACTTTTTTGGGCTTGGGGGAGATTCACTGCAAGTTTATGAGCTGCTGTTTCAAATAAGGGAAAAATATAAAATAGACTTAGAAATAGAGTTTATATTTACAAAAAACCTAGAGGAGTTAGCAGCAAAAATAGAAGAAAAGCAGAATTTATACGAACAAAAAGTACAGGCAGAAACAGAAATAGCAGAGATTTTACAAAAAATAGAGGGGCTATCAGAAGAGGAAGCACGAAATACAGTCGAGCAAAAAATAAATGAGCTGCTAAATTGGAAAACAGCGGCAAGCGAGAATAATTTATATTACTGCTGTGCAGATATAGAAAGAGTGCCAGTGGGGCATAACGGAGAGTTGGTTTACTCCAGGATCACAGGTTCAAAGCAAATATTAAAGTCGGAAATAGCCGAGATGATATCTGAGTGCCAACAGTTTAAAACACTAGCCGAACACGCAAGGGAAATTAGTAGTACGAAACGATACAGTTTAAGCTATTCAGAAGCATTACAACAACTATCAGAACTAGCAAAGGCAGGATTTTTGATTTCACAACAGCAGATAATAGATAAATGGAAAAACTCGGAAGAAATACCCAGCACTGAAAACATAATAGCGTCGGTGGGGCTCATAACTTGCAATCGAATAGATGGATTAAAACGCGCCCTCAGCAGTTATATCGAAAACTGTTTGCAATACGAGAGAAAGAATGATTTTGTCGTAGTAGACGATTCGGCAAACCCACAGACGCGAAATAGCTACCGGCAAATGCTGCGAGCGCTCAAAAATAAGTACGGCGTCAAAATTTACTACGGCGGTTTAGAAGAAAAGCAGCACTTCGCGAAAGCACTAATTAAAACAGGAGAATTACCGCCAGAAATAGTTAATTTTGCATTATTCGACGTAGAAAAATCCGGTGTTTCTCCGGGAGCAAATCGTAACGCTCTCACCCTGCACTGCGTGGGTGATATGATTTTCAGCGCCGACGACGATACAGTATGCCGCTTAGTAGCATCTCCAAAATTAAAAAGCGGCTTGAGCTTTAAAGCTGGTGGCGATCCATCTGAATACTGGGTATTTCGCGATCGCCAAACCGCCCTCCAGTCTGTTACCTTTACTGATATCAACCTCCTCGGCTCTCACGAGCAACTGCTAGGCAAAAATATCATTACCATTTTCAAAACCTTTGCCAATAGTGACACCCCCGATTTCAACCAAATCAATACACCCTTCCTGCGCAGATTACTTTCCGGCAACGGCAGAGTCTTAGTTTCCTTTAACGGGCTAGTCGGAGATTGCGGCTGGGGAGCACCCTTTGGTTTTTGGGGAGCACCCTTGGGTTATTTATTATTCGCTGGCGAATCCCACGAGCGGTTAGTGCGCTCAGAAACAGACTATCGCGCTGCCCTAACCAGTCGAGACATATTGCGCGTCGTCAATCAAACTTGCATTAGTGACGACAGCTTCGGCATGACTACTTTTTTAGGGTTAGACAATCGCCAACTCCTGCCGCCATTCCTACCAGTCAGACGCGGACAAGATTTAATTTTTGCAAATAGTGTGTGGAAGTGCTTTCCAGAAGCATTTTTCGGGCACCTGCCGTGGGCATTGCTGCATGAGCCGGTAGAAACGCGAAAATTCTGGTCTGGTGAAATTTTCAGAACGGCTTCTAGTTTTGATACTGCTAAACTAATTATTGAATGTGTCAAATCCTGCCAATTCGGTAGTAGTGTTCAGAAAACAGGCGCAGAAAGAATGCGTGCTCTGGGTACTCACCTAATTGAACTCGGCTCAATGCCCCAGGCTGATTTTGAAGAGTTTGTTAGATTACAAGTATGGCGAGCGCACAGTTCTTTTATCTTCTTAATGGAAGAAAGACTAAAAGCTTGCCAGGAATTCCCCGCATTTTGGGCTAATGACATTAAAAAATATATAGACCTTTTGAGCAAATCCCTAATCAGAGATGATTATCTCGTACCACTAGATCTCGTGGAAGGGCGTACCCTTGACGAAGCCCGCGAACTTGCCCAGCGTCTGGTTCTCAAATTTGGCCAGCTCCTCTACTACTGGCCCGATATTGTTGCAGTTACGAAAAAATTGCGGCAGCGAAATCAGCGATTGGCAATAGATCGTTTTTAACTATTTTATTCTAAAATCTTTATTCTAAAAATCAGGGTGACTCTCAAATCAACAATTCTTATTTAAGAATTTTTTAAAAATTATGGCAAATATTGAAAAAATTGCAACACTTTCTGCCAATAAACGAGAACTATTTGAACTGTTATTACAAGAAAAAGGATTAAATTTATCTTGGATTCAAACCATCCCCCACAGACAAAACGTTCAGCGATCGCCCCTCTCTTTTGCACAAACAAGAATCTGGTCAAAAATTATAAATAACACAATTTCCGTAAATAACATCAGTATAGCTATACGCATCATCGGCATACTAAATACAGCCGCTTTAGAGGAGAGCCTGAATACCATCATACAACGTCACGAAGTGCTGCGAACAAGCTTTCAAGACGAAAATGGCTGCGCAATGCAAATTATTCACGCCAATGCCGATTTTAAACTGTCAATTTTAGATTGTACAGCAGTAGCAAGTGACGAATTGCAAATTCAAAATTTACTGCGCGCAGAAGCAGAGAAGCAGTTTAATTTGGCAGAATCTCCATTAATGCGAGGCAGCTTAGTAAAAATTAGCGAGCGCCAACACTTCTTATTATTAACACTTCACCCACTTGTCGCTGATTTTTACTCTCTAGGCATACTGTTGCGGGAAATAGCAACCCTCTACGAAGCATTTTGCAACCAAAAACCCTCCCCTCTCCCCTCTCTCCCCATTCAATATGCCGATTTCGCACGTTGGCAGCGACTATCACTACAGGGGAAAATTTTAGAACAAGAACTTCTCTATTGGAAACAGCAACTTGACGGTTATTGCACTCTACTGCACCTGCCCACAAATCGAAAGCAACCGACAACTCAAAACTCCCGCGCTGGTAAGCAATCTTTAGAGATACCCCTCACCCTAACTCATTCTATACGCTGGCTGTGCCGAGCAGAAGGCGTCACCTTATTTATTACTTTATTAACGGTATTTTTCATATTACTATACCAATATAGTGACAAAAAAGATATTCTGGTGGCGTCTCCTTTTGCTAACCGTAATCGCAGAGAAGTCACAGGGCTTATAGGCAGTTTTGCTAGTCTATTAGGTTTGCGTATCGAGCTTTCAGGAAATCCGACATTTCGCGAAATGCTCAGCAGAGTGCGAGCCCTCGTGGCAGAAGCATACGCCCATCAAGATTTATCCTTAGAACAAGTAGTAGATTTTCTTAATCTTAGTCACGGGCGGCTGACTCCGCAAGTAATGTTTGCCATTAAAAAAATACCGCTGTTACAGCCAGAACAAATACCAGGGTTAACCATAAGTTTTCTAGAGCTAGACAGCGAGACAACAAACTTTGATTTAGTATTGCTAGTGGAAGAAGGCGAAAAATTGAAGGCTGTATTAAAATACCGCGCGGAATTGTTTGATGAGCAGACTATTTCGGAAATGCTTGAGCGTTTCCAAATACTGCTGGAAAAAATCATCGCCAACCCGATGCAGACACTTTCAGAACTATTAGGGCGGATAGAAAATACTGAATTACAAGGGGAAATAAAACGCGATGAGGAGGCGAGCGCGGATAATTTAGAACGCGAACTAGTCAAAATTTGGGAAGAAATTTTAGGGGTCGAATCTGTAGGAGTAAAAGACAATTTCTTTGAACTAGGCGGAGACTCTTTATTAGCCGTGCGCCTGTTTTCCCAAATTCGGGAAAAATTTAATCGTAATCTCCCCCTAGCAACACTATTTCAAGCCCCCACTGTCGAGCTACTCGCCCAAATTATTCGCCAGCAAGAATGGTTAGCGCCTTGGAATTCCTTAGTGAGAATTCAAAGCGGCGGAAAAAGACGAGCTTTATTCTGTATACATGCCCTTGGCGGAAACGTTCTTTCCTATAAGCCTGTCGCCACTTACTTGGGTGAAGATATTCCCGTTTACGGGCTACAATCGCGGGGTTTAGATGGCAAACAGGAACCCCACACCAGTATTGAAGAAATGGCAACTGACTATATCAAAGAAATACGAACTGTACAGCCGGAGGGGCCATACATGTTTGTTGGTCACTCTTTAGGAGGAGTTATTGCTTTCGAGATGGCTCAGCAATTAGTTCGGGCAGGAGAAAAAGTATCTTTGCTTGCGGTTCTTGATACTTATAGCCCTACTTTTAAGTCGGAAGTACCCCCTGCTAGCTATCAATTAAAAATTCACAAATATAATCTTTCGCGACTTGCAATCAGAGATAAAATAATTTATATTTTGGAGCGGGTTTGGTGGAAGGTAGAAGATTTAATCGCAAAAATAGCAGATAAATTGCATTTGAAAACAGGAGGAAAAACAGAAGAATTGCCTGAACATTTACAGCGGATCGAAGAGGCAAATCGCCAGGCGGTACATAATTACAAACCACAAGTTTATCCAGGGCGGTTAACGTTATTACGAGCGCTCGAACGCCCCACGCGCAAGTATTTCGATCCGCTAATGGGGTGGGGCGAATTGGTAGCTGGCGGAGTGGAAATTGTTGAAGTTCCTGGGCATCACAAAACTCTAATTTTAGAACCCCGTGTCCGCATTTTGGCTAAAAAATTGCGTGAATGCATCGATAAGGCAGAAGCGCAGCCAGAATGAAAAGCGCTACTACTTGCTGATTAAAGTTCATGTTTAACAAAAGGCACCTCAACGATTTCTCCTGAAGCCTCTCCCACCCGAACTTTTAAACCGACGCCGCCGGCTTTGCTGCGGATATACGCTAAACCAAATAGCCCATTTTCGGTTTCGGTTATGCTGGTGAGGGTGCCGACTTTTTCTTCTCCAACTGTGATGATAGTTCCCGGCGATGCCGGCGCATTTAGTCGCACACCCCAAAGATGTTGTTTGACGCCTTTGTAGGTGTTTAATCGGGCAATTGTCTCTTGACCTATGTAACATCCTTTATTATATGAAATTGTATGTAAAAGTCCGGCTTCTAAAGGATTGTAATCTTCGGTGAGTTCGGCATCGGGAAAGGGGCGCCCCTGTTCGATGCGCAGTTGTTCCCAACCGCGCTCGCTTAAGGGTATGGCTCCCGCAGCAGTAAGTTGATTCCAAATAGCAACAGCACTGTCAACGGGAAGAATTAAAGTATAACCGGCGAGCGCTAAACCATTGCCAACGGCAATGCGAACCTCTACTCCGTTAATATTAAATAGTTTGTGCGTGGCGTCGGGTTTACCGATAATTTCTCCTGCCCCTAATTCTTCGATTAAAGCATCACTTTTTGGCCCCATTAAACTGAAAGTAGCAGTCTCTTCGGTGATATCTTTTAACTGGACTTTATCGGCAAAAAAGATATATTTATCTAGCCATTTGATTAAATAATCGCGGCGATTGGGAGAGACGAGTAATATTACTGAGTCATCGGTAACATAAGCAGTGGCAAGATCAATTGTGCGAGCTGTGGAAGTGACGAAAACGGTATCGCAACCTTCCCCAGGTTTGAGGCTGTTAAAATCGTTAGTGCTTTGGTTGTGCAGGAAACGAATGCGATCGCTATCTGAAACTAAAATTCGCCCCCAGTGCGAGCGATTGGTTATGGCAACGCTATGTCGTGCTGCTTTGATAGCAGCAGAGTCATTTACGGTTGATTCGTTTCCTAGTGCTGAAGCTGGGTTTTTTCTAATTTCATTCATAACTCGTCAAGCCTCGCAAGCTGGCAAACTAGCAAAAACTTCCTCTACTACTTGTTTAGCCTTTTCGTCGATTCGATTCCAATCCACATCTCCAGTTGTTTCGTCAATGAGACTGGTATCAATGTCAACTTCTACGCTTTCTATTTCCGCATGAGATTGGCGGTAATTACTGAAGCATATTTGATAGCACAACTCCCACATGTTTACTTTAACTTGGTGGTTTTGATGCTGCAAGCAAAGCTGGAAGCCGGGAATGGGAAATTGCACTTCTTCATATGTTCCTTGCCATACAGATTCTTCCAGCTTTTTTCGCAGGTTGTCGATTAGGCGGATAAGCGCTGGTTGCATCAGTAACTCAGCTTGCTGCCATGCAAGTATGTTTTTGATCCTAGGCTTCATTGGATTTGGTTTGCTTTAGAATGATTGATTGGGAGAATTGCTAGGAGGGGGCGGAGGTAGGGTAGGTAATCTGTCGGTGTTATCTTCAATAGGAGAGGGTGGAATAGGTTGGCTCGTGTCAGGATTGGTATCAGAATTAGGTGATGATGAGGCTGGTTGTAGGGAAGCTTGCCAAAAATAAACGCGATCGCAATATCTTTCTTTGTCATTACATTCTGTTTCTACAGAAATATTGCTAACATTGGTAATATTAACCTCGATACTTTCTTTTTGACCTGGTAACACACTTTTTGAGGGGCCTCGTTTTCCATCTAAATAAACTGTAACAGTTACTCCCGGACTCCCCACGTCGTTATCCCGCATTCCAAATTCTAGGAATAGGGTTTGGAAGTTATAATCTTTTTCGTCAGGATTTTTAGGTCTGATGCGACAGGTTATTGTCGAATAATCAGAGCCGGGACTCATATACCAATATGATTTATATACTGCTCGCCCTACGGAAATATTTTTAACATTGTAACGCCAGCGGCCAGGGCCAGCATTGACGCATGTTGCATCGAGCAAGAAAATAGAATCTGACCCCTTCTGTGCCCGTGTAATGGCTATGCCTAAATTCCAGAGCGCTAAAGCTAGGGTTGTGCTGATGGCGAGTTTACCGATTGACTTGGTTGTTTTCATTGCAAATCGAAATTCAATATTGAATACTACTGAAGGGAGGGGCTTGATACTGTTCAGCCGCGCGATCGCTTTTATTTTTTAGCTTTATTGGTAAAGACGTCGGTGAACATGACTAGGAATCCATTTTTGGGCGCTCGCTGCAGTTAAATCGAGCCAAGTCATATTTTCCATTGCAGGTATTATATTTCGATAAACTAACACAAGATTATCGTTTTTTTAGTATGTTTGACTTAAATGCCCTGCTCAATTTCTCCCATGCCTACTGTATCGCTATTTGTGCGTTTCTGGTGCCTGCTAACCTGGGAGCCACACTTGGAACTTTGATCCTGACGGCATTGCGTCGCCCTCAAGTTGAAGTGAACCGAGCTGTTGTGTTTGCGCTCGCTCTTGCTGTTATTATGATACTTCACGTTCTCAGTTGGTTTGTTGTCGGTGTTGTCATGGCTCCTACTTATATTTTACTCTCCCTGGCTGCTTTTTGTATCGCCATCAACTTTTGGGCACTCGCTCCCCGTACTATAATTCGACTGCTCAGAGGCTCGTAATCTTCTAAGCCTCTAATTGTTTGCTTATTCTACCACAATCGGGGGCTAATTCCCCCGTTTTAAATTTCTTTTAAAATTCGATAAAGCGTGAATTGGCATCTAAAACCGATGAAAAATAAACTCCTCGACTGGTTAAATCTATTTCTAGTAGCAGATGTATTTTTAGTATTGTTCAGTTTTGCCTGGTTAGCAATCGCTGTTATAGCCCAAGCAGCTAAATTAAACCTCGGAATTGAGCTTTGGTATAAACTTTGGCAACCCGTATTTACTCCTGCAATCGGTATTCTCATCGTGGGAGCGCTTCTCAGCGGCATCATTAGTTGGGTTGCCAAGCGATTAAATCCCGGTTCATAAATTATTTTTACATTCTTTCTTTCTTTTTCCCAGAAAAAAACCGGTTTCTTTAAGAAACCGGCTTTCTATCCGCAACTAGCTATTGGTATATCCCTTAAAATATGCACCTGTGCAATTATCACCACTAACTAGCCAAAAGAGATATCTCATTCTATATCTTTAAAAGCCTCTCTAGCCATTTCTAGCATTTTTCTAAACTTTTCAGTCTTTCTCTCTTTTAATATTTCTTCTTTTTGGTATGTATCAACAAGCTCTTTATATTTTTTTATTAATCCATCGGTATTTCTAATTTCGCCGCATGCCTCCACTCTTTCCGCCACTGCCACCATAATAGACTCGAAATAAGCAGGTATAAATTTTTTGTCTCTTTTATCTATTCTTTTAAAAGCATCTTTTCCAACCGATTTACTCCACTCTTTCCGCCACTGCCACCATAATAGACTCGAAATAAGCAGGTATAAATTTTTTGTCTCTTTTATCTATTCTTTTAAAAGCATCTTTTCCAACCGATTTATATATAACATTAATCGTAGATGTAAAAATATTCCTCATTTCATTTTTCTTTTCTTCACTTGGGTTTCTATTTTTTGCCATCCATTGATTGAGAAATTGTTTCAAATCATACCCTTTGTATTCTTTCTTCCCTTTATTATCATAATATATTGCCAAAAATCTTAGTATCATCTCTTGACCATTTGTCTCTTTTGTTTCTATTGGTATCTTCTCTTGCTCTTCTTTCTTTTTTGTTTCTCTCTGTTTTTCTTTTTTTTCACCATAAAAAATTTCCCTCCACTTTTCTTCATTCTCATCCAATTCCACAATAAGCTCATTAAGAGCTCCATGATAAATACAGGCTCTTATTTCCTGTGGTTTTAGATTTGTTCCTCCTGTATTCAATCTTTCAAAGATATAGTATATGCCTTGTCTATCTTTTTCCTCCTTCGGTTCTATAATAATAACAGGAAAAGGATAATTCTTAAATCTCCGTTGATCTGGAGCTTCTAACTGATCAAATCTTTTACCATTATACTTATCAATAACCCCCTTCAAATTAAAACATTTACTTTTTTTAAAACGATTTTCGTAAAAATAAACAATGCTTTGTAACCTTTGGTTCCCATCAATCACTATCATTCTTTGATCTTCTTCTTTCGCAAGAAAAAGGGGAGGAACTGGAAAACCAAGTAACAGTGATTCGATCAACCGTGAAGCTTGTTTGAGCTTCCACACATAACCACGTTGAAATTCGGGAATGTATATTTCTCTTTCTTTGTATAATTTCACTAAGAACTCTATACTTAAATTTGTAGAGACTACTGACATCTTGAACTGCTCAGGAAGAGAATCGTCATCATCTTCCTCCTCATCTTCAGTTTGTGTCTGCAGTTCCTCAAGCTCGCTGTTTTGTTCAATTTCGCTCATTCTGTGACCTCATATTTTGTTGGTTAACTATTATACATTAAGTGCTGATTATCGCTCCTACCTCAAGGGGCTGAGTAAAAATATCCAGGTAAACTCGCCTCTAGACAGACCGACATCTATTTTAATCAAGCAATTGATTTGAATAAGTCGGCTGGATAAAGGAGGAAACCCCGGCTAGAAAACCCTCACCCTTTAAGGCAGCTTTTCTTGAAATCAACTGGATACACTATTTCTTTTTTTTTCTAAGTTTCATGTGCTAGACTAAGACCATACCAGCTTAAAGGCATAGAGTCAAGATACCGCTACCGCTTCTACCCCACAAACCAACAAAAGCTACTTTTAGCTAAACTGTACGGTTGTGCTAGATGGGTGTGGAATGAAGCGCTTGCTTACTGCCAAGAGGTGGGTAAGTACATCGGGTATAATGCACTGACTAAACGCCTGACAGTTCCAAAGAAGCAAGTAGAGTGGCTTACTGAGGTATCTAGTGTGGCTTTACAACAAGCGCTCAGAAACCTAGACAGAGCCTGTAGTAATTTCTTCAAGGGCAAAGGTGCGCCACAATTTAAGAAGAAAAGCAATAGGCAGTCTGTCACTCTCACTAAGTCTAGTTTTTCTCTGCAGGGCAAAAAAGTCTATCTTGCCAAGATAGGGGAAATGTCTCCTATTTGGATAAAGGAGTTACCGAGTCAGCCCATTGTGGTAGAAGTGCCGCGAGTGGTAGTATCTGCCAAATTCCCTAGTATCGGTATTGACTAGGGGATAAAGGTGTTTGCTACCCTAAGTGATGGCACGAAAGCCTATAGCCCTAACTATGCCCCTCTGTATCAGCGTATTGCTCAGCTAAGCAAGAAACTGGCACGGCAGGTGAAAGGCTCAAAACGCAGAGAGCCAACTTACACGGAGAAACGAGGGTTCTGTTGATGTGTTAAGAATCCCCGCTATGGGAGGGCGGGTGAGTGTGTCAAACCGGGTAATACCGGCGGAGAGAAGCTGTTTATAGAGGATAAAAACTAATGCGAGCAGAATGGGTTGCCAAGCGGCGCGGGCAGAGTAATGTTTCTCAAATGCACTACGCCCGTCAGGGAGTCATCACTGAAGAGATGCAGTATGTGGCAAAGCGGGAAAATCTACCCGTTGAGCTGATTCGCGACGAAGTGGCGCGGGGGCGCATGATCATTCCCGCTAATATCAATCACACTAACTTAGAGCCGATGTGTATCGGTATCGCCTCAAAGTGCAAAGTTAATGCTAATATCGGCGCTTCTCCCAATTCGTCAAATATTGACGAGGAAATTAAGAAGCTGAAATTAGCTGTCAAATATGGTGCCGATACAGTTATGGATTTATCTACCGGCGGCGGTAACTTAGACGAAATCCGTACTGCTATTATTAACGCTTCACCGGTTCCCATCGGCACCGTGCCGGTATACCAAGCACTAGAAAGTGTTCACGGCAGGGTAGAAAATCTTACTGCCGATGATTTTCTGCATGTCATTGAAAAGCATGCCCAGCAAGGGGTGGATTATATGACAATCCACGCGGGCATTTTGATTCAATATTTGCCTTTGGTGAAAAATCGTATTACTGGTATCGTCTCTCGCGGCGGCGGTATTATTGCTAAGTGGATGCTATATCACCACAAGCAAAATCCTCTCTATACCCACTTCCGCGATATTATCGAAATTTTTAAAAAATATGATGTCTCGTTTAGTTTAGGGGATTCTCTGCGCCCCGGTTGCCTCCACGATGCTTCTGATGATGCTCAGCTTTCTGAACTTAAAACTCTAGGAGAGTTGACGCGCAAAGCTTGGGAACATGACGTCCAGGTGATGGTGGAAGGTCCGGGTCATGTTCCGATGGATCAAATTGAGTTTAATGTTAAGAAGCAGATGGAAGAGTGCTCGGAAGCGCCTTTCTATGTACTTGGTCCTCTGGTGACTGATATTTCCCCTGGTTATGATCATATTAGCTCGGCAATTGGGGCGGCAATGGCGGGTTGGTATGGTGCGGCGATGCTCTGTTATGTGACGCCAAAGGAACATCTAGGGCTGCCAAATGCGGAAGATGTGCGTAATGGGCTGATTGCTTATAAGATTGCGGCACATGCGGCGGATGTGGCTCGCCACCGCCCAGGCGCGCGCGATCGCGATGATGAACTTTCTCGCGCTCGTTACAATTTCGACTGGAATCGTCAATTTGAACTTGCTCTCGATCCTGAGCGGGCTCGCGAGTACCACGACGAAACTCTACCAGCGGATATCTATAAAACTGCTGAATTTTGCTCGATGTGTGGTCCTAAATTCTGCCCGATGCAGACTAAAGTTGATGCCGAAGCTCTGAAAGAATTAGAAAAATTCCTCGCGAAAGAACCTGTAACGCAAAGTTAATATAATATAGGGGCGGGCAATACCCGCCCTATTAATCTTATCTTTCTGTTATATATTTTTCGTATGAATATGACAAGGGGTGACAGTAAAAAGCGATCGCGGTACGTTTGAAGCCTAGGCAGCATAATTACTTTGTCGCTTGGCGTGCTAAAATCGGAAAATGTAAAAAATAAAGTTGTTCTTAGGGGTTTTATTCTTACATACCGGTATGCTCAAAATCTAAACATACGATTTATCTGGAAGCAAAAAAGAGCGCTCGCATTGTCAAGCGATTTGTCAGCTAATAGTCGTATTATTTTATTTGAGAACGTTCTCTCACCCGCGCCTGAATATCTGAAATTGTAAATACAGCCTGAAATTGCAAACCTTTTTCTTGGTAAAATTCCGCACCGCCTTGCTGCCTATCTACCAAAGCAATAATATGATCAACACAGTAACCAGCATCACGCAGACGCTCAACCGCTTTCATTGCTGAGGCTCCCGTAGTCACCACATCCTCCAAAACCACCACCTGTGCCCCAGCCGGTAAACTAGGACCTTCAATGTATGCCCTTGTTCCGTGGCCTTTGGCCTGTTGGCGGACAATTAACGCCGGGATAGGTTGGTTTTCCAGCGCCGAAACGACACTTACCGCTGAGACAATCGGATCGGCACCTAATGTCAGCCCCGCTACTGCTTGAGTATCCGGTGGTAATAGCGATAGTAATAGACGCCCTGTTGCCAAAGCCCCAATGGGATGCAGTGTTACTTGCTTGCCGTTAATGTAATAGGTGCTGCGCTTACCAGAAGATAGTATGAAATCGCCTTCTTGATAGGCTAAATCGCAGAATAAGTCCAGCAACTGCGTTCGCAGTGCTGTCAAGTCGGCAGTATCCACGCGAAAATTGCTCATCAATTTAAAATACATGTTTAAGTCTTTATCAATTTTGCCACAAGAACAGGAAAAGATTAAAATATGGGTTAATATATGTGGGAAAATTGAGGAGTAATCTCATGGGTATGCGGCTTAAATATCCGAACGGTATTTTAGGGCTGACTCTCTCTTCTCTGGGAATTGCCACGGCCATATTTTTGCAAGTAGCACCTTCTAGGGCAGAATCGCAGCAGTTTGTCAGCATTCCTGAAGCATTTGAAGATGCCTTTTTTCAAAGTTCTAAAAACTTTTTTCAAAATCGAACCATTTGGCGTCAGATAGACTTAATTTTTGGACCAGGTTCGCTTTACCGCAGTTCATACCCAGAAATAGAAATCGAACGCGATGCTAAGAGGATTGAAAACCTTTACCGCCGCATACTAAAACAGCAAGTTTCCAGCGCTCCAGTGATTCGCACTCCCGATTTACCTAATCCCTATGATACATCGATTTTACAGCAGCCGCCATCTAATTTTACCAATCAATTTCCGGGCATTGAGTTTAATTTTGAGAGAAATACTCTGCGGTAATTTTTGGGTTTTGTTAGAGTTAGCACGGGGATAAAAAATAGGTAAAAATGGCACGTTTTCGTTAAGAAAAAAAATAACTTTTCTAAGAGAAAGAGGTTAAAAAAGAGAAAAAAGAATAAGTCGAGAGGGAAGCGGGTTGTGACACCAGCAGGAGGGGACAACCTAGGATATTGCTCTGATAAAGTTGCAGAACTGTTATAAAATGTTAAGTTTATTTCTAGAAATCAAAAGTTTGGCAAGCGCGTGCGATAACGTGAAGATGTAAACAGAATTATATTAGAACTATGGAGCCAGAGTCTTTACCAACAGAGGTGATTTTGACCCACCCCAGCCAATCCTTGGGAAAAATCCAGCTCGATTGGCATCCCCAACCCGGTAACTATCTGGATTTGGAAGGAAACACCTATGCCGTCATAGAACGCCGCCACCGATACCAGCTCAAATGCGGTCGCTACCATTTACAGAAAATCGATCTCTACGTCCAATCTGCACAGCGAACGGTGGAAAGAACTTTAATTAATGGACGCTGGGTAATAGGAGACGCCACCTGCCGCTACAACGCTCAATCAGAATTGATTCGCTGTGCCGTAAATCCAGATGGCCCCTGCCAGCAGTGCCGATATTACGAAGCAAAAGTATAGAGAGGCGATCGCAAACATCTCTCATCTCTAGCAGTGGTGTTTACTGGCTAATTCCCAAACGCTCTCCCACAGTCAAACGAGCACCATTGGCAAAATCCCAACCTGTCTGTATACGTTTGCCTGCCAGTTGCACTTGCTGCAATAGCAACAATCCCTCACCGGTTTGAATAATTGGTCCAAAACCTCTAGCAATGCTGATAACTTCTCCGGGATGTCCAGAGCGGCAGAGGGCTGGCCAATCTACCTCCAGAACCCTGAATTCAGAAGGCAGACGTTTCCAATAGTCGGGACCAAGGGGCACCGTAGCGGCAATTTTAAGTTCTTTACCACGAAACGAAGTTACGCAGTCAGGGAAAAATCCCCTGATTTGATTATGCAGTGCGATCGCCGCTCGCCCCCAATCTAGCTTGTAATCCTCTTTTTTAATTAACGGCGCATATGTAGCTTCCGACGCATCCTGCGCAACCGGTTGAATTTCCCCGCGTTCTAACTGCAAAAGTGTTTCTACCAATAAATCCGCTCCCTGATGCGCAAGCTTCAGCGCCAGCTCCTGCGCATTTGTCAGCAAATCTATCGGCGTGTAAGCCTTTAGCAACATCGCTCCGGTATCCATGCCCGCATCCATCAGCATTGTCGTAATCCCAGTTTCTGTTTCGCCGTTGTATAGACACCACTGCACCGGTGCCGCACCTCGGTATTTGGGCAGAAGCGAAGCGTGTACATTGATACAGCCCAGTTTCGGCATGTCTAATATTTCTTGAGATAAAATCTGTCCATAAGCCACTACTACAAATACGTCTGCGCCAGCATTCTTCAGTTGGGCAAGGGTTTCGGGGTCTTTTTTCACCCGCTCCGGCTGCCATACTGGCAGATTATGCTGGGCAGCAACTGCTTTTACCGGCGAAGGCGTCAGCTCGTTACCCCGCCCCCGACGCTTGTCAGGCTGGGTGACAACACCTAAAACTTCAAACCCCGGATGTTTTAGCAGCTTTTCCAATGCGGGCACGGCAAAATCGGGTGTGCCGAAAAATATGACTTTCATACAGTTATCGCACTGAGGATATTAGAAACTCTTTGGGAATATCCTGTTTTACCATTTTTCAGGGTGAATCTAGTGATTCGCTTCAGTCAGTAAGCTCACTTTTCCTGCCGCCCCTTGCATTCCGCCAAGCAATGTGATATAATTACTAATTGTTTATTTAATTTAAGCCGTATGAAAATGTTACTTTGCCAAGGGCAAATCGCTTCTTCCATTCCACCAACGCCCCCTGTCAATAAAATTGCTCTACAGCCAAAAGCCGCAGAGCAAAAGGACAGATAAACGCTTCTTTTATATTCTCATAATGTTTAATGTCAATTGGTCGCACTCTTGTGACAATTTTTACAGTGTCTATGTCAGTGTCTATGTCAAGTGCGTTTAATGGTAGCTTAAAAAAAATGTTTACAAAATTTAACAATCAAGTCAAAATGCTGGATGCTCCAATTTGCCAAAGCCCCCAAGCCTAAACCGCTGAATGAAAAAATACTCAAAATAAAAAAAGCTTTGAATTCACTGATAGCGGCAGTCTGAAGATCAAGTCTGACTAGAGTAGCAGCAGCCACTAAAAGTAAGGCGACGGCAGAAATATGAATCCACGTCAGAAAGACAACTGACAAAAAAGCAAGCAAGATGACAACAAAAAAAGCTCTGGTATCTGAGCTGAGCCACTTGTTAAATAAGTTTCTGAATAAAGAGACAGGGAAAGCTAAAATCTCAATCACTATTAAAAGAAAAATGGCGAGCGCAAGCCAAAGCCACCAAGGGGCAGCCGAGGCTTGCAAAACCCAACCCATGTTATAGTAGGCAAATAAAAGTAAACCAATGGAAAGCCAGGGAAATTTTTTCTCGAAAGACAGACGCGTCATAGTTGCGAACTTAGACGGGAAAATTAGAGATTGATAGAAATAGCGTTAACAGGGCAAGTGGGGATACACTGTTCGCAAACAATACAGCGCGAGCGCGTGAAAGTAAGCTTAAATGTGTCTTTATCGAGAGTCAGGGCTTCCGTAGGACAAATGCCAGTACACAAGCCGCAGTGTACACAGCTATCCTCATCAATTGAAATTTCACGGCTGGCAAGTAAAACCGTGATTTCCTGCGAGCGCATCCACTCAATCGCCGCTTCCAACTCGTCAATATCCCCCGACAGCTCTACCACCAGAGTGCCTATTTGATTCGGGGCAACCTGGGCACGAATAATATTTGCCGCCACATTAAAATCTTTAGCCAGCCGATAAGTAATTGGCATCTGCACCGAGCGTCTGGGAAAAATGAGCGTTACTCGTTTTTTCACAGCTCTGAAGCTTTGAGCAACTTCCGTTAGACTATATCTGAATCATAGATCATCTTTGAAAAATCTGATGGCTACGAATAAACCCGATCCCAAAGCTGCGTCTTTACAAAAGACTGATTCATCCAGCAACAGCGGGTTTGAAAATAGCTTTGCAACCCGCCTGAGAAATTTCTCTATCGTACTGGTAGCGCTCGCCCTTAGTGTGGCCATCTTTCTTGGGCTGCGAGAAAAGACAACCTCTGTCAATCTCTCCCAACTAGCTGAAGCCTCTACGCCCCTTGAAGTTGCTCTAAGTAACGGTAAGCCGACACTGATAGAATTTTATGCCAATTGGTGTACGAGCTGTATGGCAATGGCACCAGAAATCGAGCAACTGGAAAAGCAGTATGCTGACAAAGTCAATTTTACTATGTTGAATGTCGATAACAGCAAATGGCTGCCAGAGCTGCTCAAATATCGTGTCGATGGCATTCCTCACTTCGTATTTTTAGATAAAATGGGAGAAGTGATCGCTCAGTCAATCGGCGAGATTCCGCGTTCGGTTCTAGAGGCAAACTTAAAAGCCTTAGTTGCCGGTACTCCCTTGCCCTATGCTCAAGCTACCGGGCATACATCCGCCTTTCAACCACCTTTAGCACCCACCACGGCTTCTCCCCGCAGTCACGGCAGCCAAGTCGTGAATTAAATGTTTATCTGGTTTCATCGCTTGCCGAAAAGCGATCGCTTTTTCTCCTTTGAGTTGGTTGTTTTCTAGCCTTTTTCCTGGCAGTTAGTTTTTATGGAGCGTCTGCATTGCGATCGCATTCTACCATTTCTACTAATTTCAAAACCGCAGTTGTCAAAAGCAATATCCAATCCTCCGCCCAAAGCGATCAGGTTTTTCACGATTGATATTAAGTGATGTTAAGATTTGTTGAAACCAGCTTACTTCCTTACCAGTTTTGCCAAATTCAAAGGCAGAGATAATTGCTGCATAGTTTGTGCAGACTAACTTCAAATTGACTTTTCTATCAACTCCCGCACCAACATAGCAACACGCGAGCTACTATCAGGAACAGCCAAAGCAGCAGCACTCTCCGTCATTTTTTGCAACTTATCCGGCGATTTTATCAAATCCAATACCCGCTCTTGCAGCACTTCTGCCGTCAAATCTTTTTGACGGAATACCAAAGCAGCGCCCGCCTTTTCAAACACAGCCGCATTATAAGCTTGATGATCTTCCGCCGCAAACGGATAGGGAATTAAAATAGAAGGCGTTTTTGTTACAGCCAATTCCGCAAGCGTACCAGCCCCAGCTCGACTGATAACTAAATTAGCTCGCTGAAACAAACCAGCCATATTTTCATAAAATGGCATGGAAATATATTGCGGATGCTTGAGACTATCTGCCTCCGGATCTTTTTCTCCCGTTTGATGAACAAGCCAAGCCCCCGCCTCAAACCAAACTGGGGCACACTGGCGCACTAATTTGTTAACTGCTACCGCTCCCTGCGAACCGCCGGAAACAACAATTAATGGCACGTCTGGCGGAATCGGTAAATCTAAAGGTTGAGGAGAAAGAAATTGCGCTCGCACCGGTGTTCCCACATGCACCACCTGGGCACGAGACAAATACTTCGCCGCCGCCTCGAACCCAACCGCCACCAGCGAACACCAGGGAGCAAGCCACCGCGTCACTTTCCCCGGTAACGCATTCGATTCATGCAGGATAACTGGTAGCCCCAGGGAGCGCGCTGCCATAATCGCCGGAGCAGCAATATAACCGCCAGTAGTAAACACCCCCCCAAATTGCCCTTGTTTCAGTAGACTCCTCACCTGCAAAACAGAACCCACCAATTTTGCTAAAACTCGCAGGGTAGCTAGCCCCCGCTGCTGAAATCCTTCTACAGGTATAGTATGGAGGCGATACTGTTTAGGAACTAGCTGCCTTTCTAAGCGTTCGGGAACGCCTAACCACTCTATTTCATAATCATTTAATTTCTCGGCAGTGGCGATTGCCGGAAACAAATGTCCCCCAGTGCCGCTAGCCGCAATCAATAACCGCATCGATTTATTCACAAATGCCTCTTTTATGGCAATTATTATCTTTGGTTGAGGTCGCCACAGTACCCCTACCCCTAGTCCTTATATAATAAATATAATAAATATAAAATATCACGTTATGCACAATCCCTTGACTCTACTGTACCGCCTTTTTTTGCCTGCTTTTCACAAAACCAGGGCAAGATTCCTCGCATCCCTGTTAGGTTTGGCACTCTGGAGCGCGCAAGCGCTCGCCAACGGTGCGGCTGAGGCAGCCCCTCCGGAAACAGCACCCCCAGAGCTTAAGGAAATGCTCCGGCAAATCGATGCAGCAGCTAATGCTCAGGATATCAAAGTCGTTATCGAATTTTTCAGCCCGAATTTTAGCCACTCCGATGGGCTGAACCGCGAAACTATGGAAAAAGCTCTCGTCGAACTGTGGAAACGCTACCCTAAGCTAAACTACCGCACGGAATTGCAATCTTGGCAAATAGATGGGCAGGGGATTGTGGCAGAAACTGTAACATATATCACAGGTGTTGAGCAATTGCCAGATCGAGAAATGTATCTGACAGCAACTCTGCGCTCGCGACAACGCTATGAAAACAAAAAAATTGTCCAGCAAGAAATATTGGCTGAACACTCTCAACTGACTTCAGGTACTAATCCTCCTACTCTCGATATTAAATTAGCCGACCGCCTCCCTGCCGGGCAAGAGTTTACTTTTGACGCAATCATTCGCGAACCCGTCGGCAAGCAATTGCTCATGGGAGCCGCCTTGGAAGAAATCGTCAAACCAGAAAATTATTTCAACGCCACTGAAGTAAAGCTTTTGCCTTTATCATCAGGCGGGCTTTTCAAAATCGGTCGCGCACCAACTTCTCCAACTAGCCATTGGCTTTCAGCTATTGTTGTGCGGCATGATGGTATCACTGCTGTCACTAAGCGCGTGCAAATTAGCAAATAATATTATTATTTTATTTTATTTTTTAGGGTTAAAGTTTTATCTCTTTATACACTCAGCACCTGGCAATAAGTAATTTTAACTCAGGAGTTGCAATGGTTTCTGTTAAAGACCAAATTGTTTTAATTACGGGTGCGAGTAGCGGCATTGGGGCATCTTGTGCTAAATTGTTCGCCCGCAACGGCGCTAAATTGATTTTGGCAGCACGTCGGCTGGAAAGGCTTAAGCAATTGGCAGATGAACTGACAAAAGAATTTGGCAGTCAGATTTATATATTGCAGCTAGATGTGCGCGATCGCTCCCAAGTTGAATCCTCCCTTACTGCCCTTCCCGAACCTTGGATAAATATCGATGTGCTAATTAATAATGCCGGTTTGAGTCGGGGTTTAGATAAACTCCACGAAGGCAATATAGAAGATTGGGAAGAAATGATCGATACCAATCTCAAAGGCTTATTGTACGTTACCCGCACGCTCGTTCCAGGAATGGTAAAACGAGGGCGGGGTCATGTTATTAATATCGGCTCGCTCGCAGCTCGCGGTGCCTATCCCGGCGGCAATGTTTATTGCGCCTCTAAAGCCGCAGTTAGAACGATTTCGGAAGGGTTGAAACAAGATTTATTGGGCACTCCTGTACGGGTAACGGAAATCGAACCGGGTTTGGTGAAAACCGAATTCAGCATCGTTCGCTTTCACGGAGATAAACAGCGCGCTGACAAAGTTTACGAAAACCTTACGCCTTTAACCCCTGACGACGTGGCTGATGTCGTTTTGTTTTGTGTCACCCGCCCCCCCCACGTCAATATCAGTGAAGTTATGCTCGTACCCGTCGAGCAAGCAAATGCCATGCTCGTTTACCGTCGCAGTTGAGCAGATTTTTACAGACATGAAGCAGTTAACGGTGCAACAGCCAACCGAACCAAGAAGTAAAGAACCTTGGTTGGCAGTTAATTTGTCTCTATTGTTTCCCGGCACGGGACAAATTTATGCGGGGAAGGTTTTAAAAGGAATTGTTATTCTATTCGGTGAAATTATTCTCTTTGTTCAGGCTGTCTGGTCAATTTTTAGTCCTTTTGGCAATACAGTTAATGGACTTATGTTTTTCTTGCCAATTACTGGTATTTATCTGTTTAATCTTTTTGATGCTTATAATTCGGTTAAAAAATATTCTTTTAAAAGGCAAAAACCGCTAAATAAATCTCCTAATTATAAATCTTTCAGCTTATATTCTACATCTAGTTTAAAAGAACCTTGGCTGGCAGTATTTTTATCTCAGCTATTACCAGGATTAGGTCATTTTTACTTAGAGAAATTTATCTGGGGAGGATTTTTATTGATATGTATAATAATTTTTGCTAATTTAGCAAGTTTATTTTCAGTTTTTCTGGCCTTTCCCCCTATTATTTGTGCGCTGGCTTCTTATCACGCTTATATGGCTGCTCCGCAAAAGAGCGAACGCTCTAAGTTGACGATTGTCTTTGTTGTGGCGGCAATACTGGCAGTAAAATTGGCGATCGCTTATTTACCTACTTGGGTTGATAAGCATGTGGCAATGTTTGAAATTCCCAGCAATTCAATGCAACCGACTCTGCTAGAAGGAGACAAAATATTGGTCAATAAATCTAATAACTACCTACCCCAAAAAGGCGATATAGTTGTATTTAAACTCTCCCTATCTCCGAATCAAAAAAATGAATTCGGGAGCTTTTTCGTAAAGCGCATTATCGGAACACCAGGACAAAAAGTAGAAATCAAAAATGGTGTAGTTTATGTCAATAACAAACCCCAGGAAGAATATTATATAGCTGAAGCTCCCGATTATACTTTTGGGCCAATTATAGTTCCTAATGATACCTATTTAGTTCTTGGGGATAATCGCAATGACAGTTATGACTCTCATGTTTGGGGATTTTTGCCCGCTGCCAATATTATCGGCAAAGCCTATAAAATTTATTGGCCACCTGAAAGAATTAGGGCTTTAAATTAATCTAAAATCTCAAACCCACCCCCCCTTGTAGGGAAAAAGCAGCTCCTCCTTGTTGGCGATAAGCGTCAAAAGCAATAATCGCATTCCCAAATAAAACTATACGGCTGTCTGGGAGGGCATAATCGATACCCGGTTGCAGAGCCAAGCTAGTTTTGTCACCAACCGGAGTATTGCCGCCGGCAAAAGAAACTCCCGCACCCACATAGGCATCCGTCTGCCAGTTTAAAGGAATATCATAAGAAACCGTCGGCACTATGGCAGCGCCATCTGAGTTTAGAAAAGCTTGTGCGCGTAGGGAAACTGGAACTTCAAGTAGTTTATAACGAATAGCTATTACAGCAGCATTAGAGAAATCATCGCCTCCCCCACCGCCCACCGAGCCGCCAATACCGACATAACTGCCATAGGCTGCTTGAGCAAAAGCGTATGGGGCGTTAGCGAATAATGTAGCGATGCAAGTAAAATTCCCCAGGGCGCTGATGCCTGCTTTCCACAATAAATGCTTTAGATATTTCATATTTCTACTCCTCACACCAAAAAAGTACAAATCCGTTTTATTAAAGGCTAAAAAATGTCAAATAATAACTTTTGAATGAAAAAATTGATTTTTTCGTTTAAAATTTTTTAAATAAATAGAATAGGGGATAGTGTTCCCCTATTTGAGAAAAATTTATACCCGATTATTAGCGCTCTGGTGGCAGACATTTGGGATGTAATCCCCCTTGTTCGCAGATATAGGTAATTTGCTTGACATTTAAGTTCTTAGCCAGTGTAAAATCAACCCCTTGAAGGCCGATAGAAATTGTATTGACAGGAAAAGTTTGAATAAATTGATTGGGTTTGGTAGGTTTGATTGTTACAAAAATCGCGCCTTGAAAATCAGCTCCGGCTAATTTGGAGCCCCGCAAATCTGCCGAACTCAAATTGGCATTGCGGAAGTTGACTTTTTCAAGGTTAGCATTGCTGAGATTGGCACCGACGAGTCTGCTAGAAGAGAGATCGGCATTTTGCAAATTTGAGCCGCTAAAATCGGCTCCCGACAAGTCGGCTTTTTGCCATTCCGATTTAGTTAAGTTGGCGGATTGGAAGGAAGCCCCTGAAGCTTTAACTTGCGCCAGTCGGGCTGCTTGCAGGTTAGCATTACTGAAGTTAGCTTGTTGTAAATCGGCACCAGTCAGGCTGGCATTGTTTAAGATTGCTTGATGTAGATTAGCTTGCATTAGTTGAGTGCTGCTAAAATTGGCACCGCTGGCGCGAACGTGGGACAAATTTGCTTTAGTTAGGTTGGCGCCGATAAAGTTGGCGCGATTCATGATTACATGACTGAGGAAGGCACCGCTAAGATTGGATTGTTTTAAGTCAGCGCCACTGAGATCAGCGATCGCGTCGTCAAAGGTGCCGAAAAAGCCGTCTTCACCGGGAGAGGAGAAGCAGACTTCCCGCAGGCTAGCATTTGTCAAGATAGAGCTTCGGAACTTAATTCCCGATAAATCCAGGTAGTCGAGTACCAATGTAAATTGACGCGAGCCGGAGCGATTTTGAGCGAGATTGACGCGGCTGAGATCGACATTGCGGATTTGCTCGTTATAGAGGGTGAGAATTTTAGCGATCGCCCGCTGGCTGACGCGTTGACGCTCTCGCACTACCAGTCTTTCTTCCTTGTCGCCGCCATAGCGCAAAGATTCGAGATCGTTGTTGAGAGATTGATTCAAACGCTGCAAGTAGGGGAGCGCTTTTGGTCCATTGCTGACCATTGCTTGCCCGAGCGCCTGCATCAATTGGGCATCTGTTTCCAGGCTCAGCAAATCTGCCAACAATTGCAGGGCGGCATCGGGGTGAGCGAGGTTTCCCAGAGCTAAAATTGCCCCCAGTTGTTTATTTACAGTAAATTGATTTGCCAGTGTCAGGAGAGCTTCCCGATTTTGCTGCTGTACCTGACGCCAATTAATCTGAGTTTGGATGTAAACTTGGGTGCCGACAAATGTTGCCAGCACTGCTGTCATTGCTGCCAAGCCGGTAATCAACAGAGTCAAACCGGGATGGCGGCGCATCCAGTACCAAAGGGCTGGACGTGGCCAGCGGCTTTCGGGAGTGAGGACGAGGGCTGCGATCGCCTCATCTTCATCGGTTTTTTGCCAAATATCTGCCTTCCCGTTACCTTCAGCTTTAGGGGCGTCGAATTGTTTGAAGCGGGGAACACCTTCATCAGCGTCGAGAACAAAAGTTCCCGCCAAGCGATCATGTAGGGCGCGTCGGTGTGGATCGAAGCAAGCGATCGCTGTTTCTGCCAACAGCATCACTCCTCCCAGCCCCAGGAAAATGGCCAAATTTGGCGCACTCCCGCTGCAGCGCCACAGAGCATAGGCAGTGCTGAGGGGCAAACCCCAACGCCCTACGACCTCGCGCTTCAGAGCTCTTTGCCAACCAGGATATGCTCCAGATGCGGTTATCACTTGCAAGCCGAACCAGCGCTTTGGAAGAGTTTTGCCTGTTTTTCCCAGGAGATAGATTTGCCAACCTGCTACGGCTATAGGCATTATTAGCGCTCCAGTCCAAAATAAATTTGCCAGAGGAGCTACTTTTATACTCTGTGTGGGAGTGGCAAAAGTTTTGCCGAGGGTTTCCTGGGTTCGTGCCAGCAAAGGATTTAGGGGAACGGGTTCTTTTAACAGGTGCAACTGGGCGTATGCGCCGATGCTGAAGGGGATTAGTGCGCTGGCGGCAATCAAGGATACTTCCGCCGCCCAAGCCCCGCAGCGTCGGGCCATAATTTGCAGGGTGTTGGGGCGTTGAAACACCAGTTTTAAAGGACGAAATCCTGTAGTTGCGCTTGGGCTAGCCATTAGTATATTTTACAGTCACGATTCGTGTCGATTTAATTGGTTTCACTACTGTACTTACCGCCTCACGCGCCATCGGGATGCCGCTGACAATTTCTATCCAAAAATAAACTTCCTAATTTTTTCTACAATATAGGCAAAATAAAGCCATCGCCAAAATGAACTTGCAAGCGTACTATAAATATCTTTTCTATCTTTTCTACCCTAAAGACTAACAGAAAAAACAGTAAGCTAGACTGTACGGCTGTGCAAGATGGGTATGGACGAAGCTCTATCCTATTTTTTTTTACCAGTTGTGCAAATGCCAAACGGAGTTAAAACGGGGCTGGTGGAATAGCTCAAAAAAGTGTCTATCATCACTCCGGCAACAGCCCAAGGCATGGGCCTCTCCCAATGTTAAAATGGACACGGAGAGGGAAAATTGTCTTGTCTTGTTGAAGCGTCAAGAATGGGGGCAAGGGAGTGTTAATTTTTTTGTTATTTTTCAACTTCCACTGCTTTGATATCAATAGTACCAGGAGGTGTGAGACGTTGCAAACGACCTTGCTGTGCTTGCAGCGGTTCGCCACAGTTGGGACATTGTAGTTGTGTCTGATTAAGGGCTGCAATTTCGTAATTACACACCGGGCACCGATCTTGAATCAGGTTGCGACTCAACCACCAGCGAAACCCTAAGAAGGCGAGCGCCGGGGCAATCAGAGCTAACCCCATTAAAATTAACACCGACTTTACCAGCCAGCCCAAGCCCAGAGAGCCAAGCAACCAAATTACAATTAGCAGTACTAGCCAATTGCCAGCGTCAGATAAATTGAATTGAAAAAATTTTGGGCTGTTCTGGTTCACAGCAATCACCTCAAATTGGGTTTTGGATCTATATTAATTCATACTAATCAAAAATTAGGACAAACGAGTTGTTTGAGGCGTTCGGTAAAGCTATCTGTACCAAATCGCTTCAGCACTTCCTGTCTCAACCATGCTCCGTTGCAGCGTTGATCGCCTCCTTGTAGAATTTCGACGCAAGCTGTTGCCACTGCATTAACGTCGCGGTGGGGTACTCTCCAGCCAAGCCGTCCATCCTCCAGGGGTTCGGCTGAGCCGTCATTATCCCCAGCCAATACTGGTATTCCGCATGCCATTGCTTCTAAATAGACGATTCCAAATCCTTCTTGAGACGGCATAACATAAGCATCGGCGACTCGGTAGTGTTCTGGTAATTCTTCTTTCGGCACGAACCCTGCAAAGACGACGCGCTCTGCAACCCCTAAATCAGCAGCCAGTTTTTGCAATCGAGGGCGATCACTTCCCCTACCGATGACTAAATATTTGACATTGGGGATTTTTTGTGCTATATGTGGCAAAGCTCGAATAGTAACGTCGACGCCTTTATACATATCTCCTGACCACAATCGCGCCACAGTCATTAGCACTCGATAACCAGCCAGATTGTAGCGGTTTATAAGAGCTTGGGGTTTAGGACCGGGGGTAAAAACTGTTCCATCCACAGTACAGGGCAAAAGTTGAAACTTTTGTGGAGCGAGGTTGTTAGAAGTACAAGCGCGATCGCGAGTGTAGCGTCCAATCGTCCAAATACTCTCAGCCTCTTGCAGTGCCTTTCGATATAAAGGCGATAGCGGTTCCCATACTTCTTTGCCATAAGTTAAAACCGTGTAGGGAACTTTGAAAAATTGACAAAGCAAATTGACGAGAGGGGCTAGTTTGACATGACCGCAAAAAACTCTTTGCGGGCGGTGTTTTTGCAGAGATTGGAATAGAGTGATCGCCATGCGCAGACGTCCCAACCAAGGCGGGCTAGTTTTCAGGTAATAAAATTTTAATGGACTGCCCTCTCCCTCAAAGGGATTACCACAGCCGGAACAGTCTCTCAATAGGAAAACTTCAGCCTTCCCCAAACCAGCAGAAATATAAGCCTTTAGAAGCTCTTTGATATAAGATTGAATTCCCCCTTCTTGAGAAAATATTTCCAAGAAAACAAACAAATGAGATATTGATTCAGTATACTTAAGGCTCAAAGCAATTTCTTATCTTAGTGAAAGTGATATTTAACTATCAACAGACAATTGCGACCATCTTCAGTTCTTTCGTAGGCAACTCGATCAGCCAGACGCCGGAGCAGAAACCACCCATACCCCCCTTCTTGGAGAGTTCCAGGCTCTGGTTCCTTCACCTGATCGGGATTGAAAGGTTTTCCCCAATCCCAAATCCTAATTTCAATCCGATCTTGCCATAGCGCTAGTTCAATTTCAATTGGAGTTTCCGGGGGGAGTTCGTGATGAGCGTGGCGAACAGCGTTGGTAAATCCTTCTGCTAAGGCTAAGTTGAGGCTGTAGAATTTTTCTTCTGGCCAATAACAATCCGAGGTATGCTGGATGAAGAATCCCTCAAACCATTTTTGTACTTGATTTAAGACAGTCAAATCGCTTTGAACTGTCAAATGGTCTTGCTTGAACATATCCAAGCTTTGCCAAGCACTAAGTCGTGCCTTTTTAGTATAGCGAATTGTTTTTTAAAGGGAAAGGCAAGCCGTTGCCAGCAAAATGATTTTTATTCCCTACTCAAGGATTGACGCCTGCCGCATTTTCTCAAGCCATGCTGTAGCATGAGCAGGAAAATACGACAGACGTCGAATCAGATATGATTACAGTTGTTTAGTGTTTAGAACAGACCCAAGGTCAAAGATTTGTCAATTGGGAAGATAGCACCGATTCCGAGCCAAAGGGTGACGAGGGTACCAAACAAGAAAACCGTCGTCGCTACTGGGCGGCGGAAGGGGTTTTGGAACTTGTTGACGTTCTCAATAAAGGGAATCAAAATCAGTCCCAGGGGGATAGAAGTCATGACCGCAATCCCCAGCAATTTATTGGGGAGAATGCGCAAGATTTGGAAAGAAGGCCACAAATACCATTCCGGTAAGATTTCCAAGGGAGTAGCGAAGGGGTTGGAGGGTTCCCCTACCATTGCTGGGTCTAAAACAGCTAGTCCGACACAGAGGGCGATCGTTCCCAAAATCACGACGGGGAAGACATAAAGCAAGTCGTTGGGCCATGCAGGTTCACCGTAATAGTTGTGACCCATTCCCATCGCGAGTTTGGCACGCAGCTTTGGATCGCTCAAATCTGGCTTTTTCAGAGTAGCCATAGTTTTGTGTGTTCTCCTTTTATTTGCTTGTTATTGCAAGCTGTTAGTTGCTAGTTTTTCCAATCTAACAACTAACAGCGCTCGCCAATTACAACGGACCAGAAATCCCTTGTTTACGAATCATTAAGAAGTGGAGCAGCATGAAGACTGCTATCAGCCAGGGCAACACGAAGGTGTGCAGGCTGTAGAAGCGAGTCAAAGTAGCTTGGCCCACGCTTTCGCCACCGCGAATTAGCTCGACGATTAAAGAACCCACGACGGGAATTGCTTCGGGAACGCCCGACACGATCTTAACCGCCCAGTAACCGACTTGGTCCCAAGGCAGGGAATAGCCGGTGACGCCGAAGGACACAGTGATCGTCGCCAGAATCACGCCCGTGACCCAGGTCAGTTCCCGAGGTTTTTTGAAACCTCCGGTCAAGTAAACCCGGAAAACGTGCAGGATCATCATCAGCACCATCATGCTGGCAGACCAGCGATGGATAGAGCGGATTAGCCAGCCAAAGTTGACCTCGGTCATCAGGTACTGGACTGAGGCAAACGCATCAGTCACTGTCGGCTTGTAATAGAAGGTCATGGCAAATCCAGTAGCAAACTGGATTAAAAAGCAAGTGAGGGTGATCCCGCCCAGGCAGTAGAAGATATTGACGTGGGGGGGGACGTACTTGCTAGTGACGTCATCAACGAGAGCCTGAATCTCTAGGCGCTCTTGAAACCACTGGTAAGCTTTTGAGTTTGTTATCTCCTTGGAAAACATGAAGCAAGCGTCCCGATATATATATTGCGGTTTATCAAGAATTTTACACTCCCCGTTTTTAAACGGGAGATTCTTGGTTCATCCAGTCTCCTTAATTGCCGGTTTTAAAGCCGGCAAGCAGGAGGATTTCTGTCTCCCTTGACGCGTAGCGGCTTTCCCGCAGGGTAGCGTTAGTTACCCTGGAGTACAGTCCTCGTGTTGCCTACTTGCGAGTGAAATCCCGCTCGGTAGGCTTTTTTATCTCTGTACTCTAGTAGGTAGCTTTCAATAAAAGTTGTAACATATTGTGAACAAAGAATTAATCTATTAGGCTTGCAAACTTTTATATCCCATATGGCCATAGAGTTTGAGGGTTGACCTATGTGTTAGATGTCTACTGCTGGAATAAAAAAACCTTGAAAAAAAAGCACTTGGGCAATCTGACCACAGCAGACAGTAGCAAGTTGACAATTACAGGTTAGAAATTAATATGATGCGCAAACGAGGTTTTTGGCTGGGATTTTTACTGATATTGTTTTTAACTCTGGGATGGTGGGTGTCGCCAGTGGCGGCAATGACAGAAGAACAGCAGCTCCTCTCAGAAGCTTGGCGAATAGTGAATCGGGCGTATCTGGATGAAACGTTTAATCATCAAAACTGGTGGTTGATCCGTCAAAATGCTCTTAAACAATCTCTAGTTGATCGGGAAGCGACTTACAAAGCGATCGCCAAGATGCTGGCCACTCTCGAAGATCCGTTTACCCGATTATTAAAACCAGAGCAATACAAAAGTTTACAAGTCAACACTTCCGGAGAGCTGACAGGAATCGGTCTGCAAATCGCCTCCGATCCAGAAACGGGCTATATCGAAATCGTCGCCCCGATTGAAGGCTCGCCAGCAGAAAAAGCAGGGCTAAAACCGCGAGACCTGATTCTCAAAATAGATGGCGTCTCGACAATGGGTCTGAGTCTGGACGATGCAGCGGCTAAAATGCGCGGACCGATTGGCAGTTCCGTAACCCTAACCGTTCAAAGAAAAGACCCACCAACGGCGTTGGAAGTGGATATAAAGCGCGATCGCATCGCTCTCAACCCCGTTGAATTCGACTTGCGCATCACCAACAGCGGCATCCCCATTGGCTACATTCGCCTCAGTCAATTTAATGCTAACGCCCCCGCTGAAGTCGCCCACGCTATCGACAAGCTCGAACAACAGGGCGCTAAGGCTTACATCCTCGACTTGCGAAACAATCCCGGCGGCTTGTTACAAGCTGCAGTTGAAGTCGCCCGTCTTTGGTTAGATAGCGGCACGGTGGTTTACACCGTCAACCGACAAGGTGTTCTCGGCAGCTTCGAGGCAAACGGTGAAGCTCTCACCAATGATCCCCTGGTTCTTCTAGTAAATCAGGGCACGGCAAGTGCTAGTGAAATTCTCGCCGGTGCCCTTCAAGATAACGGTAGAGCTAAGTTAGTAGGCGAGAAAACTTTTGGCAAGGGATTGATTCAATCTCTTTTTGATTTGTCTGATGGCTCTGGATTGGCCGTCACGGTGGCCAAATATGAAACGCCAAATCACCGCGACATTCACAAATTAGGCATTTTCCCTGATAAAGTAGTGCCCCTCGCTCCCCTCTCGCGCAATCAATTGGCGACGGAGAATGACCCTCAATTTCAAGCTGCTGTGGAATTGCTGACTAAAGAATCTGTCTTGGCAGGTACGCTGTGATACTGGCAGTAGTTGCGGGTGAAAATGTGACATTGGAGTCTGCTTTCTCACCCGCAATTTTATAACAGGTGATCGCTTTTCCTCCCCTTGAGCAAGGGTTTGGGCATTTTTTTAAATCATTAATTCCTAAGTATTTAACACAAACAGCAGACTTAACCCGATAAGAAACTCAATCTCGATAGAAAACAAGCTATTTCTAGCAAGACGCCTCTCAAACTGACACACACGTGCTTTCAAAGAAAATAACAAATTTATAGAGTAGCATTAGTAAAGCGTTAAAGAAACCGAGGACAAGATGAGGACACACTCTGAAAATCGTCACAACAAAAATGAAGGCGGAAATAATGTAAATCAATGGTATCAACAAACTGCCGAGCTAACTCAAACAGTTCAGCCCACACCAATTTACCACCTTTCTGCGGCTTTTTCGGATGAAGAAATAATCGCCCAGCGCCGTAAAGCTTTAGCTTTGGCAGCAGAAGGAAATTGGGAACAGGCAATTGAGATAATCAGCGAATTGATTTGGCGCTATCCCACAAGTGCGATCGATTACAATAATCGCGGATTGATGTATTTTGAAAGTGGACAATTGGAAAAGGCGATCGCTGACTACAATCGAGCGCTTGCCTTAAATCCGCGATTGGCTGGTGTTTACAACAATTTGGCTAATTACTACGCTGCTGGCGGCAAATTAGCAGCAGCAGTGGTGAATTATGACAAAGCGATTGACCTTAATCCCGTTCACATTCGGGCTTGGCTCAATCGGGGAATCGCCCTGCGCGATATGGGGCTTTACGAGCAGGCGATCGAGAATTTTGATAGCGCCTTACGCTTAGGAAATCTGAAAGCTCATATCTGGGCTGAACGGGGTCGGACTTACGAATTTAAAGGAGAGTGGCAGCAAGCGATCGCTGACTACAAGCTTGCCCTCAACGAACTTTCACGCTCCAACTTTTCTAATTTTCAAAAAGCTACACGCTTGCAAGCACGAGTCGAATCCTGGCTCACCTCCCTCCTTAAATCGCTCATATCTTGATTATATTTCTCTTCCCTTGGCTGCTTTTCTACGATTTCCCATTCTGTAAATCAGAGAATATGCAATTGCTTTTATTATCATCTATTTTTGATATTCTCTATTTTTTTGATCATCAAAAAACTTATAATTTAAATTAGCAAAAATATCAAAAATCATAAGTTTTCGTCGTTAAATTCTGCAGTTTCAAGCTCTTGCCCCTGATTGTATTTGCGCTCCAACCAAAATATTTGTAGTATATTAGGATCCATACGATAACTCTGCTCCTGCATAATACTTTTAGTTTTTTGCGGAGCGAAAAAGCGGGTAAATTCTGCCTGCAATTTACTTACTCGTCTTTGGGTTCCCTGTACTTCGGTTTGGATTTCTTGGAGTTTTTCTTGCCCGGCTTGATGATAGGGCCAAAGCTGGAGCAAAGCAGAAAGAGACGCTATGGATATAACGAGATTAATTGTCAACTTGAGTGTAATTTCAGTCACCCGTTCTTGATAGGGATGAAGTCTCGATTTGAGAAGCTTCCTACGTGCTTTTCTGCGACGGGATTCCAGGGGTATAACAGTCACTGCTGAAGATTCAATAGTCTTCACGAGATTGTACTCTACTTAGTTAAGTATGGTAAATTTTCGCGGGTAGTAAGTATATTCCCGCAACCAAAAGAAAACTAGAATAATAATTAGTAATGCGCTCGCCATAGGTTACGATATCCGATTTTTTCTGCTTTGACTACGCTTACGCAGACGACGAGGGGAGCCTCCCCTGAAGAACTGACGGGAAAACCACTCCCATGACTTACAGCTTTTGGCTGTAATAACCTGGAAGCTTTGAGGTCAATTGTCTGGAGAGGCTCCCTGTAGAAAACCTCAAGCTTGGTTTTACTTATACAGTTCGGTTGACAGGCGGAAGGCCAAAATTCCCGGAATTAGAGCGATAACGAGAGCGACCAACACTTGAGTATCGGTAAGATTCATTGGTGTAAAACTCCTGATGATAAAGGTATTCGTTTTCCAATTTCGACTAATTTGCCGATTTGTGGAAGACTTTTGTTACAATTTAAAACAATTTTAAAGAATTAACGGTGTTTCTGGAGAAAGCGATCGCTTTCCCAAACCAGAATATCTGGACTTTCTACTGGTTGCTCTTACTTTTGCCACCCTCAGGCACGAAAAATCGTTAATGCTGGATCAATTTTTAGATTTTTACCCGAATTTCGGGATAGACGCCTTTTTTCTGCTGGTGATTCTAGTGGCCTTAGAAGCCGTACTGTCAGCAGATAACGCCATCGCCCTAGCGTCCATTTCTAAGGGTCTGGAAGATGACAAAATGCAGCGTAAGGCACTTAACTTGGGTTTGCTAGTGGCCTTCGTGTTGCGGATAGTTCTGATTCTAACGGCTACCTGGGTGATCAAGTTCTGGCAATTTGAGCTATTGGGAGCTCTCTACCTGCTGTGGCTGGTATTTCAACACTTTACCTCAGAAGAGGGGGAGGAAGGGGAACATCACGGTCCTCGTTTTGCCTCTATCTGGCAAGCTATTCCTATAATTGCCCTAACCGATCTGGCTTTTTCCCTCGATAGCGTCACTACAGCGATCGCGATTTCTGATAAAACTTGGCTCGTTCTTACCGGCGCAACTCTGGGAATTGTAACTCTTCGGTTTATGGCGGAGTTATTCATCCGCTGGCTAAATGAATTTGTCCACCTGGAAGATGCCGGTTACATTACAGTTGGCTTGGTGGGGGGACGTTTGCTGCTCAAGGTCTTTAGTAGCCAACAAGTACTCCCAGAGTGGTTAATGATTTCAGCGATCGCCCTATTATTCCTCTGGGGGTTTTCCAAACGCAAACTGCTTCCGGCTGAAATCATCGAAGAAACTCAAGAGCGTCCAGATCAAGATAGTTGATAGCGCGCTTTCCCTACCCAATACACAATGGCCCCTTGAGCACTGGACACAGAAATGACCCACTGTGTCCAAAATGCTCTACTGCCAATCCTTGATTATTCTTCAACTACTCCCTGCCCTCAATAGCAAGAAATAGCAAGGACTCTGCCAACATTTCTGTTTTCGACTCCTTGTTCAACGACCAAACTTAAACAACAATGGTTGCCCACTATTGCCTAAAGGTTCAATCTCCCTAGGTTTTTATCTTTATCCCTGGGCGATAGCCCATGGTACAGAAAATGACAAACCCAAATTCTAGCTTCTCCGAATCAATTTACTTCTTTAGAATCTGGGTTTTTTAATCAGGTTGATTCCCTTTGCCTCAAAAGCTATGATAGCATAAAGTCGCCCTAAAGAGTAAACCTTTAGAGCTAATTTATTCGTATTATTCGTATATCCACCGGGTGAGGCTCGGTTCCCAGCCTACTAATTCCTCTTCTTTAAACCAGAGGCTAATTTCTCTTTTAGCTGTTTCTACGGCGTCGGAACCGTGAATTATATTTCGGCCCACATCCACCCCAAAATCGCCTCGAATTGTGCCCGGTTCTGCGTTAAGAGGATTGGTTGAGCCAATCATTTTGCGCGCTGCAGCGACAACTCCTTTGCCTTCCCAAACCATCGCTACTACTGGTCCGGAAGTGATAAATTCTACTAAAGACGGGAAAAAAGGCTTTTCTTTGTGTTCGGCATAGTGTTGCTCGGCGAGAGAGCGGCTCACTTTTACCAGTTTTAAACCAACCAGAGTGAAGCCTTTTGATTCAAAGCGACTTATGATCTCGCCTACGAGTTGGCGTTGAACGCCATCTGGCTTTACCGCTATAAATGTGCGTTCCAAATCTGTCTCCTAGAAGTTTATTAAAGAATACAAAAAATAGATTACCTCAAAATGTTCCTTTTTACTCAGCTTCCTCTCGTCGCAGTGTTAAAGAATACCTTCTGGGCCATTTTCGCTGCGGTTGGTCTACTGGTTTGACTTCTATTGCCGGATAGAGCACCTATTATATTTTATAATTTTTGTCAAAGAAACTAGGATTGCTATTTTTCATTCTTAATTTTATAGAGGCAAAAAATTAGTTTATATAAAAAAATAATAGAAAACTGGCAAAATTAAGGAAAGGCAACTCCGGAGGCGGTGGCAAAAATATTTTATCCAAAATTTCCGGAAGTGGCCGTCGCATTTTTGGAAAAGCTTTCCGGGTTGTACCAAAATGCCAGAAAATAGCCTGCAAAGAATTTCCCAAACAGGGAGACATAACATCAACAATCGGCTAAACTGTCTACTCTAAAGGTCAAAAGTGAGGTAAAAGAGATAATGGAATTGGAACAAAATAATGGGGAAATTACCGATTTCGAGCAAGTGGCGGTAAAATCCCTTGCTGATGTGAAAATTGCCAAGTTGGAGAACAAAAGCAAATTGCGTTTAAAAGAAGAACGAAAATCTTGGAGAATTGAAGATAGCGAAGAATTATATCGGATTCGCGGTTGGGGTGAGCCTTATTTTTCAATTAATGCTCTGGGGCACGTCACGGTTTCTCCCCAAGGCGAGCGCGGAGGCTCCCTAGACTTATACGAACTGGTAAAAGCACTAGAAAAGCGTAACTTGGGATTGCCGTTACTAATTCGCTTTTCGGATATATTAGAAGATCGGATCGAGCGGTTGAATGCCTGTTTTGCTAAAGCGATCGCCCGTTACAACTATCCCGGAGTTTATCGTGGCGTATTCCCCGTAAAGTGCAACCAGCACCGCCACTTAGTTGAAAACTTAGTGCGATTCGGACAACCCTTTCAATTTGGTTTGGAAGCAGGCTCGAAACCAGAATTAATGATTGCTCTGGCAACTTTGAAGACTCCTGGTTCGCTGCTAATTTGTAATGGTTACAAAGATAAGGAATATATTGAAACGGCGATGCTTGCTCAGCGATTGGGGCAGACGCCGATTATCGTAATCGAACAACTAGAAGAAGTGCAAATGGCAATCGCTGCTAGCCGCAAGTTGGGGATTGAGCCTGTATTGGGTGTACGGGCAAAGCTGACTTGCAAGGGTATTGGACAGTGGGCAAGCACAACCGGCGAGCGGGCTAAATTTGGACTTTCGATTCCAGAAATGATCCGAGCCGTTGATGAGCTGCGGGAAGCAGGAATGTTAAACTGTCTGCAGCTTTTGCACTTCCACATTGGTTCCCAGATATCTTCGATTAGCGTAATTAAAGACGCCATCCGCGAAGCTAGTCAGATATATGTGGAATTAGTGAAATTAGGAGCGGCGATGAAATATCTGGATGTGGGCGGTGGCTTAGCAGTGGATTATGACGGCTCGAAAACCAATTTCCACGCTTCTAAAAATTACAATATGCAGAATTATGCTAACGATATTGTGGCAGAGGTAAAAGAAGCGTGCGAAGAGCGGAATGTGCCAGCGCCTACCCTGATTAGCGAAAGTGGGCGGGCGATTGCATCTCACCAGTCAGTGTTAGTTTTTGACGTACTCAGTACGAGTGAAGTTTGCACGGGTGCGCTGCCGTCTGTGAGTGAGAGTGATCATTTAATTCTGCGCAATCTCTGGGAAACCTACCAATCCATAAATGCCGAGAATTTTCAAGAGGCTTATCACGACGCCATTCAATTTAAGGATGAAGCCATTAGCCTATTCAATTTCGGCTATTTAAGCATCACCGAGCGCGCCAAAGCAGAGCAGTTGTATTGGGCGTGCTGCGAAAAGATTCAAAATCTTGTCCGTCAACAAAACTACATCCCCGACGACTTAAAAGATTTAGAAAATATAATGGCATCAATTTATTACGTCAATTTGTCCGTATTTCAATCGGCTCCCGATACTTGGGCAATCAATCAACTCTTTCCGATAATGCCCATCCACCGTCTCGACGAACCCCCTACTCAGCGAGCTACTTTAGCCGATCTTACCTGTGACAGCGACGGAAAAATCGACAAATTTATTGATAAATTAAAAGTTAAGCCTGTGCTGGAGCTGCACCCTTTCAAGCGAGGAGAACGTTATTATTTAGGAATGTTTTTAGCCGGCGCTTATCAAGAAATTATGGGCAGCTTGCACAATCTTTTCGGGCATACCAATGTTGTGCATATCAAGTTGACGCCGAAAGGATATCAAATCGAACACGTTGTCAGGGGAGACACAATGAAAGAGGTACTCAGTTATGTTCAATATGATTCTGAGGATTTAGTAGAAAGTATACGTAAACAGACTGAACAGGCTTTGCAAGAAAAGCGGATTACTCTTGAGGAATCACAGCTTTTATTGCAAAATTATGAGCGCAGTTTGCAGAGGTATACTTATTTGTCGGCAAATTAATCTTTATCTTGGTATAGAAATACGACAAGATTAAGCGCTCCTGCCGCATCCCCAAATAAAAGCTAAGCGCTCTCAGCGTGCTGCTGAAAGCGCGTAAAAAAGCAGGAAAAAGCTTTAAAGCGTTTCGTTGCTAAGAAGTTCAGCGATCACTCGCTGCTCCGTCGGGGGTTGAGACGGGAGCGATTTGCGGGAATCTGTAATCAACCAATCTAGAGCCGCCGCCTCTAAGTCAATCCTTTCCCCAGTTTTGTCAATACAATAGCGCCCGAACACTAATTTATCAACTAAACGCGCTCCTTGCCCAAGACGGGAATATTCAAAAATCACGCTATTATCAACAGTTGCTCCACTGCAGATGCAGCAATTAGGGCCTATATAGGTAGGGCCTACAATTTTAGCCCCATCTTCAATCCGGGTCATGCCACCGATATAAACCGGCCCTTTGACGTCAACTTTATCCCAGTTTACTGCCACATTGATACCAGTGTAAATGCCGGGAGCAACTTGATGTCCGGGAATGCTGACATTTTTAATTTCTCCCAGCAGCACACCGCGAATTGCTCGCCAATAATCTGGAACTTTCCCAATATCCACCCACTGGAAATCCATCGCCAGCCCGTAAAACGGTGCTCCGATTTCCACAAGATGTGGAAACAGTTGGCTACCGATATCGTACTCTACTCCGGAAGGGATATAATCCAAAACTTCAGGCTCGAAAATGTAAATACCTGTGTTGATGTTAGTGCTAAGGGCTTCTTCAACTTTTGGCTTTTCTTGGAAAGCCTTAATTTTACCATTTTCGTCAGTCACCACCACCCCGTAACTAGAGACTTCTTCCCGGGGCACAGATTTCATAATTACCGTGGCGATCGCCCCTTTTGAGCGGTGCCACTTAACCGCCGCTGTCAGATCCAGGTCAATCAATGCATCCCCGCACAAGACCACAAAAGTATCGTCAAAAAAAGGATTAAAGTCTTGGATGCGTTTCATGCCCCCTGCTGAACCCAACGCCTCCCCGATGAGTTGACCTTCGTCAATGCGACCCTCAAAGGAATAGGCAATCTGGACACCAAATCGCTGGCCATCTCGGAAATAGTTTTCAATTTCATTGGCCAAGTGACTGACATTGACCATGATTTGGTCAAAACCATGCTGGCGCAGCAGTTCAACTAAAAACTCCATCACTGGTTTTTGCAGGATGGGAATCATCGGTTTGGGAATTGTATAAGTTATGGGTCGGACGCGAGTACCCTTCCCAGCAGCCAGAATCATGGCTTTCATAGATTTTCTTCTCTCAACCCTAGGCCACTTAATTTTACCCAATTGACAGTGTGACATTCTCCTACGCTTTTGTTTACAGTACAGCGCAGGCAGACAATATCGCAGGAACTTCCTGCTTCTCTACTTTTTTCTTAAAGCTGGCACTTTTATTTATGAGGGCATCAGACTGCTGGAAGTAGCTTGCAGCCCTTCTGGCAAGGCTCTAATTTTTAAATCTTCATAAAACTCTTCTTGAGATAGTTCTACTTTGGATTGAGCTGAAAGCAGTAATAGTGCCCAGAAAATACCTACCTTATCATTAGATTTGGGCGCAGGCTCATTGCCAGAAGAAGTGCTCGCCCAGATGTCGCTTTCAGGTAAAGCCGTATCGGGTAATAGTGACAGCAGTTGTTCAAACTCCAGCCACTCCCGCTCTTGGGCAATTTGATGCCAATGAGCCGCTAAAAACCTTTCCAAGCTAGCAGCCATTTCGGAAAGATTTTCTTGGTGAGCTAAATGGGTAATTGCCTTGACTGTTTGGGCGCCAGACTTGTTACTTAAAAGTCGCTGGCTTCTGCGACGACGGGGGTTTTCTTCCATCGCTTTCGCTATCAGCTGCAGTTGTTCTAGCAACTCCTGCAGAGACACTCGGCGTTTTTGCGGAGGCTGAGCAACCGCACGGCGCCGCAACTGACGCTCCAGATGCATTGGCACAACTCGCCGAACAGCGTTTTCCCCGTCGCTCTCTTGCTCTTCTTCTATAAACTCTGGCTCCTCTTCTTCCAAAGATGGCGAGCGCAGCAGACTTTCAGCCTTAAGCCAAACCAACATTGACGCGCACAAAAACGCCTGCCCCGACTGAGACAGTGCCGCTTCTCTTTGTGCAGCCTCTGACATCGGCATAGTCTGGCTCAAGAAACGATCAATAGCTTCTATCACTTGCACATCCCAAGGATCTATTTCTCCCTGCTTTGCCAAATCCAGCAACAGCTCGATTCCCATCTGCTGTACCGATTTTGCTGCCCTGGTTTCCACAGTCGCTAGTGCATTCTTTGGCAGTGAAACTGTCATCAAAAAACTGGGTTTAAACCCCCCTCCGAAAAGTACGGATTTTCGTTAGTATACTACACATATACTGTGAAAACCAAACAGCAAATTACACTTCGAAAACGAGGGTTAGGGGGTTTTTCGTAGAAATACTTACAAAAGAGCTATTGCTTAACTGGCTGATACTTTATCCGTCAGATATGCCTGACTGGTAAGGGGTTCAGCGCTGGGAGGCAGTTGATGCTGGTGTTGCAACTCTGCCTGAAATTGCTCTATATTTTGCTCAAGCTCCTGAATCCGAGCCTCTTGCTTGCGGATTTTACGAGCATTTTTTTGGGCTGGCAACCACTGTAGCAAGCGCGTCCAAATACCAAAGAGCCAAGCCAAAAATGCACCAAGCCCCATCGCTATAAACAGTTCTATCGCCAGCGGTGCTTCAAATTGGACGCCTTCCACTATTTGAATGGTAACAATCTGTGTATTTTCCACGCTGAATAAAACCATTAATAAACAAAACACAAACACAAATATTGAATTAATTAGTCTCATCTACGAACTCCTGCATATCGGGGTGAACTTGCCCATTTTACAAGGGCAGCGGTAACCAACCAGTAGGCTGATTAAACCTATTTTACCTTTTTTGGGTTACCAGTGATAACAGTGTTGTCAACCTAAGTTGAAAGATAAATCGTTTTCCTCATAAAAAACAGAGGAAAAAATAAATATATGTTTATTTTTATTTTTAGTCGCTTGCAGACAGTATATTCATAAACAATCTACAGCTAGCAACAAAAATTCTGCCACTCTAATCTGGCTATAATTGTCAGGTAATTCTGCACTTTAAGCAAAAAGCAGGTTCGCAGATTATATAATTTTTTGAGGAAGAAACCCTATCAAACTTCTGAAAACGATTGTATTGCCATTATTGCAGGGCTGGCAATTTTGGCAGTTGTGATAACTGGTACCCCAGCCCATCAACAACCCACCCTGGCAGAAGTTTATCAAGTCATCAAAAGTAAACAGTTTATCGATTTAACACACGCTTTTGCGCCAGGGATTCCTCACTGGAAAGGCTTTCCCGATGAGACGCGGGAAAAACTCTACTGGTACGAGCCAGGAGTCAGCAAGTTGGGGTCTGGTTTTTGGGCAGAATTGTATTGTCATGTAGGGCAATGGGGCACCCACGTCGAGCCGCCGGCGCACTTTATTAAAAGGCTGCGTACAGTGGATGAAATCGAACTCAAAGAAATGATCTTGCCTCTGGTTGTGATTGATGTTCAAGAAAAAGTTTCTAAAAACCCGGATTACACTCTAACAATGGAAGATGTTAGGGCATGGGAAGCAAAAAATGGCCCGATTCCAGAAGGGGCGTTTGTGGCGATGCGCACTGATTGGTCGTTTGCGAAGCGACTCTGCAGGAGTAAGCGTTGACTAGATAAGGAGGCGATGGCGAATAAAGATGCTAGTGGAATAGATCACTATCCGGGTTGGAGTTTGCCGGTACTTAAATATCTCTACGAGGAGCGGAAGATTATGGCATCTGATCACGAAACTACGGATACTGATCCGGGAATTGCAACGAGTAAGGGCGACTATTCTTTAGAAAGGTATATTTGGCAACAAAATCGCTTTCAAATTGAGTTGTTGACGAATCTGGACAAGGTACCAGAAGCGGGAGCTTTGGTGGTGGTTACTTTCCCGAAGCCGAAAAATGGATCGGGATTTTCTGCACGAGTCTTTGCTATTTTACTGTGAGTGGTATTTGCTCTAGCAAGATTCAATAAATTTTTTGTAAATTTTTCTGGTCGCTGCTTGCGATAATTCAATTTTGGCAGAAAGAAAAGTGAATAGGTACAATCTATGAAATTTTTTCGAGGGGAGGCGCTGCAGTATCTGAGGGAGAGGATTTGACAGTTTTTTGCTGGCGCGTGCCTATGCCTAGTGCTGGAAATAGTTGATATTTCAAGAAACTGCCGGCGGCAACAAAGAGGATAATAACTAGCGTGCCGATTCCGATCGGACTGGGTACCCAGAAGATAACCTCTATATGGTTGAGATGAGCGGGTTTGAGAGAGCAGACTATCTGACGCCCGTTATCAAGAATATCTGGGGCGTTCGCGTCGAGATTGGTTTCTATGATGCGAGCTCCCCAGGGCGTATTGAGTCTAAATTCTAAATCTATGAGCGAACCGGGACTGACGAGGACATTTCCCTGTGAGGAGAGGATTGCGAGCGCTCGCATATCCAACTCATATATTAAATGATTCCGCAGCGCTAGTAATAAGTTATTCTGGGTAATACTGAGATGAGATTTGATATCTGACAGAGCAAGTTCACTTTCCTCACGTGAGCGCGGATTTTTATTTTCAGGCGGATTAAAAAATTGGTTAAATTTCTCTTCCAGCTCATGGCCATTATTAAAAGGAATAGTCACAATCAACTCTTGCGGGGAAAGCCTGTTTACGCGCCCTCCCAACTGCCGCGCTCGCCGTTCGATATTTTGCCACCATTCCTGTACAGACGAACCGCTGAAACTCGTTAGCGTTTCTGCTAACTTAATATGCTGTACGAATTCGCCGTGAGTCTGACTCTGAAAATTTATCTCGACATCGTACTTAACGCAACCAGAAAGTAATAGCCAGACAAATAATCCTACTAACAAAATCCGAGATTGTCGCAAAAAACTGAAAAAATTTTCCCTCTGTTTCCCTATCCCCATAATTGATTCCTCCTAATGAGGTTTCCTAACTTTGACGTGACGCAACGCTAAGCTGCGTAAATAAAATACTTGGCAAATAAGCGCCACCGCCGATCCATTCTGGGGAATCGCTGAGCTCTGCCAAATTTTTAAATGCTTCAAAAATATTGCCAGCGACCATTGTATTTTTAACGCGACCGACAATCTCGCCTTTTTCGACTTTGTAACCCAGATCCAAGTTTACAGAAAACTCACCTGCCAATTGATTAGATTGTCCTGCGCCCAAAACCTGATCGACAATTAAGCCTTCTTTCATACTGGCAATTAAGTCAGCAGTAGAAGTTTGACCCGGTGCTATGCAAAGATTTACCATATCGGGGCTGGGGCGAGACAATCCGCCTCGGAAGCCATTACCGGTGGATGTGACGCCGGCGCGAGCTGCCCAACGGCGATCCCAATAAAATCCTTTGACTGTGCCTCGTTCGATGTAGACTTTGCGGCTAGTGGGAGTGCCTTCATCGTCAAAGGGGCAAGCCGATGGCCCGCTCGCCGGCTCTTCAAATAGAGTGAAGCGTTCGTCGAAGAGGGTTTCACCTACTTTGTCTGCCAGAGGAGAGGCTTTTTGGTAGACTACTTGCCCGGAAAGCACGGTATCGAAGAGATTGCCGAGGGTACTGGCTGCGGCTCTGGGGGTGAAGAGAACGGGGTAGGAGCCGCTGCTGATGTGGGCGAGACGTTCAGCCCGACGGTATTTTTCCAAGAGCTGCTGAAGTACGCGTTCGGTTTCGATAGGGCGCTCGCGTGCTACGTCATAACTGTATGCTTGCAGGAAATCTTCGCCTCTTACCAGATTACCGGAGAGGCTGACGCTGACAATTTGGTTGGAGCGTTCGGCGTAAACGTCGCTATTAGTGGCAATTTTTACCCGCACCTTGCGGACGTGGAAGCTGACATCGACTAAAATTTCTGGGTTATACTCGTGTACTTGCTGGATCAGCTTTTTGCCTATTTCTACCAATTCCTGGGTAGTGGGTGGCTTGTAGGTGCTTTCTGGTGCTGTCATGCGAAAGTTTTTAGCAAATTCAAATTCAGCGCGATCGCCCGTAGCGGCTGTTTGCACGGCAGCGTCTACTAAGTCTTCGAGGCGCGTCAAATCCGTGGAACTGGCAAAACCCAGCTTGCCATTGCAAGTTACACGTAATGCTACTCCCTGTATTGCTTTTGTTTGAAGGGATTTTAAGCGATTATTCTCAAATTCAATGGGGGTATCTTGGCTAGAAAGGTAGTAGACCTCAGCGGAGTCTGAGCGTTGAGTGGCCAATTTGAGAATCTGCTCTAGGGTCGAATCACTCACAATCTCGCCTTTTTTCTCAAGTCTTTATCGATCTTACTTTAAGAATTGTAAGAAAGTCTGAGAGGGATGTTCGCGGTTGCGCCGAGTCTGTCCGCAAGAATTTGTACTAAGGGAATAAAGCTATTTAAGTTAAGTAGTTAAGCATTATAAGAGCCATAACAAGAATTACCTGACTCTAGGGATAAGGAAAAGAGGGGATTGTTGAGGGGAGAAATTGGGATGGATAGGTTGAATGGGCTGGATGTGAGGGAATGGCTGTTGACAAATGGGCTAGGTAGTTTTGCTAGCGGCACGATTTGCGACGCTCGCACCCGTACATATCATGGTTGGTTGATTGCGGCTATGGCGCCTCCGTGTCAGCGTAAGCTGCTGTTATCTCATTTGGAGGCTAGTCTGGAAGTGGAGGGGCGGGTTTGGGAGCTGGGAACGAATTTCTGGGTGGGAGGGGTGCGAGCTCCTATGGGAGCAGAGCTATTGCGAAGTTTTGAAATTGAGCCGGTTCCGACTTGGATTTGGGGAAAGGAAGGTTGGCAGCTAATCAGGCAATTGCTTATGCCGCATGGGTTAGAAAATAGAGGCTATTCAGAACAAAAATCCTCCCATGCCTTAGCAACTGCAAACCGGATTTTGATTAACTACCGCTATCAGGGAGCGACGACGGCGACACTCCGACTGAGATTGTTAATAGGCGAGCGCGATTTTCATCACCAACAACGAGCAGAACCTGGTTTGCAATTTTGGCAAAAAGTCGAAGGTAAAAGATTGCTGCTACAAGCTATGCACGGCACTCATCCTGGTACGCCCTGGCAATTGCGTTGGAGTTCAGGAGAATATCAAGCCGATGGTTATTGGTACTGGAATTATTACTTGCCGGAAGAAACTCGCCGGGGATTAGGCGATCGCGAAGACTTATATAGTCCTGGCCAAATTATTATTACTTTACAACCCGGAGAGTCTGTGACTTTGGAAGCGCGGGTAAGGGTAGAAAAAGAGCTAGAGGCAGAGATATTTGATGCTCAGCTAGATTTCGAGGCAGCTGTTTCCCGGGAGCTGCAAAGGCTTGATAGACTTTTCGGGCATTTGAAGGGGTATGAAACGGGCGAGCGCGCGTCGATATGGTGGCAATTGTTGCGGGCTAGTGATCAATTTATAGTCTACCGGGCGTCAATTGACGGACCTAGCGTGATTGCTGGCTATCATTGGTTTAATGATTGGGGTAGGGATACACTGATTGCACTACCCGGTTTAGCCCTAGCGACTGGGCGTTTTGACTTAGCAAGAGGGTTGCTGCAAACTTTCGGGCGTTACTGTCGAGATGGTTTGATTCCGAATACATTCCCGGATATTGGTACTGAGCCGCTTTACAACAGTATTGATGCAGCGTTGTGGTGGATTGAAGTTTTGGGGCTTTATTTAGAAGCAACCGGGGATTGGGATTTTTTAGCTCAGCAATATGGAGTGGTGCGGCAGATTTACAAAGCTTTTTCGGCGGGTACTCGCTATAATATTCAGGTTGATGCTACAGACGGGTTGCTGATGTGGGATGCGCCTGGGGTGGCGTTGACGTGGATGGATGCGGTGGTTGACGGTTATGTAGTGACGCCTCGGCGGGGAAAGCCTGTGGAAATTAATGCCCTGTGGTATTCAGCTTTGTGTTGGGCGACTAAGTGGGCTGAGAGACTGGCTGCTGGTGCAGAAGAAGAAGAAGCGGCGAAGTATTACAAACAGGCTCAGCGTTATGCTGAACAGGCGCGGCGAGTTAAAGGATCGCTGTCAAAGTTTTGGAATGATTATCAGGGTTATTTGTACGATACGATTGATGTCGATGATTGGTGTGATCCTCGAATTCGCCCGAATGCAGTTTTGGCTTTGTCGCTACACCACTGCGGGTTTTCGCAGCAACAGGGGCGTCAGGTATTGAAGGTGGCGTGTAAAAAGTTGCTAACGCCTTATGGTTTGCGTAGTCTTGCTCCCGATTGTCGGGATTATCTGGGCACTTATGCTGGCGATCGCTATCATCGGGATCGGGCATACCATCAGGGTACGGTTTGGAGTTGGCTGATTGGTCCTTTTGTACGTGCCTGGAAGCGTTTTTATCCAGAGGAACCGATTCCTTTTGACAGCCAGCCTTTACTGGCTCACTTTTCTCAACAGGGTTGTATTGGATCTATTTCGGAAATTTTTGATGGTGAGCCGCCGCACGCAGCTGAGGGAGCGATCGCCCAGGCGTGGTCTGTGGCAGAACTAATCAGGCACTGGCACACTCTTGTTATAGATTAGATGGCTCAGACTGGATTTGAACCAGTGACCGAGGGCTTATGAGTCCCTAGCTCTACCGCTGAGCTACTGAGCCGATTTACTTCTAGTGCTTCATAATTATAACTCTTTTTTTGGGAAAGTGCAACCCCTTTTAGAAAATTTTTTAAATTTTCCCTTTTTAATAAAGCCAAAAAATGGCCACTTTAGTAATCGATGAGGGAGAAAGCCCACGACAACCTTAGTCGTGGGTAGCATATTCCTAACAGCTGACTATCAAGGGAGATAGGCAAGAGGATTTACTGCTCCCTGTCCAGGTGGATGGATTTCAAAATGTAAGTGGGGACCGGTGCTGAAACCCGTGCTGCCCATCTCAGCCACTTGTTGACCTTGCTCCACTTCTTGGCCCTCGCGAACCAGAATGCGATCGTTATGGGCATAGAGAGTGACGCTGCCATCTGGGTGAGTAATTTCCACCAAATTGCCGTATCCGCCCTCATTCCAACGAGCGTAGGTAATGACTCCGGGAGCGGCTGCGACGATGGGAGTGCCAACTGGTCCTGCTATATCAATCCCTTTGTGCATCCGTCCCCAGCGCCAACCATAACCGGAAGTCAGCACTCCTTTGGCTGGCCAAATATAGCCGGTGAAGACAGCACTGCCTTTTGGTAGATAGTTATCTGGAGAAGCTAAGGGAGGAAGTTCAGGAGAAACCATTCGGGGCTGAATCACTGATTCAAAGGCTTCTGTCCCAGTAGGAGCCGTTGCCACTATCTCCTGTTCATAAGGCGTTGTAGCCACAGGGGCGGTATCTTTCGTTGGCACTGAAAGTGGCGCGGCTGAAGATTGTTGATTCTGATCTGTGCCTGGGTATTGGTTGGCAAGAAACTCTGGATTGACTCTGGCGGAAGTTAGTTTATTATTTGCGGGTTCATCTACCAGTTCATTTGTCTCGGCTATCAGGGAGCTAGCCTGTGCATTAATCGGGGTTACGGTTTTTTGAGACCGATATTTTTCCCGAATCTTGAGCATTTCAGAAATCAACTCGTTGTTATAGAGGTAGGATGCGGTGGCAGGCTCAAGATTTGTCGGCTGTTCTGAAGCGGGAAAGTTGGCAACAGAGGGAGTAGGCGAGCGCAGCTCTACTTCTACTTTGTTTGATTCTATCTCTGATGTAGTCGCCTCACGGCTTAGAGTTACTGGGGGGTTGTAGGCGATCGCTGTTGAGTTCGGCAAGGTGACAAAAGGCACCTGCTTATCTGCCTTCACTTCCTTTGTCGGCTGGTAGGAAATGCTTGCGATTCCGTATGGTTGATACTTTTCAATCAGAGCAGTGGTATGAACTTCTTGTCTGCCCGGTTGATACAGGGGGATTTCCAGGGTTTGACCGACAGTCAATAGGTTCGGATCACTAATTTGATTATACTTCGCCAGCACAGATGCAGTTACTCCATAAGTTCTGGCGAGCGAATCCAGCGTATCCCCGTCCCTTACCTTATATTCTACTACTGACTGCGGTTGTTCAGGCAGGAGGGCAACTGCTTTGGAGAAGTCAGGCGTCACCACTTTATCTGAAGTAGTAACCGCTTTCTCTTTCCCCGTCACCTCACCAGTCTCTAATTCTGGTGTGGCGACAATTTCTGGTGTTGGCAGCGACTGCTTTAAGAAATTCTCCTTGACGGTTACTGCTGTTTCTGCCTGAGGAGTGCTCTGACTTGGCATTGGCAGCAGTGTCGGCACTTCTAACTCGTTGTTATTTGTAGGCGAAAAGGGCGAAAATACGTTCTCAGAAGCTGTTGCTTCTGATGCAGGAATGCCAAGCGGCAGATTGGTTGGGATTTCCGCTTTTGATAGCTCGTTCGCTCCTGGCAGAGGAATTAACACCGAGCTTGGAGAAACTTTTGCTGCTGCGGAGTTATCTAGTTGCTTTTTAGCTCCATCAGAAGAATTTGCTTGGTTAATGAACGGAAAAGCTTTTTCATTAGCTGCGGCTTTTTGCGGCGCGGAAACTGCACTCGCTTCAGATGAATTTACAGACTCCTCAATACCAAACTCCGCCAGACTGTCTTTTAAGCGGTTCGATGATTGCTCGAATTGTTCGCTTGCGAACTTATTATTCGCCTTTATATAGTTTTGTTTGGCCGCGAATATTTCGCTGACTTCATCGGCAATCTTACTTTCAATCACATAGGCAGCTTCTGGCGCAGCCTGGTTTTCCTGGATTGAGTTAGTAAGCAAGGAAAAGGCGTCGCGCTCCGATAGCGCTGTAGCTGGAGCGTTCGTTTCCTTTGTTATCGTGCTGCTATTTGGCGACTGTATTTTGGTTTCTTTGGAAAGGATGCCTTCGTAACCAATGTTGTTTTTAGCCGCGAGTGCGCTTTTGCCCAATTCATGAGTCTGCGAGGGCTGCCACTGTGTGAACAGCTCCACTTCCGATTCGGGTTGGTTTGCGCTTTGGCGAAGCGTTTCCGTCTCTGCCCCAGAGGTTTCGACAACAATTCCAGACTCGACTGTTCCATTCTCGAATGTTGTCAGAGCTGTTGGCGTGATTGCCTCTACTGTTTTTGGTTCAGCAGCGCTCGCTCCATCCCCTTGTTGAGGCAGAACCATGCTAGAGGCCCCCATCGAAATGGCCAACCCTATCATGGCTGCAGATGCGTGTGTTCTGCGATTCCCTTCTGGAGCCTGTTTAAATAGTCCGAGGGAGAGCCAAGTCTCCTTATCTGCGGCTTGGGAAGAAACAGGCTTTACCTTTTGTGGAAATGTTCGTTTCAAGAAACGACCTCCTAGCGTTCAGCGCTTAACTGTCCTTGTGTTGACTAATCTATTTTCGCCGTTCAATGATGTCAATCACATATAAAAGATATTTTTATCACTGACGGCTGACTTTTCTTAGGCAAGATTATCCTGCTTTTTTGATTTAGACAAGCTTACGGTTCTGAAAATCTTGCCACAGGATTATCAGGCTTTTAATCCAAATCGCTCCTTTGACAAACTCCTTTGTCCTACGTCCGATTTGGTTGCTCGATGAGAATTTACGCTTATTTTTCCCGAAAAGACAAGCGTATTTCCCACATCTGTTTAATTAGTTGTTACTCCATACAATCTTTTCTGCTCCCCCTTTTAAAATTGCCTGTTTTCCTTACAGGAGAGTCTTTTTAAGCTATTTCACCCTAACTGAGTTTGTTTAAAATAATCTATCGATTCAATTATTCCCGCTTAGCTACGGTTTAATAGAAATTTCTTATCGACACTGGATGCTGTCCACTTTCTGACTGAGCCATAGGATTCTTAGGTAATCCTGAAAAGAAAGTGTTTTCAGAGGGGGCTGAAAGTAAATGGCTGCACTTACCATTGCAGGAGGTTACTTCAGCTCATTTATCCAGTTCTGTGTAAATATAGTATCTTTTCCCTGCAATAGCTGCGAGGGAGAAAATGAAAAATTTTGTTAAACTTTTGCGCTCGCCAAAGTAGACATTGGTTGTAGCATAGGATACTTTATGCTGTAAAAAGTGCTACTTAACAGTTCAGTAAAAACAACAAATAACAGGGTGCGCTTCTATCCCAGATAACCCAATTGACGGCGCGCTTCGTAAAGCCCCAAAGCTGCACTGACAGAAAGATTGAGGCTACGGACATAAATTTGGCTCATGGGAATATGGGTGGTGGCATCACAGGCATCGAGAATTTCAGCAGGCAGCCCTGTGGTTTCGCTACCAAATAACAGCCAGTCATCCGGTTGAAATCGAAAGTGGATGTAATTAGTACTGCCGCGAGTGCTGAAGCCGATCCAACGCCCCCCTCGCTGTCGGTGATGGTTTTTAAATGCTTCTAAAGTGGGGTGGTAGTGGAGGTCAACATAAGGCCAGTAATCAAGACCGGCTCGCTTGAGATAGCGATCGCTGATTTCAAAGCCCATCGGTCCGACTAAATGCAATTCTGTGCCCGTAGCAGCACAAGTACGGGCTACATTACCGGTATTTTGTGGGATTTGAGGATACACCAATACAATCTTAGGCATGCTGGTGGTAGTTTATCCCAATTCCGGCGGATATGCATGAGATTGCTGTTTCTGGGCCTAGAAAGGCCACCCCAGATAGAGTTTATCGATAGTTTTTTTTTATATCATTTTCGGGCAAACTATCGATTAGATATTCTGAACTCTAAAAAGGTGTCTGGCTCAAGCTACTTGCATTTGGCAGAGCTTATCTTCTAGCTCACGTTCTTGTTCAGCCATTGCTTGAATCCCTTGAATAATAACGCTTTTAACGTCTTGCCCTTCTGCAATCGACTTTAACCACTGCTGGGAAGTGTTGCCTTCCCGAAGAATTTTTTTCAGAGGGGAAAGAAAACAGCTAAAGCCTTGCTTTTTGGCCACTGGCCACACTTGTTTGTAAAGTTCTTCGATCCAATCCCGGGCTTTTATAAGTTTGCCATCCTGCCAGTGCCGCAAAAAAGCGTCTAAACTATCTTTAGCGGCAGCAATTTCGTTGGTATCGGCGATCGCAATTAACTCTTTCAAGCGCTCGCTAGCTGGAATCTGGCTGCTCTCTAAAGGATCTAAACCGGGCTCCTCGAGCATCTGAATCAGACGAGCTTCAAGCAGAGCTGTGACAGCAAGCAAAGCTAAGGGATCGACTATCAAGTCGCAGATTCTCAATTCCAACCGATTTATACTATAAGGACGGCTGTCGCCGTTGGGTCTCACTGACGACCACAGATGACGGACGTTTTTCATCGTGCCAGCGGCTAATTGCTCTTCCGTCCACTTAATGAAGTGGGCATGACTTTCAAACAAGGGTACATGAGCGGGGGTTTTAGGGAAAATCATCCATCGAGTTGAGTGAGCTCCCGTAACTTCACCGTCAAGGAAAGGGGATGAGGCGCTCAGCGCTAAGTACAGGGGCGCTTCCATGCGGACGAGACGAATTGCTCGCATTAGCATTTCGGGATCGCTGAAGCCGATGTTGATATGAACACTGGCTGTGACGACTTTGGTGCCGTAGGTTTGCTCTATATAGCTGTGATAGGGATTACCTGGATCGGAGCGGTAGAAGCGATCGCTTTTTCCCAAGGAAAGGGTGCTGCCGGGTATCAATGTGTAATCCCCCAAAGTTTTGAGGTACTTGCGCAGTTGCAACCGAGGACGCACTAATTCGCACAGCAGACGCTCGTAGGAACACAAGGGGGGTGTTGTGTATTCTACGTTCCGGCTGTCTGGTTCGCGCACGAATCTGTCTAGGGCAGTAACAATCTCGTGCGAGAGGCCTACTATTTCACCTTCGGGCGTCCCGGTGTAAACCTCTACTTCAAAGCCTTTCGATAGCAGCACGATTTTTCCTCAACTGTATTGATGGTTACTTATTCAGTATCCCGGAAATTAGCAGGCAACATCTCCCAAAAAGTTCACTCTTTCCTCGCCCTGCTTTCTTGGTGCACTACACGGAAAATTTTAAGTTTTATCAAAAATTCTTCTAAACACTTGACAAAAAAATATTTTACTGATACGTGACTTTTTTTACAAATGTTCAGGGTCGCTCCCTCTTTCTCGCAATCGCTCTAACAAAGCTTGATAACGCTGCTGCTTTTGTTTGAGTTGAGCGCTCGCCTCGTTTGCCCGTTGCTGCTCTTGCTCTCGCAATTGCTCCAATTCAACAGAGGTAAGAAATCGCTGCCCGTCGGGGCGATAAATTTCTAGAGTTTCTTCTTTAAGTTCAAATCTTATCCCTAAACGAGAACTGAGCCTGCCATCTATCTCCTCAATCTTTTCTAACTCTTCTCCCCTTCGCAGCAACCATGTCAGTTCCATTTCCTGTTCTAATAGTTACAATCCATCGAAATTGTTTTGTGTTGTCTGCTATTGGTTGACTATCGCTGCCTGGATAATAAATTCTGGGTTTAATATCATTAGACAATTTTTGTACCATTTTAGTAATAACTACTTTCAACTGTAGTAAATTATACAGGTGTAATTTTTGCTATTGGTATTACCTGTAGTTCATAGGCGGCAGCAGACAACAATATTTATACATAAAAATATAAAATCTGTCGTTGCTCACCACTACTTACGTTCGTTGTGGCAACATTTGAATAACACCCCATTTTCCATTTGTCAACCAATCAGAGTCTTGTTTGCTAACTTTTTCTATCTTAAGAGGGTGCAAACCTGCCGCTAATTCCGATTTAAGAGTGCGTAGTGCTACTAAGGGTGCGGGAAAGTAACTGACAATATCTGTAAAAGGGGTTGTAAATTCCCAATGGCGATCGCCTAGCAATCTGCGATAATTAGCATCTCCCTTTATTATAATCCAATTTGCTTCTGCCAGCAACAGGCGCAGTTGTTGGGGTATTTCCCAGAATGCTAGTGGCGATGTCCAAAAAAAATCTTCGTACAATTGCAAGCAATTTTTATGAATATACTCTTGTATACGACAAGCGATCGCTCGCACTTCTTCCTTTTGATTTGCCGCCATATCTTTTAGCGTATAGTCAACATCTGCTCTCATTGCATCGGATACAAATGTCGGATGTGCTTTCAAGTGAAAACGTACCAAATTGGCTATCTTACTGCTGAGTAAAAATTCTGCCAAGCACAAATCGCAGAATAGCTCAAACCCTGCATTGTCGATAATAAAGTCTATTTTTAAATTTCGAGAATTTGCCCATATTTCTGCTACTGCGGGCGCGTCATTAGCCAAAATTCTTGTTATTTCTTGCTCGACATTTGTGGAGCTGCGATCGCCTTCATTTGCTGGCCACAAACTCAGGTCTACACGATTGCCCCACAGTGCCAAATATAAAAGGTATTCTAAATCTTTTTTATCCCATTTTACTTGCAGCTTATTAACCTGTGTGCTCAAGGCTTGTATAGAATTTTTTGCCTTCTCCAAGCCGAGGCGCTTTTGAAGGCTATAAGGATCGACACTTTGCCATTTTCCGGGTTGGAAATATTGCGTTGCTTCCAAGATGCGACGGTAAAAATAAGCTTCGGCAAAATACCAGGGAACATCCAGCCAGTTTTTACCTAAATATGGTTTTACATAATTAGCCCATGCAGCCAAATCTGGCGCTTCTTTTTCTGCGAGGTTTCTAATTGGTTGCTCCGGTATTTCCTGTGCCAACTTTTCTAGATTTTCGGCAAGCGGGATTGGGAAATTATTTTCTGCTATGCTACGACGTGCGATCGCAGGCAACCGTTCAATTACTGTAAAATATGCAAAACTTCCCACCTCCCCTCCCATCAGCGGGGGTGGCAGTGGCAATTTCGGAAACTGCATCAGCGTCATGGTATTTTATATTCTTCTATTTTACCTCAACATAGCTCTAAAAAATTTTTTATTATTTTATTTTAATTTTTTAAATTTTTACGTAAAAATTTTTTGTCAAGTTTTATATTTATTTTAAATTTCTCTGATCTTAGCCATATTTATAATAATTTATACTAGTAGTTTTAGCAAGCTATTAGATAAAATAGACCTGTATAGTTGCTAGAATAAAATAAATTACCCCAATACAAATCCACAAACCAAGAATTTTGCCATGTCAGAAAAAAATGAAACAGCCTTTCTCATCTCCAGCCTATTGATTACAGTCGTGCTAGTAGGGGTTGGTTTTTGGTGGTTGAGTAAGCGTTTCGTCATTGTGCCGAAGTATTCCGTACCATCAAACACCTCAACAATCACTACTCCATCTAATACTGGAAACCCTCCAACCACTACTCAGCCTGATGGCGACGATTTTGTCAAAGTACAGGGAGTTCCGGTAGGACTATTCAGCTATGGTGGTAGTACCACATGGGCTCCCATCCGGCTCTTGGTTGATTCTGCCATTCAAGCAGCCCGCCCTGAGTTTAAGTTGCGCTATGTCGATCCTATAGATATTCCACCGGGATCGGGGGCTGGCATTAAAATGCTTTTAGACGGGCAATTAAGTTTTGCCCAATCTTCCAGACCGATTCAGGAGAGCGAATTTCAGCAAGCACAGCAGCGAGGATTCAATCTACAGCAAATTCCCGTGGCGATCGAGGGTGTGGCAATTGCCATCAATCCCAACTTAAACATAGCGGGTTTAACTCTCAGTCAGCTAAAAGCGATTTACACGGGGCAAATTGACAATTGGAATCAAGTAGGAGGGCCAGATATCCGTATCATTCCTTATTCTAGAAAGATTGAATCGGGTGGAACCGTTGATTTTTTTGTAAAACAAATTCTCGGAGGTAAGGATTTTGGGGCAAACGTTCAATTTGTCGCCAACACGACAGAAGGGCTGCAAAGAGTAGCTGACTCTCCGGGCGGGATTTACTATGCGTCTGCCCCAGAAGTGGTTCCTCAATGTTCTATTAAACCAGTAGCGATTGGGCGCGATGACAGAGAATTTGTCCCCCCTTACAAACCGCCCTTTGTCCCACCGCAGCTATGTCCGGCTCAGCGGAATCAGCTTAACCTAGAGGCTTTCCGACAAGGGAAATACCCAATTACTCGCTACCTCTTTGTGATTGTCAAACAGAATGGCCAGATAGACCAGCAAGCAGGGGAAGCATATGCAAATTTGCTGCTGACGCCTCAAGGACAAGCGGCGATTGAAAAGGCTGGATTTGTGAGAATTCGCTAAAAAGTATAAAGAGAAATATTTCAGTTTGTTGATTTAGAATTTTAATATTCGCGCGTGTAGAAGTAAGGCAGAATAGTATAGGAAGGTGATCGCCCTGTCTGAAATATTATCCCATTCGATGGCTGCTCATTTTTTCGGAATGCTTGCTGCTGTGATTATTTTTTTATAGCAGATTGAGCTTTTCTGACTATGTTTTATAAATTCAGTACAAATTTTTTTGATTGATTACTGCTTTTATAACCGACAGGGGAAATATTAAAAATTAATTAAGTAACAAGTAGGCAAGTAAATTATCAAAACATGAGCCCTCAAACTTTGCCAGGACAAATTGTATTGCATTTGACTTGGCCCAATGTAGGCTACATCCTGCAAATTCTGCAAACGACCTTGGCATCCAGCGGTCGGCTGCGGGCGTTATTGGTGGCAGGCGAAAATTTGCAACTATGTCAGGAATTACAGCAACTGTGGCTTTCTGCAGCTCAAAATAGACAGAATGATTTGTGCGCTCAGCGTGTGGCTGCAGGAAGAGAAAAAGTTTGCTTGCCAGAAGAACTAGCCCCACTCCAAGGGGTAAGTAAAAGGAATGTAGCGGCAAAGCTAAAGTTAATTGAGTTGCAGGGGGTGCAAGCAAGTGTACTGGCGCTAAGTTCTGGGCTTAATGTTTGGGTAAGAATAGAACCTTCACAAACACCTTGCAATTTGATACCCAGTTGGGAAGTATCTTTTGTTTTTGATCCAGAAGTGATCGCACAGTTGCTGCGCACACCTTTGGTAGCTGAGGCAGCTCCACACTGCTGCAATTTAGAAGCGGCTGACTTAACGAGCGAGCGCTCCGAAATACTGCGGCGATTCTGGCTGCAATTACTTAGTGCTTGGGAATCAGATGCTTTTAAAGAAATTGGAAGAAATCCCCAACTAGAGCGACAACCCTTACTTTTTCCTTTCAGATTGAAAAGGGAGCTTACTCAAGCTTCTATTTTAAACAGCTTTCGCGAACAAACCCCGATCATATACTCTCCTGAATGGAAAAGCGAAGTGGCACTTTCTAGCTCTATATTTTGGGAAGCGCCATTCGGAATTCTCTACGAAAGTTTGGATGGTGGTATTCTCAACAGCAATCCAGCCTTTTGCCAGATGATTGGTTACACTGAGGCACAGTTACGCCATTTGGATCGACGCTCCATTTCTCATCCAGAAGATTTTGCTGCCGAAGTGAGGCTGATTCAACAAATGTTGCAATACGGCTTGAAACGCCAAACCCTGCGTAAGCGCTATCTGCGTCGCGACGGTTCATTTGTCACCGCCTCCGTAGTTATGTCGCTGATTGGAGACGGAGACGAAGACAGTTATTTGCTGAGTTTTGTAACGGATATTAGCGCACAAACACAAACTGAACAGGAAATATGTCAACGATTACAGCGGGAAAAACTACTGAGCGAGATATCGGCAAAAATTCGTACTACGTTTGATTTGTCTACTATTATTGAAACAGCGGTGCAGCGCTTGCGGGAGGTGCTGGATGCAGATCGAGTTTTGGCATATCAGTTGCACGAAGACGGGAGGGGGGTTTGTATTGCCGAAAGCGTCAATTCCTCTTATCCGGCAATGAAAGGGCGATCGTTTCCCACTAATTCTATTCCTCTTCAATATTTGCAAGCATATAGCAAAGGGAGTCTGTGGAGTGTAGACGACGTTCGCACCACAACTCTGAGTGAATGCCACCGACAAATGCTAGAGGAATTACACGTCAGAAGCATGATTGCTGTTGGGATTCAGCGCTTTGAAGAAGGAACGCAGCCCCTAATAGGGAAATTGTGGGGATTGTTGATGATTCACCATTGTCGCGCTCCCAGATGTTGGACATTAGATGAAAAACAACTCGTGCAAGCAGTAGGCGAGCAAATGACGATAGCCATTGAGCAGGCAACGCTACTATATCGGTTGCAAGCCCAAGTAAGAGAACTGGAAGCTCAGGTTAATCAATATAGGGAAAGTATAGAGCGCTCGCTACACTTTGAAAAACTAATCCGTAACTTAACTGCAACCCTGCGCCAAACTCTTGATGAGCATCAGATACTCAAAGCTGCTGTCGAAGGCTTGGCTGAAACTTTAGGGGTTGATGCTTGTTATGCCAGTTTGTTCGCTCCAGAAAAACAAGTGTTGCAAGTACAGTGCGAACACTTCAGCAATCGACTGCATTTGGGTGAATCCCTCGTTGGCAAGCTTTTCTACTTGCAAGACTGGCACGAAGAATGTCGCCAAAAGTTCCTGACAGGGGAAATCTGTATTCTGGACATCCCAGAGCAGGCGACGGCAGAAGATGATACGGCTAGTTTGTATTCGCTTCTCAGTTATGCTTTTAAACAAAAATCGCCGTCTGAAAATGAAGCCCCCTCTGTGGCAAGCAGCAGCCAGCTCGTCGCACCAATTTTCGATGACCGAAAGCCGCTGGGGATGCTTTGTATATTTTACCAAACCAACCGGAAGTTTGAGCAGGCAGAGATTAATTTGGTAGAACAAGTAACTGCTCAGTGCGCGCTCGCTATCCGCCAAGCCCGCCTCTGGAGGCAAAGACAGGCTGAACGTTCCAGCGCTGAGTATTTCCGCTTATTCCTAGAAAAATCTACTGATGTCTTTGTCGAATACGACTCTCTGCTGCGCTACATCTATGTCAATCCAGCCGGTGCTGCTTTGCTTGGAAAACCTGCCACTGAAATTATCGGCAAAACCGACCGCGAGATTCTCGATGAAAATAGCTTATCAAGGGCAGATACCATAGAAACTTTATTGCGTCAAGTATTTAACACAGGTGAAAAAGTAGTCGTCAATTATGAGGTTTGTGTTGGTGGCGAGGTGAGAACTTTTGAAACCGTTTACGCTCCTATCGCTGATGAGACTGGTACTATTCACCGTGTCATCGGTATCGGTAGAGATGTGACGGAGAGCCGCCGTCAGTGGCAACTTCTGCAGGAACAAAATCAGCAACTTACCGCTATTAATCGGCTTAAAGAAGAATTTATTGCTACCACCAGTCACGAACTCCGCACACCTTTAACTGCTATTCTCGGTTTTTCTAGTGTATTGTTAGAAGAATCTTTTGGCCCGCTCAACGCCAAACAAAAACTTTACGTTGACCGCATTCACAGCAGCGGGCAACACCTGTTAGAGCTAATTAATGATATTCTCGATTTTTCTCGTATTGAAGCAGATCGGCTGGAACTAGAACCCCAGTTAGTCTTTATTCAAGATATTTGTGAAAGTGTTGTTAGTTTGGTTCAAGAGCGTGTTAACAATCAAGGTTTGACGCTAGAAGTTGAGGTGGAACCAGATTTGGAATATATGTTTGTCGATCCTCGACGATTGAAACAAATGTTACTGAATTTGCTTTCTAATGCTGTTAAGTTTACTCCTGAGGGAAAGATTGGGCTGAAAGTCTCTCGCTCCTGCAAAAGTGCGGCTTCGGCTGAGTCTGAAAGTGCTTCTAGTTCGGAAATGATTTATTTCACGGTTTGGGATACTGGTATCGGTATCGATCAGGAGGACCAACTCCGTATTTTTTCTCCGTTTTCACAAATTGATTCGTCTTTGGCACGCAAGTATCAGGGTACAGGATTGGGTTTAGCGATCGTCCGTAAGCTGGCTGAACTTCACGGTGGCTCGGTTTTTGTAGAATCTAGTAAGGGGCGTGGTTCTCGTTTTACGATCGCGCTTCCTTTGCAACCTTTTTCTTCTAAGCCTGCCAATTTTGGGCAAATATGGTAATTCCCACACTTTTAATCCTTTTGTTCATTAGAGCGAGGGCTTATTTTCCTAATCAATTTAACTGATTTTGAAACTATTTTATTCGCTTTATGACGGAAAATAAAGAATTTTAAACTTTTATATTTTGAATTTCAAGGATTGAAAAACTGGCAAACAGATGAGATGATCGTCGAGGGTATAAATCAATCCTTGGGAGCGCAATTTTCCCATCAGGCGGGTGACAGTGACGCGGGTAGAACCAATAGCACTACCGATTTGTGCGTGGGTTAAAGACCAAGGCAAACGGTAAGCGCGCTCGCCAGCCAACCCTATCGGTTCACAAGGTTCACCATATTCTTCTATCAACAAACCTAGAAACCCCATCAGGCGATCAATAGTCCGCCGTTGTCCCAGAGTAGCCAGCCACAAAAGTTTGCGCTGGTGCTGGTAGCGAAATGCTTCTAATATTTCCCGCCGGAAGTGAGGCCAATTGTCTAAGTCTTGCCAGTACATCCATACGATATTTGTTTCATCGACGTGAGCATAAGCCTGAATGGTAAATGGAGAGTGTCCGACGATTTCAAACGGTTGGCCCGCACCGACAAAGCCTAGAAAAGCTTCTTCGCCATTATTGTTGCTAGCCTGAGCCTGAGATTTTGACTGCATTTTTTTTAGCGGTTGTTCACGCCCCACCAGTCGCACGGCACCCCGTTGTACTAAGTATAATAGTTCAGGACGAGCGGGTATGCGTTCATCTTTCTTAAATGTGCGAAAGCGGTAGTGTTCTTGAGCCCAATCGAGAATCTGCTGCCAAGTAAAAAATGGTCGAGACATCTGTGAAGATACAAAAGAATGCATGGTAATTGACTTTCTGAGAGCAGTTTAAAGTTGGAATGTGCGCTCAGCTGGTAGGATCTCCAATAAATAAGAAGATAGTAGCAACTTACTTTTCTTCTATCCTCTCTTCTATCCTCCGTGTCCTCTGTGGTTTATTTATAAGAATAGAAGTGTCAAATAATACTTCTAATCTCAATTAAATTTTCAGGACATTTATTTTCGCAACCGCGCTGAGGGGAGTATAAAATAATGCTCAAGAATAGGCTAAGAGCTAATAAAAAATAGAGTGAATTGCGCTGAAAAAGGTGAAATAAAGGAAGTGATGGCTGTTGAGTGCTTACCAGCTTTGGCGCCGGAGCTGTTGAAGCGGTTGCAAGAAGGGATTATTTTGTACGGTAGGACTCTGGGGATGTTAGAGTCTGCTATTTCATCAGAGGTGATAGCTGAGGTTCCTCTAATCCGGACAAAAGATACTCAGGGAGTTGTTTATATTTCTGCGATCGCTTTAAAATTGGCCAAACTTTGGAATCAGCCAGCAATGCAAATTGCAGCGGCGGTAGCAGATAGGTGTACACAATCACAGAATCGAGTTTCATTTTCAATTCGCGTAGTTTTTCCTGGTTCGATTTACCTGCAAATTTCGGATTGGGGTTTAGCGAATTGGTTGCAATCGCTCAGCGAGTTTTCTGTTGTCAACAGAAACAGGGTTGCTTCAAAAAATCTGGTTTCTCTATTCCCAACCCCTGAAAATGCCGAGCAAATCTTTCCAGTGCAATATGCTCATGCGCGCTGCTGTTCGTTATTGCGTTTAGCTGATAGGGAAGGGTTGATAGTGGGGGGCGAAATGCATGCCATTCCCTGGTTGAAAGAAACCTGTTTGCGGTTAGTGCATCCTGCCGAATGCCGTCTTATTTCTGAATTGGTGACGGCAACCGATGCTCTTTGGCAGGCTCAGGCGGCTCAGTCTAAAAACTGGTTTAAAGTAGCTGTTGATTTGAGTCAAGCTTTTGAGAGTTTTTACAGTGCCTGTCGCATTTTTGGGGAAGTGCAACGGGAAACCCCCAATTTGGCCCTCGCTAGATTGGGGCTGATCCAGGCCACTCAATCGGTGCTGGCGTGGATGCTAAAAAACTTGTTTGGGGTTTGCGCTCCTTTGGAATTGTGACAGTGGAGGTTTTGGAAATCCCTAAAAAAACGTTATGAAAATTTAACAAAAATAGATGACAAAATCTGCTTGATTCGGTTATAGTGATTAGCGTGTGAGGAGCGAACCAGTTAGGGCACCGAGACGAAACACGGCCAGTCGTCGGTGCCCTTTCTGATTTCGGGCTAGAATTAGAGCTGCAGCGGCACCATTTTGTTCGACGCCGGGGGCGAGCCAGTCGGTAAATGCTCGCTGGCGAGCGCCTGCCAAGACAGTTTTGCAGTTACTTCAATTTTTGTTTAATCAAAGTAACAATTTGAGTAACTTGTTTCTTCAAAGCATCAATTTCTGCCTGCATCTTAGCTATTTGTGCCTTCATAGCCGCAATGTCATCGCTCTCAGCGGTTGCTGCAGGTGCTGCTGCTGCTTTTGAAGCCACTGCCGGTTCCTCTGGCCGTTTTTTGGCTAGGGCCATAGCCTGCTTGATCGCATCCATCAAATTCTTTTTTTCAAAAGGTTTTTCCAGGAATGCGAAAAAAAACTTATCAAAGGGTTCTGGAATTTTTTCGGTGACTTCCTCTTTGCGACCTGACATGACTACAAGGGGAATTTTCTTGAATTCAGGATTTGCCTGAATTTTCTGAAAAACCTCCCAGCCACTTACTTTTGGCAGCAGGAAATCTAACATGATCAAATTAGGCTTTTCCTGCTTAATTAGCTTTAATCCTTCTTCACCGTCTTTAGCTTCCAGAATTTCAAAGTTTCCGGGGGGTAACATGCCTTTGACAGTTTTTTGGATGACTTTACTGTCATCAATAACGAGTATCTTGTGACTAGCCACGACTAACTCCTCTGTGGTTGGTTTAAGGATTAGAAGGTCCCTGTGAATAGGCGCGATCGCTTTTTTATTTTTATTTATCGGGCTGGGGGTGCGACGCGAACATAAAATACTGTCAGCAACTAGCTGCCTCCTGCCGCCTTCTATTTTTGTTGCCTTATAAAAGCACTTATAAATCAGCAGATTAACTTCTCAAGTAAGAGTGAAAAGCATCTAGCTTCCATATAAAATCTAGCATCTAAAAGTCAAACTAAAGATCATGCCTTTCGGAACTGCTCAACCTTCCCCTTCCCTTACCTCCTCCCCTTCTAGAACCGCAGAAATAGAGTCGATGCCCGATTGGCTAAGACGCCCCATCGGCAAAGCCAGCGAACTCTCAACCGTTCAAAAAATTATCAAAAAAAAGCAGATCCATACGATTTGCGAAGAGGGGCGCTGTCCCAACCGGGGCGAATGCTATGCCCAAAAAACGGCCACATTTTTGCTGATGGGGCCGACTTGCACTCGTGCTTGTGCATTTTGTCAAGTAGATAAAGGTCACGCGCCAATGCCTCTCGAGCCAGAAGAACCGCGAAAGGTTGCCGAGGCAGTAAAAGAATTAGGGTTGCGCTACGTAGTACTTACATCAGTAGCGAGAGATGATTTACCTGATGGCGGCGCGGGCTGGTTTGTGGCAACGATGACAGCAATACGACAGCTCAATCCCGAAACTCAAATAGAAGTACTGACGCCGGATTTTTGGGGGGGGCATTCTCCGGAAATGACGACTGCCGAGCTCCAGCGACAGCGGATAGAGACTATAGTGAAAGCTAAACCAGCTTGCTACAACCACAATATTGAAACGGTGCGGCGCTTACAGGCACCCGTGCGTAGGGGGGCAAAATACGAGCGCTCTCTTGAGGTGCTACGTATCGTTAAGATGATCAATCCCAACATGCCCACAAAATCAGGCTTAATGTTGGGGCATGGAGAAACCGAAGCAGAAATCATTGAAACAATGGCAGATTTAAGAGCAGTAGGGTGCGATCGCCTCACCATCGGACAATACATGCGCCCCTCCCTAGAACACCTGCCCGTTAAAAAATACTGGACTCCTGAAGAATTCTACAAACTAGGAGCGCTCGCCCGAAAAATGGGCTTTTCTCATGTTCGCTCTGCTCCCCTCGTCCGTAGTTCCTACCACGCTGGAGAACAGGAGTAATAAAATTAATCCCCAAATTTCCCAATCCTGCCTACAAAATCTGAGACAAAAACTTGCGAGTACGCTCCTGCTTTGGATTCTGGAAAAATTCGGCGGGAGGGGCTTCTTCTACCACTACTCCCCCATCCATAAACACTACTCTATCTGCCACTTCCCGCGCAAACCCGATTTCGTGAGTGACGACAACCATTGTCATTCCCTCTCGTGCCAGATTTCGCATCACGTCTAGCACTTCTCTTACCATTTCTGGATCAAGGGCTGAAGTCGGTTCATCAAACAGCATGATTTTCGGCTGCATGGCAAGGGCTCTGGCGATCGCAACCCGCTGCTGTTGCCCTCCCGAAAGTTGTGCTGGATATTTTTTCGCCTGTTCTAAAATGCCCACCCGCTCTAACAACTGTAGGGCTACTTCCTCCGCCTGTGCCTTTGGCCACTTGCGTACCCATATTGGTGCGAGAGTGATATTTTGCAACACTGTCAAATGGGGAAATAAATTAAATTGCTGAAATACCATCCCTACTTCTTGCCTAATTGCTTCAATATTTTTCAAATCGTGAGATATTTCAATTCCGTCAATTTCTATCACTCCTTTCTGGTATTCTTCTAGGGCGTTAAATGTGCGAATAAATGTGGATTTGCCCGACCCTGAAGGCCCCATTATTACTACCACTTCTTGCCGATTTACGCTCAGGCTGACGCCACGCAAAACGTGAAATTTGCCATACCACTTGTGAACATCACGGGCGACGATTATCGGTTGGTTTTCTGTCATTGGATTTTAGTTTAATCAAGGTTTTGGATTGAAGAAAGCCGGGGTGATTAGGGGTTCTGGTTCTGGCTGTATTCTTGAGCTGGTATTTTTTCAAAACGGGTTTTATCAAATCAATTTTAATCTTCTATAAATAGATATTAACTTGGTTTACGTTTTGCCAAATTTTCCTCTAGTCGACGGCTGGCTAAAGACATTCCATAACAGCAAAGCCAGTAAAGGGCGCCTACAAATAAATAAACTTCAGCATAACTGCCCATAAACTCTGGCTGAGCTAAAATTGATCTTGCCATTCCTAGCAATTCTAACAATCCAACAATAGATAATAATGTTGTATCTTTAAACAAGCCAATAAATTGACCGACAATTGAGGGGATGGCAATGCGAAGAGCTTGGGGAAGTATGATTAGCAGCACTACTAATGGCGGATTTAAACCTAAAGCTTTGGCTGCTTCTATTTGACTGCGCGGAATTGCTTGTAGCCCACCTCGCACGTTTTCTGCAATGTAGGCTGCACTGAAAAGGGTTAAACCAGCGCTCGCTCGTAACACACGATCAAGTCGAATTTCTGGCGGTAAAACTAGCGGCAGCATCACTTGGGCGATAAACAAAATTCCGATGAGAGGAAGTCCCCGAATTACTTCTATATAAATTATAGAAAACCAGCGCACTACTGGTAACTGGCTGGTGCGCCCTAACGCTAGTAATATACCTAAAGGAAAAGATAAAATAATACTCGTCACTGCCATTAATAGGGTTAATAACAAACCATTCCATAGGTTTGTATCTACTTTTGATAGCCCTAATCCGCCGCCTATCAACCACAAAATTATCGGAAATGCGAGAATCCAAATTACTGGCAGCTGGTTTCGGATTTTACGAACCCAAGATAGCCCTATTAATGTAGCGAGTGCAACTAGCACCAGCCAGAGTCTCCAATATTCGCTTTCGGGATAGCGCCCTACTAAAAATAGCCTAAAGTTTTCTCGGATAATTTCCCACTTTGCTTGCCCTGTTATCCAAATAGTAAAATCTTTTAGAAGCTGATAAATTATCCACAAACAGCCCACCGTGAGCAAGCTGTTGTACCAAGTATTGAATAAATTTTTTCGCGCCCATTTTAAAGCGCTCCCTATGCGTAAATTGAAGTACTTTTGTGGAGTCATTTTTTAGCGGAAAGGAGGAGAATAGAGCAAACCGCCTTTTGTCCAAAGGTTGTTTTGCCCCCGTTCTAATTTTAGGGGCGTTTGGGAACCTAAATTACGCTCGTAGATTTCGCCGTAATTGCCGACATGCTTGATAATGCGCGTGGCAAAATCACTGCTTAAACCCAAGTCTTTGCCTAAGTTTCCTTCTCTGCCCAAAAAGCGCTTGATTTCTGGATTTGAACTGGTTGCCATTTGGGCAATATTTTTCGAGTTGATTCCTAATTCTTCGGCTTGAATGGTAGCATATATCGACCATGTTACCACATCTTCCCACTTTGAGTCTCCATCTTTGACGGCAGGGGCAAGGGGTTCTTTGGAAAAAATGGTTTCTAAAATAATGTGATCTTCAGGTTTGGGCAGTTGGGAGCGGCGAGAAATCAGCTGTGAGCGATCTGATGTGACGGCTTCACACCGCCCTTCGGCGTAACTGGTGAATACGACATTTACGTCTTCAAAAACAACGGGTTTGTATGGTATATTTCGCTGCCGCATTTGATCGGTTAGATTCTGTTCGTTTGTGGTGCCGGTTTGGGTGCAGATGGCTTTATTTTTTAAATCTTCTAGGGATTTGATGCCGCTATTTTTTCGTACCATTATGCTTTGCCCGTCGTAAAAAACTATGGGGGCAAAGGCTAAACCGACGGCAGCATCACGGTTGAGTGTCCAGGTGGTATTGCGGCTGAGGATGTCGATTTCTCCGGTTTGTAAGGCGGTAAATCTCTCTTTGGCGTTGAGGTTGCGGTATTCTACGGCTTCGGGATTGTCGAAAAGAGCAGCTGCGATCGCTCTACATATATCTACATCTAATCCGGAATATTTTCCTGTTTTATCGACAAAGCTAAATCCTGGTAGTTCACCGCTGACACCGCAAATTATTTTGCCACGATTCAGAACCGTGTATAATCTACTTTGCCGGCTCTCTGTTGAGGTTTCTCTGCGAGCACAACTCGTAAAATAATTTGACAGAATCAGCAAGCTAAGCATTAAAAAGCTTTTTAATTTTTGTTTTAAAATCATCTTTCTTTTATCTGTACAGCTCGATTGATTGTATTCATTACTAAGGAAACTATAAGATCGAGGATGAGATAGGTTATTGCAATTAATAACATTACTTCAACTGCTCTTCCGGTTTGGTTGAATGTTGTCGAGGCAACAAAGTAAATGTCGGGATAGCCAATTGCGATCGCTAGACTCGATCCTTTAACTAAATTCAGGTATTGATTTGTCAGCGGTGGTATTATCACCCGCAGCGCTTGTGGTAAAATTACTAACCGCATTGTCAATCCCGGAGTCAGCCCCAATGCTTTGGCTGCTTCCCATTGCCCCGGCGGCACTGATTGAATTCCGCCCCTAACAATTTCGGCAATATATGCGCCATTATATATTATCATCCCCATCAACAAAGCGGAAAATTCCGAAGATAGGTGTATTTCCCCAATATCGACGCCTCGATTGCTGGCGTAAATCAATCCTAATAGCGAAATTTTATTATCCGCTGGCGGCAGATTTAGAAAAAGGGCAAAGTACCAGAAAAATAATTGCAGCAGCAGGGGAATGTTGCGGAAAATTTCTACATAGATTAAGGCTAGCTGGCGTACTAGCCAGTTATCCCATAAGCGAGCAATACCGATTGTAACACCGACTACTGTGGATAGTAGGAGTGCTAGTAGGATAACGCGCAGGGAATTGAGTAGCCCCACTAATAGGGCACGTGTGTAAGAATCGAAGGGCTGGTAGGGAATAGGGGTTTCGCCAATATCAAAGGAAGCCTGAGATTGTAAAAAGTCAAATCCTAGTTCAATTCCCAGTTGTTTGAGATTGAAAGTCAGGTTATCCCAGAGGATGCCAAAGGCGCTCGCTACTAGCATTACTGTTAAAACCTGCCCTCCCCAGCGCCAAAACCGAATATCCCGCCACAGAGGTATTTTGCGCTCGCGCTTCATACTATTTAACTAAGGCGCTATTCAGAAAACACTATAGCACCTTGACAACTTTTCGCTAATATGCTACCTTCTCTATTTGTGCTTTTATCCTCCTAAGTAAGCTTCGCGAACCGTTTCGTCAGACTCCAATTCCGACGCCGTACCTTCTAGAACAATTTGACCTGTTTGTAAAACATAGCCGCGATTAGCAATTTTCAATGCCATGCGAGCATTTTGCTCCACCAATAAAATAGTTGTGCCTTGAGAGTTAATGTCGCGAATAATTTCAAAAATTTGATTAACCAACATAGGTGCTAAACCCATACTGGGTTCATCTAATAATAGCAAGCGAGGGCGAGCCATCATAGCGCGAGCGATCGCCAGCATTTGCTGTTCTCCCCCGCTGAGAGTACCTGCTTTTTGATTTATTCGTTCTCGCAGACGGGGAAAAAGATTTAAAACTTTCTCTTTATCTGATTTAATGCCTAAATAATCATGACGACAAAAAGCACCCATTTCTAGATTTTCCAGCACCGTCATCCGAGGAAAAATCAAACGTCCTTCTGGGCTTTGTGAAATCCCCAAGCGCACTATTTCTCGTGTAGGTAGAGATTCTAAAGCTTTCCCTTCAAATAAAATGCTACCTTTTCGCGGTCGCAACAGCCCTTGTATAGTGCGGAGAGTCGTTGTTTTTCCAGCTCCATTGCTGCCTATTAAAGTAACGATTTCTCCTTGTTCTACGTGCAGATTAATTCCCTTTAGTGCATGAATATTCCCGTAGTAAGTATGAATGTTTTTTACTTCTAGCATATTTTTATAATCTTAATTTTTTTATTTTTTTTTATATTATTTTATAAGGCGTGGTTTTCTTCTTCTTTGCCAAGATATGCTTCAATCACGCGAGGATTGGAGCGAACCTCAGCCGGTGTTCCTTCTGCTATTTTAGAGCCGTATTCCATGACGCTGACGCGATCGCTAATTTCCATAACCACTTTCATATCATGTTCAATCAGCAAAATCGTCAAATCGAGTTCGTCGCGAATGCGACTTATAAACCGGGTTAAATCAGCCGTTTCATTGGGATTCATACCAGCCGTCGGTTCATCTAACAGCAGTATTTTCGGTTCCGATGCCAAAGCCCGCGCTATTTCCAATCGTCGTTGTTCTCCATAAGAAAGATTTTTTGCTAATTCTGTAGCTTTGGATACACCTAAGCCTACATATTCCAAAAGTTCCAGTGCTTTTGCTTTTGCTTGGCGCTCCTCAGCAATTACTTCAGGAGGGCGTAGTAGAGCCCCCAACAAACCCGTTTTCAGGCGACAATGTCTGCCCACCAGAACATTTTCTAACACTGTCATATTATTGAACAGACGGATATTTTGAAATGTTCTAGCAATTCCCAAACCAGTCAGCTTGTCAGGGCTGGCACCAGTAATATCTTTTCCCTCTAATAACAACTTGCCAGACGAGGGTACATAAATACCCGTGAGCATATTAAAAAATGTAGTCTTGCCGGCACCATTAGGACCTATTAAACTAGCAATTGTACCTTTTTCAAGTGTAAAATCTACCTGTTTTACTGCTATAAGACCACCAAATCTCATCGTCAGTTGACGGGCTTCTAAAAGTGGCATTGTTTACTCCTTGCGACCATAATTTTTTTAATCAACGGTTGCAGATTGCTTGCGTGCGGGTGATAAAGACTTTTTAATTGCCTCGTCAGTAGGATGCATTTCTGCTTGGTGCATAGCATCTGGCACAAGTCCTTCTGGACGCACGAGCATCATTATGACTAAAGTTAATCCGAAAAGAAATAGGCGCATTTGTAGGGGATCGAAACTGACTGCTATAAAGTCTTTCAGGGCTGGATCGTTAATAAAAGGCAAGACGGATGTATTCAGGAAGCCTTTAAGAACTTTTGCCAGTTGTGGTAAGTAAAGTCTATCTGCTGCCATGATAATGATACTACCCAAAATTACCCCAGTCATATTGCCCAAACCGCCCAAAATAACCATGCACAGGATGATGACAGAGATGGCAAAATCGAAAGTGCCGGGGAAGATAGCGCTGATGTAAGCTGCGTAAAAAGCCCCTGCTAATCCAGCAAAACTTGCTCCCATTGCAAAGGCGAGTAACTTGGTTTTGACAAGGTTAATTCCCATTGCGCAAGCAGCGAGTTCATCTTCGCGAATTGCTGCCCAAGAACGCCCCAAACGAGAATCGCGCAGACGAGCGATCGCAAAATAAGTAAACACGACTAGCAACAGTATTAAATAATACCACGGTAGGTAATTCGTCGAGTTAAAAGTACCAATAATTGGCAAATATGGACGACCTATTGGATTAATACCTGCTTCGCCGCCGGTGAGGTTAAGAGGGCGAGTACAACCGATAAGGCAAATAGTCATTTCTGGTTTGCCCGCAATAATAGCAAAAAATTTCGAGATGGGTTCTTCAATCCGCACTTCTGTTAAATTGCGAAACAAAACCGGTACAATTTGCCCGAAGCCGAGAGTTACTATTGCTAGATAGTCGCCTCGCAGACGCAATGTTGGCGTTCCCAAAATCAAACCAAAAAAAGCAGCCACTAAAGCTGCGAGCGGCAAAACCAGCCAAAAATTTAAGTTAATACCAAGGTGGGGGGAAGATAACAAACCTGTAGTATAAGCGCCGATGGTAAAAAAGGCAACATAGCCTAAATCTAACAAGCCTGCAAAGCCGACTGTAATATTTAATCCTAGCGCCATCATTGCGAAAAATAAAATCTGGATAGCGGTATCTATCCATTTAGTCTGAAGCAACAAATCGGCAAAGGGAAAAAATACCAGAACGAAAGCGAAAGTTAAAAGAGTAGCTTGTTGCTTGCGAGCTGGTATTCCCTGGGCTGCTCCCATCACTCCCCCTGCCAGTATAGACACTATGAAAGCCAAAAAACCTGCTAACAGGGGAATAAAACCAACTGAATACTGCCCCGAAATTGGGCGAATTAGCCATCCTTCAAGCAGAGTGCCAATGAACAGGCAAATTCCTATACCTAATCCTGCGCGCGCGCCTATGCTTGCCCCTTCTTTTGGGTTAAAAACTTTCTGCCCTTGTGTTTTTAAGAACCCTACTGCTGTACCAAACAACCAGCCGATTAACGTTCCGCTATAACCGCCAAAAATGAGAACTGTTAAAATTGCGATCGCTCCTAAAATACCGCTTGATTTTATCGCCTTGATTACCTGTTTTTGCATGTTCATACTCACTAATATATACTTATGAAAAAATAGGCTAATGTTCCTATTTATACTTTTTCCTGAACGTTTTCACCCAGCAAACCACCAGGGCGGAAAGCTAAAATCACCACCAAAACAGCAAATACCCAAGCATTAGTCCATCGACTAGAAAGGTATTGATCGCTCAAAGCCGACAGTAAACCAATTAAAATTCCTCCCAACATTGCCCCGACAATATTACCGATACCTCCCAGCACAGCAGCAGTAAAAGCCCGCAAACCTGCGGTAAATCCCATAGTAAAAACAATAGTATTGTTATACAAACCAACCAACATACCAGCCGCCCCAGCCAGTGCTCCGCCAATTAAAAAAGTCAAGGCAATAATCCGATCTACATCAATGCCCATAATCAAAGCGGCATCGCGGTTTTGGGCTGTTGCCCGCATTGCCTTGCCCAGACGAGTATTCTGCACGAAAAGTTGCAATCCCACCATCAGTGCGAGGGCAACAATCAACACAATCAAATCCTTCGTAGTAAAAGAAATATTACTTTGAATGCCGAAAAACTTTAGAATATCGATGCGAGGTAGTAAATCCGGAAAACTCTTGGGAGCAGCAGCGTTTACTCCCATAGCGGGAATAAAAGCTTTTAGCCCTCCCCAAAACAAGCCTATATTTTGAAAAATAAAAGAAACACCAATTGCTGAAATTAGCGGTGCTAACCGAGGAGCATTTCGTAGAGGGCGGTAAGCATACCTTTCTGTAAGGATATTAAGCCCAGCACAAACAATGCCGGATACTAGCAAAGCAATTAACATTGCGGGAACAGAAACTTGTAAGGGTGCACCCTCTTGAATACCAAAGGTACTGATCACCGTAAGGGCAGCAAAACCCCCTAACATGAATAAATCCCCATGAGCAAAATTTATCAGTTCAATAATGCCGTATACCAAGGTATAGCCAAGAGCAATAATAGCAATAATCGCACCATTTACTAAACCAACTAAAATTTGTTTAATAAGAGTTTCGGGATTGGTGACGAGATCCGCTAAAATTCGTGGTAAATCTAAACCAGCAATTGGCCCTAACAACAAAACTAGATAGATGACTGGGATGTAAATTAAGAGCTTTTGCCATTGTTTCATAACTATTTTGCTATGTATATCGAGCTGAGTACACAGTAAAAGAGAAGGAAAGCTATATTTTAACTGAAAGAGTAAGATTTTTCTCGATAAGAGGCGTAGGGGCACCCTCGGTAGGTGCCCAAGAAGCGAGAGAATCTTACCTATTCAGCCTTGAGCAAAGTCACAAACTGGTATTTACCATCTTTGACCACATTTCCTGATAAAGTCGTTAGGGTAGTGTCGCCATTGGCGTCAAAACTCCAAGTACCAAGTATTCCCTGAAAGTTTTTGGTGTTCATTACTGCATCGCGGATAGCCGCGCGGTCATTTTTGCAGACTTTGCCTATTGCTTCTATTACTACCTTTGCTGCTTCGTAGCCATAAGCTGCATAAGCTTCTGGTTCGACATTGTATTTAGCCTTATAACTTTCGTACCAAGTTTTCCCCGCACCGGTTAGCTTTTTACCAGGGATTCCCCCAAAAGTAGCATAAACACCCTCAGCATCTTTACCGGCAGCATCAATTAAGGCTTGCTCAAAAATGCCATCTGGCCCCATGAACTTTACGCGATCTGCTGTCATGCCCACATTTCGCATGTCTTTAATCAGTTGCCCCGCATTGTTCTGAGTAATGCCACCAAAATAAATCATGTCTGGGTTGAGGGCTTTGATTTTATTCATTAAAGCTTTATAATCGCTAGCTTTCGGGTCAATTCCTTCTCTTCCCAGTACTTGTATTCCTAGTTTCTTTGCTGTCGCTTCAAAGACGTCGGCGATTCCTTTGCCATAAAGTTCTTGATCATCGAGAATGTAGACTTTTTTAACGCCTAGAGATTTAGCCCAGTTGGCAGCGGCTCTACCTTGGAGATCATCGGCGGGTACGACGCGGGCATAATTGCGCTTACCATTGGGGTAATATTTTTCAGGTTCGCCTGCTTCTCCTTTACCAGGTTTGGTTAAGCCCGGATAAGTATTTGCTGGACTGACCATTACTAAATTAGCTGGGTTAAGAATCGGAATTGCTATTTTTGCAGCACCGGAATTAAATGTACCGATAACGGCAACCACTGAGCTATCCGCAACAGCTTTGTTTGCGTTCGCGGCTACTTGTGCTGCATCCCATTTGCCGGCGGCAGCAGTAGCGTCGTCATATGCTTCATGTTGGATTGTGAGTTTACCGTCACAAACGGTATATTTGGTTTCTTCTAGGGCTTGCTTAATGCTGTTGACGATGCTTTGAGTTTGCCCTAGCGAACTACCTGTCATTGGTAGGCTGGAAACTATTTTGACTGTGTTTTCTCCTGCTTGAGGAACTCCACAGCTAGCACACAGAGAAACTGCTCCTAGTGTACAGATTGTTTTCTTTAACTGCATATGGGTATGAGTAGTTGTGTACTTGGTTTGTGATTGTAAGCTTAACGGATTGATGAGTACTGCGATCGCTCATGCAATTACTTACTGTTCTCAAAGTTCTGAGCCTCGGTTTTTTGGTAGCTTCAAATCTGAAACATCTCCTTTAGAAAAGGATGGGGCTTTTTTCTGAAACTTTAATCTTTTTCCTGGATAAATTCGACTCATCTCAATCTTTTTATATAGCTCACTCTGCCTGCCCTCGCCAAAATAACTCTCCAGCAATATATTTTAAAATTTCAAAATATAATTATAATTTTTTAGCATTAAATATGCCGAAATTGCCAAAACATTTCCAATAATTTTTTAAAATTTAAATAAAGACTTCAATTATTCAGAAAGTTGATTCCCTTTTTCTTGTGGTACTTTACCCCTATCCACCAAGCTTATTGGCAAGTGTTTTGTAGTTTTTGTAATCAATACCAATAGAGAGCAAGCGCACGTCAACCTTTTAATAAGGAGTCTGTCTTCAGAATCCTGTGCCGCGATTTTTACATTATTATAACTCAAATTTTACTTGTATTTAATGTATTTTTGAATTAGATTTTTTTATATTTTCAATTTGAAAGAGGGTAAGTAGCGATCGCTAGTCTCTAGCCGCAAGCACTGTTTTGCTGTTGCGTAGAACCCAGAACCTATCCAACAGTGTATAATTTCAGAATAGACTCTTGCCAAACCAAGACCGCACACGAGTCGTTTCGGGACACTATTTATACCCTTTCCTAAAAAAAGGGATATATTTGCCCTTGCAGATACTGTAAAATCTCCTTAGTAGTTCGCTCCTTGTCAACATCGATAAGTAAGTTGCTGATAAATACTAGAATCTCGACTTGGTGTGAGGACAAAATGATGCTAAAGATAATCAAGGTAGCTCTACAATCAAGTCCAGCGCTACTGGCAGCTACATTAGTTTTGGCTAATAGTGCGGTGGCCATTGAATCTGTAGCAGTTGAGGCTGAAACAGAAAATAATATAGCTGTTACCACGACGGATACTGCGAGCGCTCAACTTCAAACCGCTCAGACACATTCCTCAGAAATAACAGAATCCGCTCAACCCTCAGTAGGTTCTCTAGAAACCTTAGATAGCCTCGAACAATCTATCGAGGAAGACGACGCGATGGGTCAGGTGACCTCGATTAATCAACTCTCGGACGTCCGGCCTACTGATTGGGCCTACGAGGCCTTGCGAAACTTAGTTGAAAAATATCAATGTATTGCAGGTTACCCGGATGGCACATACCGAGGCAACCGAGCCATGACACGATACGAGTTTGCTGCCGGTTTAAATGCTTGTTTGGAAAGTATCCTGCGCTTAATTCCAGGTGAAGGCGGTTTTTCAGGATTGGCCACCCGAGAAGATTTAGAGGTACTTAGACGGTTAATGGCAGAATTTTCCGTCGAACTCGCTACCCTGCGCGGTCGCGTCGATGCCCTAGAACCTCGAATTGCAGAACTAGAAGCTAATCAATTCTCCACAACCACGAAACTCAGAGGAGAAATAATTTTCGCGGCTAATGACATTATTGGAGACGGCTCGAGTTCTGTTCCTAATTTTAATTTCCGGACACGGTTGAATTTTGATACGAGCTTTACTGGCAAAGACCTACTGAGAACCCGCTTACAAGCTATAAACGTACCTAACCTGGGTACAGTAGACACTCCTTCTACACCGATGGATCGCTTGTCGTTTGATGCGGGTACCAATAACAACGTTCAAATTCACAAATTGTTTTATCGTTTTCCCCTTACTTCCAAGGCGACAGTTATCCTTGATGCTAACGCTGCTGAGTATAACGATAACATGTTTAACTTTAACCCCTTTTTAGAAAGCAGCGCTCAAGGCTCTATCTCTCGGTTTGGACGATTCAGCCCCATCTACCGCCAGGGAGGAGGGCAAGGGGTGACGCTAAACTATGACTTTAGCAAGAGATTTAGTATTTCCCTGGGCTATCAAGCTCCTAATGGCAACGATCCTGCTTTTGCTCCTGGTGGGGGAGGAGGCTTTTTCAGTGGCTCTTATGCCGCTCTCGGTCAGCTTACCTTTCGACCCAGCGAACGGTTTGCCTTGGGTTTCACCTATGTGAATTCTTACCATTCCAATGGCCGAAACCTAGCGGGGGGCACCGGCAGCAGCAATGCTGACAATCCTTTTAATGGAGTTCCGACTTCGGCTAATCATTATGGTATACAGACTAGCTTGTGGTTTAGCCCTCGAGTTAATCTTTCAGGTTGGGTTGGATATACTAAGGCTGAGTCAGAAGTGGGTAACCAGGATGCCGAGATTTGGAACTGGGCTGTGACTCTGGGCTTGTTGGATTTTGGCAAGGAAGATAACTTGCTGGGTTTTGTAGTTGGTATGCCTCCGAAAGTGACGAGTAATGATATCGCCACGCGTGAAGACAGGGATACGTCTTACCATCTGGAGGCTTTCTATCGCTACCAAGTCAGCGACAATGTTTCTATCACCCCTGGCTTATTTGTGATTCTCAATCCTAATCACAATAATGATAATACTAATGACTTTGTGGGGACTATAAGAACAACTTTCACCTTCTAGGTGGGTGGGTGAAGATTGGCTGAAATTTGGCGCGCTCGTCTGTTGTTGATATAGCCCAGCGGCAAAGCTAAAAAATTCATGACCCCGGTTAGCTTACGTAAAAGTTTAACCGGGGTCAATTATTGTCACCTCTGCCACATCCTATGCGGTAGGAAAAATAACATTATCGGGATTGTTATTCAGATTCTTGCTGGGCTTGAGTGTAAGCAGTATCAGATTTGATGTAGTCACTTATCCACAAGACAGGTACATCCTAATGAAGCTACAAGATTTTCTAGGTCAAGATACTAAGTATGATGTGAATGCGATCGCGGCTGACGCAGAACTTTCTCGTCAGATTCAAGTGCGCCTGATTGATTTGGGTTTGCTTAACCCCCCAGCAGACGGCCGATTTGGCCCTATTTCCACAGCAGCTCTCAAGCGGTTTCAAGAATTGACACGGTGTGAAGAACCTGGGTTTTTAGGAGCAAAAACAGCTGAAAAGCTGATTGAAACTAAGCGAGAAGATATCCCCGGCGTTTCTCCAGTGCTTCAAATCGTTACCGATACTATCCTCAAAGCTAAACCTATTCCATCCTCGGAATTAACAGAACATGAAAAACAAGGTGTTAAAGCAGGTAGTGTTTTTGAGCTCGTTTCTTTTGATGTGGTTCGCAATCACGTCAGAGTGACTTTGAAGAAGGAAGCTATAGGTGGTTCTAAAATTTGGTATACTTTCGGACAGCATGTTCAAATTTTAGAAAATGGCAAATTGGTTTATCCAAAACCAAAGCCAAAAACTGTAAAACTTAATGTGCCTTACAAGTCACAACTTGACAACGAACATAACCCAACGGGAAGTTGTAATGTCACATCAATTGCTATGTGTCTTGAGTTCTTGGGTGCTTCTCCACGGACAAACTATAAACAATTCGAGGACGAACTGTATGAATATGCGATAAATAATAATCTGAGCAGACATAATCCAAATGATCTGGCTCGTATAGTTAAAGCTTATGGTTGCCAAGATATTTTTAAAGAGAATGCTACTCTTGAAGAAGTTCAGGATTGGCTTGCAGACGGTAACCCAGCAGTGATACATGGATATTTCACGCCTTTCGGTCATATTATGCCCGTAGTAGGCTATGATGAAAATGGCTTTTTCGTCCACGATCCTTATGGAGAATGGTCTCCTGATGGGTATCGTACAGAAAAAAGCGGTGCTTTTTTGAATTATTCTTATAGGCTAATCCGCAAGCTCTGTATTCCAGATGGTAACTTCTGGGTTCATTTTATTTCTAAGTAAGCATCGGCGGCGCCCTAGTCAAAATGTGATTTTTGTGTATAAGTTAGCGGGTGTAGAAATGAAAAAAAATTAGTTCCGCGCTTACTAATAATAAAATTAGCAGCTGGTTATCGCTAATAGTTAACTGTTGGTGATTTTCATGCTTAAATCTAACCAAGTTGAGCGAGTAATCGGAGCACTGGTGGAAATGTAGTCTACGCCAGTTTGGGCGACAGCGCGGATGGTTTCTAGAGTGATATTGCCAGATGCTTCTATTTTGATATTTTGATCTGATGCACGAATTAGAGTTACTGCTTGGCGCATTAGCTCAAGGGGCATGTTATCTAACATGATGATGTCTGCTTTGTGAGCGATCGCTTCTTCAACTTGGGCTAGGGTTTCTGTTTCTACTTCTATAGTCAGAGGAAAGGGAATCTGGGCACGAATGCGAGCGATCGCATTCCCAATGCTACCAGCAGCAGCAATGTGGTTGTCTTTGATCATTACCGCATCGTCTAAGCCTAGGCGATGATTTTTTGCTCCGCCTACTCGCGTTGCGTACTTTTCTAGGAGTCTTAGCCCAGGCGTTGTTTTGCGGGTGTCTACAAGCTGCGCTGGTAGATCAGAAATTTTTTCTATATATATACGAGTTAAAGTTGCAATGCCGCTTAGCCGCATAACTAAATTTAAGGCAACTCTTTCTCCCATCAGCAATGCGTCAATAGGGCCTTCAATTCTGGCTATCACTTGGCCCGGATTGCACCATTCTCCCTCAGCAACTGTAGCCGTAAATTTTACTTTACTATTGAGTAAGTGGAATACTCGACTGGCAATTGGCAAACCTGCGATCGCTCCAGATTCCTTGAGCTGCCACTCTGCCCGTCCAATCGGCACTTCTCCTATATATAAGCTCTGAGTTGTGCGATCGCCCCTTCCCATATCTTCCAGCAACCAACTTTGCAAAAGTGGATCTAATACCAACCACGGGGGAAGCACAACATTTATACTCATGGCCAAAACTTTTTCCCAATAGTTAACGAGAGCATAGCCTACAACCATTATGGAAAGAGAGTTTCAGCCTTGACAAAAAATTTTGCAAAAATTTTTAGGAAAAGTGTTGACAAACCAGAGTAGGCTTGCTAGAGTGGTATAGCGGTGAGGCAAAGAGACAGCGACTACCGCTAGACTGCATCACAGCCCGAACCTAGAAAAG
>DVEG01000009.1 GCA_015295835.1 Oscillatoriaceae cyanobacterium M7585_C2015_266
ACGAGCAAATTTACAAGCTCAATTAGATGAGGCTACTGCGGCACGAGCAAATTTACAAGCTCAATTAGATGAGGCTACTGCGGCACGAGCAAATTTACAAGCGCAGCTAATTACTATTCAAGAGCAATTGCAGAAAGTTGAAAAAGAGCGCGCTACTGTGCAAGCTCATTTAGATGAATCGAATGTAGAGCGTCAGAAACAGCATTTGCAGTTAGATGAGTTACAGGAGCGCGTGCAGCAATTGCAACAGGAGCGGGCGATTATACAATCTCAATTAGATAGTTCTAAAGCTGAATTGGCTGCTGTTACCTCTCACTTGGAAAAGTTAAAGATTGAAGGGGCAGCAACAGCTTCAGAGTTAGAGAAAGTGAAAGCAGAAGGGGAGGCAGCGATTACTCAATTACAAAATGAATTATCGAATACGCGATCGCAAATGCCGACTCTGCGATTGATAGCCGTCGTGGCTCTTCTTATTGGTTCAACGATTGGCTGGTTTTTATCTGATTTCTTGAACTAAATAATTTAGTCAATCAAACCAGTACAAATGGCATCGGGAGATTTTATAATACTTTCCGGTGCCGCACTTTACTAAGCTGCTAGAATCATTATAAAAAACAAAGAGTAATTTTTGCAAACCATTGTAGCGCCCATCCCCTAATTCCCCAATTCGGTAACTTTTCAACCCACTCTCCAGAATAATCTAGACAAAAAACTAGAAATATTCCCAGGCTCAGCCCGGGAAGGAAGAAAAAATATTATGCCACAGCCAATTGACGCTGTGGTTCAACAATCGGCACGTGTCGCCCAACTGCTGCCGCTACAGAGCGCAAACTATGTACTAATTCCACCATTTCTTGGAGTGCTAAAGCCTGTCGGGCGTCAGAAACAGATTTTTCTGGTTGCGGATGACACTCAATCATTAGCCCATCTGCGCCTGCCGCTACTGCAGCCCGCGCTAAAGCAGCTACCAATTCTCGCTTGCCGGCAGCGTGAGAGGGATCGACAACTATCGGTAAGTGTGTCAGTTGTTTAAGAGCCACAACTGCGCCCAAATCTAGCACGTTTCTGGTGTAGTTATCGAAACTGCGGATGCCTCGCTCGCAGAGAATTACGTTGGGGTTGCCATGGCTGAGAATATATTCTGCGGCGAAAATGAATTCTTCAATCGTTGCTGCTAGCCCGCGTTTGAGCATTACTGGTTTATTAGTTTTTCCTACTGCTTTGAGCAAATCGAAGTTTTGCATATTGCGACTGCCAATTTGGAGCATATCGGCGTGGGCAACGATACTTTCGATTTGAGCGATCGCCATTACTTCTGTGACGACGGGGATATTGTAACGTTGCCGCACAGCGTCTAAAATTTTTAACCCCGCATCTCCCAAACCTTGGAAAGCGTAGGGGGAGGTGCGGGGTTTATAGACGCCGCCACGCAACATTTGAACCGGGGCAGCAGCAAGATGGCGGGCGACTTGTTCCATTTGCTCAAGGCTCTCGACGGCGCAGGGACCCGCGATGATTAGCAAATCTTTTCCGCCGACGCTGACGCCTTCTGATATTTTAATCGTTGTTTGGTGTTCGGAATTAGTTTTGAGTGCGAGCTTAGCGCTGAACATTGTTTTACTCCTTTTAATAAACGGGTGGATAAAAAAATCCCGGAACCTTTCGAGTTCCGGGCGGTACTTTTCAGCAACATGACAAACCTTACCCAGAACTCAGGGTGGGCCAAAAGTAAAATCGGTAAAACCAGTTTTGATTGAAGGTTGTCATTGTTGCCGTTGTTTCGCTTGTTGTCTTGAAAAAATAAAAAACCGCAGTATTTATTCTGCGGTTCACCGAGGTTTTCCATGGTAAATTACATTCACTCTCGGTGAACCTGTCTAAACCACCAAAAATAAAAGTAAGATTTACTGCTAGACATTGGCAAAATTTTACCACTATACTACTATAGGCATACCTTAGCAAAGGTTTTCTGTTTTGTCAACCCCCAAGAACCCTTAATCTCCTAATCCCGACAACCCCTTTATCTTGCCAGTGCCCGAATATCTACATTTCCGCCGCTGATAATTACTCCTACTCGCTTGCCGACAGCTTTAACGACGCCTTCCAACAATGCTGCTGCCGCTAATACTCCTGTCGGCTCGACAACTATTTTCATTCTCTCCCAGATAAAAAAAGTCGTTTTTAAAATTGCTTCCTCGGATACCGTTACCATGTCGTCAACATAATGTAATATCAGAGGAAAGGTTAACTTGCCTAGAGAAGGTGTGCGAGCGCCGTCAGCAATGGTATCGGGATTGTGAATTACTTGCAAAGTTTGGCTGTAAAATGAGCGCGTCGCGTCATCTGCTTGTGCCGGCTCTACGCCTATCACGCGGCACTGGGGAGAAAGGGTTTTTGCTGCGAGCGCACTACCTGATAGTAAGCCTCCGCCTCCACAGCAAACTAATAATAAATCTAACTCTCCCACTTCCTCAAATAATTCTTTTGCTGCCGTTCCTTGTCCTGCGATTACCTCTATTTTATCATAAGGCGGTACGATTGTCAATCCCCTTTGTGCAGCAATTTTCTCACCTAATTCTTGACGGTTGTTTTCTGCGCGAGCGTAAAGGATTATTTCGGCTCCATAACTGCGCGTTGCTGCAAGTTTGACAGTGGGAGCGTCTTCTGGCATAATAATTGTAGCTGGTATATTGAGCAATTTTCCAGCTAATGCGATCGCTTGAGCATGATTACCCGAAGAATACGTTAAAACCCCACATCGTTTTTGTTCTTCTGAAAGTTGGGATAGGGCATTATAGGCGCCACGAAACTTAAACGAACCCGTTCGCTGAAAGTTTTCGCATTTAAAAAATACTCTTGCTTGAGTAATTTCATTTACCGTTGCAGAAGTCATCACTGGAGTTTGGCAAACTACTCCGTACAATCGGCGTGCAGATGCTTCGATGTCTGCATAAGAAACTGACAATGGGAGTGATGCTGTAGAGCGATAATCTGTCATAAAAAATCAGTATTAATTAACCTAAGTATAAACTAAATTCTGGCAAGACTTCCTTTCCCGATAAGTCTGTCGGTAGATTTCTCACTTCTACCTTATGCCCTAGGCGATAAATTTCTACTTGCTGCTGTAGGGGATTAATCAGCCATCCTAATTTTACTCCAGCTTCTAGATATTCTTGCATTTTGTCTCGGAGCATTTCTAGGGAATCGGTTTCTGAGCGCAATTCGATGACAAAATCTGGGGCAATTGGGGGAATTTTCCGTCTTTCTTCTGTTAGAGGCCAACGTCCCCTACGAATCCAAGCTACATCCGGAGAGCGATGCCATTTGGTAGTTTAAACATTGTAGACGAACTGAAGGTAAATCCTAGTTTTGTTTTTCGATTCCAAATCACTAAATCTGCAATTAACTCTGATTCTCGATTGCCGCTTTCTACCAGGAGACATTATAATTAAATTTCCTGTCTTGGTAATTTCAAATTTAAAATTTTGATTTTGCTGACAAAGCTGATAAAATTGAGTATCTGTCAGGTGGACGGTTTCTATTTTTAATGTTAAAGGTTTAGTTAACATAAAGCCATTTGTTGGTTTGACAATTATTTCTGTCGCCAAATTTTTATTGTTGAGTCGCCGCTACCAGAGGCGATCGCATTTCCATCAGCACTGAAAGCGATTGATTCCACCCAACGGGAGTGCCCGGAAAGAGTTTGCAAAATTTCGCCAGATTTCAAATTCCAGAGAGTAATTTTTCCTGACAAACTGCCAGAGGCGAGTACTTGCCCATCAGGGCGGAAAGCAACCGAATAAACACTTCCTGTTTGCCTAGGTAAAATACGTACAATAGAACATTGCCGTTTATTAGTGCGACAATCCTTGCCGACATTCCATAATTTAATAGTTCTATCGCCGCTGCCGGAAGCGAGAGTATTGCCGTCGGGGCTAAAAGCGACAGTATAAACGATACCGGAATGCCCAGAAAGAGTTGCTAGCAAAGAGCCATCGTTGCGATTCCATAGTTTGATTGTACCGTCTTCACTGCCGGAAGCCAGCAAAGCGCCATCGGGGCTAAAAGCGACAGAGCGCACGCTGCCGGTGTGCCCAAAGAGAGTAGCTTGCAGGGAGCCGCTAGCTAAATCCCAGAGTTTGACGGTAGCATCTTCATTGCCAGAAGCGAGCGCTTTTCCATCAGGGCTAATTGCCACTGACGCCACACCTTCTATATTTTTCGGCAGACTGTAGAGGAGTTCGCCAGTTTGCAGGTTCCAGACTTTGATTGTACCGCCATAACTATTACTGCCGCTCACCAATATCTTACCGTCGCCAGCGATAGCCACTGCCGAAACCAACTCTTCTGCTTTTAAATGCTCCTTGAGCGTAAGCAATAATTCGCCGCTGTTAAAATCCCAAATTTTGATAGTAGTGTCAAAACTACCGGAAACGAGGATTCGATTGTCAGGGCTGATGGCCACTGAGCGGACATCTAGGGAATGCCCGGATAGGGTTTTTGCCAGCTTAAATTTTTTTTCGGAAACAGTAGTTTGTGCAGGCTGAGCGGAGAGATTATTATTAAATGGTTTTTTTTCCTCTACTGGTAGCGGCAGAGACATTATTTTTGTATCAGAGTCGAGGTTAGGATTGAAGCGAGGGATAAAATACCCATAAATCACGACTTGTCCGACTCCCAGACATCCCACCAGAGCGAGTGCTCCCATTGTCAGCCATTTTTCCTTTATTGAAAACTTCTGAAAACCAGGAGTAGGCGACTTTGCAAGTTGTAGTGAAGAATTTTTCAATTCAGCCAAACGCTGCAATATCACCTCAGTATTAGGAGGGCGCTGCCCAGGCAAGCGTGCCATCAGTTCGTCGATAAAATCGGCAAATGGCTCACTTACCTGAGGAGCGCTTTCTCGCCAGTGTAATTTATCGGTACTGACGTCGTAAAAGTCAAGCGGGTGCTTGCCAGTGAGTAGGTGTACAAAAGTACGCCCGATAGCAAAAAAGTCAGATTGGGGCAAGGTATGTCCACTATCTTGTTCTGGAGGTGTGTAGCCTTTAGAAGCTACTACGGTGCCTTTTTGCCCAACTCCCATTTTAGCGAGATAGGTGCTGGTGACTTCTCTAGCGCTACCAAAGTCGATGAGCACTATTTGACCATTTGGGCGCAGCATGATATTAGCGGGTTTAATATCCCGGTGAAAAAATTTTAGTTGGTGTACTTTATGTAAAATTTCTGCCAGTTGTTGTAGCCAGTCGAGTGCTTGTTCTTGGGTGATTGGTTTATTATCTCTGGCGTAGAGCCATTCTTCTAAATTGGGGCCATTAATTTTCTCCATTACCAGACAGTGTAGCGGTTGTCGGTGATTTTTCGGGGTGAATGTGAAATATCCATCCGGTTCTACTTTGGGAATTCCCTGATGTTTCAGACGGCTTAATAACTCTGCTTCTTTTTTGAATAGGGAAATTGCTTTCGGCTCTGTGAGTTGAAGTACTTTGAGAACTTTACGCTCGCCGCGCTCGTCTATTTCGTAAGTTTTAGCAAATCCCCCTTCTGCGAGCAAGCGTATAACTCGATAACGCCCTTGCAGCACCAGCTGGGAGCCACAGTGACGGCAGATGCGATTTGTGGCGTGCAAGGGATCGGCTTGTTTGGGGCAGTTGGGATTAATACAATAGCTCATTGACGATTATACTCCTATAAAATTTGGGTTGTTGGCTTTGTCTATACATCCCAAAACTCCCTTAATAATCAATATTATCAAACTCAAAGGCTGGATACTGCCTCCGTCAAACGGATAATTTATTTGCAGATTCTTAAACCATTTTTGTTATTGGTGAGAATGACAATTGCCTTTTTCAGATTTTTCGCTCCTTGGGCAAAAATTTTAAATATCCAGAGCAGCATTTGTGTTATACTTGCTTCTGCAGTAGCTGTTTCTATTTTGCCAAAACAAGAACTCCAGATAATTTTACCGTATTTTATTAGAGCGATCGCAATTCAATAATTATAGGAAATATAAATTCTTGTAAATGCGAGGGAGCAGAAAAGGCAACTAAGAAATTTTTATTTTAGATTTGAAAAGAAAAAGATATGAGAGAACCATGTTGCAGACAAAACATATCAAAGTCACCATTTTGCAGGTGGGAATATTAATCGCTTTGCAGGGGTGCAGCCTTATACCGAAAACAGAAACCCAGACACAAACACCTTCATCAGGTGTGCAGAGAAGAGAGAGGGCGACAGCGGTAGACGCAGCCAGCGCGCAAATAGGCTCGCTGCGAGAAGAAAGAGAATACACCGGAACAACACTACCTATGCGAATTGTATCAGTGCGAGCGCAAGTAGAAGGGAGACTGCTAGAGCTAAACACCGATGTAGGGGAGCGCGTAATCAAAGGCAACATCCTTGCCCGACTAGACGACAGAATATTAGAAACTGCCGTCACCCAAGCCGAAGCCGAACTCGCCTCGCGGCTTTCAGAATTGGCACGTGCCGAAACCCAAGTAGCCAATGCCCGCACCGCAGTCGAACAAGCGCGTATCCAATGGCAGCAAGCCGAATCAGACGCAGCCCGGTTACAATTACTTGCTCGAGAAGGAGCAATTTCTGAACAACTTGCCGAACAAGCTCAGACGAAAGCGCAAACAGCCAAACAAGCCCTACGCTCTGCTGAAGTACAAGTGCGAACCGAAAAACAAGCGGTAGCAGCCGCCAAAGCCAGAGTCGATGCCCAACGCGCCGTCATTGAGCAAGCAAGAGAGCGTCGCTCTTACGCCCTTATCACTGCTCCCATCACCGGCACAGTTGTAGAAAAAGTCACAGAGCCGGGAAATCTAGTGCAGCCAGGGGGTGAAATTGTCAAAATTGGCGACTTCAGCTCAGTTAAAGTAATAGTTCAAGTTTCAGAATTAGAACTAAACCAGGTGCGAATTGGGCAGTTGGTGCCGGTGCGTTTAGATGCCTTTCCCGAAAAGCGTTTTCAGGGAGAAGTGATTCGCATTTCACCACAAGCCGATCCCATAGCTCGCTTGGTACCGGTAGAGCTATCTATTGCTAATCCTGACGAGCAAATAAGCAGCGGGTTGCTAGCGCGGGTGAAATTTGCCCCTACTGGCAGCGAGCGCATAATCATACCTGAAACAGCCCTACAAGGCTCTAGACAGGGTGGAGAGCGTCAAGGCAGACAAACTCGCTCTCAAGGAACGATATTTATAATCACCGAAGAAGGGAAAAAGACCAAAGTATTAGCGCGTTCAGTGCAGCTAGGCGCTCGCGCTAATGGGCAAGTAGAAATTCTTTCAGGATTAAATCCCGGCGAGCGTTATGTAATCCGCAGTGAGAAACCCTTAAAAGACGGGGATGCCGTGCGTTTGAGTGTACTTTCAGAAAAATCAAGATAAATCCAAATCTAAGCTTAAACCGCTGTCGAACGAATAGGAAATTCTACGATAAACTCACTTCCCCCGGAAATTGGGTTTTCAACCCAAATGTGCCCCTGATGCATCTGCACAACAATTTGATAGCAAATAGCCAGCCCTAACCCCGTGCCTTTGCCAATCGGTTTGGTGGTAAAAAAAGGATCGAAAATTTTTGCGCGAATCTGTTCAGGAATTCCCGGACCATTATCTTTCACTGCGATGCGGACATTCAATCCTTTTGCATTTTCAACCAGTTGTGTATTAATTTCTACGCGCTTGTCTGGCTGGAGAGAATCGAGCAAGGCATCAATGGCATTTTCTAGCAGGTGCATAAAAACCTGATTGATTTGGCTGGAGTAACATTCAACGGGAGGAAGGGTGCCGTAGTTTTTGACTATTTGGATTTTACTATTAAATTTATGCTGCAACAAAAGCAAGGTATTCTCGATTCCTTCATGCAAATCTACTTCTTTTCTTTCGGCTTCATCTAAACGAGAAAAATTTCGCAGGGAGAAAATAATTTTTCGGATGCGTTCAGCTCCTGCTTTCATGGAGGCTAGCAGCTGAGGTAAATCGGTTTCGATGAAATGCAAATCTATCTCATGTTCAAAATCTCGAATTTCTGAAGGTATAGCAGGGAAGGCAAGTTTGTACAAATTGACAAGCTGTATTAGATTTTGAAGGTATTCGCTTACGTGGGGCAAGTTGCCGTAAATAAAACTAATGGGGTTGTTGATTTCGTGGGCAATTCCAGCAACGAGTTGCCCTAAGCTAGACATTTTCTCACTCTGTACGAGTTGCAGTTGTCTTTGCTGTAATTCGGTTAATGCTTGATTGAGTTCTTCTTTTTGTTGGGCAAGGAGGGTGAGTTGCTGTTGGGTTTGTTCAAATAATTGCATTTGCCTCCACCCTCCAAGAATGGCGATTACTAGCAGCCCACTTAAAATAACAGCAAGCGAGTTTAGTGCTTCTAGTTGGGATTCAAGATTTTCGCGGGGAATGGCAAAAGCAATTGACCATTCAGCTTCTTTAAGAGGAGCATAAGCTATATAGTACCATTTGTCGTTTAGTTGTGTCAATTCAATTCCTTGCTGTTTGTTTACCATTCGACGAGCGAGCGCAGCTAAATTTGTTTCTTTAACTTCTAGTAAACTCGGAGCGGGTTTTTCTATAGTTCCTTTGAATTTCGGCTCGGGATGAACGATCGCTCTGCCTTGGGAATTGAGAGCAAAGGCGTAACTATTTGGTTCTTGTTTAAGGCTTTGAACAACTTGCTCGACGCGCTCGATTTTAATCGCACCTCCCAACACGCCTATGCTCTGGGAAAGATTTTTAATAGGTGCGCTGACTAATACTTGCACGACTCCGGTAGTGCGACTGATGAGAGGATCGGAAACGTAGAGTTCTCCGGCAAGGGATTTTTGAAACCAAAGGCGATCGAGAATGTTTTTTCCAGTAGCAAAATCTACTTTAGTGGTATAATATGAACCGTCAGGGTAAGCTAATGTAAAGTGTTGGTATTCTCGCAAACGTTTGACTTCTGACTTTAGATAGGAGCCTGCTATTTCCCAATCCAATGTAGCAACTGTTGGCGTATTAGCAAGGGTTTCTACTTCTGCTTTGCGCTTTGCCAACCAGCGATCTATTTCGCTAATACCTTTTTGGACTTTTAATAAAGCTTTTTCTTTGAGCTGTTGCAGGATGAGCTCCCGCACTATTTGATAGCTGAGCAAGGCAACGGCTCCTATGGCAACCGTTGTCATTAATAGAAAAAAGAGGATAAAGAAATGACCCGTTCGCCTCTGTGGGGGAATTTGCCTAGGTTTGAACATTGGTTGTAATCTTAGCATAACTTGGGCAATAAAAACAAGGCGCTCATCATACATTTTTGCCTATAATTTTTCCCATATTTCAGTAAAATAGCGTCAAGAAAATGTTAAATTTATTTATGGATTTTCAAGGTAGTTATAATTATGTAAAAATTACCCCAGTCATGTTTAAGATGCTGGGGCTGAAAGCAAAATTTTGATTTTAACTAGCTTAGTTGGAAACGATGGGGATAGCGATCGCAAATTCTGCCCCCTCTCCTGGTTCAGAAACACACGTTAATTTCCCGCCATGCTTTTCCTCGACAATTTGTTTACTCATAGACAATCCCAACCCAGCCGCTTTACCGAAAGATTTTGTAGTAAATAAAGGCTCAAATGCCCGTTCTTTCACCTCATCTGTCATTCCTGGACCATTATCTTTAATCCGAATTACGATCTCTGTTTCATCTTTACTCACTTCGCTGCGAATCCAAATAGTAGGGCTTGGAGGTTTAGCAGCTCCTTTTTCCACTTCCCGATTCCAGGTTACTGTTTCCAGTGCCTCAATTGCATTAGTAATAATATTGATAAAAACCTGATTCATTTCTCCAGCGTAGCACTCCACATCTGGCACTTTCCCATATTCTTTGATAATTTGAATGGGAGGGCAGCCATGTTTCCCTTTCAGCCGCTGTTTCAAAATCAGCAACGTGCTATCGAGGCATTCGTTAAGATTAACTGTTCCTTTTTTAGTGTTATCCGACGAGCGGGCAAAAATCCGCAATTGATTACTAATCTGATTGATCCTTTCTGTTGCTGCTTTTATCGAGCCTATTATTTTCTCCAAGTCTTCTTTTAGGTATTCTAAGTCAATCTCTTCTGCGTGTTCCTCGATTTCATCTCCGGGCTCTGGAAATTTTTCCTGATATAGTTCCAAGTGTTCTAAAATATCTTTTATATATCCTTCAACGTGGTTAATATTGCCGCCTATGCAGCCAACAGGATTGTTAATTTCGTGTGCTACTCCAGCCGCTACCTGAGCGATACTATCCATTTTTTCATCTTGAATTGTTTTAGCTATTATTGGCTCTGTTTTTTTCAAAATTTCTTTTCTTTTTTTTCCTGCTTCTATACTATTTTTGATGACTTTTTCTAATTCTTCTTTATCTATTGGTTTGGTTAGGAAGTCGAAAGCTCCTTGGTTCATTGCCTTTCTAATATTAACTGTATCTCCGCTTTCCAAAACCGCAATAATTTGAATTTTGCGGTTAATTTCCTTGATTTCTAGCCAGCTTTCGTCTAAAAATGGCTTGATATTTGTTATTACCATGTCATAATTATTTAATTTGATTTTTTCTATGGCTTCTTTGCTGTCATTAACGAAAATAAGTTCCTCTTCTGCCAAGATATTTTGACTTAATTGTTGCAGCAGTTGTTCTAAGTGCTGGTCGTCATCTACAACTAAAATGCGGGCAGGCATTTTGACTATCCCTCTATAGTACACTGGTTTATTATAATAAAATATTGCTGATGTTTATTAAAATTTACAAAATTTTTACAAATAAAATTTTTCTAATGAAGCATTAGAGGGAGTTGAGATTGAGGGGAAAGGGGATTGAGAGACGTGTAGGGGGGGTCAGAAATATTACTGAATAGTTTGATTAGTTTTGTATGGGGGAGAGAGGGGGGTGACAAAAGAAAAGCAAAACAAGCAACTTTATAAGTGAGAAAATCGAAGTGGGTTGCCTTGTATGAGAAGAAAACATTAACATTGACTTAATATTTTCTAAAAGCAGAGGGAGAATTTTCTCCTGCGGCTATAAAGAAGTCAAGAAACAAACGTCATGCAAAATCAGCAGCAGACTGGCTTTAGCCTAAGCGCGATCGCTATCCGCCGACATATAGCCACCCTCATGTTGACGCTAGCGACGATAGTAGTGGGAGTATTTTACCTAACACAGCTGCAAGTCGATTTACTACCATCAATAACCTATCCCCGAATTGGCGTAAGGATAGGTGCTCCGGGCGTTTCCCCAGAAGTAGCAGTCGAGGAAATAACCAAACCCTTAGAAAAGGCGTTTTCAGCTACAGAGGGAGTCGTGCAGATTTATTCTCAAACGCGGGAAGGGCAAGTAAGTTTAGATTTATTCTTTCAACCGGGGGGCGACATTGAACAAGCCCTCAACGATGCCACTGCTGCTTTCAACCGCGCCCAGTCTAGACTGCCAAAAATTATTGAACAGCCGCGTGTGTTCAAATTTGATCCCTCGCAACTGCCAGTATACGAATTCGCCCTCACATCCAAGAACCTGCGGGATGTAGATTTACGGGTTTTTGCAGATGAAGAATTAGCGCGGGAATTGAGCGTAGTACCGGGGGTGGCGGGAGTAGACGTAGCAGGGGGGGTAAAGGAAGAAATACGAATAAACGTCGATCTCAAACGCTTGCAAGCGCTGGGAGTAGGGTTAAAAGACGTGCTTGCAGTGCTGCGCGCTCGCAACCAAGATATTTCCGGAGGGCGAATTCAAGGAGAAAATACCGAGCCGCTGACGCGTACAGTTGGCAAATTTAGAAATACCTGGGAAATAGAAAATCTCTCCTTGCCAATAAACAGCGGCAAATCAATAGAACCTTTGCGCGTCTACCTGCGGGATTTTGCCGAAGTCATTGACGGCACAGAGGAACAGCGAATTTTTGTTTCTCTCAACGGCGAACCGGCAGTGAAAGTCAGTATCCAGAAGCAGCCAGACGCCAATACCCTTGCGGTAGTGGATGGCGTCAAAAAACGTCTGCAGGAACTCAAACAATCCGGCTTGATTCCAGAAGACATAACCCTGATTCCCACCCTAGACGATTCCCGCTTTATCCGCAATTCAATTAACAACGTCACAAGCGCTGGGGTACTGGGCACGCTGCTAGCTGCCGCAGCAGTACTGCTATTCCTCGGTTCACTGCGCCAAACTTTAATCATCATCATTTCTATTCCCCTTGCCACCCTTGCCGCGATCATTTTGATGGGAGTTTTTGGCTTATCCATCAACGTTTTCAGTTTGGGTGGTTTAGCTCTGGGGGTGGGTATTGTCGTGGACAACTCAATCGTCATGCTAGAAACCATCGCCGAAAGCGTGGGCATGACTGCGGGCAAAGATACGCGCTCGCCCTTGCAAATCAAAGAAGTAATGCAACAAGCTATAAAAAGCGCCGGCAATGTAGAATCTGCCCTAATTGCCTCTACCAGTACCAACCTAGTCTCCGTCTTACCATTTTTGCTGATTGGCGGTTTTTTCGCCCTCCTATTCAACGAACTCATTCTCACCATCAGCTTTGCCGTTGCCGCCTCCATTCTAGTTGCAGTAACTGTCGTACCCGCTAGCGCCTCACGCCTACTAGCGATTCCCTGGTCGAGTGGCTTAAGTCAATTTGGCCCGCTGTGGCTGTTTAATCGTACCTTTGAGATGACGAGACGGGGCTATGCCGCCCTCTTATCTTGGGTGTTACGAGTGCGGTTACTCGTCGTCGCCCTGGCATTTGTCATTCTCGGCGGTAGTAGTTTTCAGTTAGCTAGTCAAATTCCGCAAGAAATTCTGCCCCGCATTAATACCGGACAAGCTAGTCTCATTGCCCAATTTCCCGCCGGCACGCCCTTATCCACCAACCTGCGGGTGATGGAAATTGTCGATGAAATTCTCCGTCAGCAACCGGAAACTGAATATGTTTTTACTACTACCGGGGGGTTTTTATTCGGCAGCAATGTCACCCCTAATCCTCTGCGCTCCTCTAGTACGATTACTTTAAAACCGGGCAGTGATATTGATACTTTTATCGAACGGGTAACGAAAGAGTTTGAAAAGCTCAACTTAGCAGGGATTCGGTTACGGTTGAATCCAGCTCAGGTGCGGGGGATTATTCTGACAAATTCTCCGGTGCGAGGAGCTGATATCGATATTATCCTCCAGGGAGAAGACGCGGAGCAATTGCGCAGAGGCGGTAGAATGGTGCTGCAAGCTCTCGATGAACAAGTAAAGTCGGTTCGCTTTCGTCCCGATGCGGAAGAACGACAGCCAGAGATACAAATTCGTCCTGATTGGGAACGTCTGGCTGGCTTGGGATTGACTTTGGCGGATATCGGTGAGACTATACAAACGGCGATCGAGGGTTCTGTGCCTACTCGTTTGCAGCGAGGCGATCGCTTGGTAGATGTGCGAGTACAATTAAATAGCGAATCTGTGCAGCGCGCCTCTCAGTTAGCCCAATTACCGCTTTTTGTCAGAAATAATTTCCCTATTCGTCTAGGGGATGTAGCAACAATTGAAGAAGGGCAAGCCCCTGGAGAAATTCAGCGCATCAATCAGCGAAATGTTTTTATTATTGCAGGCAATTTGAATAAAGGAGCCCGTCTCAGTGCGGCTCTGGCAGAAGTTGATAAAGTTATTGCCAATCTGGAATTACCTGAAGGCGTCACTATCATGCCTAGCTCGTCTCGCCAAACTAATCAACAGCTGCAAAATTCTCTGAAAGTTTTAGGAAGTTTAGCAGCTTTTCTGGTGTTCGTTGTTATGGCGGTGCAGTATAATTCTCTCATCGACCCTCTGGTAATTATGTTTACTGTTCCTCTGGCGCTTTCTGGGGGAATTTTTGGATTGTACGTCACCCAAACTGCGTTCAGTGCAACTGTGTTGGTGGGGGCTGTGTTGTTGGTGGGTATTGTTGTTAACAACGCAATTATTATGGTAGAATTTGCTAACCAAATTCGCGAACAAGAAGGCTGCTCTTGTAAAGCAGCGATTCTGAAAGCAGCTCCTTCTCGTTTGCGTCCAGTGATGATGACAACTATTACTACGGTTTTGGGAATGTTGCCTCTGGCTCTGGGAGTGGGAGAAGGTGCCGAATTCCTGCAACCCCTGGGAGTGGTGGTATTTTCTGGGCTATCAATGGCAACTTTTCTGACGCTGTTTATTATCCCCTGTTTGTATGTTATCCTCCATAGTTTCAGTTTTCCCCAGCAAAAACGGTTTAAATTTCGCCAAAGCGTTGTAGAAAAGAAAGATACGGAAGTTAAAGTTTTGCCAGCAGTGAAAAATAAAACTAAGTAGTTTTGTTTCTGTAGTTTTGTTTCTGGAGGGTAATTTAAGAAATTTAAGATGATTTTCCGGGTGCATCAGTGCTTAAATACGCTTAAGATGCTCCCGGATATAATATTATCGACTCTTGGTAATCGGCTGTCTGGTTACTGGAGGGGCTGCTCCGTAATTGACGCGACAACCAATGTTAAAAATACTCGCCCCGCACTCTAGGGGAATTACTTGCTCGTTGAGAATGGCGCTGCAACTTACATATTTGTCGTCATTGGTGTCTTTTATCATGCACTCTATGGGTTGCGCATGCGAGCGCTTAGCCCAAGCTTTCATACCCTGAACCGCAATAATGTGCTGCCAAAAAAACATTAGCAAACCAATGCCCACCAGCACCGAAATGGCAATTGTAATTGCAATTGCTACTTTCAACTGCCAGCTTTTTAAAAACGCTATTAGGCTATCTAGCCATGAAGTAGTATTCGTCAATTCATTTGCAGTTTTTTGATTTTCAGTCATGGTATGGCTCCCAAAATAGGTCTTTACTATTATTAGTCTAGCGGAAACAGCTAGTCGCCCTCCCACCCACTGCGAGCGCCATCTCTCCCTACCTGCAATCTTACGAAATTGCTCCCTTTGCTGCCAGCGGCTAACCGAACTTTAAAATAGTATTTTCACTACCTGTATCGCTTGTTTTTTTCAGGTTAATTAATTACTCAAAATTCTGCCACCGCCGCAAAATTTCAAAAGGATTAAACCCTCTGTATCGAAGATAATTATACAGTTTATTTTTGGTTTTTTGGTCTATTTTATTAAAATTATCTATCTTGTATTTTCTCATTACTTTAGCTTTCAGAACGTCTAGATATCCAGTTTCGCATTCCGATTCTGGCGTGTATTCTGCCCATACTTGTTCAAAGATATCGGCAGAAATACCTTTCTCAAAACATTTGCGCTTGATTACAGATTTTCCGTATTTTTTCTGACAAGAAAGTATGATATTCTCGACTAAGCGCCTGTCAGATTGGTAGCCTTGCTCCTGAAGATAGGTGAGCGCTTCCTGTATCTCTTCAGGCTCGAACCCCTTCTCTTCCCCTTTTTTACAAAGTTCGCTGACGCTGTAATCACGGCGGGCTAATAAATTCATAAAATAAGATTGGCAACTCATAAACGCCACTTTTTTTAAAAACAATATTCTATATTTTAAAGTATTTAAGTTGAGTCGTCAAACCCTTTTCTAAGGCATTAAATATGCTATGATAGCAAGTAAAAATAAGATATTACTGACTGTGGGGCAAGGCTAAAAGCAGTGGCGAGCGCGATGAATAACCTCTTAACACTTTTTAACAAAGAACGGCATCTCCTAGAGATGGAAATCGACAAGGCAACCAACCTTGAGCAAGTCGTAAAATTGATTCACGAACGCATCGACGCGATTGAGCGAGCTTACATTGGCGAACTAAATATCTCTCAGGTGCGTCTAGCATCTTTTTTTCTAGAAACCCTGCGGCAGTCTATCGCCGCACTCGCAGCAGCAAACACAATTCAAGCCCAGACAAAAGCGACAGTGACTGAAAAAAGAAAAAATTTTTCCAGTCTTTCAATTACCCGACTGATACAGGCACTCATCTGCACCCTTATAATAGGAGAATTATTCTCACTTACAGAGCAAGCACCAGGGGCTTGGATGCTCATTTTGTTGACAGCGGTATTGGTGGGATTAGAAGTGTCACCGCAAGTCAACAAATCCGATAGAGAAAAAAATGAAAACTCTACGCAGCTAGAAGAACTAACGCAACCTGCAATCCGAGTAAATAGTAAAGTGCTTCTGGATAATTTAGCAGATGCTTTAAACACCATTGAGCAAGCAGTTACCCGCGCCAAAGAAACAAATAAATCTCTCAATTCTAAGGGCATGGAAGATGTGCCGGAACTATTAAATATCATTCAAAGGTTAATAGGTGCGTCTTTTCTCGCTCGCCCTCAAATGGCGCTGGAATTGGCAAATCTGTTACCACAAGTTTTAATGGAGCAAGGAATTCGCGCTCAGATATATCGCCCAGGCGACGCCGATAGCCAGCGCGAATATTTCGATTTCGAGCCAAGTATTGATCGCTCATCGCAAGAATATGTTACCATCACTCCTGCTTTGTTGAAAGGCGATCGCTTACTATTAAAAGGTCGAGTCATCGAGCCAGCTTACTCCGAAGCCAGAGAATAAAGCAGAGAGTTTTTCCTTATAGTAAAAACTAGGAGAAAATAAAACTATGAAAATTTTAGAAACAATAGGTTTCGATTTGGGACACGGCGAAACGGCTGTAGCAAAAGCAATAGTCGAAAGTACCGAGCCTCCCGAAATGCTGGAAGTAAATAACAAGAAAGTACAAATCACAGCCTTGGGCAAACATCCCAAACTCGGCTATTTGGTAGGAGAACAAGCGTTAATTCAAGCAGGTGTAACTCAGCTCGAAATTGCTTTCAAACAAAAACCCAACGCCGATTTAAATTACAGACAGACAATCTGTAACTTTCTGACAACATACTACCGTATTTTAAAAGAGAGCCGACAAATTGAAGGAGGAATAGACAGCCACTTTTATATTGGTTGCCCTTCTGGATGGTCTCAGCAAGAAAGAGAAGAATATCAAAAATTACTACAGCAATCAGGTATTCCCCTGCTCAGCGTCGTTCCTGAATCAAGGGCGGCTTTCATGCAAGCAAAGGAAGCAGGAAAATTAGATTATGATAAACTAAAATCATCAGTGCTGATTATCGATATCGGTTCTTCGACGACAGATTTTACTTTAGTCAAAAGCTTGCACGAAATCCCTCTCGATTTCGGCAGTAATGCTTTGGGGGCTTCCCTAATTGACAAGGCGATTTTTGCCCGCACCCTCGCCTACCATGAGCAAAGAGCGCTGCTTGAAAAAGTGTTTGAAGAATATCCGCATCACAAAGCCCGCTGCGAATTGGCTTGTCGCAAAGCTAAAGAAGATTACTTTTCTAATGAACAAGTTTATAGCGAACCTCATACGTTTGCACGAGGCTTTGAATCTATTAACGAAGAGATTTATTTTATACCGCGCGTCAATAAAATGATTGCCCAGGAAATATTAAATCAGCCTATGCCTGAACTGGGTAATAAAAGTTGGATAGAAGCTTTTCGTGCGGTAGTTACAGAGGCGAAGAAAACTCTTGATGAACAAGGGCTTGTACCCAAAGTTGTTTTGATGACGGGGGGAGCTTCTCGCATGAAATTTACCCGCGAGATTTGCGAGGAAATTTTCTGCGATCGCGAAACGCAAGTGCGCCCCGATCCCGAACCAGAAAGGTGTATTGCCCTTGGTTTAGCGCGAGTAGGGAGGTGGGATTTGCGCGCCGCTGCTTTCACCGAAGAAGTCAACAAAGTTTTGGAAACTAAAAACCTCAAAGAAATTGTCGAAAAACACATCCCCGAATTAATAGAATTGCTGATAGCACCGCTGTCGTGCGGTTTGATAGAAAATGCCGTCAAACCAGCGCTCAAAGATTGGCAAAGTAATAAACTTCGTACTCTCGCCGAGCTCGAAATTTCCATGAGAAAGCGGGCAGAACAATGGATTGAAAGTCTTCCTGCTCGGCAAATTTTCGATGAAAAATGCATGACGTGGTTTAACAGCAAAATTCAACCCGCTTTAGCGGAAAAAACCGATCCGATTTGTCAGAAATATCAGATTCCGAAAAGCAGCTTACGGTTTACAGAAGGTATTGCTCCTGGTGTCGTCAATCCAGAGTTATCGATCGCGGATACACTTCTCGCTGACATCGTGGGATTTATAATCAATCTGGCAGTAGGCGGCAGCACGATTGGCAGCATTATACTAATAATATTAACAGGACATTTAACGTGGCCGATCGCACTGGTTTATGGGGCTTCATTGGTGGCAGTAGGGGTGGAAGTATTGCGCACGAAAAAACAACTACAAGATGTCATAAAAACGCAAGTAGATGTCCCCTGGTGGAGCCGTTCTACTTTGTTGAATAATGCCAAAATCGAAGAGCTTTGCAATAAGATGAATCCCGATTTAGAAAAGCTACTCAGAGAACAACTAACGGCGAATCAACAGGCATTCGATGAATTGATTGAAAAAGTCGGGCAAGGGCTGAAAAATACCCTGAATGCTAAAGTTCGCGAGGCAATTATTTTGATTCAGTAAATTTGGTAGGGGGAATACAACCAAATAGTAAACGCCCCCTTGTAATTCAGAAATACCAAAAAATCTCACTAAAGAGCTCACTAAAAAACAAGCGTTAAGAGCTGCTATCAGAGTCAAACATCGGCAAAATGCGATCGCAGAAAAACAATGTTCCAGATGTTACACACAAAGGAACCGCTAATAGATTCAGTAGAGGAATACTAACTAAACCCAAACAAACTAAACCAAAAGTTGCACTTGCTGGTAAGCTGTTTTTGATTACCGCCAGTTTTTTTTCAAAAGATAAGCGACGTCTTTCTAACGGCGCGTCGAGAAAATCAATACAGACAAGTGTAGCCGCCAGTGCCAGAGCACCAATAGAAGCAAGCGCCATTCCAAAACCGGGCACAAAATTCAACAGTAACAGTGGTAGCCCTACCTTAAGAGAAAGTATCAATTTATTGACTTCATGCATCAGCGCCCGCCCGATATCCCGCATTATTGATGCCATACTCACAGATTCTGCAGTTGGCAATTTACCGACACGCAACAGCTCCAACTCTTCCGAAAGTTTACCGTAAAATGGCGCCCCCAATATCACCCCAAATTGTACTAGCAACAAACCAATAGCAATTAGCAGCAGTAGACTCAACAACAACCGCAGGAGCCAACCTAGAGCAGCATCTAGTAAATCCAGCACCGCTAACCATTTTGGCAAGTTAGCAATTAGCGCCTCTGTACGTGCATTTAAATTTAGAATTAAGGCATTAACGCCGCGCCACCCCGGCAGTAATAATACCACATATAAACCAATTCCGACAACAAAGTTTATTAAAATAGGAATCAGTATATAACCCCACAAACTTGGTTTGTCGAAAAGAATGCCTAGCGCGCGCAAGGGGTAGGTTGCACCTGCCAGTAATTCTATCGGTGCTTTGATAATACTTGATTTCTGTCTTAGAGTTGGCTTTTTAGTCATTTTGTCATCGCTACTATCTTCTTTAATATATCTTACTCCTTTCAAGTCAAGTGAGCGAGATAGTCAAATTGTAGTTTGTATCGCCAGCAAATTGAGACACTCGGATGAAGTAAGTACCTGCTGGCAATCCGTCAAAACTAATTGATTCTTGAGCAGTACCTAACTGCGAAGAAATCGCTAAAATATCTTCGGATTCAATTATGCCATTGCCATTGAGATCTTGAATGAGTTCTAGATCAGCATCTGCTGTTAATCCATTAAGAAATAAACTTATATTGCTTGAAGTATTGAGGAGGAAGCGGTAGATATCATCGGGATTGGTACTGCCGACAAAATCTTTTACAGTTTGAGTTCCGCTTAGGGAACCAAGATCAATCGCCGCGTCGAGATTGTCTCTGGCTTCTGGCGGGCTAGTCAGACGCCCCTCTGCTAGTCCAAATAGTAGATAATGTTGAATCGGACTAGCGATCGCTCCTTTGGCGAACGCTAAAGCAACGTCTGGATTTTTAGCTAAATAAAACTTTGTATCGAAGATAACACTAGGGTCGCGCCCTTCAAATTGACCGTATTTAACAAAATGCTCAAATGCTGTTGTTACCCCCGCTGCTACTAACCTTCTCACATCAGGATTAAATGCCAGATAAAAAGTCGTATCGAACAGAATATTAGGATCGCGCCCTTCAAATTGCCCGTAAGTGATAAAGTGCTTAAACGCCGTCGTCTCACCTGCTGCCACTGCCTCCGCCACGTCTGTATAACGTTGTTGATAATACAATGGCTCAAATAAAGCGCTAGGAATGCGGTTTTCAAATTGACCGAATCGCTCGTAGTGTTCCAATCCATTCTTAAAAAGCCCAGCAGAGACTGCTGCTGCTACATCCGGGTACAAGGTTAGATAAAGGTTATTATCGAATAAGGCGCTGGCGTCTAACATTTTTTGATAAACTATCCCCGTTGCTTAGGATAAATTTTACCTGTTGTATTATTAAGAATCGCATGATTTGCAACTCATGGGTGTGAGGGTTGATTATGTCAAAGTCTACTCTGATCAGAACCCTACAGCAAGCTTGTCATATTGCCAGAGCCTCAATAAAAACTGGAATTTCCCCAGCGGAATTGTTAGGGATGTTTAGGGAAAAAGTCTCTCGCCGCCGCTTGCTCCAAGGCAGTCTAGCGCTCGCCTCAACAGTCACTACCGCTAGTTTTTTCCGTAACGGTCATTTAAGCGCTAAAGCGGCAGGTACTCCTATCCTGATTGTGGGTGCAGGCATTGCAGGGTTAACAGCAGCTTATCGTTTAAAACAATATGGCATTGCTGTCGATATCATCGAAGCGCGCATGGCAGTCGGTGGTCGCATCCGTACCTTTCCTAAAGCTGCTGGTACTCTAAATCTAGCCGAATTAGGGGGAGAATATATTAATACCAGTCATACTTGCATAAGAACTCTCGCGGCAGAACTCGGTTTGCAAGAAGTTGACCTAGTAGCAACTCAACAGGGGCTTATACAGGATACCTACTACTTTCAAGGACGTCGCATTTCTCTCGAAGAAATCCTCAACGATTTTGTCCCCTTAGCGGCACAAATAGATAAGGATTTATCAACAATTGGAAATCAACTGAGCTATAAATTTTTTACGCCAGAGGCTCAACGCTTAGACAATATTTCAATTGCCGAATATTTAGAAAAAGTTCCGACTACATCGCTAGTACGCAATTTGTTCAGAATTGCTTATACTATAGAATATGGTCGCGAACCCGAAGAACAGTCGGCACTCAATTTACTATTTTTAGTGGGAACAGAAACCGACGAATTGAATCTTTTTGGAGATAGTGACGAGCGCTACCAAATAGCCGGGGGAAATAATCAAATTATCTCTAAATTGGCGGAATTGTTGGCAGGAGCAATTGAAATAGGCACAGTTCTGGAGGCGCTCGCTATTCTACCGGACGGTCGTTATCGCGTCTCCCTGCGAGCGGGAGAAAGCACATTTGATCGCATTTACGAGCGGGTAGTTTTAACTATACCGTTTAGCGTTCTGCGACAAATTCAGATTAACGTCCCTTTACCCCCTGCCAAACGGCAGGCAATTAATACTTTGGGCTACGGCACCAACTCCAAATTCATAAGCGGCTATCGCGAACGAATCTGGCGCACCCGCTACGGTTCAACCGCCTCTATTTTTACCGACTTGCCCCTGCAAAATACCTGGGAGGCTACTCCATTTTACCCCGGACCTGATGGTTTAGTGACAAACTTTGTTGGTGGTCGTCAGGGTTTACTCCTCGGCAGTGGCACGCCCCTCGAGCAACTGCAAAGAATTCAGCCCCAATACGAACAGATTTTCCCCGGTATTAGTAGCGTATTGACAGGCCAAGCCATTCGAGTTTTTTGGCCTGGAGAACGCTATTCGCAAGGCTCCTATTCCTGTTATTTAGTAGGGCAGTGGACAAAATTCTACGGCGTCGAAGGCGAACGAGTAGGCAATCTGTTTTTTGCCGGCGAACATTGCTCGCTAGAAAATCAGGGTTATATGGAGGGAGGGTGCGAAACTGGCGAAATCGCTGCTGCCGAAATCCTGCAAGATTTGGGGTTGGGAGCTGAGGGCGCTCAATTATTGCTGCGCATGAAAAATAACCGTCAGTATCGCCGCCCCCCTAGCCGCAGACTTCCTCAGCAGCGGTGGCAACCAACCCGTCACCAAATTGCTGTTTAGGATATTTCAAAGGTTAGAATATGCTAAAAAATAACAAGTGTTTGACAACTCCCTTAACTGCTGTATTTTTCTTTGCTATATCGGGTTTGTTATTCAACCGTCACCTTCCGGCAGAAAGCAATACTCCAGAAATTCCCAATTGGGAAATTGACGTGCCGCTTTGCTACATGCAAGCTCCTGATGGCAGGAGAATCAATCTAGATAAACTTTGCGGGCAGCAGCGATCGCCTGCCAATGCAGTTAAGCAGTGTACTGACAAAATTACAGCAGCTGACTTGCCGCTCGCTAATGTGAATTATAGTGGTGATTTCTTGAGCGGTCAAGTCAAAAATAACACTTGTAAAACTGTCAAATACCTGAAGGTTAATTATCAAGTTTTAGACGAAATGGGTAATATAATCGATAACGGATTTATATACGCACAACCTTCTACAGTTCCCCCTGGTGAGTCAGCATCATTTCGAGGGCAAGTCGCAAGGGGAGCAAAGGTAGAAGCTACTCATGTAGATTGGAGTGAGTGATGAATTTCGCTCAAAGAGGGCTTGAGAGCGGCGGCGCGAATCCCTTAATTGCGCTCGCCCGCAATGATACATCTTCACTCTCGCTTACAGCCACTAACAATTTTTGGCGAATCACTTTGGCGGTGCTGCTTGCGATAATAGTTCCCATATTATAATATCTGCTCCCCTCCGCCGCTATTTCCAAAACCGCTCCGTCGAGAACTTTGACAGTACCTGTGTTGCAGAAGCAGCCGCAGACGTTAACTTGCCCATTTAAATTTAGTTCGCTTCCAAACCGAGAAGTAAGTACTGAAAAATCCCACAAATTTATTTTGTCTGCTCCCGCGTTGAAAGTTTGAGGACGATTGCCGATAAAATAGAAACTTGGCGTCCCCGAAATCTTGCCACCAGTGCGTTGAAAATCTCCTTCAAAATAATAACAGCCTGCTAAAAAAATATTGCCTCCGCTCAGAAGAACATCTCCTTTGATTTTGCCTCCATACCAGACAAGCTCACCGTTTTCAATTATCACATCGCCATTAGCAGATAGGTAACAGTGAATATTGCCACTAGCGATCGCCACATTGCCACCCGCTTCTAAACTACCATTGACAACTCCCCCAGCAAGTACCACATCCCCAAGCGCCTGTAGACGAGCATTCACCACTCCCCCCCGAATCAAAATTGTTTTCCTCGCCCTCAGGCAGCCCGCTGGCCAACTTGTCACAGTGCCGATATATTCAGAAGATATCTCCAGACTTTTTACCGTTACTTCGCAGTCTACAACCGCATCGCCAATGCTCCTGCCGTCAAAAACCACACGCTCCCCTGGCAGCGGAACTCTTTTACCCCACCAGTTGAGGGGATTGCTCCAGCGCTCGTCGCCACCCCCTCCCTTCCAGACTATCGTCCCCTCAAGATTCTCTGTTGTTTCTAACTTACTATTTTGTTCTAAAAGCTGCTGCAAATATGAGTCTAGTTGCAAACAACTTATCATATTTTCTCTGAGCATTTAAAACACCTCATTAAATACGGTTAAGTTTTTCAGTGATACTTGATTAATTGACTTAGGCTTTCTGTCAAACTTTTCATCCTGCTGATTTTGGAGGATCTCGGAGGAATTGCTGGCAGTATTCAATGTTACCGAGTTGCTATCCGCAGAAATTTTGGCGAGCGCTCCCGTGCTGCGCAAGATTTTACCTTTTTCTATCAGAGTGCCGCTGTTGGAAAAGCAACTCGTCAGTCGCGCATCCAGCACAGCTTTTGACATCACTGTCAATCTGCCGCTATTAAACAACAAGCCGCTTATAGTTACTTCTCCATCTATTATCAAATCGAAATTATTGTATAAATCTCGCAATATCATCCCGTCCTTTCCGGGACTAAAACTCTGGCAGTTGTTTCCATAAAAGCCAAAAATTGGCATTCCTTCAACACTGCCACCGCTGCGAATGAAATTGCCTTCAAAGATATAGTAGCTGTCATAATTGCTGCAAAAAGACACCGTTCCCCCTTTAATGTTGGTGTCTCCTAATACTTTGCCCCCATACCAGGTTACTGTTCCGCTGTCAATAGTTAGATTCCCCTTCACATGCAGGTAGCTGTTCATTGTTCCATTTTCTACTTTCAAATCACCACCTACCTCCAAATCGACGTTAATCGTTCCACCAAATATGAAGATATTTTTGCTGGCGATGAGTTTATTCCAACCGGATATGGTACCGGTATAGTCGGCAGTAACCGTTAGACTCTTAATTCGCGGGCAGATGTCTAGCAATACATCTTTATTGCATCTGCCGTCGAAAACTACCTCATCCTGCGGTGAAGGTAGGGTATTACCTAACCAGTTGAGGGGGTTGCTCCAATTTTTGTCCTCACCAGCACCTATCCAGTAACGAACGGTTCCGCTAGATGCCTCAAATGTCAGAATCAGAGTGGGGATGGAGCAAGTGGTGGCGAGCGCTACTTTTGCCCCCATCAGTTGGCTCAAACGCTCAGCAAAAGCCTTGCCCATCTCTCCCAATGCCGCGTTGCAGCCGTGAAAATACACTCTTACAGGAGAAACCCCTTGCAAACAGGCAGAGTATAATACCGCTGCCCAATGTTGTAAGTCATTGGCATAACAATGTAGATTGTCAACATGCAATTGAGAACTTCCCAAATGTAAATAGCCGGGACCACCAGAGGAGATAATGTGGACATTGGCGATCGCACTGTACTCTGTAAGAATTTCTATAACTTGGCTTATTCCATCCTGTTGTTGGTTGACGAGGAAAACCTCACCCTCTGGAGCCACAGACGCAACTAACCCTTGCATCTCTTCTACTCCAGAGTCAATGAAAACTATACTGCGCGGGCTATTCATGGTTTTCATTTTTTTTGAAAGTTATTTACTACTCGCTAGGTAAATTTTCTCTTACGAAAGTGTATTTTTATGAAAATGGTAGGGTGGGATTGTAACCCTGTTGGAGTTATAAGATAGCGTTATTACGAGCGAACCCAGCCTTAAGCTAGACCCCCCTGAGCGAATCGAGCCCAAAATTTAGTTATAGCTAGTCCACCACTGATGCCAAAAAAATTGCTCTTTTCTAAAATATTGACGCTGATAAAGTTAATTTAGATCAGTTTTTTGATGACTTTTTCAGCTCAGATAAAGGTGCATTTAAAGGTGCAGTTGACGGCTCACTCCTATGCACAAGTGAGCTTTTTTTTTGGGGAAAAACTTGATACTTTAGAGAAAAGCCTCAGAGTGGTAAGCCTGGTTATGAGCAGTTTTTTCAAAACAAATGTCCTCAGAGCCTCTCCACAAGGGCTAGAAATCGTTGACTGCGCAAGAAAAAAGAAAGGCTGGAAAAAAACATCTGCAACTTGGTGCGAAAAAGCACGGGCGACAGAAGCTACTTTAAAACGCTTTTGGCGGGGAATTCCCATTCGCCAAGATGCCTTTATCGGCATTTGTCAAGCCGTCGGCATAATGGATTGGAAACAAATCGCCGATGCTATCCCAGAAACAGAGCCGAATGTAGATTGGGGCGAAGCACCGGATGTAACAGTTTTTTACGGGCGCGAGCGCGAGCTTGCAATTTTAGAGCAGTGGCTCGTGACGGAGCATTGTCGCCTCGTGGCACTTTCTGGTATGGGTGGAATCGGCAAAACGGCACTGTCAGTGAAGCTCGCTAAACAAGTTCAGCAAAATTTTGACTGTGTAATCTGGCGAAGTCTCCACCAAGCCCCTCCCTTACAATATATCCTCTCAGATTGGCTAGACTTCCTTTACCCTCGCCGCCCTAACAATTGTTCAACAGATATTAATGATAGTTTATCACTTTTACTCGACTGTTTACGCCGTCACCGTTGTCTGCTCGTTCTCGATAATTTCGAGGCGATTCTCAGAAGCGGCGATTTTGTTGGACATTATAAAGAAGGTTATAAAATTTACGGCGAACTTTTGAAACGGGTAGGAGAAACACAACACCAAAGTTGCTTGTTAATTGCTAGTCGGGAAAAACTCCGCGAAATCGCTTTATTAGAAGGAGAAACTTTACCTATTCGCTCTTACCAAGTTGAAGGTTTGGGAGAGGAAGCGCGAGAAATTCTCAAGGAAAAAAACTTGTTACAGCCTGAAAAATGGGCTACCCTGATTAATATCTATCGGGGGAATCCTTTTATGTTGAAAATAGTGTCAGCTTTCATTAAAGAAGTTTTCGACGGCAGAGTCGGTGACTTCTTAAAGCTAGGCACCACGCAAGTAACACGTGATATTAGTGACTTTATAGAAGTTCACTTAGAGCGACTGTCAGAATTAGAGACAAAAATTATCTCCCGTATTGCTCTAGAAAAAGCTCCGGTTTCTCTGAGTGATTTACAGGAAAGTTTATCAGAGCATTCTCTCGTTGAATTTTCAAACGCATTAGCTTCTTTAATCGGGCGCTCGCTCGTAGAAAAAAGTGCAGGATGTTTTGCCTTGCAGCCAGTCGTGATGGAATACATCTCTAATTTAAACACTGCCGAGCTAGACTAGCCGAGCTAAAATCAGTGAATTACTGTATCAACCCCAAATGTCTCTCCCGTCAAAATCCTGACAACCTGGCAGTTTGCCAGAGCTGCCATACTCCCCTGCTCGTCAATAACCGCTATCGGTTAATTAAACCCCTGCGTGAATTAGATGAATTCTCTTCAACTGAAATTTTTGAAGTTGACGACGGGGGAACATTAAAAGTAATGAAAGTTTTAAAACGTTCCAAATTGAGCCTGATGTTTCAGCGAGAAGCACGGATATTACAGCAGCTCAGACATCCGGGAATTCCCAAGGTTGAACCTGACGGCTATTTTAAGCTTTTTATAAACGGCAAAGAGTTGCATTGTTTGGTGATGGAAAAAATCGAGGGTTATACTTTAGAAGAGTGGCTAAATTTAACTGGTAAAATATCTCAAAAAATAGCAATTAATTGGTTAAAACAAATTTTAGATATAATTAAAATAATTCACGAAAAGAATTTATTTCACAGGGATATTAAACCTTCTAATATTATATTGCGCCCTAACGGGCAACTGGTTTTGATTGACTTTGGAACAGTTCGGGAAATTACGAGTACTTATCTAGCGAAAGTAGGAAGCGAGCGCAGCATAACTGGTATTATTTCTCCAGGATATACACCGCAAGAACAAGCAATTGGTAAAGCAGTGCCACAATCAGATTTTTTCGCTCTGGGGCGTACTTTCGTTCACTTGCTAACCGAAAAACATCCCCTAGACTTGCCAGAAGATACTAAAACAGGAGAGCTGATTTGGCAGCAAAAAGCTCCGCAAATTTCTCCGGCTCTAGCTGAATTAATCGACGAGATGATGGCACCGTTTCCGGGAAAACGCCCAGCTAATGCCCAGATGATTTTGCAACGGCTAGAAAGGTTAAAGCAGAATCAGGGAAATACAGTAAAACCCCCTTCTTGGTTATTGACAGGAATGATTCTGATTTGGTTGGGGATGACGAGTTTAGTAGGTTTGCGAAATGCTATGGCGGTTTATTATTATAATCGAGGGTTGGAGTATCACTTAGCTCGTCAGTCGGAGGAAGCAGAAGCCTATTATAAGCGAGCGCTACAACTGAACCCTAAATATGCAGAAGTTTACAACGCCTTGGGATTTCTCTGCCAAGAGCAAGAAGATATGGATTGCGCGCGCAGGAATTACGAAAAAGCGATCGCTTTCCAGCCTTCTTTGGCAATTGCACATTTTAACTTAGGAGTAGTTTGCGAAGAGCAGCAAGATTGGGAATGTGCTAAAATAGCATATCAGCAAGCTAGAAAAAGTCTGCCCGCAGCTTCCAATAACCTAGCTCGTTTGCAGATTTTAAACAAAGAATATGAAAAAGCAGTTATGCTACTGTCAGAAGCATTTCTGCAAGCCAAAGACGAGCGGACAAAATATGCTATAATGAAAAATTGGGGATGGGCTTTAATGGGGCAAAAAAGATATCAAGAAGCAAAAGAAAAATTAAAATCAGCGATCGCAATCCAAGAAAAAATGGCTCCGGCTTATTGTCTGCTTGCACAAGTATGGGAAAGTGAAGGTAAAATGCAAGCAGCACAGGTAGAATGGAAAAACTGTATCCGGTATGCTTCTCAATATAATCCAGATGAAGCTACTTGGATAGAGATGGCACGCGTTCGCCTCAATGCCGGAGGAAACGAAAAATGAACCGCCTACTATACCAAAAAATCTTACTCATCTCGCTTTTTTTGCTAAATTGCTCGTGGCTTTTTAGCCCCAAGAGCGTACTCAAGGCAGTTGCACAAACCATTCCACCGGCAAGAGCCGCAACGGGAACCTACACACTCATAGAAGTCAAAGGAGAAGTTTTCCTGCACAAACTAGGGGATGCTAATATTAAACCTGCGAGCGCAAATTCAGAACTCAATCCCGGAGATTTAATTATCGTCACCAAACGAGCAACCGCCACAATTCGCTGTGCCGACGGGCGAAATTGGACATTACCCGAAGGCATTTCCGGAGTATTCAACGGTTGTCAAGTACTTCGCAACAATGATCCCAGAGTTCCCAATCCCCGCAGCCCCATCAATTGTAACTCTCCTTTTATCATTAGCCCCCGCAATACAGGGATATTAGACTCGCAAACAAAAATACGCTGGAATCCAGTTTCCGGCACAAAGCGCTACACCGTCAAAGTTTGGGGCACATCAGGGATAATGTGGGAAACAGAAGTAAGCGCCCCAGAAGTCATATACACTGGCAAACCATTACAAGCAGGAGAAGACTATCTGGTGTTCGTTAAAGACGATAGCACTTATCTTACAGAAGGAGAAACTGCAAAATTCTGGATGCTTGACGCCCAAAAGGCGCAGGAAGTGCGGGAAAAAATTACAGCACTGACAAAAGAAAATTTGTCTCCAGAGGCTTTTGCCCTAGCAAAAGCAAACATTTATAGTTCTTACAGTTTGTTTGCTGATGCCATCTCTACCTTGGAAGCTGCCCTCGCCAAAGGTAACAAAACTACAGCAGTTTACTTGATGTTGGGCGCTCTCTATGAACAAGTGGGGCTAAAACCCCTCTCAGAAACATACTATCGCGCGCAATCACGCACTTAAATTTAGTACGATATAAAATATCTCTTGCTCAGTGGAAGCAAATTCATGCTTTTTGCAGTCGGTGCTCTAGCGCTCCCCATACACTATGTTGGCGCTCTCACGCTTACTGTTATTCCCCTAATATTTATGGGTGTCGCTTCTGCTACCTCTGCTCAGCTCTCTCCAGAGCAATTGATGCCTTCTGATAGCGGCAGCAGCCCCCTACAGCAAGAAAATGAACAACTAGAGGCTCTGCCTTTTCTCGATATTCATTCTCAAAACCACTATAGCACTCTGTCTTTCCCGTCTGCAAGTAAGAAATCTGCTCTCCCTCATTCTATTTCTTTAAATTTTCCCGCTCCTGCTTCAGAAAACTTGAGTTTTCAACCTGTCAATCACTTGAAAAAATTTCATCGCTCACTTCCTCTTTCTCCCCTGCCACTTTCAAATTTATCGGCATCTACAGGAAAATGGAAAGTGAGTTCTACTGAGACAACAATAATAGTAGAAGATACAAGGGTTGAGTCAACTACAAGCGATCGCTCCCAAATAACTATTGCTGCCGGAAAGGCTCCCAGTCTTCGTTTAATTCCTAAAACTGACTATCAAGCTCCTCCTAGTATTTCAATTGGTGTTCCTTTTGCTTATGGTTTATCCCTAGGAAGTGTTGGCATAGGGTTAGGCTTGCAAGAACGTACCCGCTATACTAATTCAGCAGATGGTGGCATGGGAATTAGTATAGGATTGGGAAATCCCCAGAAAATTGTCGGGTTTGATCTCGGCATTTCTATTTTTGACCTTTCGGATTTTGCTAGTCGCGGCTCGATTAGTTTCAAGTTCCATCGCAAGGTGGCAAATATTTTTGAAGTTGCCCTTGGCTGGCAAAATGCTATTGTCTGGGGTTCTACTGATGCTGGTAGCAGTTTTTACGGCGTTCTGACAAAAACATTTCGTTTGCAGGAAAATGTTAATAAACCGTTTAGTTTGTTAGTGGTTTCAGCCGGTGTCGGTTCGGGGCAGTTTCGCTCGGAATCAGATATTTACAAGGATAGAGAAACTTTGGGTGTTTTCGGAAGTGCGGCGCTGAGAGTGGCAAAACCACTGAATGCGATCGCTGAATGGACAGGTCAAGATATGACATTAGGGTTGTCTTGGGTTCCCTTTCCAAAAACGCCTTTGGTGCTTACTGGAGGCGTCACTGATATTACAGGTAATGCCGGTGACGGTAGTCGGTTGATTTTTCGACTCGGATATATTCTTTCTTTTTAAGTAATAAATATCATGAAATTTCGTAAAAATTTTCTTAAGTTTGCTTCTCTCCTTTGCTCTTTGGTTATAAATGCAGGGTTGGCCTTGGCTCCGGGGCTGGCAACTAAACCTTTCATTATCAGTCAAAAGGGAAATTTTTCTGATTCTACAGGTCCGGCTCTTTCTGAGGGAGCATTAGTTCCTGATAGTTCGGATTTTCCACCTTTGTCTTTGTCTGATTTTGGCAATCAGATTCAAGCTGTTTCATTTGACGAAGCCGTCATTCTTTTTGAAGAACTAAGAGCTACGGAGTTTTCTCAATATTTCAGAAAGAAAATAGTAGGAAGACCGCCATCACTAGAAGAAATAAGAGATACTTTGTTCGAGTTAGCAGGAGTAACAAAAAATAAAACTGCGCTTATTTATACAGAATCTTTAGCAAATGAATTACGGAGTTTATATATTTTACCAGTGCCTAACTCTAATTCAAAAAATGTAAGCTCACAGATTATAAACGAGTCAGTTGGGCAAGCAGTTACGAAAAGCGATCGCGAAACAGTAAAAAAATCCGTTATTGCTCTGCGAGAACAAATTGTAATGCCTCATATTAGTTCAGAACCAAAATTGCAAGCAGAATCGCAAAAACTCTATCAATTACTGCTGAAGAATCTCGAACCGGTATGGCAAGCAAACAAAATCAATACTTTAGTTTTCTCAATGGGTACAGGATTGCGCAGTCTCCCCATTGCAGCCCTGCACGACGGCAAACAATATCTGATCGAAAAGTATAGTCTAGCTTTAATACCCAGTTTCGGACTAACCGATACTCGCTACGTTGACATCAGAAAGCAAAGTATTTTAGCAATGGGTGCAGCCGAATTTGAAGATATCAATCAACCGCCTTTACCGGCTGTACCTGTAGAAATATCGACGATTTTGAGAACCCCTTGGCAGGGTATTTTTTTACTCAACGAAGACTTTACTTTAGAAAAATTTTGGTCAGTCAACCGTCAGCAGCGTTTCGGAATAATTCATTTGGCAACCCACGCTCAATTTAACCGGGGAAACGTTAATCAATCTTTTATCCAGTTTCGTAATTCCCGACTCAGCCTTGATCGCGTTGCAGAAGCGGCACAGAAACTGGGATGGCCAAAGCCACCTCCGGTAGAAATGTTGGTTTTAAGTGCTTGTGAAACTGCTTTGGGAGATGAGCCAGAATTGGGATTTGCTGGTTTAGCAGTTCAGGCAGGAGTGAAAACTGCTTTGGCTAGTCTTTGGCGCGTCGATGATGTTGCAACTATGGCACTGATGAGTGAATTTTACCGCCAATTGAGTCAAACGCCGATTAAGGCAGAGGCTCTCAGGCAAGCTCAATTAGGTATGCTGAGAGGAAAAGTCCGCATCGAGGATGGGAAATTGTGGCTCTCGCAGGGAGAGCCGATTCCTCTTCCTGCCGAAATTGCAGCTAGAGGGAATTTTGATTTTTCTCACCCGCGCTATTGGGCAGGGTTTACTATCGTCGGCAATTGGAATTAGTTATTGGCTGATAGAACCTTTACCGAAAAATTTCGGGGGTTTTGCTAGGGTGAAGATTTCTGTTTCGGTTGCGATCACCTGTCGTAGGTGAAGCGGAATTTGCAATATCCCTAGCAGGGTGATGCCGTCAAACATCCGAAATCCACCAGTAGTTTTTTCTGCTAGCAGCTTATCGATCGCTTCTGGCTGAGGTCGCTCTGCGAGCGGTTGCTCTGATGCCAGCACGAAGCCCCACGGTCCTCCGTAAGTAGGGGTAAAGCTGCTATAAGATTTGACGTTTGGAAATACTGCTTTCATTGTATTCACCAAGCGAGCGTGTAGTTTCATCTCGGCGGGACTAACAGGACCTGCTTGAATTACGAAAAATCCATCAGGCAAAAGCACTCTTCGGACTTTTTCAAAATATTCTTTCGTAAACAGTTGAAAGGATGGTCCGGATTCTATCGGATCGGAAAGATCGGAAATCACCACATCCCATTGTTCTGTTGTTGTATCTAAGAAGTGTAGGGCATCGCCTATGACTAATTGGAAGCGGGGCTCGTCGAAAATATTTTGGTGCATTTCCGACAAGTGTTCTCGGCACGCTTCTACTACTTCTGCGTCAATGTCGATCATTACTACTTTTTCTACACTTTTCCACCTGAGTACCTCCCGCGCTGTTGCGCCTTCCCCGCCACCGAGGATTAGCACTTTCTTGGGTGAGCCGTGGAAGCACATCGCTGGGTGTACTAGGGGTTCATGGTATAGGTACTCGTCGCCGGTGCAGGATTGCCATTTGCCATCGAGTATTAGCCCTTTGCCGTAAGCCCCTGTTTCTACTATCAACATTTCTTGATAGGCGGTTTTTTTGTAGACAAGAACTTTTGTGACGCCATGAACGTAGATATCCCAAGGCGTGATGTATTCGCTCATCCACAGATCCGCCCGAACTTCGCTACCTGCCATAAAATACTCTCCTTTTTTATTTGCACAAAGCTTTAATTCTAGCACTCATAGATGTATTTTGCTGCTCGGGTAAAAATTTTTTGAAATGGCGAATATTTTTATAGGAAGCGATCGCTCCTGTCGCGCATTGGCTTTACTAAAAAAAAGTTACTTTGTAATTTCAATTAAAAAATGAATGTAAATAGGGATTTTTTCTATCAATAAAAGGAAGAGAGAGAAAGAAAACAATAGAGGAGACAGTTTGAGAGTGGTAAAAATAGAGGTGAATCACCAGCACAATTGCATTGCATAAAAGAAACTATGAGGAAGGCGAGCCATGAATCAGGTATTGGCGGGCAAGACGTGGCTGAATGCATTCTTGAGAAGGGTGCTGGCACCTTTATTGTGGACCCAAGTTGTATCGGCAGCAACAGATTACGAAACGTGGCGTCGGCGTTTTATGCAGAGACGGTTGCGGCTGGGCTTGGCGATCGCACTTCTCTGTTTTTTAACCTTTAGCGCTTTGGAACTGAGTAACTTTTTCTTCAAACCAGAACAATTTCAAGGCACTTGGTTGACAACGCAAATAGTCGTGGAATTGCTCCTGGTTATAGACTGGTTTCTATTGCAAACCGATATTGGTTGCCATTACCCAGAGGTAATTTTTCTGATTTTATCATGGTCAGTGACCATCAGTCCCGCTATTAGAGAAACCCTCAACGGGCGAATGCAAGCAGATATAATCGTTTGGTCTTTAATGTTTTTCGGTCAAGCAACTCTGGTGCCGGTGCGGTGGTTGGTACACTTGCTATCCCAATTGGGGGTATTTTTATATTATTTTGGAGCAGCGGTGGTGCTGGGTTTGCCAGTAACTATGCCGGCTGATTGGTTTTCGCCGCCTCTACTTTACTTGTATTTTTTTTGGATTTGCGCGATTTGCAATCTTTCGGTTTATCTTTACGAAAGGGTACAGCGAGCTGAGTTCAAGGCTCGCCGTGCTCTAGAGGATGCCTATGAGAAACTGGAGGAAGAAAAACAGCGATCAGAGCGCTTGCTGTTGAATATTTTGCCCCAGCCGATTGCGGAGCGCTTGAAAGAACAAACTACGACGATCGCAGAAAGTTTTTCCGAGGTGTCGGTGTTGTTTGCTGACATTGTCGGTTTTACAGAGTTGTCGGCGCGGATATCTCCTTGCGAAATCGTGCAGTTGCTCAATCAAATATTTTCGGAGTTTGATCAACTCGCGGAAATACACGGTTTGGAAAAGATTAAGACGATTGGCGATGCTTATATGGTAGTGGCGGGCTTGCCGGTGCCCCGGGAAGATCATGCCGAAGCGATCGCCAATATGGCCCTAGACATGCAAGATGCTTTGGCCCAATTCAACAACCGCACGGGGCAAAACTTTCGCATTCGCATTGGCATCGCCACTGGCCCCGTGGTGGCCGGCGTGATTGGCATTAAAAAGTTTATTTACGACTTATGGGGCGATACCGTGAATATGGCTTCCCGTATGGAATCTCACGGTTTAGCAGACTGCATTCAAGTTACCCATAGAACTTATGAGTGCTTGCGCGCTCGCTATCTCTTCAAGGAGCGGGGACTTGTGTATGTCAAGGGCAAAGGGGAAATGCGAACTTACTTGCTTGTTGGTAGGCAGTAGTTCCCTTGCGCTGAAAAACAAAAACGCCCAACAAGTGGGCGCGTCCATCAGGGTGCATCTACGCTTCTTAATATAGCATTGATGGGTTTAATACTACATACATCTTTACAAAAATTTACAACTTTTCTGACAACAAAAAACGCCCAACAAGTGGGCGCGTCCATCAGGGTGCATCTACATGATAACTATAGTATAACCAATGAGGGGTTATACCCATCAAATTTTAATAAAAATTTACAATTCGCTTGGGGAGTGGCAAAATTAAAAAGCGCTGCGTACTCGATAGCCAATATCCCGTCGGCAGAAGCAATCTGGAAACTGAATGCAGTCAACGGCTGCGTAGGCACGGGCAAATGCTTCGTCAAATGTAGGAGCAGTGGTGGTAATGTTTAAGACACGCCCCCCATCCGTCAGTACTAGCCCGTCTTGCAGTTTCGTACCGGCGTGAAATACAATCGCTCCTAAAGCTTCAGCTCGCTCAATGCCAGCGATCGCATCCCCTTTGCGGTAAGAACCGGGATAGCCCCCTGCAGCCACCACCACAGACGCCGCTACCCCTGGCTGCCAACGCAGCGGTGGCAAGGAAGCTAGTCGCCGCTGTACGCACGCTAGCATCAAATCTGCTAAAGGCGTTTCCAGCAAAGGCAGAATCACCTGCGTTTCCGGATCGCCAAAGCGACAATTAAATTCCAGCACTTTAATCTCATTGCTGGGTAAAATCATTAAGCCAGCGTAGAGCACCCCCCGGTAGTCAATCTTCCAAGAACGAAATAGAGTAATAACCGGCTGGAAAACTTTTTGCAGAATCTGCTCCATCAGCTCTGGTGTTACTAAGGGAGCAGGAGCGTAAGCCCCCATACCACCGGTATTTGGACCAGTATCTCCCTCACCAACCGCTTTGTGATCTTGCGCCGGCAGTAAAGGTAGTACTGTTTCGCCGTCTATTAGTGCCAAAACTGAAACTTCTTCTCCTGTTAAAAATTCTTCAATTACAACGCATTCCCCCGCAATACCAAATTTGCCGTTGAAGGATTCTTTAATTGCAGCGATCGCTTCTTCTTCAGTTTTAGCAACCGTCACTCCCTTACCCGCCGCTAATCCGTCTGCTTTCACTACTATCGGCGCTCCCTGCTTTCTCACATATGCAACCGCTGCATCAAATTCGTCATCTGTAAACACTGCCGCTGTCGCTGTCGGGATTTTCGCTTCCCGCATTATTCCCTTAGCCCAAGACTTGCTAGCTTCTATCTGCGCCCCGGTTTGTGACGGACCAAATACTGCAATCCCATTTTGCTCCAGGTAGTCTACAATCCCCATCGCCAGCGGCAATTCAGGTCCTATGGCCACCAAATCTATGCCCCTTTCCCATACAGCTTCTTTTATCCCGTCGAAATTATCAACACTCAGGGGCAGGTTTTGGCAACGCTCCATCACCGCTGTGCCCCCATTCCCCGGTGCCACAAATACCTGCTCGACTTGCGGAGATTGTAGTAATTTCCAAGCTAGGGCATGTTCCCGCCCCCCATTGCCAATAACCAAAACCTTCACAATATCCTCTTTTACGGCCACTTTCTTTTATACCCGCCTGCCGCGCAGGCAAGTTTCTTTTATCATCCTATGTTATTCCCGCCCAGTTTTTCGCAGGCTAGTGCCACTCCCTCCCCTTTATCTTTTTTTCTTGATTATCTTATCTATTTTTTAACACCTATCTGTATATTATAGCATTGAATCTACAGGTTGTCAACAGGAGCAAAAATATCACCTCAAGGGAAGTCTTAAATCAACTCCAAATCTCTGTTAAATCCAAGCTCAACCCCGGTAAAACATCTTCCCCAGAAATAGCTGGATTTTCCAGCACTTCTACTTCTTGTTTACTGACTCTGTAAATCTCTACTTTTTTATTTTTACTGTCAATCAACCATCCTATGCACACTCCATTATCAAGATATTCCTTTATTTTATCTCGCAGCCGTTGCATATTATCATTTTTAGAACGTAATTATACTACAAAATCTGGACATAAAGGGAGAAAAATTTATCGCAGCTCTGGCTCGCTTGCCACTTATCTAAACGCCACCAGCATCAGGAGAGCGAATGCTTCCATTGGGAAGTTGAAAGTTGAATAATTGAAAACAATACCATTATTTCTCTGTCGTTTCCACAGCCAAAGTTTACCTTCAATTGCGGCATGACAATTAACTATACTGTTGCAGTACGTTCTAATTGTAACTCTCGGTTTGCTAAAGCTAATTGCACGGCTCGTGAGTTATAGAAAAGACAATGTTGGTAGGAATAAACTGCAATTGTTTGTAGTTGGCTTGTGCCATTTTCATAAAAACGATAAGCTAACAGTAAACCATCACTATTATTTATGGAAATAAAAGCACAGCTTTTGAATCGAAAATTGATCGCACTAGCAAATAGCCTGCCCCAATTCAAACCTTAACTTTCAAAAAATTTCTGCTGCTGATACAACTCCTTAAAATAGCGCTGCTGCTGATTATGCTCAACAATAGGCGCTGGATAGCCAAGACGTTGACGCTCTAACGGCAAAATTTTTCCACTCAAAAGCGCTTTTGTTTCCACCCCTGCCAATTCCGGAAGCCACCGCCGAATATATTCCCCCTTCGGATCGAACTTTTCAGCTTGCGTCGCCGGGTTGAAAATCCGTAGCGGTTTAGCATCCATGCCACTCGACGCACTCCACTGCCAACCGCCATTATTTGCCGACAAATCCCCGTCAATTAACTTTTGCATAAAATATTTTTCCCCCCACTGCCAATTAATAATTAAATCTTTAGTCAGAAAACTGGCGACAATCATGCGACAGCGATTGTGCATCCAACCGGTTTGATTCATCTGGCGCATAGCAGCATCGACAATTGGATAACCAGTTTTACCTTCACACCAAGCTTGAAAATAATCTTCCCGATTCTGCCAGGGAAAATTTTTAAATGGCTGGCGGTAAGCACCTGCTGCTAATTCCGGAAAGTGATACATCGCGTGCTGGTAAAACTCTCGCCACGCCAATTCTTGCTGCCAAGTTTGTACACTAGCTCGCGCTTCCTCGTTACCGCTCTTTTCTAATGCATTAACACTCGCCGCCCAAACGGTGCGAATCCCCACTGCACCAAATTTTAGGGCGGCACTCAGCCCAGAGGTTCCGTCTTTCGCCGGCAAGTTTCGCTCCTGTTTGTACTCGTAAATTGCTGAGCTGCAAAACTCCTGTAATTTTTTTAGTGCCGCCGTTTCCCCCGGTTGCAACACTAGGGGATTATCCCATGCAAACCCCAAATCTTTGGCTGTGGGCAAGTCACCTGCACCTGCGGCAAGCGCCGCTTCTAATTCTTTTTCTGTTAGCCCCTCTACGCTCTGTAGGGCTTCTACGGGTTGGGGCTTTGGTTTGCTATTCCAGTTTTTCCAGAAGGGAGTATAGACGGTGTAGGGCTGTTTGCTGCCGGCGTAAATCTCTTCGGGAGAGTGTAGAAGTTGATCCCAAAATTGGCGCGCAGCGATGCCTTTTTGTTTGAGGGCGTCGCTTACTAAGCTATCGCGTTTACGTGAATAGGGTTCTACATCTAAATTCCAGTAAACTGCCTTAGCGTTTAGTGCTGCCGCCAGTGCCGGAATCCCCCGGCTCGGTTCATCTTTAAGAATTAACAACCTTGTGCCTGCTTGCGCATACCGCAACGCTAGCTCCTGTAAGCAGCCTATCATATATGTAACTCTGGCAGGTGCTGTGTCTTCTTGCTTGAGTAAATTGCTATCAAAGCAAAAAACCCCCACCACCTTAGGGCTGACACGTCTTGCCTCGGCAAGCCCCACATTATCCACAATCCGCAAGTCGCGTCGATGCCAGAATAATATTAATTCAGACATTGATTTCAGTTAAAAATGGTCTCGCTAAAAAAAAGCTAGAAATCGATTTTGCATCTACTGGTTCCCCAGCTAGAATTGCTTTCTCTAATTCTGGCGGCGAAAATAAAACTGTTTCTATATCTTCGTCATCATCTTGACTGGGAGGCATTTCTAGCTTTTCTAAATCTAAGGCTAGGAAAGCATATATTATTTCGTCGGAATAACCAGGAGCAAGGAAAAATTCTCCTAATTTTTGCCAGCGGTGAGCTCTATAGCCTGTTTCCTCTTCAATCTCTCGCTTTATTGTTTCAGCTGGATCTTCATTAGGCTCGATAGTGCCGGCGGGAAATTCTAAAATACGCCCCTGCGCCGCAAAGCGATATTGTCGCAGTAGTATCAGTTTGCCTTCTGGAGTTACGGGAATGGCAAGCGCCCCGCCGGGATGGCGGATGCATTCCCAATCGCCTTCAGCACCGTTGGGCAGTTTGAGGCGGCTGACTTCAAATCCGAATTTGCGCCCTTGGTATGTCAGACGCCGTTTGAGAATTTTGGCTGGTTCTTTACCTAGTGGCATATTTTTTTAGATTTTATCCTGTTAGGGTTGAGTCACCAAACTCAACCCAAGCAAGAGCTTTTATTATTCTACAGTGTGACCTGTATCGATGATCGCTTGTTTTAAGGAAGCTTCCGAAGCTTGGGATTCTAAGGTTACTGTTTTGCTTGGTAAATCTATGGTGACGTTGGCATTAGCATCAACTGTTTTGATGGCTTTGGTGACGGTTTCTACACAGCCAGAGCAAACCATCGACGGGACTTTAAATTGTAAGACCATAGTTTTAAAAAAGTAAGTGTACGCATTTAATTTTCTATTTTAATGTTGTTGTTGGCTAGTCTCTTTCTAACCGCCGCACTCCAGTAGAGTCTAAATTTTGGGCAAGAATTGCGATCGCAATCCCCGTCACTGGTTCGATCCAATCTGGGGCAATCTCTGCTAATGGCACTAGCACGAACGCTCTTTCTCGCATACGCGGGTGCGGTATTTTTAGCTTTGGTGTATCCAAAATCAAATTGTCAAATAATAGCAAATCTAGATCAAGAGTTCGCGCCCCCCAGCGTTCTTTTCTGACTCGCCCAAATTGTGTTTCAACTGCCAAAATGGTTTGTAAAAGTTGCTGCGGTGTCATTTCTACTTGTAACAATGCGCAACCATTGATATAATCTGGCTGCGGCGGTCCTACTGGTGCTGTTTGATACCAATGAGAGCGAGATAAAATTGTGATACCTGGAGTTTTGTCTAAAATTTTCAGAGCATTTTCTAGAATAGTGCGGGAGTCTCCTAGATTGCTGCCCAGCGCTAATGCAGCTCGTGCTAATTTCATATTTATTTTGTTTTATTTTCTTCGCTTATTTACAATTTACTTAAAAGATGCTCTCTTTTGTCTTCGGTAATAAGTTGTAATTTTGGCTAGATTTTTATTATAGCATGGCTCGTCGAGGCGAGCGCTATGATAGTTTTTCAAAAAATGGCATAAAAATATTAGAAATGCATGAAAGAGACAGGAGATTTAGTAATTTTAAATAAAATAGGGGTGGGGAGGGAACGGAAAAAGTGAATAAATCAATGTGGGGAAATATAAAAAAAATATTATAAATAGCCGGAGGGGAATACACAGACATGAGGCTAGATACAATGGTAAATAAAAGAGCGATCGCATGTACCCATGAGTCTGTGCATCAATCCCTTCTGCCCGAACCCCAAAAACCCGGATAACCTGCTATTCTGCCCTGCCTGCGGTTCGGAATTGCTATTGGAAGGGCGCTATCGCGTAAGGCGCCAGATTGGGGAAGGAGTTTTTAATAAAACTTATGAAGTAAGCGAGCAAAACACTGCAAAAGTTCTGAAAGTTCTGACAAACAACATTCCTGAGCATGTAGAGTTTTTCACTCGCCAAGCCTTAATACTTAGTAAATTCAATCATTCAGGAATTCCAAAAGTAGAACCAGAAGGCTACTTTACAGTATTTCCCAAAAATAGCAATTTTCCGCTGCACTGCTTAGTGATGGAACGTATAGAGGGAATAGATTTAGAAACATATATCAAACAGCGGGGCGAGCGCCCGATACCTCAAAAATTAGCAATAGAATGGTTAAGGCAATTAATAAATATCTTACAGGAAGCCTATAGCCAGGAATTTTTTTATTGGAATATAGTACCATCGAAAATTGCCGTCAAACCCGACGGCAATTTGGCTCTGATTGACTTTCGCAGCGATTTTGAGATTGCCAACAATAATCACTCTCCCTCAACAGGCAGCAACTGGAGAGCAAGGGCGCAATCAGATTTTTCGGCTGTGGGCAGCACATTTGTCTTTTTACTAACCGGCAAAAACAGTATAGAATTAGCATCTTGGCGCGCCAGCGCCAGTCACATCTCACCCCTGCTATTAGACTTTATCGACGAGCTGATACAATTCCCTGCGCAGCCTAGTCGCGCCAGCGCCGAGAAAATTTTACAGCGCCTGGCAGAAATTGAGGCAGCTTTGTATTTTCCAAAGCTAGAAACGTTGCCAGCAGGAAGTGAGAAATTACCATTATCTTGTGCTCTACAAAACGCAAAGGCAGAAGTGGCAGCGATCATTTCGCCGCATCCTTCAGCTGTCAAGCCCGCAATTGATTTACAGGTAGACGCAAAGGCACAGCAAGGGCTGACACCGGAAGAATGGGCGCAAAAAATAAATCTCTGCAATACTATTAAGGCTCATTCTAATATAATTTATTCCGTGGCAATTAGCCCAGATGGGCAGACTATTGTCAGCGGCAGTCGGGATTATACAATTAAGGTGTGGCACCTTGTTTCAGGCAAATGTATCCACACTTTTAAAGGTCACTTGGGGTGGGTTCATTCTGTGGCGCTCGCTCCAGACTCACAAGTGATAGTAAGCGGCAGCGATGACAATACTATAAAAATATGGAGTTTAAACTCCGGGCAGTTGCTGCGCACTCTCAAAGGGCATTCCGATTGGGTAAAATCAGTAGCGCTCGCTCCTGATGGCGAAACTATCGTAAGTGGTAGTTATGACGGCACCATCAAAGTCTGGAGCTTGAATTCTGGGCAGCTACTGCGTACCCTCAACGGGCATTGCGGGCGCATTAATTGTATAGCGATCGCACCCAATGGCCAAATTCTTGTCAGTGGCGCCGAAGATAAAACCCTCAACATCTGGAATCTCAAATCCGGTGAGCGCCTTCGTACCCTCAAAGGGCATTCAGACAGTATTGTTTCTATTGCCATCGCTACCAACGGCAAAACTTTAGTTAGCGCCAGCTATGATAACACACTAAAAGTCTGGAACCTGCAAACAGGTGAAGTTACAAGCACCCTGAAACGACATTCTCACTGGATTAATTGTGTAGCAATTGCCTCCGACAGCCGTACTGCCATCAGTGCTAGTGCTGATAAAACTCTTAAAGTCTGGAACCTTGACACTGGACGTTGTTTGCGCTCGCTCAAAGGACATTCTAACTCTGTTTTTTCTGTCGCCATCAGCCCAGACGATTTAACAGTCGTCAGCGGCGGTTATGACGGCACCCTCAAAGTTTGGCAGATTCAATAAAAATATCGGTGTCGGTACTTCACCTAAATCAATCTTCGGTAAAATTACTCAGTGATTAGCGATTCTCACTGAATTCCCAGCTAAGTAAAAGTAAAAATTAAAGTCTCAAGGGGAAACTTATTACCTAGGTTAGATTTCCTAGTGGAAGCATCTAATATCCCATCATGTCCGACATTGCTATTACAAATTTGCAATAGAGCCAAGTAAATAAAATGTCACATCGTCCTATTTACCTCGACAATCACGCCACCACTCCAGTAGACGAGCGGGTGCTAGCCGCGATGCTGCCCTACTTTAGTGAACATTTCGGTAATGCCGCCAGCATCAATCACTACTACGGCTGGGAAGCCGAAGCGGGCATTAAAAAAGCAAGACAGATTATAGCAGAATCTATTAACGCCATACCAGAAGAAATAATTTTTACCAGCGGTGCCACGGAAGCCAATAACCTAGCAATCAAAGGCGTTGCAGAAGCGTACTTCAGCAAAGGGCGTCACATCATCACAGTTCAAACCGAACACAACGCCGTTCTTGCCCCGTGTCGGTACTTACAATCTCTGGGGTTTGAAGTAACATTCCTGCCAGTACAGCCAGACGGGCTAATTGACTTAAAACAACTTGAGCAAGCCTTCCGCCCAGATACGATTTTAGTATCAGTAATGGCAGCCAATAACGAAATCGGTGTCATACAGCCTTTAGCAGAAATTGGGGCAATGTGCCGGGAACGCTCTGTTTTATTGCACAGCGATTGCGCGCAAGCATTTGGAAAAATACACTTAGACGTAAAGGCGATGAATATCGACCTAATGTCCCTGACTGCACATAAGATTTATGGCCCCAAGGGGATCGGTGCCCTCTATGTTCGGCGGCGCAATCCAAGAGTGCAACTCAGCCCTCAAATTCACGGCGGCTCTCAGGAGTGGGGAAGGCGAGCGGGAACTTTGTTTACTCCGCAAATTGTCGGCTTTGGTAAAGCTGTAGAGCTGGCAGTTACGGAACTGGAGACAGAGGGGCAACGCATCGCACAGCTCAAGCAAAGATTGTGGGAAAAGTTGAGTCAGTTGCAGGGTATTTATCTCAATGGCCATCCAATTAAGCGCCTACCCTGTAACCTTAATATTAGTGTGGAAGGGGTAGATGGCCAAGCGCTCCACTTGGGCTTGCAACCTGTGGTAGCAGTGTCTTCGGGATCGGCTTGCAGTACTGCTAAGACGACGCCTTCCCATGTGCTGACTGCTTTGGGACTTCCTGAAAACCTTGCCTATGCCTCGATCAGGTTTGGAATTGGGCGATATAATACCCAGGAAGAAATTGACAAAGTGGCTGAACACGTAATTGCTACTATACAAGCTTTACGCCAAGCTCAAATACCAATAAAAACTCGGTAAATCGGTGAACAGCTCTTTGCCCGCTTCGGTGTTGTGTTGTATAATCTTTTACCAGTTCGTGACAGCACGCTCCTCGACGACTCTTTGGTAGACGCTTTCTGTCTGCTTGGCAATTTTTACCCAGCTAAAGCGCTGCTCTAAATCTTTGTAGGCGTTTTCAACTAGAAACTGCGCTAAATCGGGATTTTTTAAAACCTGCAGAATTCCCCATGCCAAAGAATCGGGATTGTTGGTATAAGTGGTGATGCCGGTTTGGCCATGCTTGACTACCTCTGGAAATCCCCCCGTATCGGAAACGACTACGGGCACGCGGGCGGCGAAACTTTCAAGGGCCACGATTCCAAACGGTTCATACAAGCTGGGAAAAACGGCACAATTGGCGATCGCCTGGAATTTATTAAGATCTTCATCTGACATGAAGCCGGTGAAAAAACACTTGTGCCAAATTCCATTATCCCAAGCTTGCTTTTTGTAATCGTCTGCATTCCCTCCACCTATGAGCACGAATTTCACCGCTCCTCCCATTTCCCTAATCACTTTCAAAGCAGCATTGAGCATCACTGATACCCCCTTCTCATAGGTCATCCTACCTACGTAGTAGACTATTTTTTCGCTGTCGTCCGCAAAGCGACGGCGAAAATTCCAAGCATCAAATTCGTGCCAACGCAGTTTTTTCTCCGCTCTGATGCCATTGTAAATTTCGTCCATTTTGTCCCACGGTACTTGCAACACCCGCTCTACCTCCCGCCGCATGTAGTTGCTGCAAACAATTACTCGCCATGAGTTGTGAACTAAGTCTTTTTCTTTACCGCTGATATACCACTGTTCCCAGGTATGCAGCCCGTTGTGACGACCATGTTCTGTAGCGTGAATTGTGGCAATTAGCGGAATCTTAAAGTGGTGCTTGAGGGCGATCGCTGCATCCCCCACTAACCAATCGTGAGCGTGAATTATATCAAAACTACCTTCCTCTAATATCAGCTTGCCCCCATGGTGCCCCATGCTCTTATTCATATTCGCCACCCAATCAAAAAAACTGAAGCTGTGCGGCACCGGCACCCTATGTACATGTACTCCTTCTACTACCTCGTAAAGCGGCGCACGTCCAAATTCTGTCGTCAACAAGTGAACCTCATGCCCTAGCTTGACTATCTCCGGATATAACTCCGCTACATGGCGCGCAATGCCACCCACAATTTTTGGGGGAAATTCCCAGCTTAATACCAATATTTTCATCTCTCCTACTTTCAAATATCCTTATACATTGTTGTTTTATATAAATTCATTATTTTTCATTTTATTCAGAGTCAGCAAATCTAAAAAAATCAGATTTATTAATTTCTATACCTGCTGGCTTACCTGCTACTAACTTTTCCGCTCCGGGGCATAATTTCTCTTGAAAACTGGCAGTTTTGGAAAAAATCCTTTGCATCCTGCCAGTGCCTTTTCTTTATTCTTCTATACGGGTTTGTGTAATATCGGCTCTATTTCTTTTCGGAACGCTTGCCATGCAGCTACCGCTGTTGGCTCTGAAGGAACCCCTTTACGCATGAAAATTACTCCATCTTTGAACCCGATTATCCCATACTCCCCACTGGCGCTCTTTTGTTCGATTACTGGTACCATCTGCTGTAGTTTCTGACGATCATTTTTAAAGGCTGCTTGATACTGCACCAGTTGCCAGAGATCAGAAATTACGTATTCCACATTTATCACTTCTCGAGCATCGTTGCGCACTTGTAAGGCTGGAAAGCGTACAATCTCCCGGCGGCTCGATAGATGGGGCACTATGTAGGTACTCGCTGAGACGCTGGCATCTGCTGGGATTTGAGCAAGAAATGAGCGAATGTAACCTACGTGTTCCCACTGTCGGGGCAATGAGACGAATACCCAGGGCTGAATCGAATCGGGAATTAGGAAATAAAAGGTTCTATTTGGATTAGATGTGAAGGAAAAAAATATGGAAAGACTCATGCATATTGCCCAAAAACGCCGCACAGAGATTTGCAATAGTTTCGGATGAGCCGCTAAAAAACGACGGCTTGCTTCAACTATGTCAGCGGCTGGTACAAACCTCAACCGGGTTTTTGCTTCTGTGAGAAAATTATCTAATACCTGTCGCAGGGTGAGGCGGAATACTTGCGAGTGTCGATGCCACCAAATTATTGCTCCGTAGAATAGTCCGGGAACTACAGCGATCGCATAGCGAATGTTGATCGCTAGGGCAGAGGTTCCTTGCTGGGCAAAAATTTGTAACAGGGGAAATCCAGCGATCGTCCACGCAGTCGGGGAAATGGCAGGTACTAAAGCTAATGGTAACCACTGACCTAATAAATACATTAGCTTGCGCGGTAGCGGTGTGGCTAATTCGATGACTAACCGCCAAGGATGACTGATAAATGCCCAGAGAATGTCTAAAGTTGTGGCGCGCTCGCTATCTACATATTTGCCAAACCGCTCGATCATAAACCGCCGGGAAATGTCCTGGGAAAACAAGGGCATGATTAAATTGGTTATAACTAGCATGTAAGCAAAGCTTAAGATACATAACGCTAAGCCAGCCCTTGGATACCTCTTGCTTATAATCATGTATAATCCAATCCCGAAAAGGGAAACTCCTCCATCTGCTCTCACCCCTAAAACACAAATGGCCATTATCCAAAACAGCCACCACCAACGCTTTTCCATCGCTAGTAGCAGCGTGAAGATAAATAGGGGAAGCTGACAATTATCGTGAAAATTGGATAAAGTCGGGCCAATTACTGCATTGGCTGCGTAATAGCTTAGGGCGAGCGCAGCAGCAATTGGCGGTTGTAGATACTGTCTGGCTAATATATACAGCACTAGCCCGGCACTGGTAATCAAAGTTACCATCAGCACGGTTAGGGTTGCCGGTGATGGAAATAAAGCATAAATTGGCAACCACAGCAATAAGCTTGGGGTAAAATGCTGCCCTAGTCGGTGATAGTAAACCTCCGGTACTTGGCCATCGTGGACTACGTTTGTAGATAGGGTGGATGACAAGGAACTTTGGAAAAAGCGACCGTGAATTCCGTTCCAAAAAACTTGATTGAAAATGCCTTGATCAAAGGAAGCGTAAAAACTGTAGTAGCGGTGCAGGGAAAAGATTAATCCCAGTACAAAAAAGGCGATCGCTGCACTAATAACAGTTCTAAGCCACGGATTTTTCTGTAAGTAAACAATCATTTCCTTCCTCACTTTAACTTTATTTTATTATTAATATCACTTTTTAATTCACTTATTCAACATTCATTGGTGAGCAGCGAAAATGAAAATCTCTCTTCCCAAGCAGTGTCTAACTTTTCCCCAAAATAATTTACTGACTTAGCCAATGCCCTTTGCCTTTTGAGATAACGGTTTCATTTTCCCATACCTTCCTCTTACTCGTACTCTGTTCACTTTTTAAGCACGAGCGCGCAAAAGTCACTCCTCCACTAGGTGACTAAATGACAAAAACAGGATAAGTTATAAATAATAAAGAAAAAACTAAGACTGTTCTTCCCGGCAATGGTGGATTCGCTATTGCCGCGAAAAATACCTCGCTTATATGTATCTCCTGAACCAAGGGGGTCAATGTTAGCATCGCCAAAAAAACTCACCAGTGCCGAAGTGCCGCTGCAATTGTTACTGTTTATAGACAAGCGACCGAGTTCTCTAGAACAGAGCCGACAAATTCAACGTTACCTGCAACAGACCAAAGCTAAACATGCTTTCGCTCTCCAGGTGATCGAAGTCGGAGAACAACCTTATCTGGCAGAACATTTTAAAATCGTCGCTACCCCTGCTTTAATCAAGATCTATCCCGAACCCAGGCAGATAATTGCCGGCAGTAACTTACTCGCTCAGCTTAAAAATTGCTGGGCGCGCTGGCAGCACTCGGCAGCTGCATCTCAAGTTTCAGAAACAACTTCTACTGGCAACTGCATCAATTCGATCACTTACTCGGCAGAACTGATGCGTCTCTCGGATGAGATTTTTCGCTTAAAGCAGGAAAAAGAAGAATTACAAGAGCGGTTACGCTTTAAAGATCGATTGATAGCAATGTTGGCCCACGAACTGCGCAATCCGCTTACGGCAGCTTCGATAGCTTTGGAAACCTTGGAGTCACATTATCACCCAGAAAAAGGGGGGACTTTTTCCCTGACACCAGCACTTACGGCTCAGCTGATTAAACACGCCCGCACTCAGACTCGTATTATCGATAAGATGATCTCTGATTTGCTGCAAGCTGATCAAGCAACCAGTGCCAAATTGTGCATTCAACCCCAATCTCTGGATCTGGGTGCCCTTTGTCAAGAGGTTTGCGCTCAATTTCGCGCTCGCTTGCAAGCTAAATCCCAAGAATTAAAAACCGATATCCCCCCAGACTTACCTTATGTTTATGCCGATCCAGAGCGGGTGCGCCAAGTTCTAGTTAATCTCTTAGACAATGCCATTAAATATACCCCAGAAGGTGGTAAAATTACCCTCTCTGCCCTTCACCGCACTACTCAAAAAGTTCAGGTTAGTATTTGCGATAATGGTCCCGGTATTCCGCCAGAAAGTCAAAAGCATATCTTTGAAGAACATTTCCGTTTACCGCGAGACGAAATGAAAGAGGGTTATGGTATCGGATTGTCATTGTGCCAGCGTATTATCCGCGCTCACTACGGACAAATTTGGGTAGACTCAACACCCAATCAAGGCAGTAGCTTTCACTTTACTCTACCCGTTTATCGATTTTAGAAGTTTTTTCATAAAATAAACTCTCACTGCGGCGGATGGGGCGGATTAACGGCGTCAAATAGTGCCGAATAATCACTGTCAGTTAAACCTCTAGAAACAGCTATTTCTAGAATCTGGCGGATGCCCTCGAGACTGCTGACATTTAAGCCCATTGAGCGGGCTTCAGCTAGAAATAACTTAGTATCTTTGAGCAAATGTTTAGTGGGAAAATTGGGATTGCTATAATCCCGTTGGAGCATCCGCTGCAATTTTTTATCAAATGTCGGCGCATATAAAGCGCTATGTCTTAAAATTTGCATGAAATCTTCTACTTTGACTCCCTGCTGCTGCACAAAACCTAAAGAAAGGGCAAAAGCAGTTGTTAAAGAAGCAATTAATTGATTGAGAGCTAATTTGGCGGCAGCGGCAGTGCCAACAGGACCAATTAATTTAGGATCTGGGCCAAAATTTTGTAGTAAGAAACGCCAGCGATCGCATTGTTCTGGCGTACCGCCTACCATAACAATTAGATTACCAGATTTTGCCTCTGGTATGCTGCCAAGAACCGGGGCTTCTAAATACTCCCCTCCAAAAGAGAAAACTTGTTCGCCAAGGTGGCGACTTTCTGTTGGAGCGATCGTTCCCATTTGAATTATAGTTTTCCCCTGGAGATGGCAACGACTGCTTTCTGACAACAACACTGAAGCGATAGCATCAGCATCTGTCAGCATTAGAATCACACAGTCACTTACTTGCAGCACTTCTGCTGGGGAAGAAGCAATCATCGCCGCTCCCCGCAGCCCCCGCAATTTTTCAGTTGTGCGATTGTACACTACCACCGCTAGCTCAGCCTCTATCAATCTTTGTGCCATCGGCAACCCCATCAAACCGGTGCCAATAAATCCCACCTTCACCCTTAACTTCTCCCTATTTTTCCTGCTACTGCCACCAATTCATCCTAACCATAATAAGGCGGCTCGTTGCCAGGGCGCCACTTTATATTACAGCCAACACTAGGCTTTTGTTCTGGGGAAATCGGTTTCCCTGCCAGCAATGCATCCATTGCCGAACGCAAATCTGCACCCGTAACTGGCTTATTATTTCCTGGGCGGCTGTCATCCAATTGCCCTCGATATACTAACTCCCTGTTAGCATCAAATAAGAAAAAATCCGGGGTGCAAGCAGCCTTATACTCCTTAGCGGTTTCCTGAGATTCGTCATAACAGACTGGAAAATTAAATTCCATTTCCAGTGCCATTTCTTTTAACTTTTCAGGAGCATCTTCTGGGTGAGTATTAATATCGTTGGCACTAATTGCTACTATGCCAATCTCTTTGTCAGCATAATCTTTGCCAATCTTCGCCAGTTCTCCCTTTACGTGCTGGACAAAAGGACAATGTCGGCATATAAACATTACCAACAGCCCTTTCTTACCTGCAAATGTTTCCAGAGAAATAGTTTTGCCAGAAACCACGTCTGGTAGTAGGAAGGAAGGTGCTTTTGTTCCCAGTTCTAGCATAGTTGAATTAGTTAATACCATTGCGGCTGCTCCTTTTTTTGCAAAAGCCTTTTAAAACCTGCCCTCTCGGTATGACAGCAACGGCTCATAGGCAGAAAATTAATGTCAGAGATTCTAAAGAAATTATTAATTTTTTCTGCTCTCACACCTAACCCTCTTAACATTTTAAGTCCAAATACGGTTCCCCTGAAAGGAACCACAGAGGGCACGGAGGGCACGGAGGGCACGGAGGATGAACCACAGAGGGCACGGAGGGCACGGAGATTTTACTGAGATTTATTAAGGTTTTTTATACATTTTTTACATAAACTGTTTTGTCTTAAACTTTAATATAACTTCAGGGAAAATTCGGTATCATTCAACGGCTAATCTGGCATACGATCCCAATAGAAAAATAAAGGAATTTAAAAGTGCAGGCTTAAGATGACTGCTGATCTAATATCCCGAACTAGACCCAGTTTTACCAGAAATGAGATCCTACAGCGATATGCAGGAGGTAATAGGGATTTTACTCACGCTAACCTCACTAAAGTCGATCTCAGCGGTACGGAATTAAGTAGAGCTTATCTGAGTGGAGCTATCTTAAGTAAAGCCGATTTGAGAGGGGCAAACCTCAGAGGGGCGAATTTGAGCGGCGCTTGCCTCAGTGGAGCTAACCTCAGTGGCGCAGATTTGAGTGGCGCAGATTTGAGTGGCGCACATCTGAATTGGGCAGAGCTGAGCAAAGCTAACCTGAGTGGGGCAATCCTGACAAAGGCAGATGTTAGTGGGGCAAATTTGAGGGATGCAAAATTAAAGGGCGCTCAGTTGAGTCAAACTTATCTAATCGGCACTAATCTCAGTAGAACTGACTTACGGCAAGCTAATCTCGCGCAAGCTAGTCTGAATAAGGCGGATTTGACTGAGGCAAATTTGAGTCAGGCAAACTTGACAGGAGCTAAATTCCGACAAACTAATCTGACTGGCGCTGATTTCACAGGGGCAAACCTCAGTGGAGCTATTCTTAATGGAGCAGTACTCAATGAAGCCCTTTTTAATAGAGCAATTCTCAAGCAGGCTGATTTGAAGGATGCTATGTTCGTTAGGGCAAATCTCAGTAGAGCAGATTTGAGTAATACGGATTTGCGCACTACCAGTCTGAAACAGGCTAACTTAAGTGGGGTAAACCTGAGCGGAGCTGATTTGAGTGGGGTAGACTTGAGCGGAAAATTGCTCACTGGAGCTAACTTCAGCGGTGCTGATTTGAGTTTGACTAATCTCAGCGGCGCTTTTCTTATTCAAGCTAATTTGAGTCAAGCTAACTTGACGGGAGCTAATCTCACAGGAGCACATCTGATTGGTGCTAATTTGTCTAATGCAGATTTGAGTGGAGCGAATCTCTATAAGGCGAATGTGGAAAATACTGAGCGGCGCGGAGTTAAGCTGAAGGGGACTATATTGCCGAATGGTAAAATCCACGAGTGAAGTTGAAAGTCAATAGTATTAGCGATCGCCTGTCTATATCTGTAAATATTCGTAAGTGTTTTCATGGATACGTAGATGACGTTAATAAATTCCCCCCCCAGGAAAGCGAGCGCGCTTAGGGTTCGCCCACCTGCCAAACTCAAAGCTGCTAAAATAGCAAAATTAGACGAAAACTTAGAATTGCTTACCAACTGGTAGCCTCATCCAAGCTACCAACAGCTTTCATTAAATAAGGATAAATTATTCATGGGGTATTCTATAATCGTCAATAGCAACAACTTTGAAGTAGAAGTTTTCCAGAAATCTTTTCAAAAACCAGTACTTGTGGACTTTTTCGCCGTCTGGTGCGGACCATGTCAGCTCCTTAAACCTATACTAGAAAAACTAGCCTTAGAATATGACTTAATTCTTGCCAAAATTAATATCGACGAAAATCCCGACTTAGCTCACGATTATGGTGTCCAAGGAGTGCCCGATGTGCGACTCCTCTCTCAAGGCGAGACAATCGATAGATTTGTCGGCGTCTTACCCGAACCGCAATTACGGCAGTTTTTGGAACGTCACAATATCACTTCTGAGCTAGAGCAAATCTGGCAATCTATCTTAGCCGCTCAAGTTTCAGGAAACCAGCTAGAAGCCGAAGAAAAACTAAAAACCTTACTTCAAAAATATCCAGAAAACCTTTCTCTGACTCTGAAAGCATCTAAATTTCTTATTGAAATAAACCGCCTCGATGAAGCTGAAAAAATATTAGATTCTATTAAAGAATACGAGAAAGAATATTTTTCTACCGCCCAAGCTCTCAAACAGTTAATCACCCTCAAACGAGAATGCAATAACCCAGTTCTCGACAATGAACTAGACAAATTATTTTCCCGTGCCGCTTGCTTGACAGTCGAGGGAGACTATGAAAAAGCTCTAGAAGGATTTTTAGAAATCGTCCGCAAAGGTAGAAGTTATAAAAATGATGGCGCCAGAAAAGCTATGATTGCAATTTTTGAATTATTGGGCAGTGAGCACCCTTTAACTAAAGAATACAGAAAACAGCTAATGATGGCACTTTACTAACTTTACTAAACTTTTAGTAACGCAGGTTCGGTAAAAAAATAGAAGGGGCGTCAGCCCCTTTTCTACCTGTGAAATTTAAGAGAATTAATGTACGCGGTTTATAAAAATTACAATATACTAGGCTCTGAAAATTCCTAAAGCATTGTGAATGCGAGCTGCTGTTTCAGGTGCGCGATTCAAAAGTTGACCTCCTAAATATAAACTTGTAGAACTGCCTCCATCTAAATTTAGAGCGTCAGTTACTTCCAATTGTTGCATCAGTTGGGCTGTTTCTACTAAAGTAGGTCCTCTACCGCCGATCCGATTGTGGATAGCGGCAAAAATTACTGCTCCTGTCGCCGTTATGCCTAAACAACTGCGAATTGCTGCCTGTTTGGCAAAGGCATCGCTAAACCCTTCGGCTGAAGGATTTAAAACAATTTTTTTTTCTTGAATCAATAGTGGCCCAGCTCCCAAAATATGCGGAAATTCGTTAAAATCAGGATCAGAGGTGCTGCTTTCTATTTTTAGCTGGGTGCCAGGATTGAAAGCCGCTGCGCTCGCTACATTAGCACGGAAAACAAGCAAATACCCGTCGCGGGGAATTGGACAAACTGTTTTTCCGGCTGAAGCAATTGCCATCTGACTTATGACTTGATTATTAGAGACAAAAATAACAATTTCACCATCGCTTAAAGGTGTGTAATTTTCTCCCCACTCCGGCGTATAATGGGCAATTCCCCGCTGCACTAATCCGGTGTTTAACAAGGCGATCGCATAGTGTTCTCCCGCTTCAGTAATTATAGTTTCTTGTAGTGTTAGACGACCAATTTTCACTGCCCCTGTATCATTCCATGCTACCGCTGCTCGATTGAGAATTGGTCCCGAAAGCCACTTTCCATCTCGGCGAATTGCCCCTAAAGGTAACAAATTGGTACGATTGAAAAAACCACCGTTGATAGCGGCAATCACTTGCCAGTTTGCAGCCATTTGTAAAAGAGAAGCAGTGCCTACCATTTGGGTGCGATCGCTGTGAATCACCCGCCATATTAATTGAGGAGATTCAGGATTTAGTATTAGAGAAAAAACAGGAAAGCGATCGCTTCCCAGTTGGAGATATTGCTGCTGCCATATCAAGCCACGAATCCAGATAATTTTTCGCTTGACTAGCGCATCAGGGCGCAATTCAATAATAACCCGATAAGGAGCTGTTAAAGTATAAACTCGCAGCTCTAGCCCTTCGGTGAGATTGCCCCGAATCATGGTCTGATTATTACTACTTTCTCCCGTGGGTGGAACGGGTTTTTCTTGACTGCCGCCAGTTTCTCCTTCATTTCTATCTCCCGTCTTAACAGAGGTTGAATGAGTGGGATTTGGTGGCGAATATTTTAGGGATTTCAAGCTTTCTATAATTTCTGGCGCTGCTGTTGCTTCAAGGGTAACTATCCAAGTATAATTTTGCTGGCGGATTTCTAGGGGAGCTGGTTGGTTGAGATTAATTGTCAGACGATAACCAGAAGATTGTTCTTCAAATGTAAGAGTTTCTATGGTAGCCAAGGAAGTGAAAATATGCAGGATTTTGCCGTCAGCACGCACCTGCCAATTTTGAGATTTTAGCAAAGCTGTAATATCTAAATAGCGGCATGTACCAACTTGTAAGACAGGGAGAATTAAAGGGTTATTAGCGGGGGAAAACCACGCTGCAGGCTGTCGGGTTGCGTCGTCTGAATTTAAGAGTTCTATACCTATTAGAGATGCGCTCGCAGCGTCACTAATTCCGGTTCGCTCTGAGGTGGCAAAACTCCACTGACTCCACGGGCAAATTTTGGTTCGCCCATTGAAAGCAACGTGAGTACCTTCTCGTATGAATTTAGGAGTAGGGAGGGAAACAATATAATCTGAATCAATTGCCGGAGCTTGCCCAATAGATACTAACGCCTGATAAATTAAGGCTGCTACTTCCCCACGGGTTATTTCTCGGTTGGGATTGAGGAGTTTGATATCGGGAACACAGACTACGATTCCTGCAAAAGTTGCTGTAGCGATCGCTTCTATAGCATAACTGGGAATTTGCTTAGCATCGCGATAAAAATCCGAAAGAAAAATAGTTGTGGAATCGGTAGCAAATAGTGAGGCAAGTCTTAAACCAGCAACAAGGGAAACCAGGGCTTGTACACGAGTAATATTGTTTTGAGGAAGAAAAAGGCGATTGGGAAAGCCTGATAAAAAGCCAGTTTCAAAGGCATTTTGAATAGCAGCAGACGCCCAGAAAGTAGCAGGAACGTCGAGAAAGGGAACGTACTGTCTTCTTGGCGGAAGAGGAAAGGCTTTTTGCAGAATAGCAGCAAATTCAGCCCGCGTCAGACGGCGAGCGGGTTGAAAAGTACCGTCTCTAAATCCGCTGACTATACCGCGCTCGCGCAAACCAGAAATAAAAGGGCTTGCCCAGTGATTTTGAGTATCGGAAAAACTCGGCAAGGATTTGAGCATATTAAAAGTAACTGAATTGCAATTCTTAGGCTGGTATGGTGCTTTTTTCTATAAAACTTTCAGATAATCGGGAAGGAGCGGTTTGCCGATTTAACAGCTGAAGCTTTGGGAGTTTGGAAAACAGTACAAAGAGCAAAATTGCTGCAACGGAAGAGAACTTTAGTCATTTTTCATTTAAATGTCAACACAAAATTATATAAAAATATAAAAATTGTTTTTTGAAGGGGTTTATGAAAATTTACGATTCACATCGTTATAAAATAAGTGGCAAGCAAAAAATTACCCCCTCCCCGGCATTTAAAATAAATAGTCAATAAGATAAGATAACTAGGCGTACTTGTAAACCGTAACAGAGTGGGGAAACATCGGTGCAAGTCCGAGGCTGTGCGGCAGCTGTAAGCGAGAAATCTCTCTCGCAAGCCAGAATGCCTACCTGTTACTTATCCACATAATTTCCTGCCTCGCACGGGAAAGGAGTTTGAATTGACGTCTAGTATTAATCCTTTTGATTTATCTAGCCTTGCCAAGCCAGCCGAGCCTTCTTTGAAGTTACCAGCTTTGAGCGTAAATCGTCCGCTATTGTTAATTGGGCACGGCAGTCAGGATGAAGAGGGGCGGCAGGGGTTGTTAGATTTTGCTGCTGCCTATCAAGCTTTAGATACATCGCGCCCAGTGGTGCCCTGTTTTCTGGAACTTACCCAACCTTCGATTCAGGAAGGGGTTGCTCGCTGTGTGGAAGAGGGCTACACGGAAATTTCTGCTCTGCCGCTACTTTTGTTTGCCGCGCGTCACAATAAGTTTGACGTTACTAATGAATTAGATAGGGCGCGAGAGCGTTATCCAAATATTAAGTTTTATTATGGGCGTCACTTGGGTATAGCCCCCGGTATTTTGGAATTGTGGCGAGCGCGTCTTGCTAAACTCGACAAAGAAGCTTACAAGCGGGAAGAGACTGTACTTTTGTTTGTCGGGCGCGGTTCCAGTGATCCTGATGCTAATGGTGATACCTATAAAATGGCGCGCATGCTTTGGGAAGGCAGCGGCTACCTGACAGTAGAAACCTGCTTTATCGGAATTACCCATCCCCGTTTGCAAGAAGGTTTCCGCCGTGCTCGCTTCTATCAGCCGAAGCGAATTATAGTTTTGCCCCATTTGCTGTTTACTGGAGTTTTGGTGAAAAGGATATTCCAAATCTCTCAAGAGCAGCAAGAGCAGTATCCGGATATTTCGATAACTTGTCTGCCAGAAATAGGTATCGAGCCGCAGTTGCTTTTACTGCTGCGTGAGCGCGAAATTGAAACCCAGCTTGGGCAGGTGCAGATGAATTGTGAAATGTGTAAGTTCCGACTTGCGGCACTTGTGGGTGAGGGTAAGGCGCCTTCTCATGAATATCATTACCATTCTCACGAACATGCCTACGAGCACCCACACCGGCACGGAAATGGACACCATCACTTTCACTTTCACGCTCACGAGCATTCTGACGCTGCTGCCGATCCTTATGTGGATTTAGAAAAGTATCACCAGCGGATTTGGCAAGTTCCTTAGATCTTTGATGCTGTGACATCCTACCGACGTTAACCTTTGAGAAGGGGGGATTTATAGCTCTTTTGCTTTTGAACTCCTCACCTCATCAGTTAAACTGAAAGCTGGGAACCCCTGGAAGTGTTGCTGTTATGTCTAAGGAATTTAAAATCGGTGATCGCGTAAAAGTGGTAGCAATACCACCTTATGTTAAAACCGCTGAACCGATGCCAATGCTTCGCCCCCCTAATGTGATTCGTCTTGGTGAAGAGGGCATAGTCATCGAGCGCCGTCCTGGGGAATATTGGGGTGTTCGCTTTAATAAAGGGGCTTTTCTTATGGAGAGTCAATATATTGAGCTGGTGGAAGAAACTCCTTCTGTTGATGCCCCTGCCGATGCTTAATTAGTAATAATATAGTCCCACTCTGGTGGCTGTCAATGCCATTTGAGTGGTTTTTTGTTGGCGAACTTTTGTGATACTTTTTGATGATTTCGATATCTTCTCACTTCAATCTTACAGACGTTAGATAGTTAGAGTTTTTGGGTTGTGGTTATTTTTATTAGATGTAATTTACCTATTTTTATCTAATAGCTATTGCGATTGAAAAATAAGATAATGTTTGGCTCAGCGATGGAGTTTTTAGCCAATGGGCAGTTGCTGTAGCGCGAGCGCGCCACAAGAGTGTGCTATACTTTGGAATCGACAAGCGCTTATTATTATATTGAGATAGAGTTTCGCAATAGTGCAATAGGCAAAGCAAAATCTCATGTCTTCAAGCGCGATCGCTGTCTATCCCGGTAGTTTCGATCCCATTACTTTTGGCCACCTGGACATAATCGAGCGCGGCTGCAAACTTTTTGGTCGGGTGATAGTAGCTGTCGTGCGCAATCCCAATAAGACTCCCTTATTTAGCGTACAAGAGCGGCTCAACCAGATTCGCCTTGCTACCGAACACTTATCTAATCTTGAAGTAGACAGCTTTGAGGGTTTAACGGTGAACTATGCCAGAATGCGGCAAGCCACAGTTCTACTCAGGGGACTGCGGGTTTTGTCAGACTTCGAGATGGAGCTGCAGATGGCCCACACCAACAAAACCCTTTACAATCAAATAGAAACTGTTTTTTTAGCCACCTCTAACGAGTACAGTTTCCTGAGTAGTAGTGTAGTCAAAGAGATCGCCAGGTTTGGTGGCTCTGTCGATCATCTTGTTCCCAAACATGTCGCCCTAGATATTGCCAGATGTTACGCCAGGACACATCCCGAATCGATCCCGATTTCTCCGAACTCCCTTCTCAAGACGAATCACTCCAGGGGGGAGCGGGAGGCATAGATATTCAGCGGGAACTCAATCGACTTGAAGAGATGATTCTCGACAGCCCGCGTATTCCCCTTACCCGACGCACCCTTATAGACGAGGAACAGGTACTTGATCAGCTTGACTTAGTGCGCCTGAACTTGCCGGCGGCTTATCTTGAAGCTGAGGAAATTATTCGTCGCAAAGAGGAAATTCTAGCACAAGCGGAGCGGTACGCCCAAGAAATAATTGCTGCTGCCGAGCAAGAAGCAGCTCAGATTTTGGATGAAATGGGTTTAGTTAGGCAAGCGAAGATAGAAGCCGAACAGATCCGGCGGCAAGTGCAGGAGGATTGCGAACTCGTCAGGGAACAGACTCTTGCCGAGCTTGAACAGATGCGGCGTGCGGCGCAACAGGAAATCGAAGAAATGCGGATGCGAGCGTTAAAAGAGTGCGAAGAGATTCAGGCTGGTGCGGACGATTACGCTGATAGGGTGTTGCGCAATATAGAACAGCAGCTAAGCGACATGCTGAGAGTGATTCAAAATGGCCGACAGCAGTTGCAACAGGAATCAGCTGCTTTGAGAGGGCGGGAAATAAATAACACCACCCCTCCGACGAGGAGCCAGCCTCCCCAGCCGCGCTCGCCAGAGCGAGGCAAACATCAACTCTAGGAGGGTAAAGGGCTTTGCCAAACTAAACAGCCTCTAATCCCTGAAACTAATTTTTTCAGAAACTGCGTTTCACTCTCTCAGTCTTTCAGTCTCTTAGTCGGGATACCAAAACATGCCTTTAATTCCTTCTGGATCGGGCATGAAACCCAAGCTCCGGTAAAAATCGACGACGTGGGGATCGGCAAAGAGAGTGATGTTGCTGATGTCCTCACTGCGCAGTTTCTCGATTAGGAATTTCATTAGCGCCTTGCCCAAGCCTTTTCCCTGATAATCCGGGTGGACCACGACATCCCAGAGGGTAGCGTTGAAGGCGTGGTCTGAGGTAGCGCGTGAAAAGCCGATTAATCGACGTCGGGTTCCCCGCTGCTCCCACATCGAGACTACCAGAAAGCTGTGCTGGATGGCTTTCCTGACTTTGCGCAGGGGACGGCGGGACCAGCCGACGGCATCGCACAGTTCTTCGAGTTCGTACAAGTCAATATCCCGGTCGGTGGTGAAGTAGATGCGAACGGGGTTGCCGAAGCGATCGCGCACTATCTTGCTTACGTAAGACTCGCCCGCCTCGACTGCAGATCCTCCACTTGCGGCTGTCTCGGCAGCATTGGAGGTGTCAGAACCGCTAAATAAGTGTTTCCAAAAACCCATGCAGGCTTGGTGATAGTACTAGAGTTGACACTCCGCCCGACCTTCTTAGTCGGGGGATTCTTGGTTCAACCAACCCACTTACTCACCTACCCTCTCCGATAGAACAGGTAGAATAAGTAGAGGTGGTTCTTTCCCCAAGCGTTCCCGTGTTGTCCACGGTACTTAGTCCCAAACTAAAAATTGGCTTTTACTAAGTTGCTTTCCGCTTAAGCTTGGTTTTTAGAGAGGTTGATTACTCGTCTGCTAATTGAATCATAGCACAGAAACAGCTACTAAAATCGCGCTTACGGACTTTCATGAGCTTTCAGTCATTCCTTGGCAAAGACAAGACAACCAGTTGGACGTTATCGGCTGGTTTACAGACAACCCCAAAAGGGTTGTTTTAGATTTATAATTAGCCATTTCTGCTACAAGAAGTGACCTCATCTGTTACATTTGATACCCGCACGACAGGTTTTGCTTTTCGGGGAAAAGCGGTTTATTTCAATGTAGGTTTCTCCTTCTCTTGAGCCTTGTGATTGAGCATGGTCTAAAACATCCCCCAGCTCGCGTCGTAGAAAGTCTACTCTCAACGAGCTATTTTGCAGTGTAGCAGAGCAATTTTTAGTCTTGCTCTCTCCTTCTTTCTTTGTTTCTGCTTACGACTTAGTTTTTGAAACTTACGTAAGAGATTATTCTCATGGATGGGCTAAATGTCAAGGGTTTTCATATTTTGCCCCATCACTGGTGACGGCAAAATCAGTCAGCCCCAAGTCAATCTCTCCGGCTTTACCTTTCTTACTTGCAGGCTTAGCCGTTTTAGCCGCCTCTACTAGAACAGAAACATGGTACTTACCATCAGGGTTCTGAGAAACTGTAACACCAAGCTATTCCTTGGTGTTCATGCATAAATTTCTGGAAGAGTCCATGTATCCATTTAACTCTGAGTGTAGGAATTATAGCTCTCCCAGCTTACCTTATTTTGTTAACTTGTTTGTGGACAAGTGGGGATGCGCGCAAAACGCTCGCTGAAAAATAATAGATTTATAGATGTTCTCAGAACTCCTATATGCGGGACACCCGAAAGCTTGTTTACCTTTGGCCAAAGTTTCTCCCTCCTCACTACGAATAGGATATTAGGTGTAGCGACAAATCTCCTATTTTCTCGTACAGATTCTCTTCCCCGCCCTGCCTGTTTTCGTCAACTGCCAATTATGGTTATTCTACCCCAACTCATTTTTGCAGTTATCCTCTCTAGGATAGAGCGAGAGTGCGCTTTGAAACCTTAAATCAGACCGTTAAATCATTGCATAGTTTTTCTTTCGAGAATTTGTGAGACATTGAATACAACAAAGGGATAAGTCAGTGTTCTATTTCGATTGCATTTGACGCCAGCAAGCAAGTTTTTCTCCCAATTATGGCTCCGGGTTTAAAATCTTCCACACTAGAACTACTGAAACGCTTTAACCGGGCGTTTCCCCAGTTCTACGAGCAATTTGTCAGCAGCGAAATCCAACTACAAAACCTGAAGCTAGCTTACCAGCTCTATAAAACCCGGCAAGCTGTGATTGAGCTGAAACCCGAAGGTAACAAAAGTGCCCTGCATTTTGCCTATCGCAACCAGTCTTTTTTGCTCAGCGATATATTTGGTGTTCTCGCTGCTTATGGGCTGACTATCCACAGCCTCAGTTTGTATGGCCAGATATACCCACCTATGTTGGTGTTTATCAAACTGGTGGTTTCCCGAGGCGGTAAAGCCCTTACGGAAAAAACCTCAGAAAATGTCTGTAGAGCTATTCGGGAGGCGTTGGCAGGTCACTTTGAGGTAGAGGAGATGCTGGCGGTTGAGTTTAATCTTGATGCGGGTTTAGAGGATGTGGAAACAGAATTTTACGTTGACCCTGTTTTCCACCTGCCAGCTCTGTTAATCGAAGCTGATAATCAACCTGGTCTTTTCTATAAAATCATGTATGCTATCTGGCAAGAAGACTTATTGGTGGTCAATGCTAACTTGCTGGTCTGGCGGGGGCGCACTCGTTTGATTCTTTATCTTTTAGGCCCCAATGAAAGTTTGATCCCGGATTACCTCGGCCACAAAATTGCTGAAAGTGTCCGTCAGCGATTGCTGGGGCGGCGATTTTAGATGGAGGTATTGTATATGCCGACGGTTTTAGTTATAAAGCTGCATGACATCTTTGATATCCAGGCGGGATTGAACCCCTAAGGTGAGGGGGGAGGTATGACCTCGATTTAGGTGTTCGGCTGCTGCACAGCCAATCATGGCGGCGTTATCAGTGCAAAATTTTAAAGGCGGAAATAAGACGCGCAATCCTTGAGCATCGGCTGCTGCTTGCAGGTGCTTTCGCAGCCCGCTGTTGGCGGCAACGCCACCGCCAACGGCGATCGTTTTTAAGCCGTAATCAAGGGCGCAGGCGATCGCTCTGCGGGTCAAACTCTTGGCGACACTTTCCTGAAAACTGGCTGCAATATCACTCACTGGTAGGGCAGTGCCTTCCTGTTTCAATTTTTGCACCAGACGCAGTACTGCTGTTTTCAAGCCGCTAAAACTTGAATCATAAGGATGATATCCCCCTCCTGGTAGGGAAATATTTCCCTCCGGTAAAGGAAAGGCTTTTGGGTCCCCTTGGCTTGCCAGCTTGTCAATAATTGGGCCTCCTGGATACCCTAAATCTAGTAATCTGGCAACTTTATCGAAGGCTTCGCCTGCGGCATCGTCGCGGGTTTGTCCGAGGGTTTGGTATTCTCCGCAATTTTTAACCCAAATTAAGCTTGTGTGCCCTCCTGAAACTAACAGGCATAGGAAGGGTGGTTGCAAATTCGGATCGCTGAGGTAGTTGGCGTAGATATGTCCTTCTAGGTGGTGGATGCCCAGAAAAGGTTTGTTACGGATAATGGCCAGGGTTTTGGCAACAGTGACTCCTACTAATAGGGCGCCTACTAAGCCGGGAGCGCAAGTTGCTGCTACACCGTCAATGTCTGCCCAACTGAAATTGGTATTTTTAAAGCATTCTGCGATCGCCCAATCTACTTTTTCTACATGTTGCCGCGATGCTACTTCCGGCACCACCCCTCCATACTGGCGGTGTGTTTCGATTTGTGAAGCCATTAGGCTGTAAATTACTTCACGATTTTTAACAATTGCTACAGCTGTTTCGTCACAACTTGTTTCTATCGCTAAAACTGTCGCCATTCCCCTCTTCCCTCGACACTTATCTTGTGCTGTCGAGCAATGTACCTACATAATAAATAAAATCTTATTAATTATATTAATATTTGTTAAATTTGGCTTTTCTTACGGTAACATAAGGTACTCTACCAATCCATAACCTTAACAAAACAATAACAGGTATGCGGTTAAACCCAAAAGATCGCAGTAGCCTTAAAAGCGGTAAAATCTGTTGACAACTGGCTTGGGGCATTTCTGTTCTAACTTTTTTGCTTCCCTTGAGGGCAAGGAAAGGAGTGGAAAATTGACGTCCCCAAGCAAGAAGAAGGTAAAAAATCCCAAATGCCCGCCTACTATGGGATATGGTTGACACTCCCATTGACAAATCAGAACTAATTATTGCACCCTCTACAAGCTAGCTGGTACAAGCGGTACAAGCACTGCCGCTAGTTTTGTAACAAAAACTTAGGGTTCGTAACAAAAGGAAACAATTTCATGCGACAATTGTTTGCGATCGTTATCTCTATCTGCCTCTGGTTTACTTTTGTCCCAGTTGCTGCGGCTGATGTCGCAGGTCTAGTCCCCTGCAGCGAATCCCCTGCTTTCCAGCAACGCGCCCAGAATGCACGTCCCACGACCGATGACCCAGCTTCCGGGCAAAAGCGTTTCCAACGCTATTCACAAGCGTTGTGCGGGCCAGAAGGGCTGCCTCACTTAATTGCTGATGGCCGTTGGAGCCACGCCGGTGACTTTATTATTCCTAGTATTCTGTTTCTGTACATTGCCGGTTGGATTGGCTGGGTTGGTCGCGCTTACTTAATTGATATCCGCAAGTCGGAAAACCCTGAGGAAAAGGAAATCATCATCGATGTTCCTTTGGCGATTCAGAAAATGCTTATGGGCTTTATCTGGCCCCTGGCAGCTGTTAAAGAAACTCTCAGCGGCGAACTTTATGCTAAGGACGATGAAATCCCGGTTTCTCCCCGCTAGTATCAACTATCGATTTTTTCTAGGAGAATCTGCTCATGCAATATTTCCTTAAGTATCTCTCTACTGCCCCAGTGCTGGCTGCTCTTTGGATGACTATTACCGCTGGCATTCTGATTGAATTTAATCGCTTTTTCCCCGACTTGCTTTTCCATCCTCTACAGTAAAGCGAGCGCCCCTTATTTCCCCTCTACCCAGGGTGAACGCTGATCTTTGACTCTTTACCTAGCTCGCGAGCGCGCAAAGTTTACCCTTCTGGTGCCCACTTTCGCCTCTCGCGAGTCTCTTCTTTTATCGGCCTCTTAAAGCAACTCCCCTATTTACAAAAATTTACATAAATATTCTCTAAATACCTTGTCAATATGAAAAAAGTACGCTAAGCTAGAATTATTTATAGAAAGTATAAGTTTGATAAAAAATGCAAAGCTTGATGCCACATAGAAGCATAACACGACTAAGACAAATTGGGGCTAGTATATAGCAATTTTGAGGTTGCAAGACAGTCTCTGAGGAGAAAGTAGGGTGGGGTGGCATAGGGTTTTGGGAGTTTTTGAAACCGAAGAAAACGAAGAGGTGTATCAATGGCAACGAAACTCGTAGAACTAATAGGTCGAGAAAATCTGTGGATAGTGCTTTCGGAAGTGGCAGCTTATTTGGGAATTTCTACGAGAAGTATAGTCCTAATAGACTTGTGGAGAGTGGGGGTGTGGGTGCATCGGCGACATCAGCTGGCAACCATTGTTAGCTATCGCCGTTTAAACTGCTGGATTCCGGTAATAAGACAAGCGATCGCCAACTGTCAAGAACTCAACCACCTTGCGCAACTACGGAGTGTGCTAGAAGAGGAATTTAACAAATGCGCTGAAGTATATACCTCAGAAGTCATAGAAGAATTGCAGGAGTTAATACAAACGCGTCAGGCGCAGTTAGAAGCAGAGAAAGCACCGCGCTGGAAAGCCGAAATTCTCATGCATGGCAACTTGACGATGATACAGCGCTGTCAAACCCAAGCCGAACTCGATTGGCTTTGGGAAGAGATGCTCAAGCAAGATTTCTATCTCAGGCGCTATCCTAATATCAGACAAGAATTAGAGCAAGCGATGGAGCAGCGCTCGCAATATCTACAGCAAAAGGGCTCTGCGTAGGGATATTCCAGGGTTCCCTGCTGTTACTTAGCACTTAGCCGACGCGAACAAAGCTGCTTCGATGCGCTCTAGAGCTTTTTCTAAGTCGTCGTTAACAATTAGAATATCAAATTCATAAGCAGCGGCGATTTCTGCACGGGCGCGTTCTAACCTTAGGGCGATCGCTTCTTCAGAATCCTGCCCTCTGGCTCTAATGCGATTTTCCAACTCCTCCATAGACGGTGGCAAAATAAAAATCCGCAAGGCTTCGGGATAAGTCTGCTTGATTTGCCGTGCGCCTTCCAGTTCGATTTCCAACACCACCCACTTGCCCTGGTTAATGTGAGTTTCAACCTGACGGCGCAGGGTGCCATAGTAGTTGCCTGCAAACTCTGCCCATTCCAACAAATCACCGTTAGCTGCTAATTTTTCAAACTGCTGCCTATCTATAAAGTAATAGTGCTTGCCGTTAATTTCTCCTTTGCGCGGCGAGCGTGTTGTTACGGATACCGACAGATATAGTTCGGGATGGCGGCGCAGCAATGCTCGCAGCAAAGTCCCTTTGCCCACACCACTAGGTCCCGTCAACACGATCAATTTACCACTTTTCATACGCCCGCTACTGGTGAAAATTTTCTCTCACCATCATGCGCTCATTGGCGTATTTTAAGCAACTATTTCCAACCCCTCCTTTGCAATTTTTCGTTTTCTCTATTTTAAAATTTCTTTTTAGAGCCTAAAACTTTTAAAAAACAAATGTTTTAAGCAGATGAGTTCTCTTTATTACAGGCTTTTTTATCGCAAATCGCCTTTAGCCTGGTGGACTTTGGCTGTCTTTACCGCTTGCTAAGCGATGAGCCACTGTTTCCGGTTGAATAGCGGAGAGAATAACGTGACCGGAGTCTGTGACGATCGCAGCCCTGGTTCTCCGCCCGTAAGTTGCGTCAATAAGCTGTCCCCGCTCTCGCGCGTCACTGACGATACGTTTAATGGGAGCGGACTCAGGACTTACAATCGCCACCACTCTGTTGGCAGACACTATATTACCAAAACCAATATTAATCAATTGAATGTCCATGACACATTAGCGGCCCAGCCGCCTGAGTAGTCAATAAGCACTTAATTTCAATGGTATCTGCAAGAATCTTGACTTACAAGGTAAAAAATCAATAGAATCAAAAGTTGTCAATTTTTTGGTATTGTTTACCATTGGAGAAAAAAGCTAATAAAGGCTTGTCGGTGGGATAGCTGTTCTGAAAAAATGTCCAGAAAAAGTCCACGGGAGCTTTTGTGGTAACATACTCAAAAAACAATCCTGCTTGCGAGACAAAAATCAAAAACCCATTTCTGTGCAACCGATAGACTTGACGACATTAACAGCTGCTTGTGCCGAGCTGCGTAATCACTGGCTGCCAGCAAGGCTAGAACAGGTGTATCAGCGCGATCGCTACACCATAGCCCTATGCTTACGCACCCTACAAGAACGCGGCTGGCTGGATATTTCCTGGCATCCCCAAGCCGCCCGCGTGTGTATAAGTGAGCCGCCGCCACGTACGCCAGATACTTTTACCTTTTCCCAGCAGTTACGACACCAGCTCTGCGGGTTAGCCCTGGTGGCAATAGTTGCGGTTGCCCCCTGGGAACGGGCCATAGATCTGCAATTTGCGCGCCGTCCGGGCGAGCCCGTTCTCTGGCACTTGTACGTGGAAGTGATGGGCAAACGCAGCAATGTGATTTTGACAAATCAAGACAACTTAATTATTACAGCAGCGCACCAAGTCAGTGAGCGGGAATCGAGGGTTCGCCCCGTACTCACAGGGCAGCCATACGAACTGCCGCCTGCCCTTACAGAACCCGTGCCCAGTTTGAGGGAAGCGTTAGAAAGTTGGCGAGGGCGCGTCAGCCTGATACCGGGACAGCTGGGACGACAATTGCTCAAAAGTTATCGCGGCTTAAGTCCTTCTTTAGTCGAATCAATGGCGATCGCTGCCGACTTAGATCCGACTCAAAACACCAATAACCTCAAAGATTCAGATTGGCAGCGGCTGTTTTCGTGCTGGCAAAAATGGCTGCAAGCCTTAGAAAAAGAAGAATTTCACCCACGCTGGACTGCCTACGGATATACCGTCCTCGACTTTCTACCAGGGGAACCTGCTGCCAGCGTACAAGAATTGCTCAATCGCTACTATACTCACCAACTTGAGCAACAGGAATTCAAACAACTCAGGCACCAACTCAGCCAGAAACTCAGCAAAGAACTAGCCAAATTACAACTCAAAGCCCGCACATTCCAAGAGCGCCTACAGCAATCCGACGAAGCAGATATCTACCGAAAGCAAGCCGACTTGCTGATGGCTAATCTTCAGCAGTGGCAGCCGGGGATGAAAGAAATCACCCTCCCCGACTTTGAAACCTCAGCTTCCGTAAAAATTTCCTTAGAACCGGAGAAAAATGCCGTCCAAAATGCCCAAGCCCTGTACCGACGGCACCAAAAGCTCAAACGCGCCCGCTTGGCAGTCGAGCCATTACTTGCGCAAGTAAAAGCAGAAATTGATTATTTAGAACAAGTAGAATCGACAATTGCCCAACTGGAAAACTACCGAGAACCGTCAGACTTACAAGCTTTGGAAGAAATCCGCGATGAGCTAATCGAGCAGGGCTATTTAGAAAATCCTGAATACCGCAGTCGGCGGGAAGTTGCGGAAACTGATTTTTACCGCTACCGCTCCCCTAGTGGTTTTGAAGTATTAGTCGGACGTAATAACCGCCAGAATGATCAATTGAGCTTTCGCTTAGCGGGAGATTACGACTTATGGTTTCACACTCAGGAGATAGCCGGCAGCCATGTCTTGCTGCGTCTGGAACCAAAAGCGGTGCCCGATGAGGCAGATTTGCAATTTGCTGCTGACTTGAGTGCCTATTACAGCCGCGCTAGGGAAGCGGCACAAGTGCCTGTTGTCTATACTAAACCGAAGTTCGTCTATAAACCCAAGGGAGCTAAACCAGGAATGGTTGTTTACAAGCACGAGCGTGTCTGGTGGGGGCGCCCGGCGGGGGTATCCTCTGTTATTGCTTCACAGGTATTCAGGGATAAAGAGACATTCTGAAAAATCTAGTAATTTTCTGTTACAAAAACGTAACTTCTGTTAAAATGTAAGCAGGTAAACGCGGAGAGATTTTAACCCGCTGCCAGCTTGGGAACGCGCAGCAGGGGTTTCCTCGTGACCAAACGACAACGTGATTAAATATCTTTATAGACCGGCTTTTAGGCAAGCTGGTCATTTTTTTTCTCAGCCTGTCTCCTTTTCAGTACGAAGGCTAGTCATTGAACAGCTGGAGAAGGTTAAAAACAATCAATCTCATCCTTTATCATAAAAATATTTTGTAATGAAGCGCATCGGTTGGGATTTTCTTACTACGTTAAGGCAGTATATTAACGTGGAAAAGAAAAGCTAAGTAGGGAATTATTGCAGCTTATGACTGGATTGAAAAAGGCTTTGTAATTGTTGGAAAGCCCAATGCTTGGGGTTGTAGGTAAGGGTGCGGTGGCGGGAGGCGACGGTATGGATGGGGATGACTTCGGCAACGCAGTTGCTATAAGCGATCGCTTCAAATTCTGAAACTAATTCCGGTGTCCAAGGTTGTTCTCGAACGGAGTGGCCCTGTTTTTCCAACCAACTAAAAAGCAGCGCTCGCGTCAATCCTGGTAAAATTCTCCCATCCAGGGGTGGGGAAAACCACTGCCCAGAGCGCCATCCCCAGAGATTACCAGTACTGGTTTCTAGCCAATTGCCTGCGGCATCGACTAAAATTGCTTCTAAGGCTCCTTGCTGTTGAGCAGATTTTTGGGCAAGCCATGCCGAGAGGTAGTTACCTGTTTTGTGAGCAGGGAGCGAGCGCTGTAAATGGGGTCTTTCTGCTAGCCAAGCCCTTATACCATTTTGCTGACGCTTTGTCAAATCAGCGGGTAAGTTTCGACCGATGATTAATTCTCGCCCGTCGTAAAAAATAGCTATTCTCAACACGGGCCACTTGGCGGCGATTAATTCGGCTCCCTGTCGCAATTGTTGCCAGTTGGGAAAACGCCAGTGGAAGGTTTCTAGGGAGAAACGGAGGCGAGCGCAGTGAGCAGCCCAGTTCGTCAATGGAGTATCTAGGGAACCGTTATAGACGCGCAGGGTAGTAAAAACCGTTGCTCCGTAGAGTAGCCCTGGATCATCGCTCGACAGTTCTAGGGTGTTCGATTCAATGATAGAGCCATTGTACCAAAACATTCAAATTCCCTGCTCAATTCTTTCAAAAACAACCTGCTTGTAAAAAGCTTCCAGAGCTTTGACACAGGTTTTATCGTCAAATAGATAGTCGTGGCGCTGACTCATGCGTTCAGAAATATCACGTCGCCACTCTGGGTCTAAAGCCAATTTTACAGCAATCTCGATATATTCTGCTTCATTGTTAGCGAGCGTATCCGTCACCCCCAGCATTTTTAAGAAGCTGTAAGCGTGACGGGCGCGCATAAATTCTCCTGGACAAGTAACCACGGGCAAATTACAAGCGATCGCTTCTAAAGTAGTATTCCCTCCTGACCAAGTAAATGTATCCAGAAACACATCAGAAAGCAGATTCAACATCAGATAATCCGAACGTTTTGGAATCGTCATATGAATACAATACTCTTCGCTATTTAATCCCACAGCCGCAAATGCACGCGCTAGACGATTTTTGAGTATACTTCCCCGCAAAAACAAAAATCTAGCATTAGGAACACGCCGAGCAATCTCCACTAAAATATAATCATATTGAGGCAGATATTTAAAAGGCGCTTGACAGCAAAAATAAATAACCGCTTCTTCTGGTAAATTAAAATCCGCGCGAGTTTTCGTCAAAGCCGGAATATCATTTGGTTTGGGATAAGCTACCCCAATATTCGGTAACAAAACCAGCGTTTCTGTATAATGTTCTTGTGCATTTTCCGGCTCCATTAACTGGCTGGATAAAAAGTAATCAATTGTAGGAATTCCGGAAGTAACGGGGTGTCCCCAAGCAACGCATTGCACTGGTGCAAGACGCAAAGCAGCCCTGCTCATTGTAGGAGGATCCATTCCTATTTCTGGATATACGAGAATGTGAAGGTGATCGGCGATAATCTGTTGACAAACTGCTTCAAAATTACCATAAATGTGGTAAAATTTGTAACTGCAATTATGAAAAATTTGCGTAACTATATCGGGAGAATTACCCGTATAATAACAGTAAATTTCAAAATTGTCGCGCTCAGCATAGCGCAGCCAACCTGTCAGCCACAACGTGCCGCTGTAAGCGTGCAGATAATTGGAAACATAGCCAATGCGGATTTTATTCTGCACAGGTGGCATGGATAATGGTTTAACCCACTGCGGATACTTAGCCGCCATGATTTTATGCACTAGATTGCCATAAATACGCTGTGAATTGACAACATTGTGAGCTTGATAAGGTAAATAAAAGTTAGTCAGGCGACAAATACCTAAAAATGCGCTTTCTCGTTCTTCTGGGGTTTCTAGGGATGTTTCCTGGATTAAATTTTGCAGCCCACGCTCAAATCGTTCACGATAAAAACCGATTTCTTCTGGCGTATCGTAAACCATTGGAACGATTAAGTTTTTTAGGATTTTAAAAGTGTAGTTATCAGGCATCAAGTGGGATGCAGTTTCAGCGGTTGACACAGCCTGAGAATTTTTTCCAGAATATAATAGTTTGAGAATCAGCGAAAAGTGAAGTGGTGCTTCTGTTGGGTATAAGCGAATGCCTTCTTGGAGGATAGCGAGGGCTTCTTCTTCCCGACGCAGTGCCCAAAAACACTCACTGAGGTTGTTATAGACACTTGTATCAACCGTTTGAAGTTGTAGATAAGTTTGATAATGAGCGAGCGCTTCTTCATATTTACCTTGCTGGTACAATATTTCAGCTATTTGCAATTGCGATTTGGCAAGATTTAGCGGCTCTTCAAATTGTAAGTTCGAGATAGCTTTAATAACCGCTTGCTGACGTTTATCTATAAAATCAGACGGTGAATAATTATAGCTTCTGCTTGTATCCCAACTGAGAACCTGAATTCCGCTGTCAAAATTCAATAATTCTAATTCTATTTTACATTCTGTGTTGGCAGCGGCAAAATCCCATATAGCTTGCTTTACTGTTGCTAGGTTGCCATTGGCTGTAATTATCAACGCTTTATCTGCTAAAAAACTTCTGACTAAAAGTAAGCCTAAAAGCTGCGATCGATAGTCAGAAAAACCATTGTAAAAATAAACACCTATTTGATTCTCTGTTTCTACTTCCCGCAACTCAAGCAAAAAATCTTCAAAATTTTGCTGGCATATAAATACCTGTTCTTCTAGCTTAAAGATTTGCAAATTTTCTAGAATTTTTTCTAAATCAATGCAGTTGTTATCATTTGAATTATCATAAAAAGTGTCTACTGCATAAGCCATACATTCTGGGCATTCCAGAAGAGCGCCAATTAAAGCCGAGCTGTCAGGTATACCAATTTGACAGTAAATCTCATCGGGTTCCAGACATTTTACAGCTAAATTTAGCAACTGCATGAGGTTGGTTGATGCGATTCCGGGCACTTTGTCAAGTGCTTGCTGAAACTTTTCAGATTTTGGGCGTATAGATTCAAATCCCCAATTGTCATAGAGAGTGGGGAGGCGCTCAATAAATTGTTGATAATCCATTATTTTACCTCTATATATCGATGAATCAGAGTTACTATTGGCTACTTTGTAAGTATTCGAGAAGACAGGAGAATCCGTGACATATTCTATTTATAAAGATGCCCCTGCTTGGAGTATCTTAAATAAAAAGAATCAAAAACAAACCCTCTTGTGAGGCGCTGCCGAGAAAGCTAGGGAATAGTAAATGGAGCAAGTCAGCTGGTTTGCCGAGGGAGGGCTACTACCCACAGTATCCCCCAAAACAAGGATAGTGTCTATTTTCCAGGGTTGATGTTTCTACGCCTGGAGCAGGGTTGGCCACGAGTGCAGTAAGTTGAGTATAATTAGTTTGCTTGGGGCGATTGCTTTTGAAGAGGAATTGGGAATCATAAGTGGTATAGGGGTCGAGCAGGCAGTAACTCGTCAAGTAATTGTAATAGGAGATTGGCAATGAATGTAACAGAGAAAGAGTATATAATGGCTCGTAAGAGGCGAAGCGATCGCTTGAAGCATATTTTAGCGATAGTGTCAATTGTATCGTTTGGTGGCTCAGCGATATTCGGCATGGCACAACTGTTTAGCAGTGCTGTACAAAAACCGAGTAAACCGACTACAGCCGAATCATCAGTTGAGTCGCAATTGGCAGCCCAAGCACGAGGATATGAATTAGTGTTGCAGCGAGAGCCAGAAAATCAGACAGCGCTGGAAGGGCTGGTAAATGTGCGGCTTATGATGAACGATGCCAAGGGTGCTATACAACCTTTAGAAAAGCTGGTAAAATTGTATCCTGAGCGTCAGGATTACAAAGCGCTATTGGAGCAGGTGAAACAGGGAAAGGTAGAGAAATAGGAGGCGATATCCACAGAAAAAATAAACGCGTGTGGGGTGACTGATGGATAAAGAGATAGCAAATTCGGGGCTCAATCGTATTATTCCAGCAGAAATAAAAAACGATCTATTTTATGCGGCAATTCAAAGAATAGCACGACAAGAGAACATCAAAACGGTTTTAGAAATTGGCTCTTCTTCTGGTGAGGGAAGTACCGAAGCATTTGTGACAGGCTTACGGCAAAATCCGCGTCAGCCAAAGCTATTTTGCATAGAAATTTCAAAAACTCGCTTTGCAGAATTGCAAAAGCGATATGCCAAAGATAATTTTGTAAAATGCTACAACGTTTCTTCTGTATCCCTGGATAAATTTCCAGATGAAAAAGAGGTGATGGAATTTTATGAGTCTATTCAGAGCAATCTCAACTATTATTCCCGAGAAGAAGTGCTAAGTTGGCTGCGGCAAGATATTGAGTATGTAAAGAAATCTGGCGTGCAAGCAGATGGAATAGCTCTGATAAAAGCTGAAAATAATATAGAATGCTTTGATGTAGTTTTAATTGATGGTTCAGAATTTACAGGCAGTGCGGATCTAGAAGAGGTTTATGGAGCAAAATTTATATTATTAGATGACATAAAGACATTTAAAAATTACAAAAATTATCAGCGATTACTGTCTGATAGTAATTATACACTGCTAGAACAAAATATTTACGTTAGGCACGGATACGCTATTTTTAAGAAAAAAGAAAGTAGCAGCGCCGGAGAATTGGTTGAGCAGGATTTACCCGTACATTTTTTTACAATTGTTCTGAATGGAGAACCCTTTATCCGCTACCACATAGAGGTTTTCAAGCAACTCCCCTTTAAATGGCACTGGCATATAGTAGAGGGGGTAGCAGATTTAAAACACGATACTGCATGGAGCTTGCAACTAGGCGGGCGGATTGTCGATGAAATTCATCGAAACGGGCGTAGCAAAGACGGCACCTCGGAATATATAGATGAACTGACGCAGCTCTATCCAGAAAATGTTACGGTTTATCGCAAACCGGAAGGAGTTTTCTGGGATGGGAAGCTAGAAATGGTGAATGCCCCACTTGCGAATATTCAGGAAGAATGTTTGCTATGGCAAGTAGATGTAGATGAACTGTGGACAGTTGAGCAACTGTGTAAAGCCCGCGAGATGTTCATCAACAATCCAGAAAAAACAGCCGCTTTCTACTGGTGCTGGTATTTCGTGGGAGAGAATCTAGTTATCAGTACCCGTAATTGTTACGCAGAAAACCCAGCTCAAGACTGGTTACGAACTTGGCGATTTAAACCAGGATTGGTTTGGGCAGCTCACGAACCGCCTAAGTTAGTTGAGCCTTTGCCAGATGGGGAGTGGAGGGATGTGGCAGAGCTCAATCCTTTTTTACATGAAGAAACCGAAAGCCAGGGGTTAGTTTTCCAGCATTTTGCATATGTAATGCCAGAACAATTGCGGTTTAAAGAGCAATATTACGGGTATGCAAATGCTCTTTCGCGATGGCAATCTTTGCAGGAGCAAACAAAATTTCCAGTTTTATTGCGTCAGTATTTTCCCTGGGTAAAAGATGCAACAATGGTGGATAAGGCGGAGTCGTGCGGTGTAGTTCCAATTGCCCAGAAAGATACGAACAAAAATGTATGGAAATTTGTACAATCTGAGGGAGGGGTCAGGCAATCTGTAGCGCCTAAAAAACCCTTGCCAAAGATTCTAATTGACAGCATATTTTTCCAGTTCTATCAAACTGGCATTGCCCGAGTCTGGCGATCGCTTTTGGAAGAATGGGCAGAGGATGGTTTTGCAAGGCATATTGTCGTCCTTGATCGCGCCGGGAGGGCTCCAGCAATACCGGGGATTAAATATCGCCTCATTCCCCCATATGATTACAATAATACCGATAGCGATCGCGCCATGCTGCAGCAGGTTTGCGATGAAGAAGAGGCAGACTTATTTATCTCAACTTATTACACAACTCCTCTCTCAACACCTTCGGTGTTCATGGCGTATGACATGATTCCCGAAGTAGGGGGAGCAAACCTCAGAGAGCCAATGTGGCGGGAAAAACACTATGGTATCCGACACGCCTCTGCTTATATCGCCATTTCAGAAAATACAGCTCGCGATCTAATGCGATTTTTCCCAGAGATTTCCCCTCAATCTATTACGGTAGCCCACTGTGGAGTAAAAGATATTTTCTCGCCAGCTAGCGCTGATGAAATAAAGCGCTTTAAAACTAAGTACGGTATCTCGAAACCCTACTTCATAGCTGTTGGGATTGGCAATGGTTACAAAAACTCTGGCTTGTTTTTCAAGGCAATCTCTCAACTTTGCAGCCGAGAGGGTTTCGAGCTTGTTTGTACTGGTAGCGGCGGTTTGTTATCGCCAGAATTTAGAGAGTATACAGTGGGTGTGGTTGTGCACATGCTGCAACTGAGCGACGAAGAACTCAGAACTGCCTACTCCGGTGCTGTAGCTTTAGTATATCCCTCGAAGTACGAAGGGTTTGGCTTGCCTGTTTTAGAAGCAATGGCATGTGGTTGCCCGGTGATTACTTGTGCCAATGCCTCCATTCCAGAGGTGGGAGGAGAAGCAGTTTTGTATGTCGGCGATGAAGATGTAATGGCAATGACTAATGCCCTTTGCGATGTCCAAAAGCCTGCTGTTCGCAACGCATTGATTGCTGCTGGGCTGGAACGAGCAAAATTATTTTCCTGGTCAACAATGGCTAAAAAAGTGCGAGCAGCACTGATTGAGGCTACTCTTTTACCTTTAAAGTTGAAGGATATTAATTTAATTGTTTTTCCAGACTGGCAACAACCAGAAGAGTCTCTCGGTAAAGAATTGGAACGAGTGATCGCGGCGGTAATTACACACCCAGATAAAAATCGCCTCACTTTGTTGATAGAAGCTGGCAATATATCCGAGGAAGATGCTAATCTATTTTTATCGAGCGTGACGATGAACCTGCTTATGCAGGAAGATTTAGACGTGACGGAGGGGCCGGAAATTTCACTGGTAAGCAAGATGGGTGAAATACAGTGGGAAGCCCTGCTGCCTCGCCTCAAGGCTCGCATTATTTTAGAAAATGAGAATAAAGAGGCGCTCGCAGCTGCAAAAGCGGAAAATCTACCTGTTTGCAACCTAGAGGCTCTAGCAAGTATCTGATAGATTACCAAAAGGCAGACAAACATAACAGAAAAAATACTGTGAACGGCGAAAAAGCGGCAGGCTCATTTACAAAGATAAGTAATTTTTCTGGGGCAATATTTTTCTATTGCACCGAAGGAGTCTATCATCATTTAAGTGTATGTATTGCGGAAGGCTTACAGGAATTAGGAATACCCTTTTATTCCAATATCAATTACTGGAAAATTTCGCCAGAACGAGAAGACTATCTATTCCGCCACGATGTCGAAGTCAGCCCAGATAATTGTTCTGTGGTAGTGGTGAGCCATCAGTGGTTTAATCAAAACTTGCATTTGCCCGAAAATCTGTTTCACCCAGCTCGAAAATACATTACGGTCTATCTCGATGATATGGATGGACCTGTCGTATGGAATCCAGAATTTAGAAACTTTGACTTGATCTTTAGAACACACTACAATAAGGGAGAATATCCTTCTAATTGCTTGCCTTGGCAGTTTGGAATTTCTAACAGAATCCTGAAAGAAACCAGTCAAGGACTGAGCTTTCAGAAAAGAAAAAGGCAACTGCTAGTCAATTTCCGCAACGACCAGGACATTTTAGAAATTTCCAATTGTTGGCTGAAAGTTAACCAAGGGTTTTTGAGAGTTGACCGGGGGGCAATAATCGTTGCCCGTCCTCTCAGGCATATTGTTCGCGAACAATTTCTCCCTCTGATTGAGAAAATTCTGCCAGTAGAAGATACTGTTGATTATTTTGATCTGCCTCCCTCAGACAGTTACCACTACTTGCATTGGACTCAAACAGGTCAGCGCCACTACCCCAATTACTATAAACGCCTGAAAGAATCTGCTGCCTGTGCCTGCTTCGGAGGGTATACATTCCCCCTGGACACAACAGGAAAATTCCTTGTGGAATGGTGGGATAGCTGGCGATTTTGGGAGTCGTTGGCGGCAGGCTGCGTGACGTTTCACGTAGATTTTGACAAGTATGGCATACAACTACCAGTAATGCCAGAAAACTGGCAGCACTACATCGGTCTGGACTTAGACAATTTTGAGGAAGCTGTCGAGCGCATTGCCAGCGAACCTGAAATTTTAGAGAGGATTTCTATATCGGGACGCGAGTGGGCGCTCGCCAATTACGGCCCAGTTCCTACAGCTTTGCGTTTTATAGAAACAATTAGTGGCCGCTTTTCACCGAACCCCCTGCTACCGCTTTCGCTGCCGCTCAGAGAGATTAATTTAATTATTTTCCCCGATTGGTCTGAACCAGAAGAAACCCTGAGCTGGCAATTAGAGCGAGTCATCCGAGCGCTCCTCACCCACCCAGATAAAAGTCGCATAACGTTGCTGGTAGAAACTAGCGCTATTTCTGAAGAAAATGTAAATTTGCTTTTATCCGGTATTACAATGAATCTGCTGATGCAGGAAGATTTAGACGTGAATCAAGGGCCAGAAATTGCTTTGGTAAACCGGCTAGATGAAAAACAGTGGGCAGAACTCTTACCTCGTATTCAAGCTAGAATCATCTTGGAGAGAGAAAATCACCAGGCGATCGCAGAAACGGCAATAAAAATTATTTCAGCTGTTTCTATCGAAAGTATAAGCAATAAACGCTTCGCTTGACACAAAACGAGCGAAAACCAATCGAAAAATTGGATTATAAACAACATAATTCTCAATTAGAAAACTACAGACTACGGCCATGGACTGCGAAAAATTTCTCGAGCAACTGCCCAAACTTTACGACAATTGGGGAAAAGCATCAGTCAAACCAAAGTCAGATTTGTTTCAGCAAGTACTTGAGCGTACAGGTGGGCTGACTACTGTCAATGTCCTACAAGCGCTAAATTTTGCTGTCTCGTGCATGGAAAACAGCGAAATATACTGCGAAGTCGGTTGCTTCCAAGGCAGCAACTTAATCGGGGCATTACTGAATAATCCAGATAAAATAGCTTGTGCAGTCGATAACTTTTCTGAATTCGACCCTTTAGAAGACAGCTTTCAGGCTTTGACGCACAACCTTTCAAGTTTTAATTTAGAAGAAAGAGTATTTTTAAGCAATTGCGACATTCACGAATTTTTATTTGAACTGCGCGAACTAGAAACTGAAGACCGAATTGGCGTTTATTTTTGTAACGGTACGCGCGATTACCGCTCTCATTTGATGGCCTTACTAATGGCCAAATCCTTACTTGCTGAAAGAGCCATAATTTTTGTCAGCTACAGCAATTGGGAAGTCGTTCGACAAGCAAACTGGGACTTTTTGGCTACCCATCCTCAATGTCAGATGGTGCTAGACTTTTCTAAAGAAGATATTTCGGAATCTTGGAACGGTTTGCAGATTTTTATTTGGGATGAAAATAAAACCCGTAATTATGCTTGGTCAACCTTCAAAGAGTGTAAGCATCAATCGGTAGTAGATCAGATTGAAAAATTAACGTCAGAAACAAAGAAAAAAAATATTGAAAGTTTTTATCAGGAAGTATTGAAATTACAAGTAGTTAATTCTTATAAGAGAGCAGAAAAAAAATACAGGCAGCTTTTATACTTAGATAGTAAAAATGCCAATAACTGGCTGAATTTTGGCATTTTCTACTACCAAAGAAACCAATATCAAAAAGCGCTAGCGGTTTTTTTAAAATCTTTAGAAGTAGAGAAGGCAAAAGCGGTGTTTTATTATAATTTAGGAGTGGTGCTGGAAAAAGTCGGCGAGCTGGAACAAGCCATCCGAGCTTATCAAAATGCAATCGCCCTCGAACCAAAGGGAATTAATGCTTATAACAACCTGGGAAATATCCTGTACAATGCAGGAGATATAGAAGGAGCTGAGGCAATTTATCGTGCCTGTATTGCAGCTAACCCAGAACATTTTGGAGCATATCTTAATTTGGGAAACATTCTGATGGAGCGGCATAGAGTTGATGAGGCAATAGAAAATTATGAAAAAGCTCTGAGTTTAAAACCGCGCAATCCCGATATTCTTCATAATCTAGGTGTGGCATTTGATGCCAAAAATGACCGCGCCAAAGCAGCTCTATACTATGGTTATGATTATTATCGTAGAGGAGAGTATGAAAAAGCAATTCAATACTATCAGGAGTTTCTCCAAACTCAAACAGGAGATAGAGATTTCTACATTGTATTAGCAGAATGCTATCAATCTGTAAATAAATATGAAGACGCGATAAATACCTACAGAGAAGGAATAAAACTTTATCCCGGCGATGCCAACCTTTACTCGTGTTGGGCGATTGCCTTGCAAGAATACGGACAAGTCGAGGAAGCGATCGCGCTTCTCACCGAGGCTTCTCAACTTGCACCGAATAATTTAACTTTGAAAATACAAAAGCAATTCATGTTGCCCATTATTTACGATAATGAAGCAGAAATTGAGTTTTATAGAAACGAGTATGTACAAGGTTTAGAAAACTTAATTCAGCAGACATCATTGCAAACTCCTGAAGAAAGGAAGAGCGCTTTAGAAGGTGTAGGGAGCAGGACAAGTTTTTACCTACAGTATCAAGGTAAAAATGATTTAGACTTGCAAGTACGCTACGGGCAGTTCGTGCATCAAGTAATGGCTGCCAACTATCCCCAATGGGTCAAACCTTTGTCCATGCCGCCCCTCAGCCCCAATGGAAAAATTAGAATTGGTTATGTTTCCAGATGCATGAAATGGCATACAGTTGGCAAATTAATGTTAGGCTGGCTGCGAAACTGCAACCACCAAGACTTTGAAGTATTCTGCTACTATACTTATCGAAAAGAAGACTTTTATACTAAACAATTCTGCCTTTACAGCGATATCTTTCACCACATTCCAGACGACCTAGAGGCTGTGTGTCAGCAGATTCTTGCCGACCAATTGCACGTTTTAGTTTTTATAGAAATTGGCATGGATCCGGCGATGACACAAATAGCCGCTTTGCGACTTGCGCCCGTACAGTGTACAACTTGGGGACACCCGATTACATCGGGCTTGCCAACCATAGATTACTTTATATCTAGCGAACTGATGGAGCCAGAAAATGGGAAAGAACACTATTCAGAACAATTGATATGCTTGCCGAATATTGGGATTGCTTATGCAAAGCCAAGCCTGCCTGAAGTTGTAAAAACCCGGTCGGAATTTGGCTTGCGCGATGACGCGGTATTGTACTTGTCTTGTCAATCTTTATTTAAGTACCTGCCGCAGTATGACTATATTTTTGCTGCGATTGCTCAAAGAGTGCCTCAATCTCAATTTGTTTTTCTTTCTCACCAGAGAAGCGAGCACATCAATGAAAAGTTTAAGCTGCGATTGCAAAGGGCATTTGCTGAATTTGGCTTGAATAGCAAAGACTACTGTGTTATGCTTAGCCGCCTAAATACACCCGATTATTTGAGCCTGAACTTAGTGTCTGATGTTTTTCTAGATACGTTTAGTTGGTCGGGCGGAAATACTACCTTAGAGGCGATCGCTTGCAATTTGCCAGTAGTCACTTGCCCAGGTGAATTTATGCGCGGTCGTCATTCCTACGGGATTTTGAAAATGCTAGGCGTAACGGACACCATTGCTAAAAATGAAGCTGAATATATTGAAATTGCTGTCAGATTAGGTTTGGACAGCGAGTGGAGAAAAAGCATTGTCGAACAGATTGCCTCTCGCCATTCCTACCTTTACGATGACAAAATTTGTGTAGAAGCCCTTGAGGAATTTTATCGCCGTGTAGTACAAGAAGCTCGAAAAGTGTAATAATGAAAATTTATATAAATTTAAATTATTTAATGCGAACGGACAAGTGCATGGAATAAGCGTTCTATTGCCGTGGCTTGACGCTCGTATAATTTTAGAAAACGAAGACGGCGAGCGCAACTGTGGGAGGTGAAAATATTCCCGTCTGCGAATTAGAGAGCATCTATTTGCAACGAGTTGTTCAATTCAACTAAAAAACTTGGAAGCTGCAATAAACAGACGTTTGTAGGCGTTTCTGTCGATTATTGATTTTCAATAAATCTTTGCCACATCTGTTCGTAAGCCTTCTCCATTTCGCGGGCAAACTGCCTCCCATTCCAAAGGGGAGAGGTGTGCCTAGATTGCCGCAGCCGCCAAGATATTTCTTTGCGCAGTTCTGGATCTTTCCCCAGACGCACTCCCCATTCTACATATTCTTCTGCGCTCCAAGCAATCCCTTCTTTAACTCCAACATTCATCATCATGCTATAACTGTTGCGAGCTGAAAATTGTTCGCCCACGCGCGTTACTAAAGGAACCCCCATCCACAGGGTTTCTAGAGTAGTTGTCGCACCATTGTAGGGGTAGGTATCGAGTACCACATCTGCAATACCCAAATTTGCTCGGTGAACCGATTCTAAGGCTACTTCAGATAGAAATCGCAGACGCTCGCACTCTACTCCTTCTTCTTCCGCCAACTGCATGAAAAAACTTTTAATTGCTTTCTCGTCTGCCGTTCCCTTAATTAAAAAATAACTATTCGGAACTTCCTTAATAATCTTCATTTGCAGTCGCACTGTATCGGGGTGACGCTTGTAGCCTTTTTGAGAGCTAAGGTATACCACCGCATCGCTGGGAATATCCAGCTGATCCCGCCGCAGCGTCGGTACGTCTATTTCAAACCCATCGACTGCAATAAAAGTGTGCGGCAAGCGCCAGATTTTTTCCGCGTAGTAATCCCCCGCAGATTCGGGCAAAACATAGGGATCAGCGATAAAGTAGTCAATCGCTGGAATTCCCGAAGCATCCCATCCCAACCACGTCACTTGAACCGGAGCCGGTTTGAGCATCATCACTTCACAGCTCGTGTCGAGAGTGATACTGTCGAGATCGATTAAAATTTCTATTTCATCTCCATAAATCTGTTCCGCCACGTCTAAACCTTCTGCGGAGTGGTAAGCTTTGTTCATTTTGCTGACATACCATTCTTCCAGGGGATCGTTACTCCATTTTTGGGTTAAAAAATAACCGTTGATTTGAAATCGTTCCCGATCATGATACTCCAACAGCCATCTCGCCAGCCATCCCACCGAATGCCTTCTCAAACAATGGGATAAGTATCCTATCTTTATCGGCTCTGACTTGCGTTTTGCCTGCTGCCATTGACAGTGGCGCGCTCGGTATCGCTCGACTTTTTCCTTTGCATAAATTTCAGCATTTATTTGGCATAACTCAGCTAATTTATTTTGAAGCTGTCTGTTCCTCTGGGCGCGATCGCTAAAATAGGGCAGGAAAAAGCTAGTATTCACCAAGCGTAGTACTTCAATCTCTGATAGATTTTTCGGTTGTGCTTCTATCAGCTCCGACAGCAGCGATTCCTGTCTTTGCCCTATTTTTTGAGCTTCTTGCCAATATCCACCCGCCCCCATCAACCCTCGCAGGAGCAGATAGTTTGCATAAACTTTATCTGGAATTTTTTCTAAAAGAGAATAGCACAATTTAGCCGTTTCAATTCCTTTATCAAAATCGCAAGCATTTTGATAAAAAATTGATAATTGACGCAGAACTTCTAGATTGTTCGCATCGATCTCAAGGTAGATTTCCGCAAGACGTGCTGCCAATTCTGGTCGCCTATGCACGTAGGCGATGGTTACAGCAGCTGGAAGCACTACTTTTAGAAATTCTATCGGTTCGCGGATGTAGGCGAGACTTACCTTCACCAATTCTAGGGAAAAAGGGTGGAGCGGAGCGCTGTCTAAGACTCGCCGCAGCACTTGCATTAATAAATCAAAGTCCAGGTTCGCTGGTGGCTGAGAGCGCAGGATTTCGATGATTCCCCATTCATTCAGCTCATCTCCTGATAGAGTTCCCAGCTCGATGCTAAGCTGAATTAGATATAAAAGATTGTTGATATTTCCGGGAGCAATTTCCCGCAGATGTTGCCGAATCAGCCAAGAATTTCTATAGTTTTTAAGTGCTTCTTGCCTTTCGGCTTCCGCTTGCAACACCTGTATAAGTTCTTCCGTCCACTGATCGACTTCTTCCGGCTCACCTTCTACCATTCCCAGCAGCCAAGTGGTGTGGGCTTCTTCTTCTTTTCCCTGCAACAGCAACATCAAACCCAGATGCCAGTAGTGAGATTTGACATCAGGTTCAGCGTTAATAGCCTGCTCGTAGAGGTTCGCTGCCAAGGAATAACTCTCTTCTTCGAGATATTTGCGCGCCTGCTGCTGCCATTCAATTCGTGCAGTTAAGGAGCTTTCAGAGATCATACAAACTATTCCCAACTTGTTAGGAGTAGCGCCCTTACGCTACTCCTTTCAAGAATAAATTCTGCTGGCATACGCCAGAATCTAAACCACGCAACTCTCCTTACTTGCCCAGGATAGTATAAGCAGACGGGCAGTTATCGATGTTCGCTACTAATGCCGTTGTTGCGCCGGGTTCGTTAGATTCGCACAGGATGGCTTGCGTGAGAACTTCAGTACCACTACCACTACCGGAAGTAAGCGTACCTACTCCGCCTACATAAGTTTTCAGGGTTTTGCTGCCGACCCCTTCTGCTATGTTGCTTATGACTGTGTTTGTACTGCCAGCTATCGTATACTTGTAGTTTGCTGTTTGGGTTTTAATCCCAACACCCAGTTCTGCGATGCTGGTTGTAAATTGGTTCTTTTCCAAAAAGTATGCTTGCTGAGCCCGGTTCATCGCGCCTACATTCTGTCTGGCTTCAGCTTGTTTGGCTTTGTTGGTTTGGCTGAGGAGAGATGGGAGAGCAACTGCAGCCAGAATACCGATAATGATAACTACAACCAGTAGTTCAATTAGAGTGAAACCTTTTTCTTGTTTCTTTTGATTGAGGTGTTGCAGAAACTTGGCTTTAAATTCGGTCTTCATAAATTATTTCTCCTTGAGGTGTGGGATGCTTGCTTTCTATTTCCTGGATATAACTTACCCACTCCCCTTTGATTTCATATCATCTTCGGCAAAAATTTTTTCTGGTTCTGGAAAAGTATGTTAAAAAATCGTATATCTTAACAATATTACCCATTTGCGATCGCTTTCATATCACCTTCACTAAAAATTTACCTCATCCTCTTTTAAATCTCCGACACTGCAGGCTCCAACAGAACGTACATAAAGGGTTCCAGTTGGCTCAAAAGTTCCTTAACTTCATCAAAAGCCCTTTTTTCGTCCACTGGCTCTAGAGTTGCCAGATCTAATGGTCTAATTTTGAGCGCTCGCTCGACTAACGCAGAAAACGGCTGTGCTCCCTCCCACAGTGGCAGCAGGTAAGCTGCCCTACTGCTATCTATAGTAATAGGAACTGTTGTCGGCAACGAAATATAAGCACTAATTTCAAAAGGTTTGTGCTTATGGATACATTCTATCAACTTTTCTTTAACTTGTGGTGTTCTCAACTGCGGGTGCAGGTGAACTCTTGCCCTTTGCCAGTCAGATAATTCCCACTCTCCGACTGGCACGTAGGTTTCGCCCTGGTTGGGATGGCCACACCAAAAATCTAGCAGACGGTTTATGGGATGTATTAGCTCAAATAGGTGCAGCCGCTCTTCAATAGAAATTTCTGGCAAGCTAATTTCCAGAAAGGCGGGCAAGTCTTCAGGATTTGCAAACAGCTCCATCAATTCCCATTGCCGCCAATTCACCATACTGATAAACTCCAAATCCGCAGCCTTGAGGGCGGCGAACATTTCAGGAATTGTATAGCCTTTGTCTCCCTGAAATAAATAGTTCATCAACATCCACTCTTCATCATTTGCTTTGTCTGGCACAAACGTTCTGGCTTTTAACAACACTCCATCTTTTAAGGCAACCATTACTTGACGTGCCAGCTCTATCTCCAATTCTCTGGGATTTTCATCCATCAAGCCCATCATCTTGAATATTTCCTGAGCCCTGTAAAAGTAGGTTCTCTGTAGGGAGCTGTGCAGATTAGCCCGAATTATGCCATCGGGTTTGAGAACCGATTTCATTGCCTGTAGACCTTTTGTTGGCTCAGGCAGTAGATAGAGAACTTCATCGCAATTTATATAGTCAAACTCTAAACCCAGACTAGGAATTTCTTCTATAGAAATAGGATAATAAAATTCGTGATTTTCAAATCCGTGATATTCTAAACGGTGCTTTGCTAATTTAGCCGATTCTTCTGAGATATCTATTCCTATAATTTTAGCACCTGGATTGGCAATAGCTAAAGCCAATGATTTGTATCCGCTGCCACAGCCGGCATCTAAGATTATTTTTCCTTCGGTATTTATAACTTTTTGATTTCTTAAATAGTAGGGCGTTAATAGGTTGTGAATAAATAGAAAATTATAATCTTCCTTTGGAGATTTTTCAAGGGGAATACGGGGATAAGGGGCGCTGTCAAATTGTTCGCGAATTTTTTTTATCAACTCTGGGTCTTGCTTGTCCATTGTAGTAATTTTACCATAATTGAAGGGGTTGCTATTGATTTCTGCTTTTGGAAAGATTTGCGCACAGGGGGTTTATTCTGTTTTCTTGGGGGCAGGATTAGTAGTGCCTGAAGGGGTGGGGGCAATAAGATTGGGCTGAGTTGGTGCTGGAGTTGTGGTGGGCAGGGGCAATTGATTGGGAGTGAGGGGGGTGTTGGTTGCGGGAGTGTTTGATGGGGAAGGTGGGGATAGGTTTAAGTTGGGAAAGGCGGGATTGAATGGAATTTGGGGGCTGGGGAGTAAGGGTTGAGTTTCGGAGCCGGGTAGGGTAGCTAAGGCAACGCGCTCGCGCCCTGCTACTCGCAGCATATCCAGCACCTGTACTACGTCGTTGTAGCGTGTGTCTTTGGAAGCATATAAAACTGTTATTCCCCCCGGATTGTTTTTATGATACTGCTTAACTTCCTCAAATAAGCGTAAGCGACTGACTGGCTGTTTCTCAATATATGTTTGCCCATTTAAAATGCTGACAATCAACATCTCTCGTGTTTGCCTTTGCCCAGTGCGAGCTTTAGGCAAATCGACTGTAATCGCTTGCTGGCGAGTAAGCTGTAGGGCAGCGATTAAAAAAAACGTCAGAATACAAAATATAACGTCAATCAGGGGAACTAGCTCGATTCTTACCTCTTCGCCGGGAATATCTTGTTTTATTTTCATATATATACAATATATAAGTTATTCAGGCATACAAAAAATAGCGGCTTTTGCCAGTCGAAAGGCGAGCTAGCTGCCGCAGTAGTATCAAAAGAAAGTATAGCGATTCCCTATTGCTTTACAAAAGCCCCTCATCGGCACTATTTATTTTCTTGGTTAATAGACTCTTGTGGTGGAGCAGCCTGTTTGAGGGCTTTTTTAGGCTTAACGGGTTTTTCTTTGCTCACTTCTGGGGGAATAGCGTTGCCATTATTCTCTGTCTCGTATCCATTTTTACTTGCTTGAGACCAAAACTGCCGATACAGCAATTCCAATTCATTACCTGCTCTGCGGAAAATTTTAATTTGGTTGAATAAAAAGCCTTGAAATATGCGATAGAAGGTGAGACTGATAATGGCGACAATCATGCCGGTGGCGGTGCTAATCAGGGCTTCTCCAATGCCGGTGGTGACTCCGGCTGTTGATGATGTTCCCAAATCTCCTAGACGAATTGAGCCGAGGGAGCGAATTAATCCCAAAACTGTGCCTAACAATCCCAGGAGGGGAGCTAGGGCAATTACAGCTTCTAACATTTTGTCTCCCCTTCTCATACCCGCCAATTCTTCATCTGCTGCTGCCTCGAGGGCGAGACGAAACAATTCTGGCTCGGGATTTTGCAGTCGTAGGGGGGCGTAGAGAAATCGCCCGATTGGCTGTTTGTAGGCTTTGCGAGCAATTTCGCTGGCGACTCCCCAATCGTAACGAGCTGCCTCTAGAATTCGATTGACGATTTCTTGTTCTTTGGTAAGAATGCTAAACCAGAACAGCAGCCGCTCGACAATTGTAGCCAGCGACATAATTGACAGAAGCATTAGCGGCACCATTACTAGCAAGCCGCCTTTGATTACTATTTCGACTAGCGGAAAGTTCTGAAAGTTTTCTAGAGAATTCACAATCTCTTGGCTCCTCCGTACATTGCTCTCCCCAACTACTGTTTTACCAGTTGCCTTTAGGAAACTTCAGGCATTTTAATTTTAGAGAGTTAAAAGCTTGTTTGTAAGCGCTCGCTTGCTTTGCTTGTGCTTGTGGCACCACTGATCCTAAGACGGTTAAGATACATACAGGCGCTCGCCAATTCCCACTCAGCTTTAACTTTTACTCACAGGGCGAACGATGGGACTCGAACCCATGAATGGAGGATCCACAATCCTCTGCCTTAACCGCTTGGCTACGCTCGCCATTCTTTAGCCACTATAGCATAGTATTTTTGAAATAACTACCACTTGCCCAAAAAATTTTCTATAAAATTTTCAAATCACCAGAGGGAGCATATCCGGATTGCGGAATTTAGGCGGGCAAAAGGCTAGTCTAAGTTTATAAATCGGTGCTGGGGAGCGTATGAAAGGTTTTAAAATAGCCATTTTAGTAACTGGAGTCACTTTACTGGGGTTAGGAGGGGCGATGGTGCTTACCAATCCTAACCAGCCTGCTTATGACGAGTATGCAACTGACAAGTTGAGCGAGTACATTAAAGAAAAAGTCTGCCAAAAAGCAGCCATACTCAGAGACGGATGTATTTCAATGGTAGATGCTGGGCGGGCTGACATTCAGCAAGTTATCTCTACCAGTACGCAGCGACAAAATTTTATCTTTTTTAGCATCTATAAAACCGAATTATCTCTGAGCCGCTTCTTGCCACCTAGATTGAGTTCGCTGCTGCCAGGGTTACCCTCCTACCAGTTTGAAACCTTAGGCGTGTTTCAAAGCTTTTATATCTACAAAGCTAAGCAGAATTAGTTTATGACAAAGCACCCCTCACCTGCCCTTTTGTATTTAAAAGATGGAAAAGTTGGTTGAGTTGTGGTCGAATTTAAGTTTTTGATATTGCTATTATAATCGGTTTTGAAAAGTAATTTTATGATACAATATTTCAACCTTGAGCGGTACGGTAAAAGGCAAAACAAAATAGACACCCACACCGAAACGCTCTGCAGGTGGGGGAGTATTAATGTTGGAATCTAGTTATTTCTTAGTAGCTCACGGCAGTCGTGATTCGCGCCCGCAAGTGGCTTTGAAAAATTTAGGTGTGCTTTTTGAAAAGGTGCTTGCTGATTCAAAGCCTCCCCGGAGGCTTCGCGCTCCTCTGGTGGAAACTGGCACTCTTGAATTTGCCCCTGTTTCTCTGGCTCAGCAGCTAGAAGATTTTGGCAAGCGCACTCGCGCTGTCGGTTTGCACTTGATGCAAGTTATGCCCCTATTTCTATTGCCAGGGGTTCATGTTAGGGAGGATATCCCTAGGGAGGTAGCGCTTGCTCAAGCATCTCTGGGTACGGATGTGAAAATTGAGTTGCAACCTTATTTGGGCTCTCACCCTGGTATTGTTTATTTGCTCTCTTCTCAAATCAGGCATGTTAAAACTGATGCCTGGATTTTACTCTCTCACGGCAGTCGTCGCCCTGGCAGTGAGTATCCAATTGAGTTATTGGCGGCGCAATTGGGCGCAGTGGCTGCTTTTTGGCTTGTCTCTCCAAGTTTGCAATCGCGGGTTGAAGAATTGGTTAATATTGGCTGTCGTTATATAGGAATTGTGCCATACTTTCTTTTTGTAGGGGAAATTACTGATGCGCTCGCCCAAGAAGTGGCTAAGCTTTCTCTTGCTTATACGTCTGTGAATTTTTATCTTGCTAATCCACTTTCCCCTTCTGTTGAGTTGGCAAATTTGATTTTGGATTTGACGCGTAAGTAGTAAGTTATTGACTATCATATGTATGACAGCGCTGTAAATACTACTCAAGTTATCCAAGCTATCCTAGCCCCTGCAGTGATGATTTCATTCAATGGCTTGTTTTTTTTGGGATTGAATGCTAGACAAACTTCTGTTTTCAGTCGCATTCGCTCCCTAAATGACGAAAAAAGAAAAATCCTCAGAGAAATTAATAACAAGCAGATAAGCGCTCCCTGTGATGCTCTCCGATGTTTGAATATCGAAACTCAATTAAGTTCTCTCTTACAGCGAGGCTGGTACATTCGCAATTGTATCATTTGTTGTAGTCTATCCGTGGGAGTTTTTGTTCTAACTAGTTTGGCAATAGGAATGCTTTTTTATCTAGAAATAAAGGCTAGCAAACTTCCCCTTTATTTATTTATAATAGGAATGCTTTTGGTTTTATGTGAAGTTATTTTTTTATGTTTAGATGAGCTGATTTCATATTCAGTTATCCTGCTGGAAGCTAAAGAAAAAATTAATTAATTTAAAAACTACACCACAGATTTTAGATTCAATGCTGTTTGATTCAGGTTTTGTATGCCAATTTTGGTTTGAGAAATGCCACTTGCAGTTTGTTTTGCTCCATTGTTTATAGCATTAATTGCCTCTATAACTTGCTGTATAGCAACAGCTTGCTGCTTGGAATTAAGTGCAATTTGTTGATTGTTAACTACAATATCATTAATGGCAGCAATTACAGTGTCAAGAGTTTTTTTGCCGTCGTTAGTTACGCTCACTGTTGAAGTGACAGCATTCTGAATATCACTAACAATAGCGTTAATATCTAGAGCTGATTTTTTACTTTGCTCAGCGAGTTTACGAATCTCAGAAGCAACTACAGCAAATCCTCTACCGTTTTCACCGGCACGCACAGCTTCAACTGCTGCATTCAGTGCTAGTATATTTGTTTGACTAGCTAATTCGCTTACCATCCCTGAGATATTACCGATTTGACTTGTTTGGTGGGAAAGTCGGATAATTTGTTGAGCAAGCATCTCTACATTTTCTCGCAAGCTTAAATTCCCATTCAGAGCATTCAGAGTTGGCAGTTTGCTATATTCGCCTTCTATTAAATTCTGACTGCGCCCTTCTACTAGCATTAAGATTTGTAAAGCAAGGGCAGCGGCATTTTCGGCTTGCTGCGCTGCTTGTTGGGAAGAAGCTCCTAATTCATTTATAGTTGTCGTGGTTTGATTGACGGAAGTTGCTTGTTGAAAAGCTACTTTTTCTTGCTCTTCAATTGTTGCCGCAATTTGGCTAGAAGAAGTAGCGATCGCATTAGTTGCCTGATTAATTTTTTCTGCTACTTCATAAGAAATTATATAAGCAACAATTGTTGCAATCACTGCGCTTGCTCCCGCTCCTATCAACAGTATTAACACTACTGAGTTCAATACTTCTTTGGCTTGTTTATTTTGTCTTTCCAGAAATTCTACTTCTGTCTGATTAAATTCTTCATTCAGTCGGATCAACTCATCTGCTGTTTTCCTGCCTTTCCCATGCAATAATAATAAAGCCTTCGCTTGCCCCTCTTTTCCCTGACGGCTCAGGCGTATTCTTTCTCTGGCAACTTCATCATATTCCTTTACTAATTGCTTCATTTTTTCTATACGTTGTTGCTGTAATGGAGCTTTATTTATTTTGTTTGCTTGCGCTATTGTCTCTTTAAATTCTTTAAATGCTTTTTGATATCTTCCGATAAAATCTTCATCTTTTAACAGCAAAAAACCACGCAATGATGCTATCATTTCATGACCTTTTAATGCTATTTTGTTACTAGTTATAATTGCTTGCTGCATCTGCTCTACTTCTTTAAAATCTGCAAATATTTTTTGAAAACTTGTGTAAACAAACCCTGTTAAACCAAGAAACACTAAAACAGGAATAATATAACCGAATAGCAAACGTTCTTTTATTTTCCATTGAAATGCCATTTTTTGTTTCCTTAATTAACCTAAAAAAATGCAGATAAAGGCTACTGATAACAAGCAAGCTAACAGTACTTTTCCAATTTTAACAGATGGAAGCCAGCTAATAATAAAAATATTAATAAATATTAAGCATCATGTGGTTGGCATAAGCCCAATTAAATCGCAGCTCTGAGATTCACTGCTACTTCGCTTAGTTGCTGGGTGCCGAGTTTGGTTTGATAGATACCGCTGACGGTTTCTCGAGCTCCTGTATTGATATTATTCATAGCATCTACCACTCGGGCGAGCGCCTGGGCTTGTTGCTTGGCAGCTAGTGCGATAGACTGGTTTGTTTCCACCACTTTGTTGAGCGCCTCAGAAACGCCTATAAAAGCATCTGCCATTTTTTGCACCATTTGCACTGCATTTTCCACTGTCTCAATTCCCTCACCCGTTACCCCCACGGTTGAGTCAATAGCCATTTGAATTTCGGCAACTAGATCCCTAATATTCTGAGCAGATTCTCTACTTTTATCTGCTAACTTACGAATTTCTACTGCTACAATGCTAAATCCCTTGCCGTATTCTCCAGCTCGAACTGCTTCCACAGCGGCATTGAGGGCTAGTATATTAGTTTGATTAGCCAAATCCCCGACTAGACTGGAGATGACAGCGATTTGACGCGCCTGCTGGCTCAATTGCCGGATTCGCTCAGCCAAATCCCCCACCTTCTGCTTTAATATTGCCTGGGCTTCCAGAGTTTGCCCAACAACACTTGTTCCAGAATAGGCTAATTCTAGTGCTTGTTTGGCACTAACTGTAGCAGTTTGGGCAAGATTGGCTGCTTGTTGAGAAGAATGTCCCAATTCATCTAAGGTGGAAGTTGTTTCGTTAACAGAATTAGCCTGTATAGTGGCAATCCGCTCTTGTTCTTCAACGGTGCGTGCTAGTTCGGAGGAGAAACTGGCGATTTTGTCAATACTGTTGAATATGGTGCGAGACAATGGTTTAGCGATCGCTAAGCTCAAACCAATGCCCAAAATTACTGCCGTCACAGGACCTAAAATCGTCCCCAACTGCACCCATAGGCGAATTAAACTTACGGTTTTGTCTGCTGCTTGTTTTTCAGCAATTACTATTTCTTCATTTTCTTTGATGACTTTTTGCAGTGCTGTCTCAGCGGCATTAAATGCAGGTCGAGAAAGTGTGAAAATTTGTATGTTCATTTGTTCTAGCAAAATACCAGCCTTGATAGCTGCTGCCATTTCCTGCGAGGATGCCTTTCCTTGGGAAAGCAGTTCTAATTGTGTTCTTGCTGGATTAAATATTCCCTCTCTATGATACTTTTTATACATTTTCATAAATTTTTCGTGTTCTTGTTGCCACCGTTGCCAAGCAGACAAAAAATTTTGCCAAAGTTTTTCTTCTCTTTCAGTTCTTGGCAGAGAATTATATTTTTTATATCCTGCGTTTATTTGTTGCCAATATTCGTTAATCTTATGAATTTGTTCTTGTCTTAATACGTTGTTTAATCTAGTATTAAGGAGGGCTATTTCTGCTGTATAAGTATTTTTTAGACCCCGCTCTATCATTTCCAGCCCTACTATACTCGGCAATCTCACTTCACTTATTTCATACAGGTGTTTTGCTAGTATGTCAGTGCTACTATTTCCCATCCAGCCGACGATAAAAACAATCAGCCCCATTAGTATAAATGCTGCCATCAGTTTGCTCTGTAGCCCTATTTTATCAAAAACTGTTTTGGGCATTTCCATTGACCTCATTTTATCATTTTATTGATTCAGCGTAATTTTTGATAAATCTACTGTCAAATAACTTACTGAGATCTGGCTTTTTTTTGATCATTCCAGTGTCTAATAAAAACTGACTTATTTGCCGAGCTAAATAGGGTAAAGATTTTGGTCCAGAATCTTGAAAAACTTTTAGATTTTCTTCAATATTAATTATTTGGAAGCTAGAAATGTATTTTTGAAATTCTCCAATAGATACACCAATGTAGTCAGCCATAATTTTGTATGATTTTTCTGGATTCTCGCGGATATGCTTTAATGTATCAAACCAAGTCTTGACGAGTAATTGTACATCTTCTGGTCTTTTTTCAATTAATTCGCGATTGACAACTATAATATCAGGTATGGCGTTTGGAAAATCTTTTGAACTAAATAAAATTTTGCTTCCAGGTCGTTTTAGTGCTTCAAAAGTATAAGGTATGAAAACCCCTGCTGCATCAACTTGCTTTTCTACAAACGCTGCTACTGTTCCACTTTCATCCAGGTCTATTAATTCAATATCAGTAGGTTTTATTCCTGCTTTTTTCAATCCTAGCAATAGTAAATAGTGTTCAATACCGCCTTTTAAAGTCGCTACTTTTTTACCTTTTAAATCGGCAATTTTATTAATTTCTTTACTAACAATTATTGCATCTCCTCCATAGGATGTGTCAACATTTAAAATAATTACAGGATCAAAATTAGGGAATTTTGCCATTAGGCTAATAGTATCGCTCAAATTTTGATTATTCGCATCTAATTTCCCCTCAGCGATCGCTTTCAATGATTCGCTGTAACTGTAGTATTTTAAATCCACGTCTATTTGATTTTCTGCAAATAGGTTTTCTTCTTTAGCTACTTGCCAAATTAAAAAAGCAGGCCAGTTGCAAAAGCCAAGTCGGATAGGAGATATAGCCTGTGGGCTAGCCCGAGAAATTGTTGAGTTTGGATTTTGAGAGGGAGTGCAACTGACGGCAACGATAAAGCCTACTAGAAGCGGGATAAATAAAAGCAGGAGTTTTTGAATTTTCATTATCTTTATTTACAGATATTTACAAAAACAATAGTTTTTGTTCTTTAGTAAAATAATAGAACGTGCGGGGGTAAAATAGAGAATTTCTTTAGTATATTTTAATTTAACGACATAAGCAACATGTAGGTTGTCTAGGATACAATTTATGGCAGGGGAAAATGAGTTTTTAAAAAGGTTTCAGCGTCGGCGCGATCGCGAATTTCACCATCTACAGTAGCCGCCAAGATGGCATCTAACATAGACTTAAACTGGGGTCCTGGTTTGTAGCCGAGTGCCTTCAAATCATTGCCATCGAGTAAAGGTTTAACATTTGCCCATCTAGTCAGATATTGCCAAATCAGACGGCGAATAGCTTTGGGGCTACGAACTGCAATTAAAATCAAAGTGGACAAGTCGTACTGGCGCAAATGTAGTACAATTTGGCTGAGGCGAAAAGAAGCGATCGCCAAACTAGCAAGCTCTGCTTCAGTAGCTGCTAACTGTTGTATCCGTTCGATAATTTCTTCAGGCATTTGCAATTTCATCGCCACAACAGTGCGATATTCTGGTGCGAGATAAGCAATTAAAATTTCTAAGCGCACCTGCCAGTGTTCTAGATTATTCTTAGAATCGAAACGACGCAAACAGCGAGAGGCAAAATGTATCTGCCACCACAACTGCCTATCTAACTTCAAAGTGGGATGAATACACTGTAGCGCCCCCATTTCCGCGAGAGTCTTTAGCGCCCTTTTCCAATAAGGCGCTTGTAAAATATATTTCAGCTCAGTTTTCAAACGTGTTTCCAAAGCAGGGGCGCGGTTTTTTTGCCTGACAGCCCTTTCATGAGTACGGTTGTAAACGCCACTTTCGAGCGCATGACAGATGTAACCAAGCGTTTGCGGTTCAATTTCAAAACCCAGACGGGTGGCAAACCGCACAGCGCGGTAAATGCGGGTGGGATCTTCGATAAAACTATTAGCGTGCAAAACTCGAATCTGACGCGAGTGCAAATCGAGTAAGCCGCCAAAAAAATCTAACAACTCGCCAGCACGAGGCTGCGTCAGTCGTACCGCTAGAGCATTAATAGTAAAATCCCGACGGTAAAGATCTTGACGAATCGAGGATGCCTCTACTTCAGGATTTGCTGCTGGATAAGGATAAAATTCTGTGCGAGCAGTAGCAATATCCACCCACAGAGAATCAAATACTGGATCTTTATGCCATAGCAGAGCTGCGGTTTGAAATTGCCCGTGAACTTGTAAACGAGATTGTGGGTAGTATTTTTGTAATGCCTTTGCCAATTCTACCCCAGCTCCCACATCTGCTGAGCGGTGAAAACCGTCTACTACTAGATCGATATCTGTAAGGAAGAGGGGGGATTCGCTGTTGCTTGTTGTTGCGCTCTCGCATTCTCCTGCCAGTAGTAAATCCCGCACTGCACCGCCGACGAGGTAGAGGTGCCAGCCGCGCTCTTCGGCTAATTTGGCGGCGCAGTTGAGTAATTCCCATAATTCCGGTACCAGGGTGGCTCGCAAGCGATCGCGAATTGAGTGTGGTAAAGGGCAATAAGGCGTTAGAGAGTTTTTGCCCTTGGGTGTGCTGCCGATGGTTTGATTTTGGTGTAGCTCCCGTAGTACGTCAGTACGAGTTACGATGCCTACGAGGCGATCATTTTCCAATACTGGTAATCGCCCAATATCGTAGGTAACCATAATTTCTTCAATTTCTGGTAGCGGCGTATCCGGGGTAATTGTTTTTAGGTTTGATGTCATGTACCCTTTTACTGGCGCGTGAGAAAAGCCGTGGTGTAGGGCAATGTCGATATCGCGGCGGGCAATTATTCCTACGAGGCGATCGTTTGCATCGACTACTGACAAGCCAGAATGACCATAGCGTAGTAAAATTCTCTGAGCTTCTTGGATTGTTGTTTCAGGGCGAATTGTGCGCACAGGTGAAGACATTAAGTCTCTTGCGACTGGTGGGTGAGGAATTTGCTCTTTTAGTTGGTTGAGCAGCTGCTGAAAAATTTCCCGGCTTTCTCCCCGTAGGATTAGGGCTGCTGCTTTCGGATGTCCACCACCGCCGTAGGGTTTGAATAGTTCGTTGAGATTGGTGCCGGGAATACGCGATCGCCCAATGATGCTCCAGCGTTCTTCTTTTCCTGAGCGTATTAAATATCGGTGTGCTAGGATACAGGCGTCGCTTTCTGTAACTTCCATTAGTTGCGATGTTAAACTTGACAGCCCTGGAACGTAATTTGGGGTTTCTAGTAATATGTGAATCACGGTGTAGCCGCGTATGGTTTCTGATTGTAGGCTTTCAAGTGCGCTCGTTAGCATTTCCTGTAATTGCGGCGACAAGCCGGTTTCTACGTATTCGCTAATTACTGACAAGCTTGCTCCCTGCTCTAGTAGCCATGCCAATGCTTTGGCATCTCGCGCTGTCGAGTGAGCGAAAGTTAGTGAACCCGTATCAACGTGAATGCCTAATGCCATTACTGTTGCTTCTACTGGGTTCAGACAGGGTTTAGAAGCGCCTAGTTTTTGTAGATTTTCGACAATCAAGGTGGTACACGCCCCTACTGGTTCGATCTGGGCGCGCGTGGCGGGGATATCTGATTCTATTTCTAGATGATGATCATAGACGACGATTTCTTTTAGATGGGGTAAGTCTAACCACTCTGCTGCTTTGCCAAGGCGCTCGCGATTCTGTGCATCTACTACAGATATTGAGCGAATTTTCTCTGGGTTAACTGAGCGCCGCTCAATCAGGGAATATTCATCTCGATGCAGGGCTAGAAACTCTCTTACTTTTGGGTGAGTGCCCCCCGTCAGTACGATTCTTGCTCCCGGTTGCAGTTTCGTCAGCCCCACTGCTGCCCCGAGGGTGTCAAAATCTGCTGTTGTATGGCACAGAATTAGATCCATCTTCTCCCTCGATTATTGGGTATGGTGTTTTTAAAAAGCTGCGACTACTGCCAGAAAGGTTTTAGCAGCTTAGAGTTTTTTCTTTTCTGCGAGGCAATTGGCTTGCAAATGCTCATTTTTTGGTAGTTTATCTAATGAAGGGATTTCGCTCAGCTATCAGTCCCCCACTATATGCACTCGCATTGGTGTTGGGATACATGCACTCCTTTAGCTAAAATCACAACCTTTGTTTTGTTTTTTAGTCCACTGCTTGTATTGGGAGAAAGGAAGATGACGATTATATTTCAAATTGCACTAGCTGCTTTGGTGTTATTGTCTTTCATTATGGTTATCGGGGTTCCGGTTGCCTATGCTTTACCTCAAAACTGGGATCAATCCAAACCCTTGCTGTTTGTCGGTTCCGGTATCTGGTTAGCGCTTGTGATTTTAGTGGGCATTTTAAACTACTTTGTGGTCTAAACTTGATTAAGGGCTAGTGTTCTGCAGGCTGCTGACCAGAAGGTCTGTGGCCGGCAGTGGGCCAGGGAGGCAAAGAATAATAAAATGGCGGTTTTTGAAGGAAATTTTACTAATACGAGTCAATTTCGGTTTGCGATCGTTATCGGGCGTTTCAATGATCTGATTACTAACAAGCTACTAGAGGGCTGTCAAGATTGTCTGAAACGCCACGGTGTCGATATCGATCCTCAGGGCACGCAAGTAGATTATGCTTGGGTGCCAGGAAGTTTTGAAGTACCTCTCGTGGCTCGCCAGTTGGCTCTCACTGGGCGCTATGATGCGGTGATTTGTCTGGGTGCTGTGATCCGAGGCGAAACTCCTCACTTCGATTATGTTGCAGCTGAGGTATCAAAGGGAATAGCAGCGGCTGGATTTCAAACTGGAGTGCCGGTTATTTTTGGAATCCTAACAACAGATACTATACAGCAAGCCCTGGAGCGAGCAGGGATTAAGAGTAATCTCGGTTGGAATTATGCTCTCAGTGCACTAGAAATGGCTAGCTTGATGCGGCAAGTAAAGGGGAGTGTCGGCGCACAGTTGTACGGAAATGTGAGTGCAGGGGCTGCTCCCCAAAGTCTGCCAGCAGCTTTGAAGGATGCACGCGCCGATGTAGGGGAAATGCCTAATTAAAAATGGCTCTCAGGCAAGAAGCGTAAAATTTTTCAAAAAATTTTTACTCAAGGGGTTGACAAAATCTAAAAGCTCTGCAAAAGTAATAAGTGTAAGCAATAGGCGGGTCTAGCTCAGTGGTAGAGCGTCACCTTGCCAAGGTGAATGTCGCGCGTTCGAATCGCGTGACCCGCTTTGAGAAAAAAATATATCAGAAAAATAAATAGGGCGGGGGGAAAATAAACTAAAGCAGTAGGGATATAATTAAACAGCAGGAAGAGCGATCGCTATTAGAAAGATAGTGCTAAAATTAAAACAACGTGCCTGTCTGTGAAAAAGTAAACTAAAATGCGCGCCCTCGTGTATTTTTAGCACCTGTTTCTCGCTTAGCATTTAACATAACTTAAAAAATATATTAAAAGAATTAGGCGAAAATAGGTTGACTATAATCTGTTCAGTAGACTGGGTATAGAAGACTAATTACTGGTTTGAAGATCGCTTGCTTGTGCAATCTCAAAAACCTCATAAGATAGACTTAAATACAGAGTACCCTTGCCCTTGTCGCCGCCGGGGTCGCATTGTTCCAATTGTGCTGACTGAAGCATTCGGCTGCAATCGATGTCAGCAAATATTTGTCGTGGAAGAAAACGGCTACCTCCTAGAACAACTGTCCACAACCTATCCTTATAAGCAAGCTTGGCGATGGATGGGAGATCGTTGGACTAAAGCCTATACAGGAATGAAAGACAGCTACTTGCCTCTGGCAATGGGGATTGTCTTCGCTCTACTGGTTGTCTGGCTACCTTTAGCCCTACAATCACCATTGAGTTCTAACATAATTCCTTGGGTGCTGGTAGCGTTAATATTGGCACTGCTGCCAGCATTAATGGTCTGGCTGGCTTACAGACGTTAGCTCGATGACAACTGACTCGCTCAATTCAATATCAGATCCTCTGGTGGCAGCACGCCGCGCTTATCAAGCGTCGGTGGAATTGTCAATTACAAAGGGGACAGAACGCTCTCGGACGCTGCAAGCAATGGCGGCAGCCCTCAAGCGCGATGCTGATATTATTTTAGAAGCAAATACCCTCGATCTAGAAGCTTCCCGGGAAATGGCAGTGCCGGGTTTGATTCTAGAATGGTTGAAACTAACGCCGGAAAGAATCCAAGCAACTGTGCAAATCCTCCAAAGACTGGCGGAGCTGTCCGATCCTATACGGCGGGTGATGAACGCTTCCTATCAGGTGGAAAATTCTCAGGTATACTGCCAATTGATGCCCCTGGGGACGATCGCTTTAATTTATGAGGCATTTCCAGAATTGGGGGCGATCGCGGCAGGGCTATGCATCAAAACCGGGAACAGTCTTATCCTCAAAGGTAGTAGCGAAGCAAGTAACTCTAATGAGGCGATCGTCACTAGCTTGCAGTCAGCCTTGCAACAAACTCAAATGCCAGTTAATGCTCTACAACTGCTTTCTTCGGAACAGGGAACCTCTATCCGAGATTTAATTACTCTCGATCAGTATATTAATTTAATAATTCCCTATGGTCGTCCCAGTCTGGTGCAGCAAGTCGTACGGCAAGCAACAGCACCAGTTTTAAAATCGGCAATGGGCAACTGCTATCTTTATTGGTCTCATAATGGGAGCCTGGATATCGCCCGGTGGATGATTTTAGACAGCCATGAAAGTGAACCTGATCCTGTTAATGCGATCGAAAAAGTACTAATTCATCGCAATCAAAAACCCTCTTCCCTAACTATGCTGTGGAACAGCCTCAAGGAAAAAGGCTTTGAAATTAAAGGAGATGCAGAGTTAGTGGCTGATTTTCCCGATTTAAGATTGGTGTCGGATGCAGAGTGGAATCAAGCTTATTTAACTAAAACAGTTGCTTTTAAAGTGGTCAATAGTATAGAAGAAGCGATCGCCTGGATAAACCAATACAGTAGTGGTCACGCTGACTGTCTGGTTACGGAATCCTACCAAGAAAGTCGCCAATTTGCCTTGGGCGTAAATAGTGCCTCGACTTATATCAATGCCTCGCCACGATTTTACCGCTACCCAAAACAGGGAGACGGTATTTTTCTAGGTATGTCTAATCAAAAGGGACATCGACGGGGATTAATCGGGTTGGAAAGCCTAACGACCCTCAAGCACATTGTACAAGGAATTGGCAAGTTCTAGCTAGCTAAATTTATACCCAGTCAGTGATGGTGATGGTGGTGTATCAAAGGCATGTCAGATTTCTTCCCCGGCACGCTCTTTGGGTGCAAGCGCATTAAAAGTTGTTTCTGAGGGGGAGCTACAGCCCAACCTAAACGGTGCAATCCCATCCAGACAGTTAAACTGCCTAATATTGCCATCAGTATCGCCATATAACGTTCTAGCCGGGGAATTTTTAGTCTTTGAATCGTTAATCCGAAACCTACCATTGCGGGCATAGTACCTAACCCAAAAATAAACATGCCGAGGGTAGCGATCGCAACTGGTTGAGTAATTGCTAAAGATAATGCGATCGCTGTCAGCCCGCAAGGAATAAACCCCAGTAAAACTCCAAGCGGATAAGTACGATACCAAGTTTTACTATCGAGCAAAATTCCGATACTTTTCTGATACCAGCGCCTATTTTGGAGCGGCAATAGTCGAGTCGGCAGCAGGTGTAATTGCCCTAGAGATAAATATACCATAATCAATCCAGCTAGAATCAGAATAGCGGCTCTCACTCCCACTAACTGTTGTAAAACCTCACCAAAAATACTTACTACGAACCCCATAAAGGCGTAAGTCGTTGCTCTCCCCAAACCATACAAAACGTGAGAATACCAGTAGTTATTTTCAGTTCGTATATAGCTGATTACAAAAGGACCACACATGCCCACGCAGTGACCACTGCCTATAAAACCCAGAACTAAAAATAAATACAAACTCAGCATTTTCCTATCCTTATACACTTGTTATTATAAGAATTGCTCCGTATAAATTTTAAAAAATTAAATAAAAATGTTAATAATTTTATTCATCCAGAAGTCGCCAAACAGCGAGCGCTTCTGTTTTTCCCTTTACCACAATTGGAGCGCAAGGTTTAACATTTAATTGAAAATTCATCGCTTGATAAACAACATCAGAAATTGTAATTTCTCCGGCTGGAGTAACACTTTCCAGACGCTTTGCCGTATTAACGACATCTCCAATAACCGTATAAGTACGAACACTTTCACTGCCAAACAGCCCTTCAATTACAGTACCATAATGCACAGCACAGCCAGCACCCATTTGATAGGAAGTTAAAGTTTTGAGAGCGGCTTGACGCATAGCCAGTGCAGCAGATACTGCCTGATGAGGCGTGGTATAAATTGCCATGATTTCATCAGCTGTAAGGTTAATTCTCAGGGGGTGGTGTTGAGCTGCTGCTGGCTCCACACTGCGATAATATTCATTGAGAATAGCTGCTACTGTTTCAGGTGAATTTCTTTCGCTCCAAGCCGTGAAACCGCGAATATCCATAAAGACAATAGCGCGCTCGCACTTATGAAAATTTAATATTTCTGGATTATTTACTGCCGCCATCACTGCATAATTGCCCATACCCCACTCTGCCAGACTGCGTAGCACTTGAGCGGTTTCTTGCAATTGTTTTTGTTGGGTAGTTATCTGTAGTGCTTGGAAGCCCAGCAGCAAACCGCAAAACACCATGCTCCAAGTCAAAAAATAGTGGCTGGGGGTAGCTGTATACTGTAAAATATATTCTATAGTAACAGGTTTTCCATTTTTATAGATGCCAACAACTACATAGAGAGCTACCACCATTATAGTACGCGTTAAACTTTCCAAAGGAATTGTCCACAGGGCTTCACTTTTAATCCAGTGACAACGCAGCCCTTGCAAAGTTGCAATCAGTAGGGAGAATACCCAAAATACAATGTGAATTGGGTTTTTGAAAAATGCTAGCTTATCTACAGGCAAGTCGATGATAGTGTAGATAGTTGCACCAATAATATTTCCCCAAAACCGATTAGCTTGCGCTCGCGACAGATACCAAGTTTGTAAGAGCATGGCAAAGAGCAGCAAATATTCGGTTGGATCGGTTATGAAAAAGCCCCACCCCAATACAATTAAGTCGGCTAAGCTTTTAAGGATTAAAAAATGACCGCTGTTGCCGAACAATTCTTTTAAAAATGCACTGCAGCTGTTTCCATTTATCTTTTTTTCTATTGCATCTTGTGGCGGTTGCATTCTTCTGCGTTTGGCAAATATAGCTGAAAAAACTATCTCTGTGAAACTAAGCAGTATAAACGGACACATTTTTTTTAAAGATGTTCCTGCTTTAAAACCTGCCGCTTAGTTACAGAAATATAAATTATAGTATACAGACCAAGAAGGGATATTAAAATAAATTATATCTTTTTACCAGTGAGGGTAGGAGGTAAATGCGATCGCCATCCTCGAATAAGAGAAATATTCATAGTTAGATGAGAAGGTGAATAGAAAAAAATAACCGCAGAACCACGCATTTAAATTGATTATATCTACGTTTTTTCTGCGGTTGAAAATTCAGGCTATCTTGAGAGACTATTTTTCGACTAATTTAACTTTAGTAGCCAGCCCCAAAGCTTGCAGGAGTTGAATTGTCATCCAGGTAATGTCAATTTCCCACCACTGCATTCCGTGGCGAGCCGAATACTGAAAAGCGTGGTGATTGTTGTGCCAGCCTTCGCCATAGGTGAGAAGCGCCACCCACCAACAATTGGTGGAGCGATCGTCCGAGTCATAAGTGCGATAGCCAAACATGTGAGTAGCACTGTTAACTAACCAAGTGCAGTGAAATACGGCAACTAGACGGACGAAAATTCCCCAAACCACGAATGGCCAACCTAAACCAGGAGACAATGCTTCTCCTAGGAAATAGAGGGCAACGCCTAGGGCTATTTGGATGGGGAAAAAGTATTTATTTAAGAACTGATAAACCGGATCATCAGCAATATCTTTGGTGTAGCGAGGTATTTCCTTATCAGCGGGCAGATGGTAGAACCAACAAGTCATGTGGCTCCACAAAAAACCCTTATTAGAATCGTGGGGATCGGCGGGTTTATCGGAGTGGAGGTGATGGATGCGGTGTAAGCCTACCCAGTCAATAACCCCTCCTTGACAGGTGAGGGAGCCGCAGAAAATTAGGAAATACTCTAGCCACTTTGGAGTTTGGAAGCTGCGGTGGGTTACGAGGCGATGGAAGCCAAGAGTAATTCCTAAGCCACCAGTTACCCAGTGGAGGAAGACAGCCAAACCGACTGCTGCCCAGCTAAAGTTGCTTGGTAGCAAAGCCAAAAGGGCCAATAGGTGGACAGCCACCATAAAGATGATTACGGGCCACTTAGGGCGCAATGGCATTGTTTCAGTTGTTTCTATTTTTTGGAAAGATGCGATTGTCATGAATATACTTTCTCTTTCTCAGAAAATTTTAACTCGACCTGCGCCATAATTAATCTGCACGTAAAAATAGGCGAGTGAGGTAGTATTGAACAGCTTGGATGAGCTGCGGAAGGCAGAAGAGGCACTATTACCGATTTTTTATGGTATTGACGCTTTGGTCAAGCAAAATCTGCAAAGAGTGCTACAGGCATTTCGCAACCATCGGGTAGGAGTCCACCATTTCGCCGGTGTTACGGGTTATGGGCATAACGATTTGGGGCGGGAAACTCTAGATCGCGTATTTGCTGAAGTGATGGGAGCGGAAGCGGCAGCGGTACGGGTGCAGTTTGTTTCGGGAACCCACGCGATCGCTTGTGCTTTGTTTGGTGTTCTTCGCCCTGGTGATGAAATGCTAGCTGTTGTCGGCCCTCCCTACGATACATTAGAAGAAGTGATTGGGTTGCGGGGCCGCAATCAAGGCTCTTTAATGGATTTTGGCATTACTTACCGCCAGTTACCTCTGTCTAGCGAGGGTGGTGTGAACTGGGACGCCCTCAGTACTGCCGTCAGCGCTCGCACCCGTCTTGCTTTTATCCAACGCTCTTGCGGCTATTCCTGGCGCCAGAGTTTAAGTATATCAGATATTGAAAAGATTGTCAAGATCCTCAAACAGCAAAATCCAGAAATAATTTGTTTTGTCGATAACTGTTACGGCGAATTTATCGAAAATCGCGAACCCCCTGCCGTAGGAGCCGACTTAATAGCTGGCTCGCTGATCAAAAATCCTGGCGGCACAATTGTACCCGCTGGCGGTTATGTTGCAGGTCGTGCCGACCTTGTAGAGGCGGCCACATGTCGCCTCACAGCCCCCGGAATCGGCAGTAGCGGCGGTGCTACTTTCGATCAAAACCGCCTGTTGTTTCAGGGATTATTTCTCGCTCCACAAATGGTGGGGGAAGCGATGAAAGGGAATCACCTAACGGCATATGTTTTCGACAAGCTCGGTTATCCGGTGAATCCTGCCCCTTTGGCAGAGCGTCGCGATGTCATTCAGGCGATTCAATTTGGTAAACCCGAAAAATTGATTGCTTTTTGCCGAGTTATTCAGCAACATTCGCCGATAGGGTCATATTTAGAGCCGGTGCCTGCCCCAATGCCGGGATATGAAAGTCATCTGGTGATGGCAGGTGGCACTTTTATTGATGGTAGTACTTCGGAATTTTCAGCAGATGGCCCTCTGCGCGAACCCTACATTGCCTTTTGCCAAGGTGGAACCCACTGGACTCATGTTGCGCTCGCTCTTGCTGCTGCCATTGAAGCTATTGGTCCTGCGGATTAGCGTTAATAAATTAGGTACTCGGTTTTTGTTTTAGTTCCGATACTCGACGAAATGATCTATCTAGAAAGCCTGGATGACAGGAAAATAGGGTATAGCCATTCACCCTTTTTAAAGAAACGCTCTCCTCGCTACACTCTACTACTAAGTAATACCTTCCATTCTCAGAAATCAAAAGTTCTCCTTGTTGAAGTTTCATATTTTTCCATATTTTCCCTATTTTTTTACGTTTGTTTAAAACTGCTCTCAGGATGAACGCATATTTTTTTAATTTTTTGTCAATTTTTTAACCAAAAATGTAAATTTTTGTAAAACGCTGCTGGGTCATACAAGTGCTATTTGTAGGATGGCTTCTAAGTAGAAGACTGAGTTAGGATTGTTTTTGATTCCAGCTTGACAGGCGATCGCCAAGTCAATAAATCTAAAAAATAGCAGTGATAATCTTTAGAGTAGGTACTATCTACAGAGAGTAAAACCCAGTTTCTTGAAGAAACTGGGTCTTTGTACCAGAAATCTATGAGAAATTGAAGTCAAGAGAATATTCAAGTTCAAAGCCTTGTCAGAAAGCAAGAGAAGAAACGGAAAAAGAAAAATTGCCAAGTATGTGATTTCAAAGATAAAAACATAAAAAGGTAAAAGAGTAGAAGTTCAGTACTGACAGCGATCGCCGTTTTTCACCAGACCAGCATTTTTCTCCAAAAACTCAATTATTTTCCCAGCCACATCCTGCTGAGTAGCGGCTTCAATACCTTTAAGCCCAGGTGAAGAATTCACCTCGATCACCACAGGACCGTGATTAGAGCGGAGGATATCCACCCCAGCCACATTCAGCCCCATTGCTTTAGCAGCGCGGACAGCTGTAGAGCGTTCCTCCGGTGTCAACTTAATTTTTTCCGAAGTTCCGCCCCGGTGCAAATTAGAGCGAAATTCCCCCGCAGCTCCTTGCCGCTTCATCGCAGCCACCACCTTGTCACCCACCACGAAACAGCGAATATCCATGCCCCCTGCTTCCTTAATAAACTCTTGTACCAAAATATTGGCATCAATACCGCGAAAAGCTTCCATAACTGACTTAGCAGCTTGATGACTTTCTGCCAGAACGACACCGATACCTTGAGTGCCTTCCAGCACTTTAATGACGAGGGGAGGACCACCGACAATATCGATTAAACTTTCGATATCTTTAGGAGAGTGAGCAAAGCCCGTAACAGGCAAGCCAATGCCTTTTTTTGCTAGAAGCTGAAGACAACGCAACTTATCACGCGATCGCGAAATCGCCTGAGAACTGTTAGCAGTGAATACCCCCATCATTTCAAATTGCCTGACAACTGCCGTTCCGTAGAAAGTTTTAGATGCCCCGATGCGGGGAACGATCGCATCAAATTTTTCTAGCGGTTTTCCCTGATAAATTACCAAAGGCTTGTGAGAGGTAATATTCATGTAACAGCGCAAATAATCAATTACATGAACTTCGTGACCGCGCTCCACCCCTGCAGCTTGCAGACGCTGGGTAGAATACAGTGTAGCTGATCGGGATAATATGGCGATTTTCATATTTTAATTTTTCTATGTTTTAGAACGTTTCTGACTGCATAAATATGAGCGGCCAGCATCGACTAAAAAACGTCCCCGCACCGCTTCTCGCCCCAGCAACATTCGGAATCGCATTAAATCTCGATTCGTCAAAGTCAGTTCAATAGGCCAGCGCTCGCCCCGGAGTTCAATAGAAGTAAAAATTACTGGTCGTAATTCTTTATATCCACCCGAATTGCGAACACCGCGTTCGTCTATCACCTCCGCTTCTGAGATTACCGTTCTTTTCACATCCCTCTGGTAGGGATGCACTTTAAAACGCACCATTAGTTTTCCGTTGCGGCGGAAATGTTCGATATCAAAGGCGTGCAGAGCCGATGAACGGGCACCTGTGTCTATTTTTACCTTGACTTCTGCAATGCCCAGTTCGGGTAGGGAAATCCACTCCCGCCACCCGATCACTGGCAAGTGTCGCTGCTGTTTCATTGTAAGTTAAGGGAGAATAGACAAATTAATAAAATACCCGCGCTTGCCGGCAAGCTTAAAAAAACAATTGAACTATGAAAATTTTTATAATTGATAAGGGAGAAGTGGGGACTATATTTAACCCTTTTTCCTTCTCCCTTTTCCCGTTTTACTTCACGATTCGTGCAAGACGAGCAGATTTTTTTGTTGTTTTAGGAATCTGGCAATTTATACTGCGCCACAATCCGTTTAGCATATTCTGGAACGTGGGATTCTAACTTTTCTGGATAATGTCGTTTGACATATAAATAATTGCGGGTGAAGTGAGAATCGATGGAAAAGCGAGCATATTCTAAACCTTTCGGACCTATTTTTTCGATCGCCAAACCCATCAATTTGGCAGCCCACATAGGCAGAGTCACACCCTTTTCATAGGCAGGGATACTCTGTTGAACTGCAGCGCGGCGATCGCCTTTTGACATAACAGGTTGAATATCCAACTGCTCCCGCACCAAATCAAGCATTTCCTTACCAATTTGATTGCGAACCACAATCCACTGCCAGCCAAACGGTGCACCCATATAGCCAACTACCAAATCCGCCAGAGAATTAACATAATCAAAACAGCTAAGACAAGAAGGAGCAAAAACATCTTTGAGAACCTTCGTATTAAGACCAAAAAAAGGCACCTTCTCCTCAGAGCCATCTTCATGCTTGAAATGGATTTGAAAATCCTGCATGAATTCATAATGCACCACCGTTTCTGGGGAACGGCTGGTAGTTTCCAAAAATTTTTGCAAACCTGCGCGGGTGACATTATCCACACAGGGAGTACCCAAAACGTAAAGTTTTTCCAAGCCCAGCTTTGACTGCACAGCCCGTAGTGCCTGGATTTGGCAGCCGACGCCAATCACTAACAGGCGTTTCATCCCGGAGCGTTCTACTTGCTCCAATACCGAAAGATTGGGGGATAAAGTTGGCTTATTAACTTTAGCCGCCAGAACCTCCTCTTTGGTACGGGCGAGCACAGGTTGCGGCTGAAAGCGATCTTCTTTAGTATTTTGCACACAAACAACCCCTTCAACTAAACCGCGAGCGAGCATTTCACAGGCGATCGTACTGACAATTCCCGTCCACTGCGCGCCAGGGATGGGCTGTTGCTTGCGCGCCGCCATCATGTCTTGGTAGACGCCAAAATACCAATCGTCGGGATTATCCAAATTGCGGCTGCGTTTGTGGGTTGCTTGTTCCAACTCAGCAATCTGCTGATTGATAAAGGCGCAAGCTTCCTTAACATAATGGACGTAATAAGTATCACACAGCCCGCATTCGCTGCAAAGTTCTTTAGCAGGGCGGCGGCTGGTAGGTTTTAGAGCTTTAGCTTTTTGATGGGAACGTACTGGGGCGATCATTTGGGCAATTTCTTCGTTTGAGTCTAACTGTGGGATCAGGATAGCTTAGATACGCTCTTTTTTTGACAAGCCGTACTGTTTGATTCTGATGGCTAGGATAGCCCAGCCTCCACGTCCCCATTGCAGCTAGGGTGAGATCAGAATAGGGCAAACACGTGCTGTCGTGACACCACCCTTCCCCTAGGCGATCGCATTCATTGCATTCATTGATTGTCATTTTCCGCCATTTTCTTCCAGAATAGCCCCAAAAAAACAGCCACCCGCTGCCAAGGGTGGCTGGTTTTATCGACAATTTCTACGACACGAGTACCGCGGGAAGTAAAAGGTAAAAATCAAAGTACAAAATATTATTTTTACCTTTCACTCTCAGCCAATTCAACACCCTAGACGACGTATGGGTTAATACCTATTTCTAAACCCGTCGTCATCTGGAATTGGAAGACTTGCTCATTTGTCAAACTAGCAACATCTGCCACATTAAATTGTTTGGCAATTTCTGCGCCGTATTGGGCTTTATAAGTTTGCAAATCAACTAGATTGGGAGACAGCACATAGCCTTTTTCTACACCCACTGTCAACATGTGAGCCAGTGTTTGAGAATAACTAATCTCCTTGATACTGGTAGCACCGTAGGCAGTGAGCAGATCTTTAGCTGATGCAGAGCCCTCAGCGCGATAAGTTGCGAAATCAATCGCCTTCGAGGGATTATTGCCTTTTTCTAAGCCTTCCCCCGTAATGTAATCAACTAGCTCGCCATCCTCAATCTTACCATTTCCATTAACGTCAATGGTTGCTTTGTTGGCTTCAATATCCGCAGCGTACTTGGTTTTGTACCACTCTTTGTCAATCACTAACGAAGCTTCCAAGCCTTCTTTGTAAGCTTCGCCTGTGATATACTTTTGAGTCGCTTTAGCACTGAAAGCGTTTTCAACATTATAGTTAAACGCAATTTCAGCAGCTTTTTGATTACGGAAGTAATCGACTTTGAAGAACACATCTAGTTTGCCAGCATCCTTAAGTAGCTTCAATCCTTTCTCATCATCGAGGGCAAACTCTTTGATGGCGTCGATTTCTTCCTTATCCAGCTTCTTAAGCTGACCGAAAGGCAGTTTCAACTCTTTGGCTAATTCCTTCAGGTATTTCTTGGTATAGCCTTTAATGTCGAACGGTGATACATCCGCTGCTTTCAAACCTTTCTCGTAAGCCAGTTTTACAATCTTCCAATCTGCATCAGCAGTGATGCCCTTGACTTTCTCTAAGTATTTCTTGTCGATATACTTAGACAAGCCGCCAAACTTCCAGTCAAGGATAAGCGCGTCGGTGAATTGGGCTTTATCCTTGACAATCTTAATGTCAATCTTGAAGTCGGTGGCAATTTTAGCAGCGTATTCATTCCGCAGGTATTCGACATTGACATATTTAGTCGGATCAATGCCTTCTTTCACCCAGCCTTCATCGAACATGTAATCGATGACTTGTTGATAGGTGAGTTTCTTGGCAAACTCGATCTTTTTGTCGTCAGTTACGACGTCGGTTTTAGCACTGTCATTGTCATCATCATCTTTGTTACTGTCAGTGCTGCCGTCATCATCGTCGTCATTATCGTCGTCATCCTCTTTATTGACATCGACTTCATTCATATAGAAGTCAGCCAATTTGAGGGCGTTTTCTTCGATGTAGGCGTCAATATCGATTGCTGATAGTTGTAGTTCTGCGTCTGCTGCTAAGATGCCCTTGGCTTTTAGCAAATTCTCGAATTCAGCATTGAAGGCTAGTTGTAGAATTTGCAGTTCGCTGAGCTTGGTTATGTCGAACGTGGCAGCATCGACTCCCTTCAAGAAGCCAGCTACTTCTGCTTTGGTGAGTTTACCTTCGTCAATCCACTTGTCTATTTGATAGCCGACAAATTTAACGTCGAGCTTAGAGAATTCTTTAGTAAACCAGTCAAGCACTAGCTGGCTGTTGGTGTCAGTTTTCAGCCACCAGGCGATCGCTCCGGAGTACACTTTGCTGATGTAATCAAAGTCTAATAAACTCTTCAGAGAGATCCCTTGTTTCAAGCCTATGGTAAAGGCAAACTGTTTGATCTGATCATTAGTTAGGAGGTTTACATCCGTAATCTCTAGCGCCGCCTTGATTGCTTTTTCGTTGGCGAGTGCGTACCCTTTGTAATCGAAAGGCGATAGTTTGATGGCATTTTCTTTGCCCAGCTTCGTCTTGAACTCAGCCTTGAATGCCAAGTCGATTACTTGCTTGTCGGTGAGTTGTGAAATATTTGTGATGTTGCTACCCAAGTAGCCGTTCACTTCTTGCAACGTCACCTTTCCAGTTGCAACTAAGGCTGCAATTTGATAGCGAATGTAGGCTACGTCAAGATCTGCGAATTTGCCAGCAAACAAATCAGTAATTTTCTCGTCTTTCACTACAATATATTCTGGATGTAGACCGAATTCGCTGGCGATCGCTGCGGCAAAAGTCTTACGCAGGTAGGTGACATCACTATCTCCTGATAATTGCAGCGTTGTACTACCCAAGAGCTTCTTGAACTCTTCGCTGAAGCTGAGCTTAACAATTTCTGCATCACTGAGCTTATCTATAGTAGTGCCAGCTTCAATAAGTTTGCTGTCAATCAGTTTTTGCAGCGTCAGAGTGCCGTCACCAATCCAGTTTTGGATTTGATAGCGAATGTAGGCTACGTCAATTTCTTTAGGTAGGCTAGTCAGCCACTTAGACAACACTTTTTCGTCAGAGGCGAGCGCCAACCAATAGGTTTTTATGACGTAATCGAGATCAATAAAGCTCTTGATATCCAGACCTTTTTCTACGGCTTCACCGCAGATAAACTTGCGGATTTCTTCGAACTCGATTTTTTCGACATCTTCGACTCCGAAGTATTCCTTCAGTGCCTTGACATTTTTCTCAACTGAGAGGAATCCTTCAATGTCGATCGCTGACAGTTTCTTGAAGAAATCTGGTTTAGCCGAGAACTCTTCGTAGATATACTTGAGCAAGTCGATATTGCTCAAAGTTGCAACTGCAACTCCTGCTGCTGTTTTCAGATTTTCTTTAGTGGCTATGAAGCGCACATAATCGTAATCTACGAATTTGGAGAAGCCGCCATACTTGAAGTCAAACACCAGATTAGCGCTGAGGTTAGCAACTGCTGTTACATCTATGCCGAAGTAGCTGGCGATTTCAGCTTTGTAGGTAGTTTTCAAATCTTCGATCGCAGTTGCATCGAGGAAGGCATCTATCTTCAATCCTTTCTTCAAGCCTTTACCTTTGATAAAGGCTACGATTTGCCCTTCGCTCAGCTCTTCAATATTGGTGACGCCGTAAGCTTCTAACAGAGCAGCTTTGTTAGCAGCGTTAGCGACATATTCCTTTATCTTGAATGGCGACAACTTGGCATTTGCTTTCCATCCTTTGCCGAAGATATGAAAACGCAGCTCTTCATCGTCGAGATCCTTGACGAGTTTACCACCTTCAGCCTGCTCTAACCCGTATTTCTTGACATAGTAGTCAGTGTCAACGTAGAAATAGTCTTTGTCTAGGATGAAGCGGGCTATCTTATTAGCATCTAGGGTAGCTACGGCTGCTTCATCGGCTAAGCCAAAGGCATTCTTCAGCTGTACTTTGAAGGTTTCTTTATAGAAGTTGACATCAACAAATTTCGTCAAGTCGAGTTTGAGCTTAAAGGCTTTTTCTTTGAGGAATCCCTTAATTTTTACTTCGCTGATTTTTTCGAGTTCAGCGTCGTCAACGGTTTCGCTGCCGAAGAAGTGAAGCTTCAATTTTACTTTGATTGTTTCGTCTTTTAGCAGCGCCTTGTAGTTAATTTCAGACAGACTGAATTCTTGATCTGATGCTCGTAAAAGCAGGTAAGATTCGATTTTCTTGATGTCCAGCTTGCCAGAGGCGATCGCGTTTTCTATTTTTACCTTAATAGTCGCGCTGTTGGCTGGGACAATTTCGCTGTCTGTTAGACCAAGTTCGTCTTTAAAGAACTTGGCAATTTGAATCGAGTATTTGTACAAACCATACTTGACATTGATGTCAGCCGCTTTTTCAAGCTGGGCAGCCGCCAGAATTTGCTCGTTCGTGAAAGTGGCGGCATCTTTGATTTTTTCTTCACTGGCGCCGAATTTTTCGACGACATACTTAGACAATTCTTTCAGGTACTTAGCCTTGAAAGCTTTCGGGCTAAAGAATGGAGATAGTTCTAAGCCCTGTGTTGCACCTTCGCCAACCGTGACGTACTCAAAAAGTCCCTTATAGTCTATTTGGCCATTAACTGTGAACTTAGCGACTAAGCTTGCTAATTTCGGATTTTTGAGAATGAACTTAAAGTTGACAAACTTGCTTGGACTTTCGCCGACTTCTAGTAGCGCCGTTGCGGCAGCTTCACCACTGAGATTAGCGAGCTGAGCTTCGGTATATTTTCCGGTTGCGAGTAGTTTAGCTTTAATTTTGACATCCTTAAGTTTGACGCTGATGTCATTGACGTCAATAAACGGAGCCGGATTGATTTTAGCTTTGATAACGAAATTTTTGATTTCCTCAAGCTGCTGGGGTGTAATCCCCTTGAGATTGCTAAAATCAATGTTGGGGAATTGGACTTTTAGTTTTTCTAAGTAAGTTTTGACGCTGACAATAAACCCGAGGTTAAAGAATGGAGTCGGGGTGAGCTCAGCTGCGGGAGGCTGTTGAACAGGAGAGGGGGTTGGGCTTGGCCAGGGGAATTCGGGCATAGGCTCAGTAACGCCGCCGGTTAAGTCGTTGCCTGTGCCGCCGGTTAAGTCGTTGCCTGTGCCGCCGGTTAAGTCGTTGCCTGTGCCGCCGGTTAAGTCGTTGCCTGTGCCGCCGGTTAAGTCGTTGCCTG